>NZ_LFYT02000001.1 GCF_001270065.2 Limnohabitans planktonicus II-D5
GTCGCTCACCGAGTCGCTTGCATTCAGGCTGTTCAATGCGGTGTTGGCTACGTAAGTCCAGTTGCCTTGTGCGTCGATGCTGAACTTGCCATGCGTTCCGGCGACATCAGTCTGGGCCTTGAAAGTCTCGGCACTGTCTACGTCAGTGACCGTCAACTTGCCGTTTGTGCTCAGGGCTGCGTTGGTTTCGTCCAATGTCACTTCAGCGCTGCTGAGCACAGCCGCGTCGTTGGTGCCAGTGATCGTTACTTTGACGCTGGTCTTTGTGCCGTCAGCAGATTCCACGGGGAACGTGTCGCTCACCGAGTCGCCTGCATTCAGGCTGTTCAATGCGGTGTTGGCTACGTAGGTCCAGTTGCCTTGTGCGTCGATGCTGAACTTGCCATGCGTTCCAACCACATCGGTCTGCGCTTGGAAGGTCTGTGCGCTGTCCACGTCGCTGATCGTCAGCTGTCCGCTGGTGCTCAGGACTGCGTTGGTCTCGTCCAGAGTCACTTCAGCGCTGCTGAGTACAGCCGCGTCGTTGGTGCCAGTGATCGTGACTTTGACGCTGGTCTTTGTGCCGTCAGCAGATTCCACGGGGAACGTGTCGCTCACCGAGTCGCCTGCATTCAGGCTGTTCAATGCGGTGTTGGCTCCGTAGGTCCAGTTGCCTTGTGCGTCGATGCTGAACTTGCCATGCGTTCCAACCACATCGGTCTGCGCTTGGAAGGTCTGTGCGCTGTCCACGTCGCTGATCGTCAGCTGTCCGCTGGTGCTCAGGACTGCGTTGGTCTCGTCCAGAGTCACTTCAGCGCTGCTGAGTACAGCCGCGTCGTTGGTGCCAGTGATCGTGACTTTGACGCTGGTCTTTGTGCCGTCAGCAGATTCCACGGGGAACGTGTCGCTCACCGAGTCGCTTGCATTCAGGCTGTTCAATGCGGTGTTGGCTACGTAAGTCCAGTTGCCTTGTGCGTCGATGCTGAACTTGCCATGCGTTCCGGCGACATCAGTCTGGGCCTTGAAAGTCTCGGCACTGTCCAGGTCAGTGACCGTCAACTTGCCGTTTGTGCTCAGGACTGCGTTGGTCTCGTCCAATGTCACTTCAGCGCTGCTGAGTACAGCCGCGTCGTTGGTGCCAGTGATCGTGACTTTGACGCTGGTCTTTGTGCCATCAGCAGATTCCACGGTAAACGTGTCGCTCACCGAGTCGCTTGCATTCAGGCTGTTCAATGCGGTGTTGGCTACGTAAGTCCAGTTGCCTTGTGCGTCGATGCTGAACTTGCCATGCGTTCCGGCGACATCAGTCTGGGCTTTGAAAGTCTCGGCACTGTCTACGTCAGTGACCGTCAACTTGCCGTTTGTGCTCAGGGCTGCGTTGGTTTCGTCCAATGTCACTTCAGCGCTGCTGAGCACAGCCGCGTCGTTGGTGCCAGTGATCGTTACTTTGACGCTGGTCTTTGTGCCGTCAGCAGATTCCACGGGGAACGTGTCGCTCACCGAGTCGCTTGCATTCAGGCTGTTCAATGCGGTGTTGGCTACGTAAGTCCAGTTGCCTTGTGCGTCGATGCTGAACTTGCCATGCGTTCCGGCGACATCAGTCTGGGCCTTGAAAGTCTCGGCACTGTCTACGTCAGTGACCGTCAACTTGCCGTTTGTGCTCAGGGCTGCGTTGGTTTCGTCCAGTGTCAATTCAGCGCTGCTGAGTACAGCCGCGTCGTTGGTGCCTTTGATCGTGACTTTGACGCTGGTCTGTGTGCCGTCAGCAGATGCCACGGTGAACGTGTCACTCACCGAGTCACCCACGTTCAGGCTGTTCAGGGCCGTGTTGGCTATGTAGCTCCAGTTGCCTTGCGCGTCGATGCTGAACTTGCCATGCGTGCCTGCCACATTGGTCTGCACTTGGAAGGTCTCGCCGCTGTCCACGTCAGTGAGCGTCAACTTGCCGCTGGTGCTGAGGGCTTCGTTGGTTTCGTCCAGGGACTCCACAGCGCTGCTGAGCACTGCGGCGTCGTTCGTGCCGTTGATCGTGACTTTGACGCTGGTCTGTGTGCCGTCTGCCGAGGCCACGGTGAACGTGTCACTCACCGAGTCACCCACGTTCAGGCTGCCGAGGGCCGTGTTGGCGGTGTAACTCCAGTTGCCTTGTGCGTCGATGCTGAACTTGCCGTACGTGCCAGCTGCGTTGGTCTGCACCACGAAGGTCTCGCCGCTGTCCACATCGCTGATGGTCAGCGTGCCGTTTGTGCTCAGGGCTTCGTTGTTTTCTTCAAGCGCCACCAGTGCGCTGCTGAGCACTGCGGCGTCATTCGTGCCGTTGATCGTGACTTTGACGCTGGTCTGTGTGCCGTCTGCCGAGGCCACGGTGAACGTGTCACTCACCGAGTCACCCACGTTCAGGCTGTTCAGGGCCGTGTTGGCTATGTAGCTCCAGTTGCCCTGCGCGTCGATGCTGAACTTGCCATGCGTGCCTGCCACATTGGTCTGCACTTGGAAGGTCTCGCCGCTGTCAATGTCGGTGACCGTCACCTTGCCGCTGGTGCTGAGGGCTTCGTGGGTTTCGTCCAGCGTCACTGCAGCGCTGCTGAGGACTGCGGAATCGTTCGTGCCGTTGATCGTGACTTTGACGCTGGTCTGCGTGCCGTCTGCCGAGGCCACGGTGAACGTGTCGCTCACCGAATCACCCACGTTCAGGCTGTTCAGAGCCGTGTTGGCCGAGTAGCTCCAGTTGCCTTGCGCGTCGATGCTGAACTTACCATGCGTGCCTGCCACATTGGTCTGCACTTGGAAGGTCTGTGCACTGTCTACGTCAGTGACCGTCAACTTGCCGCTGGTGCTGAGCGCTTCGTTGGTTTCGTCCAACGTCACTGTAGCGCTACTGAGCACGGCTGCGTCGTTGACAGCAGTGATGCTCAATTGTTGACTGGCGGAGGTCACCGCCACGCCGTCACTGACGCCATAGCTCAGGACAACAGCGCCGTTGTAGTTGGCGGGAGCCGTCAGGGTGTACGTGCCATCATTGTTGGCAACAACTTGAATCACAAGACCAGCATCGCCTTTGGCCGTCAGGTTGACGATGCTGAGATTTTGGTTTTCTGCGTCTGAATAGCCCTTGAGCAAATCCGAAGCTTTGATGATCGTGGAGCGGTCTTCGACGCCATCCACCAGGACCGCCTTGGCACCTGTCAAAGCGGGAGCAAAGTTGCCTGCGCTGTATTCAAATTTGATTTGGGATGGTGCCGACTCGTTGCCCGCTCTGTCGATTTGGCGCAGTGTCAGAACAAATGCACCCTGCGGCACTGCAACAGGCGTTGAGGGGCCAGAAATCTGGGCACTCCATGTTTTCCCGTTGTCAAGGCTGTACTGCCAAACAGCACCTGCTTCGAGACCCGTGACCGTGATCATCACATTGGGTTTTCCTGCGCCTCCAACGGGGTCCGTATGGGGTGCAATCTGCGCGCCAATGGCACTGACTGTGCTGTCGTAGGTGATGGCCGCAACACCAGAGGCCACGGGTTTTTGAGTCTGAGAATCCGTGACAGTGACCGTGATGGTGGCTGAACCATCTTGCGTGAAGGTCGGTAGTTTGATGTCGACGTAGCCACGGGCTACGTCTTCGGGCGTCACGATGACCGTAGTGGGTGCCCGACCTTCTTGCGTCAGTTGGATCGTATCGCCAACTTTGACCGTGTTGGCCAGTGGCTTCAAATCAATCCGAACAGAGGGATCGGCCACATGGGTGAGCAAGGCCGAGCCATTGAGACTGGTGTCGCTGAAAGGCGCAAGTTTGAAGTCGACAACTTTATTGCCTTGCGAAACAAACTTCAGCAGCGCCGTCAGACTCTTGAGTGCCTCTGCGGACATGGTGCCGCCCAGACTCAAGATGTTCGACAGATCATCTTGGACGAGCTTTTGGAATTCGTAAATGCCTTCCAAAGAGTCAGCGCTGAAGGTGTTGCCTTCAGCGATCAGGCTGACTGCATCGCCCGACAAGCCTGTCACCGAAGAGATGATGGACACATCATTGAGTGCAAAGGGCTTTTGCGCTCCGCTTGCAACGTTGGCGATTTGCTGGGTCAATCCGCCAATGATCTTGCTCATGGCGTCCTGGAGCGACAAACCAGGGTCTGAAGCACGCATGGCAGACGATGCCGTGATCAGCAAATTGGCCACTTGCGCAGCTTTGATTTGCAAAGCCAAAGCCAGGCTTTTTTGCTCAGCAGTGCCCGACATGGCAGCAGCAATTGGATCGAGCGTCAGCAAGTCTTGGCTGTCTGGAATGCCCAGGGCCGTGCGCACGGCCTGCATGGCCTTGGCCGCAGACATGCCGGGATTGGCTTCAATGAAACTCTGGACCAGTGTGGTCAGCGGATTGATGACGGTGGCACCCGATGGGGCACTCAATTCGATATCAAAATCACGATTGGTAGATATGTCCTTACCACCCGATGCCACCACTTTGCTGGCTCGTTTGAGCAATTCGTCGTCAAATGTGTAGCGCCCCAAAGGATCAGTTTCTGTCCATGCGATGACATTGCCATTGGCATCAAGGAGTTTGACCGTTGCTCCAGCAATGTAGCCGTCGGCCACGATGCCGTTGGCATACAAAACAGCTTTGGCCACTATGGCTGCGGGGCCACCACCCGCAAACAAGGAGTTGAACAAAAGGCCGCCACCCATGACCGCGAAAGGCGAAAAACCTGTTTCGCCAATCTTGAGGTCAGTCCATTCAAAGCCTTTGGCAGCACCTTCTGAACCTGCGTTGGCCTGCAGGGTGCTTTGTGAAGCAGAAAGAGACTGCGAGGACTCAAGCTCTTGCTCAAGTGCCAGACGCTGCTCCGGGTCAATGCCCCGGGCTTGTGCGGTGATGGCCAGCTCTTCATTGATCAGGTCTCGCAGCAGCGCAGCAGCTTGCGCCGGGTCGAGTTCTTCTTGGCCTTCTTGTGCAATGGTTTGCGTGGCGTCAAACTGCTCCAGTTCTGCATCGACGTCCACCAATGAAGCATCCGTGGCTTCTGCCTCGCGATTCGCAGTCTGCGCCTTGACATGCTCCGCAAACACATACAAGAGTGCTACTTGCAGGCTGGCGCGTGTGACATCTGACTTGGCGGCACCCAATAGCGCTCTGGCTCTCTGCATCAGAGAGCGCAGTGTTTTGACTTGCAAAACAGATGAGCGTTGAGGTGTGGTCAAGGTGCCTGATTCCGTGGTTGATATGATGACTTTTGATGAAATTGCTGAATTTGGACGAATATTAGCATGACTTTACGAAGTTCAGTAGTTTCCGCAGAATTTATTTTAAATTGATAAAAGTAGTGAAAATATTCCAAAAAGTTAGAACTAAATGAATCAATTTAATTTGACTGACTGAAGAAAACAACCAGACTTCAGCTTGATATCATTGCTAAAATCAAAAAACGACAAAGATTTCTATCAAATCAACAAATAGCTATTTGCACCCAATATACTGACAACATGGCACTACGACCCTTTGATTTTTTGGCAATGACAGCCTTTATGCTGACAAGCGGGGGGGTCATCTCGACTGCATGGGCGGCCAGCTCCGAAGCTCTACCTCCTTTGAAATCTCAGGCTTCGTCGTTGGTGGGTGCGAACAACGAAGACAGCGCTCGATTCAGTCAGCACGTTCAGGCTGCATCGCAGGCGACGCAAGAGCTTCAAAACGGCTTCAACAAATTACAGCGTCTGTGCACCTATGGCACTGCACAGCCCCCTCCTGCGTCCAAACAGGCATCCGAAGAGCTGAGGCAACCATTGGCCAAAGCAAAATCCGAACTGACTGACGTGCAAGCGCTTCTTCTAACGACAGCGAAAAATTTTTCTCAATACTCTCGTATCAGCAAGAACGGTTACTGCCAATACATGCCTCAATTGGGGCCCCTGGCTGCCCTGTGCGAGGGCTACCGCTTTGACAGTCTGAAATTCAATCTGGCTTCACGCGATATGCAACGCTTGACGGCCGATGCCCACCAGCGACTTCACTTGTATGAGCAGTTCGCCAAGCTGGAAGACCAAGGCTGCGCGCGCCAGGGCTTCACTTCGAAGTTGTGGGAGACCGAATCCACCTTCCTGTGGCCCACCGTGATGAAGTCTCCCGCCGTGTTCAAGTCCACGCTGAGCCATGTTCCCGCCCATTGAACATTTGGCTGGGCACAATTTGTGGAACAGCATTCGCCATGCAGCGAACAACTGGATGGCACGTTCCGGTGGTCTTTGGCTGGCCATTTTGAGTTTGATCATGCTGATCACCACGCCTTGGTGGGTCGAAAAAGCCATCACCAACGCGATGCAAAGCAAAACCCATCAAAGTGCTTTGCAATATGCGCAGCAGTTGTCAGCGCGACTTGACGCCGCACAAACCCACTACGACAGAGCCGTGTCGGCAACGGACAGTCCGCGAGACGATTTTGAGCCCATCGCTCGCCAATGGCTCAAGAATTCATCCCATGTTCTGCGTGTGCAACTGCTTGATGCCAATGGGCATGTGCTCAAGTCGTTCACGCGACAAGAGGGGGACGCCCATGATCCAACCACATTCAAACCGCTCAATCGCATCTCACTGGCTCACGCCCTGGAGCTGCAAACCCCCACTTACAGCGCCCTGTACAAGCAGCACGACCAACAGGTGGTTGATTTGTTCATACCGCATGACGGGCCATCGCCAGTGGCTTATGTGTTGACCCTCGATACACAGCCTTGGACACAGGTGACCGGCGAAAACAAGGAAACATTGCTGACCGTCGAAGTGGTGCCCTATCAGACCCAAAACTTCTTGGATGTTTCCCGCTACATCCTGAATTTTCCGGAATGGGAAGGTCTGTGGTCTTTGCAATTTCAATCCGCCGATCCGATGCTGGGCATACTGTCAGCCCTGCGCCCGGCTTTTTTTGTTGTCACGTTGATGGTTATTGTGTTGTTTTTTTTGCACTGGCGGGATTTCCAGCTTCGACAAAAGACAGAAGCCCAATTACAAAAACAATCGCGCTTGTTGGACCAACAAAGTCGCCTGAGCATGCTGGGTGAAATGTCGGCCAGCCTGGCCCACGAAATCAACCAACCCCTCACATCGATTGCCAATTACGCCGTCGCGGGTCAGTTGCAGCTGCAGCGCCATGACGCGCAAAGCCCCGTGCTGCCCTTGCTGCAAAAAATCCAGGAACAAAGCCAGCGCGCAGCGCAAGTCCTGGTGGCCGTGCGTGGCATGACACAACCGGGCCCCATGGATGTCGCTGAAGTAAATTTACAAGCCCTGTTTTTTCGGATGGAGCCACACTTGCTATGGCTGTGCTCACAGCACCAGGTGGCACTGCACATTCAGTGTGATGCGCAATGGCGAACACTGCTTAACCCGATTTTGTTTGAGCAAGTCATCTTGAATCTGGTGAAAAACAGCATTCAGGCACTCGACAGCATCACACACAGCAGCAAGCGCATTCGCATCCAGGTCACAGGTGACCAGGAGATGTTGCACATTCAAGTTGCGGACAATGGCCCGGGCATTCAGCCCGAAAATGTGCCTCGGATTTTTGACTCCTTTTTTACCACCAAAGCCCAGGGGCTGGGCATTGGGCTCAAGCTATGCCGCTCGGTCATCGAACGGCTGAATGGTCGGCTGACCCTGAAAAACAACAGCCCCAGAGGCGTTGGCTTCATGATCAGTTTGCCATTGCTCAGCGACACCACCCAACAGGCGCAACCCACATGAAGGCTCATATTTTTGTCATTGAAGACGATGCCGAATTGGCCCAAAGTCTGAAGGTGCTGCTGACCTCGGCAGGCGCAGAAAGTGTGCGTTGCTTCGAGTCACCCACGCAATTCATCAAAATCTATCCAGACCTCTCCTCTACGTTTCAGGAACAGGGATGCGTGCTGATGGACATACGCATGCCAGACATGACGGGCTCCGAGCTTTTTGCGCTCATGCAAAGTCAAAATTTTCCATGGCCCGTGATCTTCATGACAGGCCATGGAGACTTGTCGATGGCCGTGACTTTGATGAAGGCCGGGGCATTTGACTATGTGACCAAGCCATTTGATCCCATGCGACTGCTTGAAAAAGTGCAAGCTGCCATGCAACTGTCCAATTCGAGGGTTGCTGACCAGGTGTTCAAGCGCGAGCACCTGGCCAGGCTCCTGTCATTGACACATCACGAGAGCCAGGTGTTTGCCCGCATCCTGAACAACCAGACCAATCGCGAAATTGCCGAAGTGATGGAAAACAGCGTGCGCACGATCGAAACCCATCGCGCCAACATTTTGAAAAAAATGGGCAAATCCTCCGCCCTGGAACTGGCCCAAATCCAGGAACGCTTCAAGCTGCTGGGTGGAATGACACCATTCCCCATGACGCAGCCTCATTGAGACCTGACTGACGCATCTGCACCAATAAGCGCTGCAGTGCCGACCTGAAAACGTCTACGTCATTCAGTCGCGAACAAACAAGGTCACCAGTGGGTCGGGGCCGAGCTGACGGCTCCAGTGGCCGTGAATGGCCGGATCAAACGTGGCACCTTCGGGCAAAGTGTCACTCGAATAGAAAAATTCCCCCGGGCCAAAGATGCGTGAACTGCCGTCTTGCAACAAGATTTCCATCTGCCCGCTGAGCACAAACAGCCATTGCGTAGCACCGGTGCAATGAAAGCTGCTTTGAAAACCCACAGGACTTTGACGCAATTGGTAGCCACCGCTGGGCAACAAAGGCGACAACTGGCTTTGGGGCGTGCCTTCGGTCAACTCGACCGTTTCATCGCGAAACCGCGCACGTCCGTCGGTGTCGGTGAACAAAATGACTTTTTTCAGGGTGCTCATGGCAAGGATTTCAAGAAAGCTGCAAAGCCCGATTGTCGCCGAGTCAACAGCCGCGCAAGGCGCTTCTGGCATAGTGGTCTTCGACTCAGATATGGCCATGCACCCTTCCAACCCACACGAGGCAATATGAGCATCCCGTCTTTGAAAATCGTCTTTCACGGCCAGAATGCGGCCAATTTTCGTCACGACTTTGAGACCCTGATTGACCCCGCACACCAGTTGCTGGACCTGAGCGACGCACTCGATCAGGCCGGTGAACGCGAGCATTACGAAAGCGCCGATGTGGTGATCGGCATCCAACTCAACGACAGCATGCCCAGACCGCTGAAGGCCCGCTTGTTTCATGCCCCTGCGGCAGGCACCGATGCTGTCAACATCGCCTTCCTACCCCCCGCATGCACGTTGGCCAATTGCTTTGGCCACGAAAACGCGATCGCCGAATACGTGATCGCCGCACTGCTGATGCGCCATGTGCCCCTGGCACGCGCCGATCAGGATTTGCGTGAGCAACGCTGGACCTATTGGGCCGGTCGCCCATCGGCTTTGCGCACCGAACTGGGCACGCAAACTTTGGGCCTGTTGGGATTTGGCCACATTGCACAGACCTTGGCACAACGCGCCAAAGCCATGGGCATGCAGGTGCTTGTGGCCAACCGCAGCCCCATCAGCCATCCGGTGGTGGACCGCAGCTGGACCCTGGACGCCCTGCAGGACTTCATGGGCAGTTGCGATGCCGTGGTGGTGTGTCTGCCCTTGACCGACAACACGCAAGGTCTGGTCGATGCGCCCGCAATAGCAGCCATGCGGCCGGATGCGATGCTGCTGAATGTGGGCCGGGGTGCGGTGATCGATGAAAAGGCCTTGTACCAAGCCCTCAAAAACCATCAGATTGGCGGCGCGGTGATCGACACCTGGTACCAGTACCCCACCCCCACGCAACCCGAGTGCGCGCCATCGCAGTTTGATTTCGCATCGCTGGACAACGTGCTGATGACGCCCCACATGTCAGGCTGGACCACCGGCACAGTGCGCCGCCGTCAAGAGACATTGGCCGACAACATTCGACGCTTGAGCCAGGGCGAAGCATTGATCAACGTGGTGCGCGGGCCGCTGACCTGACCCCCTGGTAAGAGTGGCGCCCTCGCCGCGATTGAGCGTCCGCAGCCCCCCATCGCTCCGAGGGCGGGGCTCCCACAAGTTATGGATTCGGCCCCATGAAATTTTCAATGATCAAAGAAGTTGTAGGTCGGCGCTCGAAGACCCCGACATGGGCCTGTGGCAAAACCCATCATGTCGGCCCCTGCGATTGGCGACCTGCGAGATGACATTTCTCACATATTTCAAACTTCAACGTGCCGGATCAATAAGCAAAAACCCGTTTCAACTGCTCTGGCGCTGCACGATCTCAAAGCCCAAATCCAACTGCGGCACGGGTGGTGTTTCGCCTCGCATCAGGCTCAGCAGCATCTGCGCTGCAGCCTCGCCAATGCGCGCACGTGGCGTTCGCACAGTGGTCAAGGGGGGCAGCATCTGATCGCTGCCAGTGAGGTCATTGAAGCCCGCAATCGCCACCTGCGCGGGCACCGAAACGCCCAGGCGCAAAGCGGCCATCAGGGCACCTTGCGCCAAGTCATCGTTGCAAAAAAAGACCGCATCCACCGCCGGGCGCTGCTGCATGATTTGCTCGAACAAGATGCCACCCAAGGCCAAGGACGATGGCGCGGGGTTCAAAAACTCGAGCGTGGGCTCGTAAACGCCCGCCTCTTGCAAGGCGCTGCGCCAACCGAACAGGCGCTGCATCACGCGTGGGTCCAATTGCGCCGCGGCAAATGCGATGCGCTTGCGGCCTTGCGCCAGCAGGTGGCGCGTCATGGCTGCGCCTGCATCGGTCTGACGAAAGCCCACGCAATATGGCGCGTCTTCGCGCTGTGCCGCAGGCAGGTCCATCAGGTGCACACAGGGCACCTGGCTGCTGTGCATGAGTTTGCGGGTGGCCGGGTTGTGGTCCAGGCCTGTCACCAAAAGACCTGCCGGGCGATGCAGCAGTTGCTCGCGCAGCAGTTGCTCTTCTTCACTGGAGTCGTAATGGGTCACGCCCATCAGCGTCTGGTAGCCCCCTGCCCGCAGGGTTTTTTGGGCCGAGTCCAGCAAATCCACAAACAAAGCATTGGACAGGAGCGGGATCAGGATGGCCACATGGTTGCTGCGCTGCGAAGCCAGCGCCCGGGCCGCCGGGTCGGGCACGTAACCGAGTTTGTCGGACACCGCCTGCACCCGCTCGATCAGAGCTGGGTCAACCGCCCTTTCACCACGCAAGGCCCGTGAGACGGTGCTGGGACTGACGCCAGCGGCGCGGGCCACATCGCTGAGCGTGATGCGGCCAGTGGATCGGTGGCTTTTCAAGGCTGTTTTGGCGGGAATGGGGGCGTTGGGCAAGGGTTAATCCGGAGAAGAATTCGAGTTGGACATCTATAGGATAGCGCTATCCCAAAGTTTTTCACAAAGATTTTGAAGATGCGTGGAAAACCCTGATCCGCAAGCGAAATAATCATATTTTCGTTCTAAAATTTTTTTACCTCTTCGGACAGCGCTGTCCGATACTGATTTCTGACTGGAATAATTGACGTGTCCAAACCCGATGTTCTGGCTGTAGCCAAACTCCACCCCTTCTATCAACAAGCGCTGGAATCGGTCTACACCGTGCACGACCGCACCCACATCACCGACCCCACCGCCTTCGCAGCCTTGGCCCCGCGCATCGTGGGCGTGGCAGGGACTGGCGAAGCCAGCGTGCCCCGCAGCCTGCTGGCGCAAGTGACGAACGCCAAAGTGGTGTCGGTATTTGGCGTGGGCTACGACGGCGTGGATGTGGCGGCTGCCATCGAACACGGCATCCCCGTCACCCACACCCCCGATGTGTTGACCGACGACGTGGCCGATCTGGCCATGGGCTTGGTGCTGTCGGTAGGCCGCACCATCCCCCAGGCCGATCAGTTTGTGCGGGCAGGCCAGTGGCCCAGCGGCCCCATGGCTTTGGGCCGCAAGGTCTCGGGGGCCCGCTTGGGTATTGTGGGTTTGGGGCGCATTGGCAAGGCCATTGCCCAACGCGCCAAGGGTTTTGGCATGTCGATTGCCTACACCGCCCGCACCGAAAAGGCCGATTCCGGTTTCAAATTTTTCCCCTCTGCTGCCGAGCTGGCCGCGAACGTGGATTTTCTGGTGGTCATCACGCCAGGGGGCGCAGGCACCAAGCACCTGATCAACGCTGAAGTGCTCAAGGCCCTGGGCCCACGCGGCTTTTTGATCAACGTGGCGCGTGGCAGCGTGGTCGATGAAGAGGCGCTGATCGCGGCCCTGCAAAACGGCACCATCGCAGGCGCGGGTCTGGATGTGTTTGCCAACGAGCCCCATGTGCCCGAGGTGCTCTGGACCATGAACAAGGTGGTGATCACACCCCACATGGCCAGCGCCACCACCGAAACGCGCCAAGCCATGGCCGATCTGGCTTTTGCCAACATGCAGGCCGGTATTTCAGGCCAGCCCTTGCGCACGCCCGTGCCCGAGTGCATGAGCATGGTGAAGTGAGCGGCGGCATCCCAACATGAGCAACATGCCATTTCGCCTGATCGTCATGGGGGTGTCCGGTTGCGGCAAGTCGACCATGGCCGCCGCCCTGGGCGAGCGCCTGGGTCTCGACATGGTGGACGGTGATGACCTGCACCTGCCTGAAAGCGTGGCCAAAATGCGTGCGGGCATTGCCCTGCAAGACGACGACCGCTGGCCCTGGCTGGACCGCATAGGCGCTTACCTGTCCCAGCCCGCTGCCCAAGGCCGCGTTGTGGCCTGCTCGGCGCTCAAGCGCGTGTACCGCGACCGCATCCGCGAACAAGCAGGCGATGTGTGTTTTGTATTTCTGGATGGCGAATTCGATTTGATCCAACAACGGATGCAGCAGCGTGTTGGCCATTACATGCAGCCCGGCTTGCTGGACAGCCAGTTCCGGACCCTGGAAAAACCCCAGGCCGATGAGGTCGATGTCATCCGCCTGCCCATCACCGAGTCGGTGCAGGACATGGTCCAGCAAGCGCTTCAGGCTTTGCAGGCTCGCCTGCACCCTGCCCTCTGAGTTGTAAGAAAGCCCCCTCATGTTCATCCGCTGCGCATTTTTCCAAGGCCAAGTCAAACCCGGCATGGAGGACGCCTTCAACCGCTACATCCGCGAAAATCTGGTGCCCCTGTGGACCCGTTTTCCGGGCGCGCAAGAAGTGCGTGTGTTGCGCCAGGTCGAAAGCGACGTGAATGACCCGCACTTTGGCATGGTGCTGTCGGTGCGCTACCCCAGCCGCGAGGCGATCGAGATCGCCCTGGCCTCAGAGGTGCGCATGAAGAGCAAAGAAGTGTCCAAGGACATGATCGCCATGTTCGATGGCACCGTGTTTCACACCGTTTTCAGCGCAGATGAATACGCGCTGCCCACCGATTGAGTTTCGCGACAGTCCTTTACTTCAACCCGGAGACAAACCATGAAACTTTCCCGCATCCTGCTCGCCTGCCTGGTCGCCGCCGTCGGCTCCAGCGCTTACGCTGCCAAGTTCAACCTCAAAATGGGCCACGCGGTCAACGCCACCGACGGCCAGCACGCCGCCGCCCTCAAATTGGCCGAGCTGGTCAAGCAACGCACCAACGGTGATGTCGAGATCACCGTGTTCCCGGCCAACCAGCTGGGCAACGACGCGGCCATGATCAACGGCACACGCGGCGGCACGATCGACATCGTCTCCAGCGGTGCCTCCAACTTCAACGGCATCGTGCCCAACACCGCCGCGATGGAACTGCCCTTTGTGTTCCGCAGCGCGCAACACGCCTACAACGTGCTCGACGGTGCGGTGGGCACGGGCGTGCTCAACGAATTGTCCCCGCACGGCTTGAAGGGCCTGGCCTATTGGGAAAACGGCTGGCGCGCTTTCACCAACAACAAACGTCCCGTGAACAAGCCCGATGACCTCAAGGGCTTGAAGATCCGCTCCACACCCAACCCGTACCACATCCAGGCCTTCCGCCTGCTGGGCATGAACCCTTCGCCCATGCCGATTGCCGAGCTGTACACCGCCCTGGAAACCGGCACCTTTGACGCCCAAGAGCATCCGATCAACGTGACCTGGTCGTCCAAGTTCTACGAAGTGCAAAAGCACCTGACGGTGAGCAACCACGTGTACTCACCCCTGGTCGTGGCCATGAACAAGGCCAAGTTCGACAGCCTGCCCGCCAATTACCAAAAAGTGATGGTGGATTCGGCACGGGAAGCCGCCAGCTTCCAACGCAGCCTGAACGCGTCCAACGCGGGCAAAGTGGTGGCCGACTTGAAGAAGTCGGGCATGCAGGTGATCGAGAACGTCGACATGGCCCCCTTCCAGAAGATCGTGTCGGCCGAGATTGCCAAGACTTTTGGTGAGAAAAACGGCCCAGCTTTGCTCAAGGCCATCGAAGACACCAAGTGATGATTTGACCGATAACACGCCCCCTCTTTGGAGGGGGCTTTTTTGATGGCACCATGAAAAAAATCAACGACCTTTTCTTCAAGCTGGCAGAGCTCACGCTGGTCATCATGTTGTCGGCCATGGTCATCATGGTGTTTGGCAACGTGGTGCTGCGCTACGGCTTCAACGACGGCATCATCAGCTCGGAAGAGTTGTCACGGTTTTTGTTCATCTGGATCACTTTTTTGGGCGCCATTGTCACCATGCGCGAAAACGGCCACTTGGGTCTGGACTCCATCGTGCGCAAGCTCAGCCTTCGCGGCAAAAAAATCGCCTTCGCTGTTTCCAATGTGCTGATGCTGGGCTGCTGCGCCCTCATGTTTTACGGCACCTTGAAGCAACACGGCATCAACGCCAGCACGCGCTCGGCCGTGACCGAAATCCCCATGAGCTGGGTGTACGGCGTGGGCTACATCACCAGCGTGGCCATGGGGCTGATGATTCTGGGCAAGCTGGTGCAGCTGGCCAAAGGCAACTTTGAGGAAACCGATTTGATCCAGGTGCAAGACTCCGAAGAGGTCGCGATCGCCCACACCCAAGGGGCCACCAAATGACCGTCATTGTGTTCATTGTGTCGCTGCTGGCTGCCATGGCGCTGGGCATGCCACTGGCGTTTTCGCTGCTGGTCTCGGGTGTGGCCTTGATGCTGCACCTGGACAACTTCGACACCCAGATCGTGTCGCAGAACCTGATCAACGGCGCTGACAACTTTCCGCTGATGGCCGTGCCCTTTTTCATGTTGGCCGGTGAGCTGATGAACGCGGGCGGCATGAGCCGACGCATCGTTAACTCGGCCATGGTGTGGGTCGGGCACTTTCGTGGCGGCCTGGGTTATGTGGCGGTGTTCGCGGCCATCGTCATGGCCAGCTTGTCGGGCTCGGCCGTGGCCGACACGGCAGCGCTGGCCGCCGTCTTGCTGCCCATGATGCGCAAAGCCGGTTACCGCATGGACCGCTCGGCGGGCCTGATTGCCGCGGGCGGCATCATCGCGCCAGTGATCCCCCCGTCGATTGGCTTCATTTTGTTTGGCGTGATCGGCGGCGTGTCGATTTCCAAGCTTTTCATGGCGGGCATTTTTCCGGGACTCATGATGGGTTTTGCCCTGATCGTGACCTGGTGGATCGTGGCCCGCAAGGACAAGGTGGAGGTGGCCGAAAAAGTGCCGTTCAAAGAACGCATCTCGGTGACCATCAACGCGTTTTGGTCTTACCTGCTGGCCATCACCATCATCGGCGGCATGAAGATGGGCGTCTTCACCCCCACCGAGGCGGCGGTGGTGGCGGTGGTGTATTCCTTGTTCGTGGGTCTGTTTATC
This sequence comes from Limnohabitans planktonicus II-D5, assembly GCF_001270065.2. GTDB lineage: Bacteria > Pseudomonadota > Gammaproteobacteria > Burkholderiales > Burkholderiaceae_C > Limnohabitans_A > Limnohabitans_A planktonicus. The sequence continues at coordinate 15,661 of NZ_LFYT02000001.1, forward strand.
TACCGCGAAATTAAGTTCAAGGATCTGTACGGCATCATTTTGGCGGCCGCCAAAACTTCTTCGGTCGTCATGTTTTTGGTAGCGGCCGCGCTGGTGTCGGCCTGGCTGATCACGGTGGCCAATATTCCGGCGCAGATTGTCGAAATTTTGCGGCCGTTTATTGACAACAAAACTCTGCTGATGGTCATGCTGATGCTGCTGGTGATGATTGTGGGCACGGCGCTGGACTTTGCGCCCACGGTGCTGATCCTCACGCCCGTGCTCATGCCTTTGGTGCGCGAAGCAGGCATTGATCCGGTCTACTTTGGCGTGCTGTTCATCATGAACAACGCCATCGGTCTGCTCACACCGCCGGTCGGTACGGTGCTGAACGTGGTCTGCGGCGTAGGCCGCATTCCGATGCATGACGTCATCCGTGGTGTCATGCCTTTCTTGATATCCCAGGTGGTGGTGATGGGTTCGCTCATTGCCTTTCCAAGCTTGGTGATGGTTCCTCTTAAATGGTTATTGATGCGATGAATGTTCTGGACTCTTTTCAACTCTCGGGCCGCCGCGCCCTGATCACAGGCTCTTCTGCAGGCATCGGCTTGGCACTGGCCGAAGCCCTGGCGCAAGCTGGCGCGCATGTCATCCTGAATGGCCGCACGGCCAGCAAGGTAGAGGCCGCTGCGCACACCTTGAAGGCACAAAATTTATCGGTCAGCACCTCGGTGTTTGACGTGACCGATGCCGACAGCGTACGTGCTGCTGTCGAGCAGATCGAGGCTGAAGGCCCGATTGACATCCTTATCAACAACGCAGGCATGCAGATTCGCGGTCCGTTGCACGAGTATGCCGACAGCGATTGGCACACCATCATGAAGACCAACCTGGACAGCGTGTACTTCGTGGGCCAGGCGGTGGCCAAAAAGATGATCCCGCGTGGGCGCGGCAAGATCATCAACATCTGCTCGGTGCAAAGTGAGCTGGGCCGCCCCGGCATTGCACCCTACACCGCCACCAAGGGCGCGGTGAAGATGCTGACCAAAGGCATGGCCATCGACTGGGGCCAGTTCGGCATCAACGTCAACGGCATTGGCCCCGGCTACTTCAAGACCGAGCTGAACCAAAAGCTGGTGGATGACCCGGCCTTCAGCAGCTGGCTGGTCGGACGCACACCCAGCCGCCGCTGGGGCGATGTGCAGGACCTGGGCGGCGCGGCCGTCTTTTTGGCCAGTGACGCTTCACGCTTTGTGAACGGCCATATTTTGTATGTGGACGGCGGCGTGACCGCCACCCTCTAACGATTGATCCGGCTCTGTGAAGTATTCAATGCTCAAAGATGTTGCAGGTCGGCGGTCCAAGACCCCGACATGGGCCTGCGGCGAAACCCATCATGTCGGACTCTGCGAGTGCCGACCTACGAGATGACTTGTTTCACACATTTCAAACTTCAGCGTGCCGGACCATACGATTCAACCTATTTTTTCAAAAGAGACCTCACCATGAAATCTGTTGTCTGCCATTCGGCCAAAGACCTGCGCATTGAAAACACCGAACTGCCCGCTTTGGGCGAACACCAACTGCGCGTGAATGTGGCCTATGGCGGCATTTGCGGCTCTGATTTGCATTACTACCAGCACGGCGGCTTTGGCACCGTGCGCATCAAGCAGCCCATTGCGCTGGGACACGAAGTATCTGGCGTGGTGGATGGATTGGGCAGCCAAGCCAGCGGCATCGCCAAAGGCCAGCGCATCGCCATCTCGCCTTCTCGCCCTTGCGGCCACTGCCGCTTTTGCCAGGCAGGCCAGCACAACCATTGCCTGAACATGCGTTTTTACGGCAGCGCCATGCCCTTCCCCCACATCCAGGGCGCATTCAGCGAGCAAATCATCATCGAGGGCTACCAGGCCCACCCGATTGCCGACCACCTGAGTCTGTCTGAAGCCGCTTTGGCCGAGCCTTTGTCAGTGGGCCTGCACGCCATCCAACGCGCAGGCAGTGTGCTGGGCAAACAGGTGCTGGTGACCGGTTGCGGCCCGATTGGCTCGCTGCTGATTGGCGCTTTGCGCCGGGCCGGTGCGGCCCGCATCGTGGCCGCCGACATCGCCGATTTGCCCCTGAAGTGCGCCAAGGAAATGGGCGCAGACGAGACCATCAACCTCAAGTCCGATGCAGCCGCCTTGGACAAATACAAAGTGGACAAGGGCCAGTTTGACGTGGTGTTCGAGGCCTCGGGCAGCGAAGCCGCTTTGCGCGTGGGACTGGACACCATCGTGCCGCGTGGCGTGCTGATCACCGTGGGCATGGGCGGCGACATCAGCCTGCCGATGACGCAGGTCGTGGCCAAAGAAGTGGACTTGCGCGGCACCTTCCGCTTCCACGCCGAATTTGCCACCGCCGTGCGCTTTTTGAACGAAGGCCTGGTCAATGGCAAACCAGTGATCACCGGCATCTTGCCCGTGGAGCGCGCCATCGAAGCCTTTGACCTGGCGGCCGACAAGAGCCAGTCTCTGAAGGTGCAAATCGCTTTCGCAGACGCTGCCTGAACATCCCACATCCTGAAACTCTGAAAGACATTCTGATGAAAAAAGTTGCCCTCGTCACCGGTGCCAGCTCCGGTATTGGCCAAGCCTGCGCCCTTGGCCTGCTCCAAGAAGGTTGGCAAGTGGTCTTGGTCGGTCGCCGCACCGAAGCCCTGCAGGACACCATCGCCAAGGCAGGCTCGAATGCCGCCAATGGCGTGGCGATGTCTGCCGACGTGTCCAGCGAAGAACAGGTCAAAGCCTTGTTCGACAAGGTCCGTGCACAGTTCGGTCGCCTCGATTTGTTGTTCAACAACGCGGGCATCTCGCTGCCCACCACCTTGCCCGGCGACATCACGGGTGATGACTGGCGCCGCATGGTGGACGTGAACCTGAACGGCGCGTTCTATTGCCTGTCACACGCCTTCAAGCTGATGCAAGAGCAAAGCCCGCAAGGCGGCCGCATCATCAACAACGGTTCGATCTCGGCCCATGTGCCACGTTATGGCTCGATTGCCTACACCGCCACCAAGCACGCCATCTCGGGCCTGACCCGCGCCGCATCGCTGGACGGCCGCGCCTTCAGCATCGCTGTGGGCCAGATCGACATCGGCAACGTGGCCTCGGACATGACCGAGCGCATGGCCAAGGGCGTGCCCCAGGCCGATGGCACCATCAAGGCCGAACCCCGCATGGACATGTCGGCCGTGGTCGACACATTCCTCACCATGTCGCGCCTGCCTTTGTCAGCCAATATTTTGTTCACCACCGTGATGGCCACCAACATGCCTTTTGTGGGTCGGGGATAAATCGAACCTATGCAGAAGATGGACATTGGCCTGGTGGGCCTGGGCGTCATGGGCGAAAACCTGGCGCTGAATTTGGCACGAAACGGTTTTGGCGTTTGTGGTTTTGATCTGGACTCGGCCAAGCGCAATAGCTTTGGCCAGCGCACACAGGGGCTCAAGGCGCAGGCGGCAGCTTCTTTGGTGGACCTCGTGGCCAGCTTGCAAACGCCGCGTTGTGTTTGGCTGATGGTGCCCGCTGGGGCTGCGGTCGATGCCGTGCTGGAGCAGCTCAGCCCATTGCTGAGCGCTGGCGATGTGGTGATGGACGGCGGCAACACGCTCTACACCGACACCCAACGCCGCATGCAGGCGCTGGAAGGCACGGGCATTCACTATGTGGGTGCGGGCGTGAGCGGCGGCGAAGAAGGCGCTTTGCACGGCCCGGCTTTGATGCCCGGTGGCGCAACTGAAGCTTGGCCGCGCCTGAAACCCATGCTGCAAGCCATTGCCGCCAAAACCGATGGCGGTGAAGCCTGCTGCGAATGGATAGGCCCAGGCGGCTCGGGCCACTTCGTGAAGATGGTGCACAACGGCATTGAATACGCCGACATGCAAACCATCTGCGAAGCCTATTGGTTGATGCACCACTTGCTGGGCATGAGCCCAGCCGAGATGAGCGTGGTGTTCCACGAATGGAACCAGGGCGAGCTGGCCAGCTACCTGATCGGCATCACTGCAGACATCCTGGCGCACACCGACCCCGAAACGGGCAGCGCCTTGGTGGACCTGATTTTGGACACAGCCGAACAAAAAGGCACGGGCAAATGGGCCAGCCAAATTGCCCTCGATTTGGGGGTCACAGCGCCCACCATTGCCAATGCGGTGTTTGCACGCACGGTGAGCGGCTTGCATGCCGAACGTGCCAAAGCTTCCAAGGTATTGCCAGGGCCCGCAGCCCGCGCCGCAGGCCCACGCGATGCGGTGCTGGGCCAGATCAAACACGCGTTGCTGGCCTCCAAAATTTGCGCCTACGCCCAAGGCTTCAGCCTGCTGAAGGCCGCTGACCGCGAACACCAATGGCAACTGCCCATGGGCACCGTGGCCTCGGTCTGGCGTGCGGGCTGCATCATCCGAGCCCATCTGCTGGAGGACATTCGTGCCAGCTACGAACGCTCACCAGACCTCGACAACCTGTTGATGGACAGCCACTTTGCCGGTGTCATGGGCCGCTGCCACCAGGACCTGCGCGAAGTGGTGGCCATGGGCGCCCTCCACGGCGTGGCCGTGCCCTCGTTCATGAGTTCACTGAGCTACTACGACGCCTACCGCTCGGCCCGTTTGCCCGCCAATTTGCTGCAGGCGCAGCGCGATTATTTTGGGGCGCACACCTACCAGCGTGTGGATCGGCCGGGTAAATTTCATACGCGTTGGAACGGCTGATCCCCATCGCCCCGGAGGCGGGGCATCTGCTATGGATACCTGCGTCGGACTCTTCGAGTGCCGACCTACGGGGAAATGCCTCTTGTAGGTCGGTGGTCGAAGACCCCGACGGATGTGCGCACAAGGGCAAGGCCTGAATGAGGCATGTGGTTGAGCTGCCAGCGTCGGACTCTTCGAGTGCCGACCTACGAGGGATTGCCTCTTGATAGGGGTAGAGAAGGCCAAGGCCTCCCCTCCCTCCGAACCGTGCGTGCGGTTTTCCCGCACACGGCTCTCCAGTCAGTGGTTTCCTCATCGGGATTGGCTCGCTTGCAATCGGGCCTGCGTCATGGTGAACAGCCCCAACTCAGCGAAGTACACATTTGGCCAGCGTTTGTGATCGGCATGGCACCTTCCCATCCCCGGACGCTTTTCCTGCTTGCGCAGCATTGCACGCAGTCTCCTGCGTATGAATCCGTCTATTTTTCGGAACGTGCTTTTGCACGCATGCTTGAAGTAGCCAAACCACCCCTTGAGCATAGGGCCAAGATCTTCAATGACAACGCGCAGACTCTCGCCTCTCGTGCGCTTGGTCTTTTCTCGCACCTTGTCTTTCAAGCTCTTGAGACTCTTGTCCCGCACCCAGCGTCTGCCCGCCTCAAATCGGTAGCCCAGGAACTCAAAGCCCTGTCCCCTTTGCGTGCAGTCCCCTACATGGGTCTTGTCCGGGTGCAAGCTCAGCCCGTTTTGCCCTACCCACTGCTTGACCTGCTCCAGTGCCTCGTGCGCTTGTTGCGCCGTCGTGCACAGAATCACGAAGTCGTCCGCGTAGCGCACCATTCGGTAGCCCTGCGCCTTCATCTTCACGTCCAGCGGATGCAGGTACAAATTGGCCAGCAACGGGCTGATGACCGCCCCTTGCGGGGTGCCCGCCGTCGGCGTCCATCTGCGCATCTCTTGCACGATGTCTTGCTGTAGCCAGCCTTTAAACAAAGCCAGCAGCCTTCCATCGCTGATGTGCGCTCCGATCCTGTCCATCAGTGCCTCATGCGGGATGCTGTCAAAGTACCCCTGCAGGTCTGCATCCACCACATGGGTGTAGCCTTCCTTCAAAAGTGCATCGACTTGCCGCAGCGCGTCTTTGCAGCCCCTGCCGGGTCGAAACCCGTAGCTCGTGCCCTCAAACTCGTTCTCAAAGATCGGCTCAATCACCCGCTTGACCGCCGTCTGGACTATCCTGTCCTTGACCGTCGGGATGCCCAGGGGCCGCGTTTTACCGCCAGCTTTGGGTATTTCTACCCGCCGCACCGCCTGGGGCCTGTACTCTCCTTGCTCCAGTTGTCTGGACAGCTCGCTCAGGTACCGCTGTTCATGCGCCGCAAATCCTTCAATGCTTTGCCGGTCTATGCCCCATGCCCCTTTGTTCGCTTTGACTTGTTGCCAAGCCGCTTGCAAGGTGCTTAGGCGCCAGACCTTGTCGATCAAACTGAACCACTTGTTTCCTTTGACGCCGTTGCCCAGCGCCGCCAACATACGATCCGTCCAGACTTCACGGTCCACCCACGCCCATTGGGCCGGGCCTGACTCGGCTTGTTTAACCCCAAGGGGCACTGCCGCCGTTTCACTTTCGCTCTCGTTCATCTCTGTCTTTCTCGTATCCACTTTCCTGCCACCCTTGGCTCATGCGGCTTTCCTACTCCGCACTTCTCAGGCTGCCGTCTGCTCGGTTTAGGCTCAAGGGGCGTACCCCGGTTATCGCAAACTCTCGCTTGCACACACCGTTTCCAGTGTGGTTTGGCCCTGTCTGCTCTGGCAGCCCATCGCTACTACGATGGCTCTGACTGCTGCAGCCCGTCACCTCAGGCCACAGCTCTCCCCGCTTATCTCACGCACACTTCCTGACGTTGCGCCTCCAACCACATGGGTGGCCCGCATGTCGTTTTATCCACCAAAACAACGCATGCGATGTGTTTCAGGCTTCGCCAAGAGACCTAGCCAGCTCGCCGCCACACCCTGCCGAATCGAGTTCGCTTTACTGCGCACCGCCAGTTCGCCTCCGGTTGCTCTCCACCCCGCCTCGCAGCGACGCAGTTACCTTCGGCTACGGGGCCTTGGCTTACCCCGACATGGACTCTCACCATGCTGTGTACGCGCCTTCACGGGCGCACTAGGTCGGTGGTCGAAGACCCCGACGGATGTGCGCACACCGGCAAGGCCTGAATGAGGCATGTGGTTGAGCTGCCAGCGTCGGACTCTTCGAGTGCCGACGTACGAGGGATGGCCTGTTGCAGGTCGGTGGTCGAAGACCCAGACGGATGTGCGCACAAGGGCAAGGCCTGAATGAGGCATGCGGTTAAGCACGCCAGCGTCGGACTCTTCGAGTGCCGACCTACGGGGAAATGCCTCTTGTAGGTCGGTGGTCGAAGACCCCGACGGATGTGCGCACAAGGGCAAGGCCTGAATGAGGCATGTGGTTGAGCATGCCAGCGTCGGACTCTTCGAGTGCCGACCTACAAGGGATGGCCTGTTGTAGGTCGGTGGTCGAAGACCCCGACGGATGTGCGCACACCAGCAAGGCCTGAATGAGTCATGTTGGTGAGCATGCCAGCGTCGGACTCTTCGAGTACCGACCTACAACACCTCTGATCATTCAATGGTTCACAGGGCCGCTCAACAAGGGCGGGGCTCCCACATTCGGCTAGCGACTCATCCGCACCACCGCATCGGCACGTTGGTGCAAATCAGGCAGCAACTCCAGCCCCAAGCCCGGCTTGTCGTTCAGGCTGATCATGCCGTTCTTCACCTGCGGCAATTCGGTCACCAACTCTTTGTACCAACCGCTGTAAAAAGCCCGCACGCTCTCTTGAATCAAGGCGTTGGGCGCGTGCAGCGACAAGTGGGTGGAGGCGGCCCACACCACCGGCCCGGTGCAGTCGTGCGGGGCCACGGGCAGCTGCCAGGCGTCGGCCATGGCGGCGATTTTGCGGGCCTCGGTCAGGCCCCCGCACCAACTCAAGTCCAGCATGGCCACGCCTGCCACGCCGGTTTGCAAATAGTCTTTGAAGCCCCACTTGTAGCTGAGCGTTTCGCTCGCGCAAATCAGCGCCTTGCAGTCCACCGCGTACTGCTTGAGCAAATCGAGGCTGTCCATGCGGATCGCGTCTTCGTGCCAGAAGGTGTCGAACTCTTGCAGGGCACGTGAAATCTTTTGTGCCATGGGCAAGCGCCACAGGCTGTGGAACTCCACCATGATGTCCATCTTGTCGCCCACCGCATTCCTGATTTTGCGAAACGGCTCGAGCGCGGTGTTCAGGTCTTGCGGGCTGATGTACTGGCCGTGCGATTTTTCTGCGGCCACATCAAAGGGCCAAATCTTCATGCCGGTAATGCCTTCACTCAGCAGCGACTCGGCCACCTCATCGGCGCGGTGCAAAAAACCCTGCAGGTCTTCGTAAGGCCCAGCGTTGTTGCCCAAACCCCAGTTGCTGCTGGTCTGGTTCACGTTGCTGCGGATGTACTGGTATCCGGCACAGGTGTTGTAAACGCGGATCTCGTCGCGGCTCTTGCCGCCCAAAGCGGTGTAGACCGGCATGCCTGCAGCTTTGCCAAAAATGTCCCACAGCGCGATGTCGACTGCCGAGTTGCCACGCGTTTCCACACCGGACCCACGCCAGCCCAAGTAGCCGGTGATGTCGCGCTGGCGCGACTCGATGGCCAGCGGGTCTTGCCCCACCAGTTTGGGCGCGACCCACTCGTGCAAATAAGCCTCGACCGCTTGCGCCCCCATGAAGGTTTCGCCCAGGCCCACCAGGCCTTCGTCGGTGTGCAGGCGCACCCAGATGATGTTGGGAAATTCACCCAAGCGGATGGTTTCAAGTTGCGTGATTTTCATGGCAGCGCCCATTTCGGTCGTTAAAAAAGCCCCACAGCGGTTGGCTGTGGAGCTTGTGGGTTCAGCATAAAGGCTGAGCGCGAGGGATCAACCGCCGCGAGACTTCTTCAACTCGTCTTGCACCACCTTGATGGCATCCGCTCCGATCGAGTCCTTGTGCTTGTCATACACAGAAGCGACTTTCGCACGGATACGGTTTTGCTCGGCAGCGCTCACCTCGTTGACCTGCATGCCCTTGGTCTTCAGGCTGGCCAGCGATTTCTCGTTCAAAGCGCGGTTGGCGGCGCGTTGCACTTTCTGGCCTTCCATGGCCGCTTCACGCAGCACGGCTTGTTCTTGCGGGTTGAGCTGGTCCCACAGCTTCTTGCTGTAGAGCACCAGGAAAGGCGTGTAGGCGTGACGTGTCACGCTCAGGAACTTTTGCACTTCATTGAACTTGGAGGTTTCAATGGTCACAAAGGGGTTTTCCTGACCGTCGATGGTCTTGGTTTCCAGGGCAGTGAACACCTCACCGAAGGCCATGGGCACGGCGTTGGTGCCCAAAGTCTTAAAGGTGTCCAGGAAGATGTTGTTCTGCATCACGCGAACTTTCACACCGTCAAAGTCTTCCAGCTTGGTGACCGGACGCTTGCTGTTGGTGAGGTTGCGGAAACCGTTTTCCCAATAGGCCAAGTTCACTAGGCCAGCGGCTTCGAGCTTGGCATTGAAGTACTTGCCAGCAGCGCCATCCAGCACGGCATCGGCTTCTTTTTCGTTGGCAAACAGGAAAGGCAGGTCAAAAACACCCAGTTCTTTGATGATGCCCACCAGCGGCGAGCTGGAGGTGCAGACCATTTCTTGGGTGCCTGCACGCAAAGCTTGGGTGGCTGGCAAGTCGCCACCGGCTGCACCGCCCCAGAAGGCGGTGATTTTCATCTTGCCGCCGGTTTTGGCGGCCAGCACTTCTTGCATTTTCTTGACGCCCACGCCCACCGGGTGGTCTTCGTTCACGCCGTTGGTGAACTTGATGTTGCGGTCGGCAAACTGCGCCATGGCGCTCGAAGCCACCAGGAATGTGCCCGCGATCAGGGCTACCAGATTTCTGCGTTTCAACATGACTGTCTCCTTTATAAAAAACACACTGGGTAAAAAAATCATCTCAACATCCACTTCATCGGCTCGATGACGATGGACGGGAAAGCAACCAACAAGGCCAGCACACCGAGCTGCGCCCACAAGAAAGGCAGAACGCCTTTGAATGCCGTGTCCATGTTGATCTTGGCCACGCCACACACCACGTTGAGCACCGTGCCCACAGGGGGGGTGATCAAACCAATCGCATTGTTCATGATGAACAGCACACCAAAGTAGACCGGGTCAATGCCCGCCTTGATGACCAAGGGCATCAGCACCGGCGTCAAGATTAAGACGGTAGGCGTGAAGTCGAGCGCCGTGCCCACCACCACAACCAAGAGCATCAGAACGACCATCAGCAAGGTCTTGTTGCCCATGAGCGGCTCCATCATGCGGGCCACTTCGGCCGGGATGTTGGCCACGGTGATGAGCCAGGCGCTGACCATGGCGGCAGCCACCAAGAACATGATCACCGCCGTGGTCTTGCCAGCCGTCAAAATCAGGCCATAGAGCTTGGACCACGGCAACTCGCGGTACACAAAGGCACCCACCACAAAGCTGTAAACGGCGGCCACCACCGCTGCCTCGGTCGGGGTGAACACGCCGAACTTCATGCCGCCGATGATGAACACCGGCAAGCCCAGCGCCAAAATGCCTTCTCGCGTGGCTTTCAGTTTGTCAGACAGATTCATGCGCGGTCCCGGCTGCACGTTTTCGCGCTTGGCCACCCACCACCACGTCAAGCCAATCGCCACGCCCATCAACAAACCTGGCACGATGCCCGCCAAAAACAGCTTGGTGATGGACACGTTGGCCGCCACGCCAAAGATGATGAAACCAATGGAAGGCGGAATCACCGGCGCGATGATGCCGCCCGAGGCGATCAATCCCGCCGAGCGACCCACGTTGTAACCGGCCCGCTTCATCATCGGAATCAGCAAGGCCGCCAGCGCCGCCGTGTCGGCCACCGCAGAGCCCGACAGCGAGGCCATGATCACCGCCGCCATCACAGCCACATAACCCAGACCACCCCTGAAATGACCGACCCAGGCCATGGCCAGGTTCACGATGCGACGGCTCAAACCGCCCGCGTTCATGAACTCACCCGCCAACAAGAAAAACGGCACCGCCAGCAAAGGGAAGTTGTCTGCGCCATCGACAAAGCGCTGCGCCAGGATCTGGCTGTCAAAGGCATTGATCATGCCGTTGCTGGCCATGTAGGCCATCAGGCTCAGGCCACAGACCAGCAAGGCATAGGCAATGGGCATGCCCAAGGCCATGGCCCCCAGCAAGCTGAATACAAAAACGGCGATGGTCATGCGCGGCCTCGCACTTCTGAATTCATGGACACGTGGGATGCAGCTTTGGGCTTCAGCTCATCCAACACCACGGTGTCTTCTGACTCGACCACCATCACCAAGTCTTCCTCTTTCAGGCGACCGGTCAGCAGCAAGCGCAATTGGTTGAGGTTCATCGCTGCCATGACGCTGGCGGTCACGTAGCCGATGCCGTAAATCCAGATCATGGAAATGCCCACCACCACCGAAATGTTGGTGACTTGCAGATCGTGCATTTTCCAAGTGCCCCAAAAGAACAGCACATTGCAGCCGAGCATCATCACTTCGCTCAAGAAAAAGCACAGCTTTTTGCCCCCGAGCGACAAGCGGCGCACCAAGGTGTCCACACCCAAGTGGCCCTTTTCGCGCATGGCCACCATGGCCCCAAGGTAGGTCAGCCAAATGAAGCAGTAGCGCGACATCTCGTCCGAGATGGAAATGCCTGAGTTGAAGCCGTAGCGCAGCACCACATTGCCAAACACCATGATGACCATGGCCACCAGACAAGCCACCACCAGAAACTCCAGCAGTTTGAAAAAGAGATCAATGATTTTTTGCAAGTGCAGCCCCTGATTTTGGAATGTTCATTTTGGAGATGGCTTTGGAAATCGTTTTGGGTTTGGTTTGGGTTTTGATCGGTGTGGCCATGCCCGAGACCATCGGCAGTTTTTTGCGAGATGACAGCACCAGCTCAATGTCGTCCTTGGCCCCTTCGATCAGGACCATGATGGCGCGTTCGGCTTTGGCCGGTTCGCGGGCGATCACAGCATTGAGCACGGCACGGTGCAGGGGCAGTGAGTTTTTGGGGCCGTCCTTGATGCGGGCGGAAATTTCAAAACTGGTGCGCAGCAAAGCATTGAGGGCCTTGCTCATTTGCACCAGCATTCGGTTGTGAGAAGCTTGCAACAGCCCTTGGTGAAAACGCATGTCGTGCGTGACGTAATCGCCGCCCTCTTCCACCGCTTTTTTCATGCCCGCATAAGCGGCTTCGATCTGAGCAATGTCTTGTGTTGTGGCCCGTTCGGCCGCCAAACGCACGGCGGCAGGCTCCACCACGCGACGCAGCTCTTGCAAGTCTTTCAAAAATTCGGGCGTCAGGCCGCACTGAGCTTGCCAGGCCACCACATCGGGGTCAAACCAGTTCCAGTCGGCATCGGGCAGCACACGCGTGCCCACCTTGGGGCCCGTGAACAGCAAACCTTTGGCCACCAAGGACTTGATGACCTCGCGCACCACCGTGCGACTCACACCGAATTCTTCGCACAGAAGCGGCTCAGGTGGCAAGCTGGCCCCCACCGCGTAGCGGCCCGACAAGATGGCGTGGCCCAGCAAGTCGAGGGTGTGTCTGTGAAAGTTTTTACTCATGGTGATGGCGATTGCATGTTTATCATATGATGATTGTCAAGGCCCTTGCGACTCTGGAAAACCCTAGGACAGTCATCTTGGTGTCAATCGATTTTCTGCATGTCGCTGGCTTTACAAGATCCGCTTGTTTTTTAATCGTCATACGATAGTATTTTGAAATTCTTGGCTATTTGACCTTTCACTGGAAGCACACCCATGAGCGACAAAAACGGCAGCCCACCCCGCAAAAAACCCGAAGACCTGCGCAGCCAGCAATGGTTTGGCCGCCAAGACCGCGATGGCTTTGCCTACCGCAGCTGGGTCAAAGGCAAGGGCGTGCCGCATGACCAGTTTGATGGTCGCCCGGTCATTGGCATCTGCAACACCTTCAGCGAACTTACGCCCTGCAACTCGCACTTTCGCACGCTGGCCGAGCAGGTCAAGATCGGGGTTTATGAAGCGGGTGGCTTTCCGCTTGAATTCCCCGTGATGTCGCTGGGCGAAACCCTGCTGCGCCCCACCGCCATGCTGTACCGCAACCTGGCCAGCATGGACGTTGAAGAGAGCATTCGCGGCAACCCGATTGACGGCGTGGTGTTGCTCATGGGTTGCGACAAAACCACGCCCAGCTTGCTCATGGGCGCGTCCAGCGTGGGCCTGCCCACCATTGGCGTCTCGGGCGGTCCCATGCTGAACGGCAAATGGCGCGGCCAAGAGCTGGGCTCGGGCACCGGGGTGTGGAGCATGAGCGAGCAGGTGCGTGCGGGCACGCTCAAGCTGACCGACTTTTTTGAAGCAGAAAGCTGCATGCACCGCAGCCACGGCCACTGCATGACCATGGGCACCGCCAGCACCATGGCCAGCATGGTAGAGGCCCTGGGCATTGGCCTGCCCGGCAACGCCACTTACCCCGCTGTGGATGGCCGCCGCAATGTGCTGGCCCGCGAAGCCGGGCGGCGCATCGTCGAGATGGTGCACACCGACCAGACCATCAGCAAGGTACTGACCCGCGAAGCTTTTGAAAACGCCATCCGCACGCTGGCGGCCATTGGCGGCTCGACCAACGCGGTGATCCACCTGATCGCGATAGCTGGGCGTTTGGGTTTGAAGCTCACCGTGGACGACTTCGAGCGCCTGGGCAGCGAGTTGCCTTGCCTGCTCAATTTGCAACCCTCGGGCGATCACCTGATGGAAGACTTTTGCTATGCAGGGGGCTTGCCGGTGGTGATGAAAGAAATCGAGCACCTGCTGCACTTGAGTCTGGTGACGGTGAGCGGTAAAACGGTGAGCGAAAACATCGCCAGCGCCGTGAACTACGACCCGCGCGTCATCAAAACATTTGAAGCCCCGTTCAAAGAAAAGGCGGGCATCGCCATCCTGCGCGGCAACTTGGCCCCACGCGGTGCGGTCATCAAGCCCAGCGCTGCCACACCTTCGCTGATGGTGCACACCGGCCGCGCCGTGGTGTTTGAAGACAGCCACGATTTCCACAAACGCATCGATGACGAAGGTCTGGATGTGGACGAGAACTGCATTTTGGTTTTGAAGAACTGTGGCCCCAAGGGCTACCCCGGCATGGCCGAGGTGGGCAACATGCCGCTGCCACCCAAGGTGCTGCGCAAAGGCATCACCGACATGGTGCGCATCAGCGACGCCCGCATGAGCGGCACGGCCTACGGCACCGTGGTGTTGCACACCACGCCTGAAGCCGCCGCGGGCGGCCCGCTGGCCGTGGTGCAAAACGGCGACATGATTGAGCTGAACGTGCCCGAGCGCAAACTGCAACTGCTCATCAGCGACGAAGAACTGGCACGCCGCTTGTCGCTGTGGGAAAAGCCCGCGCCCGCCATGAATTCGGGCTACTGGAAGCTTTACATCGACCATGTGCTGCAAGCCGACGAAGGCGCAGACATGGACTTTTTGGTCGGCCAGCGCGGCGCGGCTGTGCCCAAAGACAACCATTGATAGACCGCCCTTCTTTTGGTGGAGCCCACCCTGTGGGCGATTCCGCGTGGACCACGAAGACCTGCATCGCCCACGGGGTGGGCTCCTACAAAAAATGCATCTCGCTCTGAATAAACCAAGGACATGAACATGCGTATTTTGATCACCGGCGGTGCCGGATTTTTGGGCGCCCGACTGGCCCGCGAAATTTTGAAGCGCGGACAGCTCAATGGCCAGACCGTGACGGAATTGGTCATTGCCGACCTGTTCCCCGCCCCCGCCGATATGCTGGCCGACCCTCGGGTCAAGGGCCATGCGGGCCCCATGCTGGAACAAGGCGACTTGTTCAAGAGCGGTTTTGACGGCGTGTTCCATTTGGCCTCGGCCGTGTCGGGCGAGTGCGAGTTGGACTTTGATTTGGGTCTGCGCTCCAACGTGGACAGCTCGCGCTTGTTGCTCGACAGCATCCGCTCGTCCGGCAAAGCCTCACGCTTGGTCTTTGCCAGCTCGGTGGCCGTGTTCGGGCCTGATGCGGCCAACCCCATGCCTGCGCTGGTGGCCGACACCACCTTGCCCACGCCACAAACCTCGTATGGCACACACAAGCTGATGATCGAGTACATGGTGGCCGACTACACCCGCAAAGGCTACATCGACGGCCGCGCCGCCCGCCTGATGACGGTGGCCGTGCGCCCCGGCAAGCCCAATGGCGCGGCGTCCTCCTTCTTCAGCGGCATCATCCGCGAGCCTTTGGCGGGCACCGCCACCACCTGCCCGGTGGACGCGCATGTTTCACACCCCATCTCTTCGCCGGGTAACACCATGCATGGCCTGATCACCGTGTTCGAGGCCAGCCGCGAAGCCTTTGGCGGCCGCATGGCCCTGAACCTGCCGGGCTTGAATGTGAAGGTCAGCGACATGCTGGCCGCGCTGGAAAAAGTCGCTGGTCCCGCTGTGCGTGCCCGCGTGACTTTTGAAAAAGACGAGCGCATCGCCGCCATCGTGGACAACTGGGCCAAAGCTTGCACCTTTGAGCGTGCGCATGCCTTGGGTTTGCGGGCTGATGCCAGCTACGAGGCCATCATTGAGCAGTACATCGAGGACTGCAAAACACGGCCGGGCTACCCGGCCGAGGCGTTGAGTGGCTTGAAGTGATTGAACAATCCACGGCCGCAACCAAACGTTGAATGCCACCCCTTGTCAACTGGTGGCTTCAGCGAGGTTTGTAGGCCGTGACATCGATTTCAACCTTGGCATCAATCATCAGCCTGGACTCCACTGTGGATCTCGCTGGACGGTGCTCACCAAAGCACTCCATGTAGATGCGATTGAAGCTCCCGAAGTCCCGCGCATCGTTCAGCCAGACGTTCACTTTGCACACATCATCCAAGGTACAACCTGCCAGAGACAGCGCTTGTTGTATGCGGACAAAGACTTGGCGTGTTTGAGCCTCAATCCCACCGAACACCACTTCGCCTTGGTCATTGGTCGGCACTTGACCCGAAACAAAAACAAAATCGCCAGCGCGTGTGGCGGGTGAAAGCGGACGGGCCAAACGGTCTGAGGCAATGGGTGATGTGCCAAGCATTTCAACATTCATGTGTTGTCTCCTACAGGGTTGATAAGTCTCAATTGATCAATTATGTACAGGAAAACCCTGTATTCGCACGATTCTGGCTTGTTTTAAGATGAATCGTGTAAAAAATTTACATGATTCCTTTCATTTTCAGGAGACCCACATGCTGCGTTTGCCACGTCGACACCTGCTGACTTTGCTCTTGGCGGCATTGCCAATGGTTTCTTTAGCAGCGCCGCCCAAGGGTGGTGCTGCCAATTTGGCCATGATTGGTGAGCCCCAAAGTCTGGACCCGATGGCCTCCACAGCGGATCTGGTGGGAACCATCATGCAGCATGTGTATGAAACCCTTTACACATTTGACGCGAAATGGAATGCCATACCCATGCTTGCCGATGGCATGCCCAAAATGTCGGCCGATGGTCTGACCTACAACATCAACATCCGCAAGGGCGTGAAATTGCACAGCGGCCGTGACTTGGATGCACAGGATGTGGTGGCCTCACTCAAGCGCTGGATGGACATGGCACCGCGCGGAAAATCGATCGCCAAGGACACGGCAAGTCTTGAAGCCAAAGGCAGCCACACACTTGAATGGAAGTTCAAAGTACCCAACGCCTCACTGCTGTCGCAACTGGCGCTGCCCTCGGGCATGGCCGCCATCATGGCCAAGGAAAGCATCGCCACCCCGCTCACCACATTTGTGGGAACCGGCCCCTACAAATTCAAGGAGCGCCGCCCCGACCAGTTCGTGATCCTGTCGCGCTTTGACACCTACAGCCCACGCAACGAGGCGGCCAGCGGCTACGGTGGCAAACGCGAAGCCCTACTGGACGAGTTGCGCTTCACGCCCGTGCCCAACGCCAACACACGCGTGGAGGGGGCCTTGGCCAATCAGTTCCAATTTGCCGACCAATTGCCTGCAGAGGCATTGTCGCGGGTGGAAAAAGGCGGCGCTGGCGTGGTGCCCATCCTCACACCTTCTTTCGGCTTTCCATATTTGGTTCTCAACACCAAAGAAGGCGTGATGGCCAACCAAGGCATGCGCCAGGCGATTCAAATCGCCATTGGGCAAGGCGAGATGTTGACCGCCGCTTACGGTGACAAGCGTTTCTTCACCGTGGAAGGCAACCACTTCCCGCAAGGCACGCCGTTTTACTCCACAGCCGGCACTGACCAGTACAACAAGCAAGACGCCAAGCGCGCCAAAGAAATGGCAGAAAAAGCTGGTTACAAGGGAGAGACCATCCGGCTGCTGACCAGCCGCAATTTTGAGTTCCACCACACCATGGTGCAGGTGATGGCCGAGCAGCTACGCGCCGCCGGATTCAAGCCAGAAATGCAGGTGGTCGACTGGGCCACACTGGTGCAGCGCCGGGGTGACTCCAAAGTGTGGGACATTTACATGACGCACTCGGGTCAGTTCCCCGAACCCATGCTCTCCCCACCACAACTGGGCGACGGCGCACCAGGCTGGTGGGACACACCCGCCAAGGCCAAGGCACTGGGCGACTTCAACCGACAAGCCGATCCGACCAAACGCGCGCAGCTCTGGGGCACCGTGCAACAGACCGTCTACAACGAAGTGCCTTACATCAACGTCGGCAAATTCAGCAGCTTGTCTGCGCGCTCGTCCAAGCTGGAAGGCTACACACCGGCCACATGGCCGTTCTTTTGGAACACGGGCTTGTCCAAGTGACTACCAAGGCTGATTGATGTCCCGCATGTCCTGGGCCAGCCTTGGACGCACCCTGCTTGGCCGTCTCGGTGGCATGCTGGTGGTGCTGTCCTTGGTCTCCGTGCTGGTTTTCCTGCTCACACGCTTGGCCTCTGGCGATCCGATGGCGCTCCTGCTGGGTGATCAGGCTTCGCTGCAGGACATTGCCGAGGCACGCCAGCGCTTCGGGCTGGACCAATCTCTGTTCACACAATATTTGCTTTGGCTTGGAGAGGTGCTCAAGGGCAATCTGGGGCAATCCATCTTTTTGCAAATGCCCGTCTCGCAGGTACTGCTTGACCGGGCAGAACCGACGGCCTGGCTGGCTATTTTTTCTGTGGCTTTGGCCATGCTGATCGGCGTTCCCTGCGGCATCGCTTCTGCGGTCTGGCGTGGCCGCTGGGTAGACCAGTGTGTCAGTACCTTGGCCATGCTGGGGGCCAGCATGCCCAGCTTTTGGATGGGTCTGATGGTGATACAGCTACTGGCTGTGGGCGCAGGTTGGTTTCCAGTATCCGGTTACGGCGACCCCAATGCCGATTGGTTGACTCGCCTGCACCATTTGATGCTGCCCGCGCTGGTGCTTGGCACGCTCAACTCGGCCTTGATCATCCGCTTCACGCGAGCCTCAATGCTAGACATTTTGAGCGAAGACTACATCCGTACCGCCCGCTCCAAAGGGTTGACAGAAAGCACCGTCGTGCTCAAGCACGCGCTGCGCAATGCTTTGGTGCCTATCCTAACGGTGCTGGGCCTCACGCTGGCCTTGATGGTGGGTGGTGCGGTGGTGACCGAGACCGTTTTCAACCTCCCTGGCCTGGGCAACTTGGTGGTGCGCGCCGTTTTGCGCCGCGACTATCCAGTCATCCAAGGCGCCTTGCTGGTGATTGCCGGCGTCTACGTGGTCATCAATTTCACCATCGACGTGCTCTACGTCTTTGTCGACCCCCGGGTGCGCCATGGCTGAATGGCGCGTGGCCCTGCGAACCCTTTTTGCCCGCCGGGTGGTGCTGATTGCGCTGGTGCTGCTGGCGCTGATGCTGCTGATGGCCGCCATCAGCCAATGGGTGCTGCCGCATGACCCCATGACCATGAAAATCAGCCAGCGCCTGCGCGCGCCGAACTGGAGCCACTGGAGTGGCACGGACGAGCTAGGCCGGGACATCACCAGCCGCATTTTTTATGGCGCACGCTACTCGCTGGCCATTGGTGCCGGGACCGCCTTGCTAGCGGTCATGTTGGGTACTGTGCTGGGTTTGCTGGCCGGTTTTTTCAAGGCCTTGGATGCGCCGCTGATGCGGGGTGTGGACGCCATGATGGCCTTTCCCGACATCCTGCTGGGCATCGCCCTGGTGTCGATTTTGGGAGCAAGTCCGAGCAACGTGGTGCTGGCCCTGACCATCGTTTACACGCCGCGAGTGGCCCGCGTGGTGCGTGCATCCACGCTGGTGATCCGCGAACTTCCCTATGTCGAGGCTGCCCGCGCCGTGGGGGTTAGCACACCTCGGCTCCTGGGCGTGCACATTCTGCCCAACCTGATGTCGCCGGTCTTGGTGCAGCTGAGTTTCATCTTTGCCTACGCCTTGCTTGCCGAGGCCGGTTTGTCGTTTTTGGGTGTCGGCGTGGGCGCTGAAATCCCCACTTGGGGCACCATGGTGGCCGCCAGCACGCAGCATGCCGACCGCGCCGTTTGGACTCTGTTTTTCCCCGGCATGGCCATCATGCTGACAGCTCTTTCACTGCAAATACTGGGGGATGGCGTGCGCGACCTGCTCGACCCACGGCTCAAAGGTTCCACATGACTGCCCTGCTGCCCCGACTCAGTGTGCGCAATCTGCACACTCAACTGCTGCACAGCGAGGGCTCGCTGCCGCTGGTGCGGGGTGTCAGCTTTGAACTGTTCGACGGGCAAACCTTGGCCTTGGTGGGAGAGTCCGGCAGCGGCAAGTCACTCACGGCCCTGAGCCTGATGCGATTGTTGTCGCGCA
Source organism: Limnohabitans planktonicus II-D5 (assembly GCF_001270065.2). Taxonomy (GTDB): domain Bacteria; phylum Pseudomonadota; class Gammaproteobacteria; order Burkholderiales; family Burkholderiaceae_C; genus Limnohabitans_A; species Limnohabitans_A planktonicus. The sequence goes on from NZ_LFYT02000001.1 coordinate 35,283, forward strand.
ATGCCCGCTGGACCTGTTCAGGGCAGGCCTTGCTGACCGATGCCCAAGGCCAGGTGCACGATCTCTTACAGGTCAGCGACAAGCACATGCGCCACCTGCGAGGCAACCAAATCGCCATGATCTTTCAAGAGCCCATGACCTGTCTGAACCCGGTGTTGTCGGTGGGCGAGCAGATCGCCGAATCGGTGCGCTTGCACAAGGGCGTAAACGCTGCAGCTGCGCGCGCTCAAGCCCTGCGCGCACTCGAGCAGGTCGAAATACCAGCTGCACGCCAGCGTCTTGCGGAGTACCCCCACCAACTCTCGGGCGGCATGCGCCAGCGCATCATGATCGCCATCGCCATGGTCTGCGAGCCGCGCGTGCTGATCGCTGACGAACCCACCACCGCGCTGGACGTGACTATCCAGGCGCAGATCCTAGCGCTGATGTCCCGATTGCAAAAAGAAACAGGCATGAGCATGCTGTTCATCACCCACAATTTGGGCGTGGTGGCGCACCATGCTGAGCGCGTGGCGGTCATGTACGCAGGCCAGGTGGTCGAACATGCGCAGGTGCATGAACTCTTTGCCAAGCCTGCACACCCTTACACACAAGGCCTGCTGGCCTGCCTGCCGGGCCGCGCGCGCCAACTGGCCCGCCAGACAGGTCAACCGGTGGCGTTGCAAGACATTCCTGGACAAGCACCGGCCATGGACCATCTGGGGTCCGGCTGCAGCTTTGTGGGGCGCTGCAGCGTCAGCCTGCCCGCCTGCCAACATCAAGCGCCGCCCTGGGTCGGCAATCCCAGCAGCGCTCGCCTGTGCCACCTCGAAGGCCAGCCATGACACGTCCCTTGGTGCGCATTCAGGACCTCACGGTCGAGTTTGGCAGCGGCGTGCAGCGCGTGCGCGTCGTGCGCGGTGTCAGTTTTGACATCGCCCCGGGTGAAGTACTGGGCCTCGTGGGCGAATCCGGTTCGGGAAAGAGCACTTTGGGGCGTGCCCTGATCCGGCTGATCCAGGCCAGCGCGGGCTCTTCGGTGCAACTGGACGGCCGTGAACTCATGGGACTGAGCCAGGGCCAAATGCGCCCCTTACGCCGCCAAGTGCAGATGGTGTTTCAAGACCCCAGCCTCAACCCACGCCAGCGCGCCGGGGACATGCTCGCTGAAGTGCTGTCCACGCACGGCCTGCACACGGGGCCTGCCCGTGGCCCTCGTATCGCCGACTTGATGCAACGGGTTGGCCTCAAACCCGAACACGCGAGCCGCTATCCGCATGAATTTTCGGGCGGTCAGAAACAGCGCCTGGGCATTGCCCGCGCACTGGCCGCCGAACCTCGCTTCATCGTGGCAGACGAGCCGCTGTCGGCTCTGGACATGTCAATCCAGGCACAAATTGTCAACTTGCTGATCCGCTTGCGCCAGCAACTGGGGCTGACTCTGCTGTTCATCTCGCACGACCTCGACGTGGTTCAGTACCTGTGCGACCGGGTTGTGGTCTTGTACCTGGGCCGGGTAATGGAGATAGCCCCCACGGCCGCCCTGTTTGACTCGCCCGCACACCCGTACACCCAGGCTTTGCTGGCAGCCGCACCGATTCCAGACCCGTCTCAGGCAGCGCCTTGCGTACATTTGCAGGGCGATCCGCCCAGCCCCTTGAACCCGCCCTCCGGCTGTGTGTTTCGCTCCCGTTGCCCACATGCTGTGGCCGCCTGTGCCGACAGCGTCCCCCCACTCACTCCGACCACATCTGGCCGCCTCGTGGCCTGCTGGCGACATGATGAATTGAATTGAACCATGCAGCTGAATCCGACATTTAAGGGTTACCCTGGACACCTTGCCCCCATCGATATCCAGGTCGTTGGCCAACAGGGTTGGCAGGTCCTCAACGGAGATTTATCGTTTCCGCTGGCGGTGCTGAAAGACTCTGCACTGCAACACAACCTGCAGTGGATGAAAGATTTCTGCCAGACCCGTGGGCTGGACATTGCGCCGCATGGCAAGACCACCATGTCGCCCGAACTGTATGCCCGCCAGCTGGATGCGGGTGCATGGGGCATCAGTTTTGCCAATGTCTTTCAGGCAGGTCTGGGGGCGCGCCACGGCGTTCGTCGCATCATCATCGCCAACCAAGTTCTGCAAGGGGTCGATCTGGACTGCTTGTCAGCCTTGTTGCGTGCGCATGAAGGATTGCAAGTCTTTTTTCTGATTGACTCGCTGGCTCAATTGCGTTTGATCGAAGAATGGCGTGTTGAGCGACAGTCCAGTTCGGTGTTCACTGTCTTGTTGGAGCTGGGCATCGCGGGCAAACGAACGGGTTGCCGCGACCATCAGGAAGCACTCACACTGGCACAGAGCATACGCCGCAGCCCAGCAGTGCAACTGGCAGGCATCGAATGTTACGAAGGCGCTTTGGCCACTTGCAACCACGAACACGACAAAGACAGCGTGGCGGCCTTGATGGCTCGCGTACAACAAATAGCCATGGCATGCGAAGCCGATGCTTGCTTTGAAACAGACGAAGTGATCATCTCGGCAGGGGGATCGGCCATATTCGATTTGGTCGCGCAACATTTGACACCCCATTTGAATCGGCCTTCGCGGGGCATTCTTCGTTCAGGTTGTTACCTCACGCATGACCATGTGCAATACAGGCATCATTTGAAGTGCGTCGGCGAGCGTCTGAATTTGCAGGAGACCTTGCGCCCAGCCTTAGAGGTGATCAGTGTTGTCCAGTCTTGCCCAGAGCCAGGCTTGGCCATTTTGTCAATGGGTAAGCGCGATGTCTCGTACGACCTGGACTTGCCGGTGCCTGAATGGCGTGCACAACTGGGGGATATCCAAACCCGCAAGGTGCCTGCCCATTGGGTCGTCAGCGCCCTCAATGACCAGCATGCCTATTTGCAATTTGACGCGCACACCCCCCAAGATCAGCACCCGATGGTGGGCCAACTGGTCGGCTGCGGCGTCTCACACCCTTGCACGACATTTGACAAATGGCGCTGGATGCCCGTGGTTGACGATGCTTATCTCGTCGTCGATGCGGTATCGGTGAATTTTTGATGTCTGCTGGACATGAGTGAACGTTACCCCCATTTGCTTCAGCGCTTGCAGCAGGCCGCATCCGGTTTGCCTCGTGCTCAACGGCAAGTGGTTGCGGTCGTGCTCCAGGATCCAGAACGCGCCCTGTCCATGAGCGTCGATGCCTTGGCTGCGCAAGCTCAGGTATCCATGCCCACCATCATGCGCACCGCCCGTCAACTGGGGTTTGAGGGCGTTCGAGAATTCAAGCTGGCCCTTGCACAGGATTTAGCCCGACATGCACCAGTGCACAGATCGGTCACGATGCGCGACAGCACCTCAGACATCGTTCAAAAAATCCTCAGCAGCGCCGCTGCGTCCATCAGTGCTTTGCAGCAAGAACTGGACCCGGCTGTCCTTGAAAAAGCGGCCCAATTGCTGGCCAGGGCTGACCGCATTGACTGCTATTCGGTGGGGGCTACATCCGCATTCATGGCCAATGACCTGCAAGGTCGATTGTTCAGACTCGGACGCCATGCGCATGCGGTGCACGATGCCCACCTACAACTGATCTCTGCGGCCACTTTAGGCCCTTCTGGCGTAGCGGTGGCGATCTCGCACGTCGGACGTATGCCTTTCATGCTAGAAGCAGTCAGCTTTGCCAAATCCCAAGGTGCCCAAGTGATCGCCATCACGCAACCTGGCACAGCATTGGCCCAGATGGCCGACGTGGTCATTGAAGTCAGCGTTCCTCCAGATGCTGTGATGCGTGTGGGTACTGAGGCATACATTGCTCATTTGTTGGTCATTGAATTGCTGATGGTGCTGGTGCTCAAAGCCTTGGGGCCCGATGCTGCCCTTCATCTGGCGAAATTCAAATCGGTCTTGCAGGCCCACGGGCAGGATGTGGACAGACACCCGACTGTGGACTGGGCTTGGTCCAATGTCGAGAAAGATACGCAAGCATGAAAACGCTTTTGTTGCGCAATACGCAATTGGTGGATGGTACAGGTGCCCCCGCTCGACCGGCTGACCTTTGTGTACAGGGTGACCGCATTGTGGCCATCGGTGAAAACTTGGCGTTGGATACCGATGAAATTTTGGATGTGAAGGGTTTGACGGTCACACCTGGTTTCATCGATGTGCACACCCACGACGATGCCATGGTCCTGCGCGATCCAGGCATGTTGGCCAAAGTGTCACAAGGCGTCACCACCGTCATCACGGGTAACTGCGGTTTATCGCTGGTACCTTTGGTCAGTGATTCGCCGGGTTCACCCCTTGATTTGCTGCACACCAGCGAATTTCGTTTCGCGCAACTGAACGACTACGCGCATGCACTTGCAAACAACCCACCAGCGGTCAATGTGGGGGCCTTGATTGGTCACACCACTTTACGCGCTACGGTCATGGCCGACCTCCATCTTGCGGCCACTGCCGATGAAACCAAAGCCATGCAAACATTGCTGGATCAAGCCTTGAACCAAGGTGCACTGGGTTTATCTTCTGGCCTTTTTTACCAGCAAGCTTATGCCGCCGACCTGCAAGAAATGCAGTCCCTGACGCGTGTTCTTGGCCGCCATGGTGCTGTTTACGTGACCCACATCCGTGACGAAATGGACGACATACTGGCAGCCATGCAAGAAGCGGCAGACACTGCCTTGGCAGGCCAGGCCACTTGGATCATGTCGCATCACAAATGTGCAGGGCCTCGCAACTGGGGCCGCACCATCGAAACCCTGGCCATGCTTGAAAGGCTCAGCCATCGCCAAAGCGTAGGCACCGATGTATACCCTTACAGCGCGGGCTCTACTTTGCTGCGCGAAGATCTGGTGGATGGTGTCATCGATATTCTGATCACGCGCAGCGACACGCATCCTGAAATGGTCGGCCGTCACCTGGCGGATATTGCGCAGGAATGGGGAACTGACCAAAAGCAGGCCTGTCGTCGACTGATGCCAGGTGGGGCCTGCTATTTTCAGATGCATGAAGATGATGTGCGCCGGGTTCTGGCTCACCCCATGAGCATGATCGGCTCCGATGGATTACCCCATGATGAACGCCCCCACCCCCGATTGTGGGGGGCCTTCGCACGCGTGCTGGCGCATTATTGTCGCGATGAAAAACTGTTCAGCTTGCCCGAGGCCATTCACAAAATGACCGGCTTGTCAGCCCAGCGTTTTGGGTTGATCGACCGGGGCGTGTTGCGTGAAGGCGGATTTGCCGATCTGGTGGTGCTGGATCCAGGCCGTGTAAAGGACAAAGCCACTTATGAAAACCCGCAACAAATGTGCGAAGGCATTGAGCGGGTGATGGTCAATGGTCAGTGGTCTTTTGCCAATCAACAAGTTCAAGGAACAAGAGCTGGAAAATTTTTGCGCCGTTTGAATCAGCCGCCCATCTGAACGCAGAGCTCGCCGTTTGAAGCTGCTTTATTCTTCACAAGCTGAAACACCAGGGCATTTTTCAAAAAGCTTTTGACATGAACCACCCCAACAAAACCCTGGACATCGTGGCGCTTGGCGAAGCCATGGTCGAGTTCAACCAGCGACCTCATGAACAGACCGACAACGCCCCGCTCTACCAAGTAGGCTTTGGCGGCGACACCAGCAACGCCGCCATTGCCGCAGCCCGCGCTGGGGCTCGTGTGGCCTACCTGACGCGTCTGGGTGCCGACCGCTGGGGTGATCGCCTGATGGACCTGTGGCAGCGCGAAAATGTGGACACCACCACCGTGTTGCGCGACACCCAAGCGCCCACCGGCATGTACTTTGTGAGCCACGACGCGCAAGGTCACCACTTCAGTTATGCGCGTGCGGGCTCGGCCGCCAGCCGCATGCAGCCACAAGATCTCACGCTCTGGCAAGACGCCATCGCCCACAGCCATTGGCTGCACCTGTCGGGCATCTCTTTAGCCATTTCCGCCACGGCCTGCGACACGGCTTTTGCAGCCATGGCGCTTGCCCGCAGCAGCGGCACACGGGTGGCGCTCGACTCCAACCTGCGTTTGTCGCTGTGGCCCCTGGCCCGGGCGCAGGCCTGCATCAACCACGCCGTCAGTTTGTGCGATCTGTTTTTGCCCAGTCTGGAAGACATGACCGCGCTCACCGGCCTCACCCAAGCGGCCGACATCGTCGCCTGGAGCCACGCACAGGGTGCCGCGCAAGTGGTGCTCAAACTGGGGGCCGATGGGGCGCTGGCCAGCGACGGCAAAAACCAGCAACGCCTGCCAGGCCATGCAGTCACGGCAGTCGACGCCACAGGCGCGGGCGACTGTTTTGCGGGCAACCTGTTGGCGCGTTTGTCGGCGGGCGACGACCTGTGGGCCGCCACCAATTACGCCAACGCCGCAGCCTCGCTCTCGGTGCAGGGCTTCGGCGCGGTCGGCCCCTTGCCCACACGCGAGGCCGTGCTGAAAGTGTTGAACGCCCCCTCGAAAGGCCCTACAGCATGAGCAGCACAAGACCTTTGATCGCCATCGACTGGGGGACCTCTTCGCTGCGCGGCGCGCGACTCGGTGCAAGCGGCCAGGTGCTCGAATCCCGCGAATTTCCACGCGGCATCCTCACCGTGCCGCCCGGCCAGTTTGAATCGGTGTTCCAAGAATTATTTGGCGACTGGATGCAAGCTCCGGGAGCGCTCTGCCTGATCTCGGGCATGGCGGGCAGCCGCCAAGGCTGGCAAGAAACACCCTACTGCCCCTGCCCCGCAGGCTTTGCTGAATTGGGCCAGCACCTGCTGTGGCTGCAGCCCGGACGCATCGCCCTGGTGCCGGGCCTGAGCTGCCTGGGTGCAGATGCCCTGAACACACCCGATGTGATGCGCGGCGAAGAGGTGCAAATTTTTGGAGCCCTGCAGATGTCGGACCGCGACAGCGCCACGCTGGTGCTGCCGGGCACACACAGCAAATGGGTGCAGGTGCAAGGCGGGCGCGTCACGCAGTTCCAGACCTTCATGACCGGCGAGGTGTTTGCGCTGATGAGCCAGCACTCAATTTTGGGCAAGACGATGGACTTGCAGGGCGCTTTTGACGAAGCGATATTTTTGCAAGGCGTGGACCAAAGCCAACAAAGCGGCAGTGTGTTGCACCACCTGTTTGCGGTGCGCACGCTGGGATTGTTTGAACGCCTGAGCGCGGCCCAATTGCCCAGTTACTTGTCGGGCCTGCTCATTGGCGAAGAGCTGCGCCACCAGACGGCTTCAGCCCACCCCGAGCCCGTGATTTTAATGGGCAGCGAAGCCCTGACCCTGCGCTACACCCTGGCCCTGCAGCACCTGCGCATACCCTGCCAAAGCCGAGGGGCCGAGGCCACTTGGGCGGGCTTGTTTGCGCTGGCATCAGCATGCTGACAGGCCAGCGGCTCATCGCGGCGAGGACGCCGCACCTGCAAGGAATTCCACCATGACACTGACCACAAAGCCCGCCCATGCCCTGGCGCAAGCCATGGCCCAACTGCCCTTGATCGCCATCCTGCGAGGCCTCACGCCCGCTGAAGCCCCCATCATCGGAGAGGCGCTGGTCAGCAGCGGCTTTGCCATCATCGAAGTGCCGCTCAATTCCCCTGAGCCTTTGCAGAGCATCGCCGCTCTGACTCAGCAGTTTCCGCAAACCCTGATCGGCGCTGGCACGGTGCTGAACGCGCAGCAGGTCAAAGACGTGCACGCCGCTGGCGGCCGCCTGGTCGTGGCCCCCAACTTCAACACCGCCGTGGTGGCGCAAGCCCTGGCATTGAACATGGTGGTGCTGCCCGGCGTGGCCACGCCCACCGAAGCCTTTGCCGCACTCGATGCGGGTGCGAATGGCCTCAAGCTCTTCCCTGCCGAGATGATTTCACCCGCCACCGTCAAAGCGCTGCGGGCCGTGCTGCCCAAAGATGCCGCCTTGATGCCCGTGGGCGGCATCACGCCGCACAATATGGCGGCTTATTTGGCGGCTGGTGCGTCCGGCTTCGGTTTGGGGTCGGCCTTGTTTGCGCCGGGGCGCAGCGCCCATGAGGTGCGAGTTCAAGCTGAAGCGTTTGTCAGGGCCTTCAAGCATCGGGGCGCATCTCTTGATCCGACACGCTGAAGTTTGAAATGTAAGAAATGTCAGCTCGCAGGTCGGCACTCGCAGAGTCCGACATGATGGGTTTGGGCACAGGCCCCTGTCGGAGTCTTCGACCGCCGACCTACAACATCAATGTGTGAGAGATGCCATCTTGTAGGTCGGTACTCGCAGAGTCCGACATTTTTGGCTTCTGCACAGGCACCTGTCGGGGTCTTCGACCGCCGACCTACAACATCAATGTGTAAGAGATGCCATCTTATAGGTCGTTACTCGCAGAGTCCGACATTTTTGGCTTCTGCACAGGCCCCTGTCGGGGTCTTCGACCGCCGACCTACATCATCAATGTGTGAGACATGCCACCTTGTAGGTCGGTACTCGCAGAGTCCGACATTTTTGGCTTCTGCACAGGCCCCTGTCGGGGTCTTCGACCGCCGACCTGCAACATCAATGTGTGAGACATGCCATCTGGTAGGTCGGCACTCGCAGAGTCCGACATTTTTGGCTTCTGCACAGGCCCCTGTCGGGGTCTTTGACCGCCGACCTACAACATCAATGTGTGAGAGATGCCATCTGGTAGGTCGGTACTCGCAGAGTCCGACATGAGGAGTTTGGGCACAGGCCCCTGTCGGGGTCTTCGACCGCCGACCTACAGTTGCTTTGAGACTTGATGACTTCCCAAGGCAAGCGCAATCAAACCATCAATGGCTTTGGCTGGATTCGTTCTCAGTGGCGATCTGTTCAAACTGCTGTTTTGCAAATGCCCACACCATGCGCGATGCATCGGGCCCTTTGGGATCTGAATAAGCTTGTGATGCCGCCCCACCGCTCCAGGCATGCCCCAGGCCACTGATCTCCTTGTAGGTCACCTGCAAGCGTTCACCCACAAACCAGTCCATCGTGCTGAATGCATAACGCTTTCCATGGCGAACCGCACGCGCCGCTTCGGGTTGCGCGTGGCAATGTGCAGCCCACCGAAGCGCGGCCCTAAGTCCATTAGCGCTCGCGACCACAGGGTCTGCGTTGCCTTGAATCACCAGCAATGCGGGCAAGACGGCTGCATCTTTGTCGGCCTGATGCAATGGCACACGAAAGCGTCCGTGCATGGCAGCCACTGCTGTGGCGGAAGAATTGGCAGACGTGGGCTCTACCCCTGAGTGCATCACCACAGCGGCAAAGCGGCGTGGGAAGTGCAGCGCTGTGAGCGCGGCCATGCTGGCACCCGCTGACAGCCCTGCAATGGCCACCCGCGCGCGATCGATCGCATGCAAACTGCTGACATGGTCCAAAGCGGTCACGATACTGGCCGCTTCAAGCTTGGCGCGACCGCTGCGCTTTTGAAACCAGTTCCAACACCCCATGGGATTGGCTTGCCGGTCTTGCCGAGGGTAAAGCACCATGAATCCAAAGTGTTTGGCCAGCTGATTCATCTGGGTGCTGGCAGAAAATTCCAACGCATCCTGACCACAGCCGTGCAGCATCACCAACAGTGGGCTTGGCTTCGATGAGGACAAGTTGGGCGGTTTGTAAAAACCATATCTTCTCAGCCCCGAGGGGCTCAGTGACATGCCCTCACTCCAGCCTTGAACGGGCGCAGCCACCCGGGGCTTGCGTGGGGCAACCGAAGAGCGCGATGCAAGCCGCAACACACCTTGGCCCGCACTGGCCGCACGACGCATCACCCAACGCGCTTGTTTATTGGCCATGCGCGACAACAGACCCCAAGCTGAGCGGCGTGCCATGCGCTCAGTTCTGCGGTGATGATGAAGGGATGCGCGCACTCACACTGTGGTTGCGCCTCTTTGTGACTTGTGAAACTTGGCCAGCTGACTTGACACCGCTCATCATGAACGCGCGCCTTGATTTTGCAACAAGGCGGCTTCGCGTTGCGGGTGCCGTTGAAGTGCGAGAGCCTGGATGAATGCATCCTGCACTTCGTCCGTGTAGGTTTCCTCGATGATCAAGCCTTGATCCAGCTTACCCGCCGCCACTTGCGATGGCACGCCAGCTGCCGCAAGAAGTGCTTGCGAGGCCCCCAGGGACAACAGGGTTTTTCCATGCCTGTATGTGTCTTTGATGAAGTCCAGGGTGTGGGGGTCGCTGGCCAAATTTTGGACAGCTTGCTCACCCTCTGGCAGCACCAGCGCATCAAACAAAAAGCCAGGTTCATTTTCAAGCGATGCATCCGCCACGACCGGCACTTGATCGCTTGTTTGAACTTCACCGATGTGGGGTGCCACGAAACAGGGCGTTGCGCCCAGAGCGGTCAGTTCGGCATGCACAGCTGCTGCGCTTTGACCCAGCATGCCGTGCGCAGCCAGTATGGCGATCTTCAGGCCCGCAATCGAACCTTCACCGGGACGGGCCGTCAATGACAGCAAAGGCGAAACCGACACCTCGGGCTTGGACGGCTTGGCCAATGCCAAGGGCATGGCAGGCGGCATGCTGGTCATGCCCAAGCCATCCGCCACTTGCTGGGCCAGTGCTTGCGACACGTTGCGCAAGGACGACACCATGCGTTGGCGAATCGCGGGCACCGTCAGCTTGCTCAATTCAAATCGAAACGCAGCGGCAATATGGGCCTGCTCCACAGGCGTTTGGCTGTTGAAAAACAACTTCGCCTGGGTGTAGTGGTCCGCAAATTTTTCCGGCTTGCCCCGCACCTTGGCTTGCAATTGCTTGGCCTGCATGCGCTCAGGCACCGTGACAAACCCTTGCTCAGCCCCGGCCTGGAAAGGACAGCCGCCCCCCAGTGAGTTGGGCTCATACGACACCCGACCGCGTGGAATGGCCTGTCGATGCATGCCGTCACGCTGGTTGTTGTGAACCGGGTTGACAGGACTGTTGATGGGGAGTTCGTGAAAGTTGGGGCCGCCCAGCCGTGAAATTTGCGTGTCCATGTAGGAATGAATGCGACCGGCCAGCAAGGGGTCGTTCGAAAAATCAATGCCGGGGATGACATGGGCTGCGCAAAAAGCCACCTGTTCGGTTTCTGCAAAAAAATTGTCCGGGTTACGGTTCAAGACCATGCGCCCCACCAGCTTGACGGGCACCAATTCTTCAGGAATCAGCTTGGTGGCATCCAGAACATCGAAACTGAATTTGGCTGCTTGCTCTTCCGTGAAGATCTGCAATCCCAGTTCCCACTCGGGGAATGCACCCGACTCGATGCGCTCCCACAAGTCACGGCGGTGGTAGTCGGGGTCTGCCCCAGAAATTTTCACCGCCTCATCCCACACCATGGAGTGGGTGCCAAACTTGGGCTTCCAGTGGAACTTGACGAACACAGATTCGTTTTGTGCATTGACTAAACGGAAGGTGTGCACGCCAAATCCTTCCATGGTCGCATAGCTGCGCGGGATGGCGCGGTCACTCATGGCCCACATCAACATGTGGGTGGACTCCGGCATCAAGGAAACGAAGTCCCAGAAGGTGTCGTGCGCGCTTGCAGCTTGCGGCATCTGATGATGCGGCTCAGGTTTGACCGCATGGATGAGGTCGGGGAACTTGATGGCATCCTGTATGAAGAAAACCGGCATGTTGTTGCCCACCAAATCCCAATTGCCCTCATCGGTATAAAACTTGACAGCGAAACCGCGCACATCACGCGCCGTGTCCTTGGAGCCACGCTCGCCTGCCACCGTAGAAAACCGGACAAACACAGGCGTCTTCTTGCCCTCTTCTTGAAACGGTGCAGCTTGGGTCACCTGCGTCAAGGGTTCATAGCATTCAAAATAGCCATGTGCCCCAGAGCCCCTTGCATGCACGATGCGCTCGGGAATGCGCTCATGGTCAAAATGCGTGATCTTCTCGCGCAAGATGAAATCTTCCAGCAAGACCGGTCCCCGCAAACCATCCTTGAGGGAGTTTTGGTTGTCGCTGATGGGCACGCCTTGATTGGTTGTCAGCATTTGTCCGCTTGAATCCACGCGAACGCGGTCCAGTGAACCGATACCGGCATTCAGGCCCTCTGCGGCCATGCTGCCCGTCTTGGGCGTGCCTTGGGACTCCGTCAGTGTGCTGCCAGTGGGCAGTCGCGACTCGGGCTGTATGGTCTGCCCGACTTTGGGATGCATGGCGCTGTCAATGCCGTGCTCAAAGCCTAGATGGGCGTTGAATGGCATAGCCGCTGCAAGCTCCTGCGTTTGCATGGTTTTTTCAGACGCACTGTTGAAATCGCTGGATTGCAGGGCAACTTTGCCTTTGCTTTTCATTTTGCTTTTTGCCATAGGAATGAACCACCTTTTCTGAAGTTTTTGAAGCACTGTGAGTTGGAGAATCCGACTGCAAACAATTGATCCGGCACGTTGAAGTTTGAAAGGCGTGAGAAATGTCATCTCGTAGGTCGCCACTCGCAGAGTCCGACATGATGGGTTTCGGCTCAGGCCCATGTCGGGGTCTTCGACCGCCGACCTACAACATCTTTGAGCATTGAAAACTTCACAGGGCCGAATCGTTATCGGAAAAACAAGGCAATCAAAATGATGATGGGAATCGGGATACCGAGAAAATACAAAAGCAAAGAACGCATGGTGTGAATCCTGTCTATGTCAATGAGGTTTCAGAATCAGGGGGTGTTACAGGTCGCGTTGTCGGCCGCCAAAAATGGCAGCCCAACTGGCCATGAAAGCCCCTATAAGCATGGAGACAACCATCCACAATGCCGCATAGGTAGAGGCCTTGCGGGCCTGCTCTGCGGCCTGGATGGCGCTTGTTTGTGCCGCAATGAATCGCGCTTGCATGCGGCCATACACATCAGTCACCCGCTGCTGCGCTTGTTGTGGCGTCAAACCCGTGCGTTGCGCAACGATCTGCGAGACATGGCTCAAATCATCTGGCGGCAATGGGCCTGTGCGCAAACTGTTGAGCATGATGTGCATGACCTCGGACTGTTGCTCAGACGCTGAGATCTCCGGACTCAATCGCTCGCTGCTTGTTCGGGGTCCACTGACTGAACTGGCGGAAGAAGGCACGCGGAACAAGGAATCCAGAAAGTAAACGTTTTGAAGGTTGTCAGCCTCTGATGGCGTCAGCCCGACATGGGCCGCCGTGGCCCCAGCAATCGAGGCGCCACCGATCACCGTGGCAGCAGCTTGTGTGCCTGCGCCTGTGATGGAAGAAACGAAGGAAGCCAGCACGGTTGCAGTAACCAAGGTCGAGACGGCCCAGGACAAAAATCCATGCGCAGTGTCCCGAAAATAGGTCTCTGACTTGTCGACATGGTCCCAGCGCGTTCTCAAGCGACCCGCAATGTAGCCGCCCAAGCCAGAAGAGATCAACTGAGTGAGTGTCAGCCACACAATCGCAGTGATGCCCAAACCGATGGCACTGATTCCTTTTGCGGACCAGGGCGAGACGACCGATAAGCCCAAGCCTGTGCCCAGAATCAAGAGCACGATCGACATGACCGTCGCAGTGGCTGCACCGGCCCAAATAGCCGCCCAAGAAACGGCGCTGAGCTGCAGACCAGCCAACTTGGCCACATCCGCACTCGCTCGCAAATTTTGATATTCCGGGGTCGCGGGGCTTCTCGGCAAGGGCATTGAAGTATTCATGGGTGTCCTTGAAAAAGAATGAACAGATAGACCAGGATGAGGGGATGAATCGGGCTACGAAAACCCACAAACTCATCTGGTGGAGCCTGCCCACAAAGTCAGACAGGTGTCTGACAGGGGCAAAAATCACTGAAAAGCCTGAAATTGGGGCAAGCTGTTTGGCATCACATTGCCCCCGTGTTCAGTGTTCAGATTTCCCAGTAAGGGCGTTTTTCGTAGTACTTGTAAATGTCGCGATTCCACTCTTCAGTGGCCATCGTTGGCCAATTGGAAGAATCAAAACCAGGTGCCTTGCCCAAAATGTCTTTGCTGACATCCAGCACGTACTCATCGTTGACGTGGCTGTAAGTCAAGGCCGAAAAAGGCACTGCGAAAAGCTTTTCGCCCAAGCCCAGAAAGCCGCCAAATGACAGGACTGCGTAGGCAATTTTTCCGCTGACGGGGTCCAGCATGAGTTCTTTGATGTCCCCCAGGTTTTCCTGCATTGAATTCACAACATCTTTGCCGATGACATTCGATGCCTTGATGGGTGTATTTTGGAAAGAGGATGGTGGTATTTGAGTCATAGTGAATTTCCTTGTGGAAGGTGGAGAAAATGGACACCTCTGAATTCACCGCTTCACGGATCTATGTGTGAAGCTATTTTCGGGGTATCCACGATTCACTGTATGCACTCATCCAAGCAGGGTCGGTGCGCTTTCACACCAAATGTCTGCATCAGGTTTTGTGGGTTGGCATGGCCTCGCAGGCGATGCAGCGCTGTTGACTACCGCCTATAGATTCGGCCCGAAGAAGTCTGAGCCGTGTGTTGCCTGTTGGGAGGATTTTGTGGGAGCTTGCCAGCCAAGCGAAAACCATGTGGTCCACCAGCGTCTGATCGCCAGCAGGGCTAGCTCCCACAAGACGCAAGATTGAGGTCACCCTGCAGACTTCACAGGGCCGGATCAATCATGGCCAACGAGTCCAGACCCTGCAAGGGGCCTTGTTTTTGAGTCGCGCAAGCGCGTTGAAAACTGACGTCAGGCCTTCTCGCCCAGCCGCCCATCCCGAAAATCTGCCAAGGCCTGGTAGATCTCTTCCTTGGTGTTCATGACAAAGGGGCCGTATTGCACGATGGGCTCTTTCAGGGGTTTGCCCGCCACCAAGATGAGTTTGGCATCGGCACTGGCTTCGATCACCACGCCATCGGCCTGCGGGGTGTTCGCCAAAATGGCCATGCGCTGCACCGGCACGGCCTGCCCTGCGATGCGCACATCGCCCCGATACACGTACACAAAGGCGTTGTGTCCTGCGGGCAAGGTTTGTTCAAAACGTGAGCCCTCTGGCATGTGCACGTCCAGGTAAATCGGCTGGGTGATGCTGCGGCTCACCGCGCCTTGCACGCCGTGGCTTGTCCCCGCGATCACCGTCACGGCCACGCCATGCGGCGTTTGAAATTGCGGCAGCTGGTCGTTTTGAAAATCACGGTACCAAGGCACGTTCATCTTCTCGCTGCTGTGCAGGTTCAGCCAGAGCTGAAAGCCCTCCATCACGCCATCGGCTTGCTGCGGAATTTCGGAGTGGATCACGCCTTGGCCTGCGGTCATCCATTGCACGCCGCCGTTTTGCAACAGGCCTTCGTTGCCCGCGCTGTCGCGGTGCAGCATGCGCCCGGCGATCATGTAGGTCACGGTTTCAAAGCCCCGATGCGGGTGGTCCGGGAACCCGGCGATGTAGTCGTCCGGCTTGTCGCTGCCAAAGGCGTCGAGCATCAAAAACGGATCAAGCCGGTGCTGCAGGTCTTGCGTGAGGATGCGGCTGAGCTTGACGCCCGCGCCGTCTGACGTGGCCTGGCCGGTGACCAGGCGCTCGACAGTGCGGGACATGTTGACACAGGGGTGGCCGTTCAAGGGGGTGTTTGATGTGCTCATGATGGGAGTTTAGCGACTGCATGCTTTGCAACGCCTGCCGAGCTGTCACCTACAGGGAGATGATCCGCCCGCTGCCCTGTCAGATGCCACAGGGAAGCTGGGCTCTTGTGAACTGGCACAGCGCTTTAACTGTGCATGCGCGGCCCCTTGCAGGTCCGGCGGCAGCTGGTGCTTGGCCTGCAAATAGTGGTGGGTGTAGACGTCCAGATAAGCCTGCAGGGTGTCGGCTGCACGCACCTCGCCCGCCAATTCCAAACACAGCGAAGCCACCTCGCTGGTGCAAAAGTGGTCATCGCGTTTGGAGCGGCGCAGTTGGTAACGAGAGATCTGTTCGGGCTTCAGACTGAGCACCGGCAAGTGGTTCAGGTAAGGGCTTTTTCGGAACATCTTTCGGGCTTCGGGCCAGGTGGCGTCGAGCAAGATGAACAGCGGGCGCTGCCCGGCGGGCAAGTTATCTAAGAGGGTGGGCACGTCACCCACCACCCGCTCAGGTGCCACAAATTCGCCCGGAAACACCACAAAGGCCTGCCACTGCGGATCGGCCAGCAGCGCCAGCAAAGCCGGGTCCACCTCGGTGCGGGCCCAGCCAAAGGCAAAGGTGTCCGTCACCACATCGGCGATCAGCCAGCCGGTGTTGCTGGGTTTGAGGGGTTCGATGTCGGCCATGAGTAAGCACATGCCCGATTGCGTGGGCAACTCCGGGCGCAGACCGCAGATGCAGTGGCTGGGCACCAGGCGGCAGCCGGGGCAGCGCTCACCTTTGATGCCGCCACGTGCCATGAAGGGTTTGGCACTGCGGGCCAGGCGCTCGGTGCGCAGGCGCGACACCGCGTGAGGGGCTTTGTCCTGCTCAGGTCTTGTTGAACTCATGCGCTGACGAAAGCCTCAAACCGCCGTGGCCATGCGCAAACGTCGCGCAGCCTCTTCGTCGCGCGCATCGTCGATCTCGCGCAGCACGGCCTGCATGTCCACATCGGCCGTCGAGCGCTCGAAGCGGCCCGTGAGCGGTGTTTCATTGCTCAGCAAACCGGCTTGGTAAAGGCTCCAGATTTCGGGGCCGTATTCGGTCTGACGCAACTCTGGCGCGAACTGCCCGAAAAAATCCCTCAGGTTGCCCACATCGCGCAGCAGCATACGTTGTGCGTGGTTGTTGCCCGCAGCGTCTACGGCCTGGGGCAAGTCGATGATGACCGGCTCGTCCACTCCGGGCAGATCGCCCTCGCCGGGGATGTGCGCCAACAAAATATTGAACTCCGACAAATCGCCGTGCACCACACCCGCGCACAGCATGCGCACCACCTCGCCAATCAGGGTGGCGTGGTGCTGCAGCGCTTGCGCGGGGGTGAAGGCCACATCGTTCAGGCGCGGGGCGGCATCACCCTGCGCATCGGTGACCAGCTCCATGAGCAGCACGCCGTCAAAAAAGTTAAAGGGCCGAGGCACGCGCACGCCCGCTGCGGCCAGGCGGTACAGCGCATCCACCTCGGCGCTTTGCCAAGCGGCTTCTTGCTCCTGGCGGCCAAACTTGCTGCCCTTGGCCATGGCCCGGGCTGAGCGCGAGTTTTTGACCTTTCGGTTTTCGGTGTAGTCCACCGCTTGCCGAAAACTGCGGTGGGTGGCCTCTTTGTAAATCTTGGCGCAGCGGGTTTCGTCGCCGCAGCGCACCACAAACACCATGGCCTCTTTGCCACTCATGAGCTGACGCACTACGGTGTCGATCAGGCCCTCTTCGACGAGGGTCTGCAGTCTTGGGGGTGCCTTCATCCAGGACGATGCAAGGCGCAGATTTTGTTGCCGTCGGGATCGCGCAAGTAAGCCAGGTACAGCTTGCCTGAAGGCGTTTCACGGAAACCAGGGGGGTCTTCGCAAGTGGTGCCGCCGTTGGCCAAGCCTGCGGCATGGAAGGCATCACCCTGCTCTGCCGACTGCACCGTGAAACCAATGGTGCTGCCATTGCCATGGCATGCGGGGTCGCCATTGATGGGTGTGGTGATGGCGAAGGTGCCGGTGGGGCTGCGGTAGAAATAACGGTTTTTGTTGGCCACCCCAGGGCCATAGCCCAAGGTGCCCAACATGGCGTCATAAAACTTTTTGGAAACTTCCAGGTCATTCACACCCAGCATCACATGACTGAACATCGCACTCTCCATTAAAAAAACCCGTTGCCGGGCGAATCGAATTGCGGTCATGTTACTTGATGAGGTCAACACTGAAATCCGCCACAAACCCCAAGTCCTGGCTGCCCCGCCTGCAAACCCCATGCGATCAGGGTAACAGGTGACAGCAAAGCATTTGGCCTTGTGGCAGCATCGCGTGCATGCGTTTCAAGGAGACCCCTGCATGCCCATTCCCAATGCCCTCTCGTTTGGCCTGCAAGGCCGTGTGGTCATCGTCACCGGCGCGGCCAACGGCATTGGCGAGGCCTGTGCCCGCCGCTTTGCTGGCGAAGGTGACCATGTGGTGCTGGCCGATGTGAACAGCGAGCGCGGCGCTGCCGTGGCCGCCGAGCTGCGCAGCGATGGCCACAGCGCTGGCTTCATGGTCTGCGACGTTTCGCGCAAGGCCGATGTCGACGCCTTGGTGGACCATGTGCTGCAGGCCTTTGGCCGCGTGGATGTGCTGGTCAACAACGCGGGCATTTTCAAGGCGGCTGATTTTCTGGACGTGACCGAAGAAGACTTCGATGCCGTCATCAAGGTGAACATCAAGGGCTCGTTTTTGATGGGCCAGGCCGCTGCCCGCGCCATGAAGAGCACCGGAGGCGGCTCCATCATCAACATGAGCTCGGTCAACGCGGTGCTGGCCATCCCCAACATCGCCAGCTACAACGTGAGCAAGGGCGGCATCAACCAGCTGACGCGGGCCATGGCTTTGGCGCTGGCCGACTTCGGTATCCGAGTGAACGCAGTCGCCCCCGGCACCATTGCCACCGAGCTGGCACGCCAGGCGGTGCTGACCAGCGAGGCCGCCGAAAAGAAAATCATGATGCGCACGCCCATGAAACGCCTGGGCGAACCCGACGAAGTCGCCAAGGTGGTGGCCTTTTTGGCCAGCGATGCGGCAAGCTACATCACCGGTGAAATCGTCACCGTGGACGGCGGTCGCATGGCGCTCAACTACACCGTGCCTGTTTGAAGAAAACCCCATTGATGAACACATCCTCCTCCCTACTCGACAGCTGGTTGGCGCAAGAGCAAGTGGTGCGCCAGCGCCTGGATGCAGGCGCTGGCCCCGGCGTGGCGCGGCCGGACCAAGTCGCAGGCAAAACCGGCCTGGAAGTCATGCAAGGCCTGCTCAGCGGTGAACTGCCCTACGCCAGCATCGCCAAAACACTGGACTTCGTGCTGATCGAAGTCAGCGCAGGCCAAGCCATTTTTCAAGGTACCCCGGGCTTGAACCACATGAACCCGCTGGGCACCGTGCACGGCGGCTGGTTTGCCACCTTGCTCGACTCGGCCTTGGGCTGCGCAGTGCACACCATGATGCCGCCCGGGCGCGGCTACACCACGGCCGACCTGAGCGTCAAGCTCGTCAAAGCCCTCACACCCAAAGTGCAGCGCGTGCGGGCCATTGGCCAGGTGGTGCACTGTGGCCGCCAACTGGCCACCGCCGAAGCCCGGCTGGTCGGCCCTGATGGCACACTCTATGCCCATGCCAGCACCGCTTGCCTGGTTTTTGAAATGCCTTCCCCAACTGGAAACAAACCATGAGACTCCTTCACACCATGCTGCGCGTGGGCGACCTGCAACGCTCCATCGACTTCTACACCAACGTGATGGGCATGAAGCTGCTGCGCACCTCGGAAAACCCCGAGTACAAATACTCGCTGGCCTTTGTGGGCTATGGCAACAACCCCGACCACGCCGAGTTGGAGCTGACCTACAACTGGGGCGTTGAAAGCTACGAGATGGGCACGGCCTATGGCCACATTGCCCTTGGCGTGCCCGATGCCTATGCCGCTTGCGAAAAAATCAAGGCCGCTGGCGGCAGAGTCACACGCGAGGCCGGCCCCGTCAAAGGCGGCACCACGGTGATCGCTTTTGTGACCGACCCGGATGGCTACAAGGTCGAGCTGATCCAGCGGGCCGAATACGCAGCGGGCCAAGGCTTGAGCTGAAAAACGGACTCAGCTCATGATCGACCTGAGCGGCCAACGCATTCTGGTGACCCAGGCCAAAGACTTCATGGGCCCAGCCCTGTGCCATGAGCTGAAGGCCTGCGGTGCCGAAGTGATCGCTGACGAGCGCCTGCTCACCCACCCGCTGGACGCACAGACGGTGATCGAGGCGGCCGGGCCGCTGGATGCGCTGGTGATCAACTTGGCGCTGCCTGCGCCGTCCACGCCGATCACGCAGATTGACGAGGCCGAATGGCGGCAGGTGTTTGAGGTGATGGTCGACCCGCTGCCCCGCTTGGTGCGGGCGGTGGTTCCCGGCATGAAGGCCCGTGGCGGCGGCAAGATCGTGGTGATGGGCAGCGCCTCTGCCTTGCGCGGCATGAAGCGTGCCGCCACCTACAGCGCGGCGCGGGGTGCGCAGCTGGCCTATGTGCAGGCTGCGGGCGTGGAGCTGGCCCCGGACAACATCCAGCTCAATGCGGTGGCGCAAAACTTTGTTGACAACCCCACCTACTTCCCGCCCGAGGTGCAGGCCAACCCGCGTTTTCAGGAGCGCCTCAAACGCGAAGTGCCGCTGGGCCGCTTGGTCAAAGCCGAAGAAGACGCCCGCTTTGTAGCCTACCTGTGCAGCAATGCGGCCAGCTGCTTTGTCGGGCAGGTGTTCCCGATGTCGGGCGGCTGGGCGGTGCGCTAAAAGCCCCACCTCGTCATTGAGAGCGCAGCGCGGCCCTTCAGCAACAGCCGAATGCACTGAAAGGACCATGTCGTCATTGCGAGCGCAGCGTGGCAATCCAGCAACAGCTGCCTGGACTGCCACGTCGCTTCGCTCCTCGCAGTGACGTGCGGGTGAGGGCCAAGTTGGCGGCCTCAGCCCCGACAAGAACCTGTGCCAAGCCAGCCATGTCGGACCTGACGGTGCCGACCTGCAAAATCAGGCCCCCGTAGGTCGGCACTCGCAGAGTCCGACATGTGCAGCACCCAGCGCACACCCAGTGTCAAGGCCCAAGACCACCGACCCACAAATTACCCATGCCCCATAGGTCGGCACTCGCAGAGTCCGACATGTGCAGCCACCAGCGCACGCCAAGTGTCGAGGTCCAAGACCACAGCCTCACAAATTACCAAAGCCCCCGTAGGTCGGCACTCGCAGAGTCCGACATGGGCAGCCCCCAGCGCACGCCAAGTATCGAAGCCCAAGACCACCGACCTGCAGATCAGCGCGGCAACCGACTCGCCTCACGCGCCAAGGCTTCAATGCGTGACCAGTCGCCTTGGGCCAAGGCATCTGCAGGCACCAACCACGATCCACCCACGCAAGCCACATTAGGCAAGCTCAGCAGCTCATGGGCGTTTTGCTGCGTCACGCCGCCCGTTGGGCAGAACTTCACATCAAAAAACGGACCGCTCCAGGCCTTGAGCATGGCCGGGCCGCCCGCTTGCATGGCCGGGAAGAATTTGAGTTCGGTGTAGCCGTCCTCCTGCGCCATCATGATTTCGCTGCCGGTGGCCACCCCGGGCAGCAATGACAAACCGTTGTCGCGGCAAGCCTGCCCCACCGCACGGGTGTAACCGGGGCTGACCGCGAAACGGGCACCGGCTTTGGCTGCTGCTGCGGCGTCAGCTGGGCTGCGCACCGTGCCCGCCCCCACCACTGCGCCGGGTACTTCCTGCGCAATCGCTTGCATGCAAGCCAGCGCATGCGGGGTGCGCAAGGTGACTTCGAGCATGCGGATGCCACCCGCCACCAGGGCGCGGGCCATGGGCACGGCATGGGCCACATCGTTCAACACGATCACGGGGATCACGGGGGCGTCCTGCATGACTTGCAGGGCAGAGAAATTCACAGCCATGTGCAGGCTCCTTCTTCGGCTTTGAGCGCATTACGGCGCAGGTTGGCAAACAGTTCACGGCCCATGCCCACGCCGTTGGCGGCGCGCAGCTCGGCGGGCATTTGGGCCAATGGGCGGGCAGCCCATTCGGCCTCGCTCACCAGCACTTGCAAGGTGCCTGCCACGCCATCGAGGCGGATCAGATCGCCGTCTTGCACTTTGGCCAGCGGTCCACCGGCTGCGGCTTCGGGTGAGACGTGGATGGCGGCAGGCACTTTGCCCGAGGCACCGCTCATGCGGCCATCGGTGACCAGCGCCACCTTGAAGCCCTTGCCTTGCAGCACCGCCAGCGGCGGCGTGAGTTTGTGCAGTTCGGGCATGCCGTTGGCTTGCGGGCCTTGCCAGCGCACCACACAGACAATGTCGCGGTCCAGCTCGCCTGCCTTGAACGCGGCTTGCAGTTCGTCTTGTGAATTGAACACGCGGGCCGGGGCTTCGATGACATGAAAGGCTTCCGGCACGGCCGAGATCTTGATCACGCTGCGGCCCAGATTGCCTTGCAAGAGCTTCAAGCCACCTGTGGCGCTGAACGGGCTGGTCGCGGGTCGCACCACGGTGTCGTCTTGGCTGGCATCTGAATCGTGCCATACCAGCTGGCCATTTTGCGCAGAAGGGATGCGGGTGAATTCACGCAGGCCGCCAGGGCGCACCGTGAGCACATCGGCGTGCATCAGGCCAGCATCGAGCAGTTCGCGGATCACATAACCGGGACCACCTGCGGCCTGGAACTGATTCACATCGGCACTGCCATTCGGATACACACGCGTCAGCAGTGGCACCACGTCCGACAGGGCAGAAAAATCGTCCCAGTCGATCACGATGCCCGCCGCACGCGCCACCGCCACCCAGTGGATCAAATGGTTGGTCGAGCCGCCCGTGGCCAGCAAGGCGACCATGGCGTTGACGATGCAGCGCTCGTCGACCAAGCGGCCAATCGGCGTGAAGTTTTTGTCCTTGACCAGCGCCAGCACGGTGCGGGCCGCTTCACGGGTCAGGTCCTGGCGCACGCTTTCACCCGGGTTGATGAAGGCCGTGCCGGGCACATGCAGGCCCATAGCTTCGAGCAGCATCTGGTTGCTGTTGGCCGTGCCGTAAAAGGTGCAGGTGCCTTCGCCGTGGTAGGCCTTCGACTCCGCTTCCAGCAATTCGGGGCGGCCCACCAGTCCCAGTGCAGCTTGTTCACGCACCTTGGATTTTTCGTTGTTGGACAGGCCGCTGGTCATGGGGCCTGCGGGCACAAACACGGTGGGCAAATGGCCAAACTGCAGGGCACCGATCAAGAGGCCCGGCACGATCTTGTCGCACACACCCAGCATCAGGGCCGCGTCAAACACGTCGTGGCTAAGCGAAACAGCCGTGGCCATGGCGATCACATCGCGGCTGAACAGGCTCAGCTCCATGCCCGGTGTGCCCTGGGTCACGCCATCGCACATGGCGGGCACGCCCCCGGCCACTTGGGCAGTGGCTCCCAATTTGCGGGCCTCGTCTTTGATAAGGTCGGGATAGTGCTGCAGCGGCGCGTGGGCCGACAGCAAGTCGTTGTAGGCGTTGACGATGCCAATGTTGGGCGCACGCGGTGCGACCACTTTGATTTTGTCGAGCGCCGTGGCACGGCCCTTGTCGCCTTCGGGCATGGCGGCAAAGGCGTGGGCCACGTTGGCGCAGCCCAGGCGCTGGGCACCGGGGTCGCGTTGGGCAGCGGCATCCACCTGCTGCAAATAAGCCTGGCGGGTCGGGCGACTGCGTTCGGTGATGCGGGCTGTGACCGCGATCAAAATCGGGTGAAGGGTCATGTTTGGACGCCGGGTCAGGCGTGGTAACTAAATTACATGAGCGATGGTAACCGCGTTCCCCCGATTTGGTGCGTATGGCGGGTTACAGACTGGGTACAACTCAACAAGGCACAAGGGCAGGCACAAAAAAACCCGCCGAAGCGGGTTCTTTTGTGCGTGAGCCCCATCACTTGGCGGCAGAGGCATCGGCAGCGGGTGCAGCAGCAGGCGCGGAGGCGTCAGCAGCTGGGGCAGAAGCTTCGGCAGCAGGGGCTGTCACGGCTGCGGGCGCTGCAGGATTGGCTTTTTTGGTCTTGGCAATACCAAACCCAATGGCCAGGCCCACGGCCAGCACGATCACGGCGACCAGAATGGCCCACACTACGGTTTGATTGTCATCTTGAGGGGTCGACATGTTTGTTTTCTCCGAAAATAGTCGGCAGATTGTAATGGGGCCTGACTGCACATGACTGATACACCCGCCGACGCCCAAACCACCCAAGCCATCGACAGCGCCTCTGACCGCGCATCGGCGGCACACCACAGCCGCTTGCTTGACCATTTTCGTGCGCAGGTGTCAGGCCAGGATTTGTGGGTGTTTGGTTATGCCTCGCTGTTATGGCGCCCCGAATTTGACGCCCAAGAGCAGCACCCCGCCAAGGTCTGGGGCTGGCACCGCGCCCTGAAAATGTGGAGCCGCCTGAACCGGGGCAGCCCCGAATGCCCGGGCCTGGTGTTTGCCTTGTTGCCCGGTGGCAGCTGCCAGGGCGTGGCCTACCGGGTGGCCCGGGATCAGGCCGACGAGGTGCTGGTACGGCTGTGGGAGCGGGAAATGCCCATGGATGTGTACACCCCCAGCTGGCTGCCATGCAACACGCCGCAAGGCCCCGTCAAGGCGCTGGCCTTTACCCTGCCGCGCAGCAGCCCCAGCTTCACCGGCCAGTTGCCTGCGGAGACCTACCGGCAAATTTTTCAGCAGGCCTGCGGGCGCTTTGGCACCACGCTGGAGTATGCCCGCCAAACCTACGACAGCTTGCGGGCCCACGGCATCGAAGACCGGGCGCTGGCCGCACTGCTGCGCTATGCCGACTGAGGGTTGGGCGTTGAGGGTTGGGCGTTGAGGGTTGGGCGTTGAGCGTTGGGCGTTGAGCGTTGAGCGTTGGGCGTTGAGCGTTGAGCGTTGAGCGTTGGGCGTTGGGCGTTGGGCGTTGGGCGTTGGGCGTTGGGCGTTGAGCGTTGAGCGTTGAGCGTTGAGCGTTGGGCGTTGAGGGTTGAGGGTTGAGGGTTGAGGGTTGAGGGTTGAGGGTTGAGGGTTGAGCGTTGGGCGTTAGGCGTGGTGAGGATGACTCACCCGGGCCAGCCAGGGCGCACGGCATGAGCTCAGCGCCCCCGGATTGCGCTGGCTCAAAGCCTTAAACCTAGAAAACGCAGTTGACCGCTTTGAACCCGCTGGAAACCCTGATGTAACCTCATCTTTGTGAGCACGAAGACGCTCACCTTATGGGTGATACCGCTACGCACCCGATGGCACAGCCCTGGGGGCACTGGCGGCGTTGTTCGTCGTTGCAGGGGTGCAGCCTGCGGCCTCCTCGCGCCTGGCCATTGCCCCCCATGGCAGCACCCTCGGGCGCGTTCAACTGCGTTTTCTATTGATCCGGCACGCTGAAGTTTGAAATGCGTGAGACATGTCATCTCGTAGGTCGGCACTCGAAGAGTCCGACGTTATTGGTTTCGGCACAGGCCCCTGTCGGGGTCTTCGACCGCCGACCTACAACAGCTTTGCGCATTGAAAACTTCACAGGGCCGAATCAATAACGTCCACCGCTCAACGCCAAACGCCAATCGCTCAACCTAAAGCGCCCAACGCTAGGGCATCAGGTTCGCGCCATCCCCAGCAGGTGCGCCATGTCCTTGAGGAAGATGCGCACATGGGCCATCGGGTCTTTGCGCGCCAGTTCCTTGTTCATGTAGGACTCAAAGGTCAGGCGCTGCACGTCGCGGTCTTCGCAAATCTTGACGAACTTTTCGCGGCGTTTGTCGTTTTGGTACCAGAAGTACTGCATCACGCCCAAAATCCAGAACACGCGGCCATGCTGCTTCATGAAACTCTTGCGGCCTTGTTTCAGGCAGGCGCTGTTGCCGGTTTTCAAGGCCTCATGGGCGGCCTTGGACACGCGCCGGGCGCAGTCCATGGCGTAATAAATGCCTTCGCCCGACGATGGGGCCACCACGCCTGCGGCGTCGCCAATCACCACCACGTCCCGGCCGTTGTCCCACTGGGGCAAGGGTTTGAGCGGAATGGGCGCGCCTTCGCGGCGCAAAGTAGGCGCGTGGGTCAAACCCGCAATTTCTCGCAAGCGCGCTGTGGCGCTGCGCAGCGAATAACCCTTGTCGGCGCTGCCCATGCCCACGCTCATGGTCTTGCCGTGCGGAAACACCCAGCCATAAAAGTCGGGCGAGACCTCCCCTTGGTAGTACACGTCGCAGCGCGCTGCGTCGTAGCCGGGTTGGCCCACGGGGGACTCAATGATCTCGTGGTACGCGAACACATACTTGGTTTTGTGTGCATTGGGAATGGCCTGGCGCGCCACTTCCGAGCGTGCGCCGTCAGCCCCCACCACCATGCGGGTCGACACCTTGATCGGCTTGGCGTGTTCCAGTGCGGCATGCTCTTTGGACGTGACCGGGGTGTAGTGCACCCACAACTGGCCGCTGTCGTCGTGCTCCAGTTTGTCAAAAATGGCCTGACGTCGCACGGCACCCGACTGGGCAGCACGATCGCGCAAATACTCGTCAAACTCGTCGCGGTCCACCATGCCGACAAAGCCGTTGTCAATGGGAATGTCCACTTTGTTGTCGGTGGGCGAGATCATGCGGGCGCAACGCACCTTGGCCACCAGCAGGTGGTCGGGGATGTCGAAGTCCTGGATCAAGCGCGGCGGAATCGCGCCTCCGCACGGCTTGGTGCGGCCCTGGCGGTCCAACAGCAATACGCGCCAACCCTGGCGCACCAGGTCATGGGCGGCCGTGGCCCCCGAAGGCCCGCCCCCCACCACCACGAAATCAAAATCAGTCTGGTTCATGAGCTTGACCCACCTTTCAGCATGAGGGGACTGTCAAAACGCAATGGCGTGCGCTGCGCTGCAGGTACTTGGCGCAGGCGCAAAGCCACCGCTGCCGAGACCGCAAACATGAGCCCTTGCAAGGCAAACACGGCCGCATAGGCTGTGCGCTGTTCGCCCAAAAGGGCGTGGGCCAGGTCGCTGGCGGCCGTGCCCAGCAAACCACCCAAGCCAAAGGCCGCCGCTTGCGCCGCGCCCCACAAACCCATGCGCGTGCCTTCGCGGCCCTTACCGCTCTGGCCCTCTCCGGCCAGGCGCATCATGGTGGCAATGGCCGCGATCGAAAACGCGCCGTTGGCCACCCCCAAAAACACCACATTGGCCTGCAGCGGCCACGCTGCGGACAGGGCCGAGCTGACCAAACCCACCGTGGCCAGCGCCGAAAACAGGCAGCCGCCCACCATCCACGCCTGCACCGATCCCAGCCGACCCGCCACCCAGCGCGAACCGGCACCGGCCACTGCCAGCATGCCGATCAGCACGCCCATGTGGTGCCAGCCCGACAGCTGCGTGGTTTGCCCCGGCGTGAAGCCGTGCACCGCGCCTGCAAAGGGCTCCAAAATCAAGTCTTGCGCGCTGTAGGCCAGCATGGACATGAACACAAACACGGTGAAGGTGCGCGCTGCCGTGTCGGCCCACACCTCTTTGAAGGCTTCTTTGAAGTCTTGCTTTTGCAGGCGCTCGGCAGCCTCGCTTCGCAGCGGCACAGTCTGCGTTTGTGCGTCCTTTTCCAGGCCCCACAAACACAGGGCCGTGATCAGCGCCGTCAACACACTCAAACCCGCCGAGACCTGCAACAGCACCTGCGGGCTGTAAGGGTCGATCAGCTTGCCCACCACACCGGCTGTGACGGCAAAGCCCACGATCATCATCAGCCACACCGTGGTGGCCGCTGGGGCGCGGCGCTCCTCGGGCACGCGCTTGGCCATCAGCGTCAGCAGCGATGTGCCGCAAGCGCTCACGCCCAAACCGATCAGGCTGAACGACAACCAGGCCAACAGGGCACCATAAAAGGGCTCGGCGGCCATCCACACCGTGGCCCACGCGGCCGTGAAGCCGCCCGCACCCAGGACCAGCATGCCACCCATCATCCAGGGGGTGCTGCGGCGGCCTTTGTCAGCACCAAAACCCATGCGCGGGCGCACCATCTGCACCGCGTAATGCCAAGCGACCAAAAAACCAGGCAGCAAGGCGGGCAGCGCCAGCTCAACGACCATGATGCGGTTGAGCGTGGAGGTGGTCACCACCACCACCGCCCCCAGACAGGCCTGAATCAGGCCCAAGCGGATGATCTGAAACCAGCCAAACATCGGCATGTTCAACGCTGTGCTCATAAGGCCCCCACGGTGTGTTGCAACTGATTCAACTGGCGCAGGCCCCAGGCGCTGGCCATCATGCCGCTGACAAACAGCGGCACACCAAAGGCCGACACATGCAAAGCCCGCTCCACCGGTTGGCGCAAAAATTTGGCCATCAAGGGCCCTTGCAAAAGAGCCAAAGCCAAGACAGCCGAAGCGTGCCAAGGCAGTTGCCAGCTCAAAAGCAATGCCGACACCACCACCTGCGGCACCAGCATGAACACACAGGCGGTGCGCGCTGCACCGTGCGCGCCCAGCTGCACCGGCAGCGAGGCCACGCCCATGCGGCGGTCGCCCTCAATCGCCTTGAAATCGTTGAGCGTCATGATGCCGTGCGCCCCCACGCTGTAGAGCAGCGCCAGCGCCACCGAATGCGGGCCGGGCCAGGCCCCGCCCAGCATGACGGCCGTGCCCGTGAGCCAGGCCAGACCTTCATAACTCAGGGCGCAAGCCGCGTTGCCCCACCAGCCGTTGTTTTTCAGGCGCACAGGTGGTGCGCTGTAGGCCCAGGACAGCGCAATGGCCAAGGCGCAAGCGGCAAAGCCCCAAGGCCCCATGAGCGTGGCCCACATCAGCGACAGCGCAGTCCAGGCAATGGCAATGCCCAGCCCCCAGCGCCCGGGCATGCGGCCCGAGGGGATGGGGCGGTTCGGTTCGTTGATGGCGTCCACATGCCGGTCAAACCAGTCGTTGACCGCCTGGCTACTGGCACACACCAGCGGGCCAGTCAGCACCAGGCCCAAGAGCAGCAAACCCCAATGCGCGCTCAGGGCTTGACCCGAGGCCACCACCCCGCAGGCAAAGGCCCACATGGGCGGGAACCAGGTGATGGGTTTGAGGAATTCGGCCACCGTGCGCAAAGCGGGCCGGGTGAGCACGGCCACGGCAGCATCCGCGTGAGCGACCTGGGGTGAGTGGGCGTGAGCCAGTGGCGGGGTGTCCATGCCCCCATTGTGAAGAGCGTTTTTAAAATGTCAACTGGGATTGACACTCATCGTCAACTTTAATTGACGACTTTCAGATGTTTTCTGTTTCAGCCTCGGCCACCATGCCAAAGCGACGCAATTTCACATAGAGACTTTGGCGCGACAAACCGAGCATTTCTGCCGCCGATGCGCGGTTGTTGTGGGTCAGCTCCAGGGCCGCTTCAATGCACAGGCGCTCAATCGTATCCACCGTCTCGCCCACGATGTCTTTGATGGGGCGTCGCCCCACCAACTGCGACAACTCGGCAAAGGGATTGACTTGGCTTTGAGCCAAGGAAGCACCCCCTTGCAGGCGTCGGTCCATGTCACGCACAAAAAAGACATACATTGGCTCGGGCCGGGCCAGGTACACGGCCGAAACCTCCACGGGCAAGGTCATGCCCGATAAAGTGCGCACCTCGGTGGCGAAATTGCGCACCGGCAACTGCTGGCGCAAGCTGGTGTTGAGCACGCCCCAGTCCACCGCACCGCGCAGCAGCCAGCGATCCAGACTTTGACCCACCACCTGTGACGAAGCCGTCAGGCCCAGCAAGGCCATGCCCTCTTCGTTCACGCTTTTGATCACCCCCGAGGTGTCGGTGAGCAACCAACCATCTGGAAAGCGCTCCATCGCTTCGCTCAAAGCGGCCGAAGATCCGGCATCGTGCAGCGGGGCAGATGCCGCCTCGCGGGTGACCAGGCGCACCAGAAACTGCGCCCCGCCCTCCTGACGAAACACCGTGGCCGACACCGTCCAAGCCGAGGGCAAGCCCGCCACGCGGGCCGAACACATCTCGATGCGGCCAGTGGCCAGCGCCATGCGCAGCAAAGACTGCACTTCACCCTGGCTGTCGCCTTCAAAACATTCGCGCACATCACGGCCCACCAGGCGTTTGCCCGCGTCTTTGAGCAAGGCTTGTGCACCCACATTGGCTTCGAGAACGCGCTGAGTGGCGGCATCCACCATCAAGACGGCCTCAGACGAGGTGTCAAACAGGACGCGGTAACGCGCCTCAATGTGGCGCAAGCGCAGATAGTCACGCTCCATGGATTGCTGGGTTTCCACCAGGCGGCGCTGCAATTCAGCCAGACTTTCCAGGTCGCGGCCCATGGCCAGCAGCTTGCCGCCGCCCAGAGGCAACACCACGTATTGAATGGCCACCTCGCTGCCCAAGGCAGACAGGTGGTTCACATGCCGCCAGCGCATGACGTCGGGCACGCCTTGGGACTTGAGCATTTCCTGGATCTTGATGCGGCTTTCACTGGTGACGGTGTCGATCCAGCGGCGTCCCACCCAAGCTTGGCAGCCCAAAGCGGCCAAGGTGTCGCGCCCGGTTGACACATCCTCAATCACACCCTGCGGGTCCATGACCAAGGTGAGGTCTGACACCACTCCCAGCAATTGGGAGAAGGTGGACGGGTCCAGAGAAGGGAGCTTCATGTTTTAAAACTAACGGGTTTGAGCATCAGGAAGTTGACACTTGAATTTGTCAGATAAGTATAGGGTGATGCCAGTCTGACAGCCCCAAAGCCCTGGGAATTAAATGTAATAAAAGTATCTGAATTGTCATTTAAGGTCACGCTTGTGGATCACAAAACCAGCATTTGTGTGACGCAGGCCACCGTTTTGGGGGCATCCTCGGCCACGAGTTTGGCGGCCAAGCCCTTGAGCGAATCAGGGGCCATGAATGCCATGGGGCCGCCCACGAACACCTGCAAATTCAGGTTGTCCGACGCCTCACGCAGTGGCGGCAACAGATGGGTCAGTGTCTGCAAGTGCCTGTCGGTGGAGACAGAAATACCGGCGGCATCGAACCAGTCCGACAAAAACAGATGTTTGAATTCGGCCACATCCTGAGGGACACCCACCGTCACGGTCCAACCGGCACGTTTGAAAAACTCGCTGAGCATGAACAGTCCCATGCTGTGCTGAGCGCCGGGCTCAGTCAATAAAAGCAGGCTCAGACCATTGCGCTGCTGGGGCGATTCCAGCAGAAATTCAGCACTGAAATCGTGCAACAACTGCTGGAGATGGGACGACGCGATGGTCGTCATGGCGAAGTCCAGCCGATCCGAACACCACCATTGGCCCAGCAAACGTGCACACGGGGTGATGCCCTGCAGATAGATGTCTTCGAGCGATTGCCCCTGGCGCTGCCAGCCAAACACCACGCGTCTGGCGGCGTCCAGTCCTTGCAAACAGGCCTGTGCCAAGTGCTGCACCTGGGCCAGGTCAAGCGCAGACTTACCTGCGAAAGAAGTTCCGCCGACCAAACGAGGTCCAACAGGCACGCCCTGCCTCAAGGCCTCGGGCAACTGCGTCGCCAATCCGGCCATTTGTGGCGGGAACTGGGAGTCTTCGACATTGAATTGCGCCATGACAAGCACCGATCATCTATGGGATACACCAGCGGCAGGCTCCAACAGCTCGGAGTGTTCGTCGCAAGAGTTGTATTGAGCAGGTCATCGCCATGCGCCTGCAAAACACGAACTTGAGTGTGCAGGGAATTCAACAGCTTGCCTTCAGTGTAAACCCTTGAATCAATAAAATATGTCAATTTATGTTGACACACTATGGGGCACCCACTTACATTCATTCCAAGACGTTCACAGCACAAGGTTCCTCATGCCCGCATCCAGCCCCCAGGTTTTGTACACACCAGCGCAACGCGCCCGGCGTGACGCGACCGCCTGGACACTGGTGCAAGGCATCCTGGCCCCGGTGCAGTTCCTGATTTTTGGCATCAGCCTTTATTTGGTGATCAACAGCCTGCACACCGGCGAGCACACCGACTGGGCCCTGGCCTCGGTGGTGCTCAAGACCGTGGTGCTCTACGCCATCATGGTCACGGGTGCCATTTGGGAAAAAGTCGTCTTCGGCCAATACCTGTTTGCCCCCGCCTTCTATTGGGAAGACGTGGTCAGCATGGGGGTGATGGTGCTGCACACCGCCTATGTCTGGGCTTGGTGGCAAGGCGCCTGGAGCGCCAACGACTTGCTGTGGCTGGCCCTGGCCGCGTATGGCAGCTACGCCATCAACGCCGCGCAATATATCCGCAAGCTGCGCATGGCGCGGCTGCAAAAAACCGAAACCCCATCACTGCCCGTCACGGGCGCACAGGCCAGCACATGAGCACTGTCATCCCGATCCGCGCAGAAACTTCCGGTTGCACCGACGTCGTGCCTTTGGTCGAACGTGGCCAGCGCGAGGTGTTTTGTGGCCTGACCGGCATCATCTGGCTGCACCGCAAGATTCAAGACGCCTTCTTTCTGGTGGTGGGCTCACGCACTTGTGCCCACCTGATCCAGTCGGCCGCTGGCGTCATGATCTTTGCCGAACCCCGCTTTGGCACCGCCATCATCGACGAGCGAGATTTGGCCGGATTGGCTGATGTGCACGAAGAACTCGACCGCGTGGTCGGCCAGTTGCTGGCGCGACGCCCCGACATCCGCTTGCTGTTTTTGGTGGGTTCTTGCCCGTCCGAGGTGATCAAGCTGGATCTGTCGCGCGCGGCCGAGCGCCAAAACCAGATTCACCACCCCAAGGTGCGCGTGCTCAACTACTCGGGCAGCGGCATCGAAACCACCTTCACCCAAGGCGAAGACGCTTGCCTCGCGGCCATGGTCCCCGGCCTGCCCGCCAGCGCACCCGACACCGCCCCCGCCCTGATGGTGGTCGGCACCCTGGCCGACGTGGTCGAAGACCAGATGCGCAGCTTGTTTGATCGCATGGGTTTGCAAGTCAGCTTCTTCCCGCCGCGCAACAGCCAGGCCATGCCGGTGGTCGGCCCAAACACCCGTTATTTGTTGGCCCAGCCCTTTTTGGCCGACACCGCCCGCGCCCTGCAGTCGCGCGGCGCGCAGCATTTGGCAGCGCCCTTCCCGCTGGGCGTGGAAGGCATGACCGCTTGGCTGCAAGCAGCCGCCACCGAGTTTGGCGTGGCCCCCGAAGTGTTTGAACAAGCCACCGCCGCGCCGCGCCAACGCGCCGAAAAAGCCCTGGCCGTGCAACGCCAGATGCTGCAAGGACAACGCATCTTTTTCTTCCCCGACTCACAGCTCGAAATCCCGTTGGCGCGCTTTGTGCACCGCGAACTGGGCATGGACTTGGTGGAAGTGGGCACGCCCTATTTGCACCGCCAGCACATGGCCGCCGAACTCGCGCTCATCCCCGCAGGCACACGCATCAGCGAAGGCCAAGACGTGGACCTGCAGCTCGACCGCTGCATCGCCGATGCGCCCGATTTGGTGGTCTGTGGC
This sequence comes from Limnohabitans planktonicus II-D5, assembly GCF_001270065.2. Lineage (GTDB taxonomy): Bacteria > Pseudomonadota > Gammaproteobacteria > Burkholderiales > Burkholderiaceae_C > Limnohabitans_A > Limnohabitans_A planktonicus. The sequence continues at coordinate 68,276 of NZ_LFYT02000001.1, forward strand.
CTCGGTTTGGCCAACCCCCTGGAGGCACAAGGCATCACCACCAAGTGGGCCATCGAGTTGGTCTTCACCCCCATTCAAGGCTACGAGCAAGCGGCGGACCTCGCCGGCCTGTTCAGCCGCCCCCTCAAACGCCGCCTGAAGCTGGCGGCTTAAAGCGCAGGAACACCCCATGCAACTGACGCTCTGGACTTACGAAGGACCGCCCCATGTGGGCGCGATGCGCGTGGCCACCGCCATGACGGACGTGCACTACGTGTTGCACGCCCCCCAAGGCGACACCTACGCCGACCTGCTGTTCACCATGATCGAGCGCCTGCCGCGCCGCCCGCCCGTCACCTACACCACCTTCCAGGCGCGTGATCTGGGCGGCGACACAGCAGAGCTCTTCAAAGACGCTGCACGCCAGGCCATGGCGCGCTTCAATCCTGCGGCCATGTTGGTGGGCTCGTCCTGCACGGCCGAGCTGATTCAGGACGACCCGGGCGGTTTGGCCCAAGCCCTCCAACTGACCATCCCCGTCGTGGCGCTGGAGCTGCCGTCCTACCAACGCAAGGAAAACTGGGGCGCGAGCGAGACCTTTTACCAACTGTGCCGCCACTTGGTGCACAAGCCCGCCGCTGAAAAGCCCGAGAAGCTGAAAAAGGCCCGCCCCACTTGCAACATCTTGGGCCCCAGCGCCCTGGGTTTTCGCCACCGCGACGACGTCAAGGAAATCACCCAACTGCTGAACCAACTCGGTGTCGATGTCGCCGTGGTCGCCCCTTTGAGCGCCAGCGTGGCTGACGTGCAAAAACTGGCCGAAGCCGACTTCAACGTGGTGCTCTACCCCGAAATTGGCCTGGCCGCCGCGCAGTGGTTGCAGCGCCAGTTTGACCAGCCTTACACCAAGACCGTGCCACTCGGTAGCCACGCCACGCGCGACTTCATCGCCGAAGTCTGCACGCTGACCGGCCTGCCCCAACCCGCACAAGACCCGACCAACGCCCACGCCCACTGGTACGCCAAGTCGGTCGACTCGACCTACCTGACCGGCAAGCGCGTCTACATTTTTGGCGACGCCACGCATGTGGTGGCCGCTGCCCGCATCGCCAGCCAGGAGATGGGCTTTGAGGTGGTGGGCCTGGGCAGCTACAGCCGCGAATTTGCCCGCGAAGTGCGCGATTGCGGCAAGCGCTACGGCGTCGAGGCGCTGATCACAGACGACTACCTGGAAGTCGAAACCCAGATCAACGCGCTGCAGCCCGAGCTGATCTTGGGCACACAAATGGAGCGCCACATTGCCAAGCGCCAGGGCATTCCCTGTGCGGTGATTTCGGCCCCGGTGCATGTGCAGGACTTCCCCGCCCGCTACGCGCCGCAAATGGGTTTTGAAGGTGCCAACGTGCTGTTCGACACCTGGGTGCACCCGCTGATGATGGGCCTGGAGGAACACCTGATCGGCATGTTCCGCGAAGACTTCGAGTTCCACGCCGGTGCTGCGCCCTCGCACTTGGGCAGCACACGGCCTGCGGCTGAAAACGTGGCTGCGGTCGTCACTGCCCCTGTGCCCTCACCCGTTGCCACAACGACGCCCATGCCTGTGTCTGCACCCGCCCGCACCGACACCCTGACCACAGACAGCGTTCAAAAGGTCGCCGCCCCCGCCCAAGCCGCTTCGAACCAGGCCACTTGGAGCCCCGAGGCTGAAAAGGAGCTGGGCAAGATCCCGTTCTTTGTGCGGGGCAAAGCGCGCCGCAACACCGAGCGATTTGCCCAAGACCTGGGCGTGGCGACCATCACCGTGGAGACGCTCTACGATGCCAAAGCCCACTTCAGCCGCTAAGCAGGCCACCTCCAGCGCACCGCGCATGAGCGTGGTGCTGTTGACCATGGACAGCCACTTGGCCAGCGCCGCCGAGAGCGCTGCCGAGCGCCTGGCCCGCGACCTGCCCGGCCTGCACCTGCAAACCCACAGCGCCTCGGCTTGGCGCGACAGCGACAAGGCCCTGGCCGCGTGCTTGGCGGCCGTGGCCCAAGCCGACTTGGTCATCGTCACCATGCTGTTCATGGAAGACCATTTCCTGCCGGTGTTGGACGCCCTGCAGGCGCGCCGAGACCATTGCGACGCCATGGTCTGCATCATGTCGGCCCCGCAAGTGACCCAGCTCACCCGCATGGGCAAGCTGGTGATGGGCCGCGAATCGAGTGGCCTGATGGCCTTGCTCAAAAAGCTGCGTCCCAGCGCCAAGAACAAAGACACCGGCTCAGAGACTGGCGCGCCATCGAGCGCCGGGGCCAAACAAATGGCCATGCTGCGCCGCCTGCCCAAGTTGCTGCGCTTCATCCCCGGCACCGCACAAGACCTGCGCCTGTACTTCTTGACCATGCGCTACTGGCTGGCCGGTTCCGAGCACAACATCGAGCATCTGGTCAAAACCCTGGTGCACCGCTACGCCCAAGGCCCGCGCGAGCCGCTGCGTGCACTGGCCAAGCCCGAAGACCCGATCGAATACCCCGAGGTGGGCCTGTACCACCCGCAGATGAAAAACCGCATCAGCGAACAGCTGAGCGACCTGCCCGGTCACGGCCGCAAAGACCAGCCCGCCGTGGGCTTGTTGCTGCTGCGCTCGTATTTGCTGGCCGGCAACACCGCGCATTACGACGCGGTCATCGCATCGCTGCAAGCGCGTGGTCTGCGTGTCATCCCCGCCTTTGCCAGCGGACTGGACGCCCGCCCGGCCATGGACCGCTTTTTCAAACAAGGCACGGGCACCCAAATCCAATCCTTGGTCTCGCTCACCGGCTTTTCGTTGGTCGGTGGCCCCGCTTACAACGACGCCAGCGCCGCCGAAGTGGCGCTCAGCGAGCTTGATGTACCTTATATCGCCGCGCACCCGCTAGAGTTCCAGTCGATCGAGCAATGGGGCGACTCCACACGCGGCCTGCTGCCGGTGGAAAACACCATCATGGTGGCCATCCCCGAACTCGACGGCTCGATCTTGCCCATGGTCTACGGTGGTCGTCCCGGCCCCGCTGGTGAAACCTGCCACGGCTGCGACAAGCGCTGCACCTTCCCCAGCGGCCCGCGCAGCCAGGACATGTTCACCTGCAGCGAACGCACCGAAATGCTGACCGCCCGCGTCGAGCGCCTGGTGCGCCTGCGTGACAAACCACGCGCCGAGCGCAAGCTGGCCATCGTGCTGTTCAACTTCCCACCCAACGCAGGCAGCGTGGGCACGGCCGCTTACCTGTCGGTGTTCCAGTCGCTGTTCAACACCTTGCAGCGCTTGTCGCTCGAAGGCTACCAAGTGACCTTGCCGGACAGCGTGGACGAGCTGCGCAACCGCCTGCTGCAAGGCAACGCCAGCCAGTACGGCACGCAGGCCAATATGCTGCACGCCATCGACACCAGCCACCATGTGCAAAACGAGCGTTGGTTGAACGAGATCGAAGCGCAGTGGGGCCCCGCGCCCGGCAAACACCTGACCAACGGCCAGTCCATCTTTGTGCTCGGCGCAGACTTTGGCCAGGTGGTGGTCACGGTGCAACCGGGCTTTGGCTATGAAGGCGACCCGATGCGCCTGCTGTTTGAAACTGGCTGCGCCCCCACCCACGCCTTCAGCGCCTTTTACCGCTACCTGCGCGACGACTACGCCGCCGACGCGGTGCTGCACTTTGGCACGCACGGCGCGCTCGAATTCATGCCGGGCAAACAAACCGGCTTGTCGGCCCAGTGCTGGCCCGACCGCTTGATCGGCGCGCTGCCCAATGTGTATCTGTACGCCGCCAACAACCCGTCCGAAGGCGCTCTGGCCAAACGCCGGGGCGCGGCCACGCTGGTGAGCTACCTCACCCCCTCGCTCACACATTCGGGCCTGTACAAAGAACTGGTCAACCTGCAGCAATCCATTGAGCGTTGGCAGCAAATGGGCCCCGACCAAGCGCAGGACCGCGAGAGCCTGACCACACTGATCCGCGAGCAAGCGCAGAGCATCGACCTGGCCGTGCCAGCAAATCAGGCGGCAGACCCCACCGCCTGGATCGAGCGGCTGCAAAACCAGCTGCTCGAACTCGAATACGCCCTGATTCCTGAAGGCCTGCACGTCATGGGCCAAGCCCCCACCCGCGAGCAGCGCTTGGGCACCCTCAAAGTCATGGCCGACGCCATGGGTTTGACCGGCGCTCAAAACGCCAGCTTGATGGAAGCCTTGGTCGACGGTGCGAGTGAGGCGCAACTGAACGCACAGTTCAGCAACGAGCTGCCCGCTGGCGATAAAGCCCAAGCCGAGACACTGCGCCAGCTGGTGCGCAGCAACCGCCTGCTGGGCGAAGACCACGAAATGCAAGGCCTGATGCGCGCCCTCGACGGCCGCTACTTGCAGCCCGCTCCTGGCGGCGACCTGATCCGCAATGCCAACGTGCTGCCCACCGGGCGCAACCTGCACGGCCTCGACCCGTTTCGCATGCCCTCGGCCTTTGCCGTTCGCGACGGCATGCGCCAAGCCGACAAGCTCTTGGCCCGTTACCAGCAAGACCACCAGGCCCTGCCCGAGACCGTGGCCATGGTGCTGTGGGGCACCGACAACCTCAAGACCGAAGGCAGCCCCATGGCGCAAGCCCTGGCCTTGATGGGCGCAGCCCCGCGCTTTGACAGCTACGGCCGCTTGGCTGGCGCACAGCTGATTCCTTTGGCCGAACTGGGTCGCCCCCGCATCGATGTGGTCATCACCTTGTCAGGCATCTTCCGCGACCTGCTGCCCATGCAAATCCGCCTGCTGGCCGAAGCCGCGTTTTTGGCGGCCAGCGCCGACGAGCCGCTTGAGCAAAACTTTGTGCGCCAACATGCCCTGGCCTACCTGGCCGAGCACGAAGGCAGCAACATGGAATGCGCCGCACTGCGCGTGTTCGGCAACACCGAAGGCGCATACGGCGCCAACGTGAACCACCTGATCGACAGCAGCTGCTGGGAAAACGAAAACGAACTGGGCGACGCCTTCACCCAGCGCAAAGGTTTTGCCTACGGCCGCGAAGGCCGCCCGGTGCGCAACACCTCGGTGCTGCAAAGCGCGCTGGCCAGTGTGTCGCTCACCTACCAAAACCTCGACTCGGTGGAGCTGGGCGTGACCAGCATCGACACCTACTTTGACACCCTGGGCGGCATCAGCCGCGCCGTGCTGCAGGCCAAACACCAGCGCGACGGCAACGCCGCCGAAGCCCCGCCCGTCTTCATTGGCGACCAGACCCAAGGCGAGGGCGTGGTGCGCAGCCTGACCGAACAAGTGGCCTTGGAAACCCGCAGCCGCATGCTCAACCCGAAATGGCACGAAAGCATGTTGCAACACGGCTACGAAGGCGTGCGCCAGATCGAGGCGCACCTGACCAACACCATGGGCTGGTCGGCCACCACAGGGCAAGTGCAGCCCTGGGTTTACCAGCAGCTGGCCCAGACCTTTGTGCTGGACCCCGCCATGCGCGAGCGCATGGCCCAGCTCAACCCCACCGCATCGGCCAAAGTGGCCAACCGCCTGCTGGAGGCCACCCGCCGCCAGTATTGGCAACCCGACGCCGAGACCATGACAGCCCTGCTGCGTGCCGGTGAAGAACTTGAAGACCGCCTTGAAGGCATACAAGAAGGACTCCCAGCATGATCGAAACCACCAGCATCCCCGTGAACAGCATTCAAAGGGTACGCGGCGCAGACGGCGAAGGCAGCGTGCAGTTCCAGATGGACCCCACCGTCAAGATCGGCACCGCCAAGGTGTTTGCCGTTTACGGCAAGGGCGGCATCGGCAAAAGCACAACCTCGTCCAACCTGTCGGTGGCCTTCAGCAAGCTGGGCAAACGCGTGCTGCAAATCGGCTGCGATCCCAAGCACGACTCCACCTTCACCCTGACCAAAAAACTCATGCCCACCGTGATCGATGCGCTCGAAACCGTGGACTTTCATGCCGAAGAACTGCGCCTCGATGACTTCGTCTTCAAAGGCTACAACGGCGTGATGTGCGTCGAAGCCGGTGGCCCGCCTGCAGGCACCGGCTGCGGTGGCTATGTGGTCGGCCAGACCGTGAAGCTGCTCAAAGAACACCACCTGCTCGAAGACACCGACGTGGTGATTTTTGACGTGCTGGGCGATGTGGTGTGCGGCGGTTTTGCCGCCCCGTTGCAACACGCTGACCGCGCACTCATCGTCACCGCCAACGACTTCGACTCCATCTTTGCGATGAACCGCATCGTGCAAGCCATTGGCGCCAAGGCCAAAAACTACAACGTGCGTTTGGGCGGTGTGATCGCCAACCGCAGCGATGCGACCGACCAGATCGACAAATACAACGCGGTCACGGGCCTGAAAACCATGGCGCACTTCCCCATGCTCGACGAGATCCGCAAGAGCCGTTTGCAAAAGTGCACTTTGTTTGAGCTGGAGCCCACTCCCGCCGTCAAAGCCGTGCAAGACGAATACATGCGCCTGGCCGCGGCCCTGTGGCTGGGGGCCGACCCACTGCCCTCCATCCCGATGAAAGACCGCGACATTTTTGACCTGCTGGGTTTTGACTGATCACCCTCCAGAAAGCACACCATGAACACCACCGCCTACGAACAACGCCGCAGCCAGATCGAGCACTACTTTGACCGCACGGCGGCCGATGCCTGGGCGCGATTGACCTCGAACGAGCCGGTGGGCCGCATCCGCGCCACCGTGCGCGCCGGTCGCGACACCATGCGCGAAACCCTGCTGTCTTGGTTGCCACAAGACCTGCGCGGCCTGCGCGTGCTGGACGCCGGTTGCGGCACCGGCGCGCTGGCCCTGCAAGCGGCCCTGCGCGGGGCTGAAGTGGTGGCGATTGATTTGTCACCCACTCTGGTCAAGCTCGCTGCCGAACGCATGGCCGCCGAACACCCGACGATGCCAGGCTCGGTGGAATTTTTGTCGGGCGACATGCTCAGCCCCGACTTGGGTCACTTTGACCATGTGGTCTGCATGGACTCGCTGATCCACTACGACAGCGACCAAATCGCCGAAGCACTGGCAGGTTTGGCCCAGCGCACGCGCAGCTCCATGGCCTTTACGTTTGCGCCGCGCACGCCGCTCTTGGCCTTGATGCACAGCGCGGGCCGCTTGTTTCCGCGCAGCGACCGCTCGCCTTCTTTGTCACCAGTGGCGCACGCCGACTTGCTGCAGCGCATGCAAAACCATGTGGATTTGCAGGGCTGGCAAGGCGCGCGCATGCAGCGCGTGGCCAGCGGCTTTTACACCTCTCAAGCCTGGGAATGGACACGCTCATGAAACTGCGCGTCCCCATGCCCCGCTGGTTCACGGCCTACGGCACGCGCTTCATGCCGTTTGCCGATGCGGCTTCGCCTGAGCTGCCGATGGCGCGCCTCTTGCGCCTGTCGCTGTTCCAGGTGGTGATCGGCATGGTGACGGCACTGCTGGTGGGCACACTCAACCGGGTCATGATCGTGGAGCTGCAAGTGCCCGCCTGGTGGGTGGCCTTGGCGGTCGCCATTCCCATGGTGTTCGCACCGCTGCGCACCCTGATCGGCTACCGCAGCGACACGCACCCATCGGCTTTGGGCCTGCGCCGTATTCCATATTTGTGGACCGGCACCTTGCTGCTGTTTGGCGGCCTGTCCATCATGCCTTTTGCCTTGTTGCTGCTGTCCGAGCCCGAGGCTGCCAACCTGTGGGTGGGCCAACTGGGCGCATGCCTGGCCTTTGTGCTGGTGGGCGCGGGCATCCAGGTCACGCAAACCGCTGGCATGGCGCTGGCGCACGACTTGGCCACAGACGACAAACGCCCCCGCGTGGTGGCCTTGCTCTACAGCATGCTGCTGGTGGGCATGATCGCCAGCAGCGCGGTGTTCGGCCTGGTGCTCAGTGACTTCAGCCCGCAAAAACTCATCCAGTTGGTGCAGGGCTGCGCCGTCATGGTGGCGGTGATGAACCTGGCCTCGTTGTGGAAACAAGAGGCTCGGGGTGCCAAGCGCGGCCGCCGCGAAGCCGGTGGCTTTGCCAGCAGCTGGAAGGACCTGATCGCCCAGCCGCAAATGCGGCGCTTTTTGTGGACGCTGGCTCTGGGCACCTTTGCCTTCAACATGCAAGACATCGTGCTGGAGCCGTATGCGGCCGAGATCCTGAAGCTTGACGTGGGCGCGACCAGCGCCCTCACGGCCTTGAGTGCCGGTGGTGCTTTGCTGGCTTTCCTCGTGTCAGCCCGCTGGCTGTCGGGTGGCATGCACGCTTGCCGCTTGGCCAGCCTGGGTGTGCTGCTGGGCCTGCCCGCGTTTGCCATGGTGATTTTTTCGGGTCCGCTCGAAGCGGCCTGGATGTTTCGCATCGGCGTGGGCCTGATCGGTTTCAGTGGCGGTTTGTTTTCAGTGGGCATGCTGGTCACGGCCATGGGCATGGCGGCAGACGGCAGCCCCCTGGGCCACTTGGGCGGTTTGGTCATCGGCACCTGGGGCGCGGTGCAAGCCACCAGCGCAGGTGCGGCCATGGCGCTGGGTGGGGCTTTGCGCGACGGCGTGTCGGTGCTGGCCATGTCGGGCGCTTTGGGCGAGGTGCTGGTCACCCCCATCACTGCCTACAGCTTCGTCTACCACCTGGAAATGTATTTGTTGTTTGTTGTGCTGGTGGCTTTGGGCCCGATGTTGCGCGCGAGCCGTTTGGCGGCGCGGGCAGCGGCCCCCAAAACCGGCACCCCCCAACCCTTTGGCCTGGCGCAACTGCCGGGCTGATGCACCGATTTTTTGAAGGAGACAGCCATGGAAACAGGCGCAATCACACAGTACATCGATGTGGCCCAAATCGTGTTGTACATGTTCTGGGCATTCTTTGCGGGGCTGATTTATTACCTCTTGCGTGAAAACCACCGCGAGGGCTACCCCATGGATTCGGGCCGCGAAAACGGCCCCAAGATCGAAGGCTGGCCACCCGTGCCCGAGCCCAAGACTTTCAAGACGCAAGACGGCCACACCTACTTGTCGCCCGATTTGGCCCGCCCTGACGGCACCTACAGCGGCCAACCCACCCACGGCTGGAACGGCGCACCACTGGAGCCCGTGGGCGATCCGCTGCTGGCAGGCGTTGGCCCAGGTGCCTGGGCCATGCGCGCCGACATCCCCGATGCGGACCCGCACGGTCACCCCAAAATCGTGCCCCTGCGCGTAGCGGCTGACCATTCGGTGGCCCAACAAGACGTGGACCCGCGTGGCTTGCCCGTTTGGGGCGCTGACAAGGTCGTGGCCGGCACCGTGGTGGACCTGTGGGTCGACCGCATGGAGATGATGTTCCGTTACGCCGAAGTGCAACTGGCAGGCTCCGACAAGCGCGTGCTGCTGCCCATGACCTTTGCGCGCATCAAGAAAGACGGCACCCATGTGCAGGCCATTTTGGGCCACCAATTTGTGAACGTGCCGCAAACCAAATCGAACGAGCAGATCACCTTGCTCGAAGAAGAAAAAATCACCGCCTACTACGGCGCGGGCACCTTGTACGCCACCCCTGAGCGTCAGGAACCCATCATATGAAAGCCACCCACGAACACGAGTGGGAAGCCGCACCCGGCCTGCCCAGCGCCCTGCCCAAGGGCGAGCGCGTGGTCTGGCAGGGCGCGCCCGACTGGAAACGTCTGGCCATCCACGCGTTTCATGTGCGCAAGGTCGCGCTTTACTTCGCGCTCATGCTCGCGGTGCAGGCCATCAACCTCACCGCGCCCGAGGGACGGGTGGATTGGAAGCCTCTGGTCGTGGCCACCAGCCTCTACGCCCTGGCCTTGACGCTGCTCTTGGGCACCGCCTGGATGTCAGCGCGCAGCACGCTCTACACCCTCACCAACAAGCGCGTGGTCATGAGGATTGGCATCGTGCTCACGCTGACCTTCAACCTGCCCTTCAAACGCATCGCGGGTGCGTCACTCAAGACACAAGGTGCAGGCACCGGCGACATCGCGCTGGCCTTGCACCCTGAAGACCGCATCGGCTGGGCCCACCTGTGGCCACACCAGCGTGCTTGGCATGTGACACAACCCCAACCCACTTTGCGCTGCGTGCCAGACAGCCAACAAGTGGGTGAGCAACTGCTGAACCTGTGGCGTGCCGAACGTGCGGGCCAAAGCCTGCAGTTGGGGGATTCGCCAGCAACTGCGCCGGTCAATCAGCCCCACACACCCAACCACGGCATGCTGGCATGAACACCCTGCCCCAACACGACTGGCAGCCCAGCCGCCCAACGCCGCAGACCCAGGGCCTGAACCGGCCCATGGCCTGGATCGGCGTGATGCTGCTGGCCATGCTGGTGGCTGTGGGCCTGGCCCGCTGGTCGGGCCTGGACCCACGTACGCCCGACGCAGCCGTGCAGTGGCAGCGCGACCTGCAGTTTCGCGACCTGCCCAGTGGCGACATCGCCGTGGTGGACCACCGCTCCGGCCAACAAGTGGCTGTATTTTCTGGCGAGCAAGGTTTTTTGCGCAGCACCTTACGCGCATTGGCCCGTGAACGCCAGCGCGAAAGCCTGGGCAAAGAAGCCCCCTTTTTATTGATCGGCCGCACCGACGGCCGCCTGACTTTGCAAGACCCCAGCACCGGCCAGCGAATTGACCTGGAGTCGTTTGGCCCCAGCAACGCGGCGGTGTTTGCCAGTCTGAGACTGGCCGGCCCAACAGCCCCCTGACCTTGAATTTTTCTGCACCGGAGAACCCCATGACCGCCACCGTTGTCCACACCATCGAAACCGCTGAAGATGCCAACAAAAAGGCCGTGCACGACGACATGATCAGCCCGCGTTTCTACACCACCGACTTCGCCGCCATGGACCGCATCAGCGTCGAACCCGTGCGCGCCGAATGGGACAGGATGATGGCCGAGTACGAGGGCGACAACAACCACGACCACTTCCAGCGCGACGAAGCGTTTGCGGGCGAAGTGGCCGCGGGCATGGCCAGCCTGTCGCCCGAGATGCGCCAGGAGTTCATGGACTTTCTGGTCAGCTCACTCACGTCAGAGTTTTCGGGTTGCGTGCTCTACAACGAGATTCGCAAGAACGTCACCAACCCCGACATCAAGCAGCTCATGACCTACTTGGCGCGCGACGAATCGCGCCACGCGGGCTTCATCAACCTGTCGCTGCGCGACTTCAACTTAGGCATTGACCTGGGCAATTTGAAGCGCACCAAGAAGTACACCTTCTTCAAGCCCAAATACATTTACTACGCGACCTACCTGTCGGAAAAGATTGGTTACGCCCGCTACATCACCATCTTCCGCCAGCTCGAAAAGCACCCCGAAAAACGCTTTCACCCCATCTTTCGCTGGTTCGAGCTGTGGTGCAACGACGAGTTCCGCCACGGCGAATCGTTTGCGCTGATCATGCGCGCCAACCCCAAATTGCTCAGCGGCGGCAACAAGCTCTGGATTCGCTTTTTCTTGCTGGCCGTGTACGCCACCATGTACGTGCGCGACCACACCCGCCCCATGCTGCACGAAGCCATGGGCCTGGATTCGAGTGAATACGACTACCAGGTCTTTCGCATCACCACCGAGATCACCAAGCAGGTCTTCCCGCTGGCGCTTGACACCGACCACCCCGACTTCCGCCGAGGCCTGGAGCGCCTGTTTGCCCTGTCGCAAGCCATGGCCAAAGCCAAGGCCCGAGGCGGCGTGGTGGGTAAATTGCAGCAAGGCGTCTGCGCCGTGAAAGCCGCCGCCACCTTTGCGCGCCTGTACTTAATGCCCGTCATTCAACAAGACCTGTCGCCCCAAGTGCGCATGGAACCGGCATGGTGAATGAAGTGGTCTGGGCCTGCGTGTTCACGGCCCTGTGCTGGTGGCTCGGCACGGGCGTGATCCTGTGGCTCGACCGGCTGCCTGCGCGCAGCTTTCGTTTCAGCCTGGCGGGTTGGACGGTGCTTTTGGCTTTGAGTTTTTGGGGCGTGGCCCACAGCATGCAAGAGGTCAGCGTGTTCAACGCCTACCTCGCTTTTGGCAGCGTGATCCTGATGTGGGGCTGGCACGAGCTGGCTTTTTTGACCGGCTGGATCACCGGTCCGCGCAAAACCCCATTGGACCCCGGCACCACAGGGTGGCCGCGTTTTGTGCAATCGGTGCAGGTCATGCTCTACCACGAGCTGGCCTTGCTGGCCAATTTCGCCGTGCTGTGGTGGATGCAAGAGCGTCAGCCCAGCCATGTGGCCATTTGCACCTTTGCGCTGCTGTGGTGCATGCGCCTGTCGGCCAAGCTGAATTTGTTTTTTGGCGTGCCCCAAAACGGCGCGCAATACCTGCCCGCGCACTTGGTCTACCTGGCCAGTTATTTCCGTACCACCAGCGGCATGTCGCTGTGGTTCGTGCTCTCGATGGGCGTGGCCATGGGCACCTGGTTCTGGCTGGTCTGGCTCGCCCAGCAAGGCGCTGTGGCCATCACCACCGGCTGGGTCATGCTGGCCACTTTGCTGGGCCTCGCGATCGTTGAACACGTCATCATGATTTTTCCTTGGCCACTGGAGCGGCTGTGGGGTTGGGCCATGGGCCAGACCCGCAAACCGGCTTTGACCACACCCCCTTGAAGGCCAACATGAACACCTTGACCCTCACCCCCGCCCTGCGTGCCGATGGCTTTGGCACACCCAGCACCCCTCAACGCCCCCATGCAGGCGAGATGGATAGCACCCGTCAGCGCCCAGTGGCGGTGGTCATTGGCAGCGGTTTTGGCGGCCTGGCCGCAGCGATTCGCCTGAGCGTCAAGGGCTACGAGGTCAAGGTGTTTGAAAAACTCGACGCCCCCGGAGGCCGTGCCTATGTGCACCACCAGGACGGCTTCACGTTTGATGCGGGCCCCACGATCATCACCGCGCCCTTTTTGCTCGAAGAGCTGTGGGCGCTGTGCGGCAAAAGCTTTGCGGACGACGTGAAGCTGGTCGCCATGGACCCGTTTTACCGCGTGCGATTTTCAGACGGCACCTGGTTTGACTACAACGGCGACCCCGAGCACATGCGCGCCGAAGTCGCCCGCTTTGAACCGGCTGACCTGCCCGGCTACGAACGCTTTTTGGAAGAAGCCGAGCGCTGCAAAACCCTGGGTTTTGAAGGCATGGGCGACATGGCCTTTGACAAGGTCAGCGACCTGATGGCCGCCATCCCCGACTTTTTGCGCATGGGCGCTTGGCGCAGCCTGTACAGCCTGGTGGCCAAACACATGCGCAACGACAAGCTGCGCACCGTGATGAGCTTTCACCCGCTTTTGATCGGTGGCAACCCCTTTGCCGTGACCTGCGCTTATGCGCTGATCAACTCGCTGGAGCGCACCTGGGGTGTGCACTCGGCCATGGGCGGCACCGGGGCGATTGTCAAAGGATTGGTCGGCTTGCTGCAGGAGCGCGGCGTCCCCCTGCGTTGCAACGCGCCCGTCACACAAATCCGCATCGAAAACGGCCGTGCCTGTGGCATCGAATTACAAAGCGGTGAGTTCGTGCCCGCCGACATCGTGGTCAGCAACGGCGACACCGCCTGGACCTACAAAAACCTGGTCGCGCCTGAGCACCGCCGCGTTTGGACCGACCGCAAGATCGCCAACGGCAAATACTCCATGGGCCTGTTCGTTTGGTACTTCGGCACCTCCAAACAGTACAAAGACGTGCCACACCACATGATGGTGCTGGGCCCGCGCTACAAAGGCCTGCTGCAAGACATCTTCAACAAGCACAAACTGGCCGAAGACTTCAGCCTGTATTTGCACCGCCCCACCGCCACCGACCCTTCGTTGGCGCCCGAAGGCTGCGACACCTTTTATGTGCTCTCGCCCGTGCCCCACCTGGACAGTGGCACCGACTGGCCCGCCTTTGCCGAGACCTACCGCGCAGCCATTGCCGAGAGCCTGGAAGCCAGCGTGTTGCCCGGTCTGCAGGGCAGCATCGTGACCAGCAAGGTCAGCACACCGCAAGATTTTCAGGACAACTTGTGGTCTTACAAAGGCGCGGGCTTTGGCCTGGAGCCCCTGCTGCTGCAAAGCGCGTGGTTCCGCCCCCACAACCGCAGCGAGGATGTGCCGGGCCTGTTTGTGGTGGGTGCCAGCACCCACCCGGGCGCGGGCGTGCCGGGTGTGCTCATGTCGGCCAAAGCTTTGGAATCGGTGGTCCCCCATGTCAAGGTCTGAACGCACCCCCAACGCCGTCAGTTTGCAAGAACTCGACTTCGACTCGCAAGACCTGCAGGCCTGCGTGGCCATGATGCAGGGCGGCTCCAAAACCTTTTTTGCCGCCAGCCGCCTGCTGCCGCCGCGTGTGCGCACGGCGGCCATCGCGCTCTACGCCTTTTGCCGCGTGGCCGATGACCTGGTGGACGAAGCCGCTGCGGGCGACACCCCGCTCGATGTGCTGCAAAAGCGCCTGGACGCCATCTATGCCGGTACCCCGCACGACCATGTGGAAGACCATGCGCTGAGCCTGGTGGTGCAGCAGTACAAACTGCCGCGCCATTTGCTGGACGCGCTCATCGAAGGCTTTGCCTGGGATGCCGGGGGCCGCACTTACGACAGCATCGAAGACCTGCACGCCTATGGCGCCCGCGTGGCGGGCAGCGTGGGCGCGATGATGAGCTGGATCATGGGCCCGCAAAGCATGGACACCCTGGCCCGCGCCTGCGAACTGGGCGTGGCCATGCAGCTCACCAACATCGCCCGCGACGTGGGACACGACGCCAGCATCGGCCGCCTGTACCTGCCGCGCCGCTGGCTGGTGGAAGCCGGTGTTCAGCCCGAAGCCTGGATGGCCCAACCCACCTTCACCCCCGCCATCGCGCTGGTGGTGACGCGTTTGCTCGACGAGGCCGACCGCCTGTACAAGCAAGCGCATTCGGGCATTGCCGCCTTGCCGCCCGACTGCCGCGCCGCCATTTGCGCGGCCAGCATGATCTACGCCGAGATTGGCCACCAGCTGCGCCGCGAGGGCCTGGACTCGGTGAACAAACGCACGGTGGTCAGCACCACGCGCAAGCTCATGCTGCTGGCCAGCGCCTGGACCCAGGTGCACTGGATACGGGTGGCCGACCACAACCCAGAGCCGCTGGCCGCCATCGTGGGCCTGGTGCAAGGCTGCCGCGACGCCGCCCAGCAAACGGGCAACAAAGCGTATTTCCCAAACCGGGCCATGCCCCAGCGCGTGGCCTGGATGCTGAACTTGTTCGAACGCCGTGAGACCGAGCGCCTGGACCGCAACGCACTGCGTCAAAATTCATGAGCCCAGCACCATGAGCACAAGACCATGAGGGTGCCCAGCCACAGCATCAACGTGCGCCTGCTGTACGTGAGCCGCGCCGTCGGCCCGCAAACCACAACCATGACCACGAGCATCCTGGCGCAAGCCCAAGCCCACAACGCCGTGCAAGGCATCACCGGCGTGCTGTGCCAAGGCCAAGGCTTTTTCTTTCAGGTCATTGAGGGCGAACGCAGCCGCGTGAACGCCCTGTACCGCCGCATCAGCGCCGACAACCGCCACCAGGACGTGGAAATCCTGCACTACGAAGAAATCCACGAACGCCGCTTTGGCCAATGGTCCATGGCACTGGTGCACCTGTCGGTGGACGACCCCATGGTCAAACTGCAGCACCCCGACTTCGACCCCTACTCCGCATCAGGCCCACAGGTCATGCAGCAGGTGCTGGACCTGCTGGAATCGGGACAACCGATTCGGATGCCTGCGGCTTGACACGCCGGCCACTTCACATCTGATCAATCGCTGTGTTGACCGACGGCGCTTCGCCCGGCTTGTCCGACAGTGAAAACCGGTCATCGGTTCGGGTGTAAAAACTCGCGCCGAAGCGGGCCACTGGCTTGTAGTCGCGCAGGTTGACGCGCCAGGCTTCGGTGTCGATCAAGCCCTCTCGGGCGGCCAGCCACTGGATGCGGCCGATGAAGACGTAGCGGCTGGGGGTTTCGAGTTTTTCGTGCAGCACGCACTCAAAAGCAATGGGCGCCTCCTGGATGCGCGGTGGTGTCACCGTGCGGGAGGGCACAGGCGTCAGGCCCACGGTGGTCAGCTCACTCACATCAGAAGGCATGGACTCGCCACAGTGGTGCATTTTTTGCGCCATGGGCTCGTCGGACATGTGCACCACAAACTGGCCGTTGTGCAAGATGTTGGCAGCGGTGTCTTTGAGGCGGCCGTCTTGCAGGCGGTTGATGCTGATCATCAGGATGGGCGGGTCTTCACCAATCATGTTGAACATGGAAAACGGCGCGGCATTGATCACCCCGTTGGCCCCGAGGGTGGTCACCAGGGCGATGGGACGGGGCACGATCAGGCTGGCCATGAGCTTGTAGCGCTGGTAGCTGCTGATCTGGTCAAAGTCGACTTCGGTCATGGGGGTTCCACAAGGTGCGGGTGAAGGATGGGGCAAGAAAAAAACGGCAGCACCCAGTCTAGTCCTCGCTGGATGCTGCCGCCGGGTGGTGGCGTGAAAGCCTTGGCTGGCGCTCAGGCGATCACTTCGACCTTGGCACGTTTGGCCACTGCGCTCCAGCTGGAGATTTGCGTCTGGATGAGCTTGACGAAATCATCCCCCACCACCGGTGTTTTGCGCGGCAGGGTTTGAACCTCTTCCAGTCGCGCCATCACGTCGGGCTTGGCCAGGATTTCAGGGATGAGTGAGGTCAGGCGCTGCGCAATGGGTGGGGGCAAATTTTTGGGCGCAGACAGGCCTAGCCACTGAGAGCCGGTGAGCGAGCCATAGCCCAACTCGGCAAAGGTGGGGATGTTGGGAAATGCCGCCATGCGGTTGGGCGTGGACACCGCCAAGGCGCGCAGCGAGCCGGCCTTGAGCTGGTTGACGTTGGTGGTGACGGGGTCAAACACGCTGTCGATCTGGCCGCCCAGCAGGTCTTGCATGGCCGGGGCGCTGCCTTGGTAAGGCACATGGTCGTGCTCACTGGCCTGGCCTTCGATTTTGAGCAGCTCGCCATACAGGTGGTTGGCCGAGCCGATGCCCGAGGTGCCAAATCGCACGGGTTTGGACTTGGCTGCGTTCACATACTGCGCCAGCGTTTGGTAAGGCGACTGGGCCCGCACCAGCAGCAGCATGGGCGCTTCGACCAGCATGCCCATGTGGGTGAAATCGTTGACCGGATCGAAAGGCATGGTGCGGCGCGTGGCGGTGGCATAGATGTGAACCGAGGCATGACTGACGAGCAAACTGTAGCCGTCGGCAGCTTGGCGTGCAGCGAATTCGGTACCGATCAAACCACCCGCGCCCGCACGGTTGTCCACCACTACGGTTTGCGACAAAGCGCTCGAGAGGTGCGGCGCCATCATCCGCGCCACAGTGTCCACCAAGCCGCCCGGTGGGTATTGGCAGATCAAGCGGATCGGGCCTTTGCTGGGCCAGGCAGAGGACTGGGCGTGGACCCACGGGGCGGCCAATGTGGCAGCACCGGCGGCCAGTAATTCACGACGTTTCATGGAGACTCCTTGAGCAAGCAGGGTTGAAAACAAGGGAATGGGCCATCACCCATCCTGATCCCCTCCATGCACAAGGTGTGCCAACCCGGCCCGATTGATGCTTTGCAGAGGTCTCCACCATCCACAGCACAAAGGAGCACCCCGATCAAGCCCGACATTCACCACCCCAAAACAGGGACAGCATCACAGGCCGCCCTGTTTTGAAACAACTCTTTGCCCTGTTTTGGGGCACCGGCCCAACCATTGAAAGAGGAACACCCGACATGGACTTGCCAAGACCTCGCCGTTATTTGCTGATCAACCCCAACACCAACCACTTGACCACCCAGCGCCTGCAAGATGTTTTGCTCCCCTTATTGCCGCAAGGCTTGCAGCTGGATGTGCGCACCGCTCGCTTTGGCGCGCAGTACATCGCCTGCGAAGCCAGCCACGCGGTAGCCGCACATGCTTGCCTGGATGCCTGGGCGGCACAGCGCAGCGCCTCATCCGATGCGCTGGATGGCGTGTTGATTGGGTGTTTTGGCGACCCGGGTCTGTTCGCCCTGCGGGAAGCCAGTGCTTGCCCGGTGACTGGGCTGGCCGAGGCCTCTTTCATTCAAGCCGCATCGCACGGCCCCTTTGCCATCGTGACTGGTGGCGAACGCTGGAAGCCCATGCTGCACCGTTTGGCGGGCAGCCTGGGCTTTGGGCCACAACTGCGGCACATCGAAACCGTGGCCCCCACCGGGGCGGCACTCCAGGCCGACCCCGACATGGCCCTTGCTTGCCTCAGACAAGCTTGCCAAAGCGCAGCCCAAAGCGGCGTCTCCAGCATCATTTTGGGAGGCGCCGGACTGGCCGGTTACGCCCGGTTGTTGCAAGCCCACTGCGACCTGCCCTTGATCGATAGCGCGCAGGCCGGCTGGGATGTGTTGCATGGACAACTGGCTCCGAAAGCTCCCACAGAACGTGACGGTTTTTATGCACCATGGGTGGGACTGCCCCAAGCATTTATCAGCATGTCGACTTGGATGTGAACAAGACCCGTCCTTCAAACCATCAAACTCCCCCGAGCCGCCTGCACCACCGCTCGGCTCAAGCCATCGAGCAAGGCCGATGCGGCGCGGGTTTCTTGCCAGTACAGCGGCACATCGAGTGGGGTTTGGGGCACCAGCTCAAGCAAGTCGCCGCGTTGCAGGTGCGGCGCAATCAAGGTCTCGGGGTGCAGGCCCCAGCCCATGCCGGCCAATCCGGCAGTGATGAAGGCCTGTGTAGAGGGTAAGCTGTGCCTTGGCAGCTCGACGTGCCGATGGCACAGCCGCCTGACCCAGCGCGCCTGCAAGTCGTCTTGCGGGTTGAACACCAGGCTGGGGGCCTCGGCCAAGCGTCCGGCGGTCACGCCATCGGAAAAATAACGCGCCACAAACGCCGGGCTAGCGGCGGCCAGGTAGCGCATGGCACCCAGCGGGCGGCTGTTGCAGCCGGTGGCGGGCCGGGCCGTGGCGGTCACGGCAGCCAGCACGGCCCCGCTGCGCAACCAGCCCGCGGTGTGGTCCTCGTTGTCCACAGCCACATCCATCAGCACAGGGACCTCGGCAGCAAAGGCCGAAATGGCCGGGGCCAGCCAGGTGGCCAGGCTGTCGGCATTGACCGCAATGGGCAGCGCAACGCGCGT
The DNA here is from genome assembly GCF_001270065.2 of Limnohabitans planktonicus II-D5. Taxonomy (GTDB): domain Bacteria; phylum Pseudomonadota; class Gammaproteobacteria; order Burkholderiales; family Burkholderiaceae_C; genus Limnohabitans_A; species Limnohabitans_A planktonicus. The sequence continues at coordinate 87,356 of NZ_LFYT02000001.1, forward strand.
CACGCCCTCGGGGGCCAGGGCGGGCAAGCTGCCTTGCAGTTCTTGCTCCAGCAAGCGCACCCGGTCCATGTGCTGGCAAAGCCGTCGCCCGGTGTCGGTGGCTTGGCAGGGCTGGCCGCGCACCACCAAGGCACAGCCCACGCGCTCTTCGAGCTGCCGAATCCGTTGCGACACCGCCGAGGGCGTGACGTGCAGTGCGCGTGCAGCGCGCTCAAAGCTGCCCTCACGTACCACGGCTGCCAAGGCAGACAAAGACAAATAGTCGAGCATGGAATTAGATTTTCTAAAGTTGATTAATGAATGACAGTTTGTCTTAACCAGCAAAGACTGACAAGCTCTCACCCCATGAACTTGAACGACACCATTTCCGGCGTGGGCCCCGTCTTTGCCCAAGGCCTGTTTTTGAGCCTGGGCCTGATCGTGGCCATTGGCGCGCAAAACGCGTTTGTTTTGCGCCAGGGCTTGCGGCGTGAGCATGTGGGCAGCGTGGTGGCCTTTTGCGCGGTGGCCGATGCGGTGCTGATCACGGCGGGCGTGCTGGGCATGGCACAAGCCCTGGGCGACAGGCCCATGCTGGCCCGTGGCCTGGCTTTGGGCGGGGCGGCGTTTTTGGCCGTGTATGGCTGGCGAGCGCTGCGGCGAGCGCGCCAGGCCAGCGCGCTGGATGTGACAAGCATGGGCCAAGGTCTGAGCCTTGGGGCGGCGCTGGCCCAAGCGGCGGCGTTCACCTTGCTCAACCCGCATGTGTATCTGGACACGGTGCTGTTGGTGGGCAGCATTGGCGCACAGCAGCCCGTCCCCTTGCAGGGCTGGTTTGCGGCTGGGGCCAGTGTGGCCAGTTTGCTGTGGTTCAGCGCCGTGGGCTTTGGGGCGCGCTGGCTGGCGCCCTGGTTTGCACGTCCCCGCGCCTGGCAAGTGCTCGATGCCCTGATCGGTGTGACCATGTGGGTGCTGTCGGCCTTGTTGCTGCGCCATGCTTTATAGGCACACAAGGTTTTGGCGATGGTGGCGGTATGCGAGGCTCTGTTGCGGCGAGGGCACCGCTCCTATGGATTTGGCACGCTGAAGATAGAAATGCGTGAGAAAGGTCATCTCGTAGGTCGGCACTCGCAGAGTCCGACGTTTCTGAGGTTAGCGCCGATGTGGGTTATGGGCCTGGGTGCAATGCCCACAAACGTCGGGGTCTTCGACCACCGACCTACAAACGCATGGCCATGTAGGTCGGCACTCGCAGAGTCCGACGTTTCTGAGGTGAGCGCTGATGTGGGTCATGGGCCTGGGTGTACGGCACACAAACGTCGGGGTCTTCAACCGCCGACCTACAAACGCATGGCCATGTAGGTCGGCACTCGCAGAGTCCGACGTTTCTGAGGTGAGCGCTCAAGTGGGTCATGCGTCTTGGTGCACGGCCCACAAACGTCGGGGTCTTCGACCGCCGACCTACGGGGTGACGGGAATAATTGGGATCTGACCCCAATGAAAGAGGCAGGTTGCTGACGGCATGAATCGGCTACAAAAAAACCGCTTCGCAGCGGTTTTTTTTGAAGTCAGGTTTGAGGCATCACTTGCGTGGGCCTTTGGGTCGGTTGAACCAGTTGGCCAGCATGAACAGGCAAAAAACCACGAACATGATGATGAGGATGTGTTTGATTTCCATGGCTTTTCCTTAGGTTGAGGGTGAAGGGGTTCACGCGGGGTGGCAGCATTATGCAGATTTGAGCGGAGGGCGTACAGCGCCACGCGCTGGCCGCAGCAAGGGGGCCATGGCCCACAGCGTCAGGGCCAGCAACAGGATTTCAAAGCCATAAACCACCGAGTAGCCCATGACCGAACTGCTGCCCAGTGCCACGCCGTCGCGCACCAGACCGCCCAGTGCCATGCCCACGCCCGCAGCCGTGGCCTGCACCGCACCCCAGGCACCCATGGCCAGGCCGGTTTGCTCTGGCGGGGCCATTTGCATGGTGGCGGTCAGGGTGCCGTGGGCAAACATACCACCGCCCAAACCGATCAGGAAAATGCCGAACGCAAACAAGGGTGCCCAGGCCAAAGGGCCAGAGGCGATGACAGCCGCAAAAGCAGGCACGCCCACCCAAGCCCCCCAGCTGGCCATGCGGTAGGCATCGCCCCCTCGGCCCAGCACACGTGAAGCCCAGGCAAAACCGATCAAGCCGCCCAAGGCCAGGTTGGCTGTGAGCAAGGTGGTGGTGGACACGCTCAAGCCCAGGATCTCGCCGCCATAGGGCTCCAGCAAAACGTCTTCCATGGTGAAGGCCATGGTGCCCAGTCCCACGGCAAGCAAACGCCGCACGGTGTTGGGGCCTTGGCAAAACAGCTGCCAAGCCTGCGAAAAGGTGTGCTCAATGGGCGTGCCGGGCTTGCGCATGCGACTGCGCGGCTCTTGTTTCCACAGGGCGACCACGTTGAGCACCAGGGTCATCACGGCCACGGCTTGCACCACACGAATGAGCTGACCCGGGCTGTAGTCGCGCAGCAAATGGCCGAGCATCAAGGCGCTGCCAATCATGCCGACCAGTTGCATCACATACATGAGGCCCACCACTTTGGGTTGACTCTCGGGCGGGGCCAGGTCAGTGGCCAGTGCCAAACCTGCGGTTTGCACGGTGTGCATGCCAATGCCCACCAGCACGAAGGCACCCGCAGCGCCCACCAGCCCCACCCACGCCGGTGCCTGACTGGACTGTCCGGCACCGGCCAGGACCAGCAGTGCAAAAGGCATGATGGAAAAACCACCGAATTGCAGCAAGCTGCCCATCCAGATATAGGGCACACGCCGCCAGCCCAGTTGCGAGCGGTGGTTGTCCGAGCGAAAACCAATCAGGGCGCGAAAAGGAGCGACAAGCAAAGGCAGGGCCACCATCAAAGACACCAGCGTGGCGGGCACTTGCAGCTCCACAATCATCACACGGTTGAGGGTGCCCACCAGCATGACCATGGCCATGCCGACAGAAATTTGAAACAGCGACAAGCGCAGCAGACGAGACAGCGGCAGATCATCGCTGGCGGCGTCGGCGAATGGCAAAAATCGCGGACCCAAGCTGGCCAGCGAGTTCGCCCAAGAAGACCGTGTTTTTGTTTTGTTCATAAGGGAAAGACCAAGCGCTTTCGCGCTTGGCCGTTCGGCGGGTTGCACCCGTTACTTCTTCACCGTCGCGTCAGCAGGTGCCGCAGCAACCACTTTGGCGCCGCCATTGAGGAAGCCCTTCACCCACGTGGTGTTCAAGGTCAAAGCCAGGTGCACGCTGAAGGACGCGACAGCCACAGCAGCAATGAACACGGGAATGCCCACAGAAGGTTTCACCACCAACCACATTTTCGAATAGATCATGAGGTGTCCCCTTTACTTGAGCCAGGGTGAATAGATGTAGGCCAGCAGATGGGCAAATGCGGCAATCATGCCGAAAATCTGCGTACCCTGAATGAGATTGCGGTGAATCTCTTCCGATTCGGCCTGGGTCAGTCCCGTTGGCCAGACTTTGTCTGAGTCAGACATAGTTATTCTCCTTGCAGAAGACGTGCACGGCCCGCACGAGGGCTATTCTTGACCACCATGGCCAGGAATGGGGTTGCCTTGAAAGTGCACGCACGGCGGCCCATTCGGCCGGTTTGCACAAGTTCAAGGTTGTTCATCTCAAGCCCGCCTTGGCATGCGCCAGGGCAGCATGGCTTGAACCACCGGTGACACCAAACGCGGCACCGACAGGGTTTCATGGAAGGCCAGCAAATGCTGGCCCGCGAAATTAAATTGCAACAAGGCACGTTGGTAAAAGGGCGTGTCTTCGAGTTGTTCTTGCACCCTCACCGCGTTTGCACTGCGCATTCGGCGGTTGATGCGCCATCCGGTTTTGGGCAGGGCCTGCACTGGCGGCGCAGCAATGGGTTCGACCGCGCCTTGGGGTGTGAAAAGCAGCGACAACACACGGTCTTCGGCTCCAGGCGCTTGCATGTCGTAGAAGACCACGGTGCTGCCATCGCGCATGCGGGCGCGGGACCAGTCCCAGGTGTGAAATCCCCGTTCTACGGGCTCATCGCCCTCATTCGAATCGAGGTAGGCATGGCCTTGCCACTTCAGATCGGGCGCGTCCAGCGCGACCTCGATGCGCGAGGCCGGTGCCAGTGGCCCCCAGCGGTGACGACCGGCTTCGTCCAAAGGCGTGGCGTAGCCAAACAGTTGCTGCGGCCAGAGCTTGATGTGGCCGCGCACACGGCGCGGGATGGGCACACACACCTCGTCTATGTCGATGTGAAGGCAATCGCCGTCCCAGCTCAGTTGGCTCGGTCCAATGGTGAACTGGCGGGCGCTGCGGACACAGTGGCGCTGGCCGCGCTCGGTCATGGCCCAGCGGCCTTGGCCTTTGCTGTAGATGGCCACATTCAGGGCGCAGTGGTGGTCGGGGTTGGCCGCACCGCGTTTGCGTGCCCAGGCGTAATAAGGCGAGAACACACTGCCGACAAAGGCAATGAGGGTGATGCCGTGTTGGCCGCAATCACTCATGGCGTCGACATACCACCAAAGGTAGCCCCCATCTGGAACGTGCTGGTCGAAGCGAGGCTCGCCATCACGGCCTCGGCCGCCCGCTGCCCGGACAAAGCCGCCATCGGCACACCCGGCCCCGGGTGCACGCTGCCCCCCGCCAGATACAGGCCCGTCAGCGCGCTGCTCGCGCCCGGCCGCTTGAAGATGCTGGTCCAGCCGTGCGTCGCCTGCCCATACAGCGCTCCCCCGCTGGCCGGAAAGCGCCGATGAAAGTCCTGCGGTGTCGTGCGCAGGCTGTTGGCTGCTGTGGCTTGCAGTTGCAGACCCAGTTGGCGCAGGTGCTGAAAAGTGTGCGTTTGGCATTGTTCTATAGCCTCCTCGGTGATCGCGTTGCCATCACCGCAGGCAGGGGCGTTGACCAAACAAAACAGGCGCTCGGCTTGGCCGGATGCCAGCTGTGCTGGGCGGTCTTGTGCGCAGACATAAACTGTGGGTTGCAGTGGCAGGCGCTGGCGCTCGAAGATGTCTTCGAACTCGCTGGCGTAGGTGTTTTGAAAAAACACGTTGTGCCGGTCCAGAGCCACACCATCGGCGGGGGCGTGCATGGACCAGGTCAATGCCGACAAGGAGCGCGGCGGCGCAGTCTGGGGCACGGCTTGGCGCACCTCGTCGCCCAGCAGGCCCTGGCGCAAAGCGGCCGAGTCGCCATTGAAGATGACGCGGTCGGCCGGTAAAAACTCACCCGACTGCAGGTGAACACCACACACCCGGCCCTGGCGCTTTTCGATGCGCTGGCAGGTGCTGTGGTAGCGGAACACGGCCCCGCCTCGGCGGGCCACACGGGCCAAGGCCTGGGCCATACCGACCATGCCGCCTTCAACCGACCAGACGCCGTCCATCTCGACTTGCGCAATCAGCATGAGGGTGGCAGGCGACTGCCAGGGTGATGAACCGCAGTAGGTGGCGTAACGGGCAAAGAGTTGACGCAATCGCGGGTCAGTGAATTGGTGACCCAGTTGCTGCCACAGGCTGCGCATGGGTCCCAGCTGGGCCAAAACGCCCAAACCTTTGAACCCGAGATCGCCCATGAAACGCCCCATGCTGGGGCGCTGGGCGCGGATCATCGGGCCTTCGAGCGTGGCATAAAGCTGGCGTGTGGTGTTGCAAAAAGCACGGAAGCGCCGGGCTTCGTCACCGCCAGACCATGCGGCAATGGCCGCTTCACTCTCTTGCGCATTGGCCGACAGATCGAGCTGGCTGCCATCGGGCCAAAAATGCCGCGCCAGCACTTGCAGGGGTGTGATGCGCATCTCGGCCTCGACACTGGTGCCCACGCTGCGCAGCAAGGCGTCAAACACCCAGCGCATGGTGAACACGGTGGGGCCGCTGTCGATGTGGGCGCCGTTCACCTCGCGGCTGTGCACCTTGCCACCGGGTGCACCAGAGGTCTCGACCACAGTGACATCCAAGCCTTGGTGAGCCAGCACGATGGCGCTGCACAATCCGCCCATACCCGCACCCACGATGACCACCTTGTGCTCAGACATGGCTCACCCCCGGGGTAAGTGCATGGTGCTGAGATGCATCGTGATCGGTCGTGCCTTGCCCGGCCAATGTGTTGCTCAGGCTGTGTTGACTTTGAAACCGGTAGGGCTGGCCATTCCAGACCCCGGCCATCTGCAACACCTGCATGCGCACGAACAAGGATTCGGAAAAAAACTGGTGTTTGTACGCGGCGGTACTGGCCACCTGGTGCGCGCCCTGATGGGCGTAGTGCAACATGGCCTCAGTGTCTTTCCACAAGCTGAAGGTGCATTGACGCACCAAGGGTGCTTCGCCCAAGCCCATGGCCAGCAGACAACCGGGGGCTTGGGCCAAATCGGCTTGTGCTGCTGGGGCATAGCGCCAAAACGCCATGGCCTTGGTGGGCACAATGCTGGCGCGGGTCAGCACGGCAAACGGTCCTTTGTTTTGCGCAGACTGCAGCCCACCTTCATGGTCATGCGCGTCCCACGGCTCGCCCAAGGCTTCGGCCGTGCTGGCTTGCCAGGTTTGCTTGTCCCACTGCCCCCGTGCGGATTGGACCGAGAGCACACCTGTCCAGCACTCGCGGGCACGGCTGCGGTAGGCCTGCACAGCGGCGCTGTCCAAAAATTGCAGTGCCCAATCCAAGTGACTGAAGGTGCAAATCAGGCCCTGGTGTGAGGCGCTGGGGCGCAAGCTGAAACCACCGCCATGACCACTGCCCATGACCTTGGCAGTGGTCAAGCCAGGCACATCCTTGTAGGGCGTGGCCCCGGCCATCAACCTGAGCCAGCCCCAGCCCTGGTGCTGGCGCAGAAAATCGGCCAGCAACACCACCACCACGCCGGTCAACGGGTCATGCGGTGTGCGAAGGCTTGGCATGAGGGTGTGTCCGGCAAGTTGTGGCAAGCGTGCTTGGGCTAACGGCTTGACAGACTTTTTTCAATCCGACTACTTGGCCGCAACTTTGGCAGCGGCCAAAGCGGGTTTGAGCAATTCAGGAAAGTCTTTGGCCATGGGCGCACCATTCAAAGGCTTGTAAGCACCCTGGTGGCAAGTGGCGCAGTTGAGCTTGGCCACGTCACCCAGAGGACCCTTGCGGTTCGCCGGGAAGACTTCGGTCAAGGACTCCATATAGGTCAGGTTCAGGTCACGCGCCATGCGGATGCCGTGCCAGGCCGTCACACGCTGAGGCGGGCTGTTTTCCCAGTTCTGGAAGGACTGCGTGTTGTGGCAATAAGTGCAGTTCACGCCCAGCGAAGTCGACATGTGCGTCATCAGCCCATAGGTCCACTCGGCTTGCTTGATCGACTGGCGGTTGCCCGAGGGCAGCGCGGTGGGGCCGTTCACGCGGATGTTCTGCTTGTCCAGCAAGAACGGGGTGAACGGGTCGTTGGGCAAAGAGGACAAATTGACCACGGGTGAAGGGGTGTTTTGTCCAGCCTTGTCACCGATGAAGTTCGAGCCTTGCGGTTGAGGATCAGACTTGAACCAGATGGCGCTGGGCACGGGCTCGCCACGGTGGCAGGTGTAGCAGGTCACGCCGGTCTGCGCGACGTGGGGTTGCCAGTCGGCGTTGATGTGCTGCGTCATCTCGACCATGCGCCGCGCCACCACCTTGGTGTATTTGCTGTCGTCTTCAAAATTGGGCAAGGCGTGGCAATACGCACAGCCTTCGTTGGGTGCCACCCAGCTGGTCATGGAGACCATCAGGCGGTTGAAATCGCCCACGCTCAGGTCACCCAGGACCTTGACGTTCTTGTAGACCTTGGAGGCTTTGGGACCGTCAGACCCCGCCGAAGGAATGACCACAGGCGGTTGGTTCTTTTCGGTTTTGACTTCGAGCAGGCGTGCGTTGTAAACCTGCGCCATGCCGGTGCCCCGGTAGCCGCTTTGCACCGTCTCGGGAATGGGACGTTCGCAACCGGCCAGCACGATGCCGACCAGTGCCAGGCCCAAGCCTTTGGCCATGCGGCCCAGCCAACGGGGTGGGTGTGTGGTGTTCGGGTTCATGGCTTGACTCCTGTGCTCAGCGCGGGGTCAACCATCGCTGGAAAAATTTCGGGGTACGGTGGTGCCACGCCATGCTTGATGGCCCAGAGGTACCAGTTGTCCACCACAGTGCCGGTCAGCAAGATGCCGATGCCGCCCGTGATGGGGCACAGGACTGCGAACCACCAGGCCCAACGGTGAATCGATTCCATGGTGGCGTTGAATCCCATGGTCCAGCGCCAGAACAAGGCCGCACGCTCAGAGGCCGTGCCCCGGTCGGTGATCTGTTCGATCTCGCGTTCACCACCAAAGCGGGTCACCGCCAAAATGGTCGCACCGTGCATGGCAAACAGCAGGGCCGAGCCATAGAGGAACACGATCGACAGCGCGTGGAAGGGGTTGTAGAACAGGTTGCCGTAGCGCAGCGAGAAAGCCGCCGTCCAGTCCAGGTGGGAGAAGATGCCGTAGGGCACAGCCTCACCCCATGAACCCATCAAGATGGGGCGGAACAAGCCCAGCACCAGGAACAACCAGATGGCTGCCGCAAAGGCCCAGGCGATGTGTGTGCCCATGCCCAGCTCGACCGCACGGCGGTAAGTGCGGGCCCACCAGAACATGACCGATGCGGTGAGGAACAGGCCAACGATGAGGAACCAGCCGCCCTGGTTGAGCGGTGGCATGCTCAGGCCGTAGCTCGGTGGCGGTGGCTCCAGCGAGAGCCAGAACAACTGACGCACAAACTGGATCGGGTCGTAGTTGACCGAGGCCAGCATGTTCATGCCGATCAGGGTGAAGGCGATCATGCCAAACACGAGCGAGGCCAGACCCAGGCCACCCAAATAAATGGGGCCGAGCTGGGCATTGCCCAGTTTGCCGATCCAGTAGTTGATCAGGGGTTGCCCGGTGCGCGGGCTGTTGCCGTGTCCGAGTTCCACCCCGTGGTGGACTGGACCCACGGCTTGCACCGTGGTGAACAGGTTTTGATAGTCGGCCATTTGCGGTACTCCTCAATTCTTGGGGTTCGGGCTGCGTGCAGTCCGAATCAGACCGGCCACTGGGACCAGATCGGCATGTTCAGCCACCAGCTCCACCACTCGGGCCAGCCACGGCTCCAGAAGGGGCCGCTGAGCACAATGCACAGGGCGCTGAACAACACGGCCGCCAGCGCCAGGAACAGACCCAGGCGGTGGATGCCCAAGGTGCCGATCGAGTAGCCGATGATGTCGCGGAAGAACGTGTCTTCGTGCTCGGGTGTCTTGACCACGGTGCCCGGTGCGGGGTTGGTGGAAGACAGGATCAGACCGCCGTGCAGCGACAAGGCAAACACGCTGGCGAAGAAGAAACTCACGGCGATCATGTGCGCCGGGTTGTAGTGAAAGTGCAGGTACTGGTAGCCCACGTTGGAGACCCAGTCCAGGTGGCTGTAGATGCCATACGGAAAGCCGTGGCCCCAAGCCCCCATGAGCACAGGGCGAATCACCACCAAGGTGACATAGGCCGAGATGGCCACACCGAAGGCCACGGGCACATGAAAGCCCATGCCCAGCTTGCGGCAAATTTCGACCTCGCGCATCATCCACGAGCCAAATGCGCCGATGGCACACACCGTGATGAGCTGCCACAGGCCGCCTTCCATCAGGGGCGCAAAGCGCAAGCCGTAAGACAAATCAGGCGGTGCGATGCTGATTTGCCAAATGTTCCAGGTCGGGCCTTGTGAGGCACCCCACAAGATGAGGGCTGTACCCAGGAACGCAAAGAACAGGGTTGTCACGCCGAAGAAGCCGACGTAAAACGGTCCGACCCAAAAGTCGAACAAATCACCACCCAGCAGGGTACCACCGCGAACACGGTACTTTTTTTCAAAACTCAGCATGGCCATGGTTGGGTCCTCCTGCTTCAGTGGATCAACAGATGCCGCATTGACACGAGGTCAATGGCGGCAACTGAACGGCAAGTCCTGGATCAGGACTTGGGCGCGGCGAGCGAAGCCACCGCAGTCGGCAGCGGCGAGTTTTGCGCCGATGCTGCTACGGGTTTTTTCGCGCCGTCGAGCCAGTTGAATTTGTTGGTGCTGAGCAAGATGAGGTGAATCATCGCGGCCAGGCCAAACAAGAAAATGCCCTGCAGTACCATGGCACGCAAAGGGTCGTAAAGTCGCCAAATTCTCCACATGGTGAATCTCCTAAATGATGTGGGACATGAAGGTGTACACCGCAGCTTTCACACCCTGACTCATGCTCTTGGCATCTTCTGCACCAGGCAGCAGATCCCGCCAGTGAACGCCGACCAGTTTGGCCAGTACGACGACCACAAACAGGCATCCGAATCCGATGAGGAAAATGGACCAGTAAGCGGGAGACTCATCCGCACGCGAATGGGCCTCATTGAGGTGGCTTGTGTTGGGCATGACAGTGACTCCGTCAATCTATGGATGAAAAAACAGGCTCTGAATCAGAACCAGGGACGCCACGCCCAGACCAGGATGTGGGCCAGCACAGCAACTGCTGTAAAGCCCACGGTGCCCTGCATCCAGTAGTGGTGGAACTCCTGGGCTTCCTCATCGGTGAGTCCGGAAATTGATGTCTTGGTGGACATGTTTTGCTCCTTTTAAAGAGGCCTTGCGACCCGGGTTGCGCACAGCCCGCGCAGATGGGCATCCGCAGCCAAAGGCCACGACATCCGGTCAGCGGCACCGCACGCGGCAGCACCTGCTGTTGTGTTGATCAAGGTGTGGCTCATGCCGCCACCCCCAGGCCCAGTTCGCGGCTGGCCGCGTTCACATGGGCTTCGGTCACTTCGCTTTGGCCCTGGGCCTGCGAGAGTTGTTCGGCCTGGTCGCGCAAGCGCTTGGCCGCAGAAATTTGCACCAGCACCGGCTGGCTTTGCACCACATCGCGCAGGCGCTGCTGGGCCTGGTCTTGCCAGCTGGCATTGGGTGCCACCACCCCACGCGCATGTGTGGCGGGGGCCTTGTCCATGTCGGTGGCCAGCGGCAGGATGTGGAACAGCGCGTCAAACAAGGCGTTGCACACCTCTTGAATCACATAGCTCGCACCGCTGTAGCCCATGAAGGGTGTGCCGGTGTGGCGGCGGATGATGGCGCCGGGAAAGGATGCCGGAATGAAGGCCGCACGCATCGGGCTGCCACCTGAAATCTCACTCAGGTACATGCGCTCGTTGTAGCTGCCAAACATGATGAGTGGCGTTTGCGTTTTGACCAGCTCGCGCACAGCGACGTTGTCAGTCTTGGTGCCCGCAGTGCGTGAGATGCTGAAGCGGCAGGGCAGCCCCATCTCGTTTTCGAGGAAGTTTTTCAAGCCCCGTGAATAAGTCTCGCCCGCCACCACGGCAAAGCTGGCGGTGGCAAAAAAGTCTTGCGTCACCGAGCGCCACAGGTCCCACATGGGCTTCAAAGTGGTGTGCTTTTCGCGCTCAATGAAGGGCTCGGGGTCCAGGTGCAGCAACTGGCCGAGTTTGCGCAGGAAATTGGTGGTGCTGTGCAGCCCGATGGGGGCTTGCAAATAAGGGCGCTCCAGCGCCTCGCACAGCATGCGGCCAAACTCGCGGTACATGCAGATGTTCACATCGGCTTCAACCAGACGCGACACATCGGCCAGGTGACTGCCCAGCGGGAAGACCATGTTGACCTCAGCGCCAATGCCTTGCACCAAGCGGCGGATCTCAGCCAGGTCACTGGCGCTGTTGAAGGTGCCGTAGCAGGGGCCAATGATGTTGACGCGGGGCTTTTCACCCACAGGACGGTCTTCAAAAGGCTTGCGGGCAGGCACTTTGCGCAGTCCGTACTCGCTCCAGAGCCAATACATGGCGCGGTTGGCACATTGCCACTGGTCTTCGTCGATGGTGCGCGGCAAAAAGCGCGCGATGTTGGTGCCTTCGGGCGTGACACCACCACCGATCATCTCGGCAATCGAGCCGGTCACCACCACAGCGGGCAGTTCGGGGTCGAGCGTGGCTTGGGCGCGTTTCATCGCGCCTTCAGTGCCTTCGCGGCCCAGTTGCTCTTCGGCCAGGCCCGTCACCACAATCGGCAACTCATGCGGGGGCAAAGCGTCGGTGTAATGCAGCACCGAAGTCACCGGCAGGTTTTCGCAGCCCACCGGGCCGTCGATCACCACCTGTAAACCCTTGATGGCGGTGAACACGTACACCGCGCCCCAGTAACCGCCAGCGCGATCGTGGTCGAGGATGAGTGGCGACTTGGGTTTGGCCACTGTGCTGGCTGGAGAAGTGATCTGGTTCATGAACCCATCTCCTCGGCTTTGCGCTTTTTCAAGAGCTTTTCAATCTGGCGGCGGGTTTCAGCTTTGAACTCGGGCCGGTCTTTGGGCACCGACTCCCACACGCCTGCGGCGTGGCCTGCGCCCACATCGCCAAAGAAGGACTTCATGGCGTCAAAGCGGGCCTGGTTGCCCATGGCTGCTTGCACCACCTGCACGAGTGATCCGGCTCCTGCCACCCCCATCAAGGGACGGGCCGAAATCAGGTTGGTGAAGTACAGCGATGGCACGCTGTTTTGCTTGGCGATCTGCACCACCGGCGTGGTGCCAATGGCCAGCTGCGGCCGGTATTCGTACATGGCATTGAGGTCTTGCTCGAGCGAGGCACGCATTTGCACCTGCACGCCCTTGGCTTGCAGCCAGGCGATGTCTTGCGCATTCCAGTCGGTGGCCGGGCAGGCTGAGCCCACATAACGCAAATCGGCACCACACTCCACCAGCAAGCGGCCCACCAGCAATTCGGAGCCTTCGTAGCCGCTCAAGGTGATGCGGCCAGAAATCGGTTTTTGCATCAAGAGGCCGCGCATTTGCGTGAGCGCCTGGTTGCGGGCCACGTCGATCTGCGCCTGTGCAATGCCAGCGGCCTGGCCGATGTTTTGCAACCAGTCTTGTGTGCCCTCCAAGCCCACCGGGGCCGAGCCCACCACGGGGCGACCAGCCGCTTTGAATTCGCGCACGCTGGCGGTGTAGAAAGGGTGGATGGCGGCAGCCACCGAGCAGTCGAGCGCGGCGTACAACTCGCGCCATTCGCGGGTGGGCACCACCGGGCCAGCCGCCAGGCCCATGGGCGCAAGCATCTGGCCAATGATGACCGGGTCGGCCGGGAACATCTCGCCCAGCAAGGCCACTGTGGGCAAGGCACCGCGACCGGCACGGGGCGCGGCCACCGGACCGCTCATGATTTCCTCGCGAGCGTATTTCAGCATCGCCCCAGCGAGCACGTCTTTGGCCTCGGCATGCGTGGGCACACCAAAACCGGGCACGTCGATGCCGATGATGCGCACGCCGTTGATCTCTTTGGGCAGGAGCTGCAGCGGCACGCCACTGGCGGTGGGCACGCACAGGTTGATGATGATGACGGTGTCCACCTTGTCCGGGTCGGCCTCGGCATGCACGGCTTCGCGGATGTCTTCAAACAACTTGCCCGTGACCAGCGACTCGGAGTTGAAGGGCACGTAACCCACACTGCGGCGTGCGCCATAAAAATGCGAGGTGAACGTCAGGCCGTACACGCAGCAAGCCGAACCCGAGAGGATGGTGGCAGTGCGCTTCATGCGCAAACCCACACGCAGCGAACCGAAGGCCGGGCACATGCTTTGCGGCTGGTCGTGTGGACCGGCATCGGGTTGGCGCGGGTAGTCACGGGCGTATTGGTCCAGCACCTCGGACTTGCCCGCTTCTTTGGCGGCAGCCACCATGGCTTCGGTGCCGGCGTGGCAACCCATGCCGTCGCCCTGCAAACCTGCGGGGTTGGGGGCGTCGGTGCTCGGGTGAATCGGGATGGTGCGTGTCATGGCCTGTTCCTGTGGTTGTTGTCTGCAGCGGTTCAGGCCGCGTCGTAGACGACTTCCAGCGAGGGCTTGATGTCTTCGTCCTTGCCGACCATGTCGAACACGGTGGCGGGTTCGAGCACCACGTTGCGGCCCACCACATCAGCGCTGAACAAGCCCAGCAATTGGTCCTGGGTCTGGGGCTTCGGACGCATGGGCGGGGCTTCGGCCACGTTCTTGGCCAATTCGGCAAACAGTGGGCCCCACTCGCCGTCAGGCCGACCGATGATTTCGTAGCTGGCGCTTTTGCGGCGGATGTCTTCGTTGGCCGGAATGGCCGCCAACACTGGGATGCCCGCATTGGCCGCAAAGCTCTGGGCTTCGCCCGTGCCGTCGTCTTTGTTGATGACCATGCCGGCCACGCCCACGTTGCCGCCGAGCTTGCGGAAATACTCCACCGCACTGCACACGTTGTTGGCCACGTACAGCGACTGCAAATCGTTGCTGGCCACCACGATGACTTTTTGGCACATGTCGCGGGCAATAGGCAGACCAAAGCCGCCGCACACCACATCGCCCAAAAAGTCGAGCAGCACGTAGTCAAAACCCCAGTCGTGGAAGCCCAGTTTTTCGAGCGTTTCAAAGCCGTGGATGATGCCGCGCCCACCGCAGCCACGCCCAACTTCGGGGCCACCGAGTTCCATGGCAAACACGCCATCGCGCTTGAAGCAGACGTCGCCAATGCTCACGGCCTGGCCAGAGAGCTTGAGGCGCGATGAGGTTTCGATGATGGTGGGGCAAGCCTTGCCACCAAACAGCAAACTGGTGGTGTCGCTCTTGGGGTCGCAGCCGATCAACAGCACTTTTTTGCCCTGCTGCGCCATCATGTAAGACAGGTTGGCCAGCGTGAAGCTTTTGCCAATGCCGCCCTTGCCATAGATGGCAATGATTTGCGTCTCTTTGGTCACCTCGGAGGTGCTCACGGCGTCGGGTTCGACGTCGGCTTCGCGGCGCAGCACTTCTACAAATTTGATGGGCTGGGTGGTGGCGTCTGTAGTGGTGGGGGTGTTCATGCGGTGGCACTCCAATCAAGGATCATCTTGAGACAGCTCGCATCTCCGAAGGCGGTCTCGTAGGCAGAACCAGCTTGCGTCGATGGCTGGGTATGGGTGATCAATCCGTCGAGCGACAAGCGGCCGGTGTGCACCAGCTCATTGACGGCCAACAGGTCCGGGCGCTTCCACTCGGCGGCGATGCGCATGCGCGCTTCCCGCATGAAAGCCGGGGCATAGGCAAAAGAGAGGTCTTGTTTGTAAAAACCGGCCAGCACCAACTCGCCACCGGGGCGCAGGCGCTGAATCAGGCTGTTGAGCAGGCTGCCGTCGCCGCTCACGTCGTAAATGGTGCGGTAGTCGCGGCGCGGGTCGTCTTGCGGCTGCAGCACGGTGTAGCCCTCAGCCCCGGCAAATCGCTCGGCTTGGGTTTCCCACACGGTGGGTGCGGGCAAGCCAGCAGCGACTGTCAGGCGGGCCAGCAGGCGTCCCATGACGCCGTGGCCCACGATGAGTTCGGGGGCTTCAAACGGGTCTTGCTGACCACCGCCCGACACCGCGTGGTAAGCCGTGGCGGCCAGCGCCAGCAGCACCGATTGCGCGCCCAGGTGTTCGGCCACGGGCACGACTTTTTGTTCGGTCACCACCAGGCGCGAAGCCGCGCCGCCAAACAAGCTTTTGACGCCGGTGAAGCAATTGGCACCCGGCACAAACACGCGCTGACCGGCTTGCACGCCGGTGTCCGAGGCGGCACGGACCACGCGGCCCACCGTCTCGTAACCGGGCACCAGCGGGTAGCCCATGCCCGGGAAGGGTGGCATGCTGCCGTCCCAGAGCATGCGCTCGGTGCCGGTGCTGATGCCGCTGAACTCTACGGCCACATCCAGCTGACCGGCTTGCAGTTCAGGCAAGTCCAGAGCTTGCAGTGACAGGTGTCTGGGGCTGTTGAAGACGACGGCTTGGGATCTCATGGCTGTATTTTTTGCCTTACATCAAGATATGTCAAAGCTAATTGACACTTTTCTTGGAAATCAAGGGTAAACACTGAGATTTACGCCCCACTAGGATGCGTGCGTGGATGGGCATGGCGTTGGGCACCAACTCCACATGGGTGAAACCGGCCTCTTGCATCATGGCTTTGAGTTCTTGCGGGGTGCGCAGACGCCCTGCGCCCATGGCCAGGAGGTAGAAGTGAAAGTAGGCATCGACCGATGCACTGGCTTGGCCCGCCTCGTCCTCGGGCTGCGCCATGGGTTCGGCCACCAACAATGCCCCCCCCAAAGGCAAAGCCTCGAAGGCCTTTTGGAAAATGAGCTTGACCACTGCGTCCGGGTGGTCGTGTGCCACACGCACCAGGGTGATCAAGTCAGCACCTTGCGGCAAAGGGTCATCCAGAAAGCTGCCGGGGTGCAGGGTCACGCGCGGCGTCAAGCCCTTGGCCTGCAAGCCTTCACGGGCCAGCGCCAGCACCGGGGGCAGGTCGAACATTTTGAACTGCAGGTGTGGCGAATGCGCGGCCAGCTCGCTGACAAAACGACCCCGGCCCGCACCCACGTCGAGTACACAGCGGTGCTCGTCAAAGAAGTAGGACGACAGGATTTCCTGCACCACAAAGCCCTGCGAAGCCGCCATCAGCTCAGAGTAGCGGGTGAACTTGTCCACCTCGGCTTCAGGCCTGGCGGCAGGCGCTGGCTGTTCATGGGCGTAGGGCCAGTACTCGGCCATGCCGCCGCTCCAGGCATTGCCCAGAAACTTCACCGGGTCCTGCATGTCCTGGTAGAGCAGATGGTTGTGCTCGATCATCTGGGCAATGCCCTCGTGCTGCGCCAAAGGCACGCCCAGTGGCCCCAGGCCAAAGCGGCCCTGGCTGCGCTGCTCCAGCAGTCCCAGCGCCACGGCCGAGAGCAGCAAACGCTGCAACACCGCCGGTGCCAAACCGGTGCGGCGCGCCAGATCGTTCAGGCTTGCGGGGGCGTGGTGCAAGGCGCGAAACAGGTCAAGCCGCACGCAGCCCAACAGCACCTGGCTGTGTACAAAACCGGCCATCAAATCGAAAAGTTTGCGCGTGCGGCGACGCGTGAGCCAGCGCGTGAGCGGGTTGCCCAATGACCAGCGGTACAGGCCAGGATGCGCGTACCAGCGCTCCAGACGCGCCTGCCAGGCGTCCTTGAAGGTGGCAGGGGCGGTGCGGGCCTCAACAGCGGCCAGATCGAGGGGATGGGACATGCGGATTCCTTCGCGTGACAGCTGCGCCAAGCCCGCTCAATGCGGGGTGCTGCTGCGGTCCGTGGCCAGGGCCACAGGGGTGTTGGGGCGCGTGGGGCTGTGCGGGTGGGACTTGAAATACCCCTCACACAAGGCTTTGGGCACCAGGCGCTCGGATTCAAGCTGCACCAGATGGCGCAGCATGTCGCGTGAAGAGCAAGCCGGAATCGAGCTGGCGGCTTGTTCGATCAGGTGGTCGAAGTGCGCAATTGCACCATCAAGGCCCAGGGCCTGGGCCGAGCTGGGCCGGGCGTGCAAAACGTCTTGCCCGACCGGCTTGCCCAAGCTGGCCGCATCGGCGATCACGTCACGAATGTCATCGGCCACCTGGTAGGCCTCGCCGAGGTAGGCTCCCAATGGCGCCCAAGGCGCGGGTTCCTGGCCGCAACTCAAAGCACCGGCGCAAGTGGCCGACACGAACAGTGCGCCGGTCTTGGCGCGCTGGTACTCGCCCAGGTCGGCACTGGTTTCACATTCCCAGGCCTGCCCGGCCACGATGCCGTGGGGCAAACCCACGCCCGTGCTCAGGTTGTCCATCAACGCGATCAAGCGTTCAGGGCGATGCGCCCCAGCCTGCAGCAAAACCTTGTAGGCCATGACAATCAAGCCGTCTCCAGCCAGCAGTGCCAGCGGTTCACTGAAGGCTTTGTGCACCGTAGGCAACCCTCGCCGGGTGTCTGCATTGTCAAAGGCAGGCATGTCGTCGTGCACCAACGAAGCGCAGTGCATCAATTCGAGCGCCACGGCGGCAGCATTGGTCAGCTCGGGCACATCGTCACCACAGGCGGTGGCCACAGCCATGCACAGCTGCGGGCGGATGCGGGCCCCGCCTGAAAACACCGCATGCCGCATGGCGGCGACCAACCGGGGCGGAGCGCCACTGCCAGCGGCTTGCTCGAAATGTGTACTCAGGGCGAGTTCGGCGCGTTTCAACAGACTCATGGGACCTCCGAAGGAGAAGCCCTGTCAACCCAGACTGACAGGTATATGTGTCAATATATCAAGATAATTGACACTGTCAATCTTTATTGACACATCAACACATGAAAGGTCAAGCCATGGGAATTTGGTTGGAGCTGGGCATTTTTGGCCTGGTGTTCGTCTTTGCCTTTTGGCAAATGCACGACGTGCGCAAGGCGCAGGAACTTACCCGTCAGCAACGGGTGCGGGAAAAGGCGGCGCAGGAGACGAAGGATCTGCAGGAGGCCGCCGAACCACCGGAAGGCGAGACCCACAAGAAGTCGTGAGTCACGCGCCTGTGCATGAGCCTTTTGGGGGCATGTGCCGCGCCCATGGCCCATGGGGGGGATTCAGGGTGTTGCCTGATCAGTGGCCCTGACTGTTCTGGGCACGCCGCCTTCGGGGCGATTGGCAGGGAGCTGCGTGGTTTTTTGCGCGGCGAGGGTGCCGCGCCTGCAACACCTTCTTCAGACGCCTGATGCCGCGTTGAACTGCAACGCAGCCAAGCTGGCGTAGAGCCCCCCTTTGGCTTGCAGCTCGGCGTGGCTGCCTTGCTCCATCAAGCGGCCGCGCTCGAGCACCCAGATCACATCGGCGCGTTGCACCGTGGCCAAGCGATGCGCAATCACCAGCGTGGTGCGGCCGACCATGGCTTTGTCGAGCGCGGCTTGCACCATTTTTTCGCTTTGTGCGTCGAGTGCGCTGGTGGCTTCGTCCAGCAGCAAGAGCGGTGAATTTTTCAAAATAGCCCGTGCGATGGCGATGCGCTGGCGCTGCCCGCCCGACAAGCGCACACCCCGGTCACCCAAATAGGTGTCAAAGCCCTCGGGCAGTTCGCGGATGAACTCATGCGCATAAGCCGCTTCAGCGGCAGCGTGCACGTCGTCCAGACTGGCGTCGGGCCTGCCGTAGCGGATGTTCTCGATCACGGTGCCCGAAAAAATCACCGGCTCCTGCGGCACGATGGCCATGCGGTGGCGCAGTTCGTGCAGGTCCATCTGGTCAATCGGCACACCATCGAGCACGATGCGGCCCGACTGCGGATCGTGAAAGCGCATGAGCAGATCGAACAAGGTGGTTTTGCCCGCGCCGCTCGGGCCCACCACAGCCACGGTCTGTCCGGGGTGGATCTGGCCTGCCAGCTGGTCCAGCGCCCAAGTGTCGGGACGCGAGGGGTAATGAAAGCGCACCGACTCCAGCTGCAAGGACGAGCCGCCTTGCGGCCAAGGCGCTTGTTGCGGCTGGGCCGCGATCTTCAGATTCGACTCGGTATGCAGCAACTCCATCAGGCGCTCGGTCGCGCCCGCTGCGCGCAGCAAATCGCCGTACACCTCGCCCAGCACCGCAAAGGCGCTGGCCAGCAAGATGACATAAAACACCGTCTCGCCCAGCTGGCCTGCGGTGCTGGTGCCCGCACGCACGGCCAGCGTGCCCATGTACAAGCCCCAGAGCAAGACGGCGCTGGAGGCCATGATGATGAAGCCCACCAGCATGGCCCGCGCCCGGATGCGGCCCAGCGCCGTGCCCAGGGCGCGTGCGGTGGAGTCGATGAAGCGACGGGTTTCGCGGCCTTCAGCGGTGTAGCTTTGCACCACACTGATGGCGTTGAGCACCTCGGAAGCGATGGCACTCGAATCGGCCACCCGGTCCTGGTTGGCCCGCGACAGACGGCGCACGCGTCGGCCCAGATACACACTCGGAAAAATCACCGCGGCCAGCACGGCCACCACCTGCAGCATGAGCACCGGGTTGGTCCACACCAGCATGATCAGCGCCCCCGCGCCCATGACCAGATTGCGCAAGCCCATCGAAAACGATGAGCCCACGACGGTTTGCACCAACGTGGTGTCGTTGGTCAGGCGCGAGAGCACCTCGCCCGACTGCGTGGTCTCAAAAAAAGCCGGGCTTTGCTTGAGCACATGGGCGTAGACCGCATTGCGCAAGTCACCCGTGATGCGCTCACCCAGCCAACTCACGGCGTAGTAACGGCCGGATGAAAACACCGCCAAAGCGGCTGCCACGCCAAACAACTGCAAAAAGTTGCCCGACAACTGCTCGGCACTGGCCCCGCTGGCCAAGCCTTGATCAATCAACTGACGCAAAACCCACGGAAAAGCCAGTGTGGTGCCCGCCGCCAGCAAAAGGAACAAAGCCGCGACACCCAAAGCCACACGGTAAGGCTTCAGAAAAGGAGTCAAACCAGTGAGCGATTGGGCAGAAGCGGCCATGAAAAAATTCAGTCTTAAGATGTCGAAGTCTGAGCATAACGGCAAATGAAAAATGCCAGCCAGAGACATGAACCGCAGTCTTGTGCAGGCAAGCTGTACCGATAATCAACAGATTCACCCCGACGGCACCGCTGACCCAGCGCTGTGCCTGCCCCTGAAAGATAGACGGAGACAATCACCCCATGAATACAAGTTCCAGCTCGGCTTTGACGGCCACAACGCCTCCAGGCAAGACTGTCAACTGGCCTTCTTTGGCCAACGACATTTTTTTGCGCGCCTGCCTGCGCCAAGCCACCGACCACACCCCCGTCTGGCTCATGCGCCAGGCCGGACGCTATTTGCCCGAGTACTGCGCCACCCGCGCCAAGGCCGGCAGCTTCATGGGCCTGGCCACCAACGTCGACTTCGCCACCGAAGTCACGCTCCAGCCGCTGGAGCGTTACCCGCTCGACGCCTCCATCTTGTTCAGCGACATCCTCACCGTGCCCGACGCCATGGGCCTGGGGCTGTCGTTTGCCCAAGGCGAAGGCCCGCGCTTTGCCAAAAACGTGCGCAACGAAGCCGCCGTGGCCGAATTGGCCGTGCCCGACATGAACAAGCTGCGCTATGTGTTCGATGCGGTGTCATCGATTCGCAAGGCGCTGAACGGCCGCGTGCCTTTGATCGGCTTTTCCGGCAGCCCCTGGACGCTGGCGTGCTACATGGTTGAAGGCGCGGGGTCTGACGATTACCGCCATGTGAAGACCCTGATGTACAGCCGCCCAGATTTGATGCACCGCATCCTGGAAATCAACGCCGATGCCGTGGCCCTGTACCTGAACACCCAGATCGAAGCCGGTGCCCAAGCGGTCATGGTCTTTGACAGCTGGGGCGGCGTGTTGGCCGATGGGGCTTTCCAGCAATTCAGCTTGACCTACACGGCCCGCGTGCTTGCCCAGCTCAAAACCGAGCACAACGGCCAGCGCATCCCCAGCATCGTCTTCACCAAAGGCGGGGGCCTGTGGCTGCCCGAGATGGCGGGTCTCAACTGCGACGTGCTGGGCCTGGACTGGACCATGAACCTGGGCCGCGCCCGCGCCCTCGTGGGCGGCCAAGTGGGCGGCCCCGGCAAGGCGCTGCAAGGCAACATCGACCCGAACATTTTGTTTGCACCCCCTGCGCAGATCGCGACCGAGGTGCACCGCGTGCTGGACAGCTTTGGCCAGCCTCACACCGACACCACACAAACCGGCCCCACGCACATCTTCAACCTGGGCCACGGCATCAGCCAATACACCCCGCCCGAGCATGTGACGGCGCTGGTGGAGGCGGTGCACAGCCATTCGCGGAAATTGCGCCAGAGCCGCTGAGGCAGCTGCCTGCCGAGGCCACAGATTCTGCCCATGCGGCGGGCCTGTGGCCCCGGAGGATGTTCAAGGGTTTCCACCCTATTGATCCGGCCCTGTGGAGTTTGCAGGGTGACTTCAAGCTTGTACATTGTGGGCGCAAGCCCTGCTGGCGATCAGAATCTTGTGGACCACAGGCTTTTCGCTTGCCTGGCAAGCTCCCACAAAATCCCCCCATCGGGCAACACACTGCTCAGACTCGCAGGTCGGCGGTCGAAGACCCCGACGTTTGCGTGATTTGCCCGTACCGCCCTGACATGGGCATGTGCTTGTTCGGGCAAATGTCGGACTCTTCGAGTACCGACATACGAGATGGCGGTGATGAGTAGGTCGGTGGTCGAAGACCCCGACGTTTGCGTGATTTGCCCGTACCGCCCTGACATGGGCATGTGCTTGTTCGGGCACATGTCGGACTCTGCGAGTGCCGACCTACGAGATGACGGTGATTGGCAGGTCGGTGGTCGAAGACCCCGACGTTTGCGTGATTTGCCCGTACCGCCCTGACATGGGCATGTGCTTGTTCGGGTAAATGTCGGACTCTGCGAGTGCCGACCTACGAGATGGCGGTGATGAGTAGGTCGGTGGTCGAAGACCCCGACGTTTGCGTGATTTGCCCGTACCGCCCTGACATGGGCATGTGCTTGTTCGGGCAAATGTCGGACTCTGCGAGTGCCGACCTACAAGATGGCGGTGATTGGTAGGTCGGTGGTCGAAGACCCCGACAGGGGCTTGTCCCGAAACCCATCATGTGGGACTCTGCGAGTGCCGACCTACGGGGGCGTCGTTATGTGGAGGTGCATCGCCCTTGCCGCCTGGCTCCGGCTGGGCCAGCACCTCTGGGCCATGGGGTGGGCTGGTGCTGACGACTGATGGCCTTGGGGACGGTTCACCCCTATGCGTAGGCGGGCATGAGTTGCGTCAGGTCTACACCGTGGCACAGGCTGATGAGATCGGCGCCTGTGTTGACGTCGAATTTTTGATAAATCGTAGCGCGGTGTTTTTTGGCGGTGCCGGGCTGGATGCCGGTGACTTCACTGATGGCTTTATTGGTCAGGCCCTGAACAATGAGCATGAAGATTTCTTGCTCACGCTTGGACAGGGTGACAAATGAACGTTTGAGGTTGTCGAGGTTGATGAACTGCAAGTTGCGGTCCCGGTCGATGTCCAAGGCGCGGTCCAGGGTTTCGCACAGTTTTTCGCGGGTGAAGGGTTTGAGCAAAAAGTCAATCGCACCGCCCCGGAAAGCGGTGATGATTTCATCTTGGTTGCTTTCGCCACTGATGAAAATGATCGGGGTTTTGCGACCCAGGGTGTGCAGCCTGGCTTGCAACTCCAGCCCGGTGATGCCAGGCATGCGCACATCCAGCAGGAGCACGGCCGGGGAGATGTCCAAGGATTGACTCAAAAAAGCTCTGGGGTCTTCGTAGGCATCGACGGTGTAGCCCACCATGGTCAGCAGGTCGCTCAAATAAAAGCGCATGTCATGGTTGTCGTCGACCAGAAAGATGTGACCCAATCTTTTTTTCATTTCTCTCGCCTTCTCTATTAAATCAAAAGTCGAGTTTCAATTTAACAAAATCGCCAAGGCCTGTAATTACCCAATTGGTTAATTTCATGGGTATTTTTCCCTATTTAGGTAATTCAGATCCTCGATTTTGGGCAGGATAGGCTCTGCGAACTTGTTTTTCATGCCAAAGCGCAGTGTCTTCTTGGCCCGTGAGCCGGGCACTGGCAATGAGGGTGTGGATGACTTTGGGTTCTGGCGAGTAGTGCAGCAGGTTTTGACTCAGCGCCAGCAAGTGCGCCGCATTTTGGGGGGTGACCGGGGTGAGTGTGAGTTCTGCAAATTGGGCACTGGGTGCAAAAAACCAGCTGCTGTGGGCGGCACCCAAAGGATCCTGACGCCACCAGGACCAGCGTTGTGCAGCGGGCATGTAAATTTGACGCACACGGGCGTAGTCAAAGGCGATGACGCTCAAGACGATGAGGCCCACGGCTGCCACAGCGCGCACGGCCGATGGCCAAACCCATTCACCGGTGGTTCTGCCGCGGGTGAGCATCAGCAGACTCATCAGGGTGGCGATTTGAAAGGGGCCATACCAAAGGGGGAATTCCAGCAGGCTGTGCAGCCCGATGACGGCCAACACGCCCCAAGCCATTTGTTGGTGCAGTTGACGACTTTTCCAGGGCCGCATGAGGACCACTGCCACCAGCAGGATCAAGGAGATGAGTGCCGTGATGGGAATACCCAGTGTGACGGCCAGGTGCAAGGGCAGGTTGTGCGCATGGCCCAGCATGTCGCAAAAGCGCGACTCTGGACCGCCGGGGTATTGGGCCATGTAGTGGGCATATTTGAGTTCGCCCCAACCCCAGCCGGTCCAGGGTTTTTGCTCAATGAGGTGCAGCACATTGCCCCACAGCACGCGCCGACTGCCACAGGCTTCGTCGTTTGACATGCGCGACCAGGCACTTTCCGACAATTGGCCCGTGCTCAACTGCAGGGCCCAAGGCAGCAGCACACTGGCCAGGCCGAAGATCACCATTGCCCACAAGGCCAGCGGCCAGGACATGGCTTGTCTGTGATCGGCACGTCTGGACCACCACAGCGTGAGCAGCAGCACCAGGACCATGTGCAGCAGTCCCGTGCGCGAAGCGGTGGCGGCATTGCATGTAGCTAAAAGGGCCAGCATCCACAGGGCATGCCATGGTTTGAGCCCCTGCGCTTGCCACCAAAGCACGGACACCATTCCGATGGCCAAAAGCGTGGCCAGCTGGTTGCGCTGGCGTAAGTTGGCGTTGGCTTCAGCCCATGATGCAGGCACATGCAACCAGGGACTGAAGACAGAGGCAGCGCCGAAATACTGCACCAAACCCATGGCGCTGCTGAGCAGCGCCGCCCAGGCCCAAGCACGCGCCAGGTCCTGTGCGCGGATGCCATTTGAAAAAACCAGCAGCGTGCACAGGCAGGCCCAGCTGATCAGCAAGGGGACGGTGTTGGGTTGGGGCGCAGGTGCCCAGGGTTGAACCCAGGGCAGAACCAGCAAGGCGCACAGCCAGAAGCTGTGCAGGCCCGAGGTGTCGCGTGAATGGAGATTCAGACGCACTGCTGGGATGGCATCAGGGCAGCGGGAGGGTGTGCAGCATCAATGCCCTGACTTGCCAAGGGCAGGCCTGCATCAGGATGCCTTGCATGAACCAGGCAGGTATTTGAGTGGCAAGCCATTGTTGGCTGCCGGGCCGCAGCGCCAGCTGGCCACAGTTTTGCCGCCGTCGGTGCTGCCATTGATGGCGGTGTCACCGGTTTGCAGGGGTGTCAGGGCAATGGCATTGGCCGAGGCGCTGGTGCTGCCGCGCAGGGCTTCATGGTTGCCGACCACGGTGATGACACCGTTGGCATCGACACTCACGCTGGCCACGTATTTGCTGGTCTGGCTTTCGCAGACTTTGGGCAAGGTGGCAGACACATCGGGCTGCGATGAAGAGCCGATGGCTTCGTTGACCGCCGTTTTGCAGCCATTGGCCGCCAACAGCATTTCGGCGGTTTTGGCCCGAATGCTGTAGTCCTGATAGGCCGGCAGGGCCAGCGCACCCAGAATGCCGATGACCGCAATCACGATCATCAGCTCGATCAAGGTCATGCCACGTTGGTGATGTTTCATATCAAAGCCCCCTGAAAAAGTTGAACTTTGATGTTAATTGAAAGCACCACCAAACTCCATACATCGGTCAGGCTGCTGCGTCGCTGGCAGCTTTTCGACGCGAGAGGATGAACTTGCCCAGGCCCAAGACCAGCAAGGCACCGGCGACGCCCAGGCCGTAGCCAAACATCTTGTCTTGCGGAATGTAGGCGACCAAGGCTGGGTCGGTTTGCACCATGGTGCCGGCAATCCAGCCCAGCAGCATGCCGCCGATGGTGATGATCAAGGGGAAGCGGTCCATCAATTTGAGGACCAGCTGGCTGCCCCAGACGATGATGGGAATGCTGACCAAGAGGCCGAAGATGACCAGGGGCATCTGGTGATCGGCATTGCCCGAGGTTTGAGCAGCGCCAGCGATGGCGATCACGTTGTCAATCGACATCACCAAGTCGGCAATGATGACGGTTTTGACGGCGCCCCACAGCTTGTCACTGCCCTGGATGTTGCCGTGGTCGTCTTCTTCATCGGGGGTCAGCAATTTCACGCCGATCCAGATGAGCAAGACCGCGCCCACAAACTTCAGAAATGGAATGGCCAGCAGTGTGAGAGCAAAGAAAATCAAAATCACACGCAAAATGATGGCACCGGCGGTGCCCCACAAAATGCCTTGGGTCCTTTGCTGTGCTGGCAGTTGGCGGCAAGCCAGCGCAATCACCACGGCGTTGTCGCCACCCAAGAGGATGTCGATCATGATGATCTGGCCCACGGCGAACCAGAAATGAGGGGTCAGAAATTCTTCCACGGTGTTCCTTTGTTGACCGGTACACAGGCCGGTGAATCGTTATGAGAGAAAACAGAAAGCCGGATTGTCCCGCAGGACATCCGGCTTCGATATTGTGGCTAACCGCAGGACTTGACCCATTGGGGACAGTGTCCAGACGTTTGAGCCCTATCTGGCGCAGTCTGGGACAGCACAAAATCTGCCCACCAGTGCATTTACTTCAGCTGAGCCTTGAGCAGTTTGCCCAGTTCAGACGGGTTGCGTGTGACGATGAAGCCGCACTCTTCCATGATGGCCAGCTTGGCGTCGGCCGTGTCGGCACCACCGGAAATCAAAGCACCGGCGTGGCCCATGCGCTTGCCGGGAGGGGCAGTCACACCGGCGATGAAGCCGACCACGGGCTTTTTCATGTTGGCCTTGCACCACATGGCGGCTTCGGCTTCGTCTGGACCGCCGATTTCACCGATCATGATGACGGCGTCGGTGTCTGGATCGTCGTTGAAGGCCTTCATCACGTCGATGTGCTTCAAACCGTTGATCGGGTCGCCACCGATACCGACGGCGCTGGATTGGCCCAGGCCCACTTCGGTCAGCATGGCCACGGCTTCATAGGTCAAAGTGCCCGAACGGGATACCACGCCAATGCGGCCTTTGCGGTGGATGTGACCGGGCATGATGCCGATCTTGATTTCGTCAGGGGTGATCAGACCTGGGCAGTTGGGGCCCAGCAGCAGCGTGCGCTTGCCGCCAGCGGCTTCCTTGGCCTTCATCTTGTTGCGCACTTCGAGCATGTCACGCACTGGAATGCCTTCGGTGATACAGATGGCCATGTCCAGGTCGGCTTCGACGGCTTCCCAGATGGCAGCGGCTGCGCCTGCTGGGGGCACGTAGATCACGGACACGGTCGCGCCAGTTTGTGTGGCGGCTTCTTTGACCGATGCGTAGATCGGGATGTTGAAGATGGACTCGCCCGCCTTCTTGGGGTTCACACCCGCGACGAAGCAGTTCTTGCCGTTCGCGTATTCCTGACACTTTTCAGTGTGGAACTGGCCGGTCTTGCCGGTGATGCCTTGGGTGATGACTTTGGTGTCTTTGTTGATGTAGATGGACATGTAGGTTCCTTGGTTGAGCGTTGGGCGTTCTGCGTTGGGCGTGAAATCACGCTCTGCGCTGAACGCTCAACCTTGAATTCACTTGACGGCTGCGACGATGGCGGTCGCGGCTTCGGCCATGGTGTCGGCGGAGATGATCGGCAGACCGGATTCGGCCAGCATCTTCTTGCCCAGCTCGTCGTTGGTGCCCTTCATGCGCACGACCAGTGGCACGGACAGGTTCACGGCCTTGCAAGCGGTGATCACGCCGGTGGCGATGGTGTCGCACTTCATGATGCCGCCGAAGATGTTGACCAAAATGCCTTTGACATTCTTGTTGGCCAGCATGATCTTGAAGGCTTCAGTGACCTTCTCGGCTGTCGCGCCGCCGCCCACGTCCAGGAAGTTGGCAGGCTCGCCGCCGAACAACTTGATGGTGTCCATGGTGGCCATGGCCAGGCCAGCGCCGTTGACCAGGCAGCCGATGTTGCCGTCCAGGCTGATGTAGGCCAGGTCGAACTTGGAAGCTTCCACTTCAGCAGGATCTTCTTCGTCCAGATCGCGGTAAGCCACGATTTCGGGGTGACGGAACAAGGCGTTGGCGTCGAAGTTGAACTTCGCGTCCAGTGCCATGACGTTGCCTTTGCTGTCGCGGTTCAGGGGGTTGATTTCCACCAACGAAGCGTCAGTTTCCATGTAGCACTGGTACAGCTTCTTGAAGATGTCCACGGCTTGCGCGGTGGAGTCTGCTGGCATGCCGATGGCGTCAGCGATCTTCTTGGCTTGTTCGTCGCCCAAACCGGTCAAAGGATCGATGAACTCGGTGATGATTTTCTCGGGGGTGGAATGGGCCACTTCCTCGATGTCCATGCCGCCTTCGCTGGACGCGATGAAAGCGATCTTTTGGGTGGCGCGGTCGGTGACCACAGACACGTAGTACTCTTTGTTGATGTCAGCGCCGTCTTCGATGTACAGGCGTCGGACCTTTTGGCCTTCAGGGCCGGTCTGGTGGGTCTTGAGCTGCATGCCCAGGATTTCTTCCGCCAAACGCTTGACGTCATCAATGGTCTTGGCCACTTTGACGCCGCCGCCTTTGCCGCGTCCACCTGCGTGGATTTGGGCCTTGACCACCCAAACCGGGCCACCCAGTTTTTGAGCGGCTTCAACGGCCTCTTGAACGGTGAAAGCTGGGATGCCACGGGGAACGGGCACACCGAATTGACGCAAGATTTCCTTGCCTTGGTACTCGTGAATCTTCATGAGGTCTTCTCTCAGAGGGGTGGAAATTCGACCAGTCCGACGGGGTCCCTGAATGGGGTAAGCCAGCCAGCTCGGTCTGCACACTGCAGCCTTCGACTGTATCATGCTGCAATGCACCATTGCTGATTTTCGCGTTTGACATCGACATGACGCTGGGAGTCATCTTTCACAAGGAAGTAATTCTTATGGCCAAAATATTCATCGACGGCGAAGCTGGAACGACCGGTTTGCAGATCCGTGAGCGACTGGCTTTGATGCCCGCCATCCAGGTCTTGAGCATCGATCCGGCACGCCGCAAGGACCCGCAAGCGAAACTGGCATTGATGGCTGAGGCTGACCTGGTGGTGCTGTGCCTGCACGACGATGCCGCCATCGAGTCGGTGGCCATGATCGACACCCTGACAGGGCGCAAACCCCGCATCGTGGACGCATCCACCGCCCACCGCTGCCACCCTGAATGGGTCTATGGTTTTCCTGAATTGGCCGTCGATCAACGCGCCGCCGTGCAGTCTGCCCAGCGCGTGGCCAACCCCGGCTGCTATGCCACAGGCGCGATTGCGCTGTTGCGGCCCTTGGTGGATGCAGGGCTGGTGCCTGCTGATTTTCCGGTGTGCCTGCCTTCGGTGTCGGGTTATTCCGGCGGTGGCCGCAGCATGATCGAAGACTACGAAGCGGGCAAAGCGCCCTTGTATGAAGCCTACGCACTGGGCCTCAAGCACAAACACATTCCCGAAATCATGCAGTTCAGCGGCCTGCGCCGCCGTCCCTTGTTTGTGCCTGCTGTGGGCAACTTCCGCCAGGGCATGCTGGTGCAGCTGCCCCTTCACCTGGATGAGCTGCCCGGCCAGCCCAAAGCCGCCGACCTGCACGATGCCCTGCGCGCCCACTATGGTGCCAGCCAGGCAGCAGGCGGCTGGGTCAGCGTGGAGAGCGCCACCGACAACGGCAAGCTCGACGCCCTGGCGCTCAACGACAGCAACAAGCTCGAAATCCGCGTGTTCGCCAATGAAGACGCCCGCCAGGCGGTGGTGATCGCCCGCTTGGACAACCTGGGCAAAGGGGCCAGCGGCGCGGCGGTGCAAAATATCCAGCTGATGTTGGGTCTCTAAGAATCGCCACTGCAAGCCACACTTATGAAAAGACTGCCCCCCCTGAATGCCCTACGCGCTTTCCATGTGGTCGCTCAGCTGGGCAGTCTGACAAAAGCGGGCGCAGCCTTGCACGTCACGCAAGGGGCCGTGAGCCGCCAGGTCAAGCTGCTCGAAGAGTCTTTGGGTCGGCCTTTGTTTTTTCGCGTGCACCAAGGCATCCAACTGACCGAAACGGGTCGTCTGCTGTCACAAGGGTTACAAAACACCTTTGGGGGACTGGAGCAGCTGATCGAACACATCACCCAAGATCAACGTCGCCAGCACATCTCGATCAACGTTCCGCCGACTTTTGCCACACGTTGGCTGGCCCCACGCCTTTCCAAGTTTTGCCACAGCTACCCCTATGTGGATCTGCACATCACCACCGATTGGGTTCAGTCTTTGCGCGAAGGCCAAGGCTATGACTGCTTGGTGGTGTTCGACACCACGGCTTGGCCGAAAGTGGATTGCGAACACCTGATGAACGAAAAACATGTGATGGTCAGCCATCCCAGTTTGTGGGGGCATGATGTCCCCCCCACTTTGAGTCAGCAAACCTTGCTGCACATCCTCAATGGCACCGAACGTTTACCCGTGTGGGAGCGGTGGATCGGACTGCATAAATTGGCGCACATTGACCCCAAACCCGGTTTGAATTTCAGCACCTTGGACCAGGTGATCAACGCCACCCTGAGCGGCACAGGCGTGGCCATTGTGGATGAGCACATGATCAGACCTGAATTGGGCTCAGGCGCTTTGCGCCAGTTCAATGACTTGCACATGGACGGTCCCCATGGCTATTGGTTTGTGGATGTCGCCAAAGACGATGAGCACAAAGCCGTGGTCAGGTTGATTCGCGATTGGTTGAGGCAGGAAATGGCATCCGACAGCCACTGATGTCGTGCCAAGGCTTTGGCCCCGCGATTGCTTTCAAACTCCAATCACCCATCGCTTACAGGGCGCGGCTCCTGCAGGGCCTTGCAGGAGCAGCACCCCGAGCGCGGTTTCACGCCAACCACCCATACCCATTGCGCTAGGGCTGCGGCGTCAACACCCAAGTTGACGCCGCAGTGCATGCCCCAAGTGCCACGCCAACCCATCAACGCTGCAAATTGAACCAGCTGGATTTGATTTGCATATATGAAGTCAGGCTCGATGCGTGTTTGTCGCGCGAGTTGCCGCTGAGCTTGTAGCCGCCAAAAGGCTGCGACATGTCACCATCGCCAAAGCAGTTCACCCAGGTCACCCCAGCCTCCAATGCCGACACCATGCGGTGCGCGGTGTTCAAATCTGATGTCCACACCGAAGCCGCCAAGCCAAACTGACAGTCATTGGCCAACATCAGCGCCTCTTGCTCGGTGTCAAATGCCTGCACCGTGGCCACAGGCCCAAACACTTCTTCTTGAACAATCGCCATGCGGTTGTGCGCGCCCACAAACAAGGCAGGCGCGCAAAAAGCGCCCGGTCCTGTGAATGCGGGTGTAGGCAAGACCTGCGTGGCACCATCGGCCAGTGCTTGATCCATGCGCCGCTGCACATTGCCCAGATGGGCATGGCTGGCCAAAGGCCCCAGGGTGGTGGCCGGGTCCAGGGGATCTCCCGGTTGGTACAACTCGCGGGTGCGGGTCACGAAGCGGTCGACAAATTGGTCGTGCAAAGACCGGTGCACCAGCAAACGCGAGCCCGCGTTGCACACCTGGCCCGCATTGTCAAAAATGCCCCCCACAGCGCGGTCCACGGCGGCGTCCAAATCATACAAATCGGGCATGAAAATTTGCGGGCTCTTTCCGCCCGTCTCCAAGGCCACCCGTTTCATGTTGGACTGGCCTGAATACCCCATCAACAGCTTGCCCACTGCGGTGGAGCCGGTGAAGGTGATTTTGGCCACATCATGGTGCAAGGCCAGCGCACGCCCTGCTTCCTGACCGGTCCCGTTGACCACATTGAACACCCCGGCAGGTCCGCCCGCCTGCACAAACAATTGCGCCAAGCGGGTGCACGACAAAGGCGCTTGTTCAGCGGGTTTGAGCACCACGCAATTGCCGGCCGCCAAAATTGGCGCGAGCTTCCAGACCGCCATCAGCAAAGGGTAGTTCCACGGCGTGATGGCACCCACCACACCCAAAGGCTCATGCACGATGGTGTGCAGGGCGTTTGCGGCGGTGTGGGTCACAGCCCCTTCCAATTTGTCGATGCATTCCGCGAAAAAGCGGATGGTGCGCAGCACATCTGGCAGGTCGATGTTGAGCACGTCCGTGATCGGCTTGCCCATGTCCAGGCATTCCAACAAGGCCAACTCATCACCATGCTGTTCAACCAAGTTGGCCCAGTTGAACATCACGTCCATGCGTTGGCGCGGTGCCAGCTTGTGCCAGCGCCCATCGCGCCAGGCCACTTGTGCGTTGGCCACGGCCGCATCCACGTCGCAGGCTTCACCCAGCGCCATCATGGCCAGGGTCTGGCCCGTGGCAGGGTTCACGCTGGCAAAACTGCCTTGACGTTTGGCCGATTGGTAGTGGCCATCGATGAAAAGACCCGTTTGAATGTTCAGGCCTGCGGCCATGGCCTGCCAATCACTCAGGCTGCGGTTTGTATTAGCCAGCGTGCTCATACGTCCTCACTCAGCGACGAGTTCAGTGGGGTAGCCGTCGGCGCGCAGTTCCAGGCCGCAGGCCTTTTCCAACATGCGCACGACTTCGGGTGACTGGGCTTGGCCACCGTAGAGGCCCTGAGCACGTCGGAAGATTTGCTGTGTCATGCTGCCCAACTCCAAAGGCACGCCCAACTTTTCTGCAATCGAATTGACCAGCCCCAGGTCTTTGCAAGCCAGGTCCATGGTGAATTTCACGTTGTAGCTGCCGCTCAAAATGAGCATGGACTCGGTCTCGTGCACAAAACTGTTGCCCGAGCTGGCGCGAATGGCGCGGTAGGTTGCATCCGGGTCCACGCCATATTTGGCGGGCAACATCATGGCTTCACCCGCTGCCACCAGGTGGATGAAGGCGAGCATGTTGGTGACCACCTTGACCACCGAGGCGCATCCCATCTTGCCCATGTAGATGATTTCACCGCCCATCGTTTGCAGCACGGATTCGACGCGCTGAAACACCTCTTGCTCGCCACCCACCAACACGGTGATTTCACCTGAATTGGCCAGATGCACACCGCCTGTGACGGGGCACTCCAGCACCGAAATACCGCGCTCGGCGGCTTTGGCCGACAGGCGCTTGAGGTCTTCCAAATCGGTGGTGCTCATTTCGATCCACACACCGCCATGGCGCAAGTGGGCCAACACGCCGTCAACACCCTCCACCACTTTGCGAGAAATGGCGGGCGATGGCAGCACCGTGATCACCACATCCGCGTTGGCACACACGCCTTTGACATCGTCTGACCACACCGCGCCTGCGGCGATCAAGCGGTCGGCGTTGGCGCGTTTGAGGTCGGTCACGGCCACGGGGAAACCGGCCTTGACCAAGCTGTTGCACAGGCCTTCGCCCAAGCTGCCAAGGCCAATGAATCCGATAGAGAGTTTGTTGTTGAGGGTCATGATGAAAGAATCAAAAAATGGAGGGTTAAATCGTTGAGATCAAGGAACTGCGCTCAATGCGCGCCATCGCGCCAAGCCAGCGCAGCCTTCATGCCTTGGGTGGTGCGAATGCGTTCAAACTCCGCGTTTTCAGGGCGGGCATTGGCCTCGATCAAGGTGGCGGTGTCCACCGCTGCCAACAGGGCTTCACGCATGCCTGCGATGTCCAGGCTGCGGTTGATGGCACGTTTGGTCATTTGCACCGACACCGGGGAATAAGAGGCCATGGCTTGTGCCAACTCAATGGCGCGTGCCACATGGCTGCCGCCTTGTGTCACTTCATTGACCAGGCCCAATTCGTAAGCACGTTGCGCAGTGATTTGATCGCTGGCTGTCAGCAACAATTCTTTGGCTTGCTTGGGGCCAATCAGCCAGGGCAAGACCAGCGCGGCAATGCTGGAGCCGAATTTCATTTCGGGCTCGCCCATGCGGGTGTCCACGTCGGCCACGGTCAGATCGCAAGACACCGCCAGCTCCATGCCGCCGCCAATGCAAGGCCCATGAATGGCCGCCACGGTGGGTTTGGGGCAATCCCAAAACTGGATCACGAAGTCAAAGTCCTCACGCAGCACCTGTGCCCAGCCTTGAGCAGTGGTGATGCCTTGTTCAGCCAATTCCTTGAGGTCAAAACCGGCACTGAAGGCGCGGCCTTCGCCTGCCAAAACGATGGCACCAATGGAGTCATCGGCGACGAATGCTTTGAGCGCTTGTGTCACTTCGGTCATGAGTTGACCGTTGATGGCGTTGAGCTTTTTGGGGCGATTGAGGCGAATCACGCCCACGCGACCCACGGTCTCCAGTTGAATGCATTCGGGGTTCAAAGTCGTCATGGTGTTTCTTTCTTGGGAATGACCAGCAGATCGACCGCGACCATGCGCGCGCCATCCACCAGCAAAGGGTTGATTTCCATTTCTTGCACATGCGTGCTCAAAGCCATGCCCATGGCCATGAATCTTTGGACAACTTGAACCAGTTGGCTCAAGTCGGTCGCTGCGCGGCCGCGCGCGCCATTGAGCAGGGGATAAGTTTTGAGCTTTTGCAATTGAGCGCCAATGCGTTCGGCGCTGTCGCTGGGCAGCAAGGTGACAAAGTCTTTGAAAATTTCTACAAAAATGCCGCCAAAACCCACCGTGAACACCGGGCCGAACTGGGCATCTTGCTGCATCCCCAAAATCAGCTCTGTGCCACGCACTTGTTGCTGCAACAGCACAGGGCCAGGTGCGACGGCTTGCAGGCGTGCATAAGCGAGTTGGAGCCCATCGTCGTTTTGGATGTTCAAAATCACACCGCCCACGTCCGACTTGTGCGCAATGTCGGGCGACTCGATTTTGGCCACCAAGGGGTAACCAATATCGTGTGCAAATTGGATGGCGCTGTCGCTGTCATGAACAATGCGGCTGGTGGCCACAGGCAGGCCAAAATCGGTCAGCATGCCCATGCTTTGCAAGGACTGGCCTTGCCGGGCCGATTGCACCAATTGCTGCTGCCAGTGACCCACGCGCTCGGGGTCAAAGCGGTTCAAGGACTCACTTGCCTGCTCTGCCTGAAGTGATGGCGTTTGGTACTGCGCATAGTGCTTGAGTGCGCGCAGCGCCGTCTCCGTGCCCATCAGCACGGGGATGCCCCAAGACCGGTAGCGCTGGCACTCGGCAGGCGACATGGTGTTGGCCACGTTGCCCATGAGCACCACGGGCTTGGTGGTGGATTCCCAAACCGTTTGCAAGGCGCGTGTGCACACATTCGTGAAATCTTGCCCATCCGGGATGTTGGTGGCCATGACCAAGGTGCCCACCTGGGGCTCTTCGGCCAATGCCAGCAAAGCGGGTGCGATCACGTCCTTGCCATCGCCCCAATAGTCCAAAGGGTTGGTGGCTTCAATGCCTTCGTCCAGCAAGGCTTCCAAGCGGGTCACGGTTTCGGTTGACAAGGGGGCAAAGGGCAGTTGCAGCGGTTCCGACAAATCTGCAATCAGCTGGCGCTCGCCGCCTGAATCGCAGCCCAGACCGATCCATCCGTTGTGCGGACGCCTTTCTGCTGCAAACAGCTCAGCCGTGTCCATCAGTTCGTCGAGCGACCTGACGTTGATGACACCGTTGCGCTCAAAGATGGCGTCGTACACATCGGCACTGCCCGACATGGCACCGCTGTGCGACTGGGCAAAAATTTGCCCTTGCACACTGCGGCCGAGTTTGAGCGCAATGACCACAATGCCGCGCGCTGTGGCGCGCTGCAGTGCCGCCAAAAACGCCTCGGGCTGGCGCACGGTTTCCAGCACCAAACAAATCACGCGGGTAGAAGGCTGCGCGACCAGAAAGTCGATGTACTCGGCCACGCCCGTGGCCAGCTCTTGTCCGGCAGAAATGGCGTAGTTAAAGCGCAGTTGGCGCAAGTTGCCCACGATGCCCGACCAGGTCGAGCCGCTGTGCGAGATCAGGGCCACCTTGCCCGGCTCTTTGAGCGTCGAGAACGGAAAACCCGTCATCTGCAGCTTGTCTTCCAAATTGACAAAGCCCATGCAGTTGGCACCGCACAGCTGCATGTCGCCTTCGCGCGCAATGCGTGCCAAGGCGTTCATCAAGGTTTCACCGCTGTCGGTGTGCCCATGGGCGCGGCCAAAAAGCACGGCAGAGCCTGCCTTGGCTTGCGCAGCCAAAGCCAGTTGCTGGGGCAGCGAGGCATCAGCCACCGCCATGGCCACACAGTCCACCGGCTGCGGCAAAGCGGCCAAATGGGGATAGGCGGGGCGGCCGTTGATCTCGGTGTACTTGGGGTTGATGAGGAAAATCTCGCCCTCATAACCCAGGGACTCGATGGAGGTCAGCAACTGCTGCCCAAAGCCATCAGCGCGTGCACTCGCGCCCACAATGGCGATCGAGCGTGGGCGCAGCAGGGCGTTCAGCTTGTGGTTCATTCGCTGTGAATTCATGTTCAACGCTCCCATTTCAACGGTTGACATCGACCACCACACGGCCATGGGCTTTGCCGGCCATCATCTCGGCGGCCAAGGTGGGCACTTCGCTCAAAGCGATGACACGTTGCATTTCTGCTTGAGAACTGTTGGCGGTGTGCTGCGCCAGTTGCGCCCAAGCTTGGGTGCGACGCTGCGCCGGGCACATGACCGAGTCCACCCCGAGCAAACGCACGCCACGCAAAATAAAGGGCATCACGGTGGTGTGCAGTGCCACGTCACTGGCCAATCCACACGCGGCCACGGCACCGCCGTAATGGGTTTCGCTCAACATGCGGGCCAAGGCGTTGCCCCCCAGCACATCGACAGCACCATGCCATTGTTGTTTGGCCAAAGGAGCAGGCGGCTCATTCCACTGCGGGCCACCGACCACGTCTGCGGCGCCCAGCTTGCGCAGATAGTCACCCGATGTTTCGGGGCGTTGTGTCAAGGCGGTCACGCGGTAACCCGCCTGCGCCAACAACTGTATGGCCACGCTGCCCACGCCGCCGCTGGCACCTGAGACCAGCACATCACCCGACGTCACGCCCGCGTCTTGCAAGGCCATGACACACAGCATGGCCGTGAGACCTGCGGTGCCCAAAGTCATGGCGGTCAAGCTGTCCATGCCTTCGGGCATGGGCGTCAACCACTCGGCTTTGACCCGTTGGCGCTGGCTGTAGCCGCCCCAAAAACGCTCACCCACGCTCCAACCCGTCAAGATCACACGGTCACCGGCCTGGTACTCAGGGCTGGTCGACTCCAGCACCGTACCGGCCAAATCAATGCCGGGCACCATGGGAAATTGGCGCACGATTTTGCCCGTGCCGGTGACGGCCATCGCGTCTTTGTAATTGAGGCTGGAGTAATCCACCTGCACCAGCACATCGCCTGCAGGCAAGTCTTGGTTGCCAAGGTGCTGCACCGAAGCCCTTGTTTGACCCTCTTGCTGCTCCAGAAGCAATGCCTGAAAAGTTGTTGTCATTGAAGTCGCCTTTCATAAAAATTTCAATGTTTGATGCGGCACGCCTTGTGCCATGCCACGGTCTGAATGGGCCCCTCTGGAAACCCGATGCCCGTTTTTTTAAAGCCATGGTCCTCAGCAGGCCCATGACCACTCACTCGTTTCAATATGTCCATGTTGCGTTCATGCTGCTGATGTGCTCAAGACCAAATCTGCCCCTTTTTCGGCCACCATCATGGTGGGTGCATTGATGTTGCCGGACGTGATGTTGGGAAACACCGAGGCATCGATCACGCGCAAGCCTTGAACACCATGCACACGCAGCTGCGCATCCACGACGCTGGTTTGCGCATCGCTGCCCATGGCACAAGTGCCGCACAGGTGGTAGATGGAGCCGCAGTTGTCTTTGTAGTACTGCAGCATTTGCGCGTCACTTTGGATGTCGACACCCGGTGTGACCTCAGCCTCCATCAAGGCACGCAAAGGAGCCGTGTCCGTGAGTCGGCGAATCAAGCGCACCGCTTGCAAGACCTCTTCTTGGTCACGCGCCGTGCTCAAATAATTGGGGTCAATGGCGGGGGCTTGACGGGCATCCGACGCATCAATGCGCACTTCGCCCGTGCTGGTAGGTCGGCATGCATTGAAGGCCATCAAGAAACCCGAATACGGTTCGGGCTTGAGGCTTGCCTTGGGGTTTGGGGGAATCGTGTATGACAAGGGGTTGAAATACAGCTGCAGATTGGCTTGCGCTTCTTGTGCACTGCCTTTGAAAAAGCCACCCGCTTGGTTGACCGACAGGGACAGCGGCCCCTGACGGGTGAGCAGGTACTGAAGCCCTGCTCGCATCTGTCCCCACAAGGAATTGAACTCGTCATTCAAGGTGGGTCGTGTGGCACGGTAATAAAAAGAAGCGCACAAATGGTCTTGCAAATTCTTGCCCACCTGAGGCAAGTGGTGTTTGACCTGAATGCCCAAACGACGCAATGCTTGTTCTTCACCGATGCCAGAGCATTGCAAGAGCTGAGGTGAACCGACCGCACCAGCGGCCACAATCACTTCTTTGCGCGCATGCACATTGAATTCGTGGTCCTTGTGGCAGACCCGCACACCCGTGACCTGAGGGGACGCACCGTCGGCAAACAACAAGCGCAGGGCTTGCGTGTGCGTCATCACCGTGAGCTTGTCACGCTTTCGGGCGGGTGTTAAATACTCCGCTCCACTGGACGATCGTTGGCCGCGTCGGATGTTGGTTTCATAAATCCCTGCACCCTCAAATTGCGCGCCATTGAAATCTGGGGTGTGCGGCAAACCCAGGGCTTCGCAGGCGGCCAGATAGTCATCGCAAATCGGATGTGCCAAGCCCTTCATGGGCGTGATGCCAATCAGGCCTTGATCGCCGCGCCAGGCGTCTGCGCCGTTGGGGTGTGTCTCCAGCTTGCGAAAGTAGGGCAGCACCTCGTCAAAGCCCCAGCCTGGGTTGCCTGCGTCACGCCAATCGTCGAAGTCTTGGCGCTGACCGCGCACATAAATCATGGCATTGATGGCCCCAGAGCCGCCCAACACTTTGCCGCGCGGCGCGTACAAACGGCGTCCACCCAAATGTGTTTGCGGCGTGCTGGAGAACATCCAGTTGGTTTTGGGATTGAAGTACGACTTGATGTAGCCAACGGGCAATTTGAACCAAAAACTGTTGGCCTCTCCCCCCGCCTCGATCAACAGCACGCGGTGCTCACCGCTTTGAGTCAGTCGATGGGCCAAGATGGCACCGGCTGAGCCAGCGCCCACAATGATGTAGTCGTACAGCGTGTCCATGCTCACAGCGCCTTGTCATGGTTCCAGCGCTTGCGCCAGGTCTGGTCATCGCCGCGCACGTCATAGGGCTTGGGGTCCATGAGCAAATGCATGCGCTCACCGGTGTAGGGCGAGTGGGCTTTGACGACCTCCATGTTCAGTTCAACCCCCAAGCCTGGCTCGGTGGGGGGCACGATGAAACCGTCTTCCCAACGGATGGGTTTTTTGAGGATGTCTGCGTAAAAACCCGACCAGTCGAGCATGCTTTCTTGAATCAGAAAGTTGGGCGATGCCGTGGCCAGTTGAATGCTGGCAGCAGCGCCAATCGGCCCGTTGTAGAGGTGCGGCGCGATTTGCACGTAAAACGCTTCGGCCATCGATGCGATTTTTTTGGCTTCGAGCAATCCGCCCACGCGTCCCAAGTTCATTTGCAAAATGCTGGCCGATTTCTTTTGCAGGATCTCCAAGAACTCATACTTGGTGGTCAGGCGTTCGCCCGTGGCCACGGGTATGGAGGTCTTGGCGGCCACCTCCGCCATGGCATCGGCCTGCCCTGGCGGCACGGGCTCTTCGAACCACAAGGGGTCGTACTTTTCCAAACGTTTGGCCAAGCGAATGGCCGAGGCAGGCGTCATCTGGCCGTGCGTGCCAAACAGCAAATCGCAACGGTTGCCAACGGCTTCGCGGATCTTGCGGCAAAAGGTTTCACAGATTTCCATCTGCTCCAGAGAGATGTGGTGTCCGGAATAGATGGAATACGGCCCGGCTGGATCGAACTTCAAGGCGGTGAAGCCTTTGTCTGCGTATTGGGCAGCGCATTCGGCGGCCAAGTCGGGGTTGTCGTAATCGTATTGGCCTTGGGCATTGACCGGGTAGAGGTAGGTGTAGCTGCGCAAACGCTCATGCACCTTGCCACCCAACAGTTGGTAGACCGGCTGGCCTGCGGCTTTGCCAATGATGTCCCAGCAGGCCATCTCCAGGCCACTGACCACGCCCATCATGGTCAAGTCAGGGCGCTGAGTGAAACCGCTGGAGTAAGCGCTGCGAAACAAACGCTCGACCTGATGCGGGTCGTGGTCTTCCAGGCAACGCTGAAACACGTCTTCGATCGCCAGCGTCATCACGCGGGGATGAAAACTGGCGGCATACACCTCGCCCACGCCTTCGATACCGCAGGCGGTGCGCAGCTTGACAAAGATCCAATACATACCGCCCACATGAGGCGGGGGAACGGCCACGACGTGCGTTTCGAGCGCTGTGATTTTCATGGGTGTCGGGTTTCAGCTGTTGCTCAATATGGCATCACCACCAAGCGGGTTTGCGTGAATTCCAGCATGCCGTGCTTGCCGTCGTCGCCGCCCAAACCCGAACGTTTCCAGCCTGCGTGGAAGCCCTGGTAAGGGTCTGCTGGCGTTCGGTTCACGTACAACTCGCCCGCTTCAATTTCATTGGCAAACAATCGAACCGTGGGGTGGTGGTGGGTGAACAGCACCGAGGCCAAGCCGTATTGGTGGTCGTTCGCACATGCCAATGCATGGGCCATGTCATCGCAGGCCATGACGGCCAGCACGGGGCCGAAAACTTCTTCTTGAATGATCTCCATGTCTTGCTGGCAGCCGCTCAGCAAGGTGGGGGGGTAATAAAAACCAGGGCCGTCGGGCATGAAGCCGCCCAACTCCAAAGTTGCCCCCTGTGCCACGGCTTTTTGCACCATGGCGTGCACGTTTTGCCGTGCTTTCTCGCTGGCCTGCGGGCCCATGTGGGCAGCATCGTCGCGGCGATTGCCCCAGCTGCGCTTGGCCATCAAGTCCTTGATGCGGTGCAAAAGGGCGTCGTGCACAGAGCGCTCCACCAGCACACGTTCTACGGCTGTGCACAGCTGACCGCAATGGGTCAAGCGAGAGTTCACAATGGCTTGGGCTGCCAAATCCAGATCGGCATCAGCCGCCACAATGGCTGGGGTTTTGCCACCCAATTCCAGTGATGTTTTCGCAATATTGGTTTGCGCATAGGCCATGATCTGGCGACCCGCGCCGACGCTGCCTGTGAGTGTGATCATGCCCACACCAGGCATTTGGCACATGGCTGCGCACACCTCATGGTCCATGGCCATGATGTTGACCACGCCGTCAGGCAATTGAGCGGCTTGCACCGCGCGTGCCAAAGCCAAGGCCGAGCTGGGTGTGGTGTTACTGGGTCGCACCACCACGGTGTTGCCCGCAATCAGTGCGGGTGCAATTTTGCGCAGCAGTGTGTAAATCGGAAAATTAAAAGGGATCAGGCAGGCCACCACGCCAATTGATTCGCGGTGCAAAAACAGCTGTTCGCGTGCGTTGTCTGAGGGGATGATTTCGCCTTCAATGCGCCGCGCCCATTCCGCGTGGTAGCGCACGATCTCCGCGCCGTAACCGACTTCGGCACAGGCATCGGCCAAGCTCTTGCCAGACTCGAGCGCCAAGGCCGCACCGATGGTGTCGCACTGCGCCAATAAGGCATCGGCCAAACGCTGCAATCCCTGTGCACGTTCAATGCCGGGCAGTCTGCGCCATGCGGTATGTGCCTGTTGTGCTGCTTTGACGGCGGTGGTCACCAACGCCAGACTGGCCAATGGCACATTGGCCACAGGTTCACCGGTGGAAGGGTCAATGACCGCGTGCAAGCTTGAAACGTCTTCGTCAACGAAAAGATTGCTGACAAAGTTTTGGTAGGTGTTCACGCTGATAGTCCAGCTCATTCAAACATTAAAAATGGGGGCCGACATGCGGCCCCCAAACCTTGGAGAACGATCCTGATTAGAAGGAGTAGTTCACGCCCACGCCGATGGCGTCGGCGCTTGGCTGTGGAACACCATTTTTATCCACGACAAATCCCTTGGCTTTCTTGCCATAGCTCACATAAATGTTTGTGTTGGGCTTGTAGGCATACGTGGCACCCAGGCCGAAGAAATTGGCCTTCTGATTGTCCATTTGACGCCCAAAACCAGCCAAGTAAGTCATCTTGCCATCAGCCAATTGCGCAGAAACGGCGGTGGAGCGGTTCTTCTTGCCGTCTGCATGCGTGTTGTCGTCATAAGCGCCCATCACCGTCAACGCACCAAACTTGTATTTGGTACCAATGAAGTTGGTGGTCGCGCCCATTGGATTCTTTTCAGATGCCAGCATGGCATTCAAAGGACCCTGCTCGTATTTCAAAGCCACAGAGGTGCTGTTGTTCTTGTCGCCCGTTTGCTTTTTCAATCCGACAGAAGCGTCTACAGAAAAACCACCTGCGAACTTGGGTGAAGCATAGAACAAGCCATTGTTCAAACGAGCCCAGCTGGCACCCGCTTGAGACGCATTTGGGTCTGCTGCATTGCCGGCGTGCCACATTTGCCATGCTGGGGAAGCAATTTGGTCGTAGTTGTACCAAGCGTCATAGGCCCAGTCGTTTTGCCACAATGCGGTCAGTGCACGGCCCACGCGCACATGACCAAAGTCACCTTTCAAGCCCGCGGTGGCTTCGCCTGCGAACATGTACTTGGTGTCTTCGTTGACCAGATGGTCACCAGTTTTGGGGTCGCGCAAGAAGAAACGTGTGTTGAGTTTGACGGTACCGGCCATGCCGTTGCCCAAATTTTTCAGGCCATCAAACGCCACGTTGCTGCGGCTGATGCTGCCTGTTTTGTTTTTGTCGTCATAGTCGCGGTAGTAGCCCATGTCGAGCGTGCCCGAGAACTTGTAGCTGTCTTCAGCGGCATGGGCCACACCTGTCACGGCCAAAGCCATGCCCAGAGCGGCATTCAAACGGGTGAGTTTTTTCATGTCAGTCTCCTGATAAAAAGGTCAAATGAAATGCGTCCATCCTTAGACGCGGGGTTTTTTGGCAAAAGTTTCACCTGGCAGTCCGAAGACTGGCCATGGTTTTTCTTTACCAAGGGGATCAGTGCGGTGGGGTGTTGGCGCCCTGGCTGCGTTTTTCTACAAATCGCCGAACGTAATCGTCAGCGGGTTGGTTCAAAATTTGCTCAGGCGTTCCTGTCTGGACCAATTCACCATCTCGCAAGATGGCGATGTGCGCGCCGATTCTCAGCGCCTCATCCAAATCATGCGTGATGAACACAATCGTCTTTTGCAAAGTGGTCTGCAGTTCCAGCAGCAAGGTTTGCATGTCATGGCGAATCAGCGGGTCGAGCGCACTGAAGGCCTCATCCATCAACAATATCTGCGGGTCCATGACCAAGGCTCGGGCCAATCCCACCCGTTGGCGCATGCCCCCTGAGAGCTCATCGGGATAGCTGTGCTCGTAACCTTTGAGGCCCACACGGTCAATCCAGTGCTGGATGCGTTCGGCCACTTCAGCCTTTTTTTCACCCCGCAAGGACAAGCCATAGCCCACGTTGTCGCTCACGGTTTTGTGTGGCAACAAGCCAAAGCTTTGGAACACCATGCTCATGGTTTTGCGACGCAATTCGCGCAGGCCACTGGGTGCGAGCTTGAGCACATTTTGGCCATTGACCAAGATCTCGCCCGCGCTGGGTTCAATCAATCGATTGAAATGCCGCACCAGGGTGGACTTGCCAGAGCCTGACAAGCCCATGATGACGAAGATTTTTCCAGCTGGAATGTTCAAGGACACATTGTTCAGGCCCACATTGCAGCCCACTTTGGCCAGCACTTCTTGTTTGCTGGCGCCTGCCTTGAGCATGCTCAAGGCGGTGTCTGAACCGTTGCCAAAAATTTTGTAGATCTGCTTGATCTCGATGCTGCCTTGCGTATCGTTCATGCCTGACCTCCTTTTCTTTTCTGGCGCAATGCTTGCCGCTCGCGTCGCCCTTTGCCATACGCTTGTGTGATCCGATCGATCACCACCGCCAAAATCACAATCGAAAATCCACCTTGCAAACCGCGTCCCATGTCCATGTTGTTGATGCCTGAAAGCACGTCTTCACCCAAACCACGCGAACCAATCATGGAGGCAATCACCACCATGGCCAGTGCCATCATCACCGCCTGGTTCAGGCCAGCCATGATGCTCGGGCGCGCCAAGGGTAAATTGACATTGATCAGCAACTGCCAGGGGGTCGAACCAAATGAACGCGATGCTTCCACCACTTCTTTATCCACTTGACGGATGCCCAAATCTGTCAAACGGACAAGGGGGGGCAATGCATAAATCACAGTGGCCAATACGGCTGGGACCTTGCCCAAACCAAACAGCATGAGCACGGGAACCAGATACACGAAGGTGGGCAGTGTTTGCATCACATCCAGCACTGGCTCCAAGACCTTGCGTAATCGCGGGCTGGCCGACATCCAAATGCCCATCGGCAATCCGATGGCAATGGTCAGTGTGGTGGACACCAGCATCAAAGCCAGCGTCTGCATGAGCTTGTCCCACAAGCCAAAGCAACCTATCAGGTACAGGCCCGCCACCAGGGCCACCACGGTGGTCCAACGGCGCAAGGCATGCCAGGCTAAAACACCGATGCCCAGCAGCACGACGACTGGCGATAGACCTATCAGAAATTTTTCTAAAGGCACCAAAAAGTGGATCAGCAAAATTCGCGTGATGTCATGAAAAAAATCTCCGTGCTGTGCGACCAAGCGAATCACAGCGGAGTTGATCTGATCTACAAAACTCAGATCGAAAAATATGGAATTCATTGATGATGCCTTTGCATTCACACCCACCGCACACGCAGATTGTTGTTCTGCATGTGCTTGATGGGGATGTGCCCTGAACCTCAGGGCCCATCCCCCTACTGGGCTTACTTCAGAGCCGCGTTGATTTTGTTGGCAGCGTCAGCGCTGACCCATTTTTGCCAGACTGCGGGGTTGGCTTTCATGAACTCACGCGCCACCACATCGCTGCTGGCCTTGCGGTCAGTCATTTGCACCACAGCACCGTTGATTTGGTCAGCATTGAGTTGCAGTTTTTCCATCACGGCCACAGCACCTGGATTG
The DNA here is from genome assembly GCF_001270065.2 of Limnohabitans planktonicus II-D5. Lineage (GTDB taxonomy): Bacteria > Pseudomonadota > Gammaproteobacteria > Burkholderiales > Burkholderiaceae_C > Limnohabitans_A > Limnohabitans_A planktonicus. The sequence goes on from NZ_LFYT02000001.1 coordinate 132,178, forward strand.
CTGGTTGCAAACGGTGTAGAGACACCCACGGTCAATTTGTTTTTAGGCGATGCCGATGGGCAAACGTCTTTGACCTTGATGTCTTTCAGCGTGTCCCAGCACTTCTCGTTGTAGGTGGGTTCTTGCAACTGAACCAGTTTGTACTTGCCCATCAGGCTAGCAGGCGACCAGTAGTAAAACAAGATTGGCTTGCCGCGCTCGATGGCAGAAGTGATCGCTGCATCCAGAGCCGCACCAGTGCCAGCACGGAAGTTGGTGTAATCGCCTTCCAGTTTGTAGGCTTTGAGTTTTTGCGTGTTGATTTTTTCGCAATCCCAGCCCACTGGGCATGACAGCAAACGGCCTTTACCGGGTTCTTCGTCGTCCTTGAACAAGGCTTTGTACTTGGGCAGATCGCTCACGCTTTTCAGATCAGGCGCAGAGGCTTTGATGCCACGCTTGGCGTCGCCCTTGACCACGTAGTCAGGCACAAAAAAGCCTTCAATGGCACCACCGCCCGACAGCAGGTCACCGACCAGTCGGATCTTGCCCATTTCCTGACCTTTTTTGACGATATCGGTGCGGTTCCACTGTTCCACCCACACTTGCAAGTCGTTGCCCACCAGTGCTGTCTCAGTGGCTGCAGAGCTGCCTGTGACCACTTCCGTTTTGCAGCCGTAGCCCATTTCCAACAGGTTGCGAATCAGACTGGTGTACAGCTGACCGGATTCCCAGGTGATGCCTGCAAACTTGATGGTTTGATCGGGGCTGCACACATTGCTTTGCGCAAAGGCTGCCGGGGTTGCCAAACTGGCCCCCAGGGCCAGTGCGCATGTTAATTTTTTCATCAGTTTCATTTTTAGTCTCCAGTTAAAAAATTGCCACCTTTAAAGGTTTGAGGCGGCAGGTTAGAAAAACTTCATCGCGGTACACGTGCAATTCGTGCAGTGTTGTAGTCGTTGATCACATCGCAAGGGGTGTACCAACGATCAATTTCGTGCAACTCTTGTGGGCTGAGCTGTATGTCCAAGGTGGCAATGTTTTCATCCAGTTGGGCCACTGTTTCAACACCGATCAAGGTGGAGGTGACACCGGCACGGCTGTTGACCCAGGCCAGTGCGACTTGCGAGGACTTCAGGCCGCGCTCTTGCGCCACACGCGCCACAGCCAGAGCGATATTTCGGCTGGTTTCATCGCCGTATTGATCTGTTGTGAAGTTGTCTGTTTTATTGCGCAGCGATTCCACTTGACCTGTCAGCAATCCACGCGCCAATGGCGAAAATGGTGTCACTGCGATGCCTTCACTGATGCAGTAAGGAATCATCTCTCGCTCTTCTTCACGGTATGCGGCGTTGAGTTGGCACTGCATCGACACGAAGGGGCTCAAACCCGCTTGCTTGGCCACTTCGTTCATTTTCACGAACTGCCAGGCATACATGGTTGACGCGCCGATGTATCGGATTTTTCCAACTTTGATCAGATCATTGAGCGCTCTCATGGTTTCTTCCATGGGTGTCATGGGATCAAAAGCATGGATGACAAACAAGTCCAGATAGTCGGTGCCCAGTCGCTTGAGTGATGCATCCACCGAATCCATGATGTGCTTGCGTGACAGACCTTGGTCGTTCACGTCATCACTCATGGCGTAAAAGCATTTGCTGGCCAGCACGAGCTTGTGGCGCGGCGTGCCTTGGATGGCACGGCCGACCACTTCTTCAGACACGCCCATTGAATAGAAGTTTGCCAAATCAATGAAGTTGATGCCGCGCTCAATGGCCGCCTGAATCACAGGCGTAGAAGCCGCTTCATCCAACACCCATGGACGCCATTTTGGCGTGCCGTAAGTCATCGTTCCCAAACACAGGCGCGACACCTTCATGCCGGTTCGACCCAAATTGACGTATTGCATCTCGCGTCTTTCAGTTCTTGGGGGTGTAAAAAGGATTGCTGACAGCGGCTGCAGCGGCTGTCACGGTGGCCAAGGAGGGCTCTTGCTTCAGAGCGGCCGTCACAGCACCTTTGGCTGCGGCGTAGTTGTTGGCAAACACTTCGTCGGCATCATTGGCTGACCAATTGACCCACACGGCTGCAATCACGCACCAGTCGTTTTCTGCTTCGGCAGGCAGCACGCCTTCGAGCAAACATTCCTGCACGCCTTTGGCCACACCGGCTTGTGCGGGGCCCCAAGTCATGGTTTCGTGTTGATCGCCACGCAAGTCAGCTTTGTTGATGAATGCCGTCATGGGTTTAACGGGCACGCCGGGTTGCAACACCACCATATAGGGCAAATGTCCTTTGGTCGGCGAGGACAGTGCACCTGCCCATGCATTGCCTACCGGCCCAGTTTTGGGGCCAACCATGACGTTGATGTGTGCAGCATTCGGGCCGCTTCCGATGAATGATTCGCCAATGAACATGTCTAATTTCCAGAAAACTATTTAGCAACTTGAGAATTTGTAATCCTCATGAGCCTGTGTCTTTCACCTTGTCGATGCGCGGGTGAACTCACAGTGCCGGTCAGTAATGTCGTTTCATTCAATCTGATTTACAAACGATAGTTGTTTAGTTCTTTTATGAGTTTTTGTAATTTCCTGCTGGTTTACCATAGTATTAGTTTTTCTCATGTAAGATGATTGCAAAAATCGTTTGATTTTGTAAATTCCTTACCTAAAGTAGCTTTCACTTTTTACAGGTTCACTCATGCTCGAAAAACTGTCCCACCCCCATTTGTTGCAGACCGGCGCGCTCATTCAAGGCCAATGGTTGTCCGCCCCCGATCTTTACCCTGTCCACAATCCTGCAAGCGGCGAAACCTTGGCCCAGGTCGCCAAGGCAGGTGCCGATTTGGCCGAGCAAGCAGTCGCTGCAGCCAGTCAAGCGTTTGTGTCGTGGCGTGCGACCACCGCCAAACACCGCGCTGGCATTCTTCGTCGCTGGGCAGATTTGATGATGCAGCACCAAGAAGACCTGGCACAGTTGTTGACGGCTGAGCAAGGCAAGCCCTTGAGTGAAGCGCGTGGTGAAGTGGCGTATGCGGCCAGTTTTCTGGAGTGGTTTGCCGAAGAGGGCAAGCGTGCCTATGGCGATGTCATTCCCACGCACAAACCCGATTCACGCATCTTGGTGCTCAAAGAGCCTGTGGGCGTTGTGGCGGCCATCACGCCTTGGAACTTTCCCTTGGCCATGGTCACGCGCAAATTGGGCCCGGCTTTGGCCGCAGGCTGCACCGTCGTGCTCAAGCCTTCTGAAGAAACGCCTTTGTCGGCGCATGCATTGGCTGTGTTGGGCCATGAAGCCGGTTTGCCCCCTGGCACGATCAACGTGGTGTCCGGTGATGCCGCGGCCATTGGCGGTGCATGGATGGCCAGTGATGCCGTGCGCAAAGTGTCTTTCACAGGCTCGACCCGCGTGGGCAAGTTGTTGATGCGTCAGGCTTCGGACACGCTGAAAAAAGTCTCTCTGGAATTAGGCGGCAACGCGCCGTTCATTGTGTTTGATGACGCAGACATCGATGCTGCCGTGGTCGGCGCTATGGCCTCCAAATTCCGCAACACAGGACAAACCTGTGTCTGCGTGAACCGGTTTTTTGTGCAGGATGGCGTGTATGAAGCCTTCACCACCAAACTGGCCGAAGCTGTGCGTGCATTGAAAGTGGGCAATGGCCGTGAACCTGGCATGACCCAAGGGCCCTTGATCAACCAGGCGGCCTTGAGCAAAGTGCAGCGCCATGTCGAGGATGCCCTGAGCAAGGGCGCTCAGGCGCTTTGTGGTGCTCAGCCCGATGCTTTGGGTGGCACTTTCTACCAGCCCACGGTGTTGATCAACGCCAACGATCAGATGGAGATGGCGCACGAAGAAACTTTCGGCCCCGTCGCGGCCTGCTACCGTTTCAGCAGCGAGGAAGAAGTGATCCGCTTGGCCAATGCCACAGCGTTTGGCTTATCGGCCTACTTTTACAGCCGTGACTTGGCGCGCGTTTGGAGCGTTGCCGAGAAACTGGAGGTGGGGATTGTCGGCATCAACGAAGGCATTATTTCTACGGAAAACGCGCCCTTTGGTGGTGTCAAAGAGTCAGGCATGGGCCGTGAAGGCTCCCATTACGGCCTGGCCGATTACATGGAAATCAAATACTTGCTGATGGGTGGCTTGCGAAAGCCTGGTTGAGTTTCGATGAGCCTTCTGACGCAAAGTGTCGAGTATTTGTATGCCATCTCCGGCCCCTTGGCTTTTTTGGCTTACTTTCCGCAAATACTGACCTTGCTCCACAACAAGGATGGTGCCCACAGCACCTCCTTGTTGACGTGGCTCATGTGGGTCGTCTCCCTGGGCATCAACACCGCTTATGCGGGTTTGATCAATGGCGATCTTTATTTTTTGATCTCGTCAGCCAGCGGGTTCGCGGGCTCTGTCCTGGTGTTCGTGATCGCCTGTTACAAGCGCTCGCGCTTTGCCCAAGCGCAGTCGTCAATCTGAATGCTCAGTGGGTTGGCTGATGATGCGACGCACCGTATCGGACGCAAAACCGCGACTGAGCAAATAGCGCATTTGCTGGGCCCGCTCTTTCGCATCTTGGGGGGGCTGGCCAAACTTTTTGCGCCAAACATCCCGCGCACGTTCGGTTTCAGTCGCGCGCAAGCCATTCAGGGTTTCGGCCATTACATGGTCATCCAGCCCCTTTGAGCGCAGCTCTTGTTGGATGCGCGCCGCGCCCATTTTGCTGGCGCGTCGGTTGACCACCGATTCGACCACCCGCTGATCGTTGATGAAGTCCTTGGCCTGCAAGAAATCCAGCGCTTGTGCAAGCTCACCCGGAATTTCCTCATAGGGCTTCAATTTTTGTTCCAGCTCCTGGCGCGAATGTTCGCGCTGGCTCAAAAGCCGCAGGGCGCGGCCTTTGAGCGAGGGCTGAAATCCCAAGGCCTTGCTGGCCTTGGGCTTGTCTTGGGCCTGCTCATCGACATCTTCAACAGACATGTCGTGTGCGCTCACAAGGCTGGCTGGTGTGAAGGGCCTCAAGCCACCACGCCGCTGACGTCAGCGCCTTTGGCTTCTTTAGGCTCTTTGGCGGCTTTGGCCGCTTTGGGAGCTTTTTCTTCTTTCACGGCGGGGGCATTGGCGTCTGCCGCGAGCAGGGGAATGCCCAAGGATTCACGCACTTTGTTTTCGATCTCAAAGGCCAGGCTGGGGTTTTCGCGCAGGAATTCGCGGGCGTTGTCGCGGCCTTGGCCGATTTTTTCGCCCTGATAGGCGTACCAGGCACCGGCTTTTTCGATGATTTTGGCGGTCACCCCCATGTCGATGATTTCGCCGTGGCGGCTGATGCCCTCGCCAAACAAAATGTCAAATTCTGCTGTCTTGAAGGGCGGCGCGACTTTGTTCTTGACCACTTTGACCTTGGTCTCGTTGCCGATCGCGTCGTCACCCTTCTTGATGGTGCCGGTGCGGCGGATATCGAGACGCACCGAGGCGTAGAACTTGAGCGCGTTACCACCCGTGGTGGTTTCAGGGCTGCCGAACATGACGCCGATCTTCATGCGGATTTGGTTGATGAAGATGACCGTGCAGTTGGTCTTTTTGATGGTGGCGGTCAGCTTGCGCAGGGCCTGGCTCATCAAGCGCGCTTGCAGGCCGGGCAGGCTGTCGCCCATATCGCCTTCGATTTCGGCCTTGGGCGTGAGGGCAGCGACCGAGTCCACCACCACCAGGTCCACCGCGCCAGAGCGCACCAGGCTGTCAACGATTTCCAGGGCTTGCTCGCCGGTGTCGGGCTGGCTGATCAGCAGGTCTTGCAGGTTGACACCGAGGTTTTGGGCGTATTGCACGTCCAGGGCGTGTTCGGCGTCCACAAAAGCGCAGGTGCCGCCCAGGCGCTGCATTTCAGAGATGACTTGCAGGGTCAGCGTGGTTTTGCCAGACGATTCAGGGCCGTAGATTTCGATCACGCGGCCACGGGGCAGGCCACCCACGCCCAGCGCGATGTCCAGACCCAAGGAGCCGGTGGAGACGACCTGGATGTCCTGGATCACCTCGCCTTCGCCCAGACGCATGATGGTGCCTTTGCCAAATTGTTTTTCAATCTGGGCCAGGGCGGCTTGCAGGGCTTTGGCTTTTTCGGTGTTGGCTTCGCTCATGGAAATCTCCTTGAATATCAATGGGTTGGGGCATTCAGCTGCGCCTGAATTGGCTGTTTACTGGATGCGTGAACAGTACTGTAAACGAGCTGTATAAAGCTGTAAACACTATTTTTGGTCAGTTTGCCTTACTATATAAGCATGTCCATCACACACCGCGCCCACCCCAGTGATCCAACAAATCTGGCCGATGAGCGCTGGCGCGAAACCCATCTGGGCCGTTTGCTGGGGCATGCCATGCGTCGCTTTGACGAGCGCGTGCTGAACCTGATGGCGGGCAACGAGGGCGTGCCGCTGGCGCTGGCCAATTTGGCCTCACGCGACCAAATCAGCGCAGCGCATGTGCACATCACCCGGCATCTGGCGCTGGAGGGCTCGCGTTTGACGGATTTGTGCAAAGCCGCAGGCATGAGCAAACAGGCCATGGGCGATCTGGTGGACCAATGCGCCGCCTGGGGCTTGGTGGAACGCTTGCCCGACGCGCTGGATGCACGCGCCAAGCGCGTGGCCTTCACCCCCGTGGGCCTGGCTTGGCTGCAGGCGTTTAAAGATGCGGTGTCGCAAGCCGAAACCGAATTCAAAGAAGCCGTGGGGGAAGACGTGGCCACGGTAGTGGCCCTGGGGCTGGAAGCGTATGCGCATTGAGGCAGGATGCAGGTCGCAAATCGGCTGCTTCAGCCACGATAGGGGTCCGCGCCAAACCCCATGATGTCGGACTCTGCGAGTGCCGACCTACAAGACCACCCATGCCTTCGTAGGTCGGTGGTCGAAGACCCCGACGTTTGGCCTGATCGACCAACTTCACCTGAAGCCAGCGCTTTGCGTCAATGGTGCAACGTCGGACTCTGCGAGTACCGACCTACAAGGGCCATGTATTCGTAGGTCGGTGGTCGAAGACCCCGACGTTTGGCCTGATCGACCACCTCCGCCTGAAGCCAGCGCTTTGAGTCAATCGTGCAACGTCGGACTCTGCGAGTACCGACCTACAAGGGCCAATGCCTTCGCAGGTCGGTGGTCGAAGACGCCGACGTTTGGCCTGATGGACCACCTTCGCCTGAAGCCAGCGCATTGTCGCAAGCGTGCAGCGTCGGAATCTGCGAGTACCGACCTACAAGGGCCAATGCCTTCGTAGGTCGGTGGTCGAAGACCCCGACGTCAGGCCTGATGGACCACCTTCGCCTGAAGCCAGCGCTTTGAGTCAATCGTGCAGCGTCGGACTCTGCGAGTACCGACCTACAAGGGCCAATGCCTTCGTAGGTCGGTGGTCGAAGACCCCGACGTTTGGCCTGATCGACCACCTCCGCCTGAAGCCAGCGCTTTGTGTCAAGCGTGCAGCGTCGGACTCTGCGAGTACCGACCTACAAGGGCCAATGCCTTCGTAGGTCGGTGGTCGAAGACCCCGACGTTTGGCCTGATCGACCACCTCCGCCTGAAGCCAGCGCTTTGTCTCAAGCGTGCAGCGTCGGACTCTGCGAGTACCGACCTACAAGGGCCAATGCCTTCGTTGGTCGGTGGTCGAAGACCCCGACGTTTGGCCTGATCGACCACCTCCGCCTGAAGCCAGCGCTTTGAGTCAATCGTGCAGCGTCGGACTCTTCGAGTACCGACCTACAAGGGCCATGTATTCGTAGGTCGGTGGTCGAAGACCCCGACGTTTGGCCTGATCGACCACCTCCGCCTGAAGCCAGCGCATTGCGTCAAGCGTGCAGCGTCGGACTCTGCGAGTACCGACCTACAAGGGCCAATGCCTTCGTAGGTCGGTGGTCGAAGACCCCGACGTTTGGCCTGATCGACCAACTTCACCTGAAGCCAGCGCTTTGAGTCAATCGTGCAGCGACGGACTCTTCGAGTACCGACCTACAAGACCGCCAATGCCTTCGTAGGTCGGTGGTCGAAGACCCCGACGTCAGGCCTGATGGACCAGCTTCGCCTAAAGCCAGCGCTTTGAGTCAATCGTACAGCGTCGGACTCTGCGAGTACCGACCTACAAGACCGCCAATGCCTTCGTAGGTCGGTGGTCGAAGACCCCGACGTCAGGCCTGATGGACCACCTCCGCCTGAAGCCAGCGCATTGCGTCAATCGTGCAGCGTCGGACTCTGCGAGTACCGACCTACGGGAAGCCCTTGTCGTTATCGATCAATGCGCGGCTGACTGCATCTGCATACCAGCCCATCAACAGCTTCTCCAGACACTGAGAATCACACTCAGCCTGACACCCCCCATTTGGGTAGCACCACTGAACAACAACAGGAGACAACCATGCGAATTCTCATTGCTGAAGATGACCAGGTGCTGGCCGACGGCCTGTTGCGCACTTTGCGCAACGCCGGGGCGGCGGTTGACCATGTGGCCAGCGGCAGCGAAGCCGATGCGGCGCTGATGACCAACAACGAGTTCGACCTGCTGATTCTGGATCTGGGCTTGCCTCGCATGCATGGCCTGGAAGTGCTCAAGCGCCTGCGCTCACGCGGCTCCACATTGCCTGTGCTGATCTTGACGGCTGCCGACAGCGTGGAAGAACGCGTCAAGGGCCTGGACTTGGGTGCCGACGATTACATGGCCAAACCTTTCAGCCTGCAGGAACTCGAAGCCCGCGTGCGCGCCCTGACGCGCCGGGGCATGGGCGGGGCCACCTCGCAAATCAAACACGGTCCATTGCTGTACGACCAATCGGGCCGCGTGGCCACGATTGACGGCAAGATGGTCGAGCTGTCAGCGCGCGAGCTGGGCCTGCTGGAAGTGCTGCTGCAACGCGCCGGTCGCCTGGTCAGCAAGGACCAGCTGGTCGAGCGCCTGTGCGAATGGGGTGAAGAGGTCAGCAACAACGCCATCGAGGTCTACATCCACCGCCTGCGCAAGAAGATCGAAAAAGGCCCCATCCGCATCGCCACCGTGCGCGGTCTGGGCTACTGCCTCGAAAAAATTCCAGGCTGAGGCAGCCGTGCCTTGCCTCTCGCATGCAGCCGCCTGAGCGCCCCACAGGCATGACGTCACGGACCGGAATGTGAGGCTTTTCAAACGCGAACAACGCTCACTGTTCGGGGAAATCCTGGACTGGATGCTCACGCCGCTGCTGCTGCTGTGGCCCATCAGCCTGGCCTTGACGTGGCTGGTGGCCCAGGGCCTGGCCAACAAACCTTTTGACCGGGCCTTGATCTACAACGTGCAAGCGCTGGCCCAGCAAGTGAAGTTGGGGACCGACCAACGCGTGCAATTCAGCCTGCCACAACCGGCCAGCGAGCTGCTGCGGGCCGACGAAACCGATCTGGTCTATTACCAGGTGCGCGGCACGCTCAACGAACACCTGAGCGGCGAACGCGATTTGCCCCTGCCCCCTGCTGAAGAAGACAAAGGAAGCAGCTACGAAGTGCACATCCGCGACGATGAAATGCGCGGGCTGGAGGTGCGGGTGGCCTACACCTGGATTCGTCTGAACCCCGATGGCAAACACCCCGCCCTGGTGCAGGTGGCCGAAACCCGGGAAAAGCGCTCGGTGCTGGCCGCTGAAATCATCAAGGGCGTGATGCTGCCCCAATTTGCCCTCTTGCCGCTGGCGGTGCTGCTGGTGTGGCTGGCTCTGGTGCGCGGCATCAAGCCGCTGTCCGAGCTGGAAGAGCGCATCCGCGCCCGCCAACCCGATGACCTGAGCCCGCTGGACGACAAGGCCGTGCCCATGGAAGTGGCCCCGCTGGTGGTGTCTGTGAACGATTTGCTGGAACGCCTGAAGGATTCCATCGTCACCCAAAAACGCTTTTTGGCCGATGCGGCGCACCAGCTCAAGACCCCGCTGGCCGGGCTGCGCATGCAGGCCGACCTGGCGCAACGCTCAGACTCGAGCGAAGAAGACCTGAAAAAGTCCTTGCAACAAATTGGCCGCGCCAGCGTGCAAGCCACGCGCACGGTGAACCAGCTGCTGTCTTTGGCCCGTGCCGAAGGAGGCGGCACCAACCTCACGCGGCAAGCCTGCGACATGGTGCGCCTGACCAGCGAGGTGCTGCATGACTGCCTGCCCAGCGCCATGGACAAGGGCATGGACCTGGGCTATGAAGGTGTCGAAGCAGACACGCCAGGCGTCAGCGTCTTGGGCAACCCCATCTTGCTCAAGGAAATGGTGCGCAATTTGGTGGAAAACGCCATGCACTACACCCACAGCAGCCCTGAACGCACAGGCGTGATCACCGTGCGCGTGCTGGTCGATCCTTACAGCAAAGCCCTGGTCATTCAAGTGGAGGACAACGGGCCGGGCATTCCTGAGTCTGAACGTGAGTTGGTGTTCCAACCCTTTTACCGCGTGCTCGGCACGAATGTGGATGGCTCCGGGCTGGGCCTGCCCATCGTGCGCGAGATTGCCCAACAACATGACGCCACCATCACCATCGACGCCGCAAACCCCACCCAAAACCCACCGGGCACCTGCTTCACCTTGCGCTTTCAGGCGCCTGCTTGAAGTTGTCAATGCACCAAGAAGTGGTTGATTGGCAGTCGAGAACTCCGACAGGGGCCGAATGAAGCCCGCCAAAGTTGAATCAAGTTCAGCGCCGAAGCTGGCAAACGTCGGACTCTTCGAGTGCCGACCTACGGGAGCCATGTATTTGTTGGTCGGTGGTCGAAGACCCCAACAGGGGCTGCTGTCGCCCGCCAAAGTTGAATCAGGATCAGTGCCCAAGCTCACAAACGTCGGACTCTTCGAGTGCCGACCTACAGGAGCCGTGACTTCGTAGGTCGGCGGTCGAAGACTCCGACATGGGGCCTGCTGGAGCCCGCCAAAGGTGATTCAGGATCAGCGCCCAAGCTCCCAAACGTCGGACTCTGCGAGTGCCGACCTACAGGAGCCATGAATTGGTAGGTCGGTGGTCGAAGACCCCGACATGGGGCTGCTGAAGCCCGCCAAAGTTGAATCGGGTTCAGCGCCTAAGCGGGCAAACGTCGGACTCTTCGAGTGCCGACCTACGGGGGCCATGTATTTGTTGGTCGGTGGTTGAAGACCTCGACATGGAGCTTGCTGAAGCCCGCCAAAGTTGAATCAGGTTCAGCGCCCAAGCGGGCAAACGTCGGACTCTGCGAGTGCCGACCTACGGGAGCCATGTCTTCGTAGGTCGGTGGTCGAAGACCCCGACAGGGGGCTGCTGACGCCCGCCAAAGTTGAATCAGGATCAGCGCCCAAGCTCACAGACGTCGGACTCTGCGAGTGCCGACCTACGGGAGCGATGACTTTGTAGGTCGGTGGTCGAAGACCCCGACAGGGGGCTGCTGACGCCCGCCAAAGGTGATTCAGGATCAGCGCCGAAGCACACAGACGTCGGACTCTGCGAGTGCCGACCTACGGGAGCCTTGACTTCGTAGGTCGGCGGTCGAAGACCCCGACAGGGGCCTCCTGAAGCCCGCAAAGTTGAATCAGGTTCAGCGCCCAAGCGCGCAGACGTCGGACTCTGCGAGTGCCGACCTACGGGAGCCATGTATTTGTTGGTCGTTGGTCGAAGACCTCGACATGGAGCTTGCTGAAGCCCGCCAAAGTTGAATCAGGTTCAGCGCCCAAGCGCGCAGACGTCGGACTCTGCGATTGCCGACCTACGGGAGTCATGACGCACACATTGGGGCTGAATGCGTGCCAGCCATGTCATGCTTAAACCGCCGCCGTGACCACGATTTCGAGCTTCCATTCGGGCTTGGCCAAGTGGGCCTGAACGGTGGCGCGTGGCGGGGTGTGGCCGGGCACGACCCAGGCGTCCCACACGCTGTTCATGCCGGGAAAGTCGTTCAGGTCCGTCAAAAAAATCTGCGCCATCAGGATTTTGGATTTGTCCGATCCGGCCCTGGCCAGCAAGGTGTCTATTGCAGCCAACACCTGACGGGTTTGCCCGGCAATGTCTTGGCTGGCGTCATCGGGAATCTGACCGGCCAGATAAACCGTGCCGTTGTGGATGGCCGCTTCGGACAGGCGGGCGCCGACATCAATGCGTTGGATCATGGGAATGTGCTCAGAAGTTGAAAAGGCACCATCGTACCGTTCGCGTCCTGGGCAATGTGCACACCAATGCATGTTTCGCGGCCATCGCGACCCAGGACCAGTCCTGCAACTGCGGCCTGATCACCCATGGCGTGTCAGACCTTGCCCTGCTCGGGCCAGGCAAACAAGGGCGGCTGCTTGTTCAGAAACAGGCCCACGGCTTCGCGGTGCTCGGCGGTGCCTGCGGCCAAGGCCTGGGCTTGCGCTTCGGTGCTCAGCATGTCTTGCAGGCCGCCGCCCAAGGCGCTGTTCAGGCTGCGCTTGATGAGCGCCACAGCGGCGGGGGAAGCGCCCACAAAGCTGCGGGCCAGGGTTTGCGCACGGGGCAGCAGCTGGTCCGGCGCGTGCAACTCCATCACCAGCCCCAAGCGCAGGGCCTCTTGCGCGTCGATGTCGCGGGCAGAGAGCATGATTTCTTTGGCGCGCTGCACGCCCACCACGCGGGGCAAGGTGTAGAGCGCGCCCACATCAGGCACCAGCCCCACCTTGAGGAAGGACATGTTGAACCAGGTGCGTGGCGTGGCCAGCACGAAGTCGGCCGACAGCGCCAGGCTGAAGCCCGCACCAGCGGCCGCGCCATCGACGGCGGCGATCACCGGGCGGTCGAGCGTCAGCAGCACTTGCACCCACTCGTGCAGGGTCTGCATGCGCCCAAGCCAGCCGCCGTTGTCCAGATTAGCGGCCGCGATGTTTTTCAGGTCACCGCCCGAACAGAAGTGCCCGCCCGCCCCCGTGAGTATCACGGCGCGGATGGACTTGTCGTGCTGGATGTGTTGCAAAGCCAGCGACAGCTCGTCGCGCATGGCGGGCTCGAGCGCATTGCGTTTGCTGGGGCTGTCAAAGGTGATGGTGGCGACCTGGTCGGTCACGTCGAATTGCAGCAAAGAAGGCGAACTTTTTGAAGGGATGATCATGAGAGGCTCCTCAGCCTAAGGACAGGGGTTGGCTGCTTGTTGATCGCAGCAATTGTTGTAGGTCGGTGGTCGAAGACCCCGACATGGGAGCTTGTGCGGCGCGGCTTGTCTTGAAGCAAACGGTGCAAACGGCAGATGTCGGACTCTGCGAGTGGCGACCTACGAGATCACTTGGCGCACCCATTTCAAACTTCGAAATGCCGGATCAATAGGCCGAGTAATCGCGGCCACCGGCCAGGGAACTGCCACCGTCCACCGCCATGATGGCACCGGTGACGAATGCGGCGTGTGGCGACGCCAAAAACAGCGCCATGTCTGCGATCTCTTCCACCCGGCCCATGCGCTGCAGGGGTACGGACTGCGTCATTCGTTGCAGGGCTTCGGGCGTGGGCGCCAGGCGGCGAATGCCTTCGGTGTCGGCAATTGGGCCGGGCACGATGGAGTTCACGCGCACGCCCTCTGGCCCCCACTCCATGGCCAGCACCCGCGTGAGCATGTCCACGCCCGCCTTGGCCGCGCACACATGGGCTTGCAGCTTGGTGGGGTTGAAGGCCTGCGGTGCCGAGATGTTGATGACACAGGCACCCGGGCGGCGCAAGTGTTCGAAGCCTGCACGCATCACATGGAAGGTGCCGTTCAGGTCAATGTCCACCACGGTCTTGAAGCCGTTGGCCGACATGCCCAAAGCGGGTGCCAAAAAGTTGCCCGCCGCGCCAGAGACCAACACATCAAACGGGCCGATGGCGTCACGCGCCTGTTGCAGCACAGCGGCAATGCCGGGGGCGTCGCGCACGTCGGCGCTGTAACCTTCAATCTGCGTGCCGTGTTGGCGCAGCTGCTCAACGGCTTGGGCCACGCGCTCGGCGTTGCGGCTGGCAATGGCCACGTTCGCCCCGGCCTGCGCAAACGCGGTGGCGATGCCCAAGTTGATGCCGCTGCTGCCACCGGCCACAAACACCGACTGGCCTTTGAAACTCAAGGGGATGCGCATGGGGTCTCCTGTTGGAAAAAGTGAGATTTGCAAATGGATGCTTTGGCGTGGGCTCCTGCAGGTAAGCCGTCTGGCCCTCGTAGGTCGGTGGCTTTAGCCCCGACATGCAGCCTGAGCCGAAGCCCGCCATGTCGGACCTGAAGGTACCGACCTACAACTGCAAGCGATAGCTTGCGGGCCACGGGCACCCCATCGCCAGCAGGGTCGGCTCCTACACAACAAGCGGGGTGCGGGTGGGTCATGGGGTCGCCTGTGAAGGGGCTGCAGCCAGGCGCGCGCGTTCTTGCTCTTGCAGCTGTCGCCAGAGGATCTTGCCGGTGCCCGACTTGGGCAGGGTGTCCACAAATCGCACGATGCGCGGGGTTTTGTAGGCGGCCATGTGCTCGCGGCTCCAGTCGATGAGGTCTTGCTCGGTGACTTGACCTTGGAAGGCAGGCTTGAGCACCAAGAGCGCCATCACGTTTTCGCCGCGCTTGTCGTCGGGCACCGCGATCACGCAGGCTTCGTGCACCGCCGGGTGTTCGTACAAGGTGTTTTCCACCTCGGCGGGCCAGACCTTGAAGCCTGAGACGTTGACCATGCGCTTGAGGCGGTCGCGCATGAAGAAGTAACCCTCTTCGTCCACACTGGCCAAGTCGCCTGTGCGAAAAAACGTTTGGCCGTCCAGCTCAAAAAATGAGGTCTGGTTGGCCTGCTCGTTTTGCCAATAGCCGAGCATCAGTTGCGCGCCACGCGTGACCAGCTCACCCACCTCGCCCACGGGCAACTCGCGCAGAGTTTCTGGGTCCACGATGCGCGCGTCCACGCCGGGCGTGATGACGCCCAAACACTGGCGCTTGCCGCGTGCCGGTGGGTTGCCCAACAAAAATGAGGCGGTCTCGGTCATGCCGTAGGCCTCGTTGTAGGCGATGCCAAAACGCGTTTGCAGCAAGTTCGCCACCGTCTCCGGCATGGCCGCGCCGCCTCCCGCCAAAGCCGACAAGCTGCTCAGGTCGCGCTGCGCGGCGGCCGGGTTGGCAAAGAAGTCGATCAGCATGGCGGGGGGTGCAGACCAGGTCGTGACGCGGTGCTTCTCGATCAATCGCGCCGCTGACGCCGCATGCCAGCGCGGCAGCATGACCACGGTGGCCCCCAGCGTGATCGGAACATTGAGGCCGCCCTGCATGCCCAGCATGTGGAACAAAGGCGCGACAGCCAAAAACACCGAGTCCATGTGCATCCCGCGCCAAACCTGCGCAGCCATGTTGGACGCCAGCACCGTGGCGTGGGTGTGCATGCAGCCCTTGGGGTGGCCGGTGGTGCCCGAGGTGTAGGGCAGCACACACAGGTCGTCGCTGTGTGGGTGCTCTGCAGGCGCGGGCAAGGCCTGTGCGATGGCGTCTTCGAGCCCATGCAGGCCCGGGGCATCGGGCCACTGGCGCGGGGCCAATACAACTTCAGGCACTTCGTCGCTGACGGGCTGCGCAGGCAGGCCTTCTGAATACGCATGCACCAGCACGGCTTGCAATGCATTCGCATCGGCGGGCTGCAGCAGCGGCATGACCTGCGGCAACAACTCTTGCGCCACCATGGCCACCCGTGCGCCGCTGTCTTGCAGGTAGTAGCGGATTTCGCTGGGCGTGCACATGGCGTTGACCGGCACCACCACCGCCCCGGCGCGCATGATGCCGTAGTAGGCCGCCACGTATTGCGGGCAGTTTTGGCTCATCAGCAAAACCCGGTCGCCGCGCTGCACACCCAGGCGCTGGGTGAGGTAACCGGCCAGCGCCTCCACACGCGCATGCAGCGCCGCATAGCTCAGCGTGCTGCCGCAAAAAATCACGGCGGGCTTGTTCGGAAAGCGCTCGGCCGCGACCTGAACGTAATGCGTGAGCGGTACCTGCGGCAGGTTCAGCGTGCGCGGAACGCCTTTGGGCCAATAAGGCAGGGACGATGTGGACATGAGCGGCTCTTTAGGCGGGTGCGGTGTGGGTGGCACAAACGGTGATCACAAACTGCGCGAAATCAGCTCTTTCATGACCTCGCTGGTGCCGCCATAGATGCGGGTCACGCGTGAGTCCACAAAGGCGCGGGTGATGGGGTATTCCATCATGTAGCCGTAGCCGCCATACAGCTGCAGCAATTCGTCGAGCGCTTTGCCCAGCTCTTCGGTGGCAAACAGCTTGGCCATGGCACCTTCTTGCACGGTGAGCTTGCGGCGCAGGTGTTCGCCTAAATACTGGTCCACCATCATGCGCACGGCGGTGGTGCGCACCTTGATTTCGGCCAGCTTGAAACGGGTGTTCTGAAAATCAAACAGCGGCTTGCCAAACACCACGCGCTCCTTGGTGTAGCGCACGGTCTCGTCAAACATCGCCTCCATCTTGGCGGCTGCGCCCAAGGCGATCACAAAGCGCTCTTGCGCCAGCTCTTGCATCAGGTAGGCAAAGCCCTTGTTTTCTTCGCCCAGGATGTTGGTCACAGGCACGCGCACGTCTTCAAAAAACAGCTCGGCGGTGTCGGCCGCTTCTTGGCCCATTTTGTCGAGCTTGCGGCCTTTGCGAAAACCAGCGCGGTCGGCCTCGACCAGGATCAGCGACACGCCCTTGGCACCCAGCTCGGGCTCGGTCTTGGCCACCACCACGACCAGGTCGCAGTTCAGGCCATTGGAGATGAAGGTCTTGGCGCCGTTGATGACGTACTCGTCGCCCTCGCGGCGCGCCGTGGTGCGGATGGCTTTGAGGTCGCTGCCCGCGCCGGGCTCGCTCATGGCAATGGCCAGAATCACCTCGCCCGTGGCGCATTGGAGGAGCCACTGGGCTTTTTGTGCGGGCGTGCCCAGTCGCTCGATGTAGGGGGCCACCACATCCGAGTGCAGCCCAAAGCCCAAGCCGCTCACGCCCGAGCGGCCGATCTCTTCGACGATCACGGCCGCGTGGCCGAAGTCGCCACCGCCGCCGCCCCATTCAGGGTCCATGGTGGCGCACAGCAGGCCTTCGCGCCCGGCCTTGAGCCAGGTTTCGCGGTCGACCTTGCCGTCTTTGTCCCATTGGGCTTGGCGGGGTTTGCATTCGCGCTCCAAAAAGCGGCGCACGGTGGTGCGCAGCATTTCGTGGTCTTCACGGAACACGCTGCGGGGGAAAGTCAGGATGCTGTCCATATGCGCCTTAAGGACGGCCGCCGCCGCAAACCAACACCTGGCCGCTGACGTAGTTGGACTCGGGGATGCAGAACATGTAGACCGCGCCTGCGGCTTCTTCGGGCGTGCCGCCCCGACCCAGCGGGATGGTGGATTCTGCGGCCTTCAGGCGATCGGGCTGCACGCCGACGGCGATGGTGCGGCCCTGAATCTCCACGCTGGCATCACCTGCCGTAAGCGGTTGCGTCAGGCGCGTCATGATCAGACCAAAGGCCACGCTGTTGACGTTGACCTTGTAACGGCCCCACTCTTTGGCCATGGCTTTGGTCAGGCCGTTGATGCCCGCCTTGGCCGCCGCGTAGTTGGCCTGGCCTGCGTTGCCGTAGACGCCCGAGGTGGACGAGATGTTGACCACCTTGCGGTGCTTGGATATGCCCGCTTCGGCCTCTTTTTTGGCCGCGTCGCGGATGAAGCCCGAGGCAGCGCGCAAGATGCGAAACGGCGCGGTCAGGTGCACGGCCAGCATGGCATCCCACTGCTCGTCGCTCATCTTTTGCAGCACGTTGTCCCAGGTGTATCCGGCGTTGTTGACGATGATGTCGATGCCGCCAAAGGCGTCGAGCGCTGTCTTGACAAAGCGGTCGCCAAAGTCGGTGTCGGTCACGCTGCCAATGCAGGCCACGGCCTGGCCGCCGCTGGCTTTGATGTCGGCCACCGTCTGCTCGGCCGGGGCCTGGTCAAGGTCGTTGATGACGAGGCGTGCGCCTTCACTGGCGAGCTTGAGCGCGATTTCACGGCCGATGCCTCGGCCAGAACCTGACACCAGGGCCACCTGGCCTTCGAGTTTGCGGGTCATGAGGAGTCCTTTTCTATGGCATGTTGAAGTCTGAAACGTGTGCGCAATTCTTCTCGTAGGTCGGTGGCTTTAGCCCCGACATTGCTGACTTTGGCGGAGGCTGCATGTCGGGGCTAAAGCCGCCGACCTACAACATCTTTGCGCATTGAAAACTTCAAAGGGCCGGATCAACAAAATGCAGGCCACGGCTTGGCCACCGTTGGCGACGATATCGGCCACCGTCTGCTCAGCCGGGGCTTGGTCGAGGTCGTTGATGACGACGCGGGCACCTTCGCTGGCCAGCTTGAGCGCGATTTCACGGCCGATGCCTCGGCCAGAACCTGACACCTGGGCCACCTGGCCTTCGAGTTTGCGGTTCATGGGGAATCCTTTTCTATGGCATGTTGAAGTCTGAAACGTGTGCGCAATTCTTCTCGTAGGTCGGTGGCTTTAGCCCCGACATGACTCGCTTCGGCGGAGGCTGCATGTCGGGGCTGAAGCCACCGACCTACAACATCTTTGAGCATTGAATACTTCAAGGGGCCGGATCAACAAAATGCAGGCCACGGCTTGGCCACCGCTGGCGATGATGTCGGCCACCGTCTGCTCGGCCGGGGCCTGGTCGAGGTCGTTGATGACGACGCGGGCACCTTCGCTGGCGAGCTTGAGCGCGATTTCACGGCCGATGCCTCGGCCAGAGCCTGAGACCAGGGCCACCTGGCCTTCGAGTTTTCGGGTCATAGGGAATCCTTTTCTTGGGCATGTTGAAGTTTGAAACGTGTGCGCAATTCTTCTCGTAGGTCGGTGGCTTTAGCCCCGACATGACTGGCTTCGGCGCAGGCTGCTTGTCGGGGCTGAAGCCACCGACCTACAACATCTTTGCGCATCGATCTCGTAGGTCGGTACTCGCAGAGTCCGACATGATGGGTTTCGGCACAGGCCCATGTCGGGGTCTTCGACCACCGACCTACAACATCTTTGAGCATTGAAAACTTCACAGAGCCGTATCAACAAAGAGGTTTCAGGCCAGCGCGACGACGGCATCGCCCGCCAACTTGACCTGGCCTTCGGTGTTGGTGGTGGTCAGCGACAGGCGCACACGGCGCTCGCCACCCACTTCAAACTTTTCGGTCACTTGGCCGGTGCAGGTGATTTTTTCGTGCACCAGGGTCATGGCGGCAAAGCGCACGCTGTAGTCGCGTATCGCCGTTTGCGGCACCCAGTTGGTGAGCAGGCGCGCCAGCCAGCCCATAGACAACATGCCGTGCGCGATCACGTCGGGCATGCCCGCGCTGTGGGCCAAGTCGGTGTCGACGTGGATCGGGTTGTGGTCGCCCGATGCGCCGCAGTACAGCGCCAGCGTCAGGCGCGAGAGGGGGGGCAATTCCAGCGCGGGGATCATGTCGCCCACCTGAAGGTCGTCGAATCGTTGCATGGTTGTGCTCATGGTGAATGCCTCAGGCGTTGCGCTGGACGGTGATGCTGCGCAAGTCGGCCACATGCTCCCCGCGCTGGTTGCTCACGCGGGTCTTGCGCACCACGAACTCCAGTGCGCCGCCCTTTTTGTCATAGATGTCCTCGATGCGCTGCTCGTAAGTCAACACATCGCCGGCATAGGCCATGCGGTGAAACGTGAAGCCCTGCTCGCCGTGCAGCACACGGCGGTAGTCCATGCCCAGCAGGTTGCGGATCGCGGCCGGATCGGGCGACTCCATCTCCAGGCAAAAGAAGAACGTGGGCGGCACGGGCAAGGCCGGGTGCCCGGCGGCGCGGGCTGCGGCTTCGTCGGTGTAGACCGGGTCGGTCTGGCCGGTGGCCTTTGCAAAAAAGCGCAAGCGGCCTTTCTCCACCAGGACCTCGAACGCGGGCATGGTGTGGCCGATGAATTGACGGTCGATCATTTTTCACCCCCTTGGTGGGCATCGGCTACACGAAGTGAGGAGCGTGGGGGCTTCATGTTCACACCTTTTGGTACAGCGTGACCACACAAGCACCGCCTAAACCCAGGTTGTGCTGCAGCCCCAAGCGTGCACCTTCAACCTGGCGCTGATCGGCCTGGCCGCGCAACTGCGAGACCAGCTCGTAGCACTGCGCCAGCCCGGTGGCGCCCAGTGGGTGGCCCTTGGACAGCAGGCCGCCCGAGGGGTTGGTGACGATGCGCCCGCCGTAGGTGTTGTCGCCATCCAGAATGAACTTTTCGGCGGTGCCTTCGGGCGTCAGGCCCAGGCCCTCGTAGGTGAGGAGTTCGTTGGCGGTGAAGCAGTCGTGCAGCTCGACCACGTCGAGGTCTTCGGGGCCAATGCCTGCGGCTTCGTAGACCTGCTTGGCCGCGTTGGCCGTCATGTCGTAGCCGACCACTCGGCGCATGTCATCGCTGTCAAAGGTGCTGGGCGTGTCGGTGGTCATGGCCTGTGCGGCAATCACCACGCTGGCGTCGAGCTTGTGCTTTTTGGCAAAGTCGGCCGAGCAGACGATGGACGCTGCCGCACCGCAGGTGGGCGGGCAGCACTGGTAGCGCGTGAGCGGGCCGAACACGGTGGGCGAGGCCATCACCTCTTCGAGCGTGAGCGTCTGGCGGAACACGGCCAGCGGGTTGCGCGCCGCATGCTGGCGCGCCTTGACCGAGATGCGACCAAAGGTGTCGGCGCGGATGCCGTATTCCTTCATGTAGTCCATGCCCGCACCGCCAAAGAACTGCGCGGCACGGGGCGCAGACTCATCAAACCCCTGGTGCGCGGTCATGGTCTCGGCAAAACGGGCCATGGGCGATGGGCGGTCTTCGTACGCGCCTTTGAGCGCGCCGGGCACCATCTGCTCAAAGCCCAGGGCAATGGCGCATTCGACCATGCCACTCTCGACCGCCTGACGCGCCAGGAACAGCGCGCTCGACCCGGTAGAGCAGTTGTTGTTGAGATTGAAGACCGGGATGCCCGTCAGGCCCACGCCGTAGATGGCGGCCTGCCCGGCGGTGGAATCACCATAAACGTAGCCCACATAGGCTTGCTGCACCGCGTCGTACGGCACGCCCGCGTCGTCGAGAGCCAGCTTGGCTGCACGCGCACCCATGAGGTTGTAGGACTCGCTGGCCCCGGGTTTGGTGAAAGGAATCATGCCCACGCCAACGACGTGAACTGCGCGCTTGCTAACGGCCATGCCTGCTCCTTGAAAGGGTTCGATACGGACAAAGTATCGAGCGGGAGCAGGGCTTCACCAATCGCCAATCAGGTCAAGATGATTGGCAGGAAGTGACATTTATTGGATCGCGTTAGGAGAGCAGCTCAACTGCTATTGAAGGTTGCAAGCTCATTAACGGTTGAATGCATCGGAGTGCTGCTGATTGGCGAAACTTTCAGTGGAATGATGGTTTGGCACACGCTACTTTTTGTCACGACTCTCAATTCCGGCCAACTTGTCAGCAGGAAGTCCGTTATTGATAAAGAGTCATTCCAACGCTTCGTCCTCACCCGGTTCGTTGTCTAGGCAGTCACTTCTGACTACCCTTGAATGGAGCTTGTCATGCCCGCTGTTCCTGCCAACGTCCCCACCCGTCTGAAACTGCCTGGCGCGTTCAAGCTGCAGCTTGAAGAGGATGCCAAGCAAATGGGCATGAGCCCGCACGCTTTCTTGGTGAGCACACTGGCCGATGCGACGCCGCGCAAGCGCTTGCGGCAAACATTTGCACAAGTTTCGGCAGATGCGCTGGCGGTCATGAAGTCCACCAGCACAGGTCATGCGCTGGAAGATGTTCGCCTCTATTTTTCTCAACTGAAAGCGCATCGTCAGGGGCAGGGCGAGCCGCCTGCACCTTTGCAAGTGCAAAAAATTGGCTGAGGTGTGAGCACCTTATTTCTCAGCCCAGCGGTATTTGAGGATTTGGTCCGACTGGAAACTTTTTTGTTCGAGTCCGAAGATCCCTTGGCCGGGGAACTGCCCGATTTCATCCTGGGTGCCTTGCAAGTGATGACGCATCAACCTGGCATGGGTCGGCCGGAGGAAGCTGGTTTGCATGAACTGATCAGCTTCCGCAGGCGCAGCGTCTGTCTGGCGCGCTGCGCATGGGACGATGTGTTGGACCGGGTCATGGTGGGCCGTATTCGGTACCAGCGCGAAGCGGGTGATCAAGATGATGATGTTTGAGCGTTGAGGCCTCAAAACCCGATTCAAGACGGGACGGGGTAACGCTGAGTGTGCGCCTTGGCGATCAAGCAGCGAGCAAGCGATCCATCAAATGTCGCCTGAAATCGCGCATGCTCGGTATGAACATGTAAACGGTCAAAAGAGCATCCGTGCTCAGGTAAACCACATAGGCATTTTTGTGCTGATATCTTTTGAATCCAGTCCAGCCTGTGCCATCGAGTTCAGAGATGTTGCTGCCCAGTTCCGGATTCACTGCCAATTTATTGAGTTTGACTTTCCATTCTTGATTGATTTCAAGCCAAGTTTCAGCCCCAAATTTCTGCGTCACGTCGTTTTTGATTCTTCGATAGTCTGATTTTGCCGACTGAAGAATCACAACTTTTCTGGGGCCCGTCATTCTTCACGCGCCATTTCACTGAAGAAGTCATCAGCCTCTTGAAACTGGCCTTGAGCCAACTCTTTGTTACCCATGGCAATCAACTTTAAGAGTGCCATGGTTTCTTGTTGTTGCTCGTAGGCTTGGATATCAAGCACCACCATCTTGGCTTCACCGTTTTGCGTGATGATCAGCGGGTCAGGGTTGGTGGCGAAGTTTTTGATGATGTCGGCAGCGTGTGACTTGAGATATGAAATAGGCTTGATTTGTTGAGCGAGTGACATGGCAGCCTCAGAAGTAAATTCAAACCAAATATAGACCAAATTTGGTCCGCGTCAAGTCCATACCCAGCCTGCATGGGTCACCCGGTAGAAGGTGGTTTGCATGAACTGATCATCTCGCGCAGGCGCAGCGGCTATCTGGCGCGCTACGCATGGAACGAAGCTTTGGACCGGGTCATGGTGGCCCGGATTCGTCACCCGCGCGAAGCGGGTGATCATGATGATGAAGTGTGAGCATTGCGGCCACAAAAACCGACTCAAAGCTCGTCGGGGTAACGCTGAGCGTGCGCCTTGGCGATCATTTGCCAAGGCGGCATCCCGAAGTCGTTTTCATCGGCCAATCTGACATCGTGCAGGTCATAATTTTGCGCAGCCAATGCGATGGCTTGGCGTGTATCCGCGCCATGTGCCAAAAGAAGAGCGGTGATTTCGGTGAATGCCAAAAAATCAGGTTCTTTCAGCATGCAGTCGGACCATCGGAACAGCACCATGCTCAGCACCGTGATGGGCTGAACAGCACCATAGTCTTCGTCCAGGGTGCGGACATAAAGAATGTCAGCACCGTCTTTCAGGCATTGTTGAACGGCGGCAAGGTCATGGTCGGCCACCGCATCCAGCAAGGCTTCGTTGAGTTCAAGATTTGTCATGGGTTGGCAATACTATCCGCGCTGAACCACACCGTTTGCACTTTTGTCGTATCCGTTTGTAAATTGAATCAATGCACCGGGTGACCGTCAGCCGGTTCGTGGTGCGCCTGGCGGTAGGCCCCGGGCGTCAGGCCCGTCCAGCTTTTGAAGGCACGGTGGAAGGTGCTGGCTTCTGAAAACCCCACGCGGGCGGCCACTTCGAGCAGGGGCAGGTCGGACTGGGTGAGGAACTCGACGGCCACGTCGCGGCGCAGGGCGTCTTTGATCATTTGGTAGCCCTGGCCTTCGCGTTGCAGGTGGCGGCGCAGAGTTTGGGGGGTGGTGGCCAGCATGTCGCTGATGGCTTCGAGCGAGGGCATTTCTTCGGCCAGGTAGCGGCGCAGCATGCGGCGAATGCGCTCGGTCAGGCTGGCCTGGTCGCGGTATTTGACCAGCAGGCAGGCCGGGGCCAGGTGCAAAAACGCTTCCACGCTTTCGGTGTTCTGCACCACGGGCAGTTCGAGCCATTTGGCGTCAAAGCGGTAGCCCCATTCACCGTCCATCAGGCGTATTGGCGCTTGGAACAGTTTGGAAGCATCGCTGCGGCGGGCCACGTCGCGGTCTTGGTAGACGACTTCATCCACCGGGATGCGCCGCGCCGCCAGCCAGCACATGACGCCGTAGCTGAGGAACATGAAGACCCGCACGGCGTAGGCCTGGCGGTCATTCAGGGTGTGGCGCGGGCTCATGCGCAGATAAGCCACGCCGTCGCTGACCACCAGGCGCGGCACAAAGTCGGGCAGCAGCGCGTGGTAGTAACGCAGCCCGGCACGCACGGCCTCACCCAGTTTGCGGTGGCCCACCAGCATGCGGCAGCCCATGGCAAAAGAGCCCAGAGGCAAGGGGGTGGAGCTCAGGCCCCAAAACTCGTCGCGGTGGTGGCGCACCAGCGCCACCATGAGGCGAGCAAACTGGGTTTGCGTGACGCGCGCCAGCTTGGATTCGAGCAACGCGGGCAGGATGCCCGCACGCCGCAGCACGGCCGCCCGGGCGTTGTCGTCCTCGATGGCCATGAGCATCTGCACCACCTGGTAGGCCGCAATGGTGTGCTGAATGTTGTGTTGGATGGGCGTGGCGTTGGGGGGGCGGCTCATGGCGCAGGGTGATGGGTCGGACTGAGTGAAAAATGGTCAACGGTGTTGCAGGTTTTGCCTTCAACTTCGAGATGGTTGGCTTTGGCACAGGCTTCATGTCGGGGCTAAAGCCACCGACCTACAAAAACCACAGGCCTTGACTTGTAGGTCGGCAGCTTCAGCTCCGACGTTTATCCGCTTCGGCGAAGGCTGCATGTCGGGGCTGAAGCCACCGACCTACGACAAAGCTCAGGCCTTGCCTCTATCCTACGACTTTGCGTTGGCACAAAACATCAATGGCGGTGTCATCGAGTCCCGCAGCGGTCAGCAGCTCGCGGGTGTGCTGGCCCTGCAGGGGCGCGGGGCGCTGCACTTCAAAGCGGTAGCCGCTCATCTGCACTGGCATGGCCAGTTGTGTCATGGTCTGGCCCTGCGCGGTCTGCACCTGCACCCACATGCCCCGGTCCTGAAAGTGCGGCAGCTGTTGCGCCTCGTCGAGCTTGAGCACGGGGGTCACGCAGCAGTCGGCACCTGCCAGCACTTGCGCCCAGTGGGCCAGGGGGTGGGCTTGTACCGCATGGGCCACTTCGCGCCGCACCCAGTCGTTCAAGGCCTGCGTTTTGGGAATGTGGTGCTCGGCCAAGTCGGGGCGGCCCAGCAGCGTGCAAAATCTGTCCCAGAACTTGTGCTCAAAAGCACCCACGGCCAGGTAGCGGCCGTCTTGTGTGGGGTACAGGCCATAGCAGGGCAGCGCCCCGGTCAGCTTGTCGCCACCGGGCTCAGGCACGAGCCCCCGGCTGTGCAGGCCAGCGAGCGGGATGACCGCATGGGCCAGCACGCCGTCGGCAATGGCCACGTCAACATGCCGCCCTTGGCCCGTGCGCTGCGCGTCAAACAGCGCCGCCAGGATGCCCATGACGGCGGGCATGGTGCCGCCCAGCAAGTCGCCCATGGGCAGGTTGGACAGGGCCAGCTCGCCAGCGGGCGTGCCCACTTGGTCGGCCACCCCGGCATAGCCGCAGTAATTCAGGTCGTGCCCGGCCTTTTGACTGAGCGGCCCGGTCTGGCCGTAGCCGCTGATGCTGCAGTAGACCAAGCGCGGGTTGCGGGCACTCACTACGTCGTAGCCCGCGCCCAGCCGGGCCATCACACCGGGGCGAAAGCCTTCGACCAGCACGTCGGCGGTCTCGCACAGCTTGAGCAACAGCTGCACGCCTTCGGGGTGTTTGAGGTCCAGGCGCATGCCGCGTTTGTTGCGGTTGAGCATTTCGCGCACCGGGGGCGAGGCGTAGTCGCCCGCGCCCAGGTCTTCGATCTTGATGACATCGGCGCCCAGGTCGGCCAGGTGCAGGGTGCACATGGGGCCGGGCAAAAGGCGTGTGAGGTCGAGCACACGCACGCCTTGCAGGGGCGGGCGGTTTTGCGGGTTGGTGACTGCGGTGGTCATGCGGCGCTGCCTTTCGCCACGGATTTGCGCAGTTCGGTTTTTTGGACTTTGCCTGCTGCGGTCAGGGGCAGCTTGTCGCGGAATTCGTAGGTTTTGGGGCACTTGAAGGCGCTGATCTGGCCGCGGCAGTGTTGATCAAGCTCGGCTGCGGCAAGAGCCGCCCCCGGTCGCAGCACCACAAAGGCGTGCACGGCCTCGCCCCATTTTTCATGCGGCACACCAATGACGGCGCATGCGGCCACGGCGGGGTGGCTGCTCAGGGCGTTTTCGACTTCGGCGGGGTAGACGTTTTCGCCCCCGGTGATGACCATGTCTTTGATGCGGTCGATGACATACAAAAAGCCGCCTTCGTCCATGGTGCCGCCGTCTCCGGTGTGCAGCCAGCCGCCTTGCAAGGCTTGGGCAGTCTCTTCGGGGCGGCCCCAATAGCCTTGCATGACCATGGGGCCACGGATCAGGATTTCGCCCGAGGTGCCCGGCGGCAGTTCTTGGCCTTCGGCGTCAGCGATGCGGATCTCGGACGACAAGCCCGCCTGGCCTGCCGAGCGCATGCGCGGGCCGGCGAGAAAGTCCCGATCACGCGAGATTTGCAGCACCGACACCGACGCGGCGGTTTCGGTCATGCCATAGGCGTGCACAAACTGGACTTGGGGGAAAGCGGCCAGGCCGCGCTCGAGCAGGGGCAAGGTGATGGGCGCAGCGCCCCACAAAATGCGTTCGAGCTGGGGCAGGTGCTGCGGGTTGAAGCCTTCGGTGTCGAGCAGCATTTGCAGCATGCTGGGCACGATGGCCAGGTCCGACACCCGCTCGCGGGCCATGGTGTCCACCACCTGCCTGGGCTGGAAAACGGGCACGGTCACGCAGGTGCCGCCCACAATGGTCTGCCCCAGCATGCGGCCCAGCCCCGCCACATGGAACATGGGCGAGATGAGCAGGGTGATGTAATGCGGCGGGGTGGGCACTTCGGCCATGCGCCCCACCAGCGACGCCCAGAGGTTGCCGTGCGAGAGCATCACGCCTTTGGGAAAACCGGTGGTGCCGCCGGTGTAGACGATGGCCGCCAGCGTGTCTGGGGCGCTGCGCACATCTTCCATGGGCGATGCGGCGGCAGCTTTTTCTTCCAAACACAGGTAACCATCAGGGGCCTGAGCTTCCCCGATGTAAATCCGATGACGCAGGGCCGGGAGGGCGTCGGTCATGGCCTGCGCAGTGGCCATCAGGCCATCATCCACCGCCAGCGCACTGGCGCCGCAGTCGCCCAAGGCGTAGGCCACTTCGGCCGCTGTCCAGCGGGTGTTGATCGGGTTGATCACCAGCCCCGCCCAGGCCCCAGCCAGCAGCAACTCGATCATGCGGTCACTGTTCAGCGCCAGCACCGACAAGCGCTCGCCCGGTTGCAAGCCCAGCGCACGCAGGGCCGACGCGGTACGGGACACCCGGTCCACCAGTTGCCGAAAAGTCTGGCGGCGGCTGCCTGTGACGGTGGCGATTTTGTCGGGGTGCCTTTGCATTGAGCGGTGCAAACCAGCGGTGAGGTGCATGCTTGTGTCTCCATGAGCGCGGCCTGGTCGCAGGCCGTCGTTTTGAGGTGATTGCACCGCGCAGAAGGGACGGCCGCAATCGCTGCAAGACTCAAAGGCATTGGCAGAAAGTGACAGGGCTTCAAGCTCAAACGTCGTTTGAGGGCTAACAAGCTCTATCCCATGAGCTTTACTCACAGCATTGACACATTCATTTTCAGTAGCTACATTAATGCTATGCGTATCGAGTTCGATCCGATCAAAGACGCCTCGAATCAGATCAAACATGGTCTGTCTTTGGGCATGGCCGAAGAACTCGACTGGGAATCCGCGCTGGTATGGGTTGACGATCGGTTTGAGTA
Organism: Limnohabitans planktonicus II-D5; assembly: GCF_001270065.2. Classification (GTDB taxonomy): domain Bacteria; phylum Pseudomonadota; class Gammaproteobacteria; order Burkholderiales; family Burkholderiaceae_C; genus Limnohabitans_A; species Limnohabitans_A planktonicus. Next base: position 160,036 of record NZ_LFYT02000001.1, read on the forward strand.
CAACGAGATGCGCATGATCGCTCTCGCACCCAAGACCGAAACCCTTTACTACGTGGCATTTGTTGACCGGGTACCAGCGCGAAGAATCATCAGCCTTCGCCGTGCCAATCGACGGGAGGTAAAGCACTATGTCGAAAATTTCTAAGCTCCCGACTGTACGCATGCCCAGCGTGCAAGAGGACAAGGCCATCACCGCCGCCGCCCGCAGCGATCCGGATGCTCAGCCGCTCACGCCCACACAATTGAATGCCATGGTCCCACTCAAGAGTTTGCGCGGTCGCCCCAAGTCCGAGAACAAAAAACAGCTGGTTTCGGTGCGCTACAGCCCCGAAGTACTGGCCTATTTCAAGTCCACGGGCGAAGGCTGGCAGTCGCGCATGGACAGCGTGCTGCGCCAATATGTGGCCAGCCATTCGAGACCCTAAGTCGCCATCCCCGATAATCACGCCTTCAGATTTCCCCCCGGCCCGCACGCACTGCGGGCCATTTTTTCGGAGCAACACATGAGCACTTTCCAAACCACTGGCGCACGCGCCACGGGCCTGGCCACCATCGCCGCTGACGGCACCGTGCTGGACACCTGGTTCCCGGCCCCCGAACTGGCGGCCGATGTGGCCGCCAGCGGCAGCACCCGCCTGACCGAGGCCGAAGCTGTGGCGGCCCTGGGCGCTGACGTGGCCAAGGCCCTGACTGCCTGCGCCGTGCGCGGCACCACCGTGGTGGGTGTGCGCACCGAAATCAAGTCGCTGGCCGACGCGCCTGCCGACACGCACGACGCCTACCTGCGCCTGCACCTGCTGAGCCACCGCTTGGTTCAGCCACACGGTGCCAACGTGACCGGCATTTTTGGCCTGCTGGCCAACGTGGCCTGGACCAACTTTGGCCCTTGCGCTGTGGCCGATGTGCCCGCCGCCCGCCTGAAGGCCCGCGCCAGCGGCCGCGTGCTCGAAGTCAAAGGCGTGGACAAGTTCCCGCAGATGACCGACTACGTGATTCCGTCGGGTGTGCGCATCGCCAACGCCGACCGCGTGCGCCTGGGCGCGCACCTGGCCAGCGGCACCACCGTCATGCACGAAGGTTTTTGCAACTTCAACGCAGGCACGCTGGGTGCCAGCATGGTTGAAGGCCGCATCAGCGCAGGCGTGGTGGTGGATGACGCCAGCGACATCGGCGGCGGCGCGTCCATCATGGGCACGCTGTCCGGTGGCGGAAAAGAAGTCATCAAAGTGGGCAAGCGCTGCCTGCTGGGCGCCAACGCAGGCATCGGCATCTCGTTGGGCGACGACTGCGTGGTCGAAGCCGGTTGCTACATCACCGGTGGCAGCCGCGTGCAGCTGCCCGATGGCAGCCTGATGAAAGCCAAAGAGCTGTCCGGCAAAAACGGCATCCTTTTCCGCCGCGATTCACAGTCGGGCGCTTTGCACGCCATTCCGCGCAACAAGAGCTGGGGCGAGTTGAACGCTGAGTTGCACAAGAACTGATTCGGTTCTGCACAAAATGAACGGCGGGCCTGCGCAAGTGGGCACGCCGTTTTGTTTTCCGCTCGCACAGAGGCGGGATAGAAACTTTGCGTCGAACGCACTCAGAGACTCCCCGAGGACAACTTGCTCCGACGTCGCTCAAAGCCCATGCACCAACCCAGCATTGACCCGCGCCACTTCTCGGAATTCGTCACTGATGCGCGCATCCCCAGCAGCGCTTTGCCAAAACTGCAAGGCCAGCGCCCGCGCGTGTGGCCAGACGCTCAGGGTGTGGGCATTGGGGCGTGGCAGCTGACTGGCCCAGTCGCGCTCGACCACTTCACCCGCGACTGGGGCATAAAACATGGGCAACATGTCGTAGGCAGGAGCCAGTTGCCAGCGGTGCTGGTGCAGCAGCAGCGACACATTGCCATGATGGCGGTCGGTGTTGGCGATCAGGGCGCCAAAGGCGTCGAGCAGGCACAGGGTCTGGATGTCGGCGGCGCTCAAGCTTTCGGCGCCTGCGCGGCCGGTCTGCATGGCGGTGGCCGCCCATTGCGAACCGATGCCGATGTAGTGGGCGTCGTACATCTCCAAAGACACCATGCCGATGCGACCTTGCGTCGTGCGGTCAAAGCGCCGGCTTTGCAAAAAGACGCGGCCTGCGGCCTGCACGATGTCGGTCTGCGCGGCGGCAATGCCTGCGGCTTGAAGCGTTTGCAGGGCCAGTGCTTCGCACACCAGCAGGTCGCGCCAGCGCTGGTCGGCTGGGGCGTCGCCTGTGGGCGAGAACTTAACGAGCACGGGCACACCATCCGTCACTGCGCAAAATTTGGGTTGCTCACCTCCCGCGCTGGACCCCGGAGCCGCGCTGACCAGGGCTTGCAGGGCCAGACGCGGGTAGTCTTGCTCGGGGTCGTTTACCACCGGTGTTGCGCTTTGGCCAAGCGGCATGTCCAGATAACGGTCCAGCGAAGCCGTGCCAACCAACAAATTGCCCGGCAGGTCTTCGCCTGCGCGCACCAGCGCCAACAAGATGTGTTCATCACGCCAGTGCGCCAAATGGGAAGGCAAGGCCAAGTCAGGATGCGCTTGGACAAAGGCGCGGCCCAAAAAGCCTTGGGGACGGGTGTCCATCAAAAACCAAGGCAAGCTGGGGTGAAACGCACTTTGGCCGTGGGATTTGTCGGCCTCCTCCATCCAGAAGCCGCCGCCGACCAGCGGATAAAGCGTGCCAAAAACTTGCAGCTCGCCGCCTGGCTGCACTTGGTGAATGAGCACCTGCCGGCCCACACCGGGCACATCACGCGGCAACAGGTAACGCTGCGCCCTGGCAGCGCCCACTTTGACCACTTGGCCCGTTGCCAACAAAGGGGCCAGCAGGCGTGAAACCGTGGGCTGGCTCACGCCCAACTGCGCCTGCAGCTCGGGGCTGCTGGCGTGGCCGTTTTGGCGTCGAAGGGCTGAGATCAGGTTTTCGGCGTCGGTCATTGAATGGATAACTGAATAAATACGCCGATGATACGGGCGTTCTAAACTGTTGTCATTCAATGATTTTTAGACATTTTCTCTTGTTAAATGCTTTTATCATGAATGGTTACAGGCTATGTGTGCCCCTTGGCCAATTCACAACTTGGCCAAATGCCGCTTGGCCAGATCCACATACCAATCCAGGCACCCCGGGTTGGCCATGGCGTCTTTGTTGACCACCTTTTCCAGCGGCTGGCCGAGCATGAGCTTTTTGATCGGCAGTTCCTGCTTCTTGCCGGACAGGGTGCGCGGGATCTCTGCCACCTGGAAGATTTCATTGGGGATGAAGCGCGGGCTGAGCGCCACCTTGATGGCGTTGTTGAGCTTGGCTTTGAGCGTGTCGTCCAGCGCCGTGCCAGGGCGCAGCACCACAAAAAGGGGCATGTAGCTTTCCTTGCCCAAATATTCCAGGTCCACCACCATCGAGTCCATGACTTCGGGCAGGGCCTCAACGGCGCTGTAGAGCTCGCTGGTACCCATGCGCAGGCCGTGGCGGTTGATGGTGGCGTCGCTGCGGCCAAAGATCACGCAGCCTTCGCCCTCGCCTTGCGCGTTGCCGATGCGCAACCAGTCGCCGTGCCGCCACACACCGCCCATGCTGGCCGGGCCATCGCCACCACCGGGCTTGCGGCCGTGGCCTGCGGGGTACATCTCAAAATAACTGGCGAGATAGCGGGCGTTGTCCTTGTCGTTCCAGAAATACAGCGGCATGGACGGGATGGGCTGGGTGCAGACCAGCTCACCCACTTCGCCCAGAACGGGCTCGCCCGCTTCGTTCCATGACTCGACCGCGCAGCCCAGTTCGCGGCACTGCATGACGCCGGGCTCTTGCGGCAGCTCGCGGTGGCCGCCCACAAAAGCACCGGCAAAGTCGGTGCCGCCCGAGATGTTGCACCACCAAATATCGGTGCCGATTTTCCTGAATTCTTCGGTGCCCCAGCTTTGTGTTTCGGGTGACAAAGGCGATCCGGTGGTGCCCAAGGCACGGATCAGCGACAGGTCGCCGCAGCGCGACAGGTCGACTCCGGCTTTTTGGCAGTTGGCAAAAAAGGCCGCGCCTGCGCCAAAGAAGGTGACTTTTTCTTCGGACGCCATGCGCCACAAAATGCTCCAGTCGGGGTTGTCTTTGCTGCCGCCGGGGTTGCCGTCATAAATCACGCAGGTCACGCCGTTGAGCAAGCCCGCCACCTGGGCGTTCCACATGACCCAGCCAGTGGAGCTGTACCAGTGGAAGCGCTCGCCAAAGCTGTTGGGGTGGTAGCTGCAGCCAATGTCGTTGTGCAAGATTTTGTTGGCCAGCGCCACGATCACAGTGCCGCCATGGCCGTGGACGATGGGCTTGGGCAGGCCGGTGGTGCCACTCGAATAAACAATCCACAGCGGGTGGTCAAAAGGCAGCCACATCGGCTCGAAGGCCTGCACCTCGGCGTCGTCCCGCGCGGTGATGGCGGACATCTGCACACTGGCCCCCACATCGCAGTTGGTCAGATCGAGGGTACCCAGGTTGTCGTGCACGATGACGTGTTGCACGCTGGGCAGCGCGTCACGCAGCTCCTGCACCACGCCCATGCGGTCAAAGTCACGCCCGCCGTAGCTCACCCCGTCGACTGCGATCAGCACCTTGGGCTCGATTTGTTTGAAGCGGTCGAGCACCGCGTGGGTGCCCATGTCGGGCGCGCAAATGCTCCACACACCACCCACGCTGACGGTGGCCAAAAACGCCACCATGGCCTCAGGGATGTTGGGCAGGTAAGCGGCCACGCGGTCACCCGGCTCCACGCCCTGGGCTTGCAGGTGCAGCGCCATGGCGGCCACCTGGCGGCGCAATTCTGGCCAGCTCATCTCTCGGCGCAGGCCTTTTTCGTTGATGCTGATGACCGCCGGAAACCCGGCCGCATGTGCGGGCTGCACATGGCGCAGCGCCTGGTGCGCGTAGTTGGTCTGGGCACCGGGGAACCACTTGGCACCGGGCATGACGTTGCCCGCCAGCACCGCCGTGTGCGGCGTGGGCGACTGCAGTTCAAAGTAATCCCAGATGCTTTGCCAGAACGCATCGAGTTCGGAGACGGACCAGCGCCACAGTTCGTTGTAGGTGTCAAAACTCAGGCCACGGTGATCACGCAACCAGTTTTGATACAGCCGAATCTGAGGCACATAAGGTGCAGGATCGTGGGGCAATGAGGCTTTATTCATAGGCTGAGCGTAGCAGCGGCCATGCCCGGCTGTCACGACCGACAACCCTCAAAACACGCGCATAGGTGACAGGCTCAGCGGCTCACGGTCTCGCATCGGCCCTGGCCCGAAGCCAGCCCACGAAAGTCACTGGACCATTGGGCCTGGCGCAGATCAATCTGAATGCGCTCGTTGTCGATGGCGGTGGACACGCCATGGGGGTGGATGGAGAAGCCGTAAGGCGTCAGCCCGTCGATGCGCACGCTGCGGATGATTTTGCGGTCCCAGTCGATTTGCACCTCGCGCACCCAAGTGCTGCGGGTGGGCATGTAGGCGACCGCACACGACAAGGTCACGGTCTGTGGCGCGGCCTGCGCCTGGAATGCACAGGCCAAGGTCAATGCGCCGAACTGCTGGGGCTTCATGCGGCATCGGAGCTCTGGCTCATCCTTGCGCTTTTCCAATACACATCGTCACCGCCATTCAGGCGGTTGAGCACACGGGCCAGCACAAACATCAGATCAGACAGGCGGTTGAGGTAGTGACGAGGTGTGTCGTTCAGGGCTTCTTCGTTGCCCAAGGCCACGCAAGCGCGCTCGGCCCGGCGGGCCACGGTGCGGCACACATGGGCTTGCGACGCGCCACGGGTGCCTGCGGGCAAGATGAACTCTTCGAGCTTGGGCAGTTTGGCGTTGTATGTTTCGAGGGCCGTGTCAAGCGTTGCCACAGCTTCTACTTTCAGCAATTCAAAACCGGGAATGGACAGCTCGCCCCCCAGGTTGAACAACTGGTGCTGCACCTCGACCAAGACCTCGCGCACATCGGCGGGCATGTCTTCACACAGCAACACGCCGATGTGCGAGTTCAGTTCGTCCACCTCGCCCATGGCATGCACACGCAAGCTGTTTTTGGACACGCGCTGGTTGTTACCCAAGCCCGTGGTGCCGTTGTCGCCGGTGCGGGTGGCGATTTGTGTGAGTCGGTTGCCCATGGTGTTGCTCTCTGCAAATGATTGATTTTCTTGGGCGATTGTCTGCCATGTGGCCGCATCCTGTCTGACAAAGGACAAGCTGGCTTGTCCTGTAGGCGTAAACTGTTCTGTGAACTAACGAACAGCGGCAGTTGCACGAGGAGACACCCCATGAACGCCCCGACCCCCACCGCCCACCTGGCCCCCGAAGTCGCGCAGCGCGCTGTGCCCGACGCCTTTTTGGCCGCGCTCAGGGCCCGCTTTGGCAACAACTGTTCCACCGCTTTGGTGGTGCGCGAGCAGCATGGCCGCGACGAGTCGGCCTTCACCCATGTGCCGCCACCGGCTGCGGTGGTGTTTGCCGAATGCACGCAAGACGTGGCTGACGCGGTCAAGCTGTGCGCTGAATACAAAGTGCCGGTGATCCCCTTTGGCGTGGGCTCTTCGCTCGAAGGCCACTTGCTGGCGGTGCAAGGCGGCATCAGCATTGACCTCACGCGCATGAACAAGGTACTGGCCATCAACGCCGAAGACCTGACGGTGACGGTGCAGCCGGGCGTGACGCGCAAGCAACTCAACGAAGAGATCAAGTCGACCGGGCTGTTCTTCCCGATCGACCCCGGCGCGGACGCGACCATTGGCGGCATGAGCGCCACCCGTGCCAGCGGCACCAACGCCGTGCGCTACGGCACCATGCGCGAAAACGTGCTGGCACTCGAAGTGGTCACCTCGTCCGGCGAAGTCATCCGCACCGGCACCCGCGCCAAGAAATCCAGCGCCGGTTACGACCTGACCCGCTTGATGGTGGGCAGCGAAGGCACGCTGGGCGTGATGACCGAAATCACCGTGCGCCTGTACCCACTGCCCGAAGCCATCTCGGCGGCCATTTGCTCGTTCCCGAGCATTGAGGCGGCGGTGCGCACCGTGATTCAGACGATCCAGTTGGGCGTGCCCATTGCCCGCGTGGAGCTGATCGACCACAACACCGTGCGCATGGTGAACGCTTACGCCAAGCTGGGCCTGCGCGAAGAGGCGCTGCTGCTGATGGAGTTCCACGGCTCGCCTGCAGGCGTCAAAGAGCAAGCCGAGACGGTGCAGGAAATCGCCAGCGAATTCGGTGGCAACGCCTTTGAATGGGCCACCACCCCCGAAGAGCGCACCCGCCTGTGGACAGCCCGCCACAACGCCTACTTTGCCGCCGTGCAAAGCCGCCCCGGCTGCCGCGCCATCAGCACCGACACCTGCGTGCCCATCAGCCGCCTGGCAGACTGCCTGCTGGACTCGGTGACCGAGACCGACGCCAGCGGCATTCCGTACTTCCTAGTGGGCCATGTGGGCGACGGCAATTTCCACTTCGGCTATTTGATCGACCCGAACAACCCGCAAGAATGCGAAACCGCCGAAGCGCTGAACCAGCAGCTGGTCAATAGGGCGCTGCGCTTGGGCGGCACCTGCACCGGTGAGCACGGCATTGGCCTGCACAAGATGGACTTTTTGCGCACCGAAACCGGCGAAGGTGCCGTCGACATGATGCGCACCATCAAGCGCGCGCTGGACCCGCACAACATCATGAACCCGGGGAAGATTTTTTCGATGTGAAGACGCGACTGCACGGCTTGGTGGTTGGAGCTGTAGACAGCAACCACCTTCCGATGTCAGTCGGCGGCAACAGAGCCTACATGGGTTAGCGCCAGAGGGGGCAAACGTCGGACTCTTCGAGTGCCGACCTACAGGAGACCTGTATTCGTAGGTCGGCGGTCGAAGACCCCGACAAGGGTCTGCTGAAGCCCGCAAAAGTTGAATCAGGACGGCGCCCAAGTGAGCAAACGTCGGACTCTGCGAGTGCCGACCTACGGGAGCCATGTATTTGTAGATCGGCGGTCGAAGACCCGACAAGGGTCTGCTGAAGCCCACAAAAGTTGAATCAGGACAGCGCCCAAGCGCGCAAACGTCGGACTCTGCGAGTGCCGACCTACAGGAGCCGTGACTTCGTAGGTCGGTGGTCGAAGACCCCGACAGGGGCTGGTGAAGCCTGCAAAAGTTGAACGAGGACAGTGCCCAAGGGGGCAAACGTCGGACTCTGCGAGTGCCGACCTACAGGAGAGAGGTATTCGTCGGTCAGCGGCAACAGAGCCGACATCAAACATGCCCAAGTACAGCTCACCTCATCGTCCAAAAATGGAGAACTCCACTGGTCAACACCGTCATTGATAAGGGTGTTCAAGCGCACAGGGTGAATCTAGAGTTGAGCGTTTTTGAGGTCGACGCTCTATGGACCCCCTTGAACTCACGCTGACGGAAGCGGCCACAGCGCTGCATGCACGTCAAATCGGACACCTAGAGTATGTGCAGGCCTCGCTGGCGCATACCGAGCGAATGGCCCATTTGAATGCCTGGATCAGCCGCGATCCTGAGCGATTGATGCAGCAAGCGAAGGCTCTTGACCAGAACTCAGCTGCGCCAGGTGGTCACACTCCATTGGCAGGGGTACCCCTGGCGATCAAGGACAACATCGACACCGCCGATCTGCCCACCAGTGGTGGCACTCGGGCATTGCTTGCTTCCAGACCTCGGCGCAATGCGGCCGTGGTCGAGCGCTTGCTGCAATCCGGCGGCTTGATCGCTGGCAAAACCAATCTTCACGAACTGGCCTTGGGGGGCACCACCCACAACGCGGTCACGGGTGCTTGCCGCAACCCCTGGAACCCGCTGCGCATCCCGGGTGGCAGCTCAGGTGGATCGGCCGTGGCCGTGGCCGCGCGCATGGTGCCCGCCGCCTTGGGCACTGACACGGGTGCCTCGGTTCGCCTGCCTGCCGCTTTGTGTGGGGTGGTCGGGTTCAGACCCAGCACAGGCCGCTATGCATCACAAGGCCTCTTGCACCTGTCACCCACCAAAGACACCGCAGGGCCCATGGCCCGCAGCGTTGCCGACGTGGCCTGGCTGGACGCGCTCTTGGCCCAAGACCCATCGGACTTGCCTGATGTGTCGCTCAAGGGCCTGCGCTTGGGCATTCCGCGCGGGGACTTTTTTGAAGGCGCCGACCCGCAAGTTTTGGCGGTCATTGAGCAAGCGCTGGATACGCTGGTCTCTGAAGGCGTTATCTGCGTGTCGCTGGATGTGCCCGACCTGAAACTGCACAACGACGCCACGGGATCGACCTTGGTGATGTTCGAAATGATGCAAAGCCTGCCCGCTTATGCCAAGGCGCAGGGCTTGTCGATGGACGCCCTGCTGGCGGGCGTGGGCAGCCCGGACGTGGTCCGGATTTTTTCTGGGCAACTCGGCGATGCACGCGTCACGGCCACGGCCTATGCTGGGGCCCTGAGCAGGCGGCAAAAGCTGCAGGCCGCTTACGCCCGGCACTTTGCAGACCACCGCCTGGATGCCCTGGCATTTCCCACCTGCCGCATGACGGCTCCCCCCGTGGGGCACGACGACAAGGTGCAACTGGGCGGGCAAGCCGTGCCCACATTCAAAACCTTGATCCGCAACACCGATCCCGGTAGCAATGCCGGACTGCCCGGCATCAGCCTTCCGGCGGGTTTGACGGCCGAGGGCTTGCCCGTGGGGCTGGAGTTGGACGGCGCTTTGGGCTCGGATCGCCACCTTTTGGCTGTGGCGGCGGCCATTGAGCGGGTTTTGCCACGCCTGCCGCGGCCACCGATGGTTCAGGCCTGATGCAAAAGCTGCCCAATGTGGGCAGCCAGTTTGTTGCGCCCCTGAACGCCGAGTTTTTCAAACGCGTGGCCCAAGTGATAACGCACGGTGGTAAAGCCAATGTGGAGCTGCCGTGCAATGTCCTTGTCTGAGCAACCGTTCAGGCACAGCAGCACCACATCGGCCTCGCGCTGGCTGAGCTGACAAGGCCCGCTCAACAAGCGGCGCAGCTCGGCTTCGTCATGGCCCATCCACGCGGGTTTGCGAGCCTCCACGGTCTCCAGTCGGCTCAAGGCCGCTGTGAACACCGGCGCCAAGATGTTCAGGCAGGCCATGTCTTGACGGCTGAAGTCGTCTCGTCCCCTCGCCCGGTAAATGACCAAATCGCCCAAACAGTCATCACCACGGTAGGCGTACAGGTTCACGCCCCAGTGAATACCGTCCTGACGCAGATGGTCGTTGTAAAACTCGGAGCGCTCCAGCTCTTGCACTGAACACACATCACTGACCCGCACCGGTGTGCGCATGGCCTGCAAGCGCGGCGTGATGGGGTCACAAAACTGAAAGTGCTCTTCATAAGCCCGGATTCTGGACGGCTTGACGTTGTACGAAGCGCAGATGGCGTAGCGATGGGTGGTGGCATTCCATTGGCGCGAGACCAGATGATCGGCCTGCATGAACTGCGCCAAGGGTTGCGCCAAGGACTGGAGCAATTGCGCCTTCGTGACATCCGAGGCCATGACCGCGCACAGGTCTGCCAGCATTTTGGATTGTTGGGTGTTCAGGTACATGGGGGTCTTCTCACAAGCACTTCAAATTAACAAATCCAAGGGCAAGGTCAAGAGAGATTACCCGCTGTATGGGCGCCTTGAACTGGACCAACCATCAATTTTGAGGGTGTTCGCTACCGGCAGAAAACCCTAAAGTCCTCTGGTGTGTTTTTCAACTTTTGAATATCAAGGAAGCGCGATGAAAACGAAACTCTGGTTGGGCAGCTTGTTGCTGTTGTTGTCTGGGCTGGTGCAAGCCAACGACCCGGTGCCGCTCAAAGTGTTGGTGGGTTTTGGCGCTGGCGGCTCGGCCGACCTGGCCGCACGTCTGTTGGCCGAACGCCTCAAGGACGAATTGGGCCGCCCTGTGGTGGTCGAAAACCGCGTGGGTGCGGGTGGCCGCATCGCCGCTGAAGCCCTGAAGAATGCTGCACCCAACGGGACCACGGTCATGCTGGCACCGATTGTGGTGCCGGTGCTGGCGCCGCTGGTGTTCAAGAAACTCAACTACGACGTGCAAAAAGACCTTGCACCTGTGGCGCACATTGCCGACTTCCAGTTTGGTGTGTCGGTCAAGGCCGACAGCCCGATTCGCAGCATTGCGGACTTGGTGCCCGTGGTCAAAAAGAATCCCAAAACCGGCTCATTTGGCTCACCCGCCCCAGGCAGTTTGCCGCATTTCTTTGGCGTGATGATCGGTCAGAAGACCGGGCTAGATTTGACCCATGTACCCTACAACGGCGGCGCGCAATTGATGACGGCCCTCATCGGCGATCAAGTCACGCTGGGCATTGACACCTTGGTCGACCAGGGCGAGATGCACCGCGCAGGCAAAAGCCGCATCCTGGCCACCTCAGGCCCTCAACGCAACGCTTTGTTTCCGGATGTGCCCACGCTGCGCGAGTCAGGCTTCAAGGATTTGGTGGGCGTGGGCTGGTTTGCATTGTTTGCACCAGGCGGTACCGATTCCGCGCAGATCACCACTTTGAATGCTGCCGTGAACCGGGCGTTGAAAAACCCGGCCCTCAAGGACCGCTTCATCAAAATGGGCCTGGAAATCGGTGGCGGCAGCCCGCAAGACCTGCAAGCGCTGATCAGCTCAGAAACTGCCCGCTGGGCACCGGTGGTGAAGGCTTCGGGGTTCACGGCAGACTGATGCATCCACCGGGCAAACGTCGGACTCTTCGAGTACCGACCTACGATGCTGTATTTGTAGGTCGGCGGCTTCAGCCCCGACATGGGGCCTTTGACGGAGCGCGAAACGTCGGACTCTTCGAGTGCCGACCTACGGTGCTGCATTTGTAGGTCGGTGGTCGAAGACCCCGACATGGGCCTGTTGAAGCCCGCCAAAGTTGAATCAGGTTCAGCGCCCAAACGGGCAAACGTCGGACTCTGCGAGTGCCGAGCTACGATGCTGTATTTGTAGGTCGGCGGCTTCAGCCCCGACATGGGGCCTTTGACGAAGCGCGAAACGTCGGACTCTTCGAGTGCCGACCTACGATGCGGTATTCGTAGGTCGGCGGCTTCAGCCCCGACATGGGCCTGTTGAAGGCCGCCAAAGTTGAATCAGGTTCAGCGCCCAAACGGGCAAACGTCGGACTCTGCGAGTGCCGACCTACGATGCTGTATTTGTAGGTCGGCGGCTTCAGCCCCGACATGGGGCCTTTGACGGAGCGCGAAACGTCGGACTCTTCGAGTGCCGACCTACGGTGCCATATTTGTAGGTCGGTGGTCGAAGACCCCGACATGGGCCTGTTGAAGGCCGCCAAAGTTGAATCAGGTTCAGCGCCCAAACGGGCAAACGTCGGACTCTTCAAGTACCGTCCTACGGTGCTGCATTTGTAGGTCGGTGGTCGAAGACCCCGACATGGGCCTGTTGAAGGCCGCCAAAATTGAATCAGGTTCAGCGCCCAAACGGGCAAATGTCGGACTCTTCGAGTGCCGACCTACGATGCTGTATTTGTAGGTCGGCGGCTTCAGCCCCGACATGGGGCCTTTGACGGAGCGCGAAACGTCGGACTCTTCGAGTGCCGACCTACGGGAGCCGTGTCTCTGTAGGCGCTTGCCACGCAAGCGCCTACAAGACAAACCGATCCGTCAGATCGCGGGAGCCTTGAGCGAGCCCCAAACCGCCTCGATGCCCATGCCGATGGCCAGCAGATTGCTGTCTGAGCCCAAGGGGCCGTCGATTTGCATGCCCACAGGCAAACCGCCTGCCGTCAAACCTGCAGGGATCGACACGCTGGGAATGCCAGCATTGGTGCAGGGGTCGGTGTTGCGGATGCAAGTGCCAAAGGTGTCTTTGTCTTTTTGCACCACACCGCCGACCGTGTAGCTGAGGTTTTTGGAGCCATTGGCGGCGTCGATCTTGGGCGCGGCCAAGAGGGTTGTTGGGAACAACACGCACTCCACACCTTGCGCTGCAAAATAGTCTTTGTAGAGTTTTTGCAAAGCTGGGCGCTTGGTGGCCATGATGCCCAGATAGGCATCACGGAAAGCGGCTTCACTGAAGGGGCCTTGAATGGCACCAAAGGCTCCTGCCACATCCGGGCTGGCGAGTTGATCCGCCACTTCCTTGACGGTTTTGACAGGCGCATTATTGGCCGCCAGATAGGCCGGAATGGCACGTACGGGTTCATGCAGGGCAATCGGAAACGACATCTCCCCATTGAGCGCCATGATGCCCGCCAGATCGGCATCCACAAACACCACACCGGCAGCCGCCAGCTTTTTCTTGGCAGCATCGGCCACGGTCTTCACACTGTCATCCAAGCCGGCCCAGAAGGTGGCAGGAATGCCGATTTTGAGGCCTTTGAGTGATTTGGCCACAGGCACATTGCTGCCTGTTATCACGGCATCCAGCAATGCCAAGTCTGCCACTGTGCGGGCCATAGGTCCCACCGTGTCGCGGGTGGTGCTGATGGGCAAGGCATCGTTGACGGTGTCGGGGTAGCGGCGGCCTTTGCCTTCGCCATCGCCCACCGAGGGACGGAAACCGGCCACGCCACAGAAGGAGGCTGGCACGCGGGTCGATCCCCCCGTGTCTGTGCCCAGACCGGCTGGAGCCATTCTTGCGGCAATGGCTGCAGCCGTGCCGCCCGATGAGCCGCCAGGAATGCGGGTGCTGTCATAGGGGTTTTTGCAGGGGCGTGCAGCGCCGCCAGATTGGTCTGTGCCCAGCGTGAAGTTGGTGCTGGTGATGCCAAAAGCCCATTCGTGCAGATTGGACTTGCCCAGGACAATGGCGCCTGCATCGATCAACTTTTGAACGGAGGGTGCATTTTTGCTGGGCTGGAAATTGCGCAGCGAGGGTGTGCCCCCCGTGGTTTTCATATCTTTGGTGTTGATGTTGTCCTTGACGACAATCGGCAAACCGGCCAAGGCACCGAGTTTTTTGCCTGCGGCACGGTCTGCATCGACCTGACGGGCCGCCGCCATGGCTTTGTCTTCATTCAGGTAAATCATGGCATTGAGGCTGCTGACGGCCTTGGCACGCGCAATCATGGCGGCCATATAGGTCTCGGCCTTGAGCTTGCCGTTGCTGATGTCGCGAACCACTTGCGTCGCGGTTAACTCAGACAGCGCATCCTTCGTTTTGGCATGTGCCATGTGGCCACCGGTGGCCGTGAGGGCCAAGTCGCCCATGACGGCAGCTGCAGAGACAGCTGTGGTGTTTTTGAAAAATTGGCGTCTTGATGTATCCGTGCTCATGCGAGTCTCCTGTGAGGTGTTGTCATGCCTTCAATGGCATGTTCTGCATGCTAAAGAGCCCGCGCACACTCAACCATCCTACAAATTCAGGATGCACTTTGTGTGTGATCTTGTGTATAGGATCATTTCGCGGCCCATGCTTGGTATGAGGCTCGCATTTTCAAGGCATCACCCAAGCTGGTGACGCAGCCACTTCAACTCAATGCTTGTTGGACTTTGACAGGCCAGCAGGCCAAGAGGGTTTGACACCCCCTTGGCCTGTTGAACGTGTCATGCAACCGGCCCAAGGCCGGTCATCTGTCAGATCGCTGGTGCTTTGAGCGGACCCCACACCGCTTCAATGGCCATGCCGATCGCCAGCAAATTGGTGTCTGAGCTCAATGGGCCGTCGATCTCCATGCCCACAGGCAAGCCCTCTGCGGTCAGACCCGCAGGGATCGACAAGCTTGGAAGGCCGGCGTTGGTGCAAGGATCGGTGTTGCGGATGCAGGTGCCAAAGGTGTCTTTGTCCTTTTGCACCACACCACCGACGGTGTAGCTGAGGGTATGCGAACCTTTGATCGGATCGATCTTTGGCGCTGGCAAGATGGTCGTTGGGAACAACACGCACTCGACGCCTTGCGTTGCAAAGTAGTCTTTGTAGAGGTTTTGCAGTTGTGCGCGTAACCCTGTAACAGGGACCATGGCACGGGTATACGCGAGATTATTGCCGGGGTTTTTTGGGTCTTCAGGGAAGGCATCATAGTAGTCAATGCTGATAGCACCAAAAGCACCGATCACGTCAGGGCTGGCCAATCCAGCAGCCACTTGCGCAACGGTGGTGATGGTCGCATTGTTGGCGGTCAAGTAGGCAGGAATCGCCGCAATGGGCTCATGCAATGCAATCGGGAAAGACATCTTGCCGTTGAGTTCCATGATGCCTTTCAAATCGGCATCGACAAACACCACACCAGCATCTGCCAACTTTTTCTTGGCAGCTTCAGCCACAGGCTTCACGCTGTCATCCAGACCCGCCCAGAAGGCGGCGGGAATACCGATCTTCAGACCTTTGAGCCCTTTGGCTGTTGGCACGGTGCCGCCTGTGATGACGGCATCGAGCAAAGCGATGTCTGCAACAGTGCGGGCCATGGGGCCCACGGTGTCGCGTGTGGTGCTGATCGGTAGCACATCACTCACGCCATCATCGTAGCGGCGGCCTTTGCCGGCGCCATCGCCCACGGAGGGACGAAAGCCTGCGATACCAGAAAAAGATGCAGGCTCTCTGGTGGAGCCACCGGTGTCGGTGCCCAAGCCTGCTGGCGCAAAGCGTGCGGCCACGGCTACAGCTGTGCCACCCGATGAACCGCCAGGGATGCGGCTGTTGTCGTAGGGGTTTTTACAGGGTCGTGTTGCAACGCCTGACTGGTCGGTGCCCAGCGTGAAGTTGGTGGTGGTGATACCAAACGCCCACTCGTGCAGGTTGGATTTACCCAACACAATCGCGCCCGCATCGATGAGTTTTTGCACGGATGGCGCATTGGTTTTGGGTTGATGGTTACGCAGCGAAGGCGTGCCACCTGTGGTCTTCATGTCCTTGGTGTTGATGTTGTCTTTGACCACAATCGGCAAACCGGCCAAAGCGCCCAATGTTTTGCCAGCGGCTTTATCAGCATCAACGGCTTTGGCGGCCTTCAATGCCTCAGCTTCGTTCAAGAAGATCATGGCGTTCAAGCCGCTGGCCGCTTTGGCGCGGGCGATCATGGCGGCCATATAGGTCTCGGCCTTGAGCGTGCCATTTTTGATGTTTGCAACCACTTGGGTGGCGGTCAAGGCCAACAAGGGATCTTCAGGGGTGGCAGATGAATCGCCACCACAAGCTGTCAAGCCAGCGCTAACGCCAACGCCTCCCAGCATGGCCGCAGCGGACACGGCTCCAGTGTTTTTAAAGAAATTACGACGTGATGTATTTGTAGACAAAGTGGTCTCCTTTTCGGGGTGAAACGCCTGAATTGGCGTTCACTCGATGCTAGAGACCCGGCTGATGAGTCACCATCCTTTGTTTTCAGGATGCCGTTTTGGCGTCGATGGCCTTCTGGGGACCTTCAGGGCCTGAGTTTGTGCACCAGCGCTGCCCTGTTGCTCACGCCGACTTTGCGAAAGGCGTTTTCCAGGTGGGTGCGCACCGTGGTGGTGGAAATGGCCAGCGCCCGGGCAATTTCCTTGTCGGTCATGCCGATCATGACCAAACGTGCCGTGTCTTGTTCGCGGGTGGTCAAGCGTTGCGACAAGGTGTTCAGCGTCAAGGACTCGGGCTGATGCGTTCTTTGTGCTCGGGCCAATGCCGTTACAAAAGCCGGTTGCAACATGTCGAGCAAACGCATCTCGTCGGGTGTGAAGTTGTCCCTGCGCTTGTCCCGCCAGATGCGCATGTCACCCAGATTCTGTCCCTGGTGCCAGGCGTACAGGTTCACGCCCCAGTACAGGCCGTCTTTGCTCAAGAAATCGTTGAAAAATTCGGTTTTCTTCAGGTCTTCGATCGGCAAAACATCGGTGGCACGCACCGCCACCTGGTAACGCTGCATGAGCGGCGTGATCGGGTCATGGAACTGGTAATAACTCTCATAGGCCCGCAGATTCAGGGGGTCCATGTTGATCTGGATGGGCTGGGCAAAACTCTGGCTGCCCGGTTGCCAGACAAAGCTGGCGTAATACTGCGCCCCGAGCAGCTGCATGATCAGATCACCCATGATCTCGCGGATCTCGGTTTCTTCGTGCGGTTCGGCCAGGGTCTGCATGATCTGGCCGAGCAGCGTCGTTTGTTTTCCTGTCAGGTACATGCGTTTTGCCTTGTGCCTTTTATTAGTCTTGTGGATTAGATACCGATCAGCCACTTGCCCCAACCGGGTTTGCCCCATCCTCAATTGTCAGGATTTGGTCGCAGAATTACCAAAATTCAAGTTTTGCTCAGCAATTGGTCGATCTTGCCGCACAAGACCTCCGGCTCAAACGGTTTGAGCATGACATCACTCAAACCCGCCGCTTTGAAGCGTTCCAGATCCAAGGGATTGACGTTGGCGGTCATGCCCAGCACGGGCAGCGCATTATGCGGTGCGCCGAAGGTCTGGCGCAAAGTGCTTGTCGCCACAATGCCGTCCATCACCGGCATGACCATGTCCATCAAAATCAGGTCTACAGGCTGTTCACGCAGTGTATCCAGGGCTTTTTGACCGTCCACCGCCTCCAAAATGGTGCTGTTGGGCCAGGCGTTTTGCAGCACCTGTTTGACCAGCAAACGGTTCAGGGGATGGTCATCCACAATCAGGAATGACCAACGTTTGTGACTGGTTTGGACAGCGGTTTTGACCAGGTTCGGTTTGTGCTCTGGGGGCTTTGCAGCCTCCAGGGGCAGGCGCAACCAAAAACGCGATCCTTGCCCAGGCTCGCTTTCAAAACCGATCTCGCCACCCAACAGGTGCGCCAGTTTTTGCGAGATGGCCAGGCCCAGGCCATTGCCACCGTAGCGCGATTGAATATCACCCTCAGCCTGGCTGAAACGTTTGAAAATCTGGGCTTGGCGTTCTTTGGCAATGCCAATGCCGGTGTCTTGCACGGCAAAGAGCACGCCTGGGTTTTCCCATTGGAGCTTCAAGACCACCGAGCCTTGGTGGGTGAATTTGAGTGCATTGCCCAGCAAATTGACCAGCACTTGCATGAGGCGGTGGCGGTCGGTGTGCACCCACTGGGGCAGCGCCTCGTCGATCTCGATGTGGTAGTCGAGTTTCATGCTTTTCACACGAGGGCCAAACAACTCAAAGGCATGTTCAGCCACAGGGCGCAGCTCAAAAGTTTCGGGCTGTATGACCAACTGCCCGGCTTGCAGTTGTGAGTAATCAAGAATGTCATTGATCACGGTCATCAGGTGATCGGCCGATTGCCGGGTGTGGTTGAGCACCTTGAGCGCTTCTGGCTTGTCCTTGACGCGGGAGAGCAGCAAGCTGTTGAAGCCCAAGATGGCGTTCATCGGCGTGCGCAGCTCGTGGCTGACGGTGGCGATGAAGTGCTCACGCATGTGCAAGGTGTGTTCCAACTCCTGGCGTTTGGCCACCAGTTCTTGCTGATAGCGCAAACTTCTTTCCAGGGCCCTCAGGTGCATGCGGTCATAGATCAGGGGCACGATGATCAACACGCCTGTGACCAGGGTGTAAGTCACCCATGATGAGAGCGCATGCCGCAGGCCTTGCTCAAATGTGGGCAAAAGGCCGTAGTGGTTGCAGGCGGCCATGCTCAGTTGCATGAGCCACACCATGATCAGCCAAAAGGTGCCCGCTTTGCGCCCCATCACGTAGAAAGGGGTCAAAGGCAATATCAATAACCACGCCAGACGGGGTGAGAACACGCCACCTGAACTCCAGGCGCTGAAAAACAAGACCAATGCGCCTGCACAGGTGCCGATGTGCACGCCCCATGCCAACGGCATGCCAAAGTTCAGCAGGATCAGCAGCATCAACAAGAAGACCGCCATCGACAGGAACATCGGCGTCGCGTTTTGATAGGGACTGATGCCCACGTACAGCAAGAGCACGGTGACCACCAGCATCACGAACGAAAACACGTAAGGCATCTTGCCCTGCCGATAAAACACGGGCAGCGTGTTCATGACCTTGTCCAAGATCCTGAGCGCAAAGTTGGGACCGCTCATGCCTTTATCCTCTGGCACGCACGATGTGGCGGCTCACGCTGTTCACCAAGCTGGACAAGTCCATGGGTTTGGCCAGCACATCGTCCATGCCGGCATCCAGGCAGCGCTGCCTGTCCACCGGGTTGGTGTTGGCGGTTAAGGCGATGATGGGCATGCGTGCTGTCATGGCCGGAAACTGTTGTCGAATCTGTTGCGTCAATGCCATGCCGTCCATGTCGGGCATGATCATGTCGATCAGGGCCACATCAAAGCCTTGTTCATCGAGCAGCTGCAGGGCTTGGGCTGCGCTTTCGGCCGTGACGATGTGGGCTTTGGGCCAGCATTTTTGCAATTGCAAACGCGCCACCATCAGGTTCATGCTGTTGTCATCGATCACCAGAATGCGCAGGTCTTGTGCCAGCGGGGACAAGACCGCTGTGGAGGGCGTCTGCACGGTGCGCGCCACCTTCAGGGGCACCTGAAACCAGAATGCGGCACCTTCACCTGGCTGGCTGATCACCCCGATGTGGCCACCATGCAGGGTGACCAGTTTTTCACAGATTGACAAACCCAGTCCGGTGCCGCCATAGGTGCGGGTGGTTTGCACGTCGGCCTGCTCAAAGCGGCTGAAAATGTGAACTTGCTGCGACTGCGCAATGCCGCGCCCCGTGTCAATGACTTCGCATCGCAACTGATCTTGCCGGGCCAACAATCGCAGCTGGACCGAGCCACTTGCGGTGAACTTCAAGGCGTTGTCGAGCAAGTTGCTCAGAATTTGCAACAGCCGTTGACGGTCAGCGTGCACGCGCTGGGGCAGGTGAGGGTCGAGTTCTCCGCTCCAGCTCAGGCCTTTTTCCATGGCCTTTTGCTGGTGTGTTTGCAGCGCTTCTTGCATGAGGCCTGCCAATTCAAAGTCGACCTCATGCAGCATGAATTGGCCCGCTTGCAGCTGGGAAAAATCCAGGATGTCATTGACGACCCGCAGCAAATGCATGGTGGAGCGCCGGATGTGGTCCACCACTTCAACTTGCTGTGGCTGGTCGGCCAGCTCCTGTCGCAACACGCCGTTGAAGCCCAAAATGGCGTTCATCGGGGTGCGCAGTTCGTGGCCTACGGCTGCTACAAATTCGTCTTTGTGGGCCTGGGCTTGCAGTAATGCGTGGTGGGTGGCCTTGAGTTCTTCGTTGCGCTGATGTAGTTGCTTCAATTGTTCTTCATGCAAGTGCTCATACAAGCGCACACCCAGCATCAAATTGCCGATGGCCAGCATGTTGTTCATCAATGCCCAAGGTATGGCTTGCTGGGTGATCTCGGCCTGACTGTCCACCCAGCCATTGAGCGTGGCCAAATACAAAGCCAGGATCGTGCTCAGGATGACTGCAATCCAGATGACGGTGACTGCTGGCCCCAGCAATAGCAGGACGGGCAAGGCCAGTACATTGAGCCAGACAATGGACGTCGAATTGATCCCCCCTGACTGACTCGCAATGTAGATGATCAGCACCAAACTGCTGAGTGTGGCCAAGTGAACCAACACGCTGTAGAGCCTGCGTTGAGCTGCCAACAGCATCAAGACACCCATGGTGATGCTGATGGCCAAATTGGCGTTTCGGTTGTAGTAGCCCGGTGGAATCAGATAAAAAAACAGCGATGTCAGGCCCACAGCCAATAAATAGATGGCCAAGATCTTTCTTTTGGACAACTGCGCGTCTGCGACCAAAGATGAACGCCCTTTGCGCATGAACATCGGCGTGTTGAACATCAGACGGTGTTGCTTATCCACGCAACTTTTCGATCAACCCATTGAGTTCGTCGAGTGAGCCAAACTGGATGGACAACTCGCCCATCTCTTCAATTTTGCCCAAGCGCTTGACGCGTTTTTTGACCCGCACTTCGACCT
Source organism: Limnohabitans planktonicus II-D5 (assembly GCF_001270065.2). Taxonomy (GTDB): domain Bacteria; phylum Pseudomonadota; class Gammaproteobacteria; order Burkholderiales; family Burkholderiaceae_C; genus Limnohabitans_A; species Limnohabitans_A planktonicus. The sequence goes on from NZ_LFYT02000001.1 coordinate 180,866, forward strand.
GCGCCATCAGCAAATCGGACAGTTCTTCTTCCACCCGTCGGATGTCGCGGGATTTTTCCTTCTTGGGCTTTTGGGGCACCAGATTGAACTCGGCACCCAGTTTTTTGGTCAGACTTTCCGCCTCACGCACTGACAATTTTTTGGCAGCAATCTGATTGGCCGCGGTGATCTGCGCGGCCTTGTCCAGCGACAGCAAGGCGCGGGCGTGACCCATGTCCAGGTCGCCCGCCATCAGCATGGTTTGTACGGGATCGGCCAGATTCAGCAAGCGCAGCAAGTTGCTGGCTGCGCTGCGTGAACGGCCCACAGCTTGTGCGGCAGACTCGTGCGTGAGGCCAAACTCCTTGATCAAGCGGTGCAGGCCTTGCGCTTCTTCGAGCGGGTTGAGGTCTTCACGTTGAATGTTTTCAATCAGCGCCATGGCCGCTGCGGCCTCGTTGGGCACGTCGCGCACCAGCACTGGCACACTGGTCAGACCGGCCAGCTTGGAGGCGCGAAAGCGCCGCTCGCCCGCAATGATTTCGTATTTGCCCGCGTTGAGACCGTCAGTGAGTTGACGGACCAAAATCGGCTGCATGATGCCCTGGGCCTTGATGGATTCAGCCAATTCGTACAAGGCCCCCTCGTCCATGCGGGTGCGCGGCTGGTACATGCCGGGCACCATCTGGTCGAGCTTGAGCTGACTGGGCATGCCGCTTTCGGCGCTGAGCGTGGGCGTGTCTTCTACTGTGGGTCCGAGCAGGGCTTCGAGTCCTCGGCCAAGGCCTTTGGGTTTTTTGGTGACCATGGTCATTCCTTCATGAGTGTTTGCAAGAGCGCATGGCCTTGTGGCCAATGGCCCAGCGAGGTGTCTGCGTTGATGTGTCCGGCCTGCCCGGCGTCGACCCACTGGGCACCCCAGTCATGGGCCAGTGCTTGTGCCCGATCTGCACGGCAAAAGGGATCGTTTTGACTGCCCACCAAGATGCTGGCAAATGGCAGCCGCTGGCGCACGATGGGTGACCAACCGGGCAGTCGCTCTTTGAGTTCGGGCGCTTCTGTATCTCCGGGTGCCACCAGCAAAGCGCCTTGAACGCGCTGGGTGTGCGCGGACAATGCGGCCCACGCTGCCACCAAGATGCAGCCCAGGCTGTGGGCCACGAACACCACCTGGCCGGGCGCGTCGATGACCACTTCATCGAGCCGTGCCAGCCAATCGCCACGCCTTGGGCGCAGCCAATCGTTTTGAACCACTTCGGTGTATCCATGCGCGCGCACCCAATGCATTTGCCAGTGATCAGGACCACTGCCTTGCCAGCCGGGCAAAATCAAAACGCTTGTCATGGCTTGCGTGTCCGACGTGCTGTCAGAGGGTGGGGGCACGTCTGACCAACTCTTGCGCAAATTCCACATAGGCCTGGCTGCCCCGTGCAGCAGCATCGAACACCACGCCTGGCAAGCCATAGCTGGGCGCTTCGGCCAATCGCACATTGCGCGGGATGACGGAGTCAAACACCTTGTCGCCAAAATGCGCCTTGAGCTGGTCGCTCACCTGCATTTGCAAGGTGATGCGCGGATCGAACATCACGCGCAGCAAACCGATGATCTTCAGGTCGCGGTTCATGTTGGCATGCACCTGCTTGATGGTGTTGACCAGATCGGTCAAACCTTCTAGCGCAAAGTACTCGCACTGCATGGGCACGATCACGCCGTGGGCTGCACACAAGCCGTTCAAGGTCAGCATGGACAAGGATGGCGGACAGTCAATCAGCACAAAATCGTATTGGCCATCCACCAAAGCCATGGCATTTTTGAGTCGTTGGTCACGGCGTTCCAATTGAACCAGTTCCACCTCGGCACCCGCCAGCTCTCGGTTGGCACACAAGACGTGGTAGCCGCATTTATCAGCCAGCACCACCGCCTCATTGACCGACGCCGACTCCAGCAACACGTCATAGACGCTCAGCACCTGTTGGCGCTTGTCGATGCCCGAGCCCATGGTGGCGTTGCCCTGCGGATCCAGATCCACCAGCAAAACGCGTTGCCCCAATTTGGCCAGGCCTGCGGCCAGGTTGACGGAAGTGGTGGTTTTACCGACGCCGCCCTTTTGGTTGGCAATGCAAAAGATTTTCGCCATGGTGAGTCGTCCGATTCAGTTATTTGGAAATGGCCAGCTTGACGCCGAAACCGATGAGAAAAATGCCAGCCAGCTTTTCGAGCCAGCGTCCAATCTGTGGATTAGACCGCATGTGGGCTGCCAGATGGTGCGTCAACAGCGTCATGCCCAATCCATAAAGAAAGGTCAAACCCGCGATGGTCGCTGCCATGGCGGCAAAACTGATCAAACCCAGGTGATGCTTGGGGTCGACAAACAAGGGGAAAAACGCCATGTAAAAAACAATGGCCTTAGGGTTCAGCAGCGTGATCGCCACAGCTTGTTGAAAATAGTGCCGAGGCCGGATGTTCAAAACTGGCGCATCACCCGGTTTGGCCATCAACATCTTCCAGCCCAGCCAGGCCAAATAGAGTGCACCTGTCCATTGCACGGCCGCAAAAGCTGTGGGGTAGGTGGCCAATACTGTGGCCACACCAGCCACTGCCAGCCACATGAGCACCTGATCACCGGCGATGACGCCGAGCGTAGCACCCAGGCCCCCCGCAATTCCACCCTTTCCCGTTGACGTGATGAGTGCCAGATTGCCCGGGCCGGGGATGGCCAAAAACAAAATGATGGCGGCTACAAACGAACCGTAATCTGAAATACCGAAAAACATGCGCTGCTTTCTGGGTCAGGGAAAGTGGCAAGTGTAAGTGAATTGTCGACAGACACCGCCAAGAATCGCGCGTGTTTCACGTGAAACACAATTTGTTCAAGTCTTCCGTTTATCTGTCGGATTAGGAGAGCAGAAAATGTCTTGTGGCAATGTGTGTAAACCGCATCTTCTATGGAAGGTGATAGCGCTGCTGATGAAGATCGATCCGGCCCTTTGAAGTCTGCAGAGTGACTTCAATCTTGCACCTTGTTGGAGCTATGGATTCGGCCCTGTGAAGTTTTCAATTCCCAAAGATCTTGTAGGTCGGCACTCGTAGACCCCGACATGGGCCTGTGCCGAAGCGGCCAAACGTCGGACTCTTCGAGTGCCGACCTACGAGATGACATGTCTCACACATTTCAAACTTCAGCGTGCCTGATCAATAGCCCTGCTGGCGATCTGACGCTTGAGGACCACAGACTTTTCGCTTGAAGTTCAAGCTCCCACATCATTCGCCCAACTGGCAGCACTGCTAAGCGCTCATCAGGCTGAATCTGTAGAGAATTATGATTTTCGATCATCTCCGGAATTTTTCTTCAACCACGCTTCTGAAACTGGTGACGGATCAACCCTCAGACCAAGCTCAACGAAGGCTTCAACCAGACCATGCACCTTTCGACATCCAGGCCAGGTACGGTCAATGGTTCCACGTGAAACACCTTCACGTCTGATGGCAAGGCATCGATTTCGTCTTGCGGGTGTTTGCCTTTCATGGCCATCCACACCCCCCCATCAGCCAAAGCCGATCGAGACCAGTTCACAAAGTCAGGCAATGAAGCAAAGGCACGCGAACAAATGACCTGGTAAGGCTCTGTCAATGACTCAACGCGTGCATGCAAACCCTTCAAATTCGTCAACTTCAAACTCGCGGCCACTTGCTGGACAAAGGCCGCTTTTTTGGCCACTGTGTCCACACAGGTCACATGGAGTTCGGGCATGCAGATGGCCAAAACAACGCCTGGCAAACCCCCACCCGACCCCACATCCAAAACCCGTATGGGCTCGCCCAGCGTATGACGGGTCAATGGTGCAATGGCTGTGAGGCTGTCGAGCAGGTGGTGTGTGAGCATCTCCGCGGGATCACGCAAGGCTGTCAAGTTATAGACCTTGTTCCACTTCTGGATCAACCCCATGTAATCCAGCAAGCGTTGCTGCTGTTCAGCTGACAAGTTCAAGCTCATCGCCTGCACACCGGTGCTCAAGCCATGGGCCAAGGTATCGGTCATGCGTTTTGGCTTTCTTCCACAGGATTCATGAAACCCTTGAACCCACCCTTCTTCAGGTGAATCAACAGCAGCGACACACTGGCTGGCGTGATGCCAGAAATGCGTGAAGCCTGGCCCAAGGTTTCAGGGCGGTGCTTGGCCAACTTCTGGCGGGCTTCAATTGACAAGGCTGAGACCTGCATGTAATCCAGGGTTTCAGGCAATCGCAGGTGTTCATAAAAAGCCGCACGTTCCACTTCGCCCTTCTGGCGGTCAATGTAGCCCGAATATTTGGCGGCAATTTCAACCTGCTCGATCACCGTTTCACTGAGGTCACCCAGTGTTTCACGTGAAACATCTGCACAAGCCATGCGACCACCATCCAAAGACATCAGCGCTTGGTAAGTCACATTGGGTCTGCGAAGCAAGTCAAACAAGTTGTGCTCATGCTCAATCGCCTTGCCCAAAACCCGGATCGATTCTTCTGCTACCAAATTGCGAGGGTTAACCCAAGTGGATTTCAAGCGTTCTGTTTCACGTGAAACAGCATCGCGTTTGCGGCTGAGAGCGTCCCAGCGGGCATCATCAACCAGACCCATCTGACGGCCCACTTCTGTCAGGCGGGCATCGGCGTTGTCCTCACGCAATTGCAATCGGAACTCGGCACGGCTGGTGAACATGCGGTAGGGCTCGGTCACGCCTTGCGTGACCAGATCATCCACCAACACACCCAGATAAGCCTGATCGCGTGCAGGCGTCCAGGCCGATTCGCCTCGACATTGCAGCGCGGCATTGATGCCCGCAAACAAACCTTGGGCTGCAGCTTCTTCGTAACCGGTTGTGCCGTTGATTTGACCCGCAAAGAACAAGCCTTGTATCTGCTTGGTCTCAAAGCTGTTTTTCAGCGCACGCGGGTCAAAGTAGTCGTATTCGATCGCGTAACCCGGGCGCAGGATGTGGCAGTTTTCCAGTCCCTTCATCGAACGCACCAGGTCGTACTGGATGTCAAATGGCAAGCTGGTCGAAATGCCGTTGGGGTAGTACTCGTGCGTAGTCAGACCTTCGGGCTCCAAGAAAATCTGATGACTGTCCTTGTCAGTAAAGCGGTTGATCTTGTCCTCGACGCTCGGGCAATAGCGCGGGCCCACGCCTTCGATCTTGCCGGTGAACATGGGGCTGCGGTCAAAGCCGGAGCGGATGATGTCGTGAGTGCGCTCGTTGGTGTGGGTGATCCAGCAAGGCATTTGCTGAGGGTGCATTTGCGCATTGCCCATGAAGCTGAACACGGGCACGCCATCATCAGGGTTCATGCCGCCAGGCATGCCGTCGCCGGGCTGCTCGCTGCACTTGGAAAAGTCGATGGTGCGGCCATCCAGACGCGGCGGTGTGCCGGTCTTCAAGCGCCCTTGCGGTAACTGGAGTTCTTTCAAGCGTGCCGACAGGCTGACAGCCGGCGGGTCGCCCGCTCGGCCGGCAGCATAGTTCTGCAAGCCCACATGGATCTTGCCATCCAAAAAAGTGCCGGCCGTCAGCACCACCGTGCGCGAACGAAAACGGATGCCCACTTGCGTCACGGCGCCCACCACGCGGTCGCCTTCAACCATCAAATCATCGACTGCCTGCTGGAACAGCCACAGATTGGGCTGGTTCTCGAGCATGCGGCGGATGGCTGCTTTGTAGAGGATGCGGTCGGCCTGGGCTCGGGTGGCACGCACAGCCGGACCTTTGGAGCTGTTGAGAATACGGAACTGGATACCGCCCTCATCCGTGGCCAGCGCCATGGCACCACCCAGGGCGTCGACTTCTTTGACCAAGTGGCCCTTACCGATGCCGCCAATGCTGGGGTTGCAGCTCATCTGCCCCAGCGTCTCGATGTTGTGGCTGAGCAAGAGCGTCTTGCTGCCCATGCGCGCTGCGGCCAATGCCGCTTCGGTGCCGGCATGGCCGCCACCGACCACGATCACGTCGAATTCTTGAGGGTAAAGCATGAAATATCTGCCTCGTTGAAAGGCCAAAAAATAGGCGCCGCCTGCGCCATGGGCCTGGCCTGCCACGGGCCGGGCTGATCTGCTTATTTTACAGGCAGGTATTTAGTCGCAGATCGTTACTCGCAGAATCCAACATTTTTGGTTTCTGCACAAGCCGATGTCGGGGTCTTTGACCGCCGACCTACAACATGCTTGAGCATTGAAAACTTCACAGGGCCGAGTCCACCGGTTTATGCACAAAGCGCATGATCTAACAGCCAAGAAGCCTTGGACAGGGCACCATGGTCTCCATAACATCTCGCATCACTGACGATCGGTCAGATTCACGAAAGACCAACCATGTCCAACCCTGTCGCAGGCCATACCGCCACAAGCCAACACGCCCTGCCCTCTTACCTCAATGCCGATCATGTCGGTCCCTGGGGCATTTACCTTCAACAAGTTGACCGCGTCACGCCCTATTTGGGCAAGCTTTCACGCTGGGTCGAAACCCTCAAACGACCCAAACGCGCATTGATCGTGGATGTGCCCATCGAACTGGACAACGGCACCATGGCCCACTTTGAGGGTTACCGTGTGCAGCACAACACCAGCCGAGGCCCCGGCAAAGGGGGCGTGCGCTTTCACCAGGATGTGACCTTGTCCGAAGTCATGGCCCTTTCGGCCTGGATGTCGGTCAAAAACGCTGCGGTCAACCTGCCTTTTGGGGGCGCCAAAGGCGGCATCCGCGTCGACCCCAAAACGCTTTCACGCGGTGAACTCGAACGCCTGACGCGCCGCTACACCAGCGAGATTGGCATCATCATCGGTCCCACCAAAGACATTCCTGCGCCTGACGTCAACACCAACGAGCAAACCATGGCCTGGATGATGGACACCTACTCGATGAATGAAGGCTCCACGGCCACAGGCGTCGTCACAGGTAAGCCCATTGCCTTGGGTGGCTCACTGGGCAGGCGTGAAGCCACCGGCCGGGGTGTGTTCACCGTGGCGCAAGAAGCGGCACAACACATCGGCATGGACATCCAGACCGCCCGTGTCGCCGTCCAAGGGTTTGGCAATGTCGGGGGCATCGCCGCCAAATTGTTTGCCCAAACAGGCGCTCTGGTGGTGGCTGTGCAAGACCATGGCGGCACGATTTATAAGGAAGCGGGTCTGGACGTGCCTGCCCTGCTGGCGCATGTGGCGCAAGCGGGCAGTGTCAAAGGGTTTGAGCTTGCAGAAGTGATCCCTGATGAACAGTTCTGGAGCGTGCGCTGCGACATCCTGATTCCGGCCGCCTTGGAGCAACAAATCACAACCGCCAACGCCTATCAAATCCAGGCACGCATGGTGATTGAAGGGGCCAACGGGCCCACAACGCCAGAAGCTGACGACATCCTGCATGAACGGGGCATCCTGGTCGTGCCCGACGTGATTGCCAACGCAGGGGGCGTCACGGTCAGTTATTTTGAATGGGTGCAGGATTTTTCGAGCTTCTTCTGGAGCGAAGACGACATCAACGGCCGACTGGTGCGCATTCTGCGCGAAGCCTTTGCCGCCATCTGGCACGTCGCCGATGAACACCAGGTCAGTCTGCGCACCGCCACATTCATCGTGGCGTGCTCGCGCATTTTGCAAGCGCGAGAGTTGCGGGGCTTGTACCCTTGACCTTCATTTGAGAGCATACAAAGGCAAGGCCCCTGCGGCCTTGACCTCGCCCAGGGAAAAGCTGGTGTGCAGGTCTTTGACATTGGGCAAGTTCAGCAACACGTCACGAGCGAACACGCTGAAGGCATTCAAATCACGGCACACCACTTGAAGTTCAAAAGTGCCGGTGCCGCTGATGTAGTGACAGGAAATCACCTCCGGTATTTTGAGGATCGCTTCTTCGAGTTGACGCGTCACGTCACCCCGGTTTCGCTCAGCATCCAGCCGCACAAAGGCAAACACATCCAGGCCCACCTTTTGCCGGTCAATTTCAGCGCGATAGCCCTTGATCACTCCGGCCACTTCCAATGCACGCACACGCCGCCAACAAGGCGCAGCCGACAAGCCCACACGCTGCGCCAATTCGGCATTTGTCAATCTGCCATCTTTTTGCAGTTCATTCAAGATGGCCCAGTCAAATTTATCCAATGTTTCCATAATTCAACTTTTTTAGCAAGATTCTTTCAAATCATAGGGCAAATCCTGTCACATAAAGCAAGCCTATGTCTGGGGCATCGGCCTACACTGTTCCACAAGTTTCATCTGCAGGACATCCCCATGAACGCCCCATTGCCCGATTCGATCCGCCAGGCTTTAGAAACCGTGACGCTGGACGACAAATACAGCCTCGACGTAGGCAGCGCCTTCATGAGCGGCGTGCAGGCCCTGGTCAAACTGCCGATGCTGCAACGCCAGCGCGACGCTTTGCAAGGCAAGAACACTGCCGGCTTCATCAGCGGCTACCGGGGCTCACCGCTGGGCAGTTATGACCAGTCCCTGTGGAAAGCCAAAGACCACCTGAAAGCGCAAAACATCGTCTTCCAGCCCGGTGTGAACGAAGAACTGGCCGCCACCGCACTGTGGGGCACACAGCAACTGGGCTTTGCACCCGCAGGCTCTAACCGGTTCGATGGCGTGTTCGGCATTTGGTACGGCAAAGGCCCAGGTGTGGACCGCTGTTCGGATGTGTTCAAACACGCCAATATGGCAGGCACCACACCCTGGGGTGGTGTGCTGGCCGTCGCTGGCGATGACCATGTGGCCAAAAGCTCAACAGCAGCGCACCAGAGCGACCACATCTTCAAGGCCTGCGGACTGCCTGTCTTTTTCCCGGCCAGCGTGCAAGACATCCTCGACCAAGGCTTGCATGCCATTGCCATGAGCCGCTATGCAGGCGTCTGGTCAGGCATGAAAACCATTCAGGAAATCGTCGAATCCAGTGCCACCGCACACATCGACCCTGAACGCGTGCAGATCGTGTTGCCCGAATTTTCCATGCCGCCGGGTGGCGTGCACATCCGCTGGCCCGATACCGCGCTGGAACAAGAAGCGCGCCTGTTCGACTACAAATGGTATGCAGCGCTGGCCTACATCCGCGCCAACAAACTCAACCACAACGTGATTGAAGGCCCGAATGATCGCTTTGGCCTGATCGCCAGTGGCAAAGCCTACAACGACACAAGGCAAGCCCTGCTCGACCTGGGTCTGGATGACGAGCGTTGCCGCCAATTGGGCATACGCCTGCACAAGGTGAATGTGGTCTGGCCGCTTGAAGCCCAAACCACACGCGAATTTGCCACCGGGCTGCGCGAAATACTGGTGGTCGAAGAAAAACGCCAGATCATCGAATACCAGCTCAAGGAAGAACTCTACAACTGGCGCGACGATGTGCGCCCCAACATCCTGGGAAAGTTTGATGAAGGCGAAGGCGACGTGTCAGGCGGTGAATGGTCCATCCCCAACCCGACCGAGCGCACTTTGCTGCGAGCCAATGCCGACTTGACGCCCGCCATCATTGCCCGGGCGATTGCCAAGCGACTCCAGAAAATGGGTCTGGACAGCGACACCACGGCACACATCCATGCCCATCTGGCGGTGCTGGACAACAAAGAACAAGCCATGCAAACGCTCACCTTGGGCGCTGCAGCCGAACGTCAGCCCTGGTTTTGCTCGGGCTGCCCGCACAACACCTCCACCAAAGTGCCCGAAGGCTCGCGCGCCATGGCCGGCATTGGCTGCCACTTCATGAGCATCTGGATGGACCGCAGCACCGTGGGCTTTACCCAGATGGGCGGCGAAGGCGTGCCGTGGACAGGACAACAACCATTCAGCAACGAACAACACATGTTTGCCAACCTGGGTGACGGCACCTACTTCCACAGCGGCTTGCTCGCTATTCGCCAAAGCGTGGCGTCGGGTGTGAACATCACCTACAAAATCCTCTACAACGACGCCGTGGCCATGACCGGCGGCCAGCAAATTGGTGAACGCCCCGAAGGCCACAGCGTGCTGCAGATTGCACAAAGCATGAAAGCAGAAGGTACTCAGCGCACCGTGGTCGTGACCAACGAACCGGAAAAATACCAAGGCGTGACGCTGGCTGAAGGCGTGCAGGTATTTCACCGCGACGAACTCGACCGCATCCAGCGTGAGATGCGCGAAATCAAAGGCACCACCGTCATCATTTACGACCAGACCTGCGCCACTGAAAAGCGCCGCCGCCGCAAACGCGGCACCCTGCTTGACCCGGCTGTTCGGGTCATGATCAACGAAGAAGTCTGCGAAGGCTGTGGCGACTGCAGCGTGCAATCCAATTGTCTGTCGGTAGAACCGCTGGACACCGAGCTGGGCCGTAAACGCACCATCAACCAAAGCACCTGCAACAAGGACATGAGTTGCCTCAAAGGCTTTTGTCCCAGCTTTGTCACCGTGGAAGGCGGTCAGTTCAAAAAGAAATCGACCCTCGTCACACACTCCCTCGCACCCGCTTTTCTGGGCACCTTGCCTGAACCCACACTGCCAGACACCACGCACCCCTGGGGCATGGTGGTGGCAGGCGTGGGGGGCACAGGGGTTATCACCATCGGCCAACTGCTGGGCATGGCGGCACACATGGAAGGCAAAGGCATCGTCACGCAAGACGCGGCAGGCTTGGCACAAAAAGGCGGTGCCACCTGGAGCCATGTGCTGGTGGCCAACAGACAAAGCGACATCCGCACCACCCGGGTGGGTATGGCTGCAGCCGATCTCATTTTGGGATGCGACCCGATCGTCACCGCGTCCAAAGAAACGCTGTTGCGCATGCGCCCAGGCCGCACCCATGTGGCCCTCAACAGCAGCAGCACGCCCACAGCAGCGTTCGTGAAAAACGGCAACTGGGAAAACCCGGCGGAGCAATGCCTGGTTGAAATCAGCCAACAGGTGGGTGAGCAAGGCGTCGGCACCTTCAATGCCGACTTGCTGGCCAAACAACTTATGGGTGACACCATCTACGTCAACCCCATGATCCTGGGCTATGCCTGGCAAAAAGGCTGGATTCCCCTGCACCATGAATCCCTGGTGCGTGCCATCGAGCTCAATGAAGTCGCAGTTCAAAACAACCTGACGGCCTTTGAATGGGGACGCCACGCGGCGCACCATCTGGACAAGCTCATGCAGCAAGTGCAGCCCGCACAGGCCATCACCTTCAAAAAGCGTGAAACCCTCGATAAGATCGTGGCCCAGCGCGTTGCGCGTTTGACCGACTACCAAAATGCGGCTTATGCCGAACGCTACCGTGTGTTCGTGGAACGCGTCAAAATGGCAGAAACCCCTTTGGGCAAAACAACGCTGAGCGAAACCGTGGCGCGCCAACTCTACAAACTGATGGCCTACAAGGACGAATACGAAGTCGCCCGCCTACACACGCAAACAGCTTTTCTGGACCGCATTGCACAAAGCTTTGAAGGCGACTTCAAGGTGCATTACCACCTGGCGCCCCCCCTGCTGGCCAAGCGCAACAACAAGGGTGAATTGGTCAAACAAAAATTCGGCCCCTTCATGCAAACCGCTTTCAAAGGGCTGGCGCCTCTCAAAGTTTTGCGCGGCACCGCTTTCGATGTGTTCGGTTACACCGAAGAGCGCCGCACAGAACGCGCCTTGATCAGAGAATACATGCAGCACATTGAAAAAGTCATGTCCAACATAGGCCACGACAGCCACGCACACGCCCTGGCCGTGGCGCAAGTGCCCGAAAACATCAAAGGTTTCGGCCACGTCAAGGAACGAAACCTCAAAGCCGCACGGGCGATGTGGGCCTCTCTGTCAGCCATTTGAAGCTGATGCCTGGCGGACACTTTTAGATCCGGCACAGTGAAGTTTGAGATGTGTGAGAAGTGATATCTCGCAAGTCGCCACTCGCAGACTCCGACATGGTTGGCTTCGGATCAGGCCCCATGTCGGGGTCTGCGACCGCCCACCTACAGCATCATTGATGCATTGATCTCGTAGGTCGGTACTCGAAGAGTCCGACATGGTGGGTTTCAGCACACGCCCCAAGTCGGGGTCTGCGACCGCCGACCTACAGCATCATTGATGAATTGATCTCGTAGGTCGGTACTCGAAGAGTCCGACATGGTGGGTTTCAGCACAGGCCCATGTCGGGGTCTGCGACCGCCGACCTACAGCATCATTGAGCATTGATCTCGTAGGTCGGTACTCGAAAAGTCCAACATGGTGGCTTTCAGCACACGCCCCATGTCGGGGTCTGCGACCGCCGACCTACAGCATCATTGATGCATTGATCTCGTAGGTCGCTACTCGAAGAGTCCGACATGGTTGGCTTCAGCACACGCCCCATGTCGGGGTCTAAGACCGCCGACCTACAGCATCATTGAGCATTGATCTCGTAGGTCGGTACTCGAAGAGTCCGACATTGTTGACTTCAGCACACGCCCCATGTCGGGGTCTGCGACCGCCGACCTACAGCATCATTGATGCATTGATCTCGTAGGTCGCTACTCGAAGAGTCCGACATGGTGGGTTTAAACAAAGGCCCCGTGTCGGTGTCTTTGACCGCCGACCTGCAAAATCTTTGGATATTGAACACTTCACAGAGCCGAATCAATCATGTCCAACCCACAAAAAAGCCATGCTCTCGCATGGCTTTTTATCAGGACTTGACGATCGTTGTCAGCGAGAGTCAGGCAACTCAATCTTGACTTCCAAAACCTCAAGATTGTCCTGACGCTCCAGATTGACTTTGATGTCCTCCAAATTGATCTTGATGTACTTGCTGATCACGGCCACCAACTCCCGTTGCAAGTCAGGCAAGTAGTCAGGCTCAGCGGCATTGCGGCCGCTGCGTTCGTGCGCCAGGATGATCTGCAGGCGTTCTTTGGCCACACTGGCCGTTTGCTTTTTTTCGCCTGCAAGAAATGAAAGGAGGGACATGACTTAGCCTCCAAAAAGACGCTTGAAAAAACCTGCCTTCTCAGCGTCAATGAAACGCATGGGTTTGTCTTCACCCAAGAAACGATCGATCACATCTTTGTAGGCTTCAGACACATCCGTGTTGGCCATGTGGATCGCTGGTGTGCCCTGGTTGGAAGCTTGCAAGACCTTGTCACTCTCTGGAATGACGCCCAGCAGTTTGATGCGCAAAATATCCTGGATATCTTGCAAAGACAACATCTGACCATCTTCCACACGATGGGGGTTGTAGCGGGTGATCAAAAGATGTTCCTTGATCGGCTCAGAACCATCGATAGCACGCTTGGTTTTGCTGCCCAGCATGCCCAAAATGCGGTCTGAGTCACGCACTGAAGACACTTCAGGGTTAGTCACCACCAAAGCTTCATCGGCAAAGTGCATGGCCATCAAGGCACCGGTTTCAATGCCGGCTGGCGAGTCGCAGATGATGTATTCAAAGCCCATGGTGCTCAGATCGTTGAGCACTTTTTCAACGCCTTCCTGAGTCAGAGCGTCCTTGTCGCGTGTTTGAGAAGCGGCCAGGACATACAGGTTTTCACATTGTTTGTCCTTGATCAAGGCCTGGTTCAAATTGGCCTCACCCTGTATCACGTTGATGAAGTCATAGACCACACGGCGCTCACAGCCCATGATGAGGTCCAGATTGCGTAAGCCCACATCAAAGTCGATGACCGCAGTTTTGAAGCCTTTGAGGGCCAAGCCTGTAGCGAAACTGGCACTGGTCGTGGTTTTGCCCACACCACCTTTGCCGGAAGTCACAACGACGATTTTTGCCATGGGGAATCTTTCTTGGACAAAAGGAAAAAAATTTCAAGGTTGCAAAGGGGTGATCAACAACTTGTCACCCTCAGCACCAGATTGCAGGCAAACCTGTGCAGGCAGGCCCAAAACATTTTTTGACAGTGCATTTTCGCTGGTGCGATAAACACCAGCAATCGATACCAGTTCTGGCTCCATCGATTGCGCAAAGATTCTGGCATTCACATTGCCGCGCGCACCTGCAATGGCTTTGCCACGCAAAGCCCCATAAATATGGACACTGCCATCAGCAATCACTTCGGCACCTGGATTGACAACCGCCAACACCACCAGATCACGACCTTTGGCATAAACCTGCTGGCCTGAACGCAAAGGCTTGTCAATCACCAAAGCACCCAAAGGCGCAGCAGGTGCAGCAGGCGGTGGGGGCGTGGTCACCGCTTCAAGGGCTTCAGCAGCAGGCACAGAACGCCGTATACGGGCATCTGATGCATTGACAAGCCCCAGGGCCTGGGCAGAGGCCAGCAGCGCCTCCTGAGCACCTTTGATGGCCAATGGCACCAATGCATGTTCACGAAGGAGATTCAAAAGTGATGGCAAATCCAAAACTGGCGCTTGCGGGTCTGTTGGCAAAGCGCTGACATCAATGATGACGGGTTCTTGGTCAAAAAAACCAGGACTGTCAGCCAATTGCTGCGTCAAAGCTCGACCAAGGCTTTGAATGTCCGTGGTTTTGAGCAACAAAGCCAGCACTGGCAAGTCAGCGCTTTTGATGTCGTAACAGTGAGAAATTGGGGCTTCTGAAACGATGGCCATGGTGCCGTAAACGGTAGGAAAGGAGCAAATCTTAACAGCGCAGTTGTTCTTTGTTGTTTCTCTATAGTTTTAAATATCAAAATAGCAGTAGTAGATAAGGGAAGCGCTTGGGTGTGGACAAGGCATTTTTCTTTAAATCTGACAATCACTTAGTGCATCCGCAAGCATGTGGGTGCCCGTGCTTTTGAGATGTCTTCAAAATATGAACAACTTGGAAAGTTGCCAACAGCCTGTGGATAAGTTGAGACTTACCCTTTTTTTATCCACAGGGTTGTGGATACACGGGGATCAGCTCGAGATCACCCATTGAATGATGCCTTTGGCCACAAAGCCGAGCATGCCGAAAGCCAGACCCAGGAAAATGACAAAGGTTCCAAATTTTCCAGCTTTGGATTCCCAAGCCAATTGGCCAATGATGAACAACATGTAGAGCATGAAAGCCGCCACACCCACTGTCATGCCAAACAGGGAAAATTCTTCTTCTGTGAAGCCGAACATCACCGTTCACCCTGCGCATTCAATCGTTCTTGAAGTTCACTCACATCCACCAGCGCACGGTAGGCGTGCCAGCTGCCGTGTCCAAGCATGGGCACGATGAGAATCAAACCCAAAAACAGCGAAAAGATGCCCAGCAGACAAAAACCCATCAGCAAAAAAGCCCACAGTGCCATGGGAATTGGGTGAGTCAGCAAGGCATTCCAGCTCGTCAGGACCGCTTGCAATACCGTCACACGGCGGTCCAGCAGCATAGGCATGGACACCACACTGGAGGCAAACACCGGAGCGGCCATCATTGCGCCCAGTCCGAGCCAGATTTCAAACAAGGGGTTGTCTTTGCTGAGCACGACCAGGCGGATGAAGTCGATGGGGGTGTGAATGGGGGCGGGTGCCAGCCAGGTGATCAGGGCCGCAGACGTGATGACCCAGCCGGTGCCCGCCAAGCTCAAAAGAATGCCAAAGCGGATCAGGCTCCAATAGCTGTCCGGTTCATGGCGCAGCTTCAATTGCCAATGCGTCCAGGTGTCGATCAATAAACCCAAATCGACCTTTTCCCCCTTTTCCATGGCGCGGCTCATGGCATACAGGCTGGTGGCCAATACCGGTGCGATGACCAAAAAACCAGACAGGGCCCCAGCGAGCAACCAAAATCTGTCGTGCGCCAACAAGGTGATCAAAGCACCCCAAATGGCCAAAATCAGACCATGCATCATGCTCAATAGGGGCGAGCGCGTCATGTCCTTGAAACCCAATGCCAACCAATGCAGAGGTTGGTCCATCGTGATGGGCAAGATGAGGGGTAAATGGCGTTCAGAACGTGTCTGATCCGTCTGTGGCGGGTGGTGTTGCGTCATTGGGCAAGCCTAGCCAAGCACTGATGTTCAGGTATTGATGTGTGTCAATTCATGAAAGTGACATCCAATACGCTAACCGTTCAGAACGGGTAGCTGTGTTTTGAAGTCATGTCAAACACAAGGCGCTTGATTGACCATGCGCTTCAATAACGCCAATAACGCCCTCCACCAAAATAGATGTTGCCGCGTCTGTCATGCATGTGCTTGAAGGTTTCCGCATCAAAAATCTTCTTTTGTTCGGGATTCAGATCGGCATAAAAATTTTTGGTGATGTCCACGTGTTTTTGAATCACAGCGTCTCGCTGCGCTTTGTGCGCAAGCATTTGGTCAAGGCGTTCGGGTGTGCTGAGTTTGGCCATGGCGACAGGATCAGGCCGTGGAAAAACCGGAGCTGTTGATTGCAAGTGTTGTGAAAAAGCTTGCCAGGCAGCGGATTGCCCAGGAGCCAATTTCAGTTTGTCATGGAGATCAGCCAAGTCTTTGCTGTTGAACTGTTCCATGTTCTGGCGCATGTGTTGCATGCGATCTGGGCGTGCTGAAGGCGCTGTGGGTGAATTGGAAGGTGCGTTTTGCGCCAAGGAAAACCCCGACAGGCTGAGCATCAGACTGGCGGTGATCATGGGGGAGCGAAGAAATTTCATGGCAAACATCCTTTCAGTGATAGACGCAGTCAGTGTGCTGCACTCATGAGCTGGGCATGAGTTGTGCAGACACTCGTGTGTCATGTTCGGCGACCTGCAGAAGATGACAGCTCAAACAACTATGGATTCGGCCTTGTTAAGTTTTGAATGTTTGAAGATGTTGTGGGTCAGCGGTTGAAAACACCGACATGGGCCTGTGACAACCCCCATCATGTCGGACTCTGCGGGTGCCGACCTGCACATTGACATGTTTCACACATTCCAAACTTCAGGGTGCCTGATCAATGTTGTTTGGTTTTGCAGGTGTTGATGCCCAGCAAGCTGTAGGGCGGGCACCAGCCGATCAGGCCAGTGGCTATTGGCACCAGTCCCAACCAGCCCCAGACGCCGATGTGGCCGGTCAAGGTCAAGCCCACCAGAATCAGGCCTGCCAGCACGCGAACGATGCGTTCAATACCACCAATGTTTTGGGTCATGACGACTCCTTCAGAGTGAAAAAATCAAACAGTGACGCGATAACCTTCCTCAGCAATGGCCTGTGCCAAAGCGTCACGGGGCTTTTCAGATTCAACTTGCACGGTGTTGTGTAGCCGGTCAATCGTGATTTTGGCCTGGCTGTCCACAGCCAACAGAGCCTGGGTCACGGCCTTTTCGCAATGGCCGCACGTCATGCCCTCAACAGTGAAAATCTGGTTCATGATGTGTGATTCAAATAAACCCTCACGGGTATCTATCAAGCATAGATAAAAAAAGGTGCTTTGAACATGACAAAGATCAACAACGAACCCCAAACCATCGACATCGGCATTGGGGGCATGACCTGTGCCTCATGCGTGTCGCGGGTTGAAAAGGCGTTGAACAAAGTGCCTGGTGTGACCTTGGCCACCATCAACCTGGCCACTGAATCGGCCCGCATTACCGTGAAATCAAAAGAAGTCAGTGAGGCCCGTTTGCGGCGAGCTGTTCGCGATGCAGGTTACGAGCCCCTCACCCCACAGGCGGTGCAGGCGGCGCAAAACGTGTCCACTTGGTCGGGCTTCATGCCGGTGGCGTTTGGCCTCCTGCTCTCAGCGCCTTTGGTCTTGCCTATGCTCGGGAATCTGTGGGGACAGCACTGGATGGTGCCACCTTGGCTGCAGTTTGCCTTGGCTACGCCCGTGCAATTCATTTTGGGCGCACGCTTTTACATGGCTGGGTGGCACGCCCTTAAAGCCTTCACGGGCAATATGGATTTGCTGGTGGCCTTGGGCACCACGGCCGGGTGGCTGCTGTCGGTCTGGTTGTGGCTCACGGCCCATCCGGGTCACGCGCCGCATCTGTACTTTGAAGGCTCAGCCGTGGTCATCACCCTGGTCCTGCTGGGCAAGTGGCTGGAGGCGCGAGCCAAACGTCAAACCACTCAAGCCATTCGAGCCCTGCATGCGCTGCGCCCTGACAAAGCCCACTGGATCAGCAAAGACGGCGAAGTCGATGTGCCTGTGGATGAAATTCTGGTGGGTGATCTGATTGTGGTGCGCCCGGGCGAGCGCTTTCCCCTCGATGGCCAACTGGTTGAAGGCCAAACCCAGGTGGATGAAGCCATGCTCACGGGCGAGCCCTTGCCGGTCTCCAAAGCCATGGGGTCACAACTCACGGGGGGCTCCATCAATGGCGATGGCCGGGTTTTGATGCGCATCAGTGCCGTCGGTCATGAAACCGTGCTCTCGCACATCATCCGGCTGGTGGAAGACGCGCAAGCGGCCAAAGCCCCCATTCAGCGCCTGGTGGACAAAGTGGCTGAAATTTTTGTGCCCGTGGTCTTGGTGGTGGCATTGATCACCCTGGCGGTCTGGATGTTCATGGGGGCCTCATTTGAGACCGCCTTGATCCATGCGGTGGCTGTGCTGGTGATCGCTTGTCCTTGCGCATTGGGCTTGGCCACACCGGTGGCCATCATGGCGGGCACGGGCGTGGCGGCCCAACACGGCATCCTGATCAAGGACGCTCAAGCGCTGGAGATTGCACACCAGGTGCAAACCGTGGCTTTTGACAAGACCGGCACCCTCACGGTGGGCCAGCCACGCCTGACGCACCAAGTTCCAGCACCTGGGCAAGATGGCCAAACCATGCTGGCCTGGGCTGCAGCGGTGCAAAGCGGCAGCGAACACCCCTTAGCCCGTGCAGTGCTGAGCGCTGCACTGGAACAAGGCCAAAGCTTGATGAGCGCGCAAGAGGTGAGCGCTGTGCCAGGCAAAGGCGTGAAAGCCACGGTCGATGGCCACCACCTGATGCTGGGCAGCCTCCGATGGCTGCAGCAAGAAGGCCTGGACAGCGCCTTGTGGGCAGATGAAATCAAGTCATTGCAGCCGGTTGGCGCCACGCTGTCAGCACTGGCTGAGCGCAGTCACACAGGCGTGCAGGGTCTGCTCTTGATGGCATTTGGCGATGAACCCAAGCCCGGCGCTGCGCAGGCCCTGGCCGCATTGCGCGAGAGGGGTTTGAAACTCGTCATGATCTCTGGCGACAACCAGGCTGCAGCAGAGGCCATGGCGCGCCGTTTGGGGCTGCGTCCTGAAGACGGCGAAGTTCTGGCCGATGTGCTGCCCGGTGACAAATCCGCGCAGGTGCAAAAACTGCGAGAAGGCGGCCGCATTGTGGCCATGGTGGGCGATGGGGTCAACGACGCACCAGCCCTTGCCGCCGCGGATGTGGGCTTGGCCATGGGCAACGGCACCGATGTGGCCATGCATGCGGCAGGCATCACCCTGATGCGTGGTGATGTCGCCCTGGTGGGCGCGGCGCTCGACATTTCGGCGCGCACCGTGGCCAAGATCCGGCAAAACCTGTTTTGGGCATTCGCCTACAACGTGGCGGGCATTCCCCTGGCGGCCATGGGCTTCCTGAATCCGGTGATTGCAGGGGGGGCCATGGCCCTGAGTTCAGTCAGCGTGATGGGCAACGCCCTGCTGCTCAAACGCTGGAAGCCCAAAGGCTGAGCTGCCCACAACAGGCCTTTTCCAGCCTGTTGGGATCCGGTACGCTCAAGTATGAAATGTGTGAGAAATGTCATCTCGCAGGGCACCACTCGCAGAGTCTGACATGGTGGGTTTGGGCACAGGCCCATGTCCGGGGTCTTCGACCGCCGACCTGCAGCATCTTTGATCATGGATCTTGTAGGTCGGCACTCGAAGAGTCCGACATGGTGGGTTTGGGCACATGCCCATGTCGGGGTCTTCGGCCGCCGACCTGCAACATCTTTGAGCATGGATCTTGTAGGTCGGCACTCGAAGAGTCCGACATGGTGGGTTTCGGCACAGGCCCATGTCGGGGCTTTCGACAGCCGACCAACAGCATCATTGAGAATGGATCTTGTAGGTAGGCACTCGCAGAGTCCGACGTGGTGGGTTTGGGCGCATGCCCATGTCGGGGTCTTCGACCGCCGACCTGCAGCATCTTTGAGCATTGAAAACAGCACAGGACGGTATCAATAGGGCCTTCTGTACCGAAGATGATGGTTTCAGTCCCGGCTGATCATGTTGGCAGAAAGTGCTTGTAAAAGATCAGACGCCAAAGCGGCCTTGCGTTTGGCTTCGGCGCGCTTGTTGGAAGCCACGTCGCTGAAATCCTGGGGCAAGGACACGATCGGGCTCAAGGCAAAAAAACCATCGGCCTGGGGCGTGGCACCCAAGTCGCGCCACAGGCCTTCCAAATCGGTCTTGATTTTCAGTCGGCGCACCGGATTGAGGGCCACCCGTTGGGGGTTGGAGACCAGCAACACGCGCTGGCAAGCACACAGGTGAGCAAATTGCCGTGCCGCCTGCACAAGCAGCATGGACGGGCGGTAACCATGAAAGCTCTTGGTCGCCGTGCGGAGCAGGTCTTTGGCCCCATCGACTTTGTTGCTTTGCAAACGCGTGACCACCATGTCGGGGGTGGACGGTTCCCCGATCAAGGAAAAAGTCAAAGAATACAAAAACCGATCACCCAGATACAGCTGCAAACTCATTTCGCCTTCTCGGTGACCGTCGCGCAAGGACTGCAAATACAACTTGGCAGTGTCTGTCGATTTGGTTTGCACACTTCCAATCAGCAGGGGTTTCACGGCGGATTGCTTCAGCAAAGTGAGCAAACCGTGTTGATCGAGCACTTCGTAGTGGCGAATCATCATCTCAACACGCTGCTGGCAATTCAAAGTGCTAAAACCGTAAGGTCGGTAAATGCGAGTGAGTAATTTGGGGAAATCAGGTAGTTGCGACCACAACACGGCGTGTGAGCGCACAAACGAAACCCACTGGTGCGTGCTGGAGGGGTAAAGCAGACGTCCCAGAATCATTTTGACCCGCTCACGCGGGTGGTGTTTCAGTGCAGTCCAGGAATCTTGCCAAGCGTTCATCGGTACTCAGGGGAGAACTTAAAGAAAAAATAAGTATTTAATATAAACAATATTAATAAATGGATTATCACAAAGGTTATTTAAATGTAACAAATTAGATTCTTGGTCCCGTCTATTTCTCTAGGCTTGGATGTTGAAGGTATTGATCCGGCACGCTGCAGTGTGAAATGTGTGATGCATGTCATCTTGCAGGTCAGCACTCGCCGAGTCCGTCAGGATAGGTTTGGGCACAGGCCCATGTCGGTGTCTTCGACCACCGACCTGCAACATCTTTGAACATTGAAAACTTCACAGGGCCGAATCCATTGAAAACGCAGTTGACCGCATTGAACCCGCTGGAAGCCCCTGTGCATCGTGAACGCTGTGATGAAAAAACCCCGCTGACCTGGGAGGTTGGCGGGGGCTGGGGGCGGTATTGCCTGGCGTGCGGGCCGCCAGGGATCAGCCGGACATCAGGCAGCGTTGGTGCTGGCCAGGGCTGCGTTGAAGGTGGCGCTGGGGCGCATGATGGCGGCCAGTTTGGCTTGGTCGGGCATGTAGTAGCCGCCAATGTCCACTGGGTGTCCCTGCACGGCGTTGAGCTCGTCCACGATCTTTTGCTCGTTCTCGGTCAGTTGCTTGGCCAAAGGTGCGAACTGGGCGGCCAAGTCCTTGTCTTCGGTTTGCTCGGCCAATTCCTGCGCCCAGTACATGGCCAGGTAAAACTGGCTGCCACGGTTGTCGAGCTGTCCGGTCTTGGGCGAGGGATTCTTGTTGTTGTCCAGCAGTTTGCCCGTGGCGGCGTCCAGGGTTTTGGACAAGACCACGGCTTTTTTGTTGCCGGTTTTCATGCCCAGGTCTTCCAGCGACACGGCCAAGGCCAGGAATTCACCCAGCGAGTCCCAGCGCAAATGGTTTTCTTCGACCAGTTGCTGCACATGCTTGGGGGCAGAGCCACCCGCGCCCGTTTCGTACATGCCGCCACCGGCCATCAAAGGCACCACTGAGAGCATCTTGGCCGAGGTGCCCAATTCCATGATCGGGAACAGGTCGGTCAGGTAGTCGCGCAAGATGTTGCCGGTGGCGCTGATGGTGTCAAACCCACGAACCACGCGCTCCAGCGTGTAACGCATCGCACGCACCTGGCTCATGATTTGAATTTCAAGACCCGAGGTGTTGTGCTCATGCAGGTACATCTTCACTTTGGTGATCAGCTGAGCTTCGTGGGGGCGGTACTGATCGAGCCAGAACACCACGGGCATGCCCGAGTTGCGGGCGCGGGTGACGGCAAGCTTGACCCAATCGCGGATCGCAGCATCCTTGACTTGGCACATGCGCCAAATGTCGCCAGCTTCCACGTTTTCAGACAAGAGCACCTCGCCGGTGTTGATGTCGGTGATGTTGGCCACGCCGTCTTCTTGGATTTCAAAGGTTTTGTCGTGCGAGCCGTATTCTTCGGCTTGCTGGGCCATCAGGCCGACGTTGGGCACAGTGCCCATGGTCTTGGGGTCGAAAGCGCCGTGCCATTTGCAGAAGTTGATCATCTCCTGGTAAATGCGGGCAAAAGTCGACTCGGGCATCACGGCCTTGACGTCTTTCAGACGGCCGTTGGCGTCCCACATCTTGCCGCCGTTGCGGATCATGGCGGGCATGGAGGCGTCCACGATCACATCGTTGGGTGAGTGGAAGTTGGTGATGCCTCTGGCCGAGTCCACCATGGCCAGCTCGGGGCGGTGCTCGTGACAGGCGTGCAGGTCACGCTTGATTTCGTCTTGCTTGGACTGGGGCAGGCTGGTGATCTTGTTGTACAGATCGGCCATGCCGTTGTTCACGTTCACGCCCAGCTCCTTGAACAGGGCGCCATGCTTTTCAAAGGCTTCTTTGTAGAAGATCTTGACGCAGTGACCGAACACGATGGGGTGCGAGACCTTCATCATGGTGGCCTTGACGTGCAGCGAGAACATCACACCGGTCTTGCGTGCGTCCTCGATTTCCTTTTCGTAGAACTCGCACAGGGCCTTTTTGCTCATGAACATGCTGTCGATGACTTCACGGTCGAGCAAGGAAACTTTGGGTTTGAGGATGATGGTTTTGCCGCTTGTGGTGATCAGCTCCATCCGAACGTCGCGGGGGCGGTCCAGGGTCATGGACTTTTCACCGTGGTAGAAATCGCCAGCGTGCATGTGCGAGACGTGCGAGCGCGAAGCCTGGCTCCACTCGGCCATGCTGTGCGGGTTTTTGCGGGCGAACTCTTTGACGGCGCGGGGCGCGCGGCGGTCGGAGTTGCCTTCGCGCAGCACGGGGTTCACCGCCGAGCCGGTGCACTTGGCATAACGGGCCTTGATGGCTTTTTCTTCGTCGGTTTTGGGGTTTTCGGGGTAGTCGGGCAGGGCGTAGCCTTTGCCTTGCAACTCTTTGATGGCGGCGGTCAACTGACCCACCGAAGCGCTGATGTTGGGCAGCTTGATGATGTTGGCTTCGGGCCTGAGGGTCAGCTTGCCCAGTTCAGCCAGGTTGTTGGGGGCGCGCTGTTCGGGCGGCAACACATCCGAGAACTCACCCAAAATACGGGCGGCCACTGAGATGTCGCTCTCTGCCACTTCGATGCCGGCGGGGGCCGCAAAGGTGCGGATGATCGGCAAAAACGAGGCCGTGGCCAACAAGGGTGCCTCGTCGGTCAGGGTGTAAATGATCTTGGATTTGTCAGCAGCCATGGGGTGTCTCACTTTTGGTCGAGGATGATGCGGAGGTCGAGAACGAGTAGGTTCTGACGCTCACTGGGGCTTCTGCGGTCTCAGTCGAGGCAGATGAAGCGCACTATTTTAAGAGAGCCAAAGAGTGGTTTTTCTTACGCAAGGCTGTTCATGGGCGTGCCACGCCACAGAACAGGACAGTTTGAGAGTGAACTTTTTGCCGATAACCTTGAGAGGAATGGGCTTTGTCATGGCCCCAGAGGGAATGCGAGTCGCCCGAATGGCAGGGCTTGGTGGGTCAAAGCTTTCACACTGCGAGCGGGCGCTGAGCCTTTTTCCGTCGGCAAGGCACGCCAAGCGGGCCACACGGCATGAAGCACATGCACTTTGACTTTTCACCCAAACTGCAGGCCCTGAGCAAGCGCACCCGGTAATTCATGGCCGAACCGGGGACTCCGCTGGAAAAAGCCCACAGTTCATACCCTGTAGGTCGGTGGCTTCAGCCCCGACAAGTGCCTGATTCACCGCCACTCACCGTCATCGCCTCGAATGGCAAATCCAGGGCTGTCGCAGCTGAAGCGGCCGACCTGACAAAGTGCATGACTCGGCTTGCAAGCTCCAACCGCTGGGGTGTCAACTGCCGGTGAAGTCTTTGACCATCTTGGCGTACCACTGCAGGTCTTCTTGCCACAGGGCGGGGCGTCGGAAGTTGTCGTCGGTGACGGTTTGCAGCAAGTGGCCTTCGGTGCCCATTTTGTAATCAAACTTCACGCTGATGGCTTCGAGCGGTTCGGTGTTGACCAGCATGAAGCACAGGTTGTCGATGATGAGCGGCTTCATGGCCTGGTTTTTGGATTGCTGCGCGATGTAGGTCGACACGCTGCGGCCCATGCGGTTGGCCACATGGCCGCTCTTGGGGTAGTGGCCAAACTGTGGCGACACTGCGCCCACGCTGTCGCCGATCACAAACACGCTCGGGTCGTCCTTCAGGTTGTAGAACTCGGGGTGCACCGCCGCCCAGGTGCTGGGCTTGCCGTCCGGGGTTTTGCCAATGGCGCCCATTTTCCAGACCAGATCCGCCGCCTGGTGGTGGCCCATGAAGATGGCGTCGTCAAACTTGAAATCGCCCGCCTGGGTCTTGACGACTTTGTTGTACGGGTCCAGTTCTTTCACACCCGCGTTGGAGACATAGGTGATGGTGTCGTGGTACAGCTCGTCAAAGGCCATGCGGTAGCCGCCGCCAATGGGCATGATGCGGGGCTTGGGGTCGAGGATCAGGATCTTGGCGGGGATCTTGTTGCGCTGAAAATAATCGGCCATGAGGCAGGCACGCTCATAGGGCGAGGGTGGGCAGCGGTGCGGCGGTGGGGGCAGCGTCATGACAAAGGTGCCGCCTTTGAAACCCTTGATTTTTTGCTTGAGCGCCAGGTGCTCGGAGCTGGGCACATAGGCGCTGGAAAAATGCTTTTGGGTGTAGGCGGCGGCCGCGCGGTCGTTGCCAAACCAGGGCTCGTAAGTCACGCGAATACCAGCAGACACCACCAGCCAGTCGTAGTCGACAAAGCCTTGCGCCGTGTGCACGCGCTTTTTGTCGCGGTCGATGTCGGTGATTTCAGTCTGCACAAAGGTGTAGCCCATGCGCTCGGCCGCAGCTGTGTACGAATGCACCAAAAAAGAGGTGTCCACCACGTCCACCAGCCATTTGTTGCTCAGCGGGCAGGACCAGAAGATGGGGTTTTTCTCGAGCAGCACCACTTCCAGGTCGGGTGCGTCTTCACGCAAATGGCGGGCAGCGGCCAGGCCCCCCCAGCCGCCGCCCAGAATGAGCACTCGGCGCTTTTTGCCCTTGGGCATCAGCTCGGTGGTGGGTGAAAACAAAAATGGCTGAGCGATGACAGCAGGGGACGCAGCAGACAGCGCGCCCAGTGCTGCCGCGCCCTTGATGAGGGTGCGACGTGCGGGGGTCATGAAGGACTTCCGTGAATGAGAGGAGAAACCTGTCGGCGCATACGAGGAGCGGGGCTCCAATGCCTCGAAGGCAGGTGTTTCACGCGCCGGGGTGCGTGAGTGGGGGATATTACGCGAACCATCGGGCGTTGCCGGACTGGCTTTGCCCGCATCCATGCGTTTGAAAATGACACCGAAATCCTGCGTCAGGGCGTTGTCAGCGCTTGAAACAAGCGCCAAAGTGCGCGGCGTACGCTTGGCTCTGTGGCAAGCCCCGCCCCCAAGGCGATGGGTTTCACTGCTCCTTGAGCACCCGGCGGTATTGCACGGCTTCGGCCACATGGCTGGTTTCGATGGTGTCGCTGCCGGCCAGATCGGCGATCGTGCGGGCAACTTTCAGACTGCGGTGGATACTGCGGCCGCTCCAGCCGAGCTTGGCGGCGGCTTTTTGCAGCAATGCCGTTGCCGCATCGCTCAGCCTGGCTTGCGCATCGATGGCCTGGCCTTGCAGCGCGGCATTGGCGCAGCCCTGACGTGCCAATGCCTGCTGCCTTGCGGCCAGACTGCGGGCGCCGATGGCCCCGGTGCTTTCGCCCGGCGGTGCGTTCAGCAGGTCTTGTGCGGGCAGACTGGGCACTTCGATGTGCAGGTCGATGCGGTCCAGCAAAGGGCCGCTGAGCTTGCCCTGGTAGCGGCTGATCTGGTCGGGCGAGCAGCGGCAGGCCCGTGTTGCACTGCCCAAATAGCCGCATGGGCAGGGGTTCATGGCCGCGACCAGCTGAAAGCGCGCAGGAAACTCGGCCCGCCGGGCCGCACGGGCGATGGTGATGCAGCCGGTCTCCAGCGGCTCGCGCAGGGCTTCCAAAGCGGCGCGGGGAAATTCGGGCAATTCGTCCAGAAACAAAACACCGTTGTGGGCCAGCGAAATTTCGCCAGGCCTCGGCGGCGAGCCGCCGCCCACCAGCGCCACCGCACTGGCCGAGTGGTGCGGTTGACCCGTGGGGCGCTGCGCCCACCGGTCCAGATTAAACCGCCCGGCCAAGCTGGCCACGGCCGCTGATTCGAGAGCTTCTTCGACCGACATGGGGGGCAGCAAACCTGCAAAGCGTTGCGCCAGCATGGACTTGCCTGAACCCGGGGGGCCGACCATGAGCAGTGAATGCCCTCCGGCAGCGGCAATTTCCAGCACACGCTTGACGCCCGCCTGACCTTTCACATCGGCCAGGTCGGCGTAAGGTGGCGGGACGCTGGGTGTGGTGGCGGCCATGCGGGCCCAGCCATCACCGGGCTCGGGTGGCGTTTCATTCGATGGCGGCAGGAATTGCTGCACCACATCCAGCAGATGTTTTGCCCGAAACACCTCAGCGTCGGGCACCAAAGCGGCTTCTTCGGCGCTGCCCGGTGGCAGCACCAAGCGGGTGCGCACATTTTGCTGGCGAAGCACCAGGCTCATGGCCAAGGCACCACGCACCGGCCTCAGTTCGCCCGACAAAGACAATTCACCCGCAAACTCATGACCTGCCAGCCGGGCCGCGTCAATTTGGCCGCTGGCCGCCAGGATGCCCAGCGCAATGGGCAAATCCAGGCGCCCAGAGTCTTTGGGCAAATCGGCAGGCGCCAGGTTCACGGTGATGCGTTTGTTGTGAGGGAAGTCCAGACCGCTGTTTTGCAACGCTGAGCGCACCCGCTCGCGGGCTTCCTTGACCTCGACATCGGCCAGGCCCACCAGCGTGAAGCTGGGCAAACCATTGGCCAGATGCACCTCCACGGTGACTGCTGGGGCCTGCAGGCCCACCAGTGCACGGCTGTGCACCAAAGAGAGACTCATATTTCCTCCCTGCCCCATGTTGGTGCATGGTGTGTGCATGGGCACGCAGTCTTGACGCACCCGCCTGTTTTTAATGCGATTCAAACATGCACAGCGCTCCACTGCACGGGTGAATGCCCGAAGTCATGGCCAAGAAGAGTTGGCACGGTCCCTGCTTAGGAGAGTTGTCCTCAACAACTTTTCCAGGAGTTCCGCATGAAAAAGATCCTCGTTCCTTCCCTGATCGCTTGTGCAGTCAGCGCTTTGGCTCCCGTGGTGCACGCCCAAACGGCTCCTGCCGCGGCCGCCAGCAGCCTGTCGTTCAACGCCGGTGTGGTGTCTGACTACCGCTACCGTGGCATTTCTCAGTCGCGCCTGGAGCCTGCTTTGCAAGCCGGTGTGGATTACGCAGACAAGAGCGGGTTTTATGTCGGTGCCTGGGGTTCTTCGATCAAGTGGATCAAGGATGCCACTGCGACAGATGGCTCTGTAGAGATTGACCTGTATGGCGGTTACAAAGGTGCCATCGGTAACGTGGCCTATGACGTGGGTTACCTGCGTTACGAGTACGTGGGCAATAAATTGGGCAATGTGGCCATCGAAGGAGTCCCCTTGTATGGCACTGCCAACACAAATGAAATATACGGCGCAGTCACCCTGGGTGCTTACACCGCCAAATATTCCTACGCCTTGTCCAACTTGTTCGGTAACCTGAACAGCAAGGGCAGCTACTACCTGGACCTGAGCGCCACGTATGACCTGGGCGGAGGCTATTCATTGGTGCCACATGTCGGCTACCAAAAAGTCGCCAACACGCCCGATGGCACTTACACTGATTACGCACTGACCTTGGGCAAGGACTTGGGCAATGGTCTGAGCGCAACAGGCGCGATCATGGGCACAAACGCCAAAAAATCTTTCTACTACACACCACAGAACAAAGCCACAGGTGACACTGGCCTGGTTGTTGGTCTAAAGTACACATTCTGACCTCCCCCCTCACAACACAAGGAGCCATCATGAAACTGGTGACCGCCATCATCAAACCCTTCAAGCTGGACGAAGTGCGTGAAGCACTCTCGGGCATTGGCGTGCAGGGCATCACCGTGACCGAAGTCAAGGGCTTTGGTCGTCAAAAGGGCCACACCGAGCTGTACCGGGGTGCCGAATACGTGGTCGATTTTTTGCCCAAGGTGAAGATCGAAGCCGCCGTGTCTGACGAACTGGTCGAGCGCGTGATCGAAGCCATCGAGTCCGGTGCGCGCACCGGCAAGATCGGCGACGGCAAGATCTTCGTGTACGACCTCGAACAAGTGATTCGCATCCGCACCGGTGAAACCGGCGGCGAAGCCCTCTGATTGACAAGAAAGAGAGTCGACCCATGAAAAAACTACTCGCTACCTTGGCCTTGGGCCTGAGTTTGAGCCTGGGCCTGTTGGGCACCAGTTCGGTGGCCACCGCCCAGACCGCACCGGCCGCCGTGACGGCACCAGCTGAAGCCAAAGCCCCCGCAGCGGCCCCAGCTGCGGCTCCTGCTGCTGCGGTAGTTGCTGCACCCGCTGCACCCGCAGAAGCCGCCCCGGTGCCTGTGCCCAACAAGGGCGACACCGGCTGGATGCTGCTGTCCACCTTGCTGGTGCTCATGATGGCTGTGCCTGGTCTGGCCCTGTTTTACGGCGGCCTGGTGCGCAGCAAGAACATGTTGTCGGTGCTCATGCAAGTCATGGTCACCTTCTCAATGATCCTGGTGCTGTGGTTCGTGTATGGCTACAGCCTGGCGTTCACCGAAGGCAATGCCTACATCGGCGGGCTGGATCGACTGTTCATGAAAGGCATCTGGGACAACGCCACAGGCACGTTCGCGAATGCCGCCACCTTCTCCAAGGGGGTCTACATTCCTGAAGTCGTGTTCGCCGCATTCCAGGCCACTTTTGCGGGCATCACTTGCGCGCTGATCGTGGGTGCCTTTGCTGAGCGTGTGAAGTTCTCTGCTGTGCTGGCTTTCATGGTGCTGTGGTTCACCTTCAGCTACCTGCCGATCGCCCACATGGTCTGGTTCTGGATGGGTCCTGACGCTTACGCATCCAAAGAAGTCGTGGACGAGATGACTTCCAAGGCCGGTCTGCTCTGGCAGTGGGGTGCGCTGGACTTCGCGGGCGGTACCGTGGTGCACATCAACGCCGCTGTCGCCGGTCTGGTCGGTGCCTTCATGATTGGCAAGCGCGTCGGTTACGGCCGTGAATCCATGGCGCCTCACAGCCTGACATTGACCATGGTCGGCGCTGCCTTGCTGTGGGTAGGCTGGTTTGGCTTCAATGCAGGTTCCGCGCTCGAAGCCAACGGTTTCGCGGCTTTGGCCTTCATCAACACCATGATGGCCACCGCTGCCGCTGTGCTGGCCTGGTGCATGGGTGAAGCCCTGATGCGTGGCAAAGCCTCCATGCTGGGTGCTGCCTCTGGTGCTGTGGCTGGCTTGGTCGCCATCACGCCAGCGGCTGGCAACGTCGGTATCGGCGGTGGTGTGATCATCGGTTTCATTGCGGGTTTCGCCTGCCTGTGGGGTGTCAACGGCCTGAAGAAACTGCTGGGCGCTGACGACTCGCTGGACGTGTTCGGTGTGCACGGTGTGGGTGGCATCGTGGGGGCCTTGCTGACGGGCGTGTTCAACTCGCCATCCTTGGGCGGCCCCAGCGCCGTGGGCGACTGGGTCACGGTGAGCATGGTGACCGCTGACGCCTACTCCATCGCTGCACAAGTGTGGACACAGGCCAAGGCCGTGCTGCTGACCATCGTCTGGTCGGGTGTGGTGTCGGTCCTTGCCTACAAGATCGTTGACCTGACCATCGGACTGCGCGTTACGGAAGAAGAAGAGCGCGAAGGTCTGGACATCTCCTCGCACGGCGAGTCGGCCTACCACGGTTGATGCCTTGAATGTCGGGTGACGCTTGTCACCCGTCTTCTCAAAAAGCCCGCAGCGCTTGCGCTCTGCGGGCTTTTTTCATGGCTGATCAGCACGCATGGGGTGTGTCACCAGTCTGACCACCCGCTCACTGAAGCCAGCCCTGCTGGCGATTCAAGCGCTGTTGGTGCGCAGACATTGCTGCAGGGCAAGCTCTGTCAATGATCAGTTGTGTTGCGGCACAGGTCAGACGGAGCGCTGTTATTAAATAATCACCTGAATGGCAACGGAATTCAACCAAATATCCGAAGCGGAAGAGGGCTGTAACAGTGGATCATTTGCATAGATAACTGAATGCCACTCAGCTTGAGTATTTGTGGCTGACCAGTAAGGATCTACATGACTCCATTTGTCGTCAGTCGGATTGAGTGCAGCCAACAAATCATGCAATTCTGTCTCGGTGGGAAGTACCAGCGTAAATCCATTGATAATCACCGACCGTTCATCATCGATTCCTAATGCGGCACCATTGATTTGGGTGTCAAAAGTGTCGGCACCTGCATTGAACAAATTATCGAGTTGATCATGGGTGATTTGATCGTCTAGATTGTCATTTGCATCGCCATTGCCAGTCAAGTCCAAATAATAATACCATTTACCATTATCTAATTTGGTGCCGCCAATCAGGTGCAGATTAATGTCATTGTTGTTTCCAAAATCCAGGGTGCTGGGTAAGGCCACCGTAAAGTTAAAGCTGGTGTCATCAGTAATGGCAGCAGAGGAATTGCCCGCCAAATCGGTGATGACCCCAGCATCTGCATGAATGGCATAGTGGTGCCCGGGGGTCAAATCATTTGCCGGGTCAATGATCAAGCGCCTGTCCAGCACATGAAGCTGTCCAGCCGGATTGGCCAGATCAATGTCGAAGCTTGTGCCATCGGTCAAATCCTTAAAGACAATATGTCCATTGTCACCCAAAACCACAGTTTCATTGAAAACGAAAGTGAAATTGCCATCACTCACATAATCTTGTTGATTATCAAGAGGGGCGCTGGTGTCTAGCACTGGCGCTGTGGTGTCGACGGTCAATGCCAGCGATTCATCCATCAGTTGATCAGTTGCATCGAATCGTAAGGTGTGTACAACATGATCGCCAACTTCAGGCAAGGCTTGATGGACGGTTGCAACATAGCCCCCATCATTTAAAGCCGTCAAACTTACGGTGGACATATTGTCAAAGTTTGGTGTTATATCCTTGACACTGCCTTTCAAATTGCCATCAATATCGAAACGTTGAGTAAAAATGTGACTGCTCCCCCCCCCGCCCCAGCTCACTAAATAATCCCCTCCTGTGAGTGAGACAATTTGAGGGTATGAATCTTCTAGGCCATCCCCACATTGCAAGCGTGCCACGGGCATATCAGCAGCATTGGTGCTCCCATCAAAATGCTGTACGAAAACATCCGAAATTTGATTGTCTAAAGTACCCTCCGACCAAGTCACTACATAATCTCCATTATTCAAAACAGCTATTTTGGGGGAGGTTGTAGAAAGCCGATTTAGACTCACAGGGGGTTGAAGCAAATTGCCAGTTGCATCGCTACGCAGCAGGTAGATATCTTCATTATTTCCTGCGACATAAGCCATCAAAAAGCCGCCATCACTCAAGGCTTGAACGGCAGTCCATTGGCCAATCGATTCGGTCAGATTGATCTGACCAACTAAATTATGGTCATTGTCAAAAACCCTGGCCATACTGGAGACATTGGGCGGATTTGAGTATGAACCACTCACTACATACCCACCGTGGTGCAATGCCACAACATCCAATTTACTGGCGTTTCCCAAAACACCCAAGGCTTGCGAGCTACCCATCAATTGATGATGACTGTCAATGCCTTGAACATAATAATCCGAGCTTTCATCAGACCAAACAACTGCACACCCAGAATAAGCGCCACCATTTTCCAGGGCAACGATCCGGGGGGACTTGATTTGGCCCTGCAGAGGATTGGAACTGGCCGAGAATGACAATAGACTGGCTACTGCCAAATTGTCAGCGTCATAGCGCTGCACATACAAGTCTGTTCCTGTTGACGACTCTCTGTTCCATACCACCAAGTACCCTGCATCTACGGTAGCGGCTATATCTAAATTCATATTCTGGAGAAGACCATCGTTTGGCAACTCCACAGGATTGCCAATCGCCCGGTTGCTACTGTCATAACGTTGCGCGAAGCCCCCCCAAACAAGTCCTTGCTGTGAAAACAACTCACTTTGCCAAGCCACCACATAGCCCCCATCGCTCAAAGCTACGACTTTCGGCCATACATTGGCACCATCTGACAAGTTGTACAAAACAGGCTGTACACGCGTGCTTGTGCTGTTCAATGCAACGTGATCACTGGTGTTGTTTGCGGCGTCAGTTTGCCTGACCAACACACTGCCCTGAACATAAGCCCCCTGCGTTGCTACAAAACGGTCGGTGGTGGTGGTCACCGCTGTACCACCGTTGCCAGGATTCCAAGAATTCCCCCCGTCGAGCGAATATTCCCAGGTGGCGCCAATTTCCAAGCCGGAAACATCAATGGTCCCATTGGCCGTTAACAGATCGCTGCCACTGAGTCCCATATCCTGATGCAAAGCCAGCACAGGGGCTGAAACCGATGTATCAATCGTGAGTTCTTCTGCTCTCAGATCGCTGCTGCTGCCCAAGACGTTGATCACTGTGGCATCTACGCTGTAGCTGTGACCATCGGTAAACGTCAGTAATTGCCCCGAGCTCACAACCGCTGTTGCGGTATCAATGCTCCAATGACCTGTGTTGCTCACGAATACATCGTTATAGACGGCGCCATTGATCACGACCTTCAAGTGATCTTCTGCTTGCAGCGTGGCTGTTCCTGTGATGATGGGCGTCAGATTGTTTGTGATTTGGATGTCAACAGTAGGTGCCGCAGGACTATTGCCCAAAAATACATCTGTCTGGACCGCGCCACCCGTGGCCGGGTTGCCCGCGGCATCGGTGTAGGTGGTGGTCACGGTGGCGGCGCCTTGGCCAGCGGCGCTCACATCGGCAGCAGGCAGCAACACACTCACAGTGCCTGAAGGGTTGAGCGAAGCGCTCACGTCACTGGCGGTGACGGTGTAGGAGACGGGTGTGCTGCCGTCGATGCTGACGGTGATGACATCACCGACAGCGGCGCCCTGAGGCAGCGTGACGACCACGCTCAGGCCGTCAGCCGCTTCAGCGGCATTGACGCCGTTATTGGCTTCGGGGATCGCCACTGTGGGGGCGTTAGCAGTTGCAGATGCTTCATTTTTTGCGGCTTGAGATGCAACAGCAATTGCTGTGGGGACTGCAACTGCCGTCGTTGTAAACAATGAGCTTGCAGCAACTTGAGCAATCGCGGCGCCACTGTTTTCGGCGTAGATCACCCCTTCGCTCAATTGCCGTAATTGGCTGGCATCTGCTATGACCCATTGATCACCCATCAGAATTGCATCTGGCTCTGTATAAAAGTTCTTCAACTCCACATATTCTTGAGCATCATCTTCACTTTTGATGATCAAGTCACGATCCATTTTGATCAGCTTGATCTTTTGGTTTGCAACCGTTTGACTTCCAGTCAAGGTAATGCCGTCAATGATGACGGTGATCTTTTCACCGAGGCTGACCGTGTGCTTGACGGGTGTTTGTCCTGCCTGCCGTTCAGCGATTGTGACTTTGGTTGTATTGGAAGTGTCCTTGATTTCGAGTTGAATTTTCATGGCCAGATCGGTGAATGAAGTGAATGGGATGGGTTGTGTCTGATTACGAAGTGAAGCAATTCAACGGTTGACTGACTGACAGTGTTTGTGTGGTGTGGGCATCAGTCTGTACTCAGCACACAAGCCAAATGTTTGTCCAAACCGATGTTGGAAAAATTTGTGGCAATGTGAAGAGTCGCGGACTTGATCGAAGTTATTTCTTGACGAACATGTGCATTGCTCAGCTTGTCTATGCAGGCATGGATAAACGCTGTATGTCGTCACGAATACCCAGCCAAATCGCTGGTTTGTATCAATATTTAATAATAAATAGGTATTTTTATTATTTGTCATTTGATTGTAAGGATTCAGATGGGGTTGTCAGATGCGGTCTTGGAAAATTGATGAATGTTGCTGAAAAGTGATAATTTTACCATTGTAATTAAATCATATATTATTGATCTTTGTGTCGATTTCAGGAAGTCCAAGAAGTCGCGAGGCTAATCTGAATCTTTCAATTTGTTGCTGCCAGCCCGATGGGCTTGACAAGGCCCACTGAACCTGCGGCCGGCGGACAATTAATGAGGTAATCCCTGTGTCCCCCGGATCGCTTTTCACGCTTTTCTGGGGGCATGCGGCTGGGGGGGCGACATGCTAACTCGCTGGACGTGTTCGGCGTGCACGGTGTGGGCGGCATCGTGGGGGCCTTGCTGACGGGTGTGTTCAACTCCCCATCCTTGGGCGGCCCCAGCGCCGTGGGCGACTGGGTGACGGTGAGCATGGTGACCGCTGACGCCTACTCCATCGCTGCACAAGTGTGGACCCAGGCCAAAGCCGTGCTGCTGACCATCGTCTGGTCGGGTGTGGTGTCGGTCGCCGCCTACAAGATCGTTGACCTGACCATCGGCCTGCGCGTCACGGAAGAAGAAGAGCGCGAAGGTCTGGACATTTCTTCGCACGGCGAGTCGGCCTACCACGGTTGATACCTTGAATGTCGGGTGACGCTTGTCACCCGTCTTCTCAAAAAGCCCGCAGCGCTTGCGCTCTGCGGGCTTTTTTCATGGATGATCGGCGCCTCTGTCATGTGCCTGGCCGCACGCGCCCCGTAGGAGCCAGCCTTGCTGGCGATGGGGCGTTTGGGCTTTTGCGACCCATACAAGGATGCGGGCGGTGGTCAGTAATTGGCGGCCAGCGCACATGTTGATGCCATTGAGTAGGGCCAGATTAAAGGTCAATGGATCGGTAAGAGTCTAGCCATTTAAGCGTGACGCCAAAGCTTCTTTGAACTGAATAAACTCGGAAAGGCTTTGGAAGCCAATAGACAAAACGCGGCCCCGCCCTGAAGAGGAATAGGTGGTGATGATTTGTTGGTGGTGGATAGTTTGTAGTGAAACTTGATGAATTTTTGAATATTGATCCGGCCCTGTGAAGTTTTATTGATTCGGCCCTGTGAAGTTTGACATGTGTGCAACATGTCATCTCGCAGGTCGGTACTCGCCGAGTCGGACATGATGGGTTTCGGCACAGGCCCATGTCGGGGTCTTCGATGGCCGACCTGAATCATCTTTGTGCATTGAATACCTCACAGAGCCGAAGCAACAGGCGCAAACATTTGCGAAATCAGCGTGTCTGATCCATAAGAAAGCCCGGTCAGGTCGTGAAGTTCTTTTGGGTTACAGCCCGGCGCATGGTGCCCAAAGGCAAGGCAGGCAGGGGCACAATGAGCAGCCCCTGCAAGACCAGCCCTGAGCACACCATGACCCTGTCCATTTCTTCTCCCTGGCAAGCCTTGACCCGCGAGCCCGACGGCCTGAGCGAATCCCCTTTTTGGCACCCGCATGAGCAGCGCCTGTATTGGGTGGACATCCCCGGGTGCCGCTTGGCACGGGTCTTGGTTGAAGGTGCTCAGGCCAAAGGTCCGGTGGAATACTGGCCCCTGGCTCAGGAGCCCGGCTGCATCGCGCCGGTGCAAGGCGGCGGTCTGGTGATGGCCCTGCGCGATGGCATTTACCTGGCCCGCGAATGGGGCGGCCCTTTGCAAGCACTGGCAGCTGCGCCCTACGACACGGGCCGTTTGCGCTTCAACGACGGCAAATGTGACCCGCAAGGCCGATTTTGGGCGGGCAGCATGTACGAGCCGCGTGACCAGGCCCTCGGTGTTTTGTATGCCCTGCAAGGGCACGATGTGCAGGTCATGGCGCACGGTGCCACCACCGCCAACGGCCTGGCCTGGTCACCGGACGCCCGCACCCTGTACTGGGCAGACACCGCCGCGCACCGCGTGCGGGCCTGGGACTTTGACGCGAGCAGCGGCGCTGTGACGAACGAGCGGGTGTTCCACCAATTTGCCAGCAAGCCTGCAGCCTGGGTTTGGGGTCAGCGCGACCCGTCGGTTTACGGGGGCCGCCCGGATGGTGCCGCTGTGGATGCCGAAGGTGCCTATTGGTCAGCCCAATACGAAGGCCAGCGCTTGGTGCGACTGTCGCCTCAGGGCGAAGTCCTGGACGAAATCGACACCCCCGTGCCCTGCCCGACCATGCCCTGCTTTGGCGGCCCGGATTTGCGAACCCTGTTCATCACCTCCTCGCGGCAAGGGCGCAGCGACGCAGAATTGGCCCGCTACCCCTTGGCGGGTTGCATTTTTTCGACCCGTTTGGATGTGCCAGGACTGCCTGTCAATTTCTATCGTCCGCCCGCCTATTGATCCGGCACGCTGAAGTTTGAAATGTGTGAGCGATGTCATCTCGTAGGTCGGTACTCGCATAGTCCGACATGGCTGGTTTCTGCACAGGCCACATGTCGGAGTCTTCGACCACCGACCTACGAATACACAGCCCTCGTAGGTCGGCACTCGCAGAGTCCGACACTGCCCGCTTCGGCGCCGATCCATGTCTGGGTCTTCGACCACCGACAACAGCTTTGCGCATTGAAAACTTCACAGGGCCGAATCAATAAGCCTACGCGGGCCTACTCGGTCGGCGCAAACCTGTAGGGGCGTAAGCCGCCGAGGGAATACAGCGTGCCTCGTGGTAGGTCGGCACTCGCAGAGTCCGACGTGGCTGCCTCAGGCGGCAGGGCTCATGTTCAGCTGCAGGCGTTCACGCGCCATGACGCGGGACACAGCGGGCACGGCCGCCACCTTCTGCACAAAGGCCCACAGCTCGGGGTGCACCTCGGGCGCAATGCCTGCAAGAGTGCCCCAGCGCGTGAGCGTCAGGCTGTAGGCGTCCAAGGGGCTGAAGTGTTCACCGGTCAGCCAGGTTCGGCCTTGGGCCGCAGCAGCTAGGACCAGCGACTGCAGCTCGCCCAGCATGCCGTGAAACACTTGCGTGTTGTAGGTTTTCAGCGCTGCCTGCACATCGGGCTGGTCCGAGAATTTTTGCGGCATGAAGATGTGGGTGAAGGTGGGATGCACCGTGTTGTTCATCCAGGCCAGGGTCGAGAGGGCCTGCGCACGGGCGATGGGCTCGGTGGGCAGGAAATGCGCATCCGGAAAAATCTGGTCCAGGTGCAGCACGATGGCCACAATCTGCGTCACCACCTGACCCTTGTTCACCAGCACAGGCACCTGACCGCGTGGGTTGATGGCTTTGTAGTCGTCGTTGTTTTGCTCGCCTTTGTGCAGCTTGACCATGTTGGGTTCAAAGGCGGTGCCGCTCATTTCCAGCAGCACATGCGGTACAAACGAACAGGCGCCAGGGGCGAAATACAGTTTCAGGCTCATGCAGAGGTCTCCAAAAGGGGGTTATCGGACAGCTTTGGCATCAGAGCGCACAGCGGCCGGGGTGGATGGCGTAGATGAAGGGGCGGCAGTCGGTGTGGCTGCCGATGTGGTGAGTGCTTGCGATGCGGCTGGAGACGCTGGCACTGAGCCCGCATCTTGGGACGCCTCGGCGGGCGAAGGAGTGGATGCATCGAGACCAGGGGCCGGTGAAGGTGCAGCGGCGGACTCGCTGGCGGCCGGGCGTGGCGGCAATGTGAGGGTCACGGCCTCAGGGCGAATCTGTTGTTGCAAGCGCTCGGGTTCACGTTTCACATTGGGGCCCCAGCCCCAGCGGTCGAAGACGTCCCGCTGCCAGGCCAGCGCCACGGCGTTGCACAGCAGCAAAAATCCAAACAACCAACGCATCATGAAGAGGTGTCCTTGGGCAAGGGTCGCACGCTGACTTCGGCGCTGTGGATCTCCTGCACGCCCAAATCGGTTTGCAATCGTAGCGCACCCCCAGGGGTGAGGCCCAGGCACAGCCCTTGCTGGCCATCGCTGGTGTGAACGCGCTGGCCTTTGAGCACATCACGCACTTCAAAGCGTGACAGCAAGGGGGCAAAACCTGTGTGTTCAAAGTCCAGCATCGCCCGGATCAAGGGCGGCACCACCTGCGACAGGCAGGCTGGTGCGGTGAGTTGGGGCAACAATTCCGTCAAGGCGGCAGGCGCAGTGCTCAGGCCTTCAGCGGGCCTGGGGCGGATGTTCAGCCCCACGCCGATGACCACTTGGCTGCGCCCACCCATGCTGGCTGCTTCCACCAGAATGCCCCCCAATTTGCGGGATTGGAACCACAGGTCATTGGGCCATTTGAGGCCCACCTCGGCGTGCAGGCTTTCGGCCAGGCTCAGTCCCACCGCCAGACTCAGCCCCGACCAGTCTTGGGGGGACATGGGCAGGCTCAGCGAAAACGTGAGCGAATCACCCGCCTGGCTTTGCCAGACGCGGCCCATGCGGCCCCGGCCTGCGCTCTGCCGTTCGGCCACGAGCAGGGTGGGTTCGTGCTGACCGGCTCGGGCGCGGCGCATGAGTTCGCTGTTGGTGGAATCGATTTCCGGCAGGATTTCGACCGTGAAATCGGGCAGAAGCGGGAAAACCTGCTCCCAAATGGCTTCGGCAGGCCAGGGGGTGTGGAGATCAGGTGGCGTCATCGCAGGATTCATAGGTTGAGGCATTGTTCGCCAAGCGGGACCCTCCAGAAATGGGTGATCAAACAAGACTTTAACGCCAGAATGGCGCGAGGCAGTTCTTTGCCCTGTCGGCGTCCTGATCCCGCAATGATCGGCAGGGCTTCGAAACCTTGGGGTTTGTGGCCAGTACATCCACTGAAGGGTGTGATTGTCGGATATGACTGCTGCATGGCGATGATCTTTTTCGAATGGGGGCTGTCGTGATGTTCAACATGGCCTCTCAGATGAGTGGTGAAGCAGAATTTCCCCCTTGATACGAGTAACAAAGAAGACAAAGACAACGGGTTTACCCTTGCCAATAAAGCATTCATTCCACATACATTTCAAAATCCATTGAAAGTAATGAAGGAAAACAGAGATGAAAATTGGCGTTTTGTTCGTGGCTTTGACCATGGTGTCTGCTCATGCTGTGGCTCAGTCAGGCAATGCACCCCCCGCATTTCTGGATGCGCAGGCCAGTGATCCCGTGACCATGGGATGGATGGTGGGGTCACCGCCACCGCCCAATCGGGTGATTCGTTTCGCCGATGGGAGCTATTTCAGGTTCCCGCAAACGCGTTGGACTTTTTCCAATTACCGCCAACTGGTGCCCACGCGCCCAGTCGAGCGGGGCGCGATGCCAGCGATCCCCCTGAAGTCGGCTTTGCGCCCTGAACTGGAGGCCGTGCGGTTCAAAAAGCTCGACAGCGATGAGACCTTCAGCTTTGGCGATATGTATGCCAAAACCTATGCGGACGGCATTGTGGTGATGCACCGTGGTCAAGTGGTCTATGAAAAATACACAGGTGCTTTGAAGCCCAACGGCCATCACGCTGTGGCCTCGCTGACCAAGTCTTTTGTGGGCATTTTGGGCGCCAGCATGGTGGCTGACGGCACGCTGGACGAAAAAGCACCCGTGAGCAAATATTTGCCCGAACTCAAAGACGGTGGCTTTGGAGATGCCACGATTCGTCAATTGCTGGACATGACCACGGGTCTTCAATATTCAGAAAATTATGCCGACCCTAACGCGCAGGTTTGGAGCCATGTGCGTGCGGGTGGCGTGTTGCCCAAGCCTGCCAATTACACAGGCCCTCAGACTTTTTATGAGTTTTTACTCACCGTGCAAAAAGAGGGTGAACACGGCAAGGCCTTTGCCTACAAAACTGTCAATTCGGACGTGATGGCTTGGGTGATTGCGCGTGTCACAGGCAAGTCCATGAGTGACATGTTCTCGGAGCGCATCTGGAGCAAATTGGGCGTGGAGCACGATGCCTATTTCACAGTCGACTCCATCGGCACCGAATTTGCCGGGGGTGGTTTGAACACCAATTTGCGTGACATGGCCCGTTTTGGCGAAATGATGCGCAACAAAGGCCGCGTGGGTTCTCAACAGGTGGTGCCGCAGTCGGTGGTGGCCGATATCGTCAAGGGTGCCAGCCCCGAGCAGTTCGCTCAAGCGGGCTACCCGTGGTTGAAGGGTTGGTCGTACCGCAACATGTGGTGGATTTCGCACAACAGCCACGGCGCTTACATGGCGCGTGGTATCCACGGGCAGTCGCTCTATATTGATCCCAAAGCTGAAATGGTGATTGCACGTTTTGGCTCGCATCCCATCGCTTCAGGCAATGCCAACGATCCATTCACCTTGCCCGCTTTTGCGGCCATGGCCGATGCGCTCATGAAGCGCCCATAAGGGGCATGCCACCCGCACAGGGGCATTCAGACATCAGGGGCTTCGGCCCCTGTTTTTTATCCAATACTGCGTGATCGGTGGGGAAGAGGGCGGGACGCGGCAAACCAGCAGCGACGCTTTTAATAGGCTTTTCACCAACTCGACCACAGCAACTGGATTGCCACGCTTCGCTCGCCATGACGGTGCTGAGGGTTTCCTGTCGTTGCGAGGAGCTTGCGACGCGGAAAATGAGCAGCGACGCCCACAAAAGGCGGTATCACCCACTCGACCAAAGCAACTGGATTGCCACGCTTCGCTCGCAATGACGTTGGTGAGGGTGTCACGTCATTGCGAGGAGCCTGCGACGCGGCAATCCAGAAAAAGCGCACGCTCAGGCTTTGGCTCCAGAATGAGCTCAGCAACTGGATTGCCGCGCTTCGCTCGCAATGACGGTAGTGAGGACTCGCAATGACGGCGAAAGGGGTCAATGACGAGAAGACGACATGCGGGATTGCAGTAACGGGTTGACCGCTCAGCGCTTTTTGGGGACTTTGTCTGCCAGCTTCTTCTGGGCTTTGGCCTCGGTCTTCGGTTTGGCATTCACCTGGGTCTTCGGTTTTTCATCCCTTTTGGACTTGGATGTTGCGTCGACCTTGGACTTGGCTTTGCCATCCGCTTTGGGCTTGGCCTTCTTCTTTTTCTGGCTGGGAATCTCGGGCGTGTCTTCACGCTCTTTGGGTGAGAGCAGCGTCCCCCGGCAGTTTTTGGCACCGCACCAGCAGGGGTACTCAGCCAGCAGTTCGGGGGTGTAAGGCTCGTCGATGATCAGGCCGTAGTCGTAGTTCA
The DNA here is from genome assembly GCF_001270065.2 of Limnohabitans planktonicus II-D5. Lineage (GTDB taxonomy): Bacteria > Pseudomonadota > Gammaproteobacteria > Burkholderiales > Burkholderiaceae_C > Limnohabitans_A > Limnohabitans_A planktonicus. The sequence goes on from NZ_LFYT02000001.1 coordinate 222,258, forward strand.
GCTCTTCACCGGCTGCAATGTTGCGCAGGGCCTTGATGAAGATGCGGTCGTTTTCTTCATCGGCTTCGCAGTTGGCGTCGCAGCTGTGGTTGATCCAGCGCGAGGAATTGCCGCCGTGCAGCGCATCAATCACCCGGTCTTCGTTCACATGGAAGTAGAAGGTGTGGTTCGGGTCATTGGGGTCGTGCGGGTGGCGGTCTTGCGCCTCGTCCCAGCTGATGACCTCGCCCACATATTCAATGATGGTCTCGCCTTCGGCCAGGTCCTGCAAGGCAAACACGCCCTTGCCGTGCACGCCGGAGCGGCGAACCTGGATGCGTTTGCCAGATGGCGAGGCGGAGCGAGGAGCAGGTGTTTTGGCCACGGCGTTGAAAAATTTGTTATGGTGAATTCATGTGGGCGTGCGCGTGAGCGCGCCCAGGCGTGCATGTGTGCGAGCGCGCGTGCACACGCGAGACAACGGATTGTATAGACATGAAAACTTTGATCATTGCGGAAAAGCCTTCGGTGGCCCAAGACATTGTTCGGGCCCTCACACCGGTGGCGGGCAAGTTCGAAAAGCACGAGGACCACTTCGAGAGCGACACCTATGTGGTGACCAGCGCGGTGGGCCATCTGGTGGAAATCCAGGCGCCTGAGCAATACGACGTCAAACGCGGCAAATGGAGCTTTGCCAACCTGCCCGTGATTCCGCCGCACTTTGATTTGAAGCCTGTGGACAAGACCAAAAGTCGCCTGTCTGCGGTGGTCAGGCAGGCCAAGCGCAAGGACGTGAGCGCCCTCATCAACGCCTGCGACGCGGGTCGCGAAGGGGAATTGATCTTCCGCCTGATCGAGCAGTACGCAGGTGGTGCCAAACCGCTCAACAAGCCGGTCAAGCGCCTGTGGTTGCAGTCCATGACGCCGCAAGCGATTCGCGACGGCTTCAACAGCCTGCGCAGCGAACAGCAAATGAAGGGCCTGGCCGATGCTGCCCGCAGCCGCTCAGAAGCCGACTGGCTGGTGGGCATCAACGGCACCCGCGCCATGACCGCGTTCAATTCGCGCGATGGCGGCTTCTTCTTGACCACCGTGGGCCGGGTGCAAACGCCCACCCTGGCCGTGGTGGTGGAGCGCGAAGAGCAAATCCGCAAGTTCATCAGCCGCGACTATTGGGAAATTCACGCTGAGTTCGCTGCCTCTGCGGGCACGTATCCGGGCAAGTGGTTTGACCCCAAGTGGCGTAAAGAAGAAGACGCCGAAAAGAAAGCCGACCGCAAGTGGACGGCTGCCGAGGCACACGCCATCGTTAACGCAGTGCGCGGACAAAAAGCCACGGTCACCGAAGAGGCCACACCCACCACGCAAGCGAGTCCCGGCCTGTTTGACCTGACCAGCCTGCAGCGCGAGGCCAATGGCAAGTTCGGCTTCTCGGCCAAGACCACGCTGGCGCTGGCCCAAAGCCTGTACGAACGCCACAAGGCCCTGACCTACCCCCGTACCGACTCGCGCCACCTGCCCGAAGACTACGTGCCCGTGGCCAAGCAAACCTTCGAGATGCTGGCCGACAGCGGCATGCGCCACCTGGCCCCGCACGCGCTCACGGCCCTGAACAACAACTACGTGCGCAAGATCCCGCGTGTGTTCGACAACAAAAAAGTCTCGGACCACTTCGCCATCATCCCCACGCTGCAAGCGCCCAGCGGCCTGTCCGATGCCGAGCAAAAGCTGTACGACTTGGTGGTGCGCCGCTTCATGGCGGTGTTCTTCCCCAGCGCCGAATACCAGGTCACCACCCGCATCAGCGTGGCCGCTGGCCACAGCTTCAAGACCGTGGGCAAGGTGCTGGTCAAACCGGGCTGGCTCGCCATCTATGGCAAAGAAGCCGCAGCCGAAGTCGAAGACGCCAAAGACGGTGACAAGGGCCAGAACCTGGTGCCCGTGCAGCCGGGCGAGCAAGTCGGCGTCGAATCGGTCGAGGCCAAGGGCCTGAAAACCCGCCCGCCCGCCCGCTATTCAGAAGCCACACTGCTGGGTGCCATGGAAGGCGCAGGCAAGATGGTCGACGACGACGAGCTGCGCGAGGCCATGCAGGAAAAAGGCCTGGGCACGCCAGCCACCCGCGCCGCCATCATCGAAGGCCTGATCAACGAAAAGTACATGCTGCGCGAAGGCCGCGAGATGATCCCGACGGCCAAGGCCTTCCAGCTGATGACGCTGTTGCGCGGCTTGCAGGTCGAAGAACTCTCCAAGCCTGAATTGACAGGCGAATGGGAATACAAGCTGGCGCAAATGGAGCAAGGCAAGCTCAGCCGCGCCACCTTCATGGCCGAGATCGCGGCCATGACCGAGCACATCGTCAAGAAAGCCAAAGAATACGACCGCGACAGCGTGCCCGGCGACTACGCCACCGTGAGCACGCCCTGCCCCAACTGCGGTGGCGTGGTCAAGGAAAACTACCGCAGGTACACCTGCACCGGGGCCGACGGCGCGAGCGACGGCTGCGGCTTCTCGTTTGGCAAGTCGCCTGCGGGCCGCACCTTCGAGCCGGCTGAAGTCGAGCAGTTCATGCGCGACAAAAAGATTGGCCCGCTGGACGGCTTCCGCTCCAAAGCCGGTTGGCCCTTTGTGGCCGAAATGGCGCTCAAGTACAACGAAGAAGAGAAAAACTGGAAGCTTGAGTTTGACTTTGGTGACGACAAGAAAAATGAAGAGAGCGGCGAGATCGTCGAGTTCAGCGACGAGGCCTTGGGCGGATGCCCCAAGTGCGGCAGCCCGGTGCACGAGCACGGCAGCAACTACCTGTGCAGCAAAGCCGTGCCGACGAATGAGCAACCCACGCCCAGCTGCGACTTCAAGACCGGCAAGATCATCTTGCAGCAACCGGTGGAGCGCGAGCAGGTGGTCAAGCTGCTGGCCACGGGGAAGACGGATGTGCTCGACAAGTTCGTCAGCAACCGCACCCGCCGCAGCTTCAAGGCCATGCTGGCCTGGAATCCCGAAGAGGGCAAAGTGACCTTTGAATTTGAGCCCCGCGAAGGCGGCAAGAAATACCCGCCACGCAAGACAGCCGCCAAGAAAACGCCTTTTGGCAAAGCAGCGGCCACCAAGACGGCCGCCAAAACCGCCAAAGCCCCCGCTGCCAAAAAAGCCGCCAAGCCCTCTGCAGCAAAAGCGCCGCGCAAGGCCGCAGTCGGCACCTTGAAGCCCAGCCCCGCCCTGATGGCTGTGATTGGCGACGGCAGTTATGCGCGCACCGAAGTCGTCAAGAAAATCTGGGACTACATCAAGGCCAACAACCTGCAGGACCCGGCAGACAAGCGCTCGATCAAAGCCGACGGCAAGCTGCAAGCCGTGTTTGGCAAAGACCAGGCCACGATGTTTGAATTGGCGGGGATCATTGGCAGGCACTTGAGTTGAAGGCGGATGCCTGTTGATCAGGCCCCAAAATGTTTGCACAACCCCCCTGTAGGCCCTGCGTCGCCCGGGCGATAGGGGGTGGTCTGCAAGTGCGCATCGCGGCGGAGGGGCTGCTTTCACCGCTAAAGCGCCGCTCAATGGGGCCGCACTGCCTTACTTGGCCACATTTTCCCGTCACCTAAAATTTCAGGATTCTGGATTCTTGATATGTCTATTCCTACGCCAATCGGGTCATTTGTTAAGCGCGAGACGTCTGTCGGCGCCGGTCATCCATGGCTCGGCAGTTGGCCATTTCTGATTGTCCTGGCCACCGTGACTTGGACGGTGATGCAACACATCGCCTACCCTGCGCTGGACCGTCACCACGACATGCTGGAAAACTATGCGTGGTCGCAAATTGCGGTATGGGGCACGCACAAGCACCCACCATTTTTTGCATGGGTGGTGGGGGCCTGGTTCCAGGTGATGCCTCACCAGTCCTTTTTTTACAAGCTCTTGGCCTATGTGAACGTGGCCGTTTCTTTGTGGGGTGTGGTGCGCCTGGCACAAGCCTTGAAACTTCCCCAGCTGGCCAAGCCTGCGGTGATTTTGTTGTTGTGGAGCTTGCCCTATACGACCTTGGCGTCCAAGTTCAATGCCAACAGCCAGTTGTTGTCTCTGTGGCCATGGACCGCTGTTTTCATGCTGCGAGCCTGGCAGGCATGGGGTTGGCACAAGGTCCTTTTTGCCGCTTTGCTCGGCTTGGCGGCGGCGGCTTGTTTTCTCAGCAAATATTACAGTGGCGTTTTTTTGCTGGGCCTGTTCATCGCCAGTGTGTTTCATCCTGAGGGTCGTGCCTGGCTGAAAACACCTTGGCCTTATCTGAGCTTGCTGGTCTTCGTGCTGGCCATGTGGCCCCATGCTCAATGGGTCATGGCGCATGACATGGTCACTCTGAAATACATGGATGAGCAAGGCGGCGCTCAGATTTACAAGCAGGGCCTCGCGGGTTTTGCCCTGTCGCCCATCTTGTATTGGCTGCCAGCCTGGTTGGTGACCGTTTTTGTAGGCGGTCGGGCACTTTGCAAGGCGCAAGCGGGCGCTTCATGGCTGGGCTCGGTGTCGCGCTGGGCATGGCAATGCTGGATGCCCCGCGCCTGGAATGACACCTTGTTTTGGTTGGCAGTCTTTCCGTGGGCCATGTCCCTGGGCTTTGGCATCACGGGTTACGTGAACCTGTCGACGGCATGGGCCATTCCCATTGGCTATGCCTTTCCTTTGTTGTGGTTGCGCAACTTTGAGCTTCGGATGCCTGTGTCTGAACATGAAGACAGCACGCCAGCGCCATCACCTTGGTCCCAATTGGACCGGTGGTTTGTTCCCAGCTTGTTGGGACTGGTGTTTTTTTCATGCGTGTTGGCATGGAGTCATGCCTCCCGTTCTGAAGTCAACTACTACCGCCCAAGCGAAGCGACGGCCACGGTCATCCTGAACGATTGGTCACAACGACACCCCGACACTCGCCTGAGCTGGGTCGGTGGCGACTGGGCAGAAAGCGCGCTGTTGTCTTTGTATGGAGACGCCTCATTGACCGTCATCCCCGACTTGCCGGGTTCAAAGGCTGCCAGCTTTTATGACACGCCTGATTGGAGCCGACAGCCCGGATTGATTTTTTGCAGCCTGGGCCTGTCGGCACAGCGCCGCGCCGATTCGCCACCAGGCGCATGTGAGCTGAACGCCCGCCAGTGGCTGGAAAAACACCAGATGCCGGTGCAGCCGATTTACTTTCAGGTCAGCCGCAGTGGCTGGCGTTTTCCCAAACCTGTGGGTTTTGAATATGTGGTGTTCCATGCCCTGCCCTGACTGGGTCTGAATCATCGCTCTGCCAAGGGCTGCTTTGCAGTGCTTCAAGCTATTGATTCGGCCCTGTGCAGTATTCAATGGACAAAGAAGTTGTAGGTCGGCGGTCGAAGACCCCGACATGGGCCTGTGCTGAAACCACTCATGTCGGACTCTGCGAGTGCCGACCTACGAGATGACATGTTTCACGCATTTCTAACTTAAGCATGTCGGCTCCATAGAAAACGCAGACATATTCAACGCTCAAGCACCCAGTGTCATCAAACTGGCGTTGCCTCCCGCAGCGGCTGTGTTGGTGCTGATGCTGCGCTCGCTCACCAGGCGCGCCAGCGGCACGGCGGCGTCGCCCGGGCGCAGGGCCGTGAGCGTGACGATGGCCCCCGGGCGCTGTGCCAGCTGCGCTTGCCAGTGCAGTGTGGTGGCTGCGTCGGCGTGCAGCAAGGCGGCGTCCACCGGGTGGCCGTTGGCGATCTCTTCCAGCGTCACCTGGCTTTGCACCGCCACGGGCAGCTGTGCGTGCAGCGCCTGGGCGGACAGGGGCCACACGGCGCAGCTGCCCACGGCCAGCACGGCGGCCACTTGCGTCAGGCGGTCGGCATCGGCCCCGGGCTGTTCGCCCGTCAGGCACAGCACTCGCCCACGGGCTTGCACACGGTAGACGTTGCGCTCGCCGGTGGGCCCGCTCAGGCTGGCTTGCAGACCCGCCGGGCTGTTCGCGGCAAATTGCGCGCACACATGTGCGAGCGGCAAACGGCCTTGGGCCACCGCCCAGTCGTGCAGGGCTTGCAGCGCAGGGGTGGCCTGGGGCAGCGATGCCGCGCCGCTGGCCTGCACGCTGCGCAAGGCGGCGTCCTGCGGGCAACGCGCCAACAATCGCAAAAGGTAAAGCGGCCCACCCGCCTTGGGGCCGGTGCCCGACAGGCCTTCGCCGCCAAAGGGCTGCACGCCCACCACCGCGCCCACCATGTTGCGGTTCACATAGACATTGCCCGCGTGGCTGTGGTCAATGACTTGAGCGATGGTTTCTTCGATGCGCGAGTGCACGCCCAGCGTGAGTGCGTAGCCGGTGTCGTGGATGGCTTGCAGCAGCTCGGGCAGTTCACTGCGGGCATAACGCACGATGTGCAGCACCGGGCCAAACACTTCGCGCTCCAGCTGGGCGATGCGGTCGATTTCGATCAGCGTGGGCTGGACGTAGGTGCCTGAGGGCAAGGCGTTGGAATTTTTTGTCCTTTCGGGTGTTGCGCTTTGCATGGATTTTGTGGGTGCTTGCCCTGCAAGCAATGGCCTGTGGTCCACATGCGTCGAATCGCCAGCAGGGCTGGTTCCTACAAAGCTGTGTGTCTGCAGATCGGTGGCTTGAGCCTCGACATGGGCCTGCGCCAAAGCCTGCAACGTCGGACCTGAAGGTGCCGACCTACGGGATGTCTGTAGGTCGGTGGCTTCAGCCCCGACAGGCGTCTGATCGCCCACGGGGTGGGCTTTTGCGATGGGCCACGCGTTCGTCTCATCCGGTGCGTTGCGGGAGATACGGTAAACGCGGCAGCCGCTTTGCTGCATGGCGCTCACATGCGCTTCGATGCCCATGCGGGCCCGCTCGTCGATCACCGGCCCCATGTCCACCGCCAGATGCGCGGGCGCACCCATGCGGATTTCGGCCATGGCGCCTTGCAGCATCTCGACCAGGCGGTCGGCCACATCGCCCTGCACGCACAGCACGCGCAGGGCAGAGCAGCGCTGGCCGGCCGCCTCAAAGGCTGAAGCCACGGCGTCGGTCACGACTTGTTCGAGCAGGGCTGACGAGTCGACCACCATGCAGTTTTGACCACCGGTCTCGGCGATCAAGGGCACAGGTTGGCCATGCGCGTTCAGGCGCTCGGCCAGCGCCGCTTGCAGCACGCGGGCGGTCTCGGTGGAGCCGGTGAACAGCACGCCTTGTACGCGGGCGTCGCGCACCAGTTGCATGCCCACCTCGCGGCCTGGGCCCGGCAGCAGTTGCACAGCGGCCCGGGGCACGCCGGCTTGCCACAGCTTCTGCACGGCCAGTGCGGCGATGGCGGGGGTGGCTTCGGCCGGTTTGGCCAGCACCGGGTTGCCTGCGGCCAGCGCCGCAGCCACCTGCCCCACAAAAATCGCCAGCGGAAAATTCCACGGGCTGATGCACAGCACCGGGCCCAGCGGCGTGTGAGTGCTGTTGTCAAAGTCGCGGCGCACCTGTGCGGCGTAGTAGCGCAAAAAGTCTACCGCTTCGCGCTGCTCGGCCACGGCGTGTGCCCAGGTTTTGCCTGCTTCGCGCACCAGCAAAGCCATCACACGGGGTGCATCGGCCTGCAGCAGATCGGCCGCGTGCTCCAGCAAGGCGGCGCGTTGAGCGGGTGGTGTGGCGGCCCAGTCGGGGGCAATGCGGGTGGCGGCTTGCAGCGCAGCCTCCACATCGGCCGGGCTGGCGTATTGCACTGTGCCCAGCACGTCGCTGTGGTCGGCGGGGTTGCGCAGGGTGTGGATGGCACCGCCCAAGGCAGGTGATGCGGTCAGAGGCGTCACCGTGACAGGCTTCACCTGCGTTTGCATGTCTGCGGCCAATTGGCGCAGCGTGGGCTCGTGCGCCAGGTCAGGCCCGCTGGAGTTGCGTCGGGCCGCGCCATAGAGCTGCGCGGGCAGCGCGATTTGCGGGTGGGGCTGGCCGGGGCTGCTGTCTTCGCGCTGGGCGTCTTCTTCGGTGCGAGCCACCGGGTCTTGCACAAGATCACTGATGGAAACGCTCAGGTCGGCCATGCGGTTCACGAATGAACTGTTGGCCCCGTTTTCGAGCAGGCGGCGCACCAGATAGGCCAGCAGGGTTTCATGTGTGCCCACCGGGGCGTAGATGCGGCAAGGGCGCTGAAACTGTCTACCCCCACGCAGGCTCACTTCGTGTAGCCCGCTGCCCCCCGAGGGGGTGCTCGCGCCTTGGGACGGCCCGGCGGCGCTCGCTCGCCCGACCACCTGCCGGTACAGCGGTTCGCCCATGCCGTGCAGGCACTGAAACTCGTATTGGCCCGGCGCGTAGTCGCCGTGCATGCCCTGGGCCATGCTCACAATGGCCGCCAGCGTGTGCGCGTTGTGCGTGGCAAATTGGGGATACACCGCATCCGGCGCGGCCAGCAGCTTTTGGGCGCAGGCCAGGTAAGACACATCGGTGTGGTGCTTGCGGGTGTAGACCGGGTAGTCGCTTTGCCCGTCCAGCTGGGCACGTTTGATCTCGCTGTCCCAATACGCGCCTTTGACCAGACGCACCATCAGCCGGTGGCCTGTGCGGCGTGCCAAGTCCACCACAAAGTCGATCACAAAAGGGCAGCGCTTTTGGTAAGCCTGGATCACAAAACCGATGCCGTGCCAGCCTTGCAGGCTAGGGGCCAAGCACAGGGCTTCGAGCAGGTCGAGCGAGATGTCCAGGCGGTCCACCTCTTCGGCGTCGATGTTCAGGCCGATGTCGTAGTGGCGGGCCAGCTCGGTGAGCTGCAACACGCGGGGCAACAGTTCATCCATCACGCGCTGGTGCTGGGCGCGGCTGTAGCGCGGGTGCAGGGCCGACAACTTGATCGAAATGCCCGGGCCGTTCACCACGCCTTGGCCCTTGGATGCCTGGCCAATCGCGTGGATGGCGTTTTCATAGGCCTGCATGTAACGCTGCGCGTCGGCTTCGGTCAGCGCCGCTTCGCCCAGCATGTCGTAGGAGTAGCGAAAGCCTTGCGCCTCCATGGCGCGGGCGCGGTGCAGGGCTTCGTCAATCGTCTCGCCCGTCACAAACTGCTCGCCCAGCATCTGCATGGCCAGCTGCACGCCCTGGCGGATCAGCGGCTCGCCGCTTTTGCCGATCAGCCGGGTGAGCGAGGCCAGCATCGCGCCCTCGCTGTGGGTGGCCACCAGCTTGCCCGTGAGCAGCAGGCCCCAGGACGCGGCGTTCACAAACAGCGACGGGCTGCGGCCCACATGCTGGTGCCAGTCACCCTGGCCAATCTTGTCGCGGATCAGCGCGTCGCGCGTGGCTGCGTCCGGAATGCGCAGCAGCCCCTCGGCCAGGCACATCAGGGCCACGCCTTCTTCGCTGGACAGCGCGTAGGTCTGCATCAGGCTTTGCACGCGGCCTGCACGTCCGCCTTGTTGTGGGCCTTCGCGCATGCCCCTCACCAGTTGGCGGGCCAGCGCGTCGGTGCGTTCGGCTTGGGGGCCGCTCATGCGTGCGGCGGCCAGCAAGGGGGCCAGGGCCTGCGCTTCAGGCAAGCGGGTGGCGCGGGCGATGGCTTCGCGCAGGGCGCTGCGCTCGTGCAAGGCGCCGCCGGGGGTGAAGAGGGCTGCGTCAGGTAAAGGGATCGGGATGATGGCGGCATTCATGGCGGCGTCCTTGGCTAACAAGAATCGCCATCATCCGGATCTGTCGCAGAATATTTCACCAAAAATCAATCAAATTTCTGAACAAAATCTAACTGAACAGGCATTAACCGGCACGGATTGAAACCGTGCCATCAGGCCAGGTCATGCCCCTGAGTGGCCCTTGTCGACACCTTGTACAAGGGCGAAAGTCGCGTTTACTTGCTGGGCTGAAAAGGCAAGGACGAGTGGTGCAGCACGATGCGCAGCTGGCCTTTGTTGTCCTTCTTGAAGGCCCAGGTTTTGTCCACGGTGGTGACTTGGCCATCCTTGTTGGTCAGGATGACATGGCCTTGGGTCAGGGCGATGTCGCCGTTGATGAACACACCAGCATTGCGGTATTCGTATTTTTTCCAGCCTTTGAGGGCAAAGCCGCTGTCGCTGGCAAAGGCCTTGTCATCGCCCACAAAGTAGGCCAAGGCCCCGGCTTTGGTGGTGCGGAAGGTTTGCTGGCCATGGGTGAGCGTGGGCTTGAACAGCACCACACCCATGTTGTAGCCGTAAGCGGCATCGAGCACTGCGTTGGCGGTGGCCTTGGCCTTGGGCAGACCGCCGCTGGCATAGTCATCGCTGATCTGGATCAGGGCCTTGCCCCAGGCGTCCTGAGCGGCTTTCACATCGGCTTCGGTGATGTTGGTGTTGACCACGGTGGGGGTGAAGGCCATGGCCGAAGCGGACAGGGCGCTCAAAGCCAGAGCCAGCCAGGTGCGGCGGGGGGTGAAAGTTGCGTTCATGAGGTTTCTCCTGTTGTTGACGTTCAAACACTTTGTGTGGGCCTTTGACAGACCACATCGGCAGTGTGCAAGCGCCACATGAACACGAAAGTGCACGTCACATGAACGGCAGATGAATCATCCTAGAAAACGCAGTTGACCGCTTTAAACCCGCTGGAAACCCTGATGTATTCTGAATTCTGTGAGCACGAAGACGCTCACCTTGTGGGTAATCCCGCTACGCACCCGATGGCACAGCCCTGGGGGGCACTGGCGGCGTTGCTCGTCGTTGCAGGGGTGCAGCCTGCGGCCTCCTCGCGCCTGGCCATTGCCCCCATGGCAGCACCCTCGGGCGCGTTCAACTGCGTTTTTCTAGGTTGATTTTTTGAAACACAACAGGATGACGTCATGATCAATGCACTATGGATTGCCAAAACCGGCATGCAGGCGCAGCAAAACCAGCTGGACATTATTTCCAACAACTTGGCCAATGTTTCCACCAATGGGTACAAGCGCGCCAACGCCATTTTTGAAGACTTGATGTACCAGAACATGCGGCAAGTGGGTGCCAGCAGCAGTCAACAAAGCCAGTTGCCCACGGGGCTGCAAGTGGGCTTAGGGGTGCGCACTGTGGCAACTCAGCGCTCATTCACACAAGGCAGCTTGCAGCAGACCGGCAACAACATGGACTTGGCCATCAATGGACAAGGATTTTTCCAAATTACCCTACCCGATGGCACCAACGCCTACACCCGAGATGGTGCTTTTCAAGTGGACCCATCGGGACGCTTGGTCACTTCGTCAGGCTTTGCCTTGAGTGACAACATCACCATCCCTGCCAACGCCAAGGGAGTGACGATTTCCGCCGATGGCGTCGTCTCGGTCACCCAGCCCAACTCGGCGGCTGTGGTCAACGTGGGCACGATCAATTTGGTGGGCTTCATGAACCCTGCAGGCCTGGAGCCAAGGGGGCAGAACCTTTACAGCGAATCTGCCTCTTCAGGCGCTCCTGTTGCCGGTGCTGCGGGCACCAATGGATTGGGCAGTGTGATGCAAGGGTATGTGGAAGGCTCCAATGTGAATGTGGTGCAAGAACTCGTGGCCATGATTCAAACCCAGCGCTCGTATGAAATGAATTCCAAAGCCATTCAAACCGCAGATCAAATGCTGCAAAAACTGGGGCAACTTGGATGATTCAAAGAAGCACATGGATGGGGATTTTTTTATCCATGGTGTGCCTGACAGGTTGCGAAACATTGCGCCAATCGCCCAAGGTCGCTTTGGTAGATCCCAGTCAGTACGCCCACGCCAAAGACAAGACCTTGCAAGTGCTTGCGCCAAGCACGCCGAATGGCAGTTTGTTTGTGACGTCCAGTTACCGCCCTGCTTTTGAGAGCTACCGCGCACGCCTGGTGGGCGACATCATGACCATTGAAATCATGGAAAACGTCAATGCCAAACAATCTTCATCTTCCAACATTGACCGCAGTACGGCCTTGAATGCCAGTGTGACGGCATTGCCTTTGTTGGGCACCTCTTTGAATACTCGACTCGGCGCAGGCGTCAAGTCAGGACAAAATTTTGCTGGCAAGGGGGGCACTGAAAGCGAGAACAATTTCAGCGGCACCATCACCGCCACCGTGGTCGATATATTGCCCAACGGACATTTGGTTTTATACGGTGAAAAACAAATGGGCCTGAATGAAAATGTCGAGGTCCTCAAATTCTCTGGCACGGTAGACCCTCGTAGCATTCGCACAGGCAATGTCATCAGTTCTGCACAAGTGGCCAATGCGCGTATTGCTTCTGGAAGTTTAGGCGCTCAAGGTGAGGCGCAAGCCATGGGCTGGCTGTCGCGCATCTTCATGAAGTTCCTCCCGTTTTGATGCGCATCTCGCACCATCAGATGGCCACCTCATGTTGAAAAATTCAACCATTCCACTCATCAGTTTGCTGTTGGCCAGCGCAGTGACCCCCTTGCTCTGTCAGGCGCAGCCCACACGCATCAAAGAAATCGCCTCGGTACAAGGCGTTCGAAGCAATCACCTCACCGGGTACGGCATCGTCATCGGTTTGGACGGCACAGGCGATCAAACCGCTCAAATGCCCTATACCTCTCAAAGCATTTCCAACTATTTAAAGCAACAAGGCATTGGCCTTCCAAGCGGTGGCGGCCCTGCGCCACAACTGCGCAACATCGCCTCGGTCATTGTGACCGGTAAATTACCTGCCTTTGCCGAGCCCGGCCAACTGGTGGATGTGGTGGTTTCCTCCATTGGCAATGCCAAATCGCTCAAGGGCGGGACCTTGATTACCACGCCCCTCAAAGGTGCTGATGGCGAAATTTATGCCCTGGCCCAAGGCAATGTGATTGTGGGTGGTGCCGGTGCATCACAGGCGGGCAGCCGCGTTCAAGTGAATCAATTGAGTGTGGGGCGTGTTGTCGATGGGGCGCAGATTGAGCGCAGTGTGACCACATCGTTGTTGCAAGGCCCATTTATTCAGTTGGCACTCAACTCCTCAGATTTTCAAACGGCACGCAAGGTCACCGATGCCATCAACACGCATTTTGGTACCGGCACAGCACGCGCCTTGAGCGGCCGCAGTGTTCAGGTGGATGCCCCCACAGATGCCAACGAGCGTGTCAGTTTTTTGGCTGATTTGGAAGAAATCAAGTTTGAGGCCAGTCTGCCAGCGGCCATGGTGGTGATCAACGCCCGCACGGGTTCTATTGTCTTCAACCAATCGGTCACTTTGGGGCCATGTGCCATTGCGCATGGCAATCTCACCATCACCGTCAGCGCAACCCCGGTGATCAGCCAACCCGGGGCCCTGTCTTCGGGGTCAACGGTGGTCAAGGAAAAAGCCAATATTCAAATGCGAGAGGGTGAGGGCCGTCTGATGTACATCGCAGCAGCCCCCAAGCTGGAAGATGTGGTGCGTGCCATCAATTTGATGGGGGCGACCACGCAAGACTTACTGCACATCTTAGAGGCCATGAAGGCTGCAGGTGCCTTGCTGGCCGAGTTGGTGGTGCAATAACATGACGCCCTCATCCATGAAGCGCAGTCCTTCTCTGGCTTTCGATGTCAAAGCGCTGGGCACTTTGAAGTTGGAGGCCAAGCGCAAAGACCCGGCCGCCATTGCGCAGGCGGCCAAAGAGTTTGAATCCTTGTTCATGCGTGAACTCATCAAAAGCATGCGGCAAGCCACCATGCGATCAGGTTTGCTTGACAGCCAAGCCGGTGACGTGAGCGCAGACTTGCTCGACCAACAATTGGCGCAAGCCATGTCGGGCCGGCCCGGTGGGCTTTCAGAGATCATTGCCCGGCAATTGAGCAAGCAAGTCACAAGCGCTGAAAAACCATTGGCTGCGTACACCCCCACTCAATCGCTCGGTGTCAAGACAGTGGCGCCCAAAGCGGCTGAATTTGTCAGTCAACACCAGCAGGCCGCTGACAAGGTATCGCAGGACAGCGGGATTCCGGCACCCTTTATGTTGGGTCAAGCGGGATTGGAAAGTGGATGGGGTCAACATGAAATTCGCCACAAAGATGGCACCAGCGCATTCAATTTATTTGGCATCAAAGCCGATAAAGGCTGGAAGGGAAAAGTCGCAGAAGTCATGACCACCGAATACATTCAAAACCAAGCTGTCAAGATCGTGGCCCGTTTTCGGGCCTATGACTCTTATGCCGATTCATTCAAAGACTACGCCAAATTGATCACCGGATCGGCCCGCTATGCCCAAGCTGCAGGCAACATGCACAACGCACAAACGTACGCCACCCATTTACAGCAAGCTGGCTATGCCACCGATCCCCAGTACGCCCACAAACTCAGCCGTGCCATTGCCATGTCCATGCGCACACAAAACATCAAAGGCAAGGCCACATGAGCGGATTACTCAGCATTGGAATGCGCGCATTGAACGCCAATTCTGCAGCCTTGCAGACCATTGGTCACAACATTGCCAACGTCAACACCCCCGGTTATTCGCGCCAGACGGTGCGCCTTGAAAGTGATCCTGGTCATTTGGGAATAGGCGGCTCTATCGGGCGCGGTGTGAATGTTGCAGGTGTTGAGCGGGTGTACAGTGATTTTTTAAGTGCTCAGCTCAACACCACACGCGCACAGCAGGCTGCTGACGCAAGTCGTGCTGAAAAATTGGGCATTTTGGAAATGAATTTTCCCAACGGCTCTGCAGGCTTGGGAATGGCCATTGGCGACATGTTCAATGCATTTTCACAGGTGGTCGCAGCGCCCAATGACATGACCGCACGCACCGTTGTGCTGACCGGCGTGCAAAGCGTTGCTGATCGCCTGCGAGCAAGCCATTCAGAGATCACAGAATTGGCCATCAGCACCCGATCTGAACTGCAAGGTAAAGCCCAGCAGGCCAATACGCTGCTTGAAAAAATTGCTGCCTTGAATCAGCAAATCACAAGCACCCAAGGCAGCGGACAGCCAAGCCATGATTGGCTAGACAGTCGAGAGCAATGTGTTCTGGAACTCAACGAATACATTCAAACGACTCAGTTGATGCAGGACGATGGCTCGTTGAGCGTGTTTGTGGCCAACCAAGCCGTCGTTCAAGGATCGAAAGCCGGTGCGATCTCCGTAGTCTGCGATGCTCAGGATGCATCGCTCAGTCGCTTGCAGTTGCAAAATGGCAGCACTTTGCGCACCCTGGACGACTCAACCATAGCCGGCGGTCAGCTCAAAGGCTTGCTTGAATTTGAGCAAAACGATTTGTCTCTGGCCAAAAACCTGAGTGGACGTTTGGCCATGGCGTTGGGCTTGGCGGTGAACCAACAGCACAGGGCTGGATGGGACTTTGAAGGCAAGCCTGGCCAGGCGATGTTTTCAATCCCGAAGCAAGTTGAGGGACTCAATGTGGATGGTGCGCAGGGGCATGTCCTGTTCACAGATCCTAGCAAGTTCAGTGCCTCCAATTATGTCGTTCAAATGGACAGTGCCGGTACAGGGGGGCATGTCATCCGCCAAATGGATGGAAAAAAAACGGATTTCTTGAGCGACACTGAGCTTGCATCGAAAACGATTGATGGCTTGACATTCAAGCTCACGTCTCCAGCCCTGGGTGCCAGTCAGCGCATGCTGTTCAAGCCTTTCGCAGATGCCGCAGG
This sequence comes from Limnohabitans planktonicus II-D5, assembly GCF_001270065.2. Taxonomy (GTDB): domain Bacteria; phylum Pseudomonadota; class Gammaproteobacteria; order Burkholderiales; family Burkholderiaceae_C; genus Limnohabitans_A; species Limnohabitans_A planktonicus. The sequence goes on from NZ_LFYT02000001.1 coordinate 237,766, forward strand.
CAGCATCCAATCGCTTCTGACTTCACCGCTCACCGTGGCTGCTGCCTCTGTAAATCCCGCATCAGGCCATGGCACGCCAACTCAAATGCCTGCCAACTCAGGCAATGCCAGAGCACTCCTGGATTTGCGCGATGCCAAACTGCTCGATGCAGGGCGTTTGACAGATGCATATGCCAATGCAGTGTCTCAAATAGGTCTCAGGGTGCAAAGTGTTCAGTTCGCTTCGGATGCATCGCAAAGCATGGCTGCCAACATGCTTGCACAAAAAGCCAGAGTGTCAGGCGTGAATTTAGACGAAGAAGCCGCTCGCTTGATGCAATTCCAGCAGGCCTATCAAGCCAGCGCCAAGATCTTGCAAGTGGCGCAGCGTGTCATGGACACCTTGCTGCAAGACTTAGGGCGCTGATTTTTGGACTCCACCACTTTTTAAGGCTTCAACACCATGAACCCGATCAGCAGCCGCAATGGCACAAACAACAGCAACGAAACGGTGCTGGCGCAACTGACCGTTCGCAAAGCCAGCTTGGATCAGTCGCAGCTGGCGATATCAACGGGCAAGCGCATCAACAAAGTCAGCGATGACCCGGTAGGTGCGGCGCAAGCCGAACGTGCCATGACACGCATTGAAAGAATCAAAGTTGATCTTCGCGCCATAGACCTCCAGCGCAGCAGCATGACATTGGCTGAAAGCACTTTAGGCGAAAGCATCGATGATTTGCAGCGAGTCCGTGAGTTGTTGGTGAGCGCAAGCAATGCCACGCTAGACACACCGCAGCGCGCCGGCATCGTCCATGAAATTCAAAGTCTTCGCCACAGATTGTTGCAACTGGCCAATCGGCAAGACAGCAATGGCATGGCACTTTTTGGTGGGCTAGGCAGTGTGGCAACACCCTTTGTGGAGGATGGCACAGGTGTCGTCAGCTTTGTGGGCGTGGCCGGTCTGCCTGCCACCAGCGATGTCAGTGTGCCCATGGCACTCGACGGCCATAGCGCATTCATGTTCACCCCGGACCATGGTCCAAACGCAAGCATCTTCAAAGCCATGGATACCGCCATTGCAGCTTTAAAAGGACCTGCCAACAACCCGACCACACTGGCTGCGTTGAGTGGGGCCATCAGCCAAGGGATCAAGGACATCGACACAGGCTTGACGCAGTTGCAGACGGCAAGGGGGCAGGCAGGTGTTTTTTTGAATCAATCCGATCGCATGGAGAGCTTGCTCAATGCCCGACATGATCAGTCTGAAACAGATCGCAGCCGAGTACAAGACCTGGACATGGCTCAAGCCATCAGCCAGATGCAGTCCCATCAAATCGCCTACGAAATTGCCTTAAAGACGTATGCACAATCGCGACAATTGTCCTTGTTCAATGTCCTGAACTGATTCAAAAGGGCTCAGAGGGTCTATCGCGCCATGCTGACCGGCTAATTGTCAGTAAGCATCGAATTCAGCTCGGCTGCTTTTCAACCTCTGCCTCAGCCGAGCAATCGCCTGGCTGTGCAGTTGGCTGACTCGGGAGTCGGTAATGCCCAGAACCGCGGCCATCTCCTTGAGGTTCATCTCTTGCTCGTAGTACATGCTCATGATGCGCTGCTCTCGCTCAGGCAAAAGACCAATGGCATCGACCAATGACTGTCTCATTTTTTGGTTTTCAAGCAAATGCAAAGGATCGGATTCAGCGTCGCTGATGAACCGGTCCAAAAAACCATCGTCGCCATCGACCTGACCCGTCAATTCTTCCAAATAAAGCAACTGCGTTCCACGAGACTTTGACAGCATCTCCTGGTACGCGCTCAGGGTGATTCCCATTTCATGGGCAATCTCCTGCTCGCCAGGGTCTCTGCCTAGTTTTTGTGCTGATTTTTGGATTGCTTTTTCAATGCTTTTTTGTTCTCTGCGTGAAGTGCGTGACATCCAGTCCGTGCTGCGCAATTCATCCAGGATGGCGCCTCGGATGCGTTGATTGGCATAAGTTTCAAACTGTGCCCCATGCTGACTGTCATACTTGGAAACAGCGTCGGCCAAGCCCAACATGCCCACCTGGATCAGATCGTCCACCTCCACACTGGCAGGCAGCTTGGCGTGCATGTGGTGTGCAATGCGCTTGACCATCAAGCTGTGTTGCTTGAGCAAGCTGTTGAGATTGGGATGGCCCTTGAAGTTGTACATCGCGCGGGCTCAATGCCGGGGGGTATTCGCAGCGCTCTGTCGGCTTGTGCGAGGTTTGGCAAACAAAGTTTGAAGCTCTGACTCCTGCAATTCGACATGGCTTTTTTGTGTGATGAGCAGGGTTTTCGAAACCCACTGCAGTGGGTTTGGCCTGGACCAGTTTTGCGCCAATGGCAGGTCTTGGGTACACCCACGCAGCACCACTTTGTTCAAAATCAACATGTCCAAAAGTGGGCCCAGTTTGATGGCTTCGTCCATGTGACTCAACAGTGCACCTGCCAAACTACAGTGGTCAAAGGCTTTCAAACTGGCTTGATTCACCTCCACTTGGGCCGTGGCATTCAAGACCAACAGGCGGTGCAAATTGGGCAGCAAAGGTTTGGCTTGTTTGGAGGACGATTTGGCGTGGTGCAGTGAAATGCCGGGGGTGTCCACCAACACCAGGTGTTTGTTGTGCCACAGGTTCAACAGGTCTTGGGCTGCGTCCACATCGTGTGCCAGGTGTGCGACAACCCCTGTGTCCCGGGTGAGTTGCCGCAAGGACTCATTGCCCAGCATGGCCCGGGTGTCCAGGGTGACCAAGCCGACACTGGCCGGGCCGTGCATTTCCACGCAATGCGCCACCAAGGTGGCCACAGCCGTTGTTTTGCCAACGCCTTTGCTGCCCACCACCAACATTTGACCGCCTTGCTCAATCAAGCTTGGGCCTGCCAAATCGGTTTGAACGCAGCGCGACAAATGCTGTGCCACGGCTTGCATGTCGGCGCGAGGGTTGACCAATGCAGCCTGTGGCAGTTGTTCCAGCATCTCTTTGATGAGTTTGGAAGAGTAACCGGCATGCAACAGACGTTGCGTTAAATCCGCATGGGCTGGTTTTTGCTTGGTTTGTGACAACCAGGCCATGGTGCTGAATCGCTCCTCCACCATGGCCCTGAGGTCTTTCAACTCCGACATCAGGTTGGGGGTGGACGTGTTCGCTGTTGTTTCCAGGTTTTGCCACTCATCGCGCAAATCCAGCGCGGGAGAGAGCGCATTCAAGTTCGCATCGCTGCGGCCTGTTGGGCTTGATTTTTGTGGGCTCTGCGATGTTGCCGTGTGACTGGCTTCCTGCTGTCTTTGATGTTTCTCTTGGTGTTGTTTGCGCAAAAGCCTTTCTCGAACATAGTCTTGAAACGACAATGTACTCATGGCCATTTCTTCGGTGTCGCTGGCAACACTGGTTCTTTCGTAATTTGCAGGTGCTGAGCTTGGCTTTGGCAATGGCAAATTCAGTGGCGCAGATTCTTGCGCAGTGGCTGTGATTTCCACGCCACCAGGCACATCGCGGTTGGACAAGATCATGGTGGTTTCGCCAAATGCCAGCCGTGCCATGTTCATGGCGGCACGTGCGTTGGGTGCCAAAAATTTTTGGATATTCATCCTGTGTTACCTCTCAAAATAGGGCCAATTCGTATGCTGTGTGTGTCCGGAATTTCACTGTGAGCCAATACCTGCAGACGGGGCACAATGCGCCGCAGCAGTCGCGCCATTTGTGAGCGGATAGGGTCGGGTACCAAAAGACAAGCGGGCATGCCGTTGTCCTCTTGCTCGCGGCTCAATGCCATGGCAGATTGGCTCAACATATCGGCCACCCCCGGGTCCAGAGCTTGACCACCGTTGGGGTTGGCCAGGGCCTGCATCAGCATGCGCTCCAACGCGGGGTCCAAGGCCATGACTTCAAGTTCGTTCACGGTTCCATAAATGTGCTGAACAATCGCTGGTGCCAACGCAATGCGAATTTTTCGGGCCAGCTCTTCGGGATCATTGATCTGACTGAATTCAGCCAAGGTTTCAATGATGGTGCGCATGTCTCGGATGTGAACAGATTCGTTCAAAAGCAACTGCAACACTTTTTGAAACACGGGGATGGATATCAATTTAGGCACCACCTCTTCAATCAATTTGGGCGCCAATGCTGTGATGTGCTCGACCAATTGCTGGGTTTCCATTCGGCTGAGCAGGCGTGCCGCATGGGTTTGCATCAAGTGTGAAAGGTGCGTTGCCATGACGGTTTCGCAATCCACCACCGTAAATCCGAGTGACAGTGAATTCTCTATTTGGTTTTCATCAATCCAAAAAGCAGGCAGGCCAAAAGCGGGGTCTGTGGTCGGGTTGCCAATCACCGGCACACTGACCCCGCCTGGGTTGATGGCCAAGTGCCGACCCGGAAAAGCCTCGCCTCTTGCAATGACGACACCGCGCAGTGTGATGTTGTAGGCACTGGGCTTGAGGTCCAAATTGTCTTTGACGTGCACAGAAGGCGGTAAGAACCCCATTTCTTGCGCAAACTTTTTGCGAACACCTTTGATTCGACTGAGTAAATCACCCTGTCTGTCTTTGTCGACCAGTGTGATCAATCGGTAGCCCAACTCCAAGCCAAGCGGATCAACGGGTTGGAGATCATCCCAGCTCGCTTCGCTGTCAGCTGGGACTTGTGTTGTGCTGGCGTCTTCCAAGTTTTGAATGGGTGTTTGTGTCAGTCGCCAAGCTGCAAATGCCAACAATGCACCCATGGGCATAAAAACCAGCAAAGGCATGCCCGGAATCAAACCCAGCACCACCAGCATGCCTCCCGTCACCCCCAGCACGAGGGGAGACCCCAACATTTGCTCGGCCACTTGCCGGCCAACATCTTGCTCATTGCCAACGCGTGACACCACCATGGCTGCAGAGATGGAAATCAACAAGCCTGGAATTTGTGCGACCAATGCATCACCCACAGCCAACAAGATATACGTGTTGGCAGCCTGGGTGGCACTCAAATCGTGTTGCAACATGCCAATGGTCAATCCACCGATGATGTTGATGAACAAAATCAAAATGCCAGCGATCGCATCACCACGCACAAATTTCGCGGCACCATCCATGGCACCGAAAAAATCTGCTTCATCGCCCACTTCACTGCGCCTTTTTTTCGCTTGATCGTTGTCGATCAGACCCGCATTCAAATCGGCGTCAATGGCCATTTGCTTGCCTGGCATGGCGTCCAGTGCAAATCGGGCCGAGACTTCGGCAATGCGTTCAGAGCCCTTGGTCACAACGATGAAGTTGATCACCACCAGAATGGCAAAAACAATCAAGCCGACTGCAAAATTACCGCCAATCAAAAAATGTCCAAAGGCCTCAATCACCGCACCCGCAGCGCCAGGGCCGGTGTGGCCATCCAGTAAAACCACCCGAGTGGAGGCCACGTTCAACGACAAGCGCAGCAAGGTGCTGATCAGCAATACCGTGGGGAAGACGGCAAAGTCCAAAGCTTTCTTGGTGTAGGAGGCCACCATCATCACCATCAGCGCTACGGCAATGTTGAGCGTGAAGAAAATGTCCAAAACCCAAGAGGGCAGCGGCAGCACCATCATGGCCAAGATGGCCACCACCACCAATGGCGCGCCAATGCCTTGCAGCACAGATTGTTTGTTGACCAAAAGTGCGCGCCACAGCGTTAAAGCAGCGTTCATGCAAGGCGTCCTTTGGTAAAGCCAGGGCTGTGCGGGTCCAGTTCTTCGGGCACATCGGGAACAGGGCAAGCGCCAGGTTGCGGGCCTTGACCTGACAGGGACGCCTTGAGTCGGTAGACATAAGACAGCACTTGAGCCACGGCCATGTACAAGGCAGTTGGAATTTCTTCGTCAATTTCGGTATGCGTAAACAAGGCGCGTGCCAAACGCGGTGATTCCAGCAGCGGGATGCTGTGCTGCTGCGCCGCTTGTCGGATTTTCAATGCAATCAAATCAGCGCCTTTGGCAATCACACGGGGTGCACCCAACTGGGTGTCGTCATAGCAAATGGCCACCGCGTAATGTGTCGGGTTGGTCAAGACGAAATCTGCTTTCTCAACCTGACGAACACTGTTTTGTTGTGCAATTTCGCGCTGTTTGGCACGCCGTTTGTTTTTGATGTCGGGGTTACCTTCAGACGCCTTGAATTCATCTTTCATGTCCTGCAAAGACATTTTCAAGCGCTGATGGTGCAGAAAAAATTGCAGGGGCGTATCAACCGCCGCCATCAAAAGAATCACCAGCAACAAGAGTGCCAAACCCTCCATGAGCCATCTTCCGGCCATCAAAAGCGAGGCTGAATCATGCTGCAATGACATCACGGCCAGCAGGTGTATGTGGTGATGAATGTACAAACCCGTCACAAGGCACAAGCCCGTGACAATCAGCACCAGCAAGGCCACTTCTGACAGTTTGTCTTTGGAGAAAAGGCGACCCAAACCTGTCAATGGGTTGATTTTTGAAAAATCAGGACCTAAAGGTTTTATGGTGATCAAGAAGCCACTGACGAGCACTGAGGACAAAACGGCCAGGGCACTGATCCACAAGGACAAGGGCAAAGTGGCTTTCAAGGCCACGCTGGACAGGGTTTGCACCTGCTCGATCATGGCACTGGGCTGAGCCAATGTCATGGCATTGAACTTCAATTGCGTGCGCATCATGGACAGCAGTTGGTTCAAGATACCCGGCAGCAGCGCGAACAAAACCATGGCACCACCACCCAAAATGGCCAAGTGCTTCAAGTGCTGCGAGTGCGCCACTTGCCCATCATTTCGGGCTTTTTGAATGCGTTGCTGCGTCGCGGGTAAGTGTTTGTCCTGGCTTGAAGCCATGGCTGTATTCCCATAGAAAGGAATTCATTGTTCCAATTCTGGGAAGGTGTGTGAGTTCAAAAAAAGGCAGAAAAACAGATCAATTCTTCTGATCAAACACATCAAATCAGCAAGGGCTCAATGTGGTTTTCGATTGAAAACTTTGTGAATTTTTTCTTCCAAGATGGCTTTGGAAAATGGCTTGACGATATATGCGCAAGCGCCTAATTGTGCGGCCTGGATGACTTCTTCCTTGCCGGCTTCAGCGGTGATCATCAATACCGGCATAGATTTGAGTTTTTCATCTTCTCTGATGGCTTTGAGCAGTTCAAATCCATTCATGTTGGGCATATTGATGTCGGTCAAGACGCAATCAAAATGCCCTGATTTGAGTTTTTGAAATGCGACTTGACCGTCTTCAGCCTCATCGGCATCGACATGGCCTGCCTCTGTGAGCAAGCCCCTGATGATTCGCCTCATGGTGGAGAGGTCGTCGACGATCAAAAAGTGTAGATTTCGTGGCTTGCTCATGGGGGCGTGACTTATTTTGGGCGAGTGAATTGATGGTCATCGCCGAGCAATCGGGAGGCTGCTTCATAGTTCAAGACGACCACAGAAATTCTTCGGTTGATCGGATTGCTTGGGTTTTCAGAGTCAAGCAAGTCTGTATCTGCCATGCCTACGATGCGCTTGAGCTTGTTTTGTGGCATGCCGCCTGTGACCAGTTCTCTGCGAGATGCATTGGCCCTGTCTGCTGACAGCTCCCAATTGCTGTAGCCACGCAAGCCGCTGCTGTATTGCGTGGCATCTGTATGCCCTGACAAGCTGATCAGGTTGTTGACTTCTTTCAAACCCGCACCAATTTCTTGCAAAATTTCACGCAAGTAGGGCTTGACCACTGCTTGGCCAATGTCAAACATGGGCCTTTTTGAATGGTCCATGATGTCGATTTGCAAGCCATCCTTGGTCATTTCAAGCTTGATCTGATTTTTGTACTCAGACAAGGCGGGACGTTTGTTGATCCGCTCAAGAATTTTATTTTTCACCTCTTGGAGCTTGCGACTTTCTTCCAATTCAGAGTCGGGTCGACCCGTTGAACTGGCTTTACCTTTGACACCCGCATTGCCTTTGCTCGTCTCCAAACGAGGTCCACCCCCTGTGATGATGGAAGTGCTGTCCCCTGCGCCATCGCCACCCATCAAGGAAATTTTGACGGGGTTGCTGAAATACGAAGCAATGCCTTGCAAATCACCTTTGGAGGTGGAGCCCAGGAGCCACATCAGAAGGAAAAACGCCATCATGGCCGTGACAAAATCCGCATAGGCAATCTTCCAGGCACCGCCATGCGCCCCTGCGTTTTTGCCCCGTTTGATCCGCTTGATGATGATGGGTTGTAGTTTTTTTCTATCCATACGCAGGGTATTTTTTTAGAGATTGTTCATCGCTTGGCGCGAACATGCTCTTCCATCTCACTGAACGAAGGGCGTTCGGTTGAAAATAAAACTTTGCGGCCAAACTCGATGCAAGTGGTGGGGTTGTAGCCTTGCATGCTGGCAAGTAAGGTGGCTTTAACGCACAATAATTTCTTGCTTCTGTCTTCTGCTTGTTGCTCCATCAATCCGCCCAGTGGTTCCACCACACCATAGGCAAGCAAAATACCCAAAAAAGTACCCACCAGGGCAGATCCAATCATGGCTCCCAACACGGCTGGTGCTTGACCGACGGAACTCATGGTGTTGACGACACCCAAGACGGCTGCCACGATGCCAAAGGCTGGCAGACCCGCAGCGACCCTGGCAACAGCCGCAATGGGTGCATGGCTTTCTTGGTGATGGGTTTCCAATTCACTGTCAATCAAGGCTTCAATTTCATGGGAGTTGAGATTGCCAGAGACCATCATGCGCAGATAGTCGGTCAAAAACTCTGTCAAGTGGTGATCTTTGACAATGTTCGGATAGGACTGAAACAACTTGGATTCATTGGGCGAATCGACGTCTTGTTCAATCGACATCAAGCCTTCCTTGCGGGCTTTTTGCAAAATGTCAAACAAAAGGGCCATCAACTCAAGGTAGCTCTTTTTGGTGTGAACCGAACTTTTCAATGCTGCGGGCATACAACGCAGGGTGGCTTTGATCACTTTGGGTTGGTTGTTCACCACAAAAGCCCCCAGCGCACCTCCACCAATCACCAACATCTCGTTGGGCAATGCATCCAAGACAACTTTGATGTTGCCCCCGTGCATGATGTAGCCACCAAAAATGCAGCCCAAAGCAAGCAAGTACCCAATGATGACCAGCATGTTGTAAAGCGTTCAATTCAGGTGACCATAGAAAAAAGAGTCAAGGCTGGGGTGCGCATGACGCCAATGAACACTGATGGTATTTGGTGAGTCACCAGCCGATCGTTCGAATAGATGACCGTTTGCAAGGCTATTCAAGTGCTTGGATTCACTGCAATTGCAGGGACCCGCTAGCTTGGCCTTTGCCCGCACGTGCTGGCGGTTTACACATGCCGCAGACGAAATATTTGGGATTTTCATAGAGGTCTGTGATAAACCGCCCGCTGCATACCTTGCACGTATTCATGGCCAGCTGGTTGCTGTGCATGAATTTCATCAAGCGCCAGGCCCGTGTCACTGAGAGCAATGGATCAAGCTCCAAATGTGCCATTTGCTCGCTGTAGAGTTCATAGGTTTTGATCAGCAACTCACCATCGTCCAACAGACTTGTTTTTTGCAAGTAATTGAAGATATTCATGAACAAGGAAGCATGGATGTTGGGTTGCCATGTCAAAAACCAATCGGTGGAAAAAGGCAATTGACCTTTGGGGGGCGATTTCCCAGCCACCTCTTTGTACAGTTTGAGCAGACGCTCGTAGGACAGTTCGGTTTCGCCTTCGAGCACTTGCAAGCGTGCACCCAGGCCAATCAACTTCACAGCGCGATCGATTTGACGCGACTCGTTCAACATGCTGCGTTTAGTCACTTGAACCCACTCTTTGTTCATAAGGATTGGGCAACCTGACTGGACATGACGATGTTGGCATGCAATCGCTTGGTCACGCTGTTGTCTGTTTGATGGCTGAGCAAACTCCATACGGCTTCGTCGATGCCGCGCATGTGGCAAAGCAAGACACTGCCCGATGCAATTTTCAAGAGCTGACCAGAGGTGATGCTGGCAATCAATTCAGCGACTTCCTCTGAGATGCCCAGACGATACAAAGCTTGTGCCGGATCGTCGCGAATCATGCGTTGTGCGAGCATCAAATAAGTCAGGTTGGCTTCGCGAATTTCAGTCATCAGTTGTTCATGGTTCATGTGTCATTCCCTAGATGCGACGATTTCGAGTTGCTTTGCTTAGGCTTGGTGCAAAAAGAATTTTGTCTGGATGTGGATTGTTGAACTCATATTTCGAAATCCGAATAGGAAACTGGCTGTTTCATTCATGGATTTTTCGGTCATGTTTGTCAGATCATTGACAGAGCCGATAGGCATTGGCTGACAAGGCGTGTAAGGCTTTTTCACCCGCTTTCTGCTTCATTCTTTGACTGGCCTGAAATGCTTTTTGAATTTCATCGCAAGCGCTGCGTGCAGCCTGCGCTGACCTGCGCTGGACTGCGAGCGAGACCCATGGCATTGACTTGGCACGCACAAATGGGAGCCCGGACCTGTGTGTCTACCGGGATTACCCGTTTCGCAAACAGCGCTTGTCTTCGAGCCCGTCCAGACCTTTGTCAGATAGACACACGATGCAGACGGGCCTGCTCACCCCCAAGGGCATGACCTCACAAGTACGCGGTGTGAACGTGGCCATTCATAACACCCATGAAGCTAGCCCCACAGCGCAAAGGCCTGAAGAGTTGCTGGTAAAAAAACCGGCAGCCAAGAAAAAATTCTTGTTTATTGGCTTCAAGGCCTAAATTTTGATCTTCCGTTGACCGATAAATAACTCAGAAGCAGATGATTTGTTCAATTGCAAAAAGGCGAGTGTGTCCTTTTCAATTGAGCGCTTCATTTGTTTCATTTTTTTATCACCAGGAGTTCCAAATGGCTTCAACCATCAACACCAATATTTCATCCATGAACGCGCAGCGCAGTTTGGGGAATACCCAAAATTCCTTGGCTGTTTCCATGGCCAGATTGTCTTCGGGCTTGCGTGTCAACAGCGCCAAAGACGACGCGGCAGGCCTGTCCATCGCAGAGCGCATGACCTCTCAAGTGCGCGGCATGAATGTGGCCATGCGCAACGCCAATGACGGCATCTCCATGGCGCAAACGGCTGAAGGTGCTTTGGGGAAAACTGGCGAAATTTTGCAGCGCATGCGTGAATTGGCAGTTCAATCGTCCAATGCCACCAACTCCACTTCAGACAAAAAATCACTTGACACTGAATTTGGTGAGCTGGCCAAAGAGGTGCAGCGCGTATTTGCATCCACCGCATTCAATGGTCGAAAAATCATGGGTTCAGATGCCGGCGCACAAATTTTTCAAGTCGGTGCGAACACATCTGCGGAAAACCAAATCACGGTGACAACGACAAACATGACAACCCAAACTGATTTGACAGCAGTTGCCGGAACCGATATCGCTGGTCTTGGCAGGGCTGTTATCACAGGGGCCTCAGCGGATGTGTTGGGGGTGATCGACAAGATCGATACCGCGATCAGCAAGGTTTCAGATGAACGTTCTGTCTTGGCGGCCTCGCAAATTCGCTTTGAGTCCGCAATTTCATACTTGCAAATCAGCACAGAAAACCAGTCTGCAGCGCGCAGCCGAATCATGGATGCTGACTTCGCACAAGAAACCGCGAACTTGTCGCGCGCGCAAATTTTGTCGCAGGCTGGCAATGCCATGTTGGCCCAAGCCAACCAATTGCCGCAAAGCGTCATGGCTTTGCTTCGCGGCTGATCTCAGTTGGTTGTCAACACTGCCCAGTGTGTCGGTGGGTAATTGATCTGATTGAAAAAACAGGCTGTGAAATGAAGCAGCCTGTTTTTTCTTGAATCCTCCATTTGGGAGGCCACTTTGCCGATAAACAGTGAAAAGCATATGGCTTTTTTGTTATGCGCATGGGGCTCAGTGGCGGTCAACTTGACGCTTCTGACCCATGATCTTCTCAGTCACACTTAAAGGATGATTCATGCCCATTATTTCGAGCCCTGGCATTGGCAGTGGTATGGACATCGCTGGTATTGTCAATAAGTTGTCTGAATTGGAGCGCCAGCCCTTGGTGCAGTTGAAAAAGCAGGTCGTCACCTTAGAGTCTCGCTTGTCGGTTTATGGGCAAGTCAAATCGCAAATGGCCAGTTTGCAAGATGCGTCAGCCAAGTTGAACAACAACGATGCATGGTCACAATTCAAAGTTACCAGTTCCAATAACGCTGCTGTCAGCGCGACGGCAGGCGGCAGTGCCATGCCCGTTAAACTTGATTTGGAAGTTCTCAAATTGGCCAAAGGACAAGTCAGCAGCTTCGCGACCCTGTCGGTAGATCAGGCATTGAGCGATGGCACCTTGACAATTCAGCCAGGCAGTTGGGCCTCTGGTGTTTTTTCACCCAACGGGGGTGTGCCCCATGTCATCTCCATTGAGACGGGACAAAAAACCGTCTCTGCTGTCGCGACAAAAATCAACAGCAGTGGCTCCAGTGTTCAGGCCTATGTGGTTCAAGATGCTTCGGGTGAGCGCTTGGTGTTGCGATCACGCCATACAGGTAAGGATCAGGGTTTCAATGTCGGCTTTGAGAGCTCGAATGCTGCGCCAAATCCAGGGGCTCAGCCACCAGTTGCCCAATTGAGTTTCATCAGGCCTTTTGGCGAGCAATTTGCCCAAGACGCACAGTTCAAGGTGGATGGTCTCGAATTGAGTTCAGCAAGCAACACGATCAAGCAAGCCCTGCCTGGGTTGAGCTTGTCTTTGCTGCAAGTCAGCTCAACACCCGTAAGAATCAGTGTTGAAAATGAACCCGAATCAGTGAAGAAAAATATACAAGCATGGCTCGATTCATTCAATGCCCTCAACTCAACCTTGGGCAATGCCGTGAAGTACAACACAGACAAGAAATCATCCGCACCGCTTCAAGGTGACTCCACTGCAGTCGGGGTTCAATCTGCGTTGCGAAGCTTGTTGCGCGGCGAAGTACCAGGATCTCCATTCCAAAGACTCTCGGATATTGGCATTTCTATTCAACGAGATGGATCCCTTGTGGTCGATTCGAAAAAATTCGAAAGTGCACTGGCAAACCCCAGTGCCGTGAAAGCGTTTTTTACAGGCAGCACAGGATTTGAAGGTTTGGGTTTTGCAAAAAAGATTGAAACTTTCATCAAAAATGCCCTGGACACCGAGGGGCGTGTTGCAGTGCGTGCCAACGCCTTGCAATCAGCGATCAAACGCAACTTGCAAGACCAAGAGCGCGTCAATGATCGTGCAGATCGCGCTCAGGCGAGATTGTTCAAGGTCTACAACAGCATGGACAGCAAAGTTGGAAGTTTGAATGCGCTCAACAGCTACGTGTCCCAACAGTTTGCAGTCATGAACAAGTAAAAAAATTCTTCATGTCGATCTCTCAAGTTTAGAAATTGTTTGCCGTTAACGACCCCACGAAGGAATAAAAAAATGTACTTGTCTGTCCATGCGAAAGCGGCAAAAGCCTACCGTCATATTGACGCAGTGACTCAGGTTGATGGTGCCTCGCCTGGGCAATTGTTGATTTTGTTGTTTGAAAATTTACACAGTCAACTCTTGCGTGCGCACAAGGCGCTGGGTGAAAACAACATCGCCGATAAAGGCCTGGCGCTTGGAAAAGCCGTTCGAATCCTGGACGAAGGCCTTAAGGCCGCATTGACGAAAAATACAGACGATGTCTTCACACAATCTTTGGGCGATTTGTATGGTTATTGCGCAAAGCGACTGACGCAAGCGAATTTTTACAACGACCCCTTGCCCATTGAGGAGGTCATACGTCTGATGAACCCGATTGCAGAGGCCTGGAAGTCAATCGTTGCACAACAAGCCCAAGCGCTGCGCCCCATGGAGGTGGCATGATGCCTAGCCAATTGATTGACTACTACCGTGCTATTGAAACCACCAGCAGCAGCATGCTGGAGTCGGCCAAGTTGGGCGCGTGGGAAGCCGTCATCCAGTCTGAAGGTGCATGTGCCATATTGATTTCACAGTTGCGCCATCACAGCCAAAACCATGCCTTGTCCATTGAAGATCGACATGAAAAGCGCCGCATCATGCTTCAAATTTTGCGCAATGATGCCCAAATTCGAATCATGATGGATCCTTGGCTAGAGGATTTGGAAAAAGTCATGCACGGAGGAAATTTGGTGCTGAATTGAAAAGCAATTGTTCGTGCGATTTTCAAACCTGCATGTTCATGATGTCCGAATACGCTTGAACCATTCGATTTCGAACGTGCAGCGTGGCTTGAAATCCAATTTGTGCTTTTTGCATGGCCACCATGGCTTCTTCCATGCTGACATCAGGGTTCTGCATTTGCACTTCTTTTTGAAGATTTTGCGCTTGCGCTTGCATGTCGCTCACTGAAGCCAGTGCATGGGTAAAACTGCTGCCCAGTCCAGAGTCTCTCACTGTACCCACGCTGTCCCTGGCGTTGTTGCCTGCTACAGGGCTGATCGATGAAGGCATGATTTGTGTGCTGATTTGCATGGGTCAATCACTTTCGGTTGATAGGTTGAATTGAATGAAATTCAGACCAATGCTAAAGGAGTTGGTACGCGGTACGTGCTCAGAAAAGGGATGTTTTTCGAGTCTTTATTGAGGTTTTAGATGCGCCAGTGCTCTGAATAATCAACGCATTGTCCAAGGCACTGCTTGCAGCCCAATCCAGATGAAAACATCGACCCATGACCACCGCGCTGATTGATAACCCCCTGGGTGCAGGAATGCTGACTTCATTTGCAAGGCTCGATCCTGGGCAGCGGTTTCGCATGTTGTCCGCCATTTTTTTGGTGATGGCATTGTTCATCGGTGGCTATTTGCTCAGCAGACAAGTGGACTGGAAGATCTTGTATGTGAACTTGTCTGACAAAGATGGGGGCAGTGTGATCGCGCAGTTGTCGCAGATGAACATGGCTTACAAGCACTCTGAAGGGGGTGCAATTTTGGTGCCCGCCGATAAAGTCCATGAAATACGACTGCGCCTGGCATCCCAGGGCCTTCCCAAAGGCTCAGGCCTGGGGTACGAGTTGATGGACAACAGCCGCTTTGGCATGACGCAGTTTCAAGAGCGTTTGACTTTCCAGCGCGGACTAGAAGGGGAGTTGACCCGCAGCATTCAGTCATTGGGTTCTGTGCAAGGTGCGCGTGTGCACTTGGCCATGCCGCAACAAAATGGGTTTTTCAGAGAACAACAAAAACCCTCAGCCTCTGTTTTGCTGAGCTTGCACGCAGGCAAATCCTTAGATCGATCACAAATTGCAGGCATCGTTCACCTGGTGGCCTCGAGCGTTCCAGAACTCGACCCCAAATCGGTCAGCGTGGTCGATGATTCTGGCAATCTTTTGTCAGCACCGGGTGGCGAAGCAGGTGGGCCCGATACGCAGCAAATACAGTACACACGCCAAGTGGAATTGGATTTAGCGCGTCGCATTGAAGACATTCTTGCCCCATTGGTGGGGCGCCAAAATGTGAAGGCACAGGTCAGCGTTGACATCGATTTCTCCAGGGTTGAGTACACCTCGGAGTCTCATCAACCTCACACCAATGGTGGTGTGATTCGGAGTCAGCAACTGATTGAAAATAACAACACCGCCAACACCTCAGTGTCCGGTGTGCCTGGTGCCAGTTCAAATCAAGCCGTAGCGCCTTCAACCATGCCATTGAATGCGGCAGCTTCGACTGTGAACGGGGTTGCTCGCCCAAATGCTCAGTCCAGCAATGGCAGCCGAAATTCAGTCACCAACTACGAGATTGACCGCACGGTCAAAACAGTCAAATCCGCAACAGGTGCACTGACTCGCGTCAGTGCTGCTGTGGTGATCAATGACAAGTTCAAGGTTCTCAGCACGGCCTCTGACACCGCTGATGCACCCGCTGCGAAACCTTTGAGCCCTGAACAGATGGAACAGTTTTCAGCAGTGGTCAAAGAGGCCATCGGATTCAAAGCAGATCGTGGTGATTCGGTCAAACTGATCAGTGGAACATTTAATGTCCAGAAAATTGATGCCTTTGAAATTCCATGGTGGAAACAGGCTGAAATTCAAGCCATGATCAAGAACATGGTGTGGCTCATCGGCGTCGTTGTTGCCGCTCTTGCCATGTTCATGGTGGTGCGCCCTATGAGGGGCGGTCGTCGAATGGCCAAGAGTGCGGGAGAGCCACTGCTCAATGCGGTGGTGGCGGACTTGCCTGCGCGACCCTCTGTTGAGCCCATCATTGCGCTTGCTTCCAATGCCCCACCGGCACTGGCGCTCCAGTCCATGGCTTCTGATCAGCGCTTGCAAGATGTGCGCAAATTGGCCAAAGAAAACCCGGCGGCTGTGGCTGACATTGTCAAGTCATGGATCCAGGGCGATAACACCTGATACGCCGAGTCATGAGTTCACTTCAAGAACCGGGTTTGAACAACGCCGCTATCCTGATCATGTCATTGGGAGAAGAGGCCGCAGCAGAAGTGTTCAAACACTTGCCGCCCAAAGAGGTGTACAGGCTTGGTGAAACGATTTCAAATTTACGTTCAGTATCCCGAGACCGTGTGGAAAAAGTTCTGAGCCAATTTGCCAATAGGGTGTCTTCGCAAAGCCTGCTTGTAGGCGATACAAGCAACTATGTTCGAAATGTGCTCAAAAGAGCCCTGGGTGAAGACAAAGCCGGGATGCTCTTAGACAGGATCACACAGGGCAATGACGTTTCTGGCATCGAGAGCTTGCGGTGGATGGATCCCATCGCCGTGGCTGAACTTTTGAAAAATGAACATCCACAAATCATTGCCGCCATCATGGTTCATTTGGACAACGAGCAAAGCGCCCATATTCTCAAAGCATTTTCTGATCGGCTTCGCAACGATGTGCTTGTTCGAGTCGCCAGTCTGGAAGACATACAACCAGCTGCTTTGCAGGATTTGAACGACGTTTTATACCGTTCTTTGTCAGGTCGTGAATCCTTGCGAAAAACCAATCATGGCGGGGTCAAATCGGCTGCTGAGATCATCAATTTGCTGGGTACAACATTGGAAAACAATGTCATTGAGGCCATACGAAGCGAAGACAGTGATTTGGCTCAGAAAATTGTAGACATGATGTTTGTGTTTGAAGATTTGCTCAAACTCGACAACAAAGCCATTCAGCTGACTTTGAAAGAATTTTCGACGGATCAATTGGTGTTGGCCATCAAAGGTGCGTCTTTAGAGTTGAGTGAAAAAATATTGGGCAATATGTCAGCGCGTGCGGCGCAGTCCATGCGGGAAGACCTTGAAAGTTTAGGCCCTGTGCTTTTGTCAGAGGTTGAAGCGCAGCAAAAAGAAATCATCAAGACCGTGCGTCAATTGGCGGAGGACGGACAAATTGTCTTGGGTGCTACGGGCGGTGACAGTTATGTTTAAACCACGTAGTACAAGCAGTTCAGCCATGATCCAAAGTGAACACATTACACAATGTGTCAACTGGAATTTTTCTGATCTGTCCGATCCCATGGGGCATAGGGCATCCCAAATGCTTGAACATGAAAAAATTCAGATAAAAATTCAGATCGACCAAGCGCGAGAGGCCGGTCAGGCCTTCGGTTACGAATTGGCTCAAGCACAGTTCCATGTTCAGTTGGAGCTGGAAATGCAGGCCTACATTGAGCAACAGCAAAAAGACAGGGCTGTGCAGTTGCATGCCTTGCTCGCTTGCGCACAGGAAGGCTGGAACTTGTTGCAGGCTCAATTGGCTGAGTCTGTCATGCGCTTGGTCATTGATATGTCATCGCAGGTGGTTTGTCATGTCTTAGACACCCAATATCACGACACGCTGCAAGCGGTGGTAGGACAGGCTGTTGATACGCTGACCCAGCCAGACAGCGCGCTTGTGGTGCGATTGTGCCCTGCAGATTACAGCGCCATGCAAGCATTTTTGCCCATGCGCTTGCAAGACAGAGAGGTCAAATGGTTGCCGGATAGGCGTCTGCAGGCCAATCAATGCTTTGTGGAATCTGCAGGCCAGCAAGTTGATGCATCCTTGAGCAGCCGAATGGAGCTTGCGAAAAAATTGTTGCTTGTCAGTACGCCAGAGCAGGATGCGAACCATGGTTGAGCAAGTGCAGCAGACGTGGCAGCGTTTTTTTGAAAATGCACATGAGAGGTTAAAGCGGGGTTTGCACTTTGAATCCAGCGGAACTCTGAGCCGAATATCAGGTTTGATGCTTGAAGCAAAAGGGCTCAGAGCCCCGGTTGGTTCGCAATGCCTCATTGAACAAGCTGGCCTGTCAAGTATTTTGGCTGAAGTTGTAGGATTTTCAGACGAGGTGGCCTTGTTGATGCCGGCGGGAGACATCAATGGCCTTCAAAGCGGTGCCCGTGTGGTTCTGGATCGTGCAAGTTGGCCCGCGTTGCAGTGGGGCGAATTATCAAATTCAACACAAGATAAGTCCCAGGGGGGCTCAAATGTCAAGTTGCCCATTGGCAAAGGATTGCTTGGCAGAGTGCTTGACCCTTCGGGTGCTCCCATGGACGGTCTTGGGCCATTGCAGAACGTGCACAGAGTTTCATGGTCTCAAGCGCCGGTCAATTCCATGTCGCGTGAACCTGTGCGCCAAACCTTGGACACCGGCATACGCGCCATCAATGCATTGCTCACTGTTGGCCGTGGTCAGAGATTGGGTTTATTTGCGGGCTCTGGGGTTGGGAAAAGTGTCTTGCTGGGCATGATGGCGCGCTACACACAAGCCGATGTGATTGTGGTGGGATTGATTGGTGAGCGTGGCCGCGAAGTGAAAGAATTCATTGAAGATATCCTGGGCGAAGCAGGTCGAAAACGTTCGGTTGTGGTTGCCGCACCTGCTGATCTTCCCCCTTTGCTGCGCATGCAAGGAGCCTCTTATGCCACGGCAATTGCTGAGTACTTCAAAGTACAGGGTCAGCATGTTCTATTGCTGATGGATTCCCTCACACGCTATGCCATGGCACAACGTGAAATTGCACTGGCAGTGGGTGAGCCTCCAGCTACAAAAGGCTATCCACCATCGTGTTTTTCAAAATTGCCTCAATTGGTTGAGC
This sequence comes from Limnohabitans planktonicus II-D5, assembly GCF_001270065.2. Taxonomy (GTDB): domain Bacteria; phylum Pseudomonadota; class Gammaproteobacteria; order Burkholderiales; family Burkholderiaceae_C; genus Limnohabitans_A; species Limnohabitans_A planktonicus. The sequence goes on from NZ_LFYT02000001.1 coordinate 256,779, forward strand.
GCAGTGGCAATGGACTCAAGGGGGAGGGGTCCATCACAGCGTTTTACACCGTACTGTCCGAAGGCGATGACATGCAAGACCCGATTGCTGATGCAGCCCGAGCTATTTTGGATGGTCACATTGTCTTGACACGTGAGTTGGCTGAATCAGGACACTACCCGGCCATTGATGTTTTGCAGTCAGCTTCAAGGGTGATGCACAACGTGACTGACATGTCGCATCAAAAGAAAGCCAATGAGTTCAGATCCCATCTGGCGAACTTTGTTCGCGGGAGAGACTTGATTCAATTGGGCGCGTATCAGCATGGTTCAGATGCAAGTCTTGACCGTGCAATTGCTTTGCAAGAGACCATGCAGGCTTTTTTGCAGCAAGGCATGCATGAATGCTGTTCACAAGATCAGAGCATTGCGCAATTGCTTGAGCTATTGAGCAGCAACTCATGGCCTGAGAGACCCGTGGATGCGTGACAGCCGAAACCTCAACTTGGCCATCGTATTCACGCAAAAAAAGCGTGATGCATTGGCGCGGCAGTGGCAAGGACTCCGCCAAGACGCTGACTTTGCGCAAGAGCAACTCAAGCTGCTGGCAAGCTATGCCATGGAGACTCAGTCGCGCTGGGAATTGCGATCGCGCCACACCACATCCCAAATGCTCATGCAGCACAACTACCAGTTTCTTGAAAAACTAGAGTCTGCAATGACGATGCAAAAAGATGTGGCCGCAGACAAAGATTTGCAGTGCACCAATAAAAGACTGCTTTGGACTCAGGCGGAGCAGCGCGTGCAAATATTGCAGCGTTATCAACAGCTTTGCCTTGAGAAGCACCAGGCCAAGGTGTTGAAAATGGCGCAAAAACAGACCGATGAATTTGCCATTCAGTGGGGCCGCATCAAAAAATCAAAGGGGTCAACATGAACGTGATTGCAACACCTACAGCCTCATTGTTGAAGGGGGCAAACTGCAGTAAAACTCAGCCTGCCCTGTCGCCGTCATTGCCTGGTGATTCTTCGAGTTTTTTACAAGCGCTTGAAAAATTGACTTCTGAACCTGTTTCACAGACGGATTTTCATGGACAGATTCAAAGCACTCTTCCAACATGGGCGAGCGCTGTGTTGCAGTTGGAAGGCGCATCCTTGACGCCTTCAAAACAGAGAGACGATACAGAAAATGACAATCCTCTTGCATCCGTTGCAGATGTTGTGTGGCTTGCCACTTGGTTCCAAAATCATGCACCCGCATTAGAAAAAGTACCGGCAGCTGAGACCGAAATTGTCAGTTCAAATTCATTTTTATCTTCGCCGGCACCTGCGCCATCCAATGCACCATCCACGGTGCCTTCAACCTTGCCCCGGCCTGTGACGGTTTCAGAAGGGTTGGATCCTGCTGGGATGGGGGCAACACCAAAGCCCTTGGTCATGTTTTCTTCAGAGCTCAGTTCTCGCATTGACGCGTCAATTTCAGACGACCCCAAACAAAACCCATGGGGCCCAGCGGATAAGCCCGTCAACGCATTGACAAACGCACCCATGGCAACGCCGACAAGGGTGGCAGACGGTTTGTCGCTGGCACCCACATTTGCATTTCAAACAAGTTCTCAGTCAGCCTCAACAGGCTTGAATTTATGGGATCAAAAATCTCCCCAAAACGCGTCCTCTGACAGCGATAACTGGAGATCAACGGAAGTTTTTTTCAAAGCGCTGATTGTCAGCGGTGGATCTGTCAAGTTGGGACAGTCTGTGGGGTTCAAAGGATTGAATGATTTTTCAAATGATCTATCGATGCCTGTTCGCCCAGGGTCAGCGCAAGTCAGCTTGGTTCCCTATATCGGTCAAAATTTGACGCATCAGACGGTGGGCACAGAAGCTGTTGCGCAAAGCCACAGCCCAGATGCTCAGTCGACTTCAAATTTGGCGGATGCCCTTACGCAATGGGTTGAGCGAAACTCACCGGCTCAGATGCCTGCGCCAGCCAATGCATCAGGCGATGTTTCTAGATCATTTCCCCTGCCTGTAATGGTTTCAGATCGGGTGCAACCTGCTTGGATGGAGGCCCCATCAAAGCCATTGCCAATGATTTTTTCAGAGTTCAGTTCTCGAATTGACGAGCCAATTTCAGACGACCCCAAAAAAAGCCCATGGGGCGCACCGGATCAGCCCGTCAAGGCATTGACAAACGCAGCCATAGCAACGCCTTCAAGGGCGGCTGACGGTTTGTTGCCGCCACCCACATCGTCAATTCAAACAAGTTCTCAGCCAACCTCATTAGGCTTGAATATTTTGGAAAAAACATCTCCCAAAAACTTGTCCACTGACAGCGATAACTGGCGATCAAAGGAAGTTTTTTTCAAAGCGCCGATGGACATGGGTGGATCTTTCAAGGTGGGTCAGTCTGTGGGTTTCAAAGAATTGAATGATTTTTCAAATGATCTATCGATGCCTGTGATCCCAGGATCAGCGCAAGTCAGCCTGGATCCCCATAGCGGTCCCAATTTGGTGCATCAGGCAGTGGGCACAGATGCTGTTGCGCAAAGCCACAGCCCAGATGCTCAGTCGACTTCAAATTTGGCGGACACCGTTAAGCAATGGGTGGAGCGCAGCCTGCAGTTGGCGGAGTTGACGTTTTCAGAGGCTGGACAGGACGGCCTGCAGGTGCGTGTAGAACTCAATGGACAAGAAGCCACAGTCTATTTTTTGACGGATCACGTGCAGTACCGTGATGCGATTGAATCGCAAATTGACTATTTGTCGGACCGATTGGCCGATCAGGGCTTGAAATTGGCGGGGTCATTTGTTGGTCAAGGCAGTGCTCAAAATTCACCCCATAAGCAATCTGCACACAGCATGCTTTCCCGGCAACATGAAAGCGAAACTGCTTCGGCCAAGGTCTTGTCTATGGATCCAGTGCTCCGTGAAATGAAGTCTGTCCATCATGGGCAGGTTCTAGATGTCTTTGCATGAAGCTGCATACACCCAACTGGAGGTTTTTTACAGCCTTAATCCGGGGATCGAGGTCGGCACAAGTCTGAATAATGGGATTTGCCATGAACGGCCTATAGGCCAGTCAGATCACGTTAAAGAAGATCAAAAAAGGACAACAAGTGCAGGACATTGAGGCTGATCCGAAGAAAGACCCAGAGATGAAACCTAAAGGCCAAATGAAATGGGTTGGGTTGATCGCCTTATTGTTGTTACTTTGCGCAGGTGGCGGCGGAGCTTGGTTCTATTTTGACCGACTCAAAGGAGAAAACACAGGGCTTGAGTCTGAGGAGTCCAAGTTAAGCGCAGCGCCAAAGTTGTACTTGGCGCTTGATCCCATGGTGATTAATTTGACCGATTTGGGTGGTGATCGTTTTGCGCAAGTGGGCATCACCTTCCAAATTCGAGAAGAAAAAAGTGCAGAAGCCATCAAGAAAATGTTGCCCACCGTTCGAAGTGCCATCTTGATCGCCTTGTCGCAAAAAGGTTCGGATGAGTTGCTGTCAAGGCCAGGAAAAGAGAAGTTGGCACTCGAAATTTTGGCGGAAGTGGGCAGTGTATTGGGTGTCAAACCCAATAGTCCAAAAACCGAAGAAGCCACGCTGAGCAAGGTGGAGGTCATGCCTCTCAAAAGTCAAGCCCTAAACCCCGTTGTTGAGGTTTTATTTTCCAGCTTGATCGTTCAATAGGAGCTGCCATGAAATCAGTTTTTTTATCTCAGGCTGAAATTGATGCGCTGATGAATACGGGTGACAACGGGCGGGTCGAGTTTGATGTTTCAGATGATGAAGCAGAAGCTGTTGCTCATGGCATCCCATTCAGTCTTTCCAATCAAGAAAGAATTGTTCGTGGTCGTATGCCGACCATGGAAATTGTCAATGAACGTTTTGCAAGAAATCTTCGTGTAGGTCTTTATGACTTGATCAGACGTGCACCTGATGTTTCTGTTCAACCCGTTCAAGTACAAAAATACAGTTTGTTCTTGCGTGAATTATTGGTGCCCACAAATTTCAATATTGTGGCCGTCAAGCCTTTGCGAGGCAATGGCATGATCGTGTGCGATCCACTGTTGATTTTCAGCATCATTGACACGCTTTTTGGCGGCCATGCCAAATACCAAACACGAATCGAAGGCCGCGAATTTACAGCTACCGAGCAGAGAATCATTCGCCGTGTGGTGCATGTCATCACAGAGGAATACATCAAGGCTTGGAAGGGTATTTACCCCCTATCAATGGAATACCAACGATCGGAAATACAGCCCCAATTTGCCAATATTGCTGCGCCCAGTGAGATGGTGGTCTCCTCCACCTTTGGCCTTCAAATTGGGGATGTGACTGGCTTTTTGCGCATTTGCATTCCGTATTCAACGCTGGAGCCGATTCGGGATGTTTTGTACGCCACGACACAAGGTGATGCAGTCGAGATGGATCAGCGCTGGATCAACATGCTCGTCAAAGAGATTCAGTCGGCAGACGTCACCCTTGTGGCCGAACTGGCCAATGCGGCCTTGTCGGTGCAACAACTCATGGTTTTGCGTCCAGGCGACTTCATTGAGTTAGAGCGCCCAAACCATGTGCAAGCCTCGGTCCAAGGCGTGCCTGTGCTCGAGTGCCAGTTTGGCACTCACAACGGGAAATACGCACTGCGCGTTGAGCGCAGTTTGAACTCGTCCGAACACACTCGATTTGGAGCTTCGCATGTCAGATAAAGAGAACCCAGACCATGAACAAAATTCGTGGCTAGGCCCCCTTTCAGGAGAGTCAACAAAGTCAAATCCAAATTCTGAGCAAGGAGAGACCTTCATTGAAGAGGCCTCTTATGGCAAGTCTGCTGAAACCATTGCAACCAGTGGCAGTCCGCTGCTGGGTGACATCAACATGGTCTTGGACATTCCTGTGCAGTTGACGGTGGAGTTGGGCCGCACACGTGTACCCATCAAGTACATCTTGCAATTGGCTCAAGGCTCGGTGGTGGAGTTGGAGGCTATGGCGGGGGGGCCAATGGATGTCCTGATCAATGGCTATTTGATTGCCCAAGGCGAGGTCGTGGTGGTCAATGAGAAGTTTGGTATCCGGTTGACCGATGTGGTCACGTCATCAGAACGATTGCGCAGAGCGAGTTGGCAACATGTCTGAAGAATTCGGCGCTGGGTATTTTGTATGGGCATTGGTGATTGTTTTTATTGCCAGCTTGCCTTTCTGGGTTCGGCGATTGATTGCCCATCAAAAAATAAGAGGCATTGACCCCGATCAGGTTCGCCTGATCAGTCAACTGGCGATCGGCCCGCAACAACGCGTTGTGGTGCTTGAAATTGGCCCTGTCCATGAGCGGACACATTTGGTTTTGGGCGTCACAGCGCAATCCATTCAATCCTTGCACAGCATGCCGGTGCGCTTGGCCCTTGAGCATGACCCTTCGAAAATGCCATGATGTCAAACTGCTCCAGATGTTTGCTGGGTTTGAGGCCCAAATGCGATGGGCTGGCTTGGGGTCTTGGACTTTGCTTGCTGTTCATCGCATCCGAGGGATGGGCTCAAGTGGGGCCACAGTTGCCCTTGGTGATTGGCAAAGGCCGCGAAAGCGCAAGCTATTCGGTGCCGATACAGACTTTGCTGTTTTTCACAGCACTGTCTTTTCTCCCCGCTTTGCTGTTGATGATGACCGGATTTACGCGCATCGTGATAGTGCTGTCATTGCTCAGGCAAGCCTTGGGAACTCAGTCCGTTCCACCCAATCAGGTGATCGTAGGCTTGTCCTTATTCCTGACATTTTTCGTCATGGGGCCTACCTTGGATCGCATTCACGAGCAAGCATGGAAGCCCTACAGCGCGAATGTTTTGACTTTTGAGAAAGCCGTTGCAAAAGCAGAAGTCCCGCTTCGTGAGTTCATGTTGCGCCAAACACGGCAATCTGACTTGGCATTGTTTCAAAAAATGTCGGGCATCGAAAAAACCAAGGACATCAGAAAACTGCCACTGAGGGTTTTGGTGCCTGCGTTTGTCACCAGTGAATTGAAAACTGCGTTTCAAGTTGGCTTCATGATTTTTATTCCTTTTTTGGTCATTGATTTGGTGGTCTCCAGCATCCTGATGTCTTTGGGCATGATGATGCTCTCTCCCGTTTTGGTCGCTTTGCCATTCAAGCTCATGCTCTTTGTTCTTGCCGATGGGTGGAACTTGTTACTGGGCTCATTGGCTGCCAGTTTTCTTTGAAAGTGCCGTATGGATGCGCAAATGGTTTTCACCAAAGGTCAAGAGGCGCTCATGATCTTGCTGATGGTGTCGATGCCCATTTTGCTGATGGTCTTGGTGGTGGGTTTGGTTGTGAGCGTGATTCAGGCGATCACACAAATCAACGAGGCCAGTTTGTCATTTGTTCCCAAATTGTTGGTGGTTGTAGGTGTCATGATCTTTGCTGGGCCGTGGATGTTGAGCACCATGGTGGACTACATTCGCAGAACCCTTGAGTCCATTCCAAGCTTGATTGTGTGAGACGGGTCTGTGGCGATTTCAGAATCATTGTTGCTTCAGTTCTTGTCGCCAATTTTTTGGCCCTTTATTCGGGTGCTCGCGGTCTTTTCTGTGGCACCCATTTTTGCCTCTCGTTCCTTTCCGATGCGCGTGCGCGTCGCATTGGCGCTGCTGGTGGCCTGGTCGAGTGCAGGGATCATTCCAGAGCAGGTGCTGGTCAGTTTGGCGAGTCCAGACGCGGTTCGTGTTGTCATGCACGAGATTTTGGTGGGATTGAGTATTGGCTTTTCCGTTCGCATCGTCTTCGCGGCTGCAGAATTTGCAGGCGAGCTCATTGGCTTGCAAATGGGTTTGAATTTTGCGGGATTTTTTAATCCCTCAAGCAACGTACAGGCCAGTGCCATGGCTGTATTTATGGGCCACATGACGGCACTTTTGTTTGTGGTCTTGAATGGTCATTTGATGGTGCTCATGGCTGTTGTTCAGAGTTACCAATTCGTTCCTTTGAATTCAAGCATGCTTGAATTGATTCAAAACTGGCGTTTGCATGAAATGGGTGCACTCATTTTTTCCAGTGCCTTTTGGATGGCATTGCCGGTGATGGTGCTCTTGCTGCTTGTGAACATTGCCCTGGGGGTCATGTCGCGTGTGGCGCCACAAATGAACATCTACGCTGTGGGCTTTCCCGTCACCTTGACCGCAGGCCTGGCAGGTTTGTGGATACTTTTTCCGTTCATGGACAGGGCATTTTTTGCTCTTTTTGAACTTGCGTTGGGAAATTTTGGAATTCGAATTTAAATTTTTTTGCTGCAATAAAAAGGTGTCTTCACTTCTTGATTTTTGATCTTGAGCAATTAAACATATTCACCATGTCCTTCTAAGCTTAATGATTTAAATTATTTTCTATGCTGTATAAAATCAATTCACCATTGCTCGAAAGGTTGAGTTTTTCTAGGATTCGGCTGCGATAAACACTGACAGTCTTGGGGCTGATCATCATTTTCCGAGCAATGTCTGTTAACCGTTGTCCCGCACCAATGAGTTTGAGTGTGTCCATCTCTCGTTGAGACAGGGTGTCGTGTATTTTGGAATTTTCGTGGGTCTTCAGATGAGTCACCAACAACTCGGAAATTTCTGGTGGGACATAATATCTGCCTTGTGCTAATAAGCGGACGGCTCCAATCATCTGTGAGGGATTGCCTGATTTGTGAAAGTATCCGTGCGCTCCTGCTCGCAAGCTTCTCAATGCGTAATGCTTTTCGGGGTGCATTGAGACGATCAGAACCCGTGTCGGGTTTTTCTCTTTCGTGAGTTGCTCAACCAGTTCTAAGCCGCTGCGACCTGGCATGCTGATATCGAGCAAAAGTACGTCGCAATCATGCTGGCGTAGAATATTTTTTAAGTTTTCAGAGTTTTCTGCTTCAGCAACGATCCGAATGTCTGTCTCTGATTCGAGTGTATTTCGAATCCCCTTTCTCACCAATTCGTGATCATCACATAGGATTACATTTATCATAAATAAATCAGATGAGATTCAATCGGAAAAGACAAGAGAATTTTTGTGCCTTCACCATTTGAATTATTTTGAATGGAAAAATGACCTGCCAGATCTTCGGCGCGTTGATTTTGCATTTTTACGCCTATACAGAATGCAGGACTTAGATCGCCACATCCCAAACCGATCCCGTCATCCACAACGCGAACCTGAACTTCATCAAGGATAATTTTCGCGGTGACATGCACATGCTTGGCATGCGAATGTTTGCTGACATTGCTCAGAGCCTCTTGCACTGTTCTGTAAATCACACTTTGCTGTTCTGCTCCAAGTTGGTTGATGCGAGAGTCAATTTCTGAGCTGACGGCAATACCAGAAACCAGATTGATTTTTTTAAACATTACATCCAGGGATTCGGATAATCCTGGTCCCTCTTCATTAGGCAGTAAATCCAGCAAGACGGTTCTGCATCGGTTCATCGCGTGGGTTAACTGATCGACGCATTGGTTTGCACGCATTTTGACTGTGTTGCATTCTGAGATTTTTTCTATCCAATACATATCGTGAAGTAGAAAAGTCAGAATTGGACATATTTCATCGTGAATAACACTGGCGATGTCAAATTTTTGCTTTTCCTTGTCATTTTGATGTATTGATTTTTCATCTCTTATGCCATTTTTTATGGCGTCCATATTCATTTTCTCCGATTATTGATGGAGCTGATATTTGGTGGAATTCAAACTCACAATGATCGCCAATTCGGTCATCATGAAGAATAATTCTACAGAGGAAAATTTGACTGTTTGCATGGAATTGGTTAAATTTAATGGTTTTAAATTTTCAGATGAGATAATTTCTCGCATCGATCGCATAAATGAGCAAAATAAACTAAATTTATTTGACTTTAATTTCATTCTGTATGCCAAATAACTGTTTCGATTGCTGCATTCGACCAAGGGCGCTGCAGGGTTTTCGAATGTGCCAGCCATCCAAGCAAGGGGCTGCTCATCTGACTGGGACTTGCCTGGTAATGATTGAAGATGAAGCCCCGTTCTGGGGTGATTCAAAAGCAAGGGTGTAGCTCAATGTGAGTCAATCATTGCGAAATTTATTGCATCTTCCAATGCCAGGAGATGGTTCGCTGACCCAGCCAAGCTGTTGATCTGGCACGCTGAAGTTTGAAATGCGTGAGGCATGTCATCTGGAATGCGTTCATTGGATTGAGATTCGGGTGCGGGGAAGATCACCAATCTCGAACATCGTTGAGCACATTGCTGCCAGATGAATGGGTTTCAATATTCCAAAGTTTTGATCAGCGCGAAAATGAGGATCAATGGGCAAAACCATCGACAAATTCATCTGAAAAAAAGACTATTGCACGGAAATCTCTCGAGATGGCTGTAAATCTCAGGGCCTCGAATTTTTGGGCCTCTTTGGGGATGGCTCACCGCCATTTCGTATGTTGTCAGTGCTTCGCAGAGGGTGTTGTTGTGACCCGTGGAATGCCCACCCGTTGCGATGTCGCTCTCTTGCTGAGCGGTCCAAAGTCTGGTTGCTGTCTTACTCGAAAATGTCTTGCATTTGCGTATGCCCGAGAGCGCAAAAAGAGCCAGCTCATCACCAGAAATTTGATGAGCCTGGCCAACCCTTTTTGATTGTCTGAACGGGAAAATTGAGGGGAAATCTAAGGTGCTGCGCTGTAGATTTCGATAAAGTCCGCTCGGTTCTGAGTGGTTGAGAGGACTGGGCAAAAGGCGTTTTCAAAGGGGGGCGCAAAGGGGGGGCGTTTTGCGCTACTCGAAAGGGCGCTGCACTTTTTAAACGGACTTGATGTTTGGTGCCGGAGAGATGAATCGAACACCCGACCTTCTCATTACGAATGAGCTGCTCTACCGACTGACCTACACCGGCTGACCTTCAAAAATTATACCTGCGCGTGGTAACTGGTGACGCGTTCAACTTCGTTTTTGGAGCCGAGGATGACGCTCACGCGTTCGTGCAATTGGCTCGGTGGCAGGTCGAGGATGCGCTGTTTGCCGTTGGTGGCAGCGCCACCGGCTTGTTCGATCAGCCAGCTCATGGGGTTGGCTTCGTACATCAGGCGCAACTTGCCAGCTTTGTGCGGCTCGCGCTTGTCCCAGGGGTACAAGAAGACGCCACCACGGGTCAGGATGCGGTGCACATCAGCCACCATGCTGGCGATCCAGCGCATGTTGAAATCCTTGCTGCGAGGGCCTTCCTTGCCTTGCAGACATTCATCGATGTAGCGGCGCACGGGTTCGTCCCAGTGGCGCATATTGCTCATGTTGATGGCGAACTCTTTGGTGTCTGCGGGCACTTGCAGGTTTTCTTGCGTGAGCACGAAGGAGCCTTGCTCGCGGTCCAGGGTGAACATGGCCACGCCATCGCCTACGGTGAGCACCAGTGTGGTTTGAGGACCATACACGCAGTAGCCTGCAGCCACTTGATGCTTGCCCGCTTGCAAGAAGTCCTGCTCGGTCACGCCCTGGCTGCCTTCGGGCTTTTTGAGCACACTGAAGATGGTGCCGATGCTGACGTTGACATCGATGTTTGACGAGCCATCGAGGGGGTCAAACAGCAAGAGGTATTCGCCTTGCGGGTAGCGGTTGGGCACCAGGTAGATGCTGTCCATTTCTTCCGAGGCCATGGCCGCCAGGTGCCCGCCCCATTCGTTGGCTTCAAGCAGCACTTCGTTGGCGATGATGTCGAGTTTTTTCTGGACTTCGCCTTGCACGTTTTCGCTGTCGGCACTGCCCAGCACACCGCCCAAAGCGCCTTTGTTGACGGCGTGGCTGATGCTTTTGCAAGCGCGGGCGACCACTTCGAGCAGCAGGCGCAGGTCAGCCGGGATGTGGCCTTTGTCGCGTTGCTGCTCGACCAGATAGCGGGAGAGGGAAATTTTGCTCATGGGGTTTCCTTGATTCGGTTCAGGCGGCGTCAATTCAAGCAGCGTTCAGCGCACGGCTGATGACTTCTCGCACGTCGTTGCTCAGGTCTGCTTTAGCGGCCACGCGTTCGATGGCCACTTGGGCTGCGCTGCGGTAGGGCTCAGCCAATCGACTCCAGCGGTCCATGGCACGGGCCAGGCGGGCGGCCACTTGCGGATTGATGGCGTCGAGCGCCAGCACCTGCTCGCTCCAGTACACATAACCTGCCGCGTCGGTGCGGTGGAAACCTGCCGGGTTGGCGCTGCAGTAGCTGAAGATCAGGCTGCGGGCTCGGTTGGGGTTGCGCAGGCTGAAGTCGGCATGCTTCATGAGCTGGCGCACACGCGGCAGCACATCGCCAGCGCGGTCGGGCGCACCGGCTTGCAGGGCAAACCATTTGTCGATGACCAGGGCTTCGTGCTGGAAAAGTTTGTGGAAACGCTCCAGCGCGTCGTGCGACAAAGCGTGACCGCTGACCACCAGGGCCGACAGCGCGTTGACGCGGTCGGTCATATTGCCCGCATCCTTGAACTGCTGGTACACGCGGCCGGGTGTCACGTCGTCGCCCGACTGAACGGCGGCAATACACAGCATGCCCATGGCCAGACCCGACAGGGCGCGGCGGCCGCTGGATTGGGCGTCCGGCGAGTAGGCACCGTTGTGCTTGTGAGCATCCCAGGCCCATTGCCAGTCGGCTTGCAAAGCGGTGGCCAGTTGCAGGCGCATGGCTTCGCGCAGGGCGTGCACGCGCTGGGGGTCCACCACGCTCAGTTGGTCCGCGATGTAGTTCTCGGACGGCAGGGTAAGTGCCAGGTCCTTGAAGGCCGCATCCAGACCGGGGTGGCGCAGCACGTTGCGCAGCGCAGTGACCAGCTCGTCGGACAACACAGGGCCGGTGATGTCTTGCGTCAGCGCTTGCACAGCGCTTTGCATCATCAGGCGTTGACCGGCTTCCCACTGATTGAAGGGGTCACTGTCGTGGGCCAGCAAGATCAGCAGGTCGTTGGCGTTCAGGCCGTCTTCCAGAACCACCGGGGCACTGAAACCTCGCAGCAGTGATGGCACGGGTTCGCTGTCGATGTTGGCAAAGGTGAAGTTGGCGCTGGCCTCGGTCAGCACCAGGGTTTGCTGCAGCGCACTGTCAGCTGTTCCTGCCCGTTGCAGCGGCAGGGCTTGGCCATCGCGGTTGAGCAGACCCAGCGTGACCGGGATCACGAAGGGCAGTTTGCTGGCTTGGTCGGGCGTGGCGGGGCAGCTTTGCTTGAGCGTGAGGGTGTAGCTGCGCTCGGCCGCGTTGTAGACGCCACGCGCTTGCAGGCGCGGTGTGCCCGCCTGGCTGTACCAGCGCTTGAAGGTGCTCAGGTTTTGCGCCAAGGCCGAACCGGGGTTGGCGTCGGCAATGGCTTGCGCAAAGTCGTCGCAGGTCACGGCTTGGCCGTCGTGGCGCTCAAAGTAGAGCTTCATGCCCTTGGCAAAACCGGCACGACCCAGGCTGTCTTCGGGCGTGGCCACCAGGGTCTGCATCATGCGAACGACTTCGGAGCCTTTTTCGTAGATGGTGACGGTGTAGAAGTTGTTGATCTCGACATAGCTGTCGGGGCGCACGGGGTGGGCCATGGGGCCTGCGTCTTCGGCAAACTGCACGGTGCGCAGCACGCGCACGTCTTCGATGCGTTTGACGGCACGGGCGCTGGCAACGCCTGCCATGTCCTGGCTGAATTCCTGGTCGCGAAAGACCGTGAGGCCTTCTTTGAGCGAGAGCTGGAACCAGTCGCGGCAGGTGATGCGGTTGCCGGTCCAGTTGTGGAAGTACTCATGGCCGACGACCGATTCGATGTTGCCAAAATCCATGTCGGTGGCGGTGGCCGGGTTCGCCAACACGTATTTGGTGTTGAAGATGTTCAGGCCTTTGTTTTCCATCGCGCCCATGTTGAAGTCGCTGGTGGCGACGATCATGAAGCGTTCCAGGTCCAGCGGCAGGCCAAATCGGGCTTCGTCCCAGGCCACGCTGGCCATGAGCGAGTTCATGGCGTGTTCGGTCTTGTCCAGGTCGCCAGGGCGCACGAACACTTGCAACAAGTGCTCGGTGCCGCTGCGACTGGTGATGCGCTGCTCGCGCGCGACCAGCTGACCGGCGACGAGTGCGAACAGGTAGCAGGGCTTTTTGTGCGGGTCAAGCCACTTGGCAAAGTGACGCCCGTCGTCCAGCGCGCCTTGCTCAACCAGATTGCCATTACTCAGCAGCACCGGGTATTTGTTCTTGTCGGCACGCAGCGTGACGGTGTAGCTGGCCATCACATCGGGGCGATCCAGGAAGTAGGTGATGCGTCTAAAACCCTCGGCTTCGCATTGCGTAAAGAACGTGCCCTGGCTGACGTACAGGCCCATCAGCTGAGTGTTCTTTTCCGGGTTGCAGGTGGTGAAGATTTCCAGGTCAAAGGGCTCAGGGCCTTCGGGCAAGTTCTCGAGTACCAGCTGGCCACCGTCCATCTTGAACGAGGTGCCACCACCGTTGACCAGCACACGGGCCAAGTTGAGGTCTTCGCCATCCAGCCGCAGCGGCTGTGCCGCCACGTCAGGGTTGCGGTGCAGCCGCATCTTGTTGAGCACCCGGGTTTTCGTGGGGTCGAGGTCGAACGTCAGATCGACCGTGTCGATACAGAAAGCCGGAGCGGCATAAGCCTCCCGGTGAACCGCGGTGGGTTGTCCTTCACGCATCACTAACTCCGTTTTCGTTGAGGTCTGAGCAGCTCAGAGGCCTTGTTTCAGTGAGGCTTCGATGAACGCATCGAGGTCGCCATCGAGCACCTTTTGGGTGGCCGAAATTTCGACGTTCGTACGCAAATCCTTGATGCGGCTGTTGTCCAGCACATAGCTGCGGATTTGGTGACCCCAGCCCACATCCGTCTTGGTGTCTTCCAGCTTTTGCTGCTCTTCCATGCGTTTACGCATCTCAAAGTCATACAGGCGCGAGCGCAGGCGTTGCCAAGCCACATCGCGGTTGCTGTGCTGGCTGCGGCCGTCTTGGCACTGCACCACGATGCCCGTGGGGATGTGGGTCAGGCGCACGGCCGAATCGGTCTTGTTGATGTGCTGACCACCCGCGCCGCTGGCACGAAAGGTGTCGGTCCGCACATCCGACGGGTTGATGTTGATCTCGATCGAGTCATCGATCTCGGGGTACACAAACAACGATGCGAACGAGGTGTGGCGGCCACCCGACGAGTCGAAGGGGCTCTTGCGCACCAAACGGTGCACGCCGGTTTCGGTGCGCAGCAGGCCAAAGGCGTACTCGCCTTCGATCTTGATGGTCGCGCCCTTGATGCCTGCGGTGTCACCTGGGGTTTCGTCTTCCACCGTAGCCTTGAAGCCTTTGCGTTCGGCGTACTTGATGTACTGGCGCAGCAGCATGCTGGCCCAGTCACAAGCTTCGGTGCCGCCAGCGCCTGCCTGGATGTCGACAAAGCAGTTGAGCGGGTCGGCCTCGTGGCGGAACATGCGGCGGAATTCGAGGTCTTCGACCAGCTTGGCCAGTTTGGCGGCTTCGGCTTCAATGGTTTGCAAGCCGGCATCGTCGCCTTCTTCCTTGCTCATTTCAAAGAGTTCAAGGTTGTCGGCCAGCTCGCTGGTCAGGTTGGTGATGGTCACCACCACACCGTCCAGGGCTTTTTTCTCTTTGCCCAGTTCCTGGGCTTTTTTGGGGTCGTTCCAGACCGTGGGATCTTCGAGCGATGCGTTGACGGTTCTCAGCCGTTCAGATTTGGCATCGTAGTCAAAGATACCCCCGTAATTCTTGGGTCCGGGCGCTCAGGTCTGTGAGGGTGGTGCCGATTTGGTTGATGTGTTCTGCGTCCATGAGGATTCTCTTCTATACGGTTCACTAAACCGTCGATTTTCTCATGACTTGCCCCTTGGGCCTTGGTGAGCAGGACTTTAAAACTTGCGTCCGTACGAGAACATCAGGCCCGCAGTGCCCAGCAGCTTCATTTGCACCGAGTCGTGTTCATTGAAGTTGTAACCAATGGATGGGATCACGGCAGGCGAAAAGCCGTTGTTGTTCAAAGGCACCTTGTTTTGGTACTTGCCCACATAGCCGTAAAGCATGCCGCCGGTGACCTTCACAAACAATTTGGGGTTGCCCAACAGGCCGTTGAATTGTTGGCCAGCGTACACATAGACCGTGGGCTGACCAAAGGAATTGCTGAAAAAGCTGACGCCGCACAAGCGTCCACCGGGCAGTTGTTCATCCACTGCGACCATCACCACATGTTTGTGATCGGGGCTGGAGCTGAAGTGGTGGGTGAACGGGGAGAAGGTGAACTCGCCCTTGTGAGTGGGTTCTGCTGCCCCTTGCACAGCCAGAAAGTCCGGGCAGTAGTAACGGTTCGGTTCGGCGGCGTGTGACGCAAACGGGCTCAACATCCACAGCAGACCCAAACACCCAGATGAAAAAAATCGCACCAATGTCTCCCTGACAAACAAAACGGCGATTCTAGGGGCTCGAGGGTCTGAAGATGTGACAAAAAGTCATGAGGGTGCCGTTGCGGCCTGTCAGCTCAAAAACTCTTCCAGCAATCGGGCCAGCACCTCGGGTTGGTCGTGGTGCATCATGTGGCCCGCGTCCTGGATCACCTCCAGCCTCACTTGAGGCACGGATTGGAGGCGTTCATGGTACTCGGCCAGGGTGTAAGTGCCTTTCCACCATTGGCTCAGCGAGTCGTCCGATGCTTCAACAGCCAGCAGGGGCGGCGTGATGCGTTTGTAGGTTTCAAGCGTTTCTTCGACCCTGTAGATGTAGGGGTTGCTCACCTTGTGGGCAGAGTCGCCCAAGATGCGCCACTGGCCGTCGCTGCCTTCGCTTGCCCAGTGCTGCGCCAGCCAGTCGGCCTTGTTCTGAGGCAGTCGGTGGTTGGTTTTCATCAGGCGGGCGGCGACGCCTGCTGCGTCGGTATAGGGCTTGAGCTCGTTTTTTCCTTCGCTTTGGGCCTTGAGTCCGTCCAGCCACTGGGCCATGCGGCCCGGGGCCTGCGAAGGGCGCGACACGGGCAGGCCAAAGCCTTCGAGGTTGACCAAGCGGCGAACACGCTCTGGGCGGGCACCGGTGTACATCATCACCACATTGCCGCCCATGCTGTGGCCGACCAGGTCGATTGCTTGCCCAGGGTAGAAGTGGTCGAGCAGCGCGTCCAGGTCGCCCAAGTAGTCGGGCAGCCAGTAGCTGTCGGTGGGAGGCGATGCGGTCAGGCCATACCCGCGCCAGTCAAAGGCGATGATGGGGCGCTGCTGGACAAAGGCTTCGCTCAAGGCGTCCACCATGAATTGGTAGGAGGCGGCCACGTCCATCCAGCCGTGGGCCAGCACCAGCGGTGTGGCTGTGCCTGCGGGGTTGCCCCAGTGGCGAACGTGGTAACGGCAGCCGCGCAGTGACACAAAAGTGCTCGTGGATTCTCTTAAAACTTGGTACATATGGGCCCCATCATACGGAGACAAACCATGAAAAAGAGTCGCACCCATGACCGTTACGCCAGCGTGCACCAGGGTTTTGGCTGGAAGGTGCCTCAAAACTTCAACATTGCGCAGGTGTGTTCCGGGCGTTGGGCTGCACAAGCAGATGCCGCCCGCCGCGTGGCGGTGCGCGAACATGTGCAGGGCGCACCCGCGCGGCAGTGGACTTTTGCCCAGTTGCAGCAGGCGGCCAACCGCCTGAGCCAGGTTTTGACGCGGTTGGGCGTGCAGCGCGGTGATCGGGTGGCCATCGTCATGCCCCAGCGCTTTGAGACCGCCGTGGCCTACAT
Source organism: Limnohabitans planktonicus II-D5 (assembly GCF_001270065.2). Classification (GTDB taxonomy): domain Bacteria; phylum Pseudomonadota; class Gammaproteobacteria; order Burkholderiales; family Burkholderiaceae_C; genus Limnohabitans_A; species Limnohabitans_A planktonicus. Next base: position 273,465 of record NZ_LFYT02000001.1, read on the forward strand.
GGCGGTGTTGCAAATGGGCGCGGTGGCCATGCCGCTGTCGATGCTGTTTGGGCCGGAGGCGCTGTCTTTTCGCATCAACGATAGCCAGGCCCGAGTGGCCATTTGCGACGAGGCTGCGGTGGCCGCAGTGCTGCAGGCACGACCCGACTGCCCGGGCTTGCAGACGCTGATCGGCGTGGGTCATGCCTCCGTGCAGGCTGATCTGGACTACGACACAGCGCTGGCCGCCGAGTCGGGCCGGTTCAAGCCCGTGCGCACATTTGCCGAAGACCCCGCCGTGCTGATCTACACCAGCGGCACCACCGGCAACCCCAAGGGCGCGCTGATCCCGCACCGAGCCATGATGGGCAACCTCACGGGTTTTGTGTGCAGCCAGAACTGGTTTGGCTTTGACCCTTTTAAAGCCGAGCGCCCTTCGAAAGCGGTGTTCTGGTCGCCCGCCGACTGGGCCTGGACCGGCGGGTTGATGGACGCGCTGCTGCCCAGCCTGTACTTTGGCCGGCCCATCGTGGCCTTCAACGGGCGTTTTTCACCCGAGGTGGCGTTCGAGATCTTGCACAGCCACGGCGTGACGCACACCTTTTTGTTCCCGACCGCGCTCAAGGCCATGATGAAGGCCGTGCCCGATGCGAAGGCGCGCTACCGCCTCAAGCTGCAGGCCATCATGAGCGCGGGCGAGGCCGTGGGCGACGCGGTGTTTGCGTATTGCCAGCAGCAGCTGGGCGTGACGGTGAACGAGATGTTTGGCCAGACCGAGATCAACTACGTGGTGGGCAACTGCGCGCGCCTGTGGCCCGCCAAACCCGGCAGCATGGGCAAGGGCTACCCCGGTCACCGCGTGGCGGTGATCGACGAAGCGGGCCAGCAGTGCTCCGCAGGCACGCCTGGCGAAGTGGCCGTGAACCGCTTTGACGTGCATGGTCACCCCGACCCGGTGTTCTTTTTGGGCTACTGGAACAACGACAAAGCCACCCAGGCCAAATACACGGGCGACTGGTGCCGCACCGGCGACATGGCTGTGGCAGATGAAGACGGCTACCTCTGGTACCAAGGCCGCACCGACGACATGTTCAAGGCGGCGGGCTACCGCATCGGTCCGGGTGAGATTGAGAACTGCCTGGTCAAGCACCCGGCCGTGGCCAACGCTGCCGTGGTGCCCAAACCCGACCAGGACCGGGGGGCGTTGGTCAAGGCCTATGTGGTGCTGTCGCCCGACGCGTTGGCGCAGCGCTCGCGTGCGGTCAGCAGCGCACAGTTCGAGGACGAGGTGCGCCAGTCGCTGCAGTTGCATGTGCGCGCCTTGTTGGCGCCTTATGAGTACCCGAAAGAGATCGAGTTCATCGAGCAGTTGCCGATGACCACCACCGGCAAGGTGCAGCGCCGCGTGCTGCGTTTGCAAGAGGAGGCGCGGGCCAAGGGCGCGGCGACCTGAAAGGCCGAACGCAAGTCCATGTCGGAATCTGCGAGTGCCGACCTGCGGGGACAAGTTTTTTGTAGGTCGGCGGTCGAAGACCCCGACACTTGTTTGATCCCCCGGCAAAGCCTCCATCGGTCATATGCGCCTTGCCAACCCATGTCGGACTCTTCGAGTGCCGACCTGCGGGGACAAGTCTTTTGTAGGTCGGCGGTCGAAGACCCCGACACTTGTGTGATCCCCAGGCAAAGCCCGTACCGACCATATGCGCCTTGCCAAGGCCTGTCGGACTCTTCGAGTGCCGACCTACGGGGACATGTCCTTTGTAGGTCGGTGGTCGAAGACCCCGACACTTGTGTGATCCCCCGGCAAAGCCTGCATCGGTCATATGCGCCTTGCCAACCCATGTCGGACTCTTCGAGTGCCGACCTACTGAGACAGCGCCCTTGTAGGTCGGTGGTCGAAGACCCCGACATGGGCCTTTGCCGGAGGCCTCAGTGTCTGACCCAAAGGCTCAAGCTGCAACTCCCTTGTTGATTGAACACCTCACAGGACCGTATCCCTTCAGCATGACAAAATAAGCACGATCAGTCTGGGCGCACCATGTGCCCGCAGTGATCGAACAAAAAACTTCACAGGAAACCCCCATGAAACTTGTCCAACTCGGCCAATCCGATCTGCAGGTGACCCCCATTTGTCTGGGCACCATGACCTTTGGTCAGCAAGTGAGCGAAGAGGGGGCTCACGCCATCCTCGACCGCTCTTTGGCCGCTGGCATCAACTTCATCGACACCGCCGAAATGTATGCCGTGCCCGCCACGGCCGACACCTGTGGCCTGACCGAAACCTACATTGGCAACTGGTTTGCCAAAAACCCTGGTGCGCGCCAAAAGCTGGTGCTGGCCACCAAGGTGGCGGGCCCCTCGCGCAGCATGCCCTGGGTGCGCGAGGGTGCGGGCATGACGGCACAAGACATCCTGACCTCCTGCGAAGGCAGCTTGCGCCGCCTGCAGACCGATGTGATTGACCTGTACCAGATCCACTGGCCCGAGCGCCATGTGATGGCGCTGGGTTTCCATTATTTCGACCCGAGCAAGGACAAGCCAGCCACCTCCATCCATGAACAACTCGAAGCCCTGGCCCAGCTGGTCAAGGCGGGCAAGGTGCGCCACATCGGCCTGTCCAACGAAACGCCCTACGGCGTGCACGAATTCGTGCGCCTGGCCGAGCAGCACGGCTTGCCGCGCGTGGCCACCGTGCAAAACCCCTATGCGCTGGTCAACCGGGTGTATGACAACGGCCTGGACGAGACCTGCCACCGCCTGAATGTGTCCTTGTTGGCTTATTCGCCGCTGGGCTTTGGCTTGCTCACCGGCAAGTACGATGAAACCGGCTTTGAAGGCCCCGGTGCCCCCGATGGCCGCGTGTCTCGGTACGAGTCGGTGCGCAAGCAGTGTTGGTCCCGTCCAGAAGCTTTGGCTGCTGCTCGCCGCTACAACCAATTGGCGCGTGACAACGGCCTGACACCCACCGAAATGGCCCTGGCCTTTTGCTACCACCGCTGGAACGTGACCAGCACCATCATTGGCGTGACCTCGGTGGCGCAGCTGGACGAAGACCTGGCTGCCTGGTCGGTGCAGCTCTCGCCCGAGGTGCTCAAGGCCATTGACCAGATCCGCTGGGAAATCCGCGATCCGTCCCTGTGAGCGGGGCGCGGGCGCATGGCCAAAAAAGACAAAGTCAGTGAAACCCCGGCCACGGCGCTGTTGCGCCAGCACGGGGTGGCTTTCACCGAACACCCTTACGAGTACCTGGAGCACGGCGGTGCCCAGCACAGCGCGCAAGTGCTGGGCATGGACCCGTTTGCCGTGGTCAAGACCCTGATCATGCAAGACCAGGACGCCAAGCCTCTGGTGGTTCTGATGCACGGTAACCGCAAGGTGTCCACCAAAAACCTGGCGCGGCAATTGGGGCTCAAATCCATCGAGCCGTGCGCCCCCGAGGTGGCCAACCGCCACAGTGGTTATCTGGTGGGCGGCACCTCGCCCTTTGCCACGCGGCGGGCCATGCCGGTGTTCATCGAAGAAACCATCCTGACCCTGCCGCGCATTTGCATCAATGGCGGGCGGCGCGGTTATCTGGTGGGCATTGACCCGCAGGTGTGTGTGCAGTTGCTGGACGCCCAGCCGGTGAACTGCGCGCTGGCAGAATGACGCCAATTCAAAAACAAGGGAGACCGTGATGGAGATGTGGATTCAAGTGGGCGCGGTGCTGACCAGTTATCTGGTCGGATCGCTCAGTTTTGCGGTGATTGTCAGCCGCCTGATGGGGCTGAGCGACCCCCGCAGCTACGGCAGCAAAAACCCTGGTGCCACCAATGTGCTGCGCTCAGGCAGCAAAAAGGCGGCCATCCTGACCCTGCTGTTGGACGCGCTGAAGGGCTGGTTGCCCGTGGCGGCTGTGTTGACCTTTGGGCAGCCTTACGGCTTGGGCGCTGGCGCAGCGGCCTTGGCGGGTCTGGCGGCTTTTCTGGGGCACCTGTACCCGGTGTTCTTTGGCTTCAAAGGCGGTAAGGGCGTGGCCACGGCCGTAGGCGTGCTGGTGGGTGTGAACGGTCTGCTGGCGCTGGCCACGGTGGGGACATTTGCCATCGTGGTGTTTTTCAGCCGCTATGTCTCGCTGGCGTCCATGGTGGCGGCGGTGTTTGCGCCGGTGTTTTACCTGTTTGGTGATGGTGCGGCTTGGAACGCAGTGGGGGCTGAGGTGCTGTGCCTGTCGGTCATGGCGCTGCTTTTGGTGTGGCGCCACCGCGAAAACATCAACCGCCTGCTGGCGGGCACCGAATCCAAATTGGGCGCAAAAAAAGCCTGACGCATCAGGCTTTTGAGGGTCGCTCTCTCTGTGGGCGCTTGCCCTGCAAGCGATTGACCTTAATCGCGGAAATTGTCGAACGACAGCGGCAGCTCGGTCATGTCCTTGCGCAGCAGGGCCATGGCCGCTTGCAGGTCGTCGCGCTTGGCACCCGTGACGCGCACGGCATCACCCTGGATGGAGGCTTGCACCTTGAGCTTGCTTTCCTTGATCAGCTTGGTGATTTTCTTGGCATCTTCGGTTTCGATGCCATTTTTCACCTTGATCACCTGCTTGACCTTGTCGCCGCCGATTTTTTCGACCTTGCCAATGTCCAAAAAGCGCACGTCCACATTGCGCTTGGTCAGCTTGTTGCGCAGGATGTCTTCAACCTGCGTGAGCTGAAAGTCGGCGTCGCCGAACATCGTGATCTCTTTGTCCTTGAGTTCGATGTTGGCTGAGGTGCCTTTGAAGTCAAAGCGGGTGCCGATTTCTTTGGCGGATGTGTCAACGGCGTTGCGCACTTCGACCATATTGGGTTCGCAAACGGTATCAAACGAGGGCATGGCGGTAAAAATCCGAAGGTTGAGAATGCGACAATTCTCCCATGTTCCTTGAGAAAAATGTCCCTCTGCAGCCGTACAACACCTTCGGCATCGCCGCCAAGGCCCAAGCTTTGGTGCGCGTGCGCTCAGAAGCCGACCTGCTGGCCGTATTGGCCGACCCGCAACTGGCCACCTTGCCCAGGCAGGTGCTGGGCGGCGGCAGCAACATTGTGTTGACGGGTGACGTCAAGGCGCTGGTGCTCAAGATGGAGGTGTCCGGCATTCGCTTGTCGGGTGAGACCGACAAGCACTGGTTCGTCGAGGCGGGCGCGGGCGTCGACTGGCACGCGCTGGTGGCTTGGACACTGGACAAGGGCTACCCGGGTCTGGAAAACATGGCCCTGATTCCGGGCACCGTAGGCGCATCGCCCGTTCAGAACATCGGTGCTTACGGGGTGGAACTGCAAGACAGGTTCGATTCGCTCGACGCCATGGACATGTTCACAGGAGAGATGTTCAGCCTGAACGCCGCGCAGTGCGGATTCAGCTACCGCGATTCGGTGTTCAAACACGCTTCAGGCGGCCCGGAAGCTCTGGGCCTGGCCGGGCGGGCCGTCATTTTGCGGGTGCGTTTTGCACTGCCCAAGCGCTGGAAGCCCGAGCTGGGCTACCTGGATCTGGAACGCAAGATGGCCGAGACGGGCATTCGCACCCCCGATGCCCGGCAGATTTTTGATTGGGTGGTGGCGATTCGCCGCGCCAAGCTGCCCGACCCGCAGGTGATCGGCAACGCGGGCAGCTTCTTTAAAAACCCCTCCGTCAGCCCCGAACAATGCGCCGACATCATCGCTCGCGACCCCAAGGTGGTGCATTACCCCATGCCCGACGGCAGCATCAAGCTGGCGGCGGGCTGGCTGATCGACGCCTGCGGTTGGAAAGGCAAGACCGTGGGCCATGCGGGGGTCTATGAAAAGCAGGCGCTGGTGTTGGTCAACCGGGGGACTGATGAACACCCCTGCACGGGCGGCGAGGTGATGACGCTGGCCAAGGCGATTCAGACCAGTGTGTACGAGCGCTTCGGGATTCGGTTGGAGCCTGAGCCGGTGGTGATTTGATGAAAAATGATTGGAGGCTGTTGTGATTTCGTGGCTGTCAAGGTTGTTCAGGTCGAATTCGAATGGGGCCAATTCCGATGTGGGTGTAGGTATATTTGAGGTTTCGTCTAAACCAGACCACCCCTTGTCATTTGGATACAAGGTGGGATGGTTTGCTGTAGCGACCGAAGATGTGGCCTTGGTTGCACGCGTGCTCGGTCTTGTTGGTGTGCAAGTGGCCAATTGGCAAACAGGCTTGAAGCTTGCTGTAAAGACTAACCTCTTATCCGGCAACCCTGATCGCAAGGTTTTCTTGACGCCTCCGCTCAATGGCTGGATTTTGGTGGTGGGTGGAGAACTGCCATACCCGGCTGAATTGAGCGGCAGAGATGTCGATTTCAATGCGATTACAAATAGGTTTGACTACCTGATGTTGCGACTGTCGTCTCATTTTCATGAAGTGCAGTATTTCGCCAGTCACCGGGTGTCTGATTCTGTCACTTGGACGCGGCGTACTGAACGCATGTACCGCTCATTTACCTATGCGGATGGTTGGGTGTACCTCAATCGTGGGTCGCAAACGAAAGAAGAGCGAGAACTTGGAATGCCCGATCTCACCGGAATGGGACAACAAGCAGCAACGGATGAGATTTTTGGGCTGCTCGAAAAGCAGCAGGCCGAAGTAGATGCCCTCTGCAATTCAGGGCTGAGCCGTAAGGAGGCGTTACAACGCCTCAGACGCAGTGCAATGCCGAGCGAAACAAATGTGACCGAGCTCGCCGGTCTTTGGAGCCTTGATCCCTGCCAAATCGAAGAGCATTTTCATGATCTAAGCACGGGCTTACTTGGTGAACTGAGGTTTGATCGCTGAAAAAAATGGCCGCAAAGTGGTTTTCTGCGACTGCTCACTTAAGCAGCAACAGATCGCTCACACAAGGTTTCTGGGGAGTAGTTCACCGTATTGGGAAGCGATAACTTGAGTGGGGTTTTGGCTCACAACATTCGTCTGGCAGAAGATTGGTGAAGTGCTACCATGCACTTTGTTTGTAACACAAGAGGACGGGCCATGAGCGATGCCACTTTTACCTTTCGGGTTGAAGAGTCCCTGAAAGAGCAATTCACTTTGGCGGCCAAAGAGCGGGACCGCAGCGGTGCACAGTTGTTGCGAGATTTCATGCGGGAGTTCGTGCAGCAACAGCAAAGCGCCGCTGACCACGACGCTTGGTTCAGGCGGCAAGTTCAAGCGGGGATGGATTCGGCCAATGCCGGAAATTTGGTTGCCGCAGCTGATGTGGAAGCCAAGTTCTCCGCCCGTCGCGCCGCGACACGCAGCAAGCTTGAAGCGACTGGGTGATGGACTTGCTCTGGACCCCTGAGTCCATTCAGGACCGGGAGAGCATTTACGACTACATAGAGGCTGACAATCCGTTCGCAGCGTTGGTCATGGATGAGCTGTTTTCACAACAAGCATGCTTGTTGCTGGACCAATCTGGTTTGGGACGATTGGGCCGGGTAAGAGGTACGCGCGAGTGGGTAGTGCACCCAAATTACATATTGGTTTATGACCTTGTGAATGACCAAGTCCGTGTGTTGCGGGTGTTGCATGTAGCCAAGCGATGGCCACCGTCTGTATGAATTAGACCGCCCATAACGCAGCTTTGGCGCTGTGGACGGCCGGACCAGCCGATTTGGTGAGCGAAGCGAGTTATGAGGCTGGTCAGCTGGCCGCAGTGTCAAGGCTGCAAATGCCCGCAAAGCAAAAAAACCAGAAGACAACAAAAAACGGCCCTAAGGCCGTTTTTCACTGAAGCATCAAAGCATCACTTCTTACCGCTGCCATCCAGCTTGTAGATGTGCGGGCCTTCGCCCACCGACAACAAGCCAGCGTGCGCGTAGATGCCCAGCTTGGCGCGGGTGTCGACGATGTCGAGGTTGCGCATGGTCAGCTGGCCGATGCGGTCCAGCGGGCTGAACGGCGCGTCTTCCACTTTTTCCATGCTCAAACGCTCGGGGGCGTAAGTCAGGTTGGGCGATTCGGTGTTGAGGATGCTGTAGTCGTTGCCACGGCGCAGCTCCAGCGTCACGGTGCCGGTCACGGCGCGGGCCACCCAGCGCTGTGCGGTTTCGCGCAGCATGATGGACTGTGGGTCGAACCAGCGGCCTTGGTACAACAGACGGCCCAGGCGCAGGCCGTTAATGCGGTACTGCTCGATGGTGTCTTCGTTGTGGATACCGGTGACCAGGCGCTCGTAGGCGATGTGCAGCAGCGCCATGCCTGGGGCTTCGTAGATGCCGCGGCTCTTGGCTTCGATGATGCGGTTTTCGATCTGGTCGCTCATGCCCAAGCCGTGGCGGCCGCCGATTTCGTTGGCCTTGAGGAACAGCTCCACCGGGTCGGCGTATTCCACGCCATTCAGGGCCACGGGCATGCCTTCTTCAAAGCGCACGCTCACTTCTTCGGCCTTGACCTCGACTTCGGGCTTCCAGAACGCCACACCCATGATGGGGTTGACGATCTTCATGCCACTTTGCAGGCTTTCCAGGTCCTTGGCTTCGTGGGTCGCGCCCAGCATGTTGCTGTCGGTGGAGTAGGCCTTTTCGGCGCTCATCTTGTAGCCAAAGCCGTTGGCGGTCATGAAGGCGCTCATTTCGGCGCGGCCACCCAACTCGTCGATGAACAGCTGGTCCAGCCAAGGCTTGTAGATCTTGAGGCTCGGGTTGGTCAGCAAACCGTAGCGGTAAAAGCGCTCGATGTCGTTGCCCTTGAAGGTGGAGCCGTCGCCCCAGATGTTGACATCGTCTTCCTTCATCGCGGCCACCAGCATGGTGCCCGTGACGGCGCGGCCTAGCGGGGTGGTGTTGAAGTAGGTGATGCCGCCCGTTGAAATATGGAAGGCACCGCATTGAATGGCGGCAATGCCTTCGTGCGCCAGTTGGGTGCGGCAGTCGACCAGGCGGGCTTTTTCAGCGCCGTATTCCATCGCTTTGCGGGGAATCTCGTTGTAGTCCGACTCGTCAGGCTGGCCCAGGTTGGCGGTGTAGGCGTAGGGCAGGGCGCCCTTTTGCTTCATCCACAGCAGGGCGGCAGACGTGTCCAGGCCGCCCGAGAAGGCGATACCGACTTTTTGCCCTTTGGGCAGGTTTTGCAGGATGGTGCTCATGAGGGGTTCAACCGAAGTGGCAGATGTAGTGATAAGGCTCGGTCACGCGGATTTCGAACTTGGAGTTGCCGGGGATGCTGAACTCTTCGCCTGCGCTGGACTTGACCCACTCGGTGCTGCCGTCGAGCTTGTATTCGCAAAAGCCGCCCACGCATTCCATGATTTCGGGCGCACCGGTGTTGAAGGTGAGGGTGGCGGGCAAGATCACGCCCACCGACAGTTTGGTGCCGTCGGCCAGGGTCAGGCCGTGGCTGACGCATTTGCCGTCAAAGTAAACATTGGCTTGGGTGTTGACGGAGACGCCGTCGATGGTTTGGGTGGTCATGGTGTGCTGGATAAAGCGTAGGGGGCTGCAAATGAAACAGGGGCCTGATGTGGCCCCTGCGCTTGGGTCAAACAAACAACCCGCGATTTTAGGTCAGTTGAGGGGCTTTGCCTCTGCTGTCCTCAGCGCCAGTGGCCGTGTCGGTGGCCGTGGCGGTGGCCGCCGCCCCAGCCCCATCCCAGGTTGACGTGGGTGTAGACGGGCGGGTAAATGGTCGGATAAGTACGGTAAACCGGTGTCGGCACATAGACAACAGGGGCTTGTGTGTAAACGGTGGTTGTGGGCGCACTGACCACGGTTGGCCCGACAACGGGTGCCTCGGACCGTGGTGCACTCAGGGGGGTGACTTGCACCTGGATGGTGGGGCCGGGGTCTTGCGGCAATTGCACAGAGTATTGCTTGCCCGCATATTCGTAAACCACGTTGTAACCCACCAGGCGGTTTTCATACACGTTGTGTGTGCTGCAAGTGGTCTGGTTTTGCAGTTGGCTGCCGGGGTTTTCGATTTTGTCACCCATCACAGCGCCACCAATGAAGCCCACCATGGTGGCCAGGGCCTGGCCCGAGCCGCCGCCAATCTGGCTGCCAACAGCCCCTCCAGCAATGGCACCCATCAAGGCACCTGCACCGGAAGACGGGTTTTGCACGATCACCTGGGCCTGGCTGCAGGTTTGACGCGGAACGGTCACTTGTTGGTAAACCGCTGTGCGTGAAATCACTTGGCCGACCTCCTGGGCTTGTGCCCATCCGGCGGTGACCAGCAAAAGGGTACTCGTCAGTGTTTTCATGATGAGAATCTCCGTCAAATATGGCCTGAGTTTAACTGTGGTGCCTGCGTTGGTGCATGTTTGGCAGGTAAAGATCCGTTACAAAAAAATCATGCTGGCCACTGGTCAGGAACGTGACCGACGGTGATGCGCCCCGATGGCCAGGCGATCACCGGGCGTTTGATGGTGCTGGCATGTTGCTGCATCACTTGCTGGGCGCTGGCGCTGTCTGTCACGCCGCTGTGCACTGAAGGGTCGAGTTTGCGCCAGGTCGTGCCTTTGCGGTTGAGCACGGTTTCCCAGCCCGCAGCGCCCACCCAGGCGGCCAGTTCGGCAGCGGGAACGCCTTGTTTTTTGAAATCGTGGAAGGTGTAGCTCAGGCCGTGGTCGGTGAGCCAGGTGCGTGCTTTTTTCACGCTGTCGCAGTTGGGGATGCCGTAAACAGTCAGTTCCATGGGGGCTTTGTTCAAGATGAAAGTGTTGAGAGTGGGCGACAATCGCCGCCTATGAAGACTCTACAGGAATGGCTCGACTGGTGCGAGCAACTACACCCCGTGGCCATTGACATGGGGCTGGACCGCGTGAAAACCGTGGCTGACCGCATGGCTTTGAAGTTCGAGTGCCCGGTCATCACCGTGGCGGGCACCAACGGCAAGGGTTCGACTTGCGCCATGCTCGAAGCCATTTTGTTGCAAGCGGGTTACCGCACTGGCGTCTACACCTCGCCGCACTTGGTGCATTTTGAGGAGCGATGCCGTTTGCACGGCGAGTCCGCGTCTGCCCAGGCGCTGGCTGAGGCATTTGCGGCGGTCGATGCAGTGCGTGGCGATGTCAGCCTGACTTATTTCGAGTTCAGCACCCTGGCCATCTTGCATCTCATGGCCCGCTCCCATCTGGATGTGGCCATTTTGGAAGTGGGTCTGGGTGGGCGCCTGGATGCGGTCAACATCATCGACGCCAATTGCGCGGTGATCACCAGCATCGACATTGACCACACCGCCATTTTGGGCAAAGACCGCGAAAGCATTGGTTTTGAGAAGGCGGGCATCATGCGCGCCGGGCACCCTGTGGTGGTCAGCGATCCGGTGCCGCCGCAAAGCGTGCTGGACCATGCTGCGGCCATTGGTGCTGACCTGTGGCGTTTTGGGCAGGATTTCAATTTCTCGGGGGACAAGTTGCAATGGGCCTGGGCAGGACGTGGGCGTCGTTACAGCGGCATGGCTTATCCGGCCTTGCGCGGGGCGAACCAGTTGGTCAATGCCTCAGGCGTGCTGGCGGCTCTGGACGCGCTGCGTCCGCGCATTCCCGTCACCGCTCAGGCTGTGCGCAACGGTCTGGCCATGGTCGAGTTGCCTGGGCGCTTTCAGATCGTGCCTGGTGAGCCGGTGCTGGTCCTGGATGTGGCGCACAACCCCCATTCGGTGGCGGCGCTGGCCGTCAATCTGGACGCCATGGGTTTTTATCCCACGACCCATGCGGTGGTGGGGGCCATGGCTGACAAGGACTTGCAGTCGATGTTGCAGCGGGTCAACCCCATGATTGACCGTTGGTATTTCACCGACTTGCCCTTGCCCAGGGCGGCCAAGGCGGTCGATTTGCAGCGGATCTGGGGGGCGCAAAACCAGCGTGCGGATGCCTCGTCCAGCGTTCATCCGGACCCCATGACGGCGCTGCAGGCAGCCATGGAGGCGGCCAACCCGGCTGATAGAATCATCGTCTTTGGCTCCTTTTACACCGTGGGCGGTGTTTTGCAAGAGGGAATTCCCCGCCTTCAAGCCAAACACCTCAGCCCCTGAGCACACAGCCATGGCCTTTTTCAAGTTCCGTTTGCCCGGTCAAGCCGCTTCGGTCGAGGCGGTTCCCTCCGGGCCTAGCCAAAACATCGACATCGTTCGCAGGCGGGCACGGCATCGCCTGATGGGTGCTGTGGTGCTGGTGTTGGTGGCGGTGGTGGGCTTTCCCTTGTTGTTTGATACCCAGCCCCGGCCGGTGGCAGTGGACACGCCCATCGTGATTCCTGATCGCCAGACGGCCTCGCCTTTGACCAGCCCTCAAGCGGTGCCCTCTGCTCAAGCCCCGGCCAAACCTCTGTTGCCCGCATCTGATTCTGTGCCTGCTCATGCCAGCTTGGATGCGCGTGAGGAAGTCGTCTTGCCGGTGCCTGAGCCTGCTGCCGTGATGGCGCAAGCGGGCAAGCCTGCAGCCCCTAAAGCACAGACCACGGTGCCCGCCACCGAAGCACCTGCCGACAAACCCAAAGACACAGCCCCAAAACCTGAGGTCAAACCGACTTCCCCCGCAAAACCCGACAAACCTGCCCCGGCAACTGTGGTCAAGCCTCCGGATGACGGCAGCAAGGCGCAAGCCTTGCTGGAGGGTAAACCCGTCAAACCAGCGGTTGAGCGCGTGGTCATTCAAGTCGGGGCCTTCACCGATGCTGACAAAGTACAAGATGCGCGCCGCAAACTGGAGCAGTCCGGCTTCAAGACTTACACCCAGGTGGTCGATGGCAAAGAGGGCAAAAAAACCACCCGCGTGCGCGTGGGGCCCTTTGACAACCGTGATGATGCAGAGAAGGCGGCTGCCCGCATTCGCAAACTTGACTTTGCGCCTTCGATTCTGAAGATTTGACGATGGAGATGGTGCTCACCGACTGGATGCTGCTGGGCGTGCTGGCCCTGTCCATGGTGCTCGGGTTTTGGCGCGGATTCGTGTTTGAGGTTTTGTCCCTGGCAGGCTGGGTGGCGGCTTTTGTGGGTGCGCAGTGGCTGGCCGTTGATGTGATTGACTGGTTGCCTTTTGTCAAAGGCGCGTCCGCTGCGGTGCAATACGCTGTGGCCTTTGTGGTGGTTTTTGTGCTCATTTTGCTGGCTGTGGGCGTGCTGACCTGGCTGATCAAAAAACTGGTGGAAAGCGTGGGTTTGCGCCCTGTGGACCGCGTCTTGGGGGCCGGTTTTGGTTTGGCCCGAGGGGTGGTGTTGTTGCTGGCGTTGACCGTGGTGGTGCAATTGACCGGGCTGTCGGGGGGGGATTGGTGGCAATCTGCCCGGGGTCCGGCCTTTCTGGACATCACGCTTGAGGGTTTGAAGCCTTTGTTGCCCGCAGCCTTTGTGAAATATTTGCCCTGAGTGTTTCGGGGTGGTTCGATTTTTGAACGGAAGTAAGTATGTGTGGAATTGTTGGCGTTGTGAGCAGCGCACCGGTCAATCAGCTGATTTATGACGCTTTGCTGCTCTTGCAGCATCGCGGTCAGGATGCGGCAGGCATCGTCACCCAGCTGGACCGCAAATTTTTCATGCACAAGGCCAAAGGCATGGTGCGTGATGTGTTTCGCACGCGCAACATGCGGGCGCTGCCTGGCAACTGCGGTCTGGGTCAGGTGCGCTACCCCACCGCGGGCAATGCCTTCAGCGAAGAAGAGGCCCAGCCTTTTTATGTGAATGCCCCGTTTGGCTTGGTGTTGGTGCACAACGGCAACTTGACCAATGCACATGCGCTCAAGGCCGAGTTGTTTTCCAATGACCATCGCCACATCAACACCGAGAGCGATTCCGAGGTGCTGCTCAACGTGTTGGCTCACGAACTGGAAAAGACCACCCGCGGCTTGCCCCTGAAGCCCGGCGATGTGTTTGAAGCGGTGCGCGGTGTGAACCGCCGCGTCAAAGGCTCTTATGCCGTGATCGCCCTGATCGCGGGCCATGGCCTGCTGGCTTTCAGAGACCCGCACGGCATCCGCCCACTGTGCCTGGGTCGTGGTGCCGACGGCAGCATCATGCTGGCCAGCGAGTCGGTGGCGCTGGACGGCACCACGCACCAATTTGAGCGCGATGTGGCCCCGGGCGAAGCGATTTTTGTGGACCTGCAAGGCCAGTTGCACAGCCAAGCCTGCTCGGACAAGGCGCAGTTGAGCCCCTGTATTTTTGAATACGTGTACCTGGCCCGCCCTGACTCGACCATGGACGGCATTTCGGTGTACCAAGCCCGTTTGAATTTGGGTGAGACGCTGGCCAAGCGTGTGATCTCCACTGTGCCGCCCAATGACATTGATGTGGTGATCCCGATCCCCGAGTCGAGTCGCCCCAGTGCCATGCAACTGGCACACCTGCTGGGCATCCCTTACCGTGAAGGCTTTGTGAAAAACCGTTACGTGGGCCGCACCTTCATCATGCCGGGCCAGTCTGTGCGCAAGAAGTCTGTACGCCAAAAGCTCAACACCATCGTCAGCGAGTTCAAGGGTCGCAATGTGTTGTTGGTGGATGACTCCATCGTGCGCGGCACCACCAGCCGCGAAATCGTGCAAATGGCGCGTGACGCCGGTGCACGCAAGGTCTACATGGCCAGCGCTGCGCCACCCGTGCGTTACCCCAATGTGTACGGCATCGACATGCCCACCAAGGAAGAGCTGGTGGCGCATGGCCGCAGCATCGAAGAAATCCGTCAAATCATTGGCTGCGACGCCCTGATTTATCAGGACGTGGACGCCATGAAGTCGGCCGTGGCCCAGGCCCGTGTCTCGGGTGCCGGTGCTTTGTCGGCATTTGACGCCTCATGTTTTGACGGTGTCTATGTGACCGGCGACATCTCGGCGGACGACATCAGCCGTCTGAACGAGTCGCGCCCTCAGACCGAAGAGGGCGCCGAAGACAATTCGCGTTTGGCTTTGCCCAACGCCAGCGAGTGAGGACCCGCATGACCGCAAAAACACGATTGGACGATCTGCACATCGAGACCCTGGCTGTGCGAGCCGCAGTGGAGCGCAGCCAATACGGCGAAAACTCCGAAGCCCTGTACCTGACCAGCGGCTACGTGCAACCCACGGCCGCTGCCGCCGCTGCCCGCTTTGCGGGCGATGAAGAGGGCTACACCTACGGCCGCTACGGCAACCCCACCGTGAGCAGCATGGAAATGCGCCTGGCCGCACTAGAAGGCACTGAAGCCGCCATGGGCACGGCATCCGGTATGGCTGCCATCCTGATGATGTGCATGGGCCTCTTGAAGGCGGGCGACCATGTGGTGTGCTCGCGCTCCATGTTCGGCTCGACCATCAAACTCATTGGTTCAGACCTTGCCAAGTTCGGGGTGGAGTCCAGTTTTGTCTCGCAAACCGACTTGAACGAATGGCAAGCGGCGGTCCGCCCAAATACCCGATTGCTGTTTGCCGAGACGCCCACCAACCCGCTGACCGAAGTGTGCGATATCCAGGCCCTGGCCGACATTGCCCACAATGCAGGCGCTTTGTTTGCCGTGGACAACTGCTTTGCCACGCCCGCCTTGCAACGCCCTGTGGCCATGGGGGCCGACATCATCATGCACTCGGGCACCAAATACCTGGACGGGCAGGGCAGGGTGATGGCAGGGGCGCTGTGCGCATCCCAGGAAATGATCACCGAGAAGTTTTTGCCTGTGCTCAAAAGCGGCGGCATGACGCTCGCGCCTTTCAATGCGTGGGTGGTACTCAAGGGGATGGAGACCCTTGACTTGCGCATGCGTGCCCAAACGGCCCGTGCGCAAATTTTGGCCGAATGGCTGGAAAAGCACCCCGCCGTGGCGCGTGTGCACTACCCTGGCTTGGCCAGCCACCCTCAGCACGACTTGGCCATGCGCCAGATGTCGGGCCTGGGCGGCGCGGTCTTGTCCTTTGATGTGAAAGCCGAGGGCCCCGAGCAATCGCGCCAACGTGCTTTCCATGTGATGGACCAAATGCAAATGCTGTCTCTGGCCACCAACCTGGGTGACACCAAAACCATGGTGGCGCACCCGGCCAGCACCTCGCACGGCCGACTGACGGAGGCGCAGCGCCAAGCCGCTGGCATTGGGCAAGGCCTGATCCGAGTAGCCGTGGGTCTGGAGTACCCGCAAGACGTCCAGGCCGATCTGACCCGTGGCCTCGACACTTTTTGATATCCCAATAAGGGGCCGTTGGCGGCCCCTTCCTGAGCTGAAACCATGACCAAAATCCGCACCCGCATCGCCCCGTCTCCCACGGGGTTTCTGCATTTGGGCACCGCCCGCACCGCTTTGTATTCCTGGGCCTACGCTCGCCACTACGGCGGCGAGTTCGTGCTGCGCATCGAAGACACCGACGTGGCCCGCTCCACGCAAGACTCGGTCGACCAGATCCTGCAATCCATGCACTGGCTGGGCCTGAACTACGACGAAGGCCCGATCTACCAAATGCAGCGCTTGGAGCGCTACCAGGCTGTGATTGATCAGATGCTGGCCGCAGGCACGGCTTACAGCTGCTATTGCACGCCCGAAAACCTGGAGGCCATGAAAGCCGCCCAGGAAGCGCGTGGCGAAAAGCGTTTGTACGACCGCACTTGGCGTCCGGCACCGGGCAAGGTGCTGCCGCCTGTGCCTGCTGGCGTGAAGCCGGTGATTCGTTTTGCCAATCCGGTCGACGGCGTGGTGAGCTGGGACGATCTGGTCAAAGGCCCGATCAGCATCAGCAACACCGAAATCGACGACCTGATCATCCAAAGAGCCGATGGTGTGCCCACCTACAACTTCGCGGTGGTGGTGGACGATTGGGACATGGCCATCAGCCATGTGTTCCGAGGTGACGAGCACATCAACAACACGCCTTGGCAAATCAATATGTACCGAGCCCTGGGCGCTGCTCTGCCGCAGTTCGGTCACCTGCCCGTCATCTTGGGTGACGATGGCCAGAAACTGTCCAAGCGCCGAGGCGCCGTAGCCGTGTCCAACTACGACGAAGCGGGCTACCTGCCCGAAGCCATGAACAACTACCTGGCCCGTCTGGGTTGGAGCCATGGCGATGACGAACTGTTCAGCCTCGATCAAATGGTGCAGTGGTTCGATGGCACCCATCTGTCCAAGAGCCCTGCGCAATGGGATGCGGCCAAGCTGGCCTGGGTCAACGCCCAGCACCTCAAGGCCATGGATGACGCCGTGCTGGCCTCCAGGGTTCAACCCTTCCTGGTCAAGCTCGGTGTGACGGCCGACGAGCGCCTGACGGCCATCTGTGGCTTGTTCAAAGACCGCTGCGAGACGCTGGTGGTGCTGGCCAAATGGGTCAGCGCTTTCTACATCGAGGTGGTGCCCAATGCCGAAGAAAAAGCGCAACATGTGACTGATGCGGTCAAGCCTGCGCTGGCGCTGCTGGCCGACAAATTGGCCGTGTGTGATTGGGACAAGGCATCCATCTCTGCTGCAATCAAAGAAGTGCTGGCGGCTACCGGACTCAAAATGCCGCACTTGGCCATGCCTGTGCGCGTGTTGGTCATGGGCACCGCCCAGACCCCATCGCTTGATGCGGTACTTCTTTTAAATAAAAGAGAAAAAATTCTGGCCTGTTTGCAAAACGCTTAAAAACCTGTCTATAATTCAAGTCTCGACACCAACGAGGCATAACGGTAAAGCAGAAATGCAAAACGTTGTACCAAAGGGGGGTATAGCTCAGCTGGGAGAGCGCTTGCATGGCATGCAAGAGGTCAGCGGTTCGATCCCGCTTACCTCCACCAAAGTGTCGAAAAGATTCGAAAGAATCAGTCCAGGTTATGACCCTATCGTCTAGAGGCCTAGGACATCACCCTTTCACGGTGAGTACCGGGGTTCGAATCCCCGTAGGGTCGCCAAGTTTGTAGCACTTGGCTTTAACGCAAGTTAGAGCAAAGCTATCTACCAGGAGTGGTAGTTCAGTTGGTTAGAATACCGGCCTGTCACGCCGGGGGTCGCGGGTTCGAGTCCCGTCCACTCCGCCATTTTCCATAATGGTTCCCTTGAAAATGCCCACTAACATAGTGGGCATTTTTTATTCCAAATTGGAATACGTTGATACATGACGCTCAAGCTTTGCTTCAGGCGGATCACAGTAACCCCCTTGCCCCTTGTCCGAAATGCGCCTGAACCAGCGCACCCAAGCTGCAGCTTCACTCGCTTGAGCATCTTCGTTGGACGAAGCCGCTACGCGGAGCGGGCTTGCCGCAACAGCTCTGACCCACTTTTTCAGCGACCTGATGGCCTCCCATTCCTCGAGCGCCGTCAAACTCGATCTTTACGGCTTCAAGTTCTTTAACTTGTACTTGCTGGGCAAACGCTGGAGCAGCCCGAACTTCATCAAATCCCCCAAGGTTCAGCATTTGCTTGACATCGTCACCGTGGAATAAGCGCAAACGCAGTTTGCCGCCACTCGGGTGTTGAGTTGCCGAGTGTTTTTCTTCACGCTCTACAGCATGGGATTGCGTCTGAGCGAAGGCTTGGCGTTGAAGGTCGCCGACATTGATGCGGTCCGCAAGCGCGAACATGTTCGAGACTCCAAAGGTAACCGTGATCGGCGGGTTCCCTTGCCCGCAGCCACGCTTTCGGTGCAGCGCCGCTTTTGGACCACGCACCGAAACCCCGAGCTGATGTTTCCCAATCGCCTGGGTGGATTGAAGGGCGAGCATGCGGCACGTACACCGCTCGACTGGGGCGGCTTGCAAAAGACACTGCAGAGCGGTGGATGACGATTGGCTTTTTCAAAGCGTCACTTATTTCTGAGCAGGGGTCTTGCAGATCGAGCCCCTCCGATATTGCAAATCGAAAGACTTGCGTGCTGATCTCTCGCATGCGATGGGCAGTATCTGCTATGTGTGTTGGCCTTCATTAGAAAACTGTAAGCTTTATTCTTGGCAGGCTTAAAACCCAAAGAGATTACACAGACGGCATCAAAACCCATGACCAAGGAGTCAGGTGATGGACGATATCCAAGCATTCGCTCGGCAGGTCTTTGCAAGTCAACCCTTCAGTCAATTCATCGGTGCTGAACTGACGCAGTCGAGTGAAGACAGCGCCGAGCTGACGCTCTCCATTCGGGACCACCACAAGCAGCAGCATGGTTTTGTTCATGGTGGTGTGATCAGCTATCTTGCAGACAATGCCATCACCTTCGCTGGTGGTTTGGCTCTAGGTGGAAATGCGCTGACTTCGGAATTCAAAATCAACTATGTCCGTCCTGCCGTTGGCTTGTATTTGGTTGCACGGGCGCAAGCGCGCAGCGTAGGCAAGCGGATGGCCATTTGCCAGTGCGAGATTTATGCAGTCGATGATGACTCGGAAAAACTGTGCGCCCTCGCACAGGGAACTGTTGTTCTGGCTGTTTGAGTCCTTTACTCATCACCAAGGAGATAGCAAACTGGGCTAGTCATAAGCCCTCTTCTATCTCATTAAGGAGATCATCATTCTTCATCGTACCCGTCAAACAGATGGCCGAAGAGGGGCAATAGTTGGCTGGTGGTTTGAAGTCAGCAAACAGGTCGGACTTAAGTGACTCGCAAATAGTGGAATTGATGCTTACGTCAACTTCAAAAGTAAACCATCTTTTGGCGGGCTGGTAGGGCATTTAGCTCGCTCTCTACTTCGTGTCTTTGACCTGAATTTGGTCTAAGTTTGAACTTGTATGGCCAAAGTATCACCCCTACGATTCACCACAACCCTGAGTCATACGACAGGTGTTCACATAAAAAAAGGAGACGAACAGTGGGACATTGGGACAAATTGTCAACCGACGAGACCGCGTTGCTCCAGGCCATTTTTTGGTCAAATGGCAGTTCCCCCCTGTGTCAGACTAGTTGTCGTCTCTCTTCTTTTTCCAAGCGGACTCTCCGCTGAGGCGATAAATAATGAAACATGCTCCGTATCCCACTGAATTTATTGAACAATCATTGCGTAAGGCTCGCGAGCGCGGCGATCAAACTCTGGTCAGCGTTGCAGTTGAACTGAATGTTCCTCTGACAACCTTGAAGGGTTGGCGCCGAGATGCCGCCAAAGCTGCAAGGGGGGGGCCCCATGTAGCCCACCCTTTGCACGGCGAACTTTCTGCCCAAGCTTGGGCCCCCCGCGAACGCCTTCAAGCGCTTAACGAAAGCCATCTGCTCGTGGGTGATGATCTGCATGCTTGGTGCCGCCACAAGGGGCTGTACGCACACCAGCTGCAGACTTGGCGTGATGCCTTTTGTGCAATGAGCGAGCCCAGCGCCAAGCAAAATCTGGGTGCCATGCGAGAGCTGCAGGGCAAACACGATCAGCTGGAGCGGCAATTGCGTCGCAAGGACAAAGCTTTAGCGGAGGCTGCAGCACTGCTGATATTGCAAAAAAAATTCCAGGCGCTGTGGGCGGACGAGGCATGATGAACTCCACCCTACAGCGCCAAATCCTTTTGCCATTGATCGAGCAGGCTATCGCTGATGGTGCCCGCGCTCAACAGGCCTGCGCCCAAATTGGCATGAGCGTTCGCACCTTGCAGCGCTGGGTACACCCTAGTGGGCACGAAGGAGACCGGCGTGTCAGCAAGCTACGTGCGCACAGCGTGCCGCCAAACCAGCTCAGTCAAGCTGAGCGAGAGGCCGCGATGAGCGTGCTTAACAGCGAGGAGTTCAAAGATTTGCCACCCAGCCAAATCGTGCCTCGCTTGGCCGACCAGGGCAAGTACGTGTGCAGTGAATCGACGATGTACCGACTGCTCCATTGCGCCCAGCAGATGGGCCATCGCCGCCTGGAGCGTGTGCCGCGCAAGGTGAGCAAGCCGCGCGCATTGGTCGCTACCGAGCCCGATCAAGTCTATTGTTGGGACATTACCTATTTGCCCACTCAGGTGCGAGGAATGCATTTCTACCTCTACCTTTTTGTGGATATCTTCAGCCGAAAAATTGTCGGCTGGCAGGTATTTGATTGTGAGAGCGCACAGCTGGCCGCCGATTTGCTTCGTGATATCTGCGAGCGCCAATGCATTCCCGAAGGGCAGCTCACGGTGCATTCAGACAATGGCTCGCCGATGAAGGGTGAGACCATGCTGGCGACAATGTGGCGCTTGGGTATCACGCCTTCGCGCAGTCGGCCCTCAGTCAGCAATGACAACCCCTACTCGGAATCGCTGTTCCGAACTCTCAAGTTCCGCCCGCAGCTACCTCTGGGGCCCTTTACCGACATCTTGCATGCGCGCCGCTGGGTGACAGATTTGGTCCATTGGTACAACACCGAGCACAGGCACAGCGCCATTCGTTTTGTAACCCCAACTCAGCGCCACGCAGGGCTTGACGGGCCAATGCTTGCAAAGCGCGAGGATGTTTACGCTGCTGCACGACAGGCCAATCCGAACCGATGGTCCGCAACTGCACGCAATTGGCACCCGGTCAACGAAGTCCACCTCAATCCCCATACCCCTAAACCCACGGAGAACAAAAACTTACGAAAACCAGCCTGAACCACCAAAATAAATGCGACAACTAGCTTGAAAACGGCCGCAACTGTGTGATCGAACGACAAAGCCCACATCGGCCACATGTGCAGGACAAGCCAACGTCGGACTCTGCGAGTACCGACCTACGAAAACTTACAGTGAGCCGCTCCCTGTAGGTCGGCGGTCGAAGACCTCGACAACTGTGTGATCGAACGACAAAGCCTGCATCGATCGCATGCGTCTGGCTGCCAACGTCGGACTCTGCGAGTACCGATGAAGACCTGCAGTGATCCGCCCCCGTAGGTCGGCGGTCGAAGACCCCGACAACTGTGTGATGGACCGGCAAGGCCCACATCGGCCGCATGTGCAGGACAAGCCAACGTCGGACTCTGCGAGTACCGACCTACGGGGCAGTGGCTGGAATTGCAGGGCAGCGTTAGCGCGGTCCCTGCGAGCTGCTGAATCCTACTCAGGCATGCCGACGAATGCTGTCGGCCACCGTCTGCACGATCTGGTCGATGTGCGCGTCTTCCACGATGTAGGGCGGGCAAATGACGATGTTCTCGCCAGCAGGGCGCACCCAAACACCTTTGTGGAAACAATCCATGAAGATGTCATAGGCCCGTTTGCCAGGCGTGCCCGGGATGCTGGCCAGCTCCACCGCCCCGGCCAAGCCCAGCGTGCGGATGCTGATGACATTGGGCAGCCCCTTGAAGGCGCTGTGCATGGCGTCGCCCAGCACCCGGCCCTGTTGCCCCGCACGGGCAAACAGGTTTTCTTCCTTCATCAAATCGAGCGTGGCAATCGCGGCTGCGCAAGCCACCGGATGGCCGGAATAGGTGTAGCCGTGGAAGAACTCGATGGCATGCTGCGGCGAATTGGCATTCATCATCGCGTCGTAGATGAAGTCACGGCAGATCACGCCGCCCAGCGGGATCACGCCGTTCGTCACCGCCTTGGCAAAGTTCAACATGTCGGGCACCACGCCATAGTAGTCGGACGCAAAGTTCACGCCCAGACGGCCAAAGCCGGTGATGACCTCGTCAAAAATCAGCAAGATTCCATGCTTGTCGCAAATCTCGCGCAGGCGCTTCACATAGCCTTGGGGCGGGATGTACCAACCCGCACTGCCCGCGATTGGCTCGACGATCACGGCGGCGATGTTGCTGGGGTCATGCAGCACCAGGATGCGGTTTTCCAACTCCAGCAGCGGGTCTTCGGCCCACACCGGTTCCTCGTGGTGGATGTAGGCGTGGTTCACCGGGTCGTGGATGAAACGCATGTGGTCAACCCGGGGCAGCAGTTGCGCACCGAATGCCTTGCGGTTGGCCGGCAGGCCGCCCACGCTCATGCCGCCAAAGTTGACGCCGTGGTAACCCTTTTCGCGGCCAATGAACACCGTGCGGTGGCCTTCGCCCCGGGCGCGGTGGTAGGCCAGGGCCACTTTCAAAGCGGTGTCGGCCGCTTCTGACCCCGAGTTGCAAAACAGCACCTTGTTCAAGTCACCCGGTGCCATGTCGGCAATCATCTGCGCCGCCTTGAAAGCCTTGTCGTTACTGGCCTGAAAGGCCGTGGCGTAGTCCAGCGTGTCCAGCTGATTTTTGATGGCTTCGTTGATCGGGCGGCGGTTGTGGCCCGCGCCCACACACCACAGGCTCGAGATGCCGTCGATCACTTTCTTGCCATCGTGCGTGGTGAAGTGCATGCCCTCTGCGCCCACGAACACGCGGGGGTCCTGGCGGAAAGTGCGGTTGGGGGTAAAGGGCAACCACTGGTTGTCCATGTTCAGGTCGGTGTGGGCCATGGCAAAACTCCTTCAAATCAGTTCAGCCAAGCAGTTTAAATGGCGCACCGTCAGTGAGCAGCGCTTAAGCGACATGATTGATTCGAGCCTGTGAAGTGTTCAATGCTCAAAGATGTTGTAGGTCGGCGGTCGAAGACCCCGACTTGGGCCTGTGCCCAAACCCATCATGTCGGACTCTGTAAGTACCGACCTACGAGATGAAAATCTCACACCGTACATCTGTGGCTTCAGCACCGACATGCGCCATGCGCCGAAGCCCGCAAAGTCTGGGCTAAAGCCACCGACCTACAAGCACTTTGACCAATGAATACTTCTGGGAGCCGGTTCAATAGCCATTGATCAGCCTGATGCTCGCCTGTGCGGCCAAGCTGGCAAAGGCTGCATTGGTCAATGCGCTGGTCGTTGCACCCGTGGTGCCCAGCAAGTTGGCGCCCATGCCTCCTGTGGCCCATGCCACAGCCACGCTGAGCAAAGCCGCCCCCGCAGGCGTCAAGCCCTCTTGCTTGTAGTCCCACTTGTCATGCGCCAGCTTCACCGGCTGCCAGTTCACGTCGCTGCGCGCTGCCAGCTCGTTCAAGTAAGCCATGCCCGGCTGGGCGCTAAGCGTGGCGATCTGACTCCTGAAGTCGCCTTCTGGAATCTGCACGGTGATGCCGCCGGGGGCTTTGAAGGGCGTGTTCACGGTGCCGGTGAAGCTGGGCAGGGTCAGCGTTTCGGTGTGGCTGCCTTGGTTGATCTGCTTTTGCCAGACGACGTAGTTGGACTCTTTGGTGCGCTGGTGGAAGACGCTGGTTTTGACGCCTTCCAAAATGATGCGGGCGTCGGCGCGGGCTTTTTCTCCGACACCGGCTTGGATGTCGCGGCTGTAGTAGTTGGCAATGGTGCCTTGATACAGCTGGTCACCACCAGACCAGCTGGTCAGGTTGCCGTTTCTGGCATACAAGTTGGTCACCATGGGCGTGCTGATGCGCGTGGTGTTGTGCTCGGTGGATTTGTTTAAGCGGATGCCGATCCAGCTGCTTTTCTTGAACGTGGTGTCATTGTGGTCGGTTTCGTTCTTGACGGCGTAGTACAGGGCCTGGTCACCGGCTTCGATCTTGAGGTTGTTGCTGGCATTGAGCCTGCTGGCGTAGGTCTCAACGTTATTGCCCGCTTTGATCTCGATGTTGCGGGCATTGACGCTCACGGGGTTGACGTTGCGCCAGGCACGGTCGTGGTAAGTGGTCCAAGTGGTTGTTTTGCCCCACCAGGTCCTATTCCAGCCAGTGGATGTGGCCGCGTGCACCCTGTCGGACATCACCGCCTCCAGACGCACATGGCCCAAGGCTTGCAGTGAGGCGGTGGCCTTGAGGACAGGTTTGGGAGAATGCCACGCGATGGGGTGATTGGTACCCCAATATGCCTGTCAATAGGACAAAGCCTACTTCTGCTCAAGCACCGCAGTTGAACTTAAATCCGAACAGTTCATAAGGTTGAGGACCGTTGAATGAAGTGCCCTGCAAAACGTCCGTTCGCGTGTAGCCTTGACCATCCAGAATAAACAATTTTGTACCTGAACAAGCCAGCGTGCGCACCGGCGTCGTGGCCAATGTGCAACCTGTCGATGGCACACGCGCAATGTCATTATAGAAAAGGCACGACAGAGTGATCGCTTCGCCTGGGGCGGCGGGACATCCGCTCAAGCATTGACACTGCGAACAATCCCCTGCTTTGCAGAGGTTGGCTGCGACTTCGGATTTACACACATGGCTTGTTGATCCCACGCTGATGTTTGCGGTGTAAGAGTCACTGCTTCCACCCCCGCCACAGGCTGTCATCAAGAAAAAAGTACCGAGGGTGATTAAAAGTTGGGCTATGCGTTTCATGACAAAAAAATGATCTAAAAGTATACATATTATTAACAAAAATAATTTCAGAAACACGCTTTAGCGAGTCACACCATCAACTTTTCTTCCGCCTGCCGTCTGGCGCTTGAAACCACTGCATGCTCTGGTCCCTACAATAAGTACAAGCTGCAGAGCCAACCATTGCTACGGAATGACCTGTCACCTGCTCAAGCCTTGTAAGTACCTTTCCATCCATGACCACCACCTACATCCTGACCCTCTCCTGCCCAGACCGCACCGGCATCGTGCATGCCGTGTCGGGTTTTTTGCTGGAGCGCGGGGGCAATATCGAAGAAGCGGCCCAGTACAACGACCATGACACGGGACTGTTTTTCATGCGGGTGCAATTCGCCTGTGTTCAGGCAGACGGCGCGGCGCTGAATGCGCAGTGGGGTGAGTTTGCCCAAACCTTCGCCATGAAGTGGGACCTGCACGCCACCGCCCAGCCCATGCGCACCGTGATCATGGTCAGCAAGGAAGGTCACTGCCTGAACGACCTGCTGTTCCGCTGGAAGAGTGGCCTGTTGCCATTGGACATTCGCGCCATCGTGAGCAACCACCGCGAGTTCTACCAACTGGCGGCCAGCTACAACGTGCCCTTTCACCACATCCCGGTGACCGCCGCCACCAAACAACAGGCTGAAGCCAAGCAGTACGAGATCATCCAGGCAGAGGGCGCCGAGTTGGTCGTGCTGGCGCGCTACATGCAAATCCTCTCGGACGACCTGTGCCGCAAACTGGCCGGTCGTGCCATCAACATTCACCACTCGTTTTTGCCCAGCTTCAAGGGGGCCAAGCCTTACTACCAGGCGCACGAGCGGGGCGTGAAATTGATCGGGGCGACTGCCCACTACGTGACAGCCGATCTGGACGAAGGCCCGATCATCGAACAAGATGTGGCCCGCGTGGACCACAGCAAAACGGTGGAAGACCTCACGGCCCAAGGACGTGACACCGAAAGCCAGGTGCTGGCACGCGCCGTCAAATGGCACAGCGAACACCGCGTGCTGCTGAACGGCCATAAAACCGTGATTTTCAAATAAACAATCTTGCGCGACAGATCTTCAGCGCTGTCCCCAACGGATCACGTCATGAGCAACGCATCGCGCATCCCCCCCATCCAGTGCCTGCTGACCTTTGAGGCGCTTGCACGTTTGCGCAGCGTGACGCAGGCGGCTGAAGAGCTGTGCGTGACGCCCAGCGCGGTGAGCCACCGGGTCAAGCAGTTGGAACAAATCATCGGCACCAAGTTGTTTGGCCGTGCCGATTTTTCACTCACCACCGAAGGCAACGAATACCTGGCCCATGTGCGCGAGGGCCTGGTGTCGCTGCAGCGCTTTCCCAGCGCCAGCAACACGCCCGGCCGGCGCAAACTGCGGCTGGCGGTCACGCCCACCTTTGCGCGCTCGGTGCTGATGCCGCGGCTCAAACACTTTTTAGATGCTTATCCCGAGATCGACATCACGCTGCAAGTGAGCATTCCCCTGCTCGACGTGGTGGCCGAAGACGCCGATTTGACGGTGCGTTTTGGCACTGGACGCTATTCAGATGTAGAGCATGTGTGTCTGGCCAAGGACGACGTGACGCCCCTGGCCTCGCCTGCCTGGCTGCGGGAAAACGGTCCGTTCAGCAGCGCAGAAGATCTGCAAGGTCAGCCCCTTTTGCGCAGCCCCTTGGAGCCTTGGCGTACCTGGTTCGCGGCACATGACCTCGACTGGCCGGAGCCCGTCGACGGCTCGTCTTTCAACGACATCGGCCTGATGTGCGACGCCGCCGCCCAAGGCCTGGGCGTGGGCCTGATCCGCACCAAACTGGGTGCCCCTTGGCTTGAAAGCGGGCAACTCGTGCGGCTGTTTGACCGCAGCGTGCCCAGTCCGCACGCCCACTACCTGTGCTGGCGCACCGGCACCATGGAACGCTGGGAATGCGCCACCTTCGCCGATTGGCTCAAAAGCGTGCTGGCTTGAGCGCCCCAACCTTGCTGGCTCCGGCGCAGGCCCCATGTCGGGGTCTTCGACCGCCGACCTACAAATCACCGCCATCTCTCGGCACTCGCAGAGTCCGACGTTATGGGTTTCGGCACACGCCCGCGTCGGGATCTTTGACCGCCGACCTACAAGTCACCGCCGTCTCGTAGGTCGGTACTCGCAGAGTCCGACATGATGGGTTTCGGCAGAGGCCCCTGTCGGGGTCTTCGACCGCCGACTTGCAGAGCCATCCCCTTGTTCACGAAGTTTTCGGCAGGGCTAAATTCACAAGCCCATCAAAGATTCTTCATCCCTGCAGTTCAGCCTTGCGCTTACAGTTAAGCCTTACTTTCAATGTTTTGAATGTCATGAGTGCCAATACCCCCGCCGAAACCCGCGAACTGACCGCCACCGAACGTGCCGAGCGCCAACGCGCTGTGGTGCAGGCCTTGGGCCGGGTGCTGCCAACCGACGCCATCCTTTTCACCCCCGAAGACACCACGCCCTACGAGTGCGACGGCCTGACCGCTTACCGCGAGCGGCCTTTGGTCGTCTGCCTGCCTGAGACCGAATCGCAGGTGCAGGCCGTGCTCAAAGCCTGCCACGCCTTGGCGGTGCCGGTGGTGGCACGCGGCGCGGGCACGGGCCTGTCGGGCGGTGCCATGCCGCACCGCATGGGCGTGACGCTGTCGATGGCCCGGTTCAACCAGATCAAAACCGTCGACCCTGTGAGCCGCACCGCCGTGGTGCAGTGCGGCGTGCGCAACCTGGCCATCAGCGAGGCGGCCGCGCCCTACGGCCTGTATTACGCGCCCGACCCGTCGAGCCAAATCGCCTGCACCATTGGCGGCAACGTTGCCGAAAACTCGGGCGGGGTGCACTGCCTCAAATACGGCCTCACGGTGCACAACGTGCTCAAAGTGCGTGGCTTCACCATCGAGGGTGACCCCATTGAATTTGGCAGCGACGCGCTCGACACATCGGGCTACGACCTGCTGGCCGTGCTGGTGGGCAGCGAAGGCATGCTGGCCGTGACGACTGAAGTCACCGTCAAGCTGGTGCCCAAGCCACAACTGGCCCGCTGCATCATGGCCAGCTTTGACGACGTGCGCAAAGCGGGCGATGCCGTGGCAGCCGTGATTGCGGCGGGCATCATCCCGGCGGGGCTCGAGATGATGGACGGCCCCATGACGATTGCGGTGGAAGACTTTGTGCACGCAGGCTACGACCTGAGCGCAGCGGCCATTTTGCTGTGCGAGAGCGACGGCACGCCCGAAGAGGTCGAAGAAGAAATCGGCCGCATGAGCGATGTGCTACGCGGCTGCGGCGCGACCGCCATCACTGTGAGCCGCGACGAAGCCCAGCGCATGAAATTCTGGAGCGGCCGTAAAAACGCATTCCCCGCATCAGGCCGCATCAGCCCCGACTACATGTGCATGGACTCGACCATACCGCGCAAGCGCCTGGCCGACATCCTGCAAGCCATTTCAGACATGGAAACCAAGTACGCGCTGCGCTGCCTGAACGTGTTCCATGCAGGCGACGGCAACCTGCACCCGCTGATCCTGTTCGACGCGAACGACGCCGACCAGCTGCGCCGCTGCGAGCTGTTTGGCGCTGACATCCTGGAAACCAGCGTGGCCATGGGCGGCACCGTCACGGGCGAGCACGGCGTGGGCATCGAGAAAGTGAACAGCATGTGCGTGCAGTTCAGTCCGGAAGAAAACGAGCAGATGTTCGCCGTCAAACGCGCCTTTGACCCGCAAGGCCTGCTCAACCCCGGCAAGGTCATCCCGACCCTGAACCGCTGCGCCGAATACGGCCGCATGCTGGTGCGGGCGGGTGCTATCAAGCACCCGGAGCTGGAACGGTTTTAACTGCTCGGTTGTGCAGGTCGGCGGCTGTAGCCCCGGCTTACTGCCTTGGCAAATCCCGCACGTCAACGCCGCCGATGGCCTCGTCGGACTCTGCGAGTGCCGACCTGCGGGGCGTGGGGCTCACGTAGGTCGGTGGCTTCAGCCCCGACAAAGTGGACCACACACGTTTGTCGGGGCTGAAGCCGCTGAACTACCCAATCGTCACTCTCTGACACCAGACAACACCCCCGGTGCGGTGCCCCAATCAGCGGGATAAACCCCGTTTTTCACATACCGATGAAAGGTGCTGTGCGGCCAGTCGACCGCCTGTTGCACCAGGCCGTGTTTGACGGGGTTGAAGTGGATGTAATGCGCGTGCTGCTCCACATCGTGGTCATCGCGCAAGGCGTGTTCCCAAAACCTGGATTGCCACAAAGTCGCAACGCCCGTGCGTCCACGCAGACGGTGCACCACGCCTTGTTTGATAAGCATCCAGCGGGTGGAAAAATCAGCGTCTTCTGATGGCAAGCGCCAGATGGCATGCAGGTGGTCCGGCATAACAACCATCGCCAAAGTTTCAAAGGGCCTTTGTGTGCGGACATGCCGCATCACGTCACCTAATACTTTGATGCACAAGGGTTCATGGAGCCAAGGCCGACGATCGTGGGTCACCACGGTGAAAAAGTACGCCCCACCCGGCATGTCTGATCGACGGTATTGCATGGCTGCCCCCTCCCTGATTTTTTGGAGTCATTGAGCCACGGATTCAGCGTGTAAACAAGTTTATTTTCGATCAAGTCTCGGGTTTTGTAGGTCGGTGTCTTCAGCCCCGACACGGTGGACCACAAGCACTTGTCGGGGCTGAAGCCACCGACCTACAAAGGGAAATTTGGTTGCATGCACAACCATCGGTGTTTCTACTTAGTTGCGAACGCAACCAGTTTCACCTAAAATTCGGGCACATATATCACCGCCCCCACGCATGTCCACACCTCTCGATCGCACGCTGACCTACCGTCTGCACCAACTGCACAAGCTGACCGATGCGGACAGCCAGGCGGTCTATCCTGAGCGCACCGGTTTGTCGATGAGCGACGGGCGCTGCCTGACAACCATTGGCACCTTCGAGCCTTTATCGGTCAAGGAACTGGCCGAAAAAGCCAACCTGAACAAAGGCCAGGCCAGCCGAGGAGCGCAAGCGCTGGTGGACCAAGGCCTGGTGCTCAAAGAAGATCACCCGGGTGATGGCCGGGGCGTGGTGCTGACCCTGACACCTGCCGGAAGCCAGGTGTTCAAGAGCGCCATGGACATGGTGCACCAGCGCAACGAACAAATTTTTGGCTGCCTGAGCACCAAAGAACAAGCCACCTTGAGCGCCATGTTGGACCGGCTGATTGCCCACGCCCGCCCGGGCGTTGCGACGGACTCCCGTCCGGGCGTTGCGACGGACTCACGTCCGGGCGTCTTGACGGACTCCCGTCCGGGCGTTGCGAATGACAACAGCCCAGGCTCTGCTTCGAACGCCCGCCCCCGCTGACCGCTACACCACAAAAAACATGCACACCCCCAGCACCGAAGCCCGCCCTTCGCTCTATTACAACTACCAGGTCTTCAAGCCCTGGTTGCCCTCGGCACACCCCGCACAAGACCGCCAAAAGGTCGTGATCGTCGGCGCAGGCCCCGCCGGCATGGTCACTGCGCTGGAGCTGGCCCGTCACGGCGTGCCCAGCGTGGTGTTGTCAGCCGAGTTGCAGCTCTCGCAAGGCAGCCGGGCGATTTGCTTCACCCGCCGCTCGATGGAAATCCTGCAGCAAGTCGGCGTGGCCGACCGCATGACGGCGGGCGGCCTGCCTTGGCGCTTTGGCAACTCTTATTACCGGGGCCAGCGCGTGTTCCGCATGGAAGCGCCGCACGACCCCGATGACCGGTTTTTCCCGATCATCAATGTGCAGCAGCAGTTCATGGAGGAGTACCTGCACGATGCTTGCCAAGCGAATCCGCTGATCGACTTCCGTTGGGGCAACAAGCTGGAAAAAATTGACCAGATGGACGGCTTTGCCGTGCTGGAAGTCGACACCCCCGAAGGCCCCTACACACTGGAGAGCGACTGGGTGGTGGCCGCCGACGGGGGCCGCTCAGGTCTGCGCAGCGCCATGAACCTGCAGATGGAAGGCGCGTCTTACGAAGGCTTTTTCGTGATCGCCGACATCCAAATCGACCTGCCTTACCCCACCGAGCGCCTGGCCTTTTTTGACCCCGAGTGGAACCCCGGCAACACCATCTTGATGCACCGCGAACCCCATGGCATCTGGCGCGTGGACTACCAGCTGCCCCCGGGCGAAACGCCCGAAGAAGCACTGCGCCCCGAATCGCTCAAGGCCCGCATCGACGCGCAACTGGCGATGATCGGCCACGCAGGGCTCAATTGGGAGATGGACTGGTCTTCGGTCTATTCGGCGCGCACGCTCACCTTGCCTGACTTTGTGCACGGCAGCGTGATCTTCACGGGCGATGCGGCGCACCTGCTGCCCATCTTTGGTGTGCGCGGAGCCAACACCGCTTTCCAGGATGCGCAGTCGCTGGGCTGGCATCTGGCCTTTGTCGTCAAGGGCCTGGCAAGCACAAAGCTGCTGGCCAACCACAGCGCCGAGCGCGTGGGCGCAGCCCGCGAGATCATCACCGAAGCGGGCAAAAGCACCCGCTTCATGGCCCCACCCAGCCCCGGTTTCAGGTTGCTGCGCGACGCGGTCTTGTCGCTCTCGCTCACGCAAGCGTTCGTGAGACCGCTTTACCACTGGCGCACCTCGCGGCCCCACGAGTACACCCACTCCCAGCTCAACAGCATGGGTGACGACAACGGCCTGTTCAAGAGCGGCCCGGCGCACGGCGCACCGCCGCAAAACGTGCGTTTGGCTGCGAACGACTTTCTGCTCGACCACCTGGGCGGCGGCTTCGACCTGCTGTATTTCACCGATACCGCATTGCCCGAGGCACTGCAACAAGTGATCAGCGCAGCGCGTGCAACAGGCATACCCCTCACGGTGACCGCCGTGGGTGCGGCCCAAGCTGTGGCCGGGGCCGACCAGTACTTGCCCGACGCCGATGGCCACCTGCGCCAGCGCTACGGTGTGCCTGCCAACGGCGGCGCGTATTTGCTGCGCCCCGACCAGCACGTTTGTGCGCGCTGGATCACCCTCGACGCCACACGCCTGCAAGCCGCACTGACCACCGCCTTGCCGCGAGGTCAATAAGGACAAACAATGTTCACACTGGATGAAGCAAAGAAATTCATGAGGTCTGAGCCTGTAGGAGCTTGCCCTGCAAGCGATGACTCGCGGTCCGCGCGCGTCCATCGCCAGCAGGGCTGGCTCCTACAATGAATATGCA
This sequence comes from Limnohabitans planktonicus II-D5, assembly GCF_001270065.2. GTDB lineage: Bacteria > Pseudomonadota > Gammaproteobacteria > Burkholderiales > Burkholderiaceae_C > Limnohabitans_A > Limnohabitans_A planktonicus. Next base: position 305,700 of record NZ_LFYT02000001.1, read on the forward strand.
TTCACACCCATCGCAGACCTCAGCAGAATAAAACCCCAACGATGCTGAAGCATTTTGCTGCACGGGGATGCATTGGAGCTGATGTTGCAGGTGCTTGCCCTGCTAGCGAAAAGCCAGCGGCCCACAAGCGCACATCGCCAGCAGGGCTGGCTCCTACAAAGAATTTCCCTTCATGCCCATGACAGCCTTCAGCAGGCCTGAACAATAAGGACAAACACATGACTAACTCAGCACTCACCATCGGCGGCCTCGAAACCGTCTACGACGCACTGGCCACGGCCATTGACCAAGCGGGCGCTGACAAGGCGCAGTTGTTCCTCGTCAAACTCGCGCTGCTCAACGCCAACGCCCTGGCCGACGAAACCCTGTTCCAGCAGCAGATCACTGCTGCCCTGCAAGACCTCTGATCCACCATCCCATTCACCAGGAGAAACCCATGCTCGTTCAATCCGTTCACCACGTCGCCTACCGCTGCAAAGACGCAAAAGAAACCGTCGAGTGGTACCAAAAGCACCTCGACATGAAATTCGTTTTGGCCATCGCCGAAAACGAAGTGCCTTCTACCAAAGCGCCCGACCCCTACATGCACGTCTTTCTGGATGCGGGCCACGGCAATGTGCTGGCATTCTTTGAGCTGCCCAGCCAACCGCCGATGGACCGCGACCAAAACACCCCCGCCTGGGTGCAGCACTTGGCGCTGAAAGTCGATTCCATGGAAACACTGCTGGCGGCCAAAGACAAGCTGGTAGCTGGGGGTGTCGATGTGCTCGGCCCGGTTGACCACACCATCTTCAAGAGCATCTATTTCTTTGACCCGAGCGGCCACCGCCTGGAGCTGGCCGCCGACTGCGGCACGCCCGAGATGATGAAAAAGCTCGACGAGGTGAAGTGGGACATGCTCGAAGAGTGGAGCCAAACCAAGCGCGCGCCCCAACACGCCGCCTGGATGCATGATGGCAGCATGGCCTCTTGAAGACTTTCACGCGCCCGATTCCGATCACGCCTGAACACACACGACTTGCGCAACTCAACAACTGCCATGACCTTCCTGAACGAAACCCACGACCCCAAACACCAGAGCTGGGTGGCCTCGGCCAACGCTGCAGGTACCGACTTCCCGATCCAGAACCTGCCATTTGCGGTGTTCCGCCGCAAGGGCTCTGGGGAAACATTCCGGGGCGGCGTGGCCATTGGCGACCAGATCCTGGACCTGGCGGCTCTCGCCCAATCAGGCGTGCTGACAGGCGAAGCTGCTGCTGCCGCGCAAGCGGGCGCACAAGACAAGCTCAACGCGCTCATGGCACTGGGCACATCGGCATGGAGCGCCCTGCGCCTGGCCCTGTCACGCGCCCTGCGTGAAGGATCAGCTGACCAGGCCACCCTGCAAAGCTGCCTCGTGCCCCAAGCCGAAGCCGAATACGACGTGCCCGCCCGCATTGGCGACTACACCGACTTCTACACCTCGGTCTACCACGCGACCAACATCGGCAAGCAATTCCGCCCCGACAACCCGCTGCTGCCCAACTACAAATGGGTGCCTATTGGATACCACGGCCGCGCGTCCAGCATCGGCGTGTCGGGCCAGCAGTTCCGCCGCCCGGTGGGCCAGACCATGCCACCCGGTGCCACCGAACCGGCGTTCGGCCCCTGCAAGCGACTGGACATTGAACTGGAGTTGGGCATCTTCATCGGCAGCGGCAACGCGCTGGGCGATGCAGTGGACATAAACGAAGCCGAAGACCATGTGTTCGGCATCTGTCTGCTCAACGACTGGTCGGCGCGTGACATTCAAGGCTGGGAATACCAGCCACTCGGCCCCTTCCTGGCCAAGAACTTTGCCTCCACCGTGTCGCCCTGGGTCGTCACACTCGAAGCACTGGCCCCTTACCGCGTGGCCTTCACCCGGCCCGAGGGCGACCCGCAGCCCATGGCCTACCTGGACTCCCCCGCCAACCGAGCAGAAGGCGCGTTCGACATCCAGCTGCAGGTGGGCCTGCAAACGCCCAAGATGCGTGCAGACGGCCAGGCCGACGCCAACATCTGCCGCACCAGCTACCGCCACGCCTACTGGACGGTGGCGCAAATGCTCACGCACCACACAGTGAACGGCTGCAACCTCCAGCCAGGCGACCTGCTGGGCAGCGGCACCCTCTCTGGCCCCACGCTTGACCAAGCAGGTGCCCTGATTGAGCTGACCACGGGCGGCAAGAACCCGATCGCCCTGCCCAATGGCGAGCAGCGCACCTGGCTGGAAGACGGCGACAGCGTGGTGCTGCGCGGCTGGTGCGAAAAAGCGGGCGCTGCACGGATTGGCTTTGGCGAGTGTGTGGGCACGGTGCTGCCAGCGCGGGCGCTCAAGGGCTGAACGGGGAAGCCTTTCAAGCTTCGCTTGACCTATCGATCGGGCACGCCAAAGTCTGAAACGTCGGGGCTGAAGCCGCCGACCTACAACAGCCTTTGCATTGATCTCGCAGGTCGGTACTCGCAGACTCCGACATGATGGGTTACGGCACAGGCCCCATGTCGGGGTCTTTGACCGCCGACCTACAACATCTTTGAACACTTCGCAGGTCGGTACTCGCAGAGTCCGACATGCTGGCTTTGTGCACAAGCCCCTGTCGGGGTCTTCGACCGCCGACCTGCAACATCTTTTGCATTGATCTCGTAGGTCGGTACTCGAAGAGTCCGACATGATGGGTTGCGGCACATACCCATGTCGGGGTCTTTGACCGCCGCCCTGCAACATCTTTTGCATTGATCTCGTAGGTCGGTACTCGCAGAGTCCCACATGATGGATTGCGGCACAGGCCCCTGTCAGGGTCTTTGACCGCCGCCCTGCAACAGCTTTGCGCATTGAAAACGTCAAAGGGCAGAACCAATAAGCTGATCGGGCCCCTCATCCGCAATCAGCCGCTCAATGGCTGCACCCCTGGCCTGGATCAACGCTTTTCCATCGCCACGGATGTGTCCGCAAAAGTCCGGGCATATCGCCACCCAGCCACCGACCTCCAAGAGGTCCAGCACACCGTACACGGCCAGATCAACGAGCCCATTGCTGCCAAGACCTGCATCTCATGGATGCTCTTTTTTGTGCTGCCGCATGACTTGCTTGTGCCTCTCTTATTCCTGCGCCCGTGCCAGTTAGCTCACGGCTTTTCACCTGATGGTGGCTGTCCATCCAGAGCACTTTGTCTTGACCTGACGGAATCTGTTTCGCCTTTGCAGTTGCCATCCGCACGGCTGTTGATTGCCATGAAAAGAAGAAATTTTTACTCCAAATTGCATCACTTCCTCCAATTTTAGTAATTTCATTTCTTTTTAATCGCATTTGATCACATCTTGTAATTAAAAGTAACTTTAGATTTAAAAATAGCAATGCAAGAATAGAATTACGACAATAATGACTTAAAAATTACTAATTCGACATTGTTGAGTTAGAAAATTATTTTTAGGCACAAAAACATTTAAATCACCGAGATATCGCTCGAATTTTCCAGAGAAATGACGAATGAACAATAAAGATTTATTAAAAACACCAAAAAAATCGACAATATTTTCGGTGCTGCATCTTGCTTTAGCCCCTTTGTTCGTCATTCATGGTGTGCTGATGGTGTCTTGGGCGCATGCGCAAATGTCACCTGCGACCAGCATCAGCCGAGCCGACAGCAAAACCCATCCCTTGGAATTGGGGAACCCGTTTGAAATGCCTGGCCCTGTGGACAAGCAGAAAACCCGTTTGATTTTTTACAGGTCAGCGACTTCCCATTTCAAAGGCGGCAGCACCGTTTACTTCAACGGCATGTACCACGCGACACTGTCACGCAACGCCTACACCAGCTTGTGCGTCAGCCCTGGCGTTGGGACGATTGGGATCAAAGCCGTCATGGTGGGCGCACCGAGCAAAACCAGCCTGGACAGCAACACTGCAGTCGAGATGCAAGGTGGGTACAACCAATACATCCGAGTCATCGAGGACCAAAACATCCAGGTGATTGAGACAGTCAAAGAGCAAGAGGCCCTGGCAGAGCTGATCACAAGTCGAGCGCAAATCCATACCCTCTCTCGCGTCGTGCCCGTGCAAATGTGCAACAGCACGGCAGATCAAGCAGCGGTCACCAATGAAGTTGCACCAACACCCAAGTCAACACCAACACCAGCCCCAGTTGCCCCAAAGGCTCTTGCCAACGTTTCGGTGCAAAACATCACATTGGGTACTGACGCTTTGTTTGCGTTTGCAGGTGCTGACCGCAAAGCGCTGGGGGCACAGGGGCACATCGCGTTGGACAACTTGATTGCCAACGTCAAGGCCAACTACAGCAGCATTGAACGCATTCATGTGCTCGGCTATGCAGACCCGATTGGGGAAGCACAAGTCAATGATCGCTTGGCCAGTGTGAGGGCACAAACCGTGCGCGAATACCTCAAAGAAAACGGGCTTCAATCGACCCTCATCACGTCGGAGGGCCGCGGCTCCAACGCCCTGGTTGTTGCCACTTGCGGGCGTCTGGCGCAAGCCGAAGACATTGCCTGTAACGCCCCCAACCGGCGTGTCAAGGTCGTGATCAGTGGGGTCATGCGCTAAAGCCTTGACGCCTGCACAGACCTGAAAACCACACGTTCATCCATCAGTGACAAGGCATGCGCGGGCGAATAACGCCAGCGCACGGGTCAAGTCATGAAGCCCCCTCAAAGAGATCCCCAAATGACTCACAAATTCAAAGTTCTGATCAAAACCGCAAGAGCAGACGGCAACCCAGTACTGGAAGTTGAACAAGGTGCAGCCAGCAAGGGTCAAGTGCTTCGCATCAAAGCCATAGCGGGTGACAAATACCAGCTGCAAGAAGAGGGCAAAGGACAGGGATTGGCACCTGAAAGCATCCAGGTCAAGCGGGTTGGCAAGCACCTGCACATCCTGTTCACAGGCAGTCTCGAAGCAGACTTGATCATTGAGGACTATTACGAAGTCAATTCCGAGGGATATAACGGCATCATTGGCCAGGCAGAAAATGGCAATTTCTACGAATACCTGACGCAAGACCCGAACGAAGAAGGTCTCATCGGGCGCTTGGAGGATGGCAGCGAGGCCGTCGAGCAAGCCTTGGGCGGCATGGAAGTCAGTGGCACGGGGGCTTTTATGGGTGTGGCGCTGACTGCATTCAACCCTTTGCTGGCAGGCTTTGGTCTGGTCACGACAGGCGCGGTTATCGCTGATGCTGCAAACGGCACCACCGCAAAAACCAACATGGCCCCGTCAGCGCCCATCGCACGGCTTGACCCCAGCAGCGACAGCGGCACCCAGGGTGACAAAACCACCAAGGACACCACGCCCACCCTGAGCGGCAGCGGCACGCCTGGCGATGTCATCACCATCAAGGATGCCAAAGGCAATGTCATCGGCACCGCCGTCGTGGCTGCCAACGGCAGCTGGGCCATCACGCCCACCACACCGCTGCCCGAAGGCCTGAACAACCTGGCTGTGACTGCCACCGACCCCACAGGCAACACCAGCGCACCCACCGCACTGCCCATCACCATCGACACCACGCCCCCAGCAACCACCGGCGCAAGTGCCCTGTCTGCCGTGCTCGACCGCAGCAGCGACAGCGGCACCCTGGGTGACACAACCACCAACGACACCACGCCTACTTTGAGCGGCACAGGCACGCCCGGCGACACCGTCACCATCAAAGACGCTGCAGGCAGCCTGATCGGTACCGCCACTGTGCTGGCCAACGGCACCTGGTCCATCACGCCCACCACAGCACTGACCGCTGGCATCAAGCCACTGGTCGTCACCGCCACCGACCCGGCAGGCAACACCACCGCCAGCACACCGCTGGTGCTCGTCATCTCGGTCGACACCGCTGGCCCTGCCGCCCCCCTGGCCAACTTGGCCCCCGAAAGCGACAGCGGCACCAAGGGTGACAAAACCACCAACGACAACACCCCCACCATCGACGGCACCGGCACGCCCGGTGACACCATCACCCTCAAGGCACCCGACGGCACCGTGCTCGGCACCGCCGTGGTCACCGCCAACGGCACCTGGTCCGTCACGCCCACCACACCGCTGCCCAACGGCCTGAACAACCTGGCCGTCACCGCCACCGACCCCACAGGCAACACCAGCACACCCACCACACTGCCTATCACCATCGACACCACACCACCCGCAGCGCCAGCGGCCGTGCTCGACCCGACCAGTGACAGCGGCAAAAAGCTCGACAGCACCACCAGCGACAACACGCCCACACTCAGTGGCACTGGCACGCCCGGTGACACCATCACCATCAAAGACCCCCAAAACAACGTCATCGGCACTGCCGTGGTCGCTGCCAATGGCACTTGGTCCGTCACGCCCACCACCGCTCTGCCCGAAGGCCTGAACAACCTGGCAGTCACTGCCACCGACCCCACAGGCAACACCAGCGCAGCCACAGCGCTGCCCATCACCATCGACACCACACCGCCCGCAGCACCGGCTGCCGTGCTCGACCCCACCAGTGACAGCGGCAAAAAGCTCGACAGCACCACCAACAACAACACGCCCACCCTCAGTGGTAACGGTGCCACGCCCGGTGACACCATCACCATCAAAGACCCCCAAGGCGGACTCATCGGAACCGCCGTGGTCGCCGCCAACGGCAGCTGGGCCATCACGCCCACCACCGCTCTGCCCGAAGGCCTGAACAACCTGGCCGTCACCGCCACCGACCCGGCTGGCAACACCAGCGCCCCCACTGCGCTGCCCATCACCATCGACACCACACCACCCGCAGCGCCAGCGGCCGTGCTCGACCCCACCAGCGACAGCGGCAAAAAGCTCGACAGCACCACCAACGACAACACGCCCACACTCAGCGGCACTGGCACGCCTGGCGATCTCATCACCATCAAAGACCCTCAAGGCGGACTCATCGGCACCGCCGTGGTCGCACCCGACGGCACCTGGGCTATCACACCCACCACCGCCTTGCCCGAAGGCCTGAACAACCTGGCCGTCACCGCCACCGACCCGGCTGGCAACACCAGCGCCCCCACTGCGCTGCCCATCACCATCGACACCACAGGCCCTGCGTCCGTGGTCTTGCCTGAAGACCCGCTCAACCCACCCGCCGGCAAGACCAGCCTGAGCGTGGATGCCGTCACCGCAGACAACATCCTCAACAGCACCGAGGCCAGTGGCAGCGTCACCATCACCGGCACGGCCCGTGGCGAGTTCACCGCAGGTGATCTGGTCACCCTCGTCATCAAAGGCGTGAGCTTCACCGGCACCGTCAACGCCAGTGGCACCTACAGCATTGACGTCTCAGGTTCAGACCTGAGCGGCGACACCGACACCACCATCGCCGCCACCTTGGTCGCGCACGACAAGTCCGGCAACCCCGGCACGATCACTGCCACAAAGGCTTACACGATCGAAGGCGCTGTCTCCCCCACCGTCACCACCACCGTGAGCATCACGGCGATCAGCAACGACTCAGGCATTGCGGGTGACTTCATCACCAACGACAACAACGGCCTGACCGTCAGCGGCTCACTGAGCACCGCACTGACCGCTGGTCAAAAGCTGTGGTACTCGGGCGACAACGGCGTGACCTGGACAGACATCACCTCCAGCGTCAGCAACACCGCCATCAGCTACGCAGACTCAGCGCTCACCAGTACGAACACCGTGCAAATGCGGGTGCAAGGCGCAAGCAGCACTTACGGCGCTGCTGCCTCGAAGCTCGTGACCATCGACACCACACCACCGGATGCACCGGCTGCCGTGCTCGACCCCACCAGCGACAGCGGCAAAAAGCTCGACAGCACCACCAATGACAACACGCCCACACTCAGTGGCACTGGTACGCCCGGTGACACCATCACCATTAAAGACCCTCAAGGCGGACTCATCGGCACCGCCGTGGTCGCACCCGACGGCACCTGGGCTATCACACCCACCACCGCCTTGCCCGAAGGCCTGAACAACCTGGCCGTCACCGCCACCGACCCGGCTGGCAACACCAGCGCCCCCACTGCGCTGCCCATCACCATCGACACCACACCACCTGCGTCCGTGGTCTTGCCTGAAGACCCGCTCAACCCACCCGCCGGCAAGACCAGCCTGAGCGTGGATGCCGTCACCGCAGACAACATCCTCAACAGCACCGAGGCCAGTGGCAGCGTCACCATCACCGGCACGGCCCGTGGTGATTTCACCACCGGTGATGTGGTCACCCTCGTCATCAAAGGCGAGAACTACAGCGGCACCGTCAACGCCAGTGGCGCTTACAGCATTGCTGTCTCGGGTGCAGACCTGAGCGGCGACTCCGACACCACCATCGCCGCCACATTGCTCGCGTACGACAAGTCCGGCAACCTCGGCACGATCACCGCCAGCAAGGCCTACACACTCGAAGGCGCCGTCTCCACCACCGTGAGCATCACGGCGATCAGCAACGACTCAGGCATTGCGGGTGACTTCATCACCAACGACAACAACGGCCTGACCGTCAGCGGCTCACTGAGCACCGCACTGACCGCTGGTCAAAAGTTGTGGTACTCGGGCGACAACGGCGTGACCTGGACAGACATCACCTCCAGCGTCAGCAACACCGCCATCAGCTACGCAGACTCAGCGCTCACCAGCACAAACACAGTACAAATGCGGGTGCAAAGCCCAGGCAGCACTTACGGCGCTACTGCATCACAGCTGGTCACCATCGACAGCAGCGCACCCACGCAAACCGTGGTCATCACCGACATCCTGGACAACGAAGGTGCGGTGATGGGCACCGTTGCATCAGGCGGTGTCACCGACGACACCAGCTTGAACCTCAAAGGCACGGTCAGCGCCGGATTGGACAGCGGTGAAGTGTTGCAGGTTTATGACGGCAGTAACTACCTGGGCAACGCCACCGTGAGCGGCACCAACTGGACCTTTGCAGACACCCGCACATTGGTCAACACGCAACAAGTGAGCTACACCGCCAAAGTGGGGGACACAGCAACCAACGCCGGGCCGGTTTCTTCACCCTACACCGCGACGATCAGCACCAGCGCTCCCTCCATCACCATAGACAGCATTTCTGGCGATGGCGTGACTGACCTCACAGGTGGCTTAAACGGCACCTACGATGGCAGCGAGCGCGGAAGCAACACCAACACAGTGACTACCAAGCCCGTCATCAGCGGCACCAGCACCAATCTGGAGGGTCAAACCATCACCGTCACCATCAACGGCACCAATCACCTGGCTACCGTTGCTGCAAGCGGAGCCTGGAGCGTCACGCTCAGCGTTACCGACGCCATCGCCCTCAACCACGGCAACACCTACCAAGTGATTGCTGCGGCCACAAGCACGGGCGGCAAAGTGGCCACAGACATGAACAACGGCATGGTGGTGAATACGGCAACGCCCGACATCCCCACCGTGTTGAACAACTACTCAGGCACCCTGACACCTACGTTGACCGGCTTTGCACAAAAATCTGTACCCGGCTCGCCCGTTACCTATGTGGCCTTGGAAACTGGCGACACACTCACCGTCACCGTTGGCGGTGCCACCTACAGCGGCGCCATTGGCAGCTTGCCTGCAGGCATCACCTACGACGCCATCACAAAGCAGTGGTCACTCATCACTGGCGGCACAGGCGCGGCTGTGCCCACCAGCGGCACCCTCACCCTCGCCAGTGGCAACACCTACGACGTTGGCGTCAGCGTCAGCGCTGGCGGTGTCACCAAGACGGACATCAGCAACGCTGAACTGGTCATCAACACGGCAAACCCCACCATCACGCTGAATGAAATCAGCACCGATGGTTACCTCAACGCGGCAGAAGCGGGCCAATCTCTCACCATCACGGGTGTGACCAATGCGCAAGTAGGCTCCACCGTCACCTTGGACGGTTTGGGTGTGTCACCTGCACCCACGGCAACTGTGTTGGCAGGCGTTGGTGGCAACAACACCTTCTCGGTCACCCTCACGGCAGCGCAAGTCAGCGCTTATGCCATCGCAGCCAACGCAGGCAGCCAAGATGTCACCGCCACGGTGGTCAACCAGTTTGGCTTAAGTGGCAGTGATGTTGAAAACGTCGTCATTGACATCAGCGCCCCCACCTTTGCAAGCACAGGCACCGACGTGGCCACTGCGCAAAACGAAAACATCGCCACCTCAGTGATTGTTTACGACGCCAACGCCACCGACACCGGCAGTGCCGTCAGCTACAGCCTGTCCGGTACGGACGCGAGCGCCTTCAACATCAACGCCAGCACCGGCGAAGTGACATTGAAAGCCTCACCCAACTACGAGGCCAAAACCAGCTACAGCTTCTCTGTGGTGGCTACCGATCTTGCAGGGAACACCACGACCAAACCAGTCACTCTGGCTGTCACCAACGTCGACGAAGTGGCCCCCAGCATCACCTCTGCTGCTACAGCCACCGTGGCAGAAAACACGGCAGCCACCTCTGTGGTCTACACCGCCACGGCCACGGACACCGACTACAACCCACAAGGCGCACTCAGCATCAGCTACAGCCTCACGGGCACAGATGCCAGCCTGCTCACCATCGACAGCAGCACCGGTCAAGTCAAACTCAACGCAGCAGCCAACTACGAAACCAAAACAAGCTACAGCTTCAACGTGCTTGCCACCGATGCCAAGGGCAACGCGGGCAGCAAAGCCGTGAGCTTGAATGTCACCAACGTCGACGAGGTGGCCCCCAGCATCACCTCTGGTGCCACCGCCACCGTGGCAGAAAACACGGCAGCCACCACCGTGGTCTACACCGCCACGGCCTCGGACACCGACTACAACCCACAAGGCGCACTCAGCATCAGCTACAGCTTGACGGGCACAGATGCCAGCCTGCTCACCATGGACAGCATCACCGGTCAAGTCAAACTCAATGCGGCGTCCAACTACGAAACCAAAACAAGCTACAGCTTCAACGTGCTTGCCACCGATGCCAAGGGCAACGCGGGCAGCAAAGCCGTGAGCTTGAATGTCACCAACGTCGACGAAGTGGCCCCCGCCATCACTTCAGCGGCCACAGCCACAGCAGTCAACGAAAACATCGCAGCCAACACTGTGGTGTACACCGCAGCAGCGACAGACACTGACTTCAACAGCCCTGCCATGGCCACCAGCGTCACCTACAGCCTCAAAGCTGCGACAGGCGACGTGGCCAAGTTCAGCATCAACAGCAGCACGGGCGCTGTCACGTTGACCGAGTCACCTGACTTTGAACTCAAGCCTGACTACGCCTTCACCGTGGTTGCCACAGATGCCGTTGGAAATTTCAGCGAGAAGGCTGTGACTTTGGCTGTCAACAACCTCAACGAAGCGGTCGCCGGCGTTAGCGACACCGCCAGCATCCAGGAAGCCGGCGGCACAGCCAACGCCACCGCAGGCGCAGTCCTCGCAGCCACCACCAGCGGCTTCAGCGCTCTGAACGTGCTGGCCAACGACACCGATGTGGACAGTGGCGACACGAAATCTGTCAGCGCCATCCTCAAAGGCACCACAGGCACCGCCAGCGCAGTGAGTGCAGGCACCACCAGCGCCACGGGTCAAAGCATCGTGGGCGACTACGGCACCTTGGTCATCGGCGCAGACGGCAGTTACACCTACACCGTCACCCAAAGCAGTGCAACGGTGCAAGCCTTGAACACCAGCAGCACCGCGCTGAACGACGTGTTCACCTACACCGTCAAAGACGCAGCCGGCCTGTCCAGCACCGCCACCCTCACTGTGGCCGTGAACGGTGCCAACGACGCGCCCATCGTGGCCAACGCCATTGCCAACACCACAGGCTACGTAGGTTTGGCCTTGAGTTACACCGTGCCCGCAGCCAGCTTCAGCGACGTGGACAGCAGCAGCCTCACCTACACCGCGGTCGTGGTCGATGCCAATGGCAATGAACTCACGACACAACCCGGCTGGCTCAGCTTCAATTCCAGCTCACTCACTTTGAGCGGCACACCCCCTGTGGGCACCAACACATTGCGGGTCAAAGTGACTGCCAGCGATGGTGCCTTGAGTGTCAGCGACGTGTTTGACATTGTCATCAACACGGCCTCCGTCACGGGCCAAGCGTTTAACGATAAGCTGGGTCAGTCCCTGTCGTTTGCAGGGGATGTGAACGGTGATGGCTTTGACGATGTGATCGTGGGCGCGCCTTTTGCGGATGCCTACGCAACGGATGCAGGCCGCGCTTATGTCTTGTTTGGTTCTTCAACCGGTCTGCCTACCCAGGTCAATATGACTGCATTGGTTGCAGGCACATCTACCCAAGGTTTCCTGATCAATGGCCCATCTTTCAACGACCAGGCAGGCTATGGCGTGTCCGCTGCTGGCGATGTGAACGGTGACGGCTTGTCAGATTTGCTGGTGGGTGCCCCTGGTTCTGACCCCAACGGTGTGACAGACAGCGGCAGCATGTATGTGGTGTATGGCAAGACCACCAACAGCGCGGTGAATTTGTCTGCGTTGACTTCGGGCACCAGCACGCAGGGTTATGTCATTCAGGGTTTGTGCTCTGTCTTCTATGCAGGCACCAATGTCAGCGATTTGGGTGATGTGAATGGCGATGGCATTGCTGACGTGCTGATTGCTGACATGGCAAGCGCCTATGTGGTGTATGGCAAAACCAACAGCAACACCGTCTACTTGTCATCGATGGCGGGTGCAACGGGCTCGGGCGGCTTTGTCTTCAACTCGGGGGCGTATGACCTTGTGGACAGCGCCAACACCCTTTCTGCAGCCGGTGACGTCAATGGCGACGGCCTGGCCGACCTCATCGTGGGTTCTGCAGTTTCTGGCCGTGCCTATGTCATCTATGGGCAGTCGGGCACCGCCCGTGTGGATGCAACGGCCATGACGGCGGGCACATCAACTGCGGGCTTTGTCATCAATGGTCAAAACGCCGAGAACTTTGCTTATTCGGTGTCGACCGCTGGCGACGTGAACGGTGACGGTTTGGCTGATGTTGTGGTGGGTGCCAACGCGGCAACCACTGCGGCCGGTGCCGATGCGGGTAAATCGTATGTGGTGTTCGGTAAAACGGGAACGGCCGCTGTGAACACCACTGCCATTGCAGCGGGCAATGGTGGTTTTGTGATCAACGGCCAATGTGCGTCTGACAGCAGCGGTGCGAGTGTTTCTTATGCAGGCGACATCAACGGCGATGGTTTGGCCGATTTGCTGGTGAGTGCGCCCAACGGCGATCTTTCATCGGCTTCAAATGTCGGTCGTACTTATGTGGTTTACGGCAAAACCACGGGCACAGCGGTCGAATTGAGCGCCATTGCAGCAGGCTCTGGCGGCTTTGTGATGAATGGTCCAGTGGCAGGTGGGATCATTGGATTCCATGTGACCCATGCGGGTGACCTGAATGGTGACGGTTTCGATGATCTGGCTGTCAGTTCCAGGAGTGCGAGCGGCACAGGTCAGGCTTACATTGTTTATGGTGCGTCGAACTATGTGAGCAGCACCTTGGCACTGGGCACGGGCTCGTCGGCAAGCGAGTATGTGATGGGCACGATCGGCAACGACACCCTGGTGGGCGGTGGCGGCGTGGACCGTTTCAGCGCAGGTGCAGGCAACGACACCATCGTGCTGACCGCCTCAGACATCAGCAATCTGGCGAACAACACTGCGGCCTCTGTCAAAGCCCGTGTGGACGGAGGCGGTGGCTTTGACACGCTGCGCTTGAGTGGTGGCACCAATCTGGACATGACGGCCATCAGCAACGTGGCCGCCATGGCCAACGATGGCACCAGCCGCATCCACAGCATCGAGCGCATCGACATGGCCACCGACACAGCAGCCAACACGCTGAGCATCGCAGCCAGAGACGTCAAGGACATGGCGGGCTTGAACAGCATCTACACCGGCACCGCCAGCGACGACGGAAAGACATGGACCAATGTGTCGGGCGGTACTGCCTTGAGCGCCACCACCAAGTTCCACCAGGTGGTGGTGGACGGCACCAGCAGTGACACCGTGAACCTCAAAGGCAGTGGCTGGACCAATGCGGGCACGGTGAATGATGGTTCAAGCAACTATCTGGTTTATCAAAATACGGCCACTGCTTCACAAGTGATTGTGAAGACAGGTGTGGTGGTTAACCAGAACGTGGCCCCTGTGGTGATCGACCTCAACCGTGACGGCATGTTGAGCTACGGCCAAGTGGCCATGGACGTGAACGGCGATGGCCATCTCGACCGCACCGCATGGGCCGGCGCACAAGACGGTGTGCTGGTGTGGGACAAGTTGGCCGATGGTCTGGTCCACAACAACAGCCAGTACGCCTTTGCTCAATATGCCACCACCTACCGCTTCGATGCCTTGGGAAATGCCCGCGCTGCCACCGATCTGGAAGGTTTGGCCGATACCTTCGACACCAACCACGACGGCCTGTTCAACGCTGCCGACGCCAAGTTTGCCGAGTTCAAAGTGTGGCAAGACGCCAACCAAAACGGCGTGTCAGACGCAGGCGAGGTGCACAGCTTGAACGACTTGGGGCTTGCGTCGATTCACCTCATCAGCGATGGCGTGGTGCGCACACCCTTTGCGGGCGTGACCGAAGCGGGCCAAACCACAGCCACCGCCACAGATGGCTCATCGGTGCTGGTGTCTGACGCAGGCTTTGCCTACAGTGCCTTGGCTTACTCTGCCGAGACCGTGTCTGGCTTGGGTGCCCACATCGATTTGCTGGGCACCAATATGCAGCTCGACTTGTCGAGCTTCGTGGCCATGCACACCCCAGTGGCAGCGGTTGATTTGTCGGGCACAGGTGCCAACACCTTGAAGCTCACACTCCACGATGTGATGGCAATCGCCCCAAGCAACGGCGTGCACACCCTGAAGTTGACTGGCGATGCCGACGATGCCGTGCACCTCGTGGCCCATGAGTGGCGCAACACGGGCACCACGGTGACCGAAGATCACCACACCTACACGGTCTACAGCGCCCACAATAACGGCTCTGCCCAATTGCTGATCGATCAAGCCATGCTCCATTGGGCTCACTTGAATTGAAGTCTCATGACATGCTTCGTTTATTGATCCGGCACGCTGAAGTTTGAAATGTGTGAGACATGTCATCTCGCAGGTCGGCACTCGCAGAGTCCGACGCTGCTTGGCTTGGGGCACGCGGGCGATGCTGGCGTTGTGGGCGTTGTGGGCGTTGTGGGCGTTGTGGGCGTTGTGGGCGTTGTGGGTGAGCAAGCAATTGTCGGGGTCTTCGACCGCCGACCTACAAAGTCCAACGCGCCTGAGCTTGGGTCGGGATTCGAAGAGTCCAAGGAGCCCCACCGTAGATACTGTGATGCTTGTCAAGCGCAGTGGAGTGCTGAATTGAACGGTTTGTTCGATTTAAGCACCCCAACGGCCACATGAATGAGCTTGCGCATCATGGCGCCGATGATCAGTTTGGGCGGTTTACCCGCACTGGCCAAACGGTCCCTGAAACACTTGCCCCAATCCGTTTTGTACAACGCTGCCATCGCTGGCATGTACAAGGCTTTGCGCACAAAAGCATGACCTACTTTGGACATTCGAGGTTTGCCTTTGACGCTGGAGCCAGACTCGTGCTGTCTGGGATCAAGCCCCACAAACGCCACTGCCTTGCGCGCATTGTCAAATTGCTCCGTTGAGCCGAAGTAGGCCAGCATGATGGCAAGGGTGCGCTCGCCAATGCCAGGAATGCTCTGGAGCAAGTCTCGCTTTTGGCGCAAATCCGGGTGCTTGTCTATGTGGTCTTTGATCAGCTTGGCCACAGCCTTGATTTCGGCGTTGAGCCAGTCAATATGGTTTTGAATTTGCGGCTGAACGGCTGCGTTAGCCACTTGCAGGCGATTGCTCTCTTGTGTGAGCATGTTTTGCAAGGCTTCAAGGCGAAGCACCAGGCTGCGCAGGACACGTTCATGAGGGGCGGGAGCCTTCCAGGGCTGGGGCAAGCGCTCTTTGCAAAAGTGAGCGATCAAGTTCGCATCGATCTTGTCTGTCTTGGACCGCATCAGGCGAGAGGCCCCATAAGACTTGATCTGAGCGGGATTGATGACGCTGACAGCGATGCCCTGATCGCAGAGGAACTCGGCCAAGGCCTCCCAATAGATGCCTGTGGCTTCCATGCAAACGTGCAGCTGGCTGAGCTGACAGGAGCTGACGCCATGGGCATCAAGCCAGGTGAGTAATTGGGCAAAGCCCTGAGCGTTGTTGGATAAAACTTTGTTGCGAACTTTGCCGTCGGGGCGAACCAACGCGCAGTCGAACTTGGATTTGGCGATGTCGATGCCAAGAAAATGTGTGTGCATAAGAAACTCGAAAGATCAACCTTGTGAATGCGGGCTCACACCAGAGGTGGGCCAAAGATACTGTCCGATCGTGGAACGAGGGTGAGTGCTTGGTGCAAAAAATCTACGTCACGGGCGGTAAAGCCCAAGGTCGGCAACGGCATCCAAGCACTCAGACCGAGGTGCCCCTCGGCCATGTCTTGAACATGTTTTAAAAGAAAAACACATTCAAAGGCATTGAGATAAAGCATACAAGGTCGGCACTCGAAGAGTCCGACGCTGCTTGGCTTGGCGCACGCGGCCGGTGCGGGCGTTGTGGGTGAGCTGGCACTTGTCGGGGTCTTCGACCACCGACCTACAAAGTCCAACGCGCCTCATCCTGGACCGGGATTCGAAGAGTCCAAGGCGCCACAGCTTGAGTCGGGATTCGAAGAGTCCAAGGAGCCTCACCGTAGGTCGGCACTCGAAGAGTCCGACGCTGCTTGGCTTGGCGCAAACGGGCGATGATGGCCTTGTGGGTGAGCAGGCACTTGTCGGGGTCTTCGACCGCCGACCTACAAAGTCCAACGCACCTCATCCTGGACCGGGATTCGAAGAGTCCAACGCGCCACAGCTTGGTTCGGGATTCGAAGAGTCCAACGCGCCCCACCGTAGGTCGGCACTCGAAGAGTCCGACGCTGCTTGGCTTGGGGCACGCGGGCGATGCTGGCGTTGTGGGTGAGCTGGCACTTGTCGGGGTCTTCGACCACCGACCTACAAAGTCCAACGCACCTCATCCTGGACCGGGATTCGAAGTGTCCAACGCGCCACAGCTTGGGTCGGGATTCGAAGAGTCCAACGCGCATCACCGTAGGTCGGCACTCGAAGAGTCCGACGCTGCTTGGCTTGGGGCACGCGGCAAATGCTGGCGTTGTGGGTGAGCAGGCGCTTGTCGGGGTCTTTGACCACCGACCTACAGATACGCCCACAGGGTAGTGGCCTCACCCCAACAACTTCAGAGACTGCGCCCTCCTTCACCAGGTGTCAACGGGCAATGCGCCATCGGCAGGCCTCACACGCCCCGCCTCCAGCCCCGCCACCAACCAATCGCGTGTGTCGGCCGGGTCGATCACCGCGTCGATCTCCAACGTGGCGGCCATGTTGATGGCGCTGCCGTTGTCGTATTGCTGCGCCAGCAGCTGCTCGAACAATGCTTCGCGCTCAGGGCCTTCGGGCACGGCCTCCAGCTCTTTGCGGTAACCCAGGCGCACCGCGCCTTCGAGGCCCATGCCGCCAAATTCGCCGGTGGGCCAGGCCACGGTGGCCAGGGTTTCGTGAAAGCCCCCGCCTGTCATGGCCATCGCGCCCAGGCCATAGCCTTTGCGCAGCACCACACTGAGCAGCGGCACCCGCAGATGCGCAGCCGCCACAAACAGGCGCGAGACATGGCGCACCTGGGCTGTGGCTTCGGTATCAGGTCCGACCATGAAGCCGGGCGTGTCCACCAGGCTCACGATGGGCAGTGCGTGCGCGTTGCACAGCTGCATGAAACGCGCGGCTTTGTCGGCGGCATCGGCGTCAATCGCACCACCCAAGTGCAGCGGGTTGTTGGCCATCAGACCTACTGGGCGACCTGCAATGCGGGCAAGGGCCGTGTGGATGCCCACGCCAAAGCCGGTGCGCAAATGCAGCAAGCTGCCTGCGTCGGCCATGCCCTGCATGGCGGCGCGGGTGTCATACACACGCAGGCGGTTTTCGGGCACCACATGGCGCAGGGCCTCGGCGGGCGGTGCCTGCCATGGCGTCACAGCCCCTTGGAAAAACGACAGGTATTGCCGCGCCGCTGCCACGGCCTGGGCTTCGTCATCGACCAGCACATCGATCACGCCGTTGCCATGCTGCACCTCACTCGGACCAATTTGTTCGGGCTTGAACACGCCCAAGCCGCCGCCTTCGACCATGGCCGGGCCGCCCATGCCGATGTTGCTGCCGCGTGTAGCGATGATCACGTCAGCGCAGCCCAGCAACGCCGCATTGCCCGCAAAGCAGCGCCCGGCCACCACGCCCACCACCGGCACGCGGCCATTCAGGCGCGCAAACGAGGCGAAGGTGGCCAGGTTCAGGCCCGCCACGATTGCCACATCCACATCGCCCGGCCTGCCGCCACCGCCTTCGGCAAACAGCACCACGGGCAAGTTGTTTTGCAGGGCCACGCCCAACATGCGGTCGGTCTTTTGGTGATTGCGCATGCCTTGCGTGCCCGCCAGCACCGTGAAGTCATAAGACATGACCACCACGCGCTGGCCGTTGACGCACCCGATGCCCGTCACCATGCCGTCGGCGGGAGTGTTGCGCATCAAATCGTCAGCGCTGCGGCGGCGGCTTTGGGCGGCCACGGCCAGGGTGCCATATTCGACAAATGAGCCTTCATCACAAAGATCAGCGATGTTTTCTCGGGCGGTCCTCATGCCTTGGGCGTGACGCTTGGCCACGGCTTCGGGACGTGCCGCGTCATGCGTGAAAGCCAGGCGCTCTTGCAGTTTTTGCAGGTCGGCGCGGTCCTCAGACTGAGCTGAAGCCCGTACGCTGGCGGCATCAAGCACTGGCTGCGAAGCCACATCGGCCACGGGCATGAGCGCGCACAAGACCTCGCCTTCAGCCACCGTTTCACCCACTTGGTAATACTGCTCACCTACACAGCCCGCCTGAGACGCACGGATTTCGTGCTCCATCTTCATGGCTTCCAGAATGACCAGCACATCGTCTGGGCGCACGTTCGCACCGGGGGCGACCAGCCACTGCACCACCTGCGCTTGAAGGGGAGATTGAATGTTTTGCATCGGCTCATTGTGCGCGGCTGCACTGGGGACAGAGGGTCAAGTCCGGGACAATTTAGACTGGCCTTTTTGAACACCCCAGACCCTTGCCATGAACTTTGAACCCCTGATCGAGCTGACCCGCAACGGCATCCAAGAATGCGTGCACCTGGGCGCACTGGCTGTGACCGACACCGAAGGCCGCGTTCTGGCCCAGGTGGGCAACCCGCATTGGCTGTGCTTCACCCGCTCCACCCTCAAGGCCATGCAGGCCTTGCCGCTGATCCAGTCGGGCGGGGTGGCGTATTTTGGCTTCACGCCAACAGAGTTGGCCCTGATGTGTGCCAGCCACAACGGCGAAGACATGCACGTTGAGCAGGTTACGTCCATCCTGCGCAAAAGCGGCAGCAGCACGCGTCAGATGCGATGCGGCTGCCATGTGCCTTACCGCTTTACGTTTTTTGACCACCTCATGCCCGAAGGCTTTGCCTACGACGAACGGCATCACAACTGCAGCGGCAAACACAGCGGTTTTTTGGCGTATTGCGTGCAGCACGGCCTGCCCACCGACAGCTACACCGAGGTGGACCACCCGCTGCAACAAAAAATTCGCCAGGCCGTGGCGCACTTGGCGGGCCTCGGCGAGCAGGAGCTGGCGCTGGGCATCGACGGCTGCTCGGCCCCCAACTACGCCATGCCCTTGTCACGCTTGGCCCGCAGCTATGCGCGTTTGGCCCAACCTGAGTCGGACGGCCTGTATGGCGAGAGCCTGAAACAACTCGGCGAGGCCATGAGCGCCTACCCCGAACTGGTGTCCGGCACAGGCCGCAACGACGCCGCTTTCATGCGGATTGGCCGAGGTGATTGGGTGACCAAGGTGGGCGCGGACGGTGTGCAGGTGGTGGGCAGTCGCTCAAGAGGGCAAGCCCTGGCCATCAAGATCATGGACGGCAACATGGCCGCCTTGTTTGCCGCCACCGCCTGTGCGCTGGACCAGCTGGGTTGGCTTGACGATGCACAGCGTCTGGAAATGGCTCCTTGGCGTGCGCAGGTCCTGCTGAATGTGGCTGGGGTGGCGGTGGGTGAGCGGCGCAGTGTGTTTCAGCTGCGGCACTCATAGGTGCCCGCCCCTTATGGATTTGGCACGCTGAAGTTTGAAATGTGTGAGCCATGTCATCTCGCAGGTCGCCACTCGAAGAGTCCGACGCTGCTTGGCTTGGCGCACGCGGCCGATGCTGGCGTTGTGGCTGAGCAGGCACTTGTCGGGGTCTTCGACCACCGACCTACAAAGTCCAACGCGCCTCAGCTTGGGTCGGGATTCGAAGTGTCCAACGCGCCTCAGCCGGGGTCGGGATTCGAAGAGTCCAAGGAGCCCCACCGTAGGTCGGCACTCGAAGAGTCCGACGCTGCTTGACTTGGCGCACGCGACCGATGATGGCGTTGTGGCTGAGCAAGCACATGTCGGGGTCTTCGACCACCGACCTACGAAATCCAACGCGCCTCAGCTTGGGGTGGGATTCGAAGAGTCCAAGGAGCCTCAGCCGGGGTCGGGATTCAAAAGTCCAACGCCCCACAGCTTGTCTCGGGATTCGAAAAGTCCAAGGAGCCTCACCGTAGGTCGGCACTCGAAGAGTCCGAAGTATCGTTTCAGCGCAAACGGCGGATCAGGCTTGAAGTGTCCCAGCGGCCACCGCCCATTTTTTGCACATCGGCGTAAAACTGGTCCACCAGGGCCGTGACGGGCAGGCGGGCGCCGTTGCGCTTGGCTTCGTCGAGCACCAGGCCCAGGTCTTTGCGCATCCAGTCCACGGCAAAGCCAAATTCGAACTTGTCGTCGGCCATGGTCTTGCCCCGGTTGTCCATTTGCCAGCTTTGCGCTGCACCCTTGCCGATCACGTCCAACACCTGGTGCATGTCCAGCCCGGCTTGCTGGCCGAACGCAATGGCTTCGGACAGGCCTTGCACCAGCCCTGCAATGCAGATCTGGTTGACCATCTTGGCCAATTGACCTGCGCCCGATGCACCCAGCAAGGTGAAGGCCCGAGAAAATGCCATGGCGGCGGGCTTCACATCGTCAAAAGCCGCCGCATCGCCACCACACATCACCGTCAGCATGCCGTTTTGTGCACCAGCTTGGCCGCCCGATACGGGCGCATCCACAAAGTGCAGGCCCAACTTTTGGGCTTCGGCATACAGCTCGCGGGCCACTTCAGCAGATGCCGTGGTGTGGTCCACAAAAATCGCGCCGGGTTTCATGCCGGCAAACGCGCCATCGGCACCGAGCACCACGCTGCGCAAATCGGCGTCGTTGCCCACGCAGGCAAACACGATGTCGGCACCCGCAGCAGCTTCGCGCGGGGTGGGCGCGCTGGCGTTGCCCGGGCACTCGGCGGCCCAGGCGGCGGCCTTGGCGGCGCTGCGGTTGTACACGGTGACGTGGTGACCGGCGCGGGCCAGGTGCCCGGCCATGGGGTAGCCCATGACGCCCAGGCCTATAAAGGCCACTTGACGGGCGGGGGTGGATTCGTAGGTTTTGGCTGCAATCTGGCTCATGCTTGTCTCGCTGGAGGTCGTTGAAAGGGGCTAATTTAGCAGTCTGGCAGTGCACAGGTTCGTGCCGGGTGCTTTTGCCTGCCGGGTTAGCGACAGTCGGGCACGGGCGAAGAAGGCCTGTTCGGGGTTTGGTACGCTCAGGCCATGAACACCTCTATTGCCGAAAACCTGTCGCGTGTCCGGGCGCAAATTGAAGCGGCTTGCCAAGCCGCTGGACGCTCGCCTCACAGCGTGTCTTTGTTGGCGGTGTCCAAAACCTGGGGGCCAGAGGCGGTGCGCGACGCCCATGAGGCAGGCCAGACCGCTTTTGGCGAAAACTACATCCAGGAGGCTGTGGACAAGATCGGGGCCTTGCGCGACTTGCCCCTGCAATGGCACTGCATTGGCCCCATTCAGAGCAACAAAACCCGTTTGGTGGCCGAGCACTTTGACTGGGTGCACAGTGTGGACCGCCTCAAAATTGCCCAGCGCCTGAGTGAGCAGCGCCCGGCCGAGCTGCCGCCCTTGCAGGTGTGCATTCAGGTCAATGTGGACGGCGGCGAAACCAAATCGGGCATCAGCCCGCAGGAACTGCCCGCGCTGGCCCAGGCCGTGGCCGCTTTGCCGCGCTTGCAACTGCGAGGCCTGATGACCATTCCTGAGCGCGCCGAGACCGACGCCCAGATGCGGGCAGTGCACGCCCAAGCCAAAGCCTTGTTCGATAACTTGCGCTCGCAGGGCTTGCCGCTGGACACCTTGTCCATGGGCATGAGCGCCGACATGGCGGCCGCCATTGCCGAAGGCAGCACGATGGTGCGGGTGGGTACGGCGATTTTTGGCAGACGCTGAATAAAGCAGATGATTCCTCGCAGACCACCGTTCAACGCGCTGTTGATTCGGGCCTGTGAAGCTTTCAATGCGCAAAGAAGTTGTAGGTCTGTGGTCGAAGACCCCGACAAATGCCTGCTCACCCACAACGCCAGCATGGGCCGCCTGCGTCAAGCCAAGCAGCGTCGGACTCTTCGAGTGCCGACCTACGGTGTGGCTCCTTCGAGGCTTCGAAACCCGACCCAAGCTGAGGCGCTTTGGACGTTGCAGGTCGGTGGTCGAAGACTCCGACAAATGCCCGCTCACCCACATCGCCAGCCTCGCACTCCTAAGCCCAGTAAACCAGCGTCGGGCTCTGCGAGTGCCGACCTACGGTGAGACCGCGGGTCGGTGGGTTTATTTGTTCATGGGCGGCTGGCTCAGTCGCTGCAGCTCTTCTTCTGAAATTTCTTCAAACACGCGCACCACCTTGGTCACACCTCCGATGGTGCGGACAATGTCGCTGGCACGTTTGGCTTCACGGGGGGTGACACGGCCCATCAGATAGACAATGCCGCGCTCGGTGAGGACTTTGAAGGCATTGACCTGCAGGTCTTTGGCGTCCACAAATGCGGCCTTGATCTGGCTGGTGGTGACGGTGTCCTTAGAGCGCTGGCTGAAACTGCTGGCCGGGCCCACGGCCAAATCGTTGATCACCGACTGTACGTTTTCCTGACTTTGGGCCAATTTTTCAGCCCGTTCTTTGTCTGCTGCCGAGCGGACTTCGCCCGTGAGCAAGACCCGGCGGTTGAAACTGGTGACATTCAAATGCACGGCATCACCCAGGTCCTTGCGCACGGCGCTGCCCACTTTGAGTTCAATGCCTTCGTCTTCCACCTGGGCACCGGCTGTGCGGCGGTCAGTGGCAACAAGGCCCGTCATCACCGCCCCACCGACCACCAGGGGCACACAGCCGCTCAGGCTGGACAAGGTGGCCGCCAGCACAGCGCCCGACAACACCAGCGAATTAAATTTGCGTTTCATTTACAAAGACTCCTGTTCACCCAACAACTGGGTGTCAATGCCATCACACAGACAGTGCAGCACCAAGTGCTGGACTTCACGAATTCGGGCTACACGCTCATGGGGCACACACACATGCACATCGGTCTCGCGCAGTTGCCGCGCCAAGGCGCCACCGTGTTGGCCCGTCACACCCAGCACGACCATTTCGCGCTCGTGCGCCGCTTGCACGGCTTCAATCAAAACGGGCTCCGACCCATCGGCGCTGATCAGGACCAACACATCGCCGGTATGCCCCAAAGCACGCACTTGTCTGGCGAGGGCCTGGCCGTCTGGCCAGCTGGTGGCCGTGAGTGCATCGGATGACAAGGCCATGGCGGCCAGCCCCGGTCGCTCGCGCTCAAAGCCTCCGACCAGCAAACTGGCCAGATATTGGGCCAGTGCTGCTGATGGCCCTTGACCTCCGGTCAGCACCTTGCCTCCGCCGGTGACACAAGCCAACACCGCTTGAACAGCGGCTTCCACAGGCTTGGCCAGGCCTTCGGCCACTTGGTAGTGCAAGTCTGCACTGTCGATGAAATGCTGTTGAATGCGCAGGTCTAACATAAGGCTTTGGATGATAACCGCGCGCAGTGGCTGCCCTTGGCGCAGATACCTGATTTCCGTATCGGAACGTGTTCTATTGATGCCGCCAGCAGAAGTCAGGCATATTTGCCCCAAACCACCCTTTTGGTGACAACAAAGCCGAGATGACAGCCCACAGCGCAAGCCCATGCGCACCTGAAGGCGCGCACTACGGGACAACTATCTGCGCAACGCGCAGCTTTAACCCAGACATGGGGCCTGTGCCTATTGATTCGGCCCTGTGAAGTTTTCAACGCTCAAAGATGTTGTAGGTCGGCGGTCGAAGACCCCGACTTGGACCTGTGCACAGACCCATCATGTCGGACTCTGCGAGTACCGACCTACGAGATGACACTTCTTGCACATTTTTCACACATTTCAAACTTCAGCGTGCCGGATCAATAGGCCATTACATGTCGGAGTTGAAGATATGACCTACAAGACCCTAGACGATTGATGACTACACCGGACCCCATCAGCCATGGGATTCCACCTGAGCGCACTTCAAGCGGCATCAAAAGCCGCCTGCAACCAATGCGGGCCGCTGGCCTCGATGGTCACCACATCAAAGCGGGTGGGTGGCAAGCGTCGCCATTTGAGCAAATAGTGTTGCGCCGCCAACACAATGCGCCGCTGCTTGTGAAACCCGATGCTGGCGGCCGCCCCGCCGTGGTCGCTGCGGCTTCGTTTTCGCACCTCCACAAACACCACCGTGCCGTCGGGCGTTTGCATGACAAGATCGATTTCGCCGCCTCCGCGCCCGGGCGTCCGATAATTGCGCTGCAGCAAGCGCAATCCACGCTCTTGCAAATAGGCCAAGGCCTCGTCTTCGCCCGCGTCTCCCCGGGCTTTGGTGCTGGCCTGGCCTGTTGTGTCTTTTTTGAGGAATTGCATTGACTCCGTCTCCCTTGTCCGCGTCGTTTGCCCGAGCACTTGAGGCCGCGCATGACGCCGCCGGATCACAAAACCACCCGACCAGCACACTGTATGTCGTGGCCACCCCGATTGGCAACCTGGCAGACATCAGCTTGCGCGCCCTGCACGTCTTGCAAAAGGTCGATGCCGTGGCTTGCGAAGACACGCGCCACACCCAGCAATTGCTGCGCGCTTATGGCCTGGACCGCCCGAATGGGCAATTGTTGGCAGTGCACCAGCACAACGAAGCCGAAGCCTCTGAAGCCGTCATCACCCGCCTGGCCCAGGGCGAACGCGTGGCGTATGTGAGTGATGCAGGCACACCCGCCATCAGCGATCCCGGTGCCCGGCTGGTGGCCGCCGTGCGCCGGGCAGGCTACCGTGTGCTGCCCTTGCCTGGGGCCAGCAGCGTGACCACCGCACTGAGCGCTTCGGGCATGACGGGCGAAGACGGCTTTGTGTTCAAGGGGTTTTTGCCCAGCAAATCGGGTGAACGCCAGCAAGCGGTGCAAGCCCTGTCACAGGAAAGCCGCGCCGTGGTGCTGCTCGAAGCACCACACCGCATAGAGGCGCTGGCCACCGCGCTGGCCGTGCTGGGCGATCGGCAGATCACAGTCGGGCGCGAATTGACCAAGCAATTTGAACAGATTGAAACCCTGAGCGCACACGCGCTGCCCGCTTGGCTGGCCGAAAAACCCGAGCGTTTGCGTGGCGAGTTTGCGCTGGTGCTGCACGATGCGCCTGTGGCCGCCTCCATGGGCGAGGGCCTGCGCGTGTTGCAGCTGCTGCTGCCCGAGCTACCCCTGAAAACCGCCGTCAAGCTGGCGGCCGACATCACCGGGGAATCCAAAAACGCACTGTACGAGCAGGCGCTGGCCCTCAAGAACGCTTAATACTTCAACGTTTGCGCAGTCCCAGCCACATCACGGTGGCCACCACCAGCAAAGCGCCCGCCAGCTGCATCATGGCAATCGACTGGCCCAGCAGTGCCCAGGCCAGCACCAAGGCAAACACCGGCTCCACATTCATGATGGCCGAATTGCCCACGACGCCCAGCTTGGGCAGCACGGTGAACATGATGGTGAAGGCCGTGCCATACAGGAACGTCAACAGCCCCAAGCCCCACCAGCCTGCGCTGGCTGTGGGCAGATGCAGGCCCGTTTGGGTCAGGACCACCACCAGGGCCAGCACCGCCACCGTGCCCATGGTGGTGAAGGTGCGCAAGCGGCCATCCACATCCGCCGCTTCATGCTGGGTCAGCACCAGGGCCAGGCCAAAGGTGGCGGACGCCGCCAGCGCAAAGGCCACACCCACCCCGATTTGCCCCCATTGCTGCGCTGCACCCAAGCCTGATGCCGCGCCCAGCACGTCCAGCGCCAAAGCCAAACCCAGGAACAACACAGGCATGGCCAGCAAGACGGCGCGCTCAGGGCGGTGACCGTACAAAAGCCGCGCCCACAGGGCCGTGGCCAGCGGGTAGGTGTTAAACGCCAGCAAAGCCAGCGCCACCGGCAAACGCGCCACTGACGAATACAGACAGACGCTTTGCACAGCAATCAGGCCGCCGATGAGCAGCAGGAATTTTCTTTGCCGTGAATTGACCTGGAGCACCACTTTTTGCTGCCAGAGGATGAGCGCAACGACCAGGGCGGTGACGGTGCTGCGAAAGGTGACGGCAGTGACCACATCCACGCCATGGTTGAAGGCGGTACGGGCTGCCACATGGTTGGCCCCCATCATGAAGGCAATCAACAACAGTGTCAGAAAACCCGTCAGGGTCAAGGAAGGAAGGGGGAGAGAGGGGGAGGGTTGCGACGACATGGGGGCAATTTACCGCCCCATTCGCCGCCTGGATGACATGAAAGCGACTTGGACCTGAAAAACTTCAGGCACCGACCAGATCCTTGTGGCTGCGCTTGTTTTTCAGGCGCTGCGCGCGGTCCATCGCATCCTTGAGCTCATCACGTTTGATGTCATTGAGGGTTTTGAAATACAAAACACCCAGCACCAAGGAAACCACCAACGCGACAATCAACGAAAACAACATTTCAATCTCCTGCAATACCAAAGACTTCATAAAAAAGCCATGGGTGAATTATCAGAGAAATCAAATTGAATGCTTCTTAAATAATATTTGTCAGTTATTAAATACTATTAAAGATTCCTCTCCTCAATTTCTTGCGGGGTAGAGACCCAAGCCACGCGCATGCAGCCGGCTGATGCCCAGTAAAGCGTCTGTAAATGGTGTGGGCAAGTCGGTCAGCTGACCCAATTCACGAACAGCCCCCACCAAAGCATCCAGCTCGACCGGTTTGCCTGCTTTGACATCTTGCAGCATCGACGTGCGAAACGCCCCCAGCTTGCGCGTAACCACATGGCGGTCTTCGGGTTGCTGCTCGATCGGGATGCCGATGTTCGCCCCAATGGCCTTGGCTTCGAGCATGACACTGGAGATGAAGGCGCGCACCAGAGGATCGTCCATGATCAGGTCGGTCGTGGCCCCGGTTATGGCACTGACCGGGTTGACGGTCATATTGCCCCAGAGCTTGTACCAGATGTCTTTTTGAATCTGTGGCGACAGCGTGGCCTTGAATCCGGCCTGTTGCAACAAGGCCGTCAAGGCCTGCGCCCTGGGCGTCACTTGGCCCGATGGTTCGCCCACGATCAGGCCGTCGCCAAAGTGGTGGCGAATCACGCCGGGTGCATCGACCGAGCAGCTGGCATGCACCACGCAGCCGATGATGTGTTGATCTGGCAAGGCTCGGGCAATGATGCCTTCGGGGTCCACGCTGTTCAGAGATCGGCCCGCCACCGGGCCGCCAAAGCCTTGTAAAAACCACCAGGGCACACCATTCATGGCCGTCAGGACCACCGTGTTCGGGCCTATCAGCGGGCCCACCTGCTCGGCCACTGAGGCCAATGCAGGGGCCTTGACGGAGATGACCACGAGGTCCTGCACACCCATTGCTGCGGCGTCGTTGGACGCCTTCACGGGCACAGTGTGCAGCGTGCCCCCCTGGTGCAGTTGCAGACCGTTCTTTTGCAGCGCACTCAAGGTCTCGCCCCGCGCCAGGACGCTCAATTGCGCACCCGCTTGCGCCAGGTGCACCCCCATCCAGCCACCAATGGCACCTGCGCCCACGATGGCGATCTTTTGGTATGTCATGTCGTTCTTGATTGAATTCATACGCGCCACCCTGTGTCGATGCGGTCCACCTGACGCACCAAGGCGTCAAACACGTCTTGCCCTGCCCCGTGGTTGGGGTTGAACTGCAGCGCATCGCGCGTGCATTTGGCTGCAATGGCTTCGGACACGGCAATGGGCTGGCCCATGCTCAGCGTGGCCATCTGGATTTCGCAGGCACGCTGCAAGGTCCACAAAATGGCGAATGTCTGCGCCAGCGTTTGTCCCCAGGTCAGCAGTCCATGATTACGCAGGATCACGGCAGGCTTATTGCCGATGCTCTGCAGCACTCGGGGCCCCTCTTCGGCATGGATGGTGATGCCTTCAAAGTCGTGATAAGCCACCATGTCGTGCAACTGGGCCGAGTAGAAGTTGCTTGGCGATAAGCCGTCCTTCAAGCACGCGACCGCCACGCCTGCCGTGGTGTGTGTGTGCATCACGCAGTGCGCGCCCTCGATGCCTAAGTGCAGCGTGGCGTGCACCACGAAACCGGCCGGGTTCACCTTGTGAGGCGAGCCGTCCAGCACCTCGCCTTGCATGTTGATCTTGACCAGGTTGCTGGCTGTGACCTCGCTGTAGTGCAGGCCAAAGGGGTTGATCAAGAATTGCTTGTCGCCACCCGTCACGCTGTCGGGCAGGCGCAGCGTGATGTGGTTGTAGATCATCTCGGTCCAGC
Organism: Limnohabitans planktonicus II-D5; assembly: GCF_001270065.2. Classification (GTDB taxonomy): domain Bacteria; phylum Pseudomonadota; class Gammaproteobacteria; order Burkholderiales; family Burkholderiaceae_C; genus Limnohabitans_A; species Limnohabitans_A planktonicus. Next base: position 334,543 of record NZ_LFYT02000001.1, read on the forward strand.
CGAGCATGGCGAACACGCGGTAGCAGCTGGCCAGCTGGAGCCGTGCCTGCCATTCGTCCGGGTGTACCCCCGCTTGCAGCGAAGGCACCACGGCTTGGGAGGATGGAAACATCGTGATCTCCTGAATGGGGGCCAAAACCCCTTTGTTGATTGAGTCGCGTGGCAGAAATTAGCCGGACAATTAATTGGGATCTGACCCCCATTAAATGTGCATTCAGTAGCTTGCACCTTTCACTGAGACGGCTGCGGTGATTTCGGTTTTGAAGTGTGCGGCCAAATCGCTGGTGTGGCGCATCAGGATTTGGGTGTCCAGACCCACAGCGACGAACACCGCTCCCAGCTGCAGGTACTGCGCGGCCAGCTGCCTGTCGGGCGAGAGGATGCCCGGGGCTTTGCCTGCTTTCAGAATGCGGGCAATCGCATCGGCTATTGCGGCCTGCACATCGGGGTGAGCCGCATTGCCCACATGGCCCATCGAGGCCGAGAGGTCCGCCGGGCCGATGAACACGCCGTCCACACCGGGGGTGGCGGCAATGGCGTCCAGGTTTTTCAGGGCTTCGCGCGATTCGACCTGCACGAGCAAGCAGACCTCGTCGTTGGCACGCTTGAAGTAATCCGGGTAATGGCCCCAGCGCGATGCACGCGCCCCGGCCATGCCGCGCACTCCACCCTGGCCATCGTCCTGTGGATAGCGCATGGCCTGCACCAGTTGCGCCGCCTGCTCGGGTGTGTCGACCATGGGCACCAGGATGTTTTGTGCCCCAAGGTCCAGGTATTGCTTGATGAGCGCAGTGTCCCCCACCGGCACGCGGGCCACCGCGTGACTGGCGGGGTAGGCGGCAAGGGTTTGCAGCTGAGCCTGGATGCTGCGCAGATCGTTGGGCGCATGTTCGCCGTCAATGACCAACCAGTCGAATCCGGCCAACGCGCAGATTTCCGCGGTGTAGGCATTGGCCAAGCCCATCCACAACCCGATCTGGGAACGGCGCTCGCGCAGGGCTTGTTTGAAGGTATTCACAGGGGTATGCATGGGTGCACCTTTCAGACGAATCGGAATTGAAGTTTGCCCAGCGGTCCGTAGTCCGCATCGAACACATCGCCCACTTTGGCTGGAGCAGGTTTGGTGAACGAACCCGCAAGCACGATTTCACCAGCCTGCAGGTGTTCCCCCCAAGGTGCCAGCTTGTTGGCCAGCCAAGCGATGCCCACGGCCGGGTGACCTTGCACGCCCGCAGCCAGACCCGTTTCTTCGACCACGCCGTTTTGGCGCAGCACCGCACCGCACCAGGGCAGATCGGTGGTCAAGGGATCGACCCGATTGGCCCCCAGCACGATGCCCGCGTTGGCGGCGTTGTCGCTGATGGTGTCGAACACCTTGCGCATCACCTGGGTGTGGCGGTCAAACTGCTCGATGCGCGAATCGATGATCTCAATCGCAGGCGTCACGTACTCGGTGGCTTCGAGCACTTGCTCCACGGTCACGTTGGGGCCGCGCAGTTCTTTTTTGAGGACGAAGGCCAGCTCCACCTCGACACGCGGGGCGATGAAGTTTTTGTGCGGGATGTCCAGCACTTGGCCGGGCGTGCAGGTGTAGCGCATGTTGTCGAGCAGCGTTCCGTAATCAGGCTCATCGATCTGGCTGGACACCTGCATGGCGCGGCTGGTCAGGCCAATCTTGTGGCCAATCATGGTGCGCCCCTCGGCAAACTTGATGGCCATCCATGCGCGGTTGATGCGGTAACCGTCTTCGATGGTCATGCCCGGATAGCGCTTGGAAAAGTGCTCGATCTGCACCCGGGATTTTTCGGACTGGTTCAGCTCGTGGGCGAGCTGCTGGATCAAAGTGTTGTCAAACATGGTGTTGAAATTCCTTTTGAGATGGATTGCCCCGCTCCGCCACGTCGCTGCGCACCTCGCGGCTAAAGGCTGCTCCTTGCCATGACGCAGTCCTTAGCCACGTCATCGCGAGAGAAGCGCGGCGATCCAGTGTGGAACGAGGCACGGTGCAGTTCATTTCTGAAACAGCGGATGGATGTTGCTGTGCTTGGCGTCGAACACCTCGGGCCCGACGTCGATCTGCAGCGTGATGCCGATATGGCGCTGAACCATCACGGGCGCAAAGAAGGCCTTGGCCACTTCCACCAGGGTTTGCCCGGCGCGTTGCTGTGTGGCCTCGCTGCGGCCACGCCCCATGCGCACATTCAGGTAAACAAAGGCGTAGTCGCCCGAACCCCCATGGGGGTTTTGCTCATGCAACCCTGCCGCTTTGCCTGCCGCGCCGCCATCGGCCACGGCGTAATGCGGCGCTGGGTAAGCCAGCACACGCGTGCCACCGGTCGGAAAGACCTGCTTGCCTGCTTCGTCCTGCACGGTGAGCATGGCGTCCGCCATCTGGCGGCACAGGGTCGTCATGTTGACTTCAGCGTCCAACTGGCCGGTGTAGAGGATCACAAGGTGGGGCATGGTCTTGTCTTGGTAGGTCGGACCTTCAGGTCCGACATTGGTGGTTTGGCAAAGGTCCATGTCGGGGCTGAAGCCGCCGACCTACAGGGAAGGTTCATAACCTCGTGCTCACAGCCGTGTATCCCTGCGCGCTGCTGGCCTGCGCTGCCGGGATGTGCTCGCCTTTTTGGGGTGTCACTTCAAAAATCGCGTTGAGCTGGCCCGTGCCGCTGGCCCCGAAATACGGGGTCACCATGTCCACCGCGCCGTCGTAATCTGTCCAACCCAGGGCCCCCATCAGCATGGCGGTGTCGTGCATGAAACCTTCGCCATGGCCCTTGCTGGCATATTCGGGCAGCATCTCGCAAAAGGCCTTCCACTCGCGCTGGTCCCACATGCGCAGCACCTGCTCGTCGAGTTTTTCAAGGAAGGGGCTCCAGATCTTGTGGGCAAACTCCGGCGCGAGGCCGTTTTGTGCAAAGCGGTGGCTCAGACTGCCACTGGCCAAAAACGCCACCTTGCCGTCATAGTGTTTTTCGACCGCCTCACGCATGGCCCAACCTAGACGGGCGCTGTCGCTCAGGTAATGCGAAGTGCACAAAGCCGAGACCGAGATCACCTTGAAGTGCTGGTCAGCGTTCATGTAGCGCAGTGGCACCAGCGTGCCGTATTCGGGCTGCAAAGTGGTGGCGTCGTGCGCCAGGGTTTCCACGCCGTAGTCGTTGGCCACTTGGGCCAGCAAGTGCCCCAGCGCCGGGTTGCCCGGCGACTCAAAGGTCATGTTGCTGATGAAGTGCGGCAACTCGTTGCTGGTGTACACACCCTTGAAGTGCTGCCCACAGTTGATGTGGTAGCCGGCATTGACCAGCCAGTGCGTGTCAAACACCACCAAGGTGTCGACCCCCATGGTGCGGCAGCGGCGGCTGATTTCCTGATGGCCATCGATGGCGCTTTGGCGCGTGCCAAAACGCGGCCCGGGAATTTCGCTCAGGTACATGCTGGGCACGTGGGTGATTTTGGCGGCGAGGGCGAGTTGTCCCATGGGGTGTCCTGGTGATGCGTGTGCGGGTGGGGGAGGGTCAGGGACTGATCAGGTCAATGTCCGGGAAGTATCTGCGGTAGCGGCCTGCATCGCGGGTCAGCAAGCGATAGCCCTCGGCTTGGGCATGCGCACCAATGAAAAAATCGGGCAGGACGCCGTTTTTGGTGCCGCCGCGTTGGCGGTAGGACCTGAACGCCTGGGCCGCCAATTGCGCAGTTGTCCGCGTCAAGTCAAGAACTTGCACGCCCAGCTTTTGCAAAAAAGCATCGATGTGCGGGCCTGCTGTGTTATGTGTGTGCAGTTCGGCGTAGACCACAAAGTTGGTCACGATTTGCTGGTTTTGGGCTTTGATCAGCTCTCGCAGCGACCAGTCCAGCCAAATCGGATCTTCATGGATGACGTCCACAAAAACATTGGTATCCACCAGGATCATGGCTGATTCCAATCATCGCCACGCGTCATGCGCATCAGTTCTTCCGTGCTCATGCCGTCTTTGGCGATGCCAATGAACTGCCGAATCGGGTCGTCTGGCGCGAGGAATGACAAGTCAGGCTCGGGCACCGCACGCGCAGGGGTCGTCGATTTGGCCGCCACCAAATACTCGGCGAGGGCTTCTTGCACGACGTGAGACTTGCTCAGCTTGCGCGCAGCGCAATACTGGGTCAGTTCACGTTCAACGGTTTCAGGCAGGCGGACAGACAACATGGCTCACTCCTTGTCATACACATTCAAAATGAATGTATGACATCAAGTATGACAGATGGAGGGAATTTGTCATACACCCCAATGCGGGATGTGGTGAGCGCCCAAGGACACCGCCACGTTTTTGGGCTCGCAAAACACTTCATAGCTCCAGGTGCCGCCTTCGCGGCCGGTGCCGCTGGCCTTGGTGCCGCCAAAGGGCTGGCGCAGGTCGCGCACGTTCTGGCTGTTGACAAAGCACATGCCCGCCTCGACGGCAGCGGCAACGCGGTGGGCTTTGCCCAAGTTCTCGGTCCAGACGTAGCTGGACAGGCCGTATTCGATGTCGTTGGCTTTTTCAATGGCGTCCGCTTCGTCCTTGAAGGGAATCAGGCAGGCCACGGGTCCGAAGATTTCTTCTTGGGCGATGCGCATGCGGTTGTCGACATCGGCAAACACGGTGGGCCAGACGAAGTTGCCGTTTTTCACATGCGAGGGCAGATCGGCAGCGTAGCCGGGTTGTTGAAGGCCGCCGCACAGCATGGTCGCGCCCTCTTTGGGGCCGAGTTCGATGTAGCTGCGCACCTTGGCCAGATGGGCTTTGGAGATCATCGGGCCGACGATGGTTTTCTCATCGAGTGGGTCGCCCACGGTGATGCGTTTGGCGCGCTCGGCAAATTTGGCGGCAAAGTCAGCGTAGATGCTTTGCTGCACCAGGATGCGACTGCCTGCGGTGCAGCGCTCGCCGTTGTTGGAAAAGATCATGAAGATGGCCGCATCGAGTGCGCGGTCCAAGTCGGCGTCTTCAAAGATCACAAAGGGGCTCTTGCCGCCAAGCTCCATGCTGAACTTCTTGAGGCCTGCGCTTTGCACGATGCGGTTGCCCGTGACAGTGGAGCCTGTGAACGAAATGGCGCGCACATCGCGGTGCGACACCAAGGGCTCGCCCGCTTCCTTGCCGTAACCGTGCACGATGTTCAGCACGCCTGCAGGCACGCCCGCTTCGAGTGCCAGATCGCCCAAACGCGCAGCGGTCATGGGCGAGAGTTCGCTCATCTTGAGCACAGCGGTGTTGCCAAAAGCCAGGCACGGCGCAACCTTCCAGGTGGCGGTCATGAAGGGCACGTTCCAGGGGCTGATGAGGGCGCACACGCCCACCGGGTGGAACAGCGTGTAGTTCAGGTGCGTGGGTGTGGGGTAGGTGTGGCCGTCCACGCGGGTGCACATTTCGGCAAAGTAGTGAAAGTTGTCGGCCGCGCGCGGCACCAGTTGCTTGCCGGTCTGGCTGATGGTCTGGCCACAGTCCTGGCTTTCTGTTTCCGCAATTTCTGGCACATGCTTGGTGATCAGGTCGCCCAGCTTGCGCATGATCTTGGCGCGCTCTGTTGCAGGGGTTGCAGCCCACTTGGGGAAAGCAGCTTTGGCGGCGGCCACGGCGGCATTCACTTGCGCTTCGCCGCCCGAGGCGACTTCGGCCAGCACTTCTTGGGTGGCGGGGTTGACGGTCTCAAAATAGTCGCTGCCCGCGACGCTTTTGCCGTTGATGAGGTGGTCGATTTTCATGGTGCTTATTTCTCGGTTTTTTTTGACAGTGTCGCCCTCGTTGCGATCAGTGAAACACGCATTGGCAAGTGTTCATTCACCACGGGGTCATCTCGCTCACAGGTTCAGGTCATGATGAAACGATGGTGTTGTGGAGCGCCCCAATGCCCTCGATCTCGGTGACGATCACGTCACCGGGTTGGCAGTCCACAATGCCGTCGGGTGTACCGGTCAGGATCAAGTCTCCGGGCTTGAGTGTCATGAAGCTGCTGAAGTATTCGATCAGCGTGGGCACGTCAAAGATCATGTCGGCGGTGGTGCCGCTTTGCGTCACCTTGCCATTGACGGTGGTCTGCAATTTCAACGCCATCGGGTTGGGCACATCTGCCGCATCTACCAACCAGGGCCCAATGGGCGTGCAGGTGTCGCGGTTTTTCACTCGCAGGTTGGGGCGGTACCAGTTTTCCAGATAGTCGCGGATGGCGTAGTCATTGGCCACGGTGTAACCCGCAATGAAGTCATAGGCATTGGCTTTCTTCACATGCCGGGCCATGCGGCCTATCACCACGGCCAGCTCGCATTCGTAATGCATGTACTTCACATCCGCCGGGCGCTTCGTGAAGGCCTTGTGGCCAATCAGCGAGGCTTCACCCTTCATGAAGGCCAGCGGTTCTTCGGGTGCCTTGAAGGCGAGTTCCTTGGCGTGGTCGGCGTAGTTCAGGCCCAACGCGATCACGGTGCGCGCCTGCGACACGGGTGTAAGCGGGGGCAACCAGACGACGTCGTCAAATCCCACAAGGTGGCCCTTGTGCGGGCCTTGGGTGATGAGCAATTGACCGTCAGACTCGACCGCTTGCTGGATAGCGCCTGACCAGGCGATGCGTGCGTGTTTCATGCGGCACCTCCGACTTTCACAGACACGGACGAAAAGCCTGGCGCGGAAATTTCCACCCAATCCCCCGCTTTGGCGCGAGGACGCGTGCCGTCTGCCAGGCAATCGGTGCCCACCATCAGGACGTCACCTGCTTGCAGGGTCATGAATTCGCCCACATCCGCCAGCAATGTGGGTATACCGCGCATCAATTCACTGAGCTGAACGGTCTGGACCACATCACCATTGAGGCGCACCGTGATCTGCAGCATGGCCCAATCAGCCACCTGCGCAGCGGTCGCCTGCTGCGGCAAGGCCAAAAAGCGATCGCGGCAGCGGAACTTGACCGGGGGACGGTAATAGCTCGTGTGCGGCACTGACCAGTCGTTCATCAGCACGGCAGCAGCCACTTGACCGTCGTCGCCCATGATCAGGCCCAGCGTGGCGCCGATATCGACTTCTGTCACACCGTCTTGCAACAACAGGTCCTGGTCGGCGGGGCTGAAGGTGTTGGCTGTTTTCACATAGAGGACGGGCGCATTGGGCGCGGCTTTGTGAGGGTCTTGCGTCATACGCGGACCCCAAAGGTCCCACTCTCGGCGGAAATTGAGCAAGATGCCGTACACCGTGCCCTGCGGTTGCCAGGGGTGGTGTGGCGTTCGTGTTGTCTGCATTTACTATTCCTCAGAGATCTGGTGCTGTTACAACTGCCTCGGTCACTTCTGGCACTTCCAGCGCAATGACCTTGTCCAGTAATTCGTACAAGGCTGTCAGCCGCGCCTTGCCCAGTTGCTGCTCCATCCACACGTAATGCGCTTCGATGGTTTGCGACAAGGCCTGCACTTTGGCCAGGCCCGCTGCGGTGGCCCGCACCACGGTGCGCCGGGCGTCTTGCGGACAGCGCTGGCGTTCGATCAAGCCGTCACGCGCCATGCGGGTCAGCACACCCGTGAGGCTGGGACCCAGCAAATAAGCCTCACGGGCCACGCGCCCGGTTTCAATACCAGCAGGTTCATCGGCATGTTCGCCCAGCACACGCAAGACGCGCCACTGCTGGTCCGACAAACCGTGCTCACGCAGGCTGGGGCGGGTGTGTGCCATCACGGCCTCGCGCGCTTCCAGCAGCAGACGAGGCAAATTGCGGTGTACGAATGGGGCGGTAGAGTTCATTTACTTAATATATTAAATGAATACCAAACAAAAACCATACGGGTTTACCCTGCCGCTAGCGCTTAGCACTTACCTCGTGCCATTGATCTGGCCTCGTGAAGTATTCAACGCTCAAAGATGTTGCAGGACGGTGGCAACAGCGCCGTCATTGGGGGCTTCTGTGCAATCTGCATGTCGGCTCCATTGCCACCGACTTGGTGCGGGGTCTGGATCAAAACTGTGTCGAATTTGAACTTTCATTGTTCATATTGAATATTTAGGTACTATTTAAAGAATATTCCTGATTAAAATCAAAAAATCATCGCAGTCTGAAATCAGGCCCGCTACTGGCCACCCCAAAACAACTGGCTTGTGCACACATGAAAAATCTCAGCATCAAACTTCAACTCTCCTTGAGCGCCATCGCCATGGGCATTGTTTTGTTGCTGGCGCAATTGGGGCTGCAGTTTTACGTCCTGCGCGGCGACATCGTGCAGCGCATCGAAAAGCATGAATTCAGGCAATTGAGCGACTTCGCCAGGAATCTGGATGAAAAACTCCAAGACAGCCAAGACATGCTGGCCAGTGTGGGGCTCAATGTCCCTGCACAAGACATGCAGGACCTGAACAAACTGGAAAAACACCTCCAGCGCGAACACGCCTTGCTGAACGTCTATGACGACCTTTACATCTTCGATGCACAAGGCGTGTTGCTGGTGGATTGGCCCATCAAACCCGGCAGGCGCAAACTCGACATGGCGTCGCGTGACTACATCCAGGGCGTGATCAAAACCGGAAAGCCCGTGATCTCCAAACCCATACTGGGCAAGGCCACCCAACAACCCATTGTGGTGGTGGCTGTGCCCATCATGGATCAACACAATCGGCTTGTGGGCATCATGGGTGGGGTCTTGAATCTCTACAAACCCAATTTGCTGGGCAATATTGCGAACCGGAAAAATGGCGAAACCGGTTATTACTACCTGGTCACCAAAGACCGGGTGCGCATCGCCCATCCAGACACCCGCATGATCTTGACCACCGTCCCTGAAGGCAGTGGCAATCTCCCGTTCGAGGCGGCCATGAAAGGATTTGAAGGTACGCAAGAAGGCACGACCACACGGGGTTTGAAGGGCTTGTTCACCTTCAAACGTTTGCAGACCACGGGTTGGGTCGTGGCTTCGGTCATCCCATCTGCAGAAGCCTTTGCCCCGATCGGTGATCTTTACCAGAAGATGGTTCTGGTCACGCTGCTGCTGCTGCTGACCATCGTGCCTTTGATGTGGGGCTTCGTGTCAAAACTGATCAGCCCGCTGGGTGAGTTGGCTCAGGCCATGCATGACACGGCCGCTCGTATGCGAGATGGACAACCCACGGCTCAGATTGCGGCCATAGGCAGCCGGGAAATCACGACGGTGGTGCATGCCTTCAATGAGTTTGTGGAAGCTCGAATTCATGCTGAAACCGAGCTTTCTTTGGCACGCGATGATGCGCAAACAGCGAATGCCTCAAAAAGTAATTTCCTGGCCAATATGAGCCATGAAATTCGCACCCCCATGAATGGCATTCTGGGCATGACCGAGTTGTGCCTGCAAACGCGCATGACCAACGAACAACGCAGTTATCTGGAGATGGTCTCGACATCGGCACATTCCTTGGTCGCGGTGATCAACGACATCCTGGACTTTTCCAAAATCGAGGCCAAAAAACTCCATCTTGATCCTCATGAGTTTTCCTTGCACAGCTTGATTCGGCAATCCACCCGCACCTTGTCACTGAGAGCGACGGAAAAAGAGCTGGAATTGGTCTGCGACATGGCGCCCGATGTGCCCGATCTCGTCTTGGGTGACCCTTTGAGACTTCAGCAAGTGATCACGAATTTGCTGGGCAATGCGATCAAATTCACCGCCCGGGGGGAGGTCATCCTCACCGTCAACCGCATGTCTGTTGATGAAGTCGGTCCAGGCTTATGGCTCGTCTTCGAAGTCAAGGACACGGGCATTGGCATCTCATCTGACAAGCAGTCTCTGATATTTGATGTCTTCACCCAAGCCGACTCCAGCACGGCACGGCGCTTTGGCGGGTCAGGCCTGGGCCTTGCCATCAGCCGCAGCCTGATTCAGATGATGGGCGGCGACATTCGCGTGAGCAGTCAACTGGGCAAGGGCAGCACTTTCAGATTCACGATAGAGCTTCAAACCGCAAACACGTCACCGCTGTCCCTGCCTCCGCTCTTGCCTCAGCTCAAAGGACGCACTGCCATGGTGGTGGACGACAACGCCACCAGCCGCTCCATCTTGTGCCGCAGACTGACATGCGCGGGTTTGCATGCGGTGGCCAATGACAACGCAGCGCATGCATTGCACTCTCCTCAGCTGACCCAAGCCTGCTATGCGCTGATCGACGTCAACATGCCAGACATCGACGGTTACGCCCTGGCGGGACAACTGCGACAACAGCGATCTCCTGCACAACTGATGATCATCATGCTGGGTGCCTTGAGTGAACAAATCAGCCAAGAAGAACTCGATCGAATGGGCATTCAGAGTTTCTTGGTCAAGCCTGTCGACCCCCATGAATTGATGGCGGTGCTCAATGGCTCTGCCACTTTGAACAGCCCTTCTTTACTGACAGAAAATGAGACGCCTCAAGCGCCTGCGCAGTCACAGGCCCCGAAGGTCTTGCTCGTTGAAGACACGCCCATCAATCAGACGCTGGAAACCATCTTGCTCAACCGCATGGGCTTTGAAGTGACCATCGCCAACAACGGCGTCGAAGCTGTCGAAGCTTTTTCACGCGGTCGATTTGACCTCATCCTCATGGACATTCAGATGCCGGAAATGGGCGGCGTCGAAGCCACTCAGATCATTCGTGGACTTGAACAGTCAAACCAACTGATCCATACCCCCATCGTGGCTGTGACCGCCAACGCGCTGAAAGGGGACCGCGAAAAGTACATCGAATCCGGCATGGATGCCTACGTCTCCAAACCAATTTCCACAGAAGCACTCAAAACAGAAATCCAAAAGCTGCTGCCCACTTTTGGCAAAACTTCATAACGCCTCTCACGCTCATCGGCATACGTTTATGGGTCATCCACATGAAAAAAGCCGCTTTTCAGCGGCTTTTTTGTGGGTCAATGGCGCAGGTAAAACCGTCAGGACAGCACAATGCTACCCCCAACAGACCCTCACAGACCGATGGCTGCGATACCGGCTTTGGCGATCTGCGCGTCTTCGTTGGACTTGACACCACTCACGCCAACGGCCCCCAAGCAGGCACCGTCCTTCATGATCGGCACGCCACCTTCGAGCATGCCTTCAATGGCAGGCGCAGACAAGAAGGAATAGCGGCCACCGTTGATGACGTCTTCATACACCTTGCTCTCGCGCTGACCCAAAGCTGCCGTGTGGGCCTTGGCCGGGGCAATGTGCGAGGAAATGGGAGGCGCACCATTGAGGCGCTGGAAATGCAGCAGATGGCCACCAGCGTCGACAATGGCGATGCTCACGTTCCAATTATTTTTCTGGGCTTCAGCTTGGGCAGCGGCGGCAATGGCTTGGACGTCAGAGAGTTCGAGGACGGATTGTGTTTTCATGGTGTCAAACGGACGAAAAAATAAAACCGCAAGCATACACGCGCAGATGAGCACGGATTTCACACTTCAACGCAAAACTGATTCACCCGGATAACCCCATGCCTGTGCGGTCATTGTCCAACTGGATCTGGTCGCCCCTACAATTCACCAGCCCTGAACACAGGGTATGAACAGGAGAAACACATGAGCGACCTTCGCACTCTTAATTCCACGGACTGGGGCCACGGCACCGATCTGGCGACACGCAACCGCGTGCTGCGCAATACCTATTGGCTGCTGGCCCTGAGCCTGCTGCCTACCGTTTTGGGTGCCTGGCTGGGCGTGGCCACCGGCATCACCCAATCCTTGAGTGGTGGCGTTGGCTTGATCGTCTTTCTGGCGGGAGCTTTTGGCTTCATGTTTGCCATCGAGAAAACCAAAAACTCGGCAGCGGGCGTGCCCGTGCTGCTGGCCTTCACCTTCTTCATGGGCTTGATGCTCTCGCGCATGATCGCCATGGTGTTGGGCTTCAAGAACGGTTCAGACCTGATCATGACCGCCTTTGCAGGCACGGCCGGCGTGTTCTTCGTCATGGCCAGCCTGGCCAGCACCATCAAGCGTGACATTTCAGGCATGGGCAAATGGCTGTTTGTGGGGGCCTTGGCCATCATGATCGGCGGCATCATCAACGTGTTCATCGGCTCTACCGTGGGCATGATGGTGATCTCGGTCATGGCCATCGGAATTTTCAGCGCCTACATGCTGTATGACCTGAAACAGATCATCGACGGCGGCGAAACCAACTACATCAGCGCCACCCTGGCCCTGTATCTGGACATCTTCAACGTGTTCCAGAGCCTGCTGGCCTTGCTGGGCATCATGGGCGGCGAACGCGACTGACCTGTGCCAAGTGGCTCACGCCACCCACAAAAAAGGCTCCTGAGGGAGCCTTTTTTCATGGTGCAGGTCACACTCAGGCCAGCTCAAACACCGCCATGCTCTCCACATGCGCCGTGTGAGCGAACATGTTGATCACGCCAGCGGCCACGCATCGGTAACCAGCGCGGTGCACCAGCAAGCCTGCATCTCGGGCCAGGGTGGCGGGGTTGCAGCTCACGTAGACGATGCGCTGGGGCGGCGTCCAACCCTCGCGCAGTTCGTGGTTTTCGTGCAGCTCGGCCAGGGCTTTGGCCAGGGCAAAAGCCCCTTCACGCGGTGGATCGACCAGCCATTTGTCGGACACGCCATCGGCCACCAGCATGGCCGGGGTCATCTCGAACAGGTTGCGGGCCACAAAGGTGGTGGGGGCCAGCGGGCCTTGCCCTGCGCGCAGGGCCTGGTTATGCACCAGGTTCTGGCGCGAGCGGGCCACCAAGGCTTCTGCGCCTTCGATGCCCAGCACCTCGCCCGCCTGGGTGGCAATGGGCAGCGTGAAGTTGCCGAGGCCACAGAACCAATCGATCACGCGGTCGGTCTTTTGTGCGCCCAACAGGCGCAGGGCACGCGAGACCAGCACGCGGTTGATGTAAGGATTGACCTGCGTGAAGTCGGTCGGCTTGAACGGCATGTGCACGCCAAAGTCGGGCAGGCTGTAGGCCAGCTGCGCACCGCCCTCGTCGAGCAGATGCACCGTGTCCGGCCCTTTGGGCTGCAGCCACCACTGCACGGCATGCTCGGCGGCAAAGTCGCGCAACAGCTGTTTGTCGCCGTTTGACAGCGGCTCCAAGTGACGCAGCACCAGGGCAGTGACAGAGTCGCCGCAGGCCAGCTCGATCTGGGGCAAGGTTTCGCGGGCGTCCATCTGGGCAATCAAGGCGCGCAAAGGCATGAGCATGGCGCTGACATGCGGCGGCAGGATCGGGCAGACTTTCATGTCCGCGATGTAGCGGCTCTTGCGTTCGTGAAAGCCAATGAGCACTTCGCCTTTTTTAAGCACATAGCGCACCGACATGCGGGCACGGTAACGGTAACCCCAAGTCGGTCCTTCGATGGGCCGGAGCATGGTTTCGGGTTTGACCTTGCCCAAGTGCCAGAGGTTGTCTTCCAGCACGCGCTGTTTGACGGCTACCTGGGCTGACGCTTCCAGGTGCTGCATCTTGCAGCCGCCGCAGGCGCCTTTGTGCAAGCCAAAGTTGGGGCAGCCGGGGCGCACGCGCTGGGACGATTCTTGGTGGATGTCGGTGACGACGCCCTGCTCCCAGTTGTTTTTCTTGCGGTGCACATTGACCGAGACGGTCTCAAAGGGCAAGGCACCTTCGATGAACACCACTTTGCCGTCAGGGCGGCGGGCGATGCCTTGGGCATCCATGTCCAGGGCGCCCACGCGCAGCCAACCTTCGGGCAAATCGTCGCTGCTGGGGCTTTCGCCGGGGGGAATAGAAAGATCTTGTTGTTCGCTCATGCCCCGATTGTCTCAGGACACAAGGCCGATCTTTCGGGGCTTCAGACCCAGGCTTGCAGATATTCCTGCCAATGGGGCTCTTGCGCACTGGCCAAAGCGGCCACATTGTTTTTGACGAAATCGATTTCCTGCTCGTATTCGCCCTCGGTCAGGCCGCCGCGCATTTTCTGAAAACGGCAATACAACAGGTAGGTGTTCATGACATCGGTTTCGCAATAGCGGCGAATGTCTTCGGTCTGCCCGGCCAGGTACTGCGCATACACCTGCGAGCCGTCCATGCCCAGCTTACCCGGAAAGCCGCACAGCTTGGCCAAGGCATCCATGGGTGCATTGTTTTTAGGGGTGTATTTGGCCAGCAAGTCCATCAGGTCCAGGTGGCGCATGTGGTAGCGCGAGATGTAGTTGTTCCACTTGTACTCGCGGTCATCGTCGCCCATGTCCCAGTATTTGTCGGCCACCACGCCATGCTGCAAGCCCCGGTAGTGCAGCACGGGCAGGTCAAAACCGCTGCCATTCCAGCTCACCAGCTGGGGTGAATGCTTGTCAATGGCATTGAAAAACGTTTGGATGATGCGGCCTTCGCTGTGGCCGTCGCGGTCCACAAAGGAGTGCACACGCAAGCCGTCGGCATTGCGAAACACACAGCTGATCACGAGGGTGCGTTGCAGATAAAGCGGCATGAAGTCGCTTTGCCCCTTGGCGGCACGTTCCGCCTGCCATTGGGCATGAAGCTGGGCGTCGGTCAAGTCGGGCGAAACCTGATTCAAGCGCCGCCAACCGGCCATGTCGGGCACGGTCTCGATGTCAAAAACCAGGACTGGCCAGGGCATGCGCGCCTTGCGCCTCAGCGGGCGGGCAAGAGTTTGGCGGGATCGACCGGTTTGCCTTGACGGCGCACCTCAAAGTGCAGTTTCACGCGGTCGGCGTCGGACTTGCCCATTTCGGCAATTTTCTGGCCTTTGCGTACCTTCTGGTCTTCTTTGACCAGCAGTTCCTGGTTGTGGGCGTAGGCCGTCAAAAAGGTGTTGTTGTGTTTGAGGATGATGAGGTTGCCATAACCGCGCAAACCCGCCCCGGCATAAACCACCTGCCCATCGGCTGAGGCCAGCACCGGATCGCCTGCCTTGCCGGCAATGTCCAGACCTTTGTTTTTGGACTCATCAAAGCCCGCAAGCAGCGTGCCGTTGGCTGGCCAAATGAAGCCCAAGCCTTCGTCGTTGATGGCGCTGGTTGAGTTAGCGGGCGACGGGGCCACAGCGGCAGGCTTGGCGGCAGCTGTGGTTGCAGTGGGTTCTCCCGACGGCGCAACGGGTCGCACCACCACGCCGGGGGCTTCAACGGCTGCCCCAGGTGGCACCACACGCAGCACCTGGCCGACTTCGATCACATCGGGATTGCTCAGACTGTTCCATCGCGCCAGATCACGCCAGGATTGACCGCTGTCCAGGCCAATGCGCATCAGGGTGTCGCCGCGCTGCACTGTGTAATAACCGGGCTTGCCTGCATTCTCAGCCCCCGGCATCGGCTTGACCGCATTGGGTGCCACAGGGACTGTTGCCGTCCGGCCCGTGCCCAGGCGGTCTTCTACAGGCGCTGGCACCCTTGATGAAGACGAGCAAGCAGCGAGCACAGCGACAGCGCAAGCTGTTAAAACCACGGATCGGGCGGTATTCAAAGTCATCATGGGGAATCAATCGTTCAGGCAACGCCTGATTTTAGAGGTACAAAATTCACAGCTTCAAGCACTTGCCGCTCGAAACCTCGGGGGGTTTTATGGATCACCACCAGCGCCTGCTGGCCCGCGGATGTGACGGTGGGGGCCACCAGCCGCCCCCCCATGGCCAGTTGGTCCAGCCAGGCCTGGGGAATGTCATCACCTCCTGCTGCGGAAATGATGCCAGCATAAGGCGCGCCTTGGGGATAAGCCAACATGCCATCGCCAAAAATCAGATGCACATTGTGCACACGCAATGGGCGCAGGTTGTCACGGGCTTTTTCATGCAATCCGCGCAAGCGCTCAATGCTGTAAACCTCGGTCGCCACATGGCTGAGCACGGCCGCCTGGTAGCCGCAGCCGGTGCCAATCTCCAGCACCCGGCCCAATTTTCCGCTTGCTCCCTGGCACAGCAGCTCAATCATCCGGGCCACCACATTGGGTTTGGAGATGGTCTGACCCAAGCCTATGGGCAAGCTGGTGTCTTCATAGGCTTGACCCACCAGCGCACTTTCCACAAATCGGTGGCGCTCCACCAGGCCCATGGCCTCCAGCACACGCGCATCGCGCACGCCCTGCTGGGCCAGCAGTCGCACCATGCGTGCACGCACCGCTCCGGAATCTAGCCCCAAACCGGTCGGTGCCAGTGGCATGCGCGGCACCGCCACAGCCCCCGACAGACCAAGTGCTGCTGGAGCCACGGCAGACTTCCCCGGACTGCTTCGCGTTGGCGCGGTGCCAGGGGGCGAGAGTTTGACAGGAAAGCCGGGGCGCTGACTCATGCCAAAACCCTGGCGCTCAACCGCCCGAAAGCGTCAGACCACTGAACCAACTGTTCATGATGCGTCAAATCCACCTTGAGCGGCGTGACCACCACATGACCGTGGCTGGCCGCATGAAAATCCGTGCCCACGCTGTCATCCATGGCAGCACCGGCGTTGCCAATCCAGTACATGGTCTGCCCACGCGGATCGACTTGCGTGATGACAGGTTCAGCCGAATGGCGTCGCCCCAGGCGGCACAACTTGGCCGGTTGAATGTCCGCCAAGGGCAAGTTGGGAATGTTCACATTCAACAACCAAGGCTTAGGCTCCAGCATCGCGGCTGCCTGCATCTGCTGAACCATGGTTTTGACTGTTTCTGCGGCGGCATCCACATGCGCCCAACCCTTTTCAATCTGGGACACGGCCATGGAGGGGATGCCAAACAAATAGCCTTCCATGGCCGCGCCCACCGTGCCGGAATACACGGTGTCATCGCCCATGTTGGCACCGTTGTTGATGCCCGAGACCACCAGATCAGGGCGATAACCCAACAAGCCTGTCAGTGCGATGTGGACACAATCAGCTGGCGTGCCGTTCACATAACGAAAGCCATTGTCCGCACGGTGCACATACAAAGGGGTGTGCAAGGTCAGCGCATTGGACTTGGCGCTGTTGTTGTGCTCAGGGGCCACGACCTCCACGTCTGCGATGGTTTTGAGCGCGTTATACAGCGCCACAATGCCCTCGGCGCGGAATCCATCGTCGTTGGAGATGAGAATTTTCATGCGGTGTCCCTGTGAGAGTGCCCATTGTAGAGGGCTACTTGCACCTCACAAAAACCCTGGATGGGCAGTCACAGGACAGGTCGCTCGGGGGACATGAGCCGGGCCTTGGCATTGCCTAAGATGCCCACCACTCAACACATTCATCAAGGAGTATCTGCATGCACGCTTGGCTTTGCGAAAACCCTGTCGGGGTCGACGCGCTCACCTGGAAAGAACTGCCTACCCCCACCCCGGGCCCCGGTCAAGTTCTGCTCGAAATTCAGGCGGCCAGCCTGAACTTTCCGGACTTACTGATCGTTCAAAACAAATACCAGATGAAGCCCGAACTGCCCTTTGTGCCCGGCTCGGAATACGCAGGTGTGATCAAAGCCGTGGGCGAAGGCGTCACCCACCTGCAAGTAGGCCAAAGCGTGGCCTGCTTGTCAGGCACCGGTGGCTTTGGCACCCACACCCTGGCCCCGGCCAAATTGTGCATGCCACTGCCAGAAGGCTTTCCCGCGGTGGATGCAGCCGCGTTCATCATGACCTACGCCACATCGCACCACGCGCTCGTAGACCGCGCCGCATTAAAGGCAGGCGAAACGGTTCTGGTTCTGGGCGCAGCAGGTGGTGTGGGCACCGCCGCCATCCAGATCGCCAAAGCCATGGGCGCCAAAGTGATTGCAGCGGCCTCCACCGATGAAAAATGTGCGCTGTGCAAGTCACTCGGTGCCGATGCCACCATCAACTACAGCACCGAAAACCTGCGCGAAGCACTGAAAACCCTGACCGAAGGCAAAGGCCCTGATGTGATTTATGACCCGGTGGGCGGCGAATTTGCCGAACCGGCCTTCCGCTCCATCGCCTGGCGGGGCCGCTACCTGGTCGTGGGTTTTGCGGGTGGCCCCATCCCGTCCCTGCCCTTGAACCTGCCTTTGCTCAAAGGTGCCAGTCTGGTGGGCGTGTTCTGGGGCGAGTTTGCCAAACGCGAACCCCAGGCCAACGCCGCCATGATGGGCGAATTGGCCCAGTGGTACGGCCAAGGCAAAATCAAACCCGTGATCGATCGCACCATGCCCATGAGCGAGCTCAAAGCCGCCTACGCCCACATGGGCTCACGGAGCGTCAAAGGCAAGCTGGTGATGGTGAACCCTTGAGGCCAAACGCCCCGCTGATTGCGGGGCATCTTGGATGATTTCAATTTGAAATCAAAAGAAAAAAGCCCTTGCAACATTTGCAAGGGCTTTTTTTATTTGGGGTGGCTGATGGGGCTCGAACCCACGACAACAGGAATCACAATCCTGGACTCTACCAACTGAGCTACAGCCACCGTAGAGATGAAATTATAGCCTGATCTTCATGGCTTTTTGGCGCTCGTTTCGATTTTTGCCGAAGGTTTTTCAATCAGCATTTCTGCCTTGAACTGCGACTTCAGGTGGGTCAGATAAGCCTGTGCTTCGGCTTGCGCCCACAACTGCGTGAATTGCTGGCGGCTTTGCGCTTGTTGCTGGGCTGTAGGGGTATCGCGGGGCACGATTTTGTTGACGCGAACCAGGGCATAGCCTTGCTGGCCCAGATCAACGCCCACCAAGGTTGGCAGGCGCGCAGGGTCAGTACGCAACACAGCGTCCATCAAAGCCTGGGGTAGGCCTGCACTTTGCTCACGCGAAACAACCAAGGCAGCACCCACTTGAGCTTGGGCTGCTTGATCTTTCCACTCTGCCAAGCGAGCCATGCCTTCGGCTTTGGCCAATTGGGCCGACTTGTCCTGCACAAACTGGCTGCGCGCATCGTCTTTGACTTCTGCATAAGGCCGCAGTGCTGCAGGTCGATAGTTGACGATGCGTGCCGACACCAAGGTATTGGGTGCCACTTCCACGGCCGCTGTGTTGCGACGCTTGGTCACGGAGTCTTCTGCGAACAATGCTTGCAGCAGTTTGGTGTTCGTCAAGATGCCCTGCGCACCAGCAGCGGGGGTTCGGCTCAAGCCCTGAGCTTGCTGCACGGTCAATTTCAGGCGGTCTGCAATGGGTTTGAGGCTTTCAGCTTGCTCATAGACGCTGTTGCTGAAAGTTTCTGCCAGTTCAGCGAATTGGCGCTGGGCCTGCTGTTTGCGCAGATCCGCTTCGAGCTGAGGGCGCATTGCCTCAAAGCTTGGGGCCTTGGCGGCTTTGATGTCTGTCAATTGAATGATGTGGAAACCAAATTCGGACTCCACCACATCGCTGATGGCACCTTTTTCGAGTGCAAACACGGCATCTTCAAAAGACTTGACCATGGCACCTCGGGCAAAGAAATCCAGATCGCCGCCTTTGGTGGAAGAGCCTGGATCTTGAGAGTTTTTACGGGCCAGATCAGCAAAGCTTTTGGGGTTTTTGCGCACCTCTGCCAACAATTCATCGGCCTTGGCGCGTGCTTTTTGACGCTCAGCGGCAGGCGCATCTTTGGCTGCGTTGATCAAGATGTGGCTGGCTCGGCGCTGCTCTTGGCCTGCCAGACGCTGCAGGTTTTGTTCGTAATAGGTTTTCAGGTCCTGCTCAGCCAAGGTGATGCTTTTTTGCAAAGAAGCTGCATCGAGCACCAGGTATTCCACATCGGCCGTTTCAGTCGAACGAAAGCGCTCTGATTGGGCTTGGTAGAACTTTTCCAACTCCGCATCGGTCACTTGCACTTTGGAAGCGAAATCCGCAGGCATCCAACGCTGAATCTGCACTTCGCGACGTTGCAAATACGCCTGTAAAGCCGCATCGGTTTGGGTTTGCGAGGCAAGCACGGAACCCTGCAAAGCCCCGATCACTTGTTGATTGGACAGATCGCGGCGAACCTGAGATTCCAGCATTTCCGGCGTCATGCCCTGGCTGGCCGCCAGTTGGCGATAGCGCTCCATGTCCAGCTTGCCATCAGGGCCGCGCAAACCAGCAATGGAAGGGTCTTGCTGCAGATAACGCGCCAGACGCTGGTCGCTGGTGACCAGCAATTGTTTTTCCGCAGCGACAGAAATCAAGCGATCGTTGACCAATCGCTCCAATGTGGCGTAGCGGGCTTCGGCAGAGTCGAGCAGTTTGGCGTCCAGATTTGGCATCGATGCGCGAATGCGCTCTACCTCGCGCTGGTGGGCGGCATCCCAGTCGGCCTGGGAGATTTTTTGACCATCCACGCGGGCCACCACCGCGCCCTTATCCTCAAACCGGCTGTAGCTGTCGACGCCAAACAGCACGAAGGAGGGAATCACCAGCAAGAACAACAACCCCATCAGGATTTTGGAGTGGTTGCGGATGGAATCAAACATGATCGAAGTCTCGGGTTAACAAGAAAAAAGGCGAACAATTTGTTCGCCTTTACTTTTGTGGTGGTGGGCGCTGACGGTCTCGAACCGCCGACCTACTCCGTGTAAAGGAGCCGCTCTACCAACTGAGCTAAGCGCCCCACCTGAAAAAGTTTAATCAGTTCAAAGCATCCTTGAGGCCTTTGCCTGGACGGAACTTTGGAACCTTAGCTGACTTGATTTTAATCGCTGCGCCAGTGCGTGGATTGCGGCCTGTGCGAGCAGCACGCTTGCCAACCGCAAAAGTACCAAAACCCACCAAAGAAACGGTACCGCCTTTTTTCAGCGTGGTACGCACAGCGCCTATGGTGGCTTCCAAAGCGCGACCAGCGGCAGCTTTGGACAGGTCAGCGTGTTTCGCGATGTGTTCGATGAGTTCAGTTTTGTTCACAAGAAACCTTTGATTAAGTGAAACGCCGGTTTAACCGGCGTTGATTCTGGAATTTGATTCAGCAGCACAGGCTCTGAAATCGCTTGTCTCCGGCGGTGAGGCCTGATTGCATTAAAGCCAGCACAAGCGGGTCTGTCAATCAGGAATCACACGCAATTGTCGCGACGCGGAGACGGATTCTAGCCGCGAAAAAGCATGCTTCTGAGGCAGCGATCAGTTTTTTTCTGCCCTATTAACATGACGCGTGAGCGCACTGATTCAGTGCATCAACCCAGCGCTTGCTCAATGGCCCGACCCACGTCCGATGTTTGGGCATTTCCGCCCAAATCAGGTGTGCGAGGCGCACCACTGCCGGGTGCCAGCACCTTTTCGATCGCGGCCAGAACGGCATCGTGGGCGGCTTTGTAACCTAAAAACTCCAGCATCATGGCGCCGCACCAAATCTGGCCAATCGGGTTGGCTATTGCCTTGCCTGCGATGTCTGGGGCCGAGCCATGCACAGGCTCAAACAAGGAAGGAAACAGGCGATCCGGGTTCAGGTTGGCGCTGGGCGCAATGCCAATGGTGCCGGTGCAGGCTGGGCCCAGATCGCTCAGGATGTCGCCAAACAAATTGCTGGCCACCACCACATCAAAAAAGTCGGGGCGCTGCACAAAATGCGCGGTGAGGATGTCAATGTGGAACTTGTCCACGTTGATGCCCGGATACGCCTTGGCCATTTCAGCCACACGCTCGTCCCAGTAGGGCATGGTGATGGCGATGCCGTTGGATTTGGTGGCGCTGGTCAGGTGCTTCTTGGGACGGGTTTGTGCCAACTCAAAGGCAAATTTGAGGACCCGGTCCACCCCGATGCGGGTCATGATGGACTCCTGCATCACGATTTCACGCTCGGTGCCCGGGAACATGCGCCCGCCCACGCTGGAATATTCCCCCTCGGTGTTTTCGCGCACGATGTACATGTCGATCTCGCCAGGCTCGCGGCGGCTGCCGTCCTTGCGCACCACAGGCGCAATGATGCCGGGCATCAAACGTGCGGGACGCAGGTTGATGTACTGGTCAAACTCGCGGCGAAAAAGCAGCAAAGAACCCCACAGTGAGACATGGTCGGCGATCTTCTCGGGCCAGCCCACCGCACCAAAGTAAATCGCATCGTGCCCGCCAATCTGGTCTTTCCAGTCATCGGGCAGCATCTTGCCGTGCTTTTCACAATAGTCCCAGCTCGAAAAATCGAAATGGTCAAAGTGCAGGTCGATGCCGAACTTGCGGGCGGCAGCGTCCATCACGCGCAGGCCCTCGGGCATGACTTCTTTGCCAATGCCATCTCCTGGAATCACGGCAATGCGGTGTCGGGTCATGGGGTGTCCTTTGTCAAATCAATCCAATGGCGCCAGCGCGTTGGGGCTGCGACGAGAGCGCGAGCATACAAGCTCAGTCACCAAGCCATGTTCACCGAGGTGACGCACGCACCACCAGGCTCACGCCCAATGCGGTGAGGGCCGTACCCGCCAGCGTGGCCGCCGTGATGGTTTCACCAAACAACAACCAGGCAATGATGGCCGTGGTGGGCGGCACCATGTACATCAGGCTGGTCACCGAGGCCGCTGCACCGCGCTGGATCAGGATGTACAGCAAAGAACTGCCGCCCAGTGTCAAACCCAGCACCGACCAAGCCATGGCCCCGGCCAACTCGGCGTTCCAGTGCATGGCTTCGGGTTCTGCAAGTGCCAAAGGCAAGGTGACCACAAAAGCGGCCAGCAACTGAACCGTATTGGCCGATCGCACATCGCAAGGCTGAACAAAGCGTTTTTGATACAGCGTGCCGATGGTGATGCTCAGCAGCGCCCCAACGGCAAAAGCCATGTTCACAGGCGTGACGTGGTCCATGGGCGAGCCCAAAGTGAGCTTGCGCCAGACCACCATGAGCAAACCCGCAAAGCCCAGCAGCAAACCCAGCCACTGTCGACGCGACACCCCCGGCTGGTCTGAGCCGCGCAGGCTGTAGGACAACCAAATGGCGGTCAGCACAGGCTGAAAGCCGACGATGAGAGACGATAAGCCCGAGCCCATGCCCGCTTTGACCGCAGCCCAAACGCCGCCCAGATAGCCCGCATGCATCAGGATGCCAGTGACCGACAAGTGCAGCCACTGCGAACGGCTTTGCGGCCACTGGACGCGAGCCAGCTGAATCCAGAGCATGAAACACAGAATCGAGAGGAAGTAGCGCACCACCAAAAAACTGAACGGTGGTGCATGCGGCATGCCATAGCGAGCGACGATGAACCCGGTACTCCAGATCAGCACAAACACAACGGGCATGGCCTTTATCCAGGCCGTGTTCCCTTGAGGGCTGTTCATTTCACCCGCGCCCGGATTTCAGGCAGGGCCTTTTGCATGTAATAAACCATGGACCAGATGGTCAGCACAGCGGCAATCAAAATCAGCACGGCACCCCAGGTGCGGGTGTCGATCACGCCAAACAGCATGCCGTCATAAAGCAAAAAAGGAATCGCCACCATCTGCACCGTGGTCTTGAGCTTGCCCACCATGTGCACCGCCACGCTCTTGCCCGCGCCAATCTGGGCCATCCACTCACGCAGCGAAGAAATGGCGATCTCGCGGCCAATGATGACCAGCGCAATCAGCACATGCACCCGATTCATGTGCACCAGGATCAGCAGCGCCGCACACACCAAAAACTTGTCGGCCACCGGGTCAAGGAAGGCACCAAAAGCAGAGGTCTGGTTGAGCTTGCGGGCCAGAAAACCATCGAGCCAGTCGGTGATGGCAAACAGCACAAACATGACCGTGGCGATCAGGTTTTGCATCTCCACCGTCAGGCTCTGCAGGTAATACACGCCAACGATCAAAGGGATCGCGACAATGCGCGTCCAGGTCATGAGGGTGGGGATTGTGAAAAACATGGTCTTCATTGTGGCACGCCAAACGGGGGTTTCATGGGCAACGGGGCCAGAAGCTCAATGCAATGCGTTGTAAATGGTCTCGGCCAACTCGTGAGAAATACCGTCCACCCCGGCCAAATCTTCCACGCTGGCCGCCTCGACCCCACGCACCCCACCAAAGCGCTGCAACAGGCGGGCCCGTTTGCGCGGCCCGATGCCCGGAATTTCCTCAATCTTGCTGCCGCCCACCCGGACCTTGGCCCGCTGCGCCCGCATGCCGGTGATGGCAAAGCGGTGTGCCTCGTCACGAATTTGCGCCACCAGCATCAGCGCCGCCGAATCCTTGCCCAGATAGACCTTGTCGCGGCCATCGGCAAACACCAACTCTTCCAAGCCCACCTTGCGGCCCTCGCCTTTTTCCACGCCCACGATGTGCGACAAGTCCAGGCCCAGCAGGGTGAACACCTCACGGGCCATGGACACTTGGCCCTTGCCGCCGTCGATCAGCACCAGATCGGGCAAGCGGGCCGTCCCCTCAGCTGAACGCATGGCCTCAGCCAGCTTGCCATAGCGGCGCATCAGCACCTGACGCATGGCCGCGTAATCGTCACCGGGCGTGATGCCCTCGATGTTGTAACGGCGGTATTCGCTGCTTTGCATCTTGTGCTGGCGAAACACCACGCAAGACGCTTGCGTGTTCTCGCCCGCTGTGTGCGAGATGTCAAAACACTCAATGTGCAGCGCATCCAAATCATCCGGAGCCAAGTCCAGCGCATCGGCCAGCGCTCGGGTGCGGGCCTGCTGCGAGCCCTCTTCGGCCAGCAATCGGGCCAGCTGGATGTCGGCATTTTTTTCGCTCATTTCCAGCCACACCCGGCGCTGCTCGCGCGGGTTGTGCACCGCCGACACCTTGTAACCCGCCTGCTGCGACAAGGCATTGACCAAGGCCTTGTCCACCCCCACGCTGGTGATCAAGGCCGCAGGCACCGGAATGCCGATGTAATGCTGGGCCAAAAAAGCTTCCAGCACCTGCACCTCGACCGGACGGGCGACTTGATCCTCCTCTTCCACCAACTGCAAAGCGTGGGCATCTTCCACATGCGCCGGAAAATAGGCCCGGTCACCCAGATGCCGCCCCCCACGCACCATGGCCAGGTTCACGCAGGCACGACCGCCTTGCACGCGCACCGCCAGAATGTCCACATCGGTGTCAGTGCCCGTGTCCACCGACTGCTGGTGCAAGACCTTGGACAGCGCAGACATCTGGTTGCGCACCTCGGCGGCCAGCTCAAACTCCAGCCGCTCGGCGTGCGCCATCATGCGCGACTCCATCTCTTGCAGCAGCGCCTGCGTCTCACCCTTTAAAAACCGCTCGGCGTGCTTCACATCATCGGCATAAGCCTCGGGGCTGATCAGGTTCACACAAGGCCCCGAGCAACGCTTGATCTGATACAACAGGCACGGTCGGGTCCGGTTGGCAAACACCGTCTCTTCACAGGTGCGCAGGCGAAACACCTTTTGCAAAAGCTGAATCGACTCCTTGACCGCCCAGGCACTGGGAAACGGACCAAAGTAGCGGTGTTTTTTCTCGACCGAGCCCCTGTAATAGGCCACTCGGGGGAAGGTTTGAGCCTCGGGTGCACCATCCAGCGCCTTCAGGTACAGCGTGCCGTTACCCGTCAACTTCAAATACGGATAAGTCTTGTCGTCCCGAAACAGGATGTTGAACCGTGGGTTCAGCGTCTTGATCAGGTTGTTTTCCAGCAGCAGCGCCTCTGCCTCCGAGCGCACCACTGTGGTCTCCATGCGGGCGATCTTGCTGACCATGTGGCCAATGCGCGTGCCGCCATGGTCCTTCTGAAAATAGCTGGACACCCGCTTCTTGAGCTGCTTGGCCTTGCCCACATACAGCACATGGCCCTGCGCATCAAAGTAGCGGTAAACCCCCGGCAAAGCCGGGAGCGCGGCCACCTGGGCCAGCAAGGATTCGTCGTGTGCCGCTGTCATGGCGCGTATTGTCGCGGCAAAACAAAGCCCCTGAAGTGCAGCAATGCGCCACACACATTCGGCTGCAAAGGCGACAACCCACAAGAAACCACGCCGTGCCCGTTGTAGGAGCGCACCCCTGCGCGCGAAAACCTACACCCGGGCAGCGACAATCCCCCACCATGAACACGCGCCGACCCCAGAACCTTTGGGACATTTTTTGCACCGTCATCGACAACCACGGCGATCTGGGCGTGTGCTGGCGCCTGACGCGTCAGCTGCTGGCCCAAGGCCAATCGGTGCGCCTTTGGGTGGACGACGCCTCGGCCCTCGCCTGGATGGCCCCTGACGCCCACGCCCTGCCCCACTTGCAAGTACTGCCCTGGGCAGCAGCCAGCCAAAGCGATGTGTTGACAAACTTGGCTCCGGCCGATGTCTGGATAGAAGCCTTTGGCTGCACCCTACCCGAAGCCTTTGTGGCCCATTTTGTAGCGCATGCCTTGGCCACAAGCACGCAGCAACCCGTCTGGATCAACCTCGAATACCTGAGCGCCGAAGACTGGGTGCCCCGCATGCACCAGCTGCCTTCGCCCGTGATGAGCGGCCCTGCCAAGGGCTGGACCAAGACCTTCTTTTACCCCGGCTTCACGCCGGACACCGGCGGCCTGCTGCGCGAAACCGACTTGCTGGCTCGGCAAGATCACTTTGACCGGGCTGCCTGGCGCAAACAACACTGCCCCAACCTGGCCCCGGACGGCCTGCTGATCAGCCTGTTTTGCTACGAGCCCGCCGCCCTGCCCCAACTGCTGGCCCAAGGGGTGGGCACACCCCACCACCTGCTCGTCACCCCGGGCCGCCCACTGGCTGCGGTGCAGCAAGCAGTGGCCGGAATTGCCGTGCAACCCAACTGGAGCGCCCTGCCCTACACCGACCAAAACGGCTTTGACGAAATGCTCTGGGCCTGCGACTTGAATTTTGTGCGCGGCGAAGACTCGCTGGTGCGGGCGCTATGGGCAGGCCTGCCCTTCATCTGGCACATCTACCCACAAGACGACAACGCGCACCACGACAAGCTGGAGGCGTTTTTGGATTGGATGCAAGCGCCGCAGAGCCTGCGGCAGGCGCATCGGGTTTGGAATGGGATAGAAGCGGGTGAATGGCCTGCGCTTGATGCCGAAACACTGCAGATTTGGAGCCAGAACACCAAAACCAAGCGTCATCAACTTTTAGGGCAAACTGATTTGGTCACGCAACTGATCCATTTCGTGGGTTGAAAAATAACAAGGGACGCACCATGGTCTTTGGCAACAAACTGGATATCAGCAGCCAGGTAGAACTCCACCGGGTGGAAGAAAAGCTCAGTAAACAAAAAGCCAAACAGCTGTTTGAAAGCGGCGACATCGACAAAGTGGAAATGGGCACCTTTGCGGGCCTTGCCAACATCCATGCTTATTTGTTTGACGAGGTGTATCCCTCTGCCGGCCAAGTGCGCGACGTGAACTTGGCCAAGGGCAACTTCAGGTTTGCACCCGTCATGTATTTGCAACCATCGCTGGCACACATCAGCGCCATGCCTCAGCAAAGCTTCGAACAAATCGTCGAGAAGTACGTCGAAATGAACGTGGCCCACCCGTTTCGGGAAGGCAACGGGCGTGCCACCCGCATTTGGCTCGACCTGATGCTGAAAAAAGAAATCCGACAAGTCATTGACTGGAACTTGGTGGACAAAGCCGAGTATTTGTCGGCCATGGAGCGCAGCGTGGTCAAAGACCTGGAAATCAAACACCTGCTCAAGGGTGCATTGACCGACCAAATCCACGACCGCGCGCTGTACATGAAAGGCATCGATGTGAGCTATTACTACGAAGGCTACAGCGAGTACAAGGTTGAGGACTTGTGAGCCAAGTCAATGGCAAGGAAATGGCTCAATGAACCCTCAAGACCCACCCCATGCGTCTCCTCTGGACCCCGGCACGTATGTTGACTTGCTGAATGCGCTATCGACGGCCATATCCCCTTTGCAGATGCTGCACCAAAAGGCCATTGAAGCACTGAAGCCCTCCGTGCAAGACATGGTGCGCAGTGGCAGCAGGGATGTGCAACGAATCGAACACACGCTCGATCAACTGCTGAACCATGCGTGCACACCCGAGGGCCTGACCCTCTTCAAAACCCTCTGCCGCCACTACTGGGCAATCGACCAGGAGGCGACTGCAAGCTATGTTCAAGCCTACCGCGAGATGTGGGCGGTCGATGAACAGAACGAAAGCGAAGCGGTGCACATTCCACACCCTCCCGCCACTTGAAGACATGGCGTGCAAAGGTTTGGACCAGCGCCGGGGAATGACCGCTTGCAGTACCGCTGTGCGCACCGTTGGCATCAAGATATCAACATCGATAGTCCGCGTGAATGCTCAACCGCGCAGGCAAGACAAAAAAGATTTTTTCTGTAGGGCTTGAACCACCACCCAAAACCGGGCTCCTACAACAAAAGGATCAGGTCACGGCTTCGCGCGACCTATCCTCACTCGTTAGGCGGCGTTCTTCGGCGCGGCAGCATCTTTTTGATTGAGCTGTTTCAAAGCGAAATTGCCACGCTCTGCAACGGATGGGTTCGGATCTGAAGCCGTTCGATGCGCGAGCACAAACGCGTTGTCGCCAATAGAAGCGAGCTCGCGGATAAGAAATTCAGCCGCGACCCTACGAACCATGGGAGACCTATCTTCCATGGCAGCGCAAAGCGTCGCCATGAACGGCTGATTCGCAGGAAGGTCCCGGGACTCTAGGATGGGTTCGAGTTTCCCTTTGCAATACGCCACATCTGTCCATTTCCACTTGCGACCGACGACCCAAGAGCTCCGCCCAACGAACATCCATCGGAAGGCTCGTGCGCGAACAGTTGGCTGGACTGCGCCTTGGGCGAACTCCCCGATCCAAGAGTCGAAGGAGGTCAAACGAGCGCATTGAGATAGAACGAGTGCTGCTGGGCCCGCTGTCGTGCTCATGATCTTCGACTTAAGTGCGAGGGAAACAGGCTCCCTTGAGGCTATCGCAACTACAGCCTCTCTATCAGCAGGCTCCATGCGCCCCCAAGTACTCCAGTGTTCAAGAAGGCTCCAAAGCACATCGGCGACGTCCTGTGGCTCGGAGTTTGAAGCCAGCTCAGGAAGCGTCTCGCGCGCGGCACTCCTTACTTGAGGCACCCAGTCGTTCAAGCGTCTGAGTCCTAATGCGAGCAGGAACGCGCTGGGCGCGTCGGCAGAATTGACTCGCAGTGCCGCCTCTCTCTTGCGCCCATCGTGGCTGCAGAGGTCGAGCCATGAGGTGAACCGGCGCGGGCGCATCCAAAACTTCCACGAGGTTTCGGTGGCACCGCGTTCAGAAGCCCACAACTCGTCTCGTATCGAGCGCTCCCAGGCGTCCATCTTCTTCAATGGCACCAACTTGGTCTCGGAGTTGACGTGCGCCATCAACCCCGCAACTTCGCTAGCGGTCACACCAGCCGACAGAAGATTTCGGATTGCTGCAGCGAGAGCTGGATAATCGTCGAGGACTTTTTGCATCGGTATTGCGCCACCTAACGGGAAGCCCTTGTAGTTTGAGGTAACCGGCGCTGCGCGGCTTTATGGCGCAGCGTCCGGTTGACCGCAGGCTTCCATTCTGGAACTCAGGCTGTCAGGGACTGCGTAGAGTCGTGACTTCTCGACAGTACCTGGAAAGCCTAGCTTCTCCTTCAGATAAAACTTGTAAGCCTTCACAGTCTCTTCTGGCGCACGTGGGTCGATCCATATGCTTGTAAGCAACTTGAACGGGTCAATATCAATCGATATTCCATTTTTAGGGTCACCTTTCAGCGAATGCTCATCAAAGATTACCACTCTTGCTTCACGCTCATGGTCAAATGCTCTGCGCTTGAGGAACAACGGCTCGATGGCGGCTTCTACGGAGAACTCTGCGCGAAGTTGACTTCTTGCCTCTTCAAGGCGACTCTCGATCTCCTCTTGGTTCAGATACTCAACATTGAGCGTCGCGTAGCTGAAAGGACGAGTCCTTCGGGCGGCGGCGAGGCACTGCTGAAGACGTTGTCGCGTAGTTGCAATCCGTACTCCAAGACCGTGTGGCGAGTAAATGCGCCACATTGCGTCTGAAACCGCCTTTCGACACCAGCACTGCGCAAAAATTGCCTTAGCTGCGTCATGTTTCAGTACGCGTTCGTATGGATCATCCCAGGTTGACGGGTGTGCGAAGTAGAGCTGGCGGCTAGTGATGATTTCAGCGGCTCTGTCAAAGCTGAGTATCCGATAGAGGTTCGCCGGAGCGGTAAGTTGCGACAAGTTCATGTTGTTTGGGAAGCCTAACGTTTGAGGTCAGCGGGAGCCGTAGGCGAACCGCTGGAACGAGGGGTTGAGCATCATGGGGTGAGCTTCTCTGACAATTTTGTGAGCACCGCATAAGGATGCTCGCTAAGACCTGTCACTTGTGACCAGTTAGCCATAAACGCCAAGTACTTCTTGATCTCTGGGTCTCGCATCACCCTAAGCACGTAGTACTGAACTGGCTGAATGTCGGCTGTGGAGAGGAGGCCAGCCTGCCAGGTAAGGGCTAAGTTTGCGAAGTGTCTCAGTAGTTTGTCGATTTCCCGTTCCTGGGGTGACTTGTGGAAGCCTTCGTCGTACTGGAACTCGGAGTATTCGATTGCGTAGAAAGCCTTTTGAATTTCTTCGTCTTCGGCGAACCCTTTCAGGCAGCCAGCTACGAGGGCTGCCCGGGCCTGCGCGTTTGTTTTGCGTGACTGCTGCACGTTGAGCAACAACCCGAACGCTGCGAATAGAGCCCCAAGGGCGGGAACGATCGCAAGCGCGACCTGCGCCCAGAGAGGAAGAACTTGAAGTACTGGTTGCATAGTGTTTATGACGCCCAAAGTGATGTAGAGGGCAAAACCCGGTTGATACATCCGTGCCGAGCCGATACATCTTTTTTATAAATAAGCTGAAAATCGCGTTGAAAAAGGCCTTCGGCCCCAATGCCAGAATTTTTGTATTGATACAAATTCACCATGAAACCCGGCACTCCTTGTTGGTCATCCGCTGAGCTTCGTCAGTCGGCGCGAAGCCAAACTATAACCTTAATGTTTACATTTTTAGATGTCGCGCTTAGCCAATACAAAACAATTGAGGGCTCACTGAACCCCAGAGCCTTCAAGTTGGATGTCCGCAAAATTGACCCGATCCGCGTGCCCGATAATCCCTCCCCATGACCCTCATTAACACCCTCTTCCCCCTGGGCTGGCAGCACTACCTGCTGGGCGGCCTGACCATTGGCGCTGGCGTGGCGCTGCTGTATTTGTTCAACGGCTGGGTCGGCGGCATGAGTTCCGTCTTTTCCAGCAGTTGGTCGTTCGTGTCCAAGCGGGCGTTTTTCCAGCAAGCCCGTTTCGTCAATACCCGCAACTGGCGGCTGGTTTACGCCCTAGGCGTGGTGTTGGGGGCGCTGGTTTGGCGATTCACGCTGGCGGGCGGTGAGGCACAGCACACCAGCGTGCCCGCCTGGCAGCTGCTGGTGGGCGGCTTTTTAGTGGGCTACGGTGCCCGCCTGGGCAATGGCTGCACATCGGGCCACGGCATTTGCGGGCTGGGCTCGTTGCAGCTGCCCTCTCTTTTCGCGGTGCTCACCTTCATGGCCACCGCCTTCATGACCGCCAACCTGATGGCCTGGAGCCTCGCATGAACAATCTGAATCCTCACACACTGTCCCTGCCCAAAGCGTTGTTCACCCTGGCTGCCGGGGCTCTGTTTGGCTTTGGCCTGTCGCTGGCCACCATGGTGCAGCCCGATGTGGTTTTGAGCTTTTTGCGCTTTCAGGACTGGGGCCTGATGCTGGTCATGGGCGGCGCGACGGGCCTGGCCATGGTCGCGTACAAAGGATTTCCGCGTTGGCTGCGCCGCCCCTTGCTGGGCGGTCAGTTCCTGACACAACCGGCCAACTGGAACCGCCAAACCGTGATCGGTTCGGCCATTTTTGGTGTGGGTTGGGGGCTTTCGGGTGTTTGCCCCGGCCCGGCTATTGCAGCTTTGGGCACGGGCAACACCGACATCCTTTGGGCTTTGGGCGGCATTGTGCTGGGCGCATTGGCGCATGGCCTGACGGCGCGTGATTGATCGCCTGGGCCTCATTTCGCCATCCATCCAAGCCCCACAGGTTAGAATAATGGGCTTGGCTTCAAGCCACCCCCTTTCATTTCAGACTCAATTCCTATGAAAACCGCTCAAGAAATCCGCGTCGGCAACGTCATCATGCACGGCAAAGACCCCATGGTCGTCCTGCGCACCGAATACCAACGCGGTGGCCGCGGTTCTTCCACTGTGCGCATGAAGCTCAAGAGCTTGATCGCCAACTTCGGCACCGAAGTCGTGTTCCGCGCCGACGACAAGATGGACCAGGTCATTCTGGACAAGAAAGACTGCACCTACTCTTACTTCGCTGACCCCATGTACGTTTGCATGGACACCGATTTCAACCAATACGAAGTCGAAGCCACCAACATGGGTGACGCCCTGAACTACCTCGAAGACGGCATGGAACTCGAAGTGGTGTTCTACAACGAGAAAGCCATCTCGGTCGAATTGCCCACCAGCGTGGTGCGCGAAATCACATGGACAGAGCCCGCCGTCAAAGGCGACACCTCCGGCAAAGTGCTCAAGCCAGCCAAGATCGCCACCGGCATGGAAGTGCCCGTGCCTTTGTTCGTGAGCCAAGGCGACAAGATCGAAATCGACACCCGCACCGGCGAATACCGCAAGCGCGTCTGATCTTTGGATCACCCCCTGATGAAAGCCCCGCAAGGGGCTTTTTTCATGGCCCCATCAATACGCAGGTGCTGGTTTCAAGGCGTGTGCACGGGCCATCGAACAAGGGCCATCGCGCCAAGGCCATGCACAATCAAGCCCATGACAAGCACCCCAGACCTCCAAACCCCTTCCCTGCCCCACGCATGGGCAGAAACCCCCACCAACTTCCAGGACGCCGCCTGGCTGGAGCCACAGGCCGAGCGGCTGGCTTTTGCCGACCCTGAGTTCCTGCTGCGCCGCGAAACACGGGGCATCCGCTTTCAGCTGGAAATGCTCAAGCCCGATCTGGCGCAAACCGAGGCCCACATCGACCAAACCGTGGTGGTGTTTGGCAGCGCACGGTTTCTGGACATGGCCAGCGCCCAGGCCCAATTGCTGTCGGCAGAACTCAGTGGTCACGCAAGCGCCATCGTCAAAGCCCAAACCCTCGTGCGCAACGCGCAGCATTACGAAAACGCACGCCGCTTTGCATCCTTGGTCGCGCGCTCGAGCGCAAGCCTTCCTGACGATGAAAAACTCTACATTTGCACCGGCGGTGGCCCCGGCATCATGGAAGCCGCCAATCGCGGTGCCCAAGAGGCGGGCGCACCCTCTGTGGCCTTGAACATCGCCCTGCCGCACGAACAACACCCCAATCCCTACGTCACCCCGCATCTGAGTTTCAAATTTCACTACTTTGCGCTGCGCAAAATGCATTTCATGATGCGCGCCAAAGCCCTGGTGGCCTTTCCGGGCGGCTTTGGCACGCTGGACGAACTCTTTGAAGTGATGACCCTGGTTCAGACCCGCAAAGCGCGGCCAGTGCCCATCTTGCTGTTCGGCACCGATTACTGGAAACGCCTGATCAACATGGATGTGCTGGTGGAAGAAGGCACCGTGACCCCGCAAGACCTGCAACTGTTTCGCTACGTGGACACCCCGGAAGACGCATGGCAGGCGATTGGCGACTTCTATCAGTTAAGCCCCAACACCTCTGAGACACTGTAAGCCGCTGCTCATTCGCCATCTGATTGCACACATGCCGCACACGCATGACCGCCCCTAGGAGCTTCACATGACCGAACCCCAAACATTCACGCCCCAAGGCTGGCGTGAGGCTCTGGTGGCCCGTGTGCTGTGCACTGCGCTGCGCTGCTTGCTCAAACCCGTTTTTTCGCCGCGCTGTCCCATCCGGTTTCAAAGGTTATGGCTGCGGCTGATGGCGCAAGCCACGCGCATGCCTGCTGGGGTGCGCACCGAATCGGCGCACATCGGGGGCTGCACGGGCGAATGGTTTTTTCCGCTCACAAGCGACTCCACACCCCAGGCCACGCTCTTGTACTTGCACGGTGGCGCCTATTGCCTGGGCAGCCCCGCCACCCACCGCGCTTTGACCGCACGCCTGGCCCAAGCCAGCGGGCTGCGCGTGCTGTCGCTGGATTACCGACTCGCACCAGAACACCCGTTTCCTGCCGCCTTGGAAGATGCCACGGCCGCCTGCCTGGCGCTGCAAGCCCAAGGCCCGGTGCTGCTGGCGGGCGATTCGGCGGGGGGCGGACTGGCCCTGAGCACCGCCTTGACCTTGCGTGACCAAGGCCTGCCCCTTCCGGTCGCCCTCTTGCTGCTGGCACCCTGGGCCGATTTATCGCCAAGCACCCCGGTCAGCGTGCCCTCAGGCGAAGTCATGCTGAGCCTGCCCTGGGCACAGGCCTGTGCAGCCCATTACCTGAGCGGTGATGGCGCTGACCAGGGGCTGGCTTCACCCTTGCACCAACCCCTGCATGGCCTGCCGCCCACGCTGATTCAGGTGGGCACCGATGACATGCTGTGCACTCAGGCCATGGCGCTGCACCACGCGCTGGAACAAGCCGGTGTCACCAGCCGCTGCGAGGTCACCGCGCATCGCTGGCATGTTTTTCAAATGCACGCCGACGTCTTGCCATCGGCCCAAGAAGCCATCGCGCGACTGGCCACATTTGCAAAAACGCAGGCGGCAAGCGCGCAAGCCTGAGCCTTTATTTATTGATCCAGCCCTTTGTCTTCCCGTAGGTCGGCACTCGCAGAGTCCGACGTTTGTGGGCTCAACAACATCCCTCGTTCCGCTTCGGCACAGGCCCCATGTCGGGGTCTTCGACCGCCGACCTACGCATACATGGCTCCCGTAGGTCGGCACTCGCAGAGTCCGACGTTTGTGGGCTCAAGCACATCCCTCGTTCAGCTTCGGCACATGCCCCACGTCGGGGTCTTCGACCGCCGACCTACGAAAACCCTCAGCCCCATGGCGGCTCTGTTGCCACCGACCTGCGCATACATGTCCCCTGTAGGTCGGCACTCGCAGAGTCCGACGTTTGCCCGCTTCGGCACAGGCCCACGTCGGGGTCTTCGACCGCCGACCTGCGCATACATGGCTCCCGTAGGTCGGCACTCGCAGAGTCCGACGTTTGCCCGCTTCGGCACAGGCCCCACGTCGGGGTCTTCGACCGCCGACCTACGCATACATGGCTCCTGTAGGTCGGCACTCGCAGAGTCCGACGTTTGCCCGCTTCGGCGCAGCCCCACGTCGGGGTCTTCGACCGCCGACCTACGCATACATGTCCCTTGTAGGTCGGCACTCGCAGAGTCCGACGTTTGCATGCTTCGGCACAGCCCCACGTCGGGGTCTTCGACCGCCGACCTGCGCATACATGGCTCCTGTAGGTCGGCACTCGCAGAGTCCGACGTTTGCATGCTTCGGCACAGGCCCACGTCGGGGTCTTCGACCGCCGACCTACGAAAACCCTCAGCCTCATGTCGGCTCTGTTACCACCGACCTGCGAATACAAGGCATGCGCATCGTTTGCCCGGCGCGACCGCCCATGCTTGCCCTGCGCATTTCACAAAGATGAATCCGCGCCTTCAATCCGCGCGGCCTGTTTGGCTTGCTGGGCTTGTTCTTTGAGCCAACGCTTGAGTTCAGGCCCTTGCTGGATGCGGCGCAAATCTGCACTCAGGCTGTCCACCGCATGCCTTTGGTCGGCTTGCAAGCGTTGCAGGGCTTGCGTAAGTGCGGCCTCTGGCATCTCTGCACGGACATGAATACACAGCTCACGCGTCAACCGCGCTTGCAATTGCGCCAAATCGTCCTCCAGCGCAGCCACCTGCTCTTTGAGCAGCAAGGACATGGCGACCAGCTTCGAATCGGCCACCGCATGACCGGCTGCCACCTGCACCTGCGAGAGCTGCATTTGCAGGCGCAGCAAAGAACTCAGGTCTTGCCGCTCATACGCCGCATTCACCTCGCTCATCAAAGCGGTCTTGCGCTGACGCTCGGCCTCATTCGGTTCACGGTCAGGGTGCAAAGCGCTGGCCAGCTGCCGGAAGATCGTGCGCAAGGCGATTCGGGCATCGGTCTGCTGCATTTCGGCCTGTTGCTGCCCTGCCGTTTTTTTTTGCGCCTTGCGGGCGGCCCGTTTGGCGGCTTTGCGCGCCTCGTCGGCCTCTTGCTGACGCTGCCACTGGCGCATGGCCGCTTGCATGACCGCTTCGGGGGTGTCATAGAGGCTGGGGTTGTGAATGGGCTGCCCCCAGGCCGCCTCGATCTTTTCGCGCAACTGCTGCGCGGCTTCGGCTTGCGCCTGTGTGGCCTCCTGCTCATCTTCGTCCTGCGCATACAGATCAGCCACCGCTTGCACCTGCGGGTCCACCTGGCTTGGCAAGGATGCGATCAAACTGCGCACTTTGCTGCGCGCCATGCGTTGCTGCTGCGCCGTTAATTCATCGGATTGCAAACGCTCGTGCACAAACAACAACAGGCTTTTGTTCAGCCCCAGCGTCTGCTCGGCCGCATCGCGCAAGACCTGCAAATGGGCATAGCGGTGCTGATCCGACCAGGCCTGCAGCCGCGCCATGTGCCCCGACAACAGCGACACCCTTGCCAGCAGGCGATCAAAGGCCTGTTGGGCCTCAGAAGCCGGTGCGGATTTTTCAACAAGAACGATGGACATGCGACTCCTTCAATGGGCCGCAAGCCTACTACGCTTTGGCGCCCGATCCGCACAGTGATCGACAAACCTTGCTGCTCTCGTAGGTCGGTGGTCGGAGACCCCAACGGATGTGTGTACACCGGCAAGGCTTGAACGAGGCATAGGGTGAGCATGCAAACGTCGGACTCTTCGAGTACCGACCTACCAGGCAAGGCCTGTTGTGGGTCGGTGGTCGGAGACCCCGACATGGGGCTTGGGACCAAGGCTTACGTCGGGATACGCGATCGCAGACCTCAATACTGACCCACGGCATCTGCGAATTTAACCAACCTTTCACATTTGATGAATTTTCAATAATTTCATCAAAAAAACAGCAGGAGTACCCCAATTGGGCGATTACTTTTGCTGTTGTTTTCACCAAAATCAACAATAGTGACATTTGTTAATTAATTAAATAATTTTCACAAGTCGCCATCAAGTCCACTTTTGGTGTTCAAAAATGAATTCGAATTTATTCAAGACCGTTTTCTCTCAACGCTTGGGCGCATTGATCGCTGTCGGTGAACACACCAGCGGCCAGGGCAAGGCGACCGGTGGCCGGGTTGCTGGTCAGGTGCCACTGTGGCGCGGTGCCGTGGGCGGCGCTCGTTACCTGGGCTTGGTGAATTTAGGATTTGCATTCGTATCTTTGGCCTGGGCGGCCCCGGCCAACAACGCCCTGCCCACGGGGGGCCAAGTGGCCCAGGGTGCAGCGGCCATCAGCCAAAGCGGCACCAACATGGCCATTGCGCAAAGCACGGCTCGCGCCATCGTCAACTGGCAAAGTTTTGATATTGGCAAAGATGC
The DNA here is from genome assembly GCF_001270065.2 of Limnohabitans planktonicus II-D5. Lineage (GTDB taxonomy): Bacteria > Pseudomonadota > Gammaproteobacteria > Burkholderiales > Burkholderiaceae_C > Limnohabitans_A > Limnohabitans_A planktonicus. The sequence continues at coordinate 371,727 of NZ_LFYT02000001.1, forward strand.
CAAAGTCAACATCATTCAGCCCAACGCACAGGCCGTGCTGCTCAACCGCGTCACCGGTGTGGCCCCCAGCCAGATCTTTGGCCAGATGTCGGCCAATGGTCAGGTCGTTTTGGTCAACCCCAACGGTGTCACTTTTGGCAAAGACGGCTCGGTCAGCGCCGCAGGCCTGACGGCCAGCACGCTCAACATTTCAGACGCCGACTTCATGGCCGGGCGCAAGCGCTTCACCCGCGACGGGGCCACCGGCGAAGTCGTCAACCAAGGCACACTGACAGCAGCCCCCGGTGGCTATGTGGCCCTGCTGGGTGCCAGTGTGAGCAACGAAGGCCAGATCTACGCCCCCCAGGGCAACGTGGCTCTGGGCGCAGCCGATGCCATCACCTTGCCCATGACAGGCACGGGCCGCATCAAGATGGAACTGAGCCCTGCGGCCATCAACGCCTCGGTGGCCAACCAGAAAGGCGGCACCATCGTCACCGAAGGCGGTCAGGTCTATATGCAAGCTGCCGCAGTAGGTGGCGTCCTAGGCCATGCCATGGCCAGCGTGCTGCAGTCCGGCAGCATTGACACCTCGGGCGAGCAAGGCGGCGCAGTGCACCTGCTGGCAGACGGCGGCACCATCAAGGTGGACGGCTCCATCACCGCCAACAGCACCGGCAAAGACGACAAAGGCCAAGCGCGCAAAGGCGGCGACATCATCATCGGGCGTGACGAAGAAACCGGAGTGCTGGCCCAGCGCACCGATGTGAGCGGCGCGCTGCTGGAGAGCAAGAGCGGATTTGTGGAGACTTCGGGCGCTGATTTGAAAGTGGACGGCATCTCCGTCAAAGCCAAAGACTGGTTGCTGGACCCGGACAATATCGACATCACGGGTGATGCAGTTGAAGCCACCACCGGCTACTCCAAGATCAAAGCCTCCGACATTGCGACAGCTTTGAATGCTGGCACCAGCGTGACCGTGGCCACCACTGCAGCCAATCAAGTCAATCAACCGGACTACAAAGACACGGCGGGTACAGGTGCTGGCTCAGCAGTCACTGGCGACGGCAATATTCTTGTCAACGCCGCCATCGTCAAATCGGGCGCTAACGACGCCAGCCTGACCCTCAATGCCGACAACGGCATCACTGTGAATCAACGTATTGGCAAAGCCAGTGGCGATACAAGCTCCACGGGCAAGCTCGACGTCACCATGACCGCATCTGGCAATGCCGCTACGGTCACCGACCGCAGCGGCCTGACTCTCAATAACGTGATTGATGCGGGCGATGGCCATGTGATCCTCACAGGCACTAACAGCAACACCAACACCGGCAGCCGTGGTGTGAACTTCAACAATGGATCGGGCATCACCGCCAACACCATCACGGTGACAGGCACTGCTACCGGCTCTGCCCAATGGAACCAAGGCATGCTTTTTTCTGGCACCAGCAGCTTCAAGGCGACCGGTACAGGCAGCAGCGTGATCAGCGGCATCAGCAGCAGCGCAACAGATGCCTTCACTGCAGCGGTTATTTTCAACGACGGCTCTAACGTCACATTGGACGGCGGCACTGGCAGCTTGACCCTGCAAGGCACACACACCGTGACAGGCTATAGCGGTATCCGCTTTGGTGCCACTAGCGGCAGCAGCACCAACCCCAGCTTGACGACCCGGGGCAACGTCACTTTAGGCACGCAAGACGCGAGCAATGCCAGTTTGAACGCGGGCTTCTTCATGCGAGGCGGTTTGATCACTGCCGATACAGGCACCTTGGCCATCAAAGGCCAGGGGACAGGTAACGGCGTTACCTTATTTGACGGTTTTAGCACCATCAAATCCAACGGCGGATCCATCGCGCTCAACGGCGTGGCCACCACGAACGGAAGTGGTGTTTACTTAGTTAGTAATTCGGTGGGTACATTGAACAGCGGTGCTGATGTTTCAATCACCGGCACAAGTGCGGGTGCCAACGCTGGCGTTCAGTTCAACAGCGGCAATGTGCGCGTTTACGGCAACAACGTCACCATCAATGGCACAGCCAACACCGCCAGTGGCCAAACGGGCTACGGCTTTTACAGCGTCCTCGGCCCGTTCATTGGCAACACCATCACAGCAGCTGGCAATTTGTCGATCACCGGCACCGTGAACGGCGCAGGCTCCGGCACAGCCATTGCTCACGTCGCCACCAGCTGGCAAAACCGAGTCAACGCTTACACAGCAGGTGGCACCCTCAGCATCACCGGCACCAACAACGCCTCTGCTGCCAACACCAGTACCACCATCACCATGGCTGGTGTCCAAGCTAAGGCAGGTGGGGACCTTACCGTCAGTGCCACCACCAACAACGCCGCCACAGACGCGATTTCGATTTATTCGTCCGCTTACTTGTCAGGTGCCGCCGCTCCAGGCTATATCGGCGGCGCATCTTCATTTGAATCTACAGGCGGTAACACCACCCTCAAGAGCAATCAGGGTTCGATCCTCATTCAAGACGGTGTCCCCAACACGGTGACCTCTACGGCCATCAGCGGCAAGAACGTGATCATCGACAACACGGGCGGCACGTTCGCAGGGGGCGTTTTCACGGCAGGCACGGGTGTGTCCACATCCACTGTCCGCTCAGGCGTTCAAATCTCCGATGGCTTGGCAGTCAGCGACCCGAATCTGGCCAGCAACCCAACGCTGCGCACCATCACCGCGACTGACGGTGGCCAGATCGTTTTGAGCGGCAAGAAGGCAAGCACTTCGGGCAGCGGTGTTGTAATCAGCAGTGCCGCAGCTTTGTCAGCAGCCAACATCACCATCAACGGCGAAAACACCGGCACATCCGACGCTGCCATCAACATCAGCAGCTCTGCGGCCAAACTCACTGCCACAGCAGCCGTCACACTGACCGCTGGCGGCACCGGCTCCGGCACCTCTTTGGTCGCCGCAGGCAACATCGCTGTGGGCACACAGCTCCATGTCACCACACCCGCTGCGGGCAGCATTTCAGGCGTCATCAGCGGCGCGGGTTCCTTGCTCAAATCAGGCGCTGGTCAGCTCTCCCTCACTGCGGTGAATGGCACCACCTACGGCACCAACACTTTTTCAGGCGGCAGCACGGTCAGCCAGGGCACGCTGTTGCTGGGCCACGGCGGGGGCAATTACAACAGGACGGCCGGTGCTGGCGCCATTGTGGTGGGCGATACCAACACCGGCAGCAACAATGTAGCCTTGTTGCTGGAAAAGGGCGTGCCGGACAACACCTCTGGCCCCTTGACCCGAGACATCACCTTCACCAACAACGGCACAGGCACGGCCACTTTGGGCACCACGGTGGGCATTGCCGGTGATGCCAATCGCGGCTGGACAAGCGCCAACAGCAAAGTCACCTTCTACCGCGACATCCTGATCAACGACGCCACGGCAGACCGGTTCACGCTCGATGGCCAGTTCACGGGCACGGGCAACATCACCTTTTCGGGCACGCGCATCACCATGAGCACGCTCACAGGCAACGGCATCTCGGCCAACGACTTTGTGGGCGATGTGACCATCAGCTCTGGCACCATGCTGCAAGCCAGCGCCAAATACATCCTGCCCAGCACCACCAATCTGACCAACAACGGCAACTTCAGACTTCTCAATGGCAGCGACCAAACCATTGATGCATTGAACGGGTCGGGCACCATCACCACAACGGGCAGTTTGCCCACCACCGTGAGCGTCGGCAACCACAACGGCAGCGGCAATTTCTCGGGCACCATTGTGGGCGTCACACCGCTTGTGAACCTGGTCAAAAACGGCACCGGCACCCAAATCCTGAGCGGTGCCAACAACTACGCGGGCACCACGGTCATCAACGCTGGCACACTGCAAATTGGCAACGGCGGCACCTCGGGCAGCATCGGCACCGGGGCCATCACCGACAACGCGGCCCTGGTCTTCAACCGCAGCGACGCGGGCCTGGTGGTCAGCGCCAAAATCTCGGGCACCGGCACCGTCACCCAAGCAGGCACGGGCACCACCATCCTGTCGGCGGACAACGACTGGAGCGGTGCCACCACCATCAGCGCGGGCACCTTGCAAGTGGGCAACGGCGGCACCACCGGCACGCTGGGCACCTCGACCACCGTCACCGACAACGGCACGCTGGCCTTCAAGCGCAGCGACAACATCTCTGCGGACCTCAAAATCACCGGCACCGGAGGCCTCACGCAAGCGGGCACCGGCACCTTGACCCTGCTGGACTCGGCAGCGCTTTACGGCGTCAACGATTACAGCGGCGCCACCACCATCAGCGCGGGCACCTTGCAAGTGGGCAATGGCGGCACAGCAGGCAACCTGGGCACCGGTGCCATCGTGAACAGCGGCACCTTGGCCATCAACCATTCAGACGGCGTCACCCTCAGCCAAGCCATCAGCGGCGGGGGTGCCTTGACCCAATCAGGCACGGGCACCACCACGCTCACGGGTGCCAACACCTACAGCGGCACCACCACCATCAGCAGCGGTATCTTGCAAGTGGGTGACGGCGGCACCACGGGCACATTGGGCACGGGCGCAGTCATTGACAACGCCTCTTTGTTCTTCAGGCGCAGCGACACCCTCTGGGTCGGCGGCGTCATCAGCGGCACCGGTGCCATCACCCAAGCAGGCACCGGCACCACCATCCTGGCCAACAACAACACCTATGCGGGCACCACCACCATCAGCAGCGGCACGCTGCAAGTGGGCAGCGGCTTCAGCACCGGATCTTTGGGCACGGGCGACATCCTTAACACCGGGGCCCTGGTCTTCAACCGGGGCGATACGGGGCTGGTGGTCAGCGCCAAAATCTCGGGCACGGGCAGCGTCACCCAAGCGGGCTCAGGCGGAACCACCACACTGACGGCAGACAACGACTGGAGCGGCACCACCACCATCAGCGCGGGCACCTTGCAAATTGGCAATGGCGGCACCACCGGCACCTTGGGCACCGCCACCACCGTCACCACCAACGGCACCTTGAGCTTCAGACGCAGCGACAACCTCTCGGTCGGACTGAAAATCACGGGCAACGGCGGCCTGACACAAGCAGGAAGCGGCACACTGACCCTGATCGATTCGGCCGCGCTCAACGGCGTCAATGACTACAAAGGCACCACCACCATCAGTGCGGGCACGCTGCAAGTGGGCAACGGTGGAACCTCGGGCAACCTGGGCACCGGCAACATTCAGAACAACAGCAGCTTGGTCCTCAACCGCTCGGACACCTTGACGATCAACAGCGGCATTGGCGGCTCGGGCACCCTGGCGCAATCGGGCACAGGCACCACCATCCTGGCGGGCAACAACAGCTACGCGGGCACCACCACCGTCAACACCGGCAGCTTGCAAATCGGCAACGGCGGCGCCATTGGCTCCTTGGGTGTGGGTGCCGCATCGGTGGCCGCCAACGCCAACCTGAGCTTTAGACGGTCTGACAACTCCGTGTCGATCAGCAACGCCATCACCGGCGCAGGCAACCTCAACTTTGTGGGCACCGGGGTACAAGACCAAAGCTCCTATAGCCTGTCTGCCAACAACAGCGCTTTCACCGGCAACATCTCCATCACTTCGGCGCGCCTGAACGTCAGCGCCGCGACCCAGGTCGGTGCCACATCCCCCATCACCGTGAACAGCGGTGGTCAATTGCTGGCGAACGGCAGTATCACACTCAACAACCCGCTCTCGCTGGCGGGCACAGGCTGGAACGAAGGCTCAGGCCTGATTGGCGCCTTGCGCATGGTCGGCGGCGTCAATTACGCAGGCAACATCACCCCTGCCGCAAACACACGCATTGCCACCTATGGCAACGGAATAACGGGCACCATCTCGGGGGTGATCAGCGGCGACAAAAACATCGAGTTTTCCTCTCAGGCTGGCGTCGGCACCATCACGCTGACGGGCAACAACACCTACACAGGCACCACCACCATCAGCTCGGGCATCTTGCGCATTGGCAATGGCGGCACCACAGGCACGCTGGGCACCGGGGCCGTGGTGGACAACGGCACCTTGACATTCAACCGCAGCGATGCCATCACGGTGGCCAACGCCATCAGCGGCACTGGCGCCCTGACCCAGGCGGGCACAGGCACCACCACGCTGACGGCCAACAACACCTACAGCGGCACCACCACCATCAGCACCGGCACGCTGCAAGTGGGCAACGGCGGCACCACCGGCACCCTGGGCACGGGTGCCATCACCGACAACGCCGCCTTGGTGTTCAACCGCAGCGATGCGGTGTCCGTGGCCAGCGTCATCAGTGGCTCGGGTTCCCTGACCCAATCGGGCACAGGCACCACCACGCTCACGGGCAACAACACCTACACCGGCGGCACCACCGTGGCCACAGGCATGCTGCAAATTGGCGACGGCACCAACAACGGCCAGATCGGCTCAGGCACCGCCAACATCGCTTCAGGCGCCACCTTGAATTTCAACGTCAGGCCCTCCAGCTCCGCCAACTACAGCACCACCAACACCTTCACCGGAACCGGCACGCTTCAAAAAACAGGCGCAGGATCGCTGACCTGGAGCTCGGCTTCTGCGACGTTTGCCATGACCGGCGGCTTGATCGACGTGCAAGCCGGCACCTTGATCGGCTCCAACTTTGGCAATGAAGTCTGGACCAACAACAAAGCGTCGCTGAATGTCGCCACCGGTGCAACCTTCCAGGGTGTTGAAGGCAACATCTTTGTGGATGCGCTGACAGGGGGCGGCACGGTCAGTTCAGGCTTTCCGGGTTACGCCTATAACTTGACCGTGGGGGTCAACAATGGCTCGGGCACTTTCAGCGGCGTCATTCAAGATGCCAACGGCGCCCCCGCCAGACTGAGCAAAACAGGCACGGGCACACAAACATTGACCGGCACCAACACCTACACCGGCGTCACGACCATCAGCGGCGGCGTGCTGCAAGTGGGTGACGGCGGCACCACAGGCACCCTGGGCACAGGCGCGGTCACCGACAACGCCGCCTTGGTGTTCAACCGCAGCAACGCACTCACCGTGGCCAATGTCATCAGCGGCACAGGCACCCTGACCCAGTCGGGCACTGGCACGACCATCCTGACCGGCAACAACAGCTACGCGGGCACCACCACCATCAACACGGGCACCTTGCAAGTGGGCAGCGGCAGCACCACCGGCACCCTGGGCACCGGTGCCGTTGTTGACAACGCCAGCCTGGTCTTCAACCGCTCCAACACCCTGCTGGTGACCAATGCCATCAGCGGCACCGGTACCCTGAGCCAGACCGGCACAGGGACCACCCAACTGAGCGCCGACAACAGCTATGCAGGCACCACCACTGTCAGCGGCGGCACCTTGCAAGTGGGTAACGCAGGCAGCACCGGCACGCTGGGCGCAGGGGCTGTGACGCTCAGCAACAACGCCAACCTGAGCTACGTGCGCTCGGCGGCCACCACCGTGGCCAACAACATCTCGGGCACAGGCAATGTGTCAGCCACCCTCACCGGCGCGGCCAGCGACCTGACGGTAGGCAACACCATCAGCCTGACCGGCGGCACCGTCAACCTGGTCACCGACGGCAACTTGGCCGTCACCCAAGCCATCAGCACCACCAACGCCACCAGCGCCGCCGTGTTTTTGGTGGCAGGCAAATCGACCGCCGCAGGCACCGCCACCGGTGGCGACGTGAGCCTATCGGGCAGTGGCGCCGTGAACGTGGGCACCGGCGGCCGCATCACCTATGCAACAGGCTCACTGACAGGCAGCACAGGCCTGGGCGTGGTCGCGGGCAACAACCGCTACAACAGCGACGAAACCACCACCAACTACGCCACAGCACTCGGCGCGGGTGCCCATGCCATCTACCGCGAACAACCTCTGGTCACCGTGCAGGTCAACAGCGCCAGCAAAACCTATGACGGCAACACCTTCAGCGGCGGCACATTGAACAACAGCCTGGCCGCAGGCAGCCTGGTCAACGGGGACACCTTGGCGGCCGTGACGGCCAACACCACCTATGGCGGCTCCTCCCAAACTGCCAAAAACGCCTCGGCCACGCCTTACGTCATCAGTGCCAGCGACACCGGCGGCACCGGCAGCAATCTCAATGCCCTGGGCTATAGCGTGTCCTACACCAGCGGCGACCTGACCATCAGCCCAAAAGAAGTCAGCCTGGCCGCTGCCAAAACCTATGACGGCTTGACAACAGTCAATGGCACGCAACTGAGCATCACCACCGGCGTGGGCAGCGAAACCCTGAACTACACCGGTGCCACCATCGCCAGCAAAAACGTGGCCGACAACAGCAGCAACTATGTCAATGCCCTCACCCTGACCGACGGCACCGGCCTGGCCAGCAACTACAAAGCGCCGGATTTGACAATCGCGGCAGCAGGCAAAAACACAGCCACCCTCACGGCCAAGTCGGTGACTTTGGACAGCATCAGCGCCGCCAGCAAGACCTATGACGGCACCACCACCGCCGCCATCACGGCAGGTGTCATCAGCGGCACCGCTGCGGGCGAAACCTTGAGCGTCACGGGCACAGGCGTGTTCGCTGACAAAAATGTCGCCACCGGCATCACCGTCAACGTCACTGATGTCACGGTCCTGATCAAGGCCAATGGCACCGGCGACTGGTCCAACTACACACTGAGCACCACGGGTGCCGCCACCACCACCGCCAACATCACCCAAGCCACCTTGCAAGCAGCCCTGACCGGCACGGTCGAAAAAACCTATGACGGCACCACAGCGGCCACCAACCTGAGCAACAGCCACTTTGCTCTGACCGGCTTTGCAAGCAGCGAAGGCGCCAGCGTCTCGCAGGTCAATGGCAGCTATGCCAGCAAGAACGCGTCGGACAACAGTGGCACCGGTTCGGTTTCGGCCACGCTGGCTGCTGGCGACTTTGCGGCCGCTTCGGGCACTTTACTGAGCAACTACCAGTTGCCCACTTCGGCCACCGGTCTGGTGGGCAAGATCACGCCTGCGCCTTTGACCGTCAAGGTCAATGACACCATGGCCTTTGTGACGCAAGACGCCAGCCTGGCCACCGACAACGGTTTGAGCTACACCGGCTTTGTCAACGGCGAAACGGCCGCGACCGCCTTGACGGGTTCGCCCACTCGCACTTACACAGGCGCCACCTACCCCGTGGCGGGCACCTACACCGACGTGTATGGCTTGAGCGCAGCACCCACGGCCAACAACGGCAACTACACCGTCACCGTCGCCAAAGGCAAGCTGACCGTGGCCCCTGCTGACAAGTTGCTGATTGGCATTGGCGGCAAGACCTATACCTATGGCAGCTTGACCGGCACCACCGCCGGGGCCAGCGCCGACGCGGTCACGGCCCAGTATTGCCTGAGCGGCGACTGCAACGTCGGCAGCCTGGTCAATCTGAGCATGACCGCTTTGGGCAATGGCAATTGGCAGGCCACCGACAGCACGGGCACCTCGGTCGCGTTCTCCACCCTGATCGACAGCACCGGCAAGCTGTCCACCGGTGGCTTTGTGAACGTGGGCAACTACACCTACGATGCCTCATCCGTGATCATCACGCCGCCCAGCAATGTGAACTTCAATGACCGTGTGGTCAACGCAGGTGTGCTGACGATAGCGCCCAAGGTGTTGACACTCAGCGCGGCTGACGTGAGCCGTGTGTATGACGGCAGCACGGCCTTGACGGGCCGCGCCCTGAACACCACCGGTGTCATGACCGCTGACGTGGTGAACGCCAGCAGCACAGGCGGCAGCTTTGACAGCAAAAACGCAGGCAGCCGCAACTACACCTTCACCGGCCTGAGCCTGGGCGGCGCTGACGCAGGCAATTATGCCTTCACCGTGAGCACCGTCACCGGCACGGGCAGCATCACACCCAAGGCCGTCACGCTGGTCGCAGGCCCGGTGAGCAAGACTTACAACGGCAATACCGACTTCACCGTCACGCAGGCCGACCTGGACACACTCAGCGGCCAGTTGATCACGGGCGACACCGTCAGCAGCGCGAGCATCAGCTACACCGACAAAAATGTTGCACGCGATGCCAGCGGCGCTGTGTTGAGCAACAAGACCATCACGCTGGACAGCGTGACGCTGAGCGACGGCAACAGCGGCGGTAACTACACCGTGACGCGCCAGGGCAACAGCGCGAGCAGCATCACACCCAAAGCGGTCACATTGACCAGCATCACCGCGGCCAGCAAGACTTATGACGGCAACGACACCGCCAGCATCACCGCAGGTGCCATCAGCACCGGCGTCGGCTCTGAAACGCTGGCCATCGCTGGCACAGGCAGCTTCAGCGACAAGAACGCGGGCAACAACAAAACGGTCACCGTGGCCGATGTCAGCACCTTGACCAAGTCAAATGACTTGGCCACCGGTGGCGACTGGGCCAACTACAACTTGACCACCGTCGCGATGACCACCCAGGCAGACATCGCCAAGAAAGATGTCACCCTGAGCAGCATCACCGCGGCCAGCAAAACTTATGACGGCAACGACACCGCCAGCATCACTGCGGGTGCCGTCACCACCGGCGTCGGCTTTGAAACGCTGGTCATCAGTGGCTCGGGCAGCTTCAGCGACAAGAACGCGGGCAACAACAAAACGGTCACGGTGACCGATGTCAACACATTGACCAAGTCGAATGACTTGGCCACCGGTGGCGACTGGGCCAACTACAACTTGACCACCACCGGCGCCATGACCACCCAGGCAGACATCGCCAAGAAAGATGTCACCCTGAGCAGCATCACCGCGGCCAGCAAGACTTATGACGGCAACGACACCGCCAGCATCACCGCAGGTGCCATCAGCACCGGCGTCGGCGCTGAAACGCTGGCCATCGCTGGCACAGGCAGCTTCAGCGACAAGAACGCGGGCAACAACAAAACCGTCACCGTGACCGACGTCACCTCTTTGACCAAGTCAAATGTCACGGGCACCGGCGGCGACTGGGCCAACTACAACTTGACCACCACCGGCGCGATGACCACCCAGGCTGACATCAGCAAGAAAAATTTAACGATTAGCGCCACGGCTTCAGACAAAACCTATGACGCCAACACCACGTCCACAGCTTCGCTCTCCAGCGACAAGCTTTCGGGCGACAGCCTCACGCTGGCACAAACCAGCGCTTCGTTTGACACCAAGAACGTTGGCAACGGCAAAACGGTCACGGTGTCAGGCCTGTCCATCAGCGGCACCGATGCGGGCAACTACAACCTGACGAGCACCAGCACGAGCACCACCGCCAACATCACCAAGAAGTCCATCAGCCTGAGCGGCATCACCGCGGCCAACAAGACTTATGACGGCAGCACGACTGCCACAGTCTCTGGCACGAGCGCTGTCTTCAATGGTCTGATCGCCAGCGATGACCTCACGGTCACCAGCACCGGCACTTTCAGCGACAAGACAGCCGCCACCGGCAAAACCGTCACTTTGACCAACACCTTGGGCGGCGCGGATCTGGGCAACTACACCGTCACCGATCAGGCCAGCACCACGGCCGACATCGACAAAAAGGCCATCAGCCTGAGCGGCATCACGGCGGCCAACAAGACTTATGACGGCACCAACGCGGCGACCGTCTCTGTGGGCACGGCTGTTTTCAATCACCAGATCAATGGCGATGACCTCACGGTCAGCAGCTCCGGCACCTTCAGCGACAAGGCAGCGGCCACAGGCAAGACCGTCACCCTGAGCAACACCTTGGGCGGCGGTGATCTGGGCAACTACACCATCACCGACCAGACCAGCACCACAGCCAACATTGACAAAAAGGCCATCAGCCTGAGCGGCATCACGGCGGCCAACAAGACTTATGACGGCACGAACGCTGCGACAGTCTCGGTGGTCACGGCTGTTTTCAACAACCAAATTGCAGGCGATGACCTCACGGTCACCAGCTCCGGCACTTTCAGCGACAAGGCAGCGGCCACAGGCAAAACCGTCACTTTGACCAACACCTTGGGCGGCGCGGATCTTGGCAACTACACCGTCACCGATCAGGCCAGCACCACCGCCGACATCGACAAGAAGTTCATCAGCCTTTCTGGCATCACTGCGGCCAACAAGACTTATGACGGCACGAACGCGGCGACGGTTGCCTTCGGCTCAGCGGTTTTCAACAATCAGGTTGCGGGCGATGACCTCACGGTCACCAGCACCGGCACTTTCAGCGACAAGGCAGCTGCTACCGGCAAAACCGTCACTTTGACCAACACCTTGGGCGGTGCGGATCTTGGCAACTACACCGTCACCGATCAGGCCAGCACCACCGCCGACATCGACAAAAAGGCCATCAGCCTGAGCGGCATCACGGCGGCCAACAAGACTTATGACGGCACCAACGCGGCGACCGTCTCTGTGGGCACGGCTGTGTTCAACAACCAGATCTATGGCGATGACCTCACGGTCAGCAGCTCCGGCACCTTCAGCGACAAGGCAGCGGCCACAGGCAAGACCGTCACCCTGAGCAACACCTTGGGCGGCGGTGATCTGGGCAACTACACCATCACCGACCAGACCAGCACCACCGCCAACATTGACAAAAAGGCCATCAGCCTGAGCGGCATCACGGCGGCCAACAAGACTTATGACGGCACGAACGCCGCGACAGTCTCGGTGGCCACGGCTGTTTTCAACAACCAAATTGCAGGCGATGCGATCACGGTGAGCAGCTCCGGCACTTTCAGCGACAAGAACGCCGCCACCGGCAAAACCGTCGCATTGACCAACACCTTGGGCGGCGCGGATCTTGGCAACTACACCGTCACCGATCAGGCCAGCACCACCGCCGACATCGACAAGAAGGCCATCAGCTTGAGCAGCATCACCGCAGCCAGCAAAACCTATGACGGCAACACCTCGGCGGTCATCACGCAGGTTGGCTTGACTGGTTTTGTGGGCGCTGAAACTCTGGGCGTCACAGCCACGGGCTCGTTTGACGACAAAAATGCCGGGTTGCGCACGGTCAACGTCAGCACGACCAACACCACACTGAGCGACGACCCTGCCTCGGGCGGCCTGACCGGCAACTACCAGCTGGTGGCAGGCAGCGTGGGCAGCGCGACCACCATTGCGCAAAAAGATGCCGTGGTGACCGCCAACAGCGACTTGAGCAAGGTCTACAACGGCACCGTTCAAACGGTTTCGGGCTTCAGCGCGACCGGCCTGGTCAATGGCGAAACCGCTGCTGTGCTGACTGGCGTGAGCGCAGGAGCCACGGGCAAACATGCAGGCACGTACAGCGCCACAGCCTCGGGCACTGACAACAACTACGCGCTGAGCTTCGTCGCGGGCCGTCTGGTGATTGCCCCCAAAGCAGCCACCGTTGCAGTCGCCCCACTCACCGCTGTGTCCAACGGCACCGTGTTCACACAAGCGCCTGCCACCCAGTCTGGCTTTGTGCCCGGCGAAGATGTGAAGGTCACGGGCCTGGCTTCGGGCATTGCCGCTGGCACCTACAACTCACAGCTCAACGTAGCACCTGCCAACAGCGCCACGGTGCTGGACAACTACCTCATCCAGATCGTCAACGCCGCCTTGCTCATCACACCCAGCACTGTCGCCACGCCAGCGGTTCGGCCTGTCTTTCTCAGCGGTCCCCCAAAGATGGCATCCCGCCTGAGTTGGGTCGGGTTTTCGGGTACGGGCACCAATGCATCGTCCACGCAAAGGCTCACTGCTGCCACAACCGCCTCTAGCGGCTCAGCGGCATCGGCCGCGGCAGTGGCAGTGGCGGTAGACAAAACCGCCTCCCCGCAAGCCTGTACCCCCGAGGGGCTGCAGGAATGCGAATGCGAAAACACATCCACCGAAAGTGTCGAAATTTGCCTGCTCCCGTTCTCCACGCGTTGACACCGCCGGATGGGACGCGAAGCCCGCAGGTCGTTACTCGCAGAGTCCGACGTTGCAACATCACCGCGATTGCGTGAAAGAGGTTGTAGGCATGACAAGCAAATGTCGGGGTCTTCGACCGCCGACCTACATGGGGAACGACCAAATGTCGGGGTTTTCGACCGCCGCCCTACATCGGAAAACGGTCCGCTTGTAGGTCGGTACTCGCAGAGTCCGACGTTGCCCGATCACCGACACGCGCAGATGAGGGCTCAACGGACTGGATAAACATTTTCAATTTTGATAAATTTCAGTTACTTTCATCAAAATAATGATAGGAGTACCCCAATTGGCTGATTACTTTTCGCATTCATTTCACCAAAATCACCAATAGTGATTGATCAACATAAATAAATACTTTCCACAAAGCGTTTGTTTTTGTTCTTTTGGTGTTCAACAATGAATTCGAAGTTATTCAAGACGGTATTTTCCAAGCGCTTAGGTGCGCTGGTTGCCGTGGGCGAGCACGCCACCAGCCAGGGCAAAGCCACTGGCGGTCATGGTGCGGGCCGCTTCAGCCTCTTGGGGGTCTTGAGTGCGGGGGGGGCGTATTTCGTCGGCCCTCTGGTCTTCAGCTTCGCCTTGATCACCCTGGCCTGGGCAGCCCCAGCCAACAACGCCCTGCCCACGGGGGGCCATGTGGCCCAAGGCGCTGCGGCCATCAGCCAAAGCGGTGCCAATATGGCCATTGCGCAAAGCTCGGCACGCGCCATCGTCAACTGGCAAAGCTTTGATATTGGCAAAGATGCCAAAGTCAACATCGTTCAGCCCAATGCACAGGCCGTGCTGCTCAACCGCGTCACTGGTGTGGCCCCCAGCCAGATCTTTGGCCAGATGTCGGCCAATGGTCAGGTCGTTTTGGTCAACCCCAACGGTGTCACTTTTGGCAAAGACGGCTCGGTCAGCGCCGCAGGCCTGACGGCCAGCACGCTCAACATTTCAGACGCCGACTTCATGGCCGGGCGCAACCGTTACACCCGCGACGGCGCCACAGGCGAGGTGATCAATCAGGGCCTGCTGAGCGCCACCCCCGGCGGCTATGTGGCCCTGCTGGGTGCCAGCGTGAGCAACGAGGGAAAAATTTACGCCCCCAATGGCAATGTGGCGCTGGGTGCAGCCGACGTCATCACCCTGCCCATGACGGGCACGGGCCGCATCAAGATGGAACTGAGCCCGGCCGTCATTAACGCGGCCGTGGCCAACCAAAAAGGCGGCACCATCGTCACCGAAGGTGGTCAGGTCTATATGCAGGCTGCAGCCATGGGCAATGCCATGGCCAGCGTGCTGCAATCCGGCAGCATTGACACCTCGGGCGAACAAGGCGGCGCGGTGCACCTGCTGGCAGACGGCGGCACCATCAGGGTGGATGGCAGCATCAACGCCAACAGCACTGGCAAGGACGACAAAGGCCAGTTGCGCAAAGGTGGCGACATCCTGATTGGGCGTGACGAAGAGACCGGTGTGCTGGCCCGCTACACAGACGCCAGTGACGCCCAGCTGCAAAGCCATCAGGCGCTGGTCGAAACTTCTGGCGATGTCCTGAAAGTTGACAACATCAGTGTCAAAGCAGGCGAATGGCTGCTCGACCCTTACAACATCACGATTGCCAGCGCCACTGCGTCGGGCACGGCCTATGCCACCAACTACACCAGCGCGGCAGATTCGGTGATCACGTCCACGTCCATCATCAACAGCCTGAACGCAGGCACCAGCGTGACGATTGCCACCGGCGCAGGCGGCACCAGCGCGGGCAACATTGCCATCAATGCCAGCATCAGCAAAACAGGCGGCACCGATGCCACGCTGACGTTCAGGGCCCACAACGACATCTCACTGGCGGCCAACACCACGATCACCTCGATCTCGGGCAGTTTGAATGTGATCATGAACAGCGACTTTGATGCCAATGGGCAGGGCGCGATTGTGCTGAACAGTGGCTCCTCAATCACCAGCAGGGGC
Source organism: Limnohabitans planktonicus II-D5 (assembly GCF_001270065.2). GTDB lineage: Bacteria > Pseudomonadota > Gammaproteobacteria > Burkholderiales > Burkholderiaceae_C > Limnohabitans_A > Limnohabitans_A planktonicus. The sequence continues at coordinate 387,562 of NZ_LFYT02000001.1, forward strand.
GGCAACATCACCCTGGGTGGTGGCACGGCAGGCACAGGGGTGGGCAGTGCTTTTGGGAGCAGCACCGCAGCAGCACCCACAAGTACAGCCGCAGTGACCACCACTTCAGATGGCATTACCTTGAATGGCACAGCCATTTCGGCGGGTGGTGGCAATATCACCATGACGGGTACGAGCAATGCCAGCAATGGTTCTGGCATCAACGCCATCAACAATTCGAGCATCGTCACATCGGGTGCTGGCTCGATTTCCTTAACCGGCACCAGCAAAGCCGGCGGTGGCACGGCTTCCTTAAACGGCGTAGGTCTGCTTTCGACCCCGGTGACGGGGGGCAGTGGCGGCGTGACGATTGTGGGCAATGCCAGTGCGGCCACAACCTCGGGCGCTTATACCTATGGTGTGATGGTCAAAAACAGTACCGTTTCCACCGTCAATGGCGGCAATATTTCCTTTACGGGTACGGGTGGCGGGGGTACGGCAAATACCAATTATGGTTTTTCCATTGATGGCTCTGGAAAAGTTGCGGCCAGTGGCGCAGGCAATGTATCGATTACAGGGGCAGCGGCCAACACGAGCTCATCGGCCATCAACATCAATGCTGGCTCTGGAGGCATTGAATCCATCACAGGCAACATCACACTCATTGCAGACAGTGTTGCTCTGAATGGGACTATCAACGGTGGCACAGGCACCGTCACCATACAACAACGCACGGGCCCCACCACACTCAACGTGGGCGGCACCGGCACCGACACCTTAAGCGGCACGCTTAAACTGGATGTGTCGGCTGCAGAACTGGGCAGGATCACCGCCAAAAAGACCGTGGTGGGCCTGCTTGCTGGCTCGGGCACGGCCACTGTGAGCGCGCTGAACATGGGCACCCTGGGCAACACCGGGGGTGATCTGTCGGTGCTCAGCGGCACCAGCATTGCCGTCAACGGCGCTGTCACCAAGACGGCGGGCACCGATGCCACCTTCAGCCTGCTGGCCAGGAACGACATCACCGTAGCGGCCAACACCACCATCACTGGCAGTTCGGGCAAGCTCAATGTGCTGTTCAACAGCGACAGCTATGGCAGCAACGCGGGCTCCATCCTGATGAACAGCGGCTCGGGTGTCACCAGCAATGGCGGCAACATCACCCTGGGCGGCGGCTCGGCATACAACGGCTCGGGTTATGCCGTAGGCAGCAGCACCACGCGCAATGACGGTGTGTCGCTGACCACGGCCAGCCTGAACGCGGGTGGCGGCAACATCGACATCCGCGGCAAGGGCTTCACAACGAGTTCCGCCACCGCCGACATGAAGGGTGTGGACTTGGTGGGTGCTACGGTCTCCACCAGCGGTACAGGCAACATCAACATCAACGGGGTGGGGGGTGCTGGTGCTTCTACCGTTGCCAACGCCATGGGCGTGTCCATCACAGGTGGCACGGTCATCACCGGTGCAGCGGGCGGCAGCCTGAACCTGACGGGTGCTGGTGGCACAGGCAGCGACTACAACTCCGGGGTCTGGGTAGACGGCACGGCCAGCAAAGTGACCAGCCCTGGCCCCATCAACTTCAATGGCACGGGCGGTGGCACTGTGGGCGGCACAGGCATCGCCAATTTGGGCGTCGTTGTGAAAGGCGGTGGCGCAGTGGCAGCCACCGGCACCGGCACCGTGACCATGACCGGTGTGGGTGGCAACACCACAGGCGCAGGCAATACGGGCATCGAAATTTCCGGCACCAACACATCGGTCACCTCGGTGTCGGGTGCCATGAACTTCACCGGCTCCAGCCTGTCCTCAAGCGGTGCGGGGTTTTCGCTGTCGGGAACAGGTGCCAACATCACCAGCACTGCCAACGCCAACATCACCGTCACTTCTGACTCTTTTTCCCTGTCAAGCCCCGCCACCATGGGCACAGGCACGGGCACCGTCACCCTGCAAAACCGCACAGCAGGCCTCTTGATCAATGTGGGCGGGGCTGATGTCGTCGGCGCTACCTCGCCCACTCTGGGCGTCACCAACGCCGAGATGAATCAGATCACTGCAGGCACCCTCAAGATTGGCAGCACCACATCGGGGGCATTAACGACCAGCACAGCCATCACCACGGCAGCGACCACGGGCAATTTGTACCTGCAGTCGGGCAACACCTTGACCGCATCCACCGCGATCAACAGTGGTGCGGGTCTTCTCTTGCAAAGCACTGGCGGGCTCATCTCGACAACTGCGGCGCTGTCGGGCAGCAACGTGTCTGTGGACAACACGACCGGCACCATCAACTGGACCACCGGTGCCCTCACGGCGGGTACCAGCTCGGGCAGCGCCACCAATGCCGTCAACATTGCCAGCAGCATCACCGCAACAGGCAATGTCAACCTTCTGGGCAATGTGGGCACCACCACAAACACCGGCGTCAATGTGACCAGCGCGGGCTCGATCACCAGCTCGGGCACGGCTGCCACGGTCAACATCACCTCCAATGGCAATGTGGTCAATGCGGCCGCGATCAAAGTGACCGGCGCGACGGGCACGGGCGCCAACATCAACCTGACATCGACCAGCGGCACGATCACGGGTGCAGGTGCGATTGGCGACACCACCAACAAAAATGCCAATGTGACCTACACGCTCAGTGGCACCAGCACTTATAGCGGTGCCATCAACGCTGCCAACTTCACCAAATCGGGCTCAGGCTCTCTCACGCTGGGTTCGTGGATTGCCACCCCTGCGGTGGCCAGCAACGTGTCCAACGCCTACACGGTGAATGGGGGCGGCTTGACGCTTGAACCGGGCGCCACCTATGCCCAGCTCAATCCAGCCGGCGTGAACGTCATCAATGCTTCGACATTTACCCTCAGCAACGCTGGCAATGGCTGGTGGAAAAATACGGCCTTCAATTTCACAGGTGGCTTGGGTGGGGGCACCATGAATTTGGGGGGCAACCCCATTGGCTCAACGGGTACCACGAACACGTTCAGCACCAGCGGTGGCGCCACCAACACCATCTCAGGGGTGTACAACGCCAACTCCGCCAACGTCAACTTCAACCTGGCAAGTGCCACCAGTGGAACCGCGCTTTTGGATGGCAGTTTTGCTGCACTGACCTTTAGCCAAAATACTCAGGGCGGTTATGGCTTGCAAAACGGTGGCACAGTCAACGTGTCCGGGGGCGGCAATCTGCTGATCAAGGACAGGGTGGGTGCAACGTCCTTCAACATCAATGCTGGCAATGTGCAAGTGGGTGACGGCAGCGCAGCCACCGCGGCTGCAACGGCCACCCTGGAAGCCACGAACGTGAGCATTGCGGCGGGCTCTAAGCTGACCTTCAACCGTGCAGAGGCCTCTTCAAACGCATCCATCATCACGGGTGCAGGCAGCTTGGTTCAGGGTGGCGCTGGCGTGGTCACCCTGACGGGCAACAGCAGTGCCTTTGCCGGGGCGACCACTGTGAATGCGGGCAGGACATTGGCCATCGGTACAGGCGGCTCTTTGGGCGCTGCGGGCAGCACGGTCACGCTGACTGACGCCACCTCTAATTTATCCTTCACCAACACATCGGGCACGTCCACGGTGGCCAGCACCATCAGCGGCCTGGGCACGGTGACAGAAAACGGCACAGGCGGCACTGGCTTGTTGTTGGGCAATAACACTTACACCGGCACCACCACCATCACGGCGGGCACCTTGCAAGTGGGCAATGGCGGCACCACAGGCACCCTGGGCACGGGGTCGGTGACAGACAACAGCGCCTTGGTCTTCAACCGCTCGGACAACATCACCGTGCCCAATACCATCAGTGGCACAGGCACCGTCACCCAGGCAGGCACCGGCACGCTTCTTTTCCCCAGCAGCAATGCCGGTTACACGGGGCAAACCTTTGTCAATTCCGGAAAACTGTCATTTGGCACTTTGCTCACCAGCGGCACAGCGGCGTCACAGCACTGGTCCAGCCAATTCAACATCGCGGCTGGTGCCGTTTTGGACTTCAATGCGCCAACAGGCGTCACGCTCAACAACAGAGGAACCATCTACACAGGCGCAGGAACCATCACAAAAACAGGCGCTGGTAAGTTGCAATGGGACAGCACCGATGTCAATTTCAACATGCTGGCTGGCTCTTTGATTGATGTCCAGCAAGGCACTTTGACGGCAAGCTCAACCTACCATGGAAAATGGAGCAACAACCTGTCCAGCCTGAACATCGCATCAGGTGCTTTTTTCGGTACATCAGAGGGTGATGTTCGCGTGGATGCTTTGACGGGCGCAGGCTCCCTTTCAATGGGGTGGTCTACATTGGGCAGCATCACGGTGGGCGTCAATGGCACAGCAGCAGGCACCTATAACCCCACAGCAGGAACTGCAACTTTTAGCGGAGCCATCACGCCCACTGGGGGCACCGCAGGCCTGACCAAAATCGGTTCAGGCACGCAAATCCTGACGGGCACCAACACTTATTCAGGCACCACCACCATCAGCGCAGGCACCTTGCAAATTGGGGATGGGGGAACCACAGGCACCTTGGGCACGGGTGCCGTCACCGACAACGCCTCACTGGTCTTCAACCGCAGCAACGCGATGACTGTGGCCAATGCCATCAGTGGCACAGGCACCTTGACGCAGGTGGGCACGGGCACATCCATCTTGACGGGTGCCAACAGCTACTCGGGCACCACCACCATCAGCGCAGGCACCCTGCAAGTGGGCAACGGCGGCACCACAGGCACCCTGGGCACGGGGGCGGTCATTGACAACAGCAGTTTGACCTTCAACCGCTCTAACGCTTTGCTGGTGAGCAACGCCATCAGCGGCACGGGCACCTTGTCTCAAATCGGTGCAGGCACCACGACGCTGACGGCCGACAACACGTATGCAGGCACGACCAGCATCAGTGGCGGCACCCTGCAAGTGGGCAATGCAGGCACCACGGGCACCTTGGGTGCTGGCCATGTCACGCTGAGCAACAACGCCAACTTGAGCTATGTGCGCGCGGCCAGCACCACCGTGGCCAACACCATTTCAGGGGCAGGCAATGTGTCTGCCAGCATCACCGGTTCGGCCAACAACCTGACCGTTGCCAATGCGATCAACCTGACGGGCGGCACGGTCAATTTGGTCACCGATGCCAATCTGTCGGTCACGCAGGCCATCAGCACCACGAACACCAGCAGTTCAGCGATCTTGCTGGGAGCCGGAAAATCCACCGCCGCCGGCACCGCCTCAGGCGGCGATGTTTCGTTGTCGGGCAGTGGCGCTTTGACGGCAGGCTCGGGTGCGCGCATCACCATCCAAACCGGATCGGTGGCGGGCAGCACAGGCCTGGGTGTTCTGGCAGGCAACAGCCGCTACAACAGCGATGAGGTCACCACCAACTACAACACCACAACAGCGCCCTTGGGCTCGGGCATTTTTGCGATCTACCGCGAATCGCCCATCTTGACTGCGGCCTTCATCAACGCCAGCAAGTCTTATGACGGCCAAGCCTATAGCGGCAACAATGGCCTGACGTATACAGGCTATGTGAACGGTGACACCAACGCCAAGGTGAACACGACCACCACGGGCACATCGCAAGGCGCCAAAAATGCGGGCACCTACACCCTGACGGGCACCGGCACCAGCGATCTGGGCTATACCTTGGCCTACACGAGTGGCACCTTGACGGTCAACAAGGCCAATCTGAGCCTGGCAGGCACGCGTGTCTATGACGCAGGCACCACTTTTGCCGGGCAATATCTGACCGCCACCGGCGTGGCGGGCGAGACGTTCACAGTCACAGGAAGCGGCGATGCCAGCAACCTGACCAGCAAAAATGTGCAAGCCGCACAGACCTTGAGGACACTGGCGGGCCTGACACTGGGCAGCAGCAGCAATGGCGGCTTGAGTGACAACTACAACCCCTTGAGCACCACGGCATCGAGCGTGAGCGTGACGCCCAAGACCGCCACAGTCAGCGCCACAGCCACCAACCTGACCTACAACGCCAACACACAAAACCAGCTGGCCGAAACCCGAAGCGGCTTCATTGACGGGGACGCGATCACCGTCACCGGTCTGGCCAGCGGCAAGAATGCGGGCACCTATGCATCCAATCTGGTTTTGAGCGGCGCAGACCTGAGCAACTACAGCCTCACCGTCAGTAACGCCAATCTGGTGATTGACAAGGCCAACCTGAGCCTGTCCGGCACCCGCGTGTATGACGCAGGTACCAGCTTTGCCGGACAGTACCTGACCGCCACGGGCGTGGCGGGCGAAACCTTTGCCGTGAACGGCTCGGGCGATGCCAGCAACCTGGCCAGCAAGAATGTGCAAACCGGCCAGTCCTTGAGCAGCTTGGCAGGCTTGACGCTGGGCAGCAGCGCCAATGGCGGCTTGAGCGCCAACTACAACGCCTTGAGCACCACCGCATCGAGCGTGAGCGTGACGCCCAAGGCCGCCACCGTGAGCGCCACAGCCACCAACCTGACCTACAACGCCAGCACACAAAACCAGCTGGGCGAAACCAGCAGTGGCTTCATCGCAGGCGACACGGTCAGCTTTACCGGCCAGGCCAGCGGCAAAAATGCGGGCACCTATGCCTCCAGTCTGGTGGCCGGGGGTGCCGATGCGGGCAACTACACCATCACCGTGAGCAACGCAGACCTGGTGATTGACAAGGCCAACCTGGTGTTGTCGGGCACCCGCGTGTACGACGCCAGCAAGACTTTTGCCGGGCAGTACCTGACGGCCACCGGCGTGGCAGGCGAAACCTTTGCCCTGACCGGCACAGGCGACGCCAGCAACCTGGCCAGCAAGAATGTGCAAACCACGCAGTCCTTGAGCAGCTTGGCAGGCTTGACGCTGGGCAGCAGCAGCAATGGCGGCTTGAGCGCCAACTACAATGCCTTGAGCACCACCGCATCTAGCGTGAGCGTGACGCCCAAGGCCGCCAGCGTGAGCGCCACGGCGACCAACCTGACCTACAACGCCAGCACGCAAAACCAGCTGGCCGAAACCACCAGCGGCTTCATCGCCGGAGACACGGTCACCGTCACCGGCCAGGCCAGCGGCAAGAATGCGGGCACCTATGCCTCCAGTCTGGTGGCCGGGGGTGCCGATGCAGGCAACTACACCATCACCGTGAGCAACGCCGACCTGGTGATTGACAAAGCCAACCTGGTGTTGTCGGGCACCCGCGTGTACGACGCCAGCAAGACCTTTGCCGGGCAGTACCTGACGGCCACCGGCGTGGCAGGCGAAACCTTTGCCGTAAACGGATCGGGCGATGCCAGCAACCTGGCCAGCAAGAATGTGCAGACCGGCCAGGTCTTGAGCAGCATCACAGGCCTGAGCCTGGGCAGCAGCAGCAATGGCGGCCTGGGCAGCAACTACAACGCCCTGAGCACGGTCGCATCCAGCGTGAGCGTGACGCCCAAGGCCGCCAGCGTGAGCGCCACGGCGACCAACCTGACCTACAACGGCAACACACAAACCCAGCTGGCCGAAACCAGCAGCGGCTTCATCGCCGGAGACACGGTCACCGTCACCGGCCAGGCCAGCGGCAAGAATGCGGGCACTTATGCATCCAATCTGGTGCTGAGCGGCGCCGATCTGGGCAACTACAGCGTGACGGTGAACAACGCCAATTTGGTGATTGACAAGGCCAATCTGAGCCTGTCGGGCACCCGCGTGTATGACGCAGGCACCAGCTTTGCTGGCCAGTACCTGACCGCCACCGGCGTGGCGGGCGAAACCTTTGCCGTGAACGGCTCGGGCGATGCCAGCAACCTGGCCAGCAAAAACGTGCAAAGCGGCCAGACCTTGAGCAGCCTGACCGGCCTGGCATTGGGCAGCAGTGCGAACGGGGGCTTGAGCGCCAACTACAACGCCTTGAGCACCACAGCATCGAGCGTGAGCGTGACACCCAAGGCCGCCACAGTCAGCGCCACAGCCACGAGCCTGACCTACAACGGCAACACGCAAACCCAGCTGGCCGAAACCAGCAGCGGCTTCATCGCCGGAGACACGGTCAGCTTCACCGGCCAGGCCAGCGGCAAGAATGCGGGCACCTATGCCTCCAGTCTGTTAGCCGGGGGGGCCGATGCGGGCAACTACACCATCACCGTGAGCAACGCCAACCTGGTGATTGACAAGGCCAATCTGAGCCTGTCGGGCACCCGCGTGTACGACGCAGGCACCAGCTTTGCCGGGCAGTACCTGAGCGCCACCGGCGTGGCAGGCGAAACCTTTGCCGTGACCGGCACAGGCGACGCCAGCAACCTGGCCAGCAAGAACGTGCAAACCGCGCAGTCCTTGAGCAGCTTGGCAGGCTTGACGCTGGGCAGCAGTGCCAATGGCGGCTTGAGCGCCAACTACAACGCCTTGAGCACAGCAGCATCGAGCGTGAGCGTGACGCCCAAGGCCGCCACCGTCAGCGCCACCGCCACCCAACTGACTTACAACGCCAGCACGCAAAACCAGCTGGCCGAAACCAGCAGCGGCTTCATCGCCGGAGACACGGTCACCGTCACCGGCCTGGCCAGCGGCAAGAATGCAGGCAGCTACGCCTCCAGCCTCGCTGTCAGCGGTGCAGACGCGAGCAATTACAGCGTCACGCTGAACAACGCCAATCTGGTGATTGACAAGGCGGTGCTGACAGCCACCGGCAACAGCGGCGCAGTCACTTACAACGGCAACACCCAAAGCGTCAACGGCTTCACCGTGACCGGCTTGCAAGGCAGCGACAGCGCTGCCAGCCTGACCAGCATCAACGCCACAGGCGCATCTGGCAAAAACGCAGGCAGCTATGCCAACACCGTCACGGCGGGCACAGAAACCAACTACACCATCACCACGGTCAACGGCACTTTGCAGATTGGCCGCGCCGATCTGGTGTTGTCGGGCTCGCGTGTCTATGACGGCAGCCAGACCTTTGCCGGGCAGTACCTGACGGCCACCGGCGTGGCGGGCGAAACCTTTGCCCTGACCGGCGCGGGCGACGCCAGCAACCTGGCCAGCAAGAATGTGCAGACCGGTCAGGTCTTGAGCAGCATCACCGGCCTGAGCCTGGGCAGCAGCAGCAATGGCGGCCTGAGCAGCAACTACAACGCCCTGAGCACAGCAGCCTCCAGCGTGAGCGTGACGCCCAAGGTGGCCACTGTCAGCGCCACGGCCACGAACGTGACTTACAACGCCAGCACGCAAAACCAGCTGGTCGAAACCAGCAGCGGCTTCATCGCAGGAGACGCCATCACCGTCACCGGCCAGGCCAGCGGCAAGAATGCGGGCAGCTATGCGTCCAATCTGGCGCTGAGTGGCGCGGACCTGGGCAACTACAGCGTGACGGTGAACAACGCCAATCTGGTGATTGGCAAAGCCACCCTCACGGCCACCGGCAACAGCGGCTCGGTGACCTACAACGGTGCCGACCAGAGCGTGAGCGGCCTGACCGTGTCGGGCCTGCTGGGCAGCGACACCTTGGCCAGCTTGAGCACCGTGTCGGCTGCGGGTGCCACCGGCAAAAATGCGGGCACTTACAGCAACGTGGTGAGCGCGGGCACCGAAACCAACTACACCGTGAGCACGGTCAACGGCACGCTGCAAATTGACAAAGCCGCCCTGACCGCCACCGGCAACAGCGGCTCGGTCACTTACAACGGCGGCACGCAAAGCGTGACGGGCTTCACCCTGTCTGGCTTGCAAGGCAGCGACACCGCAGCCAGCCTGTCGAGCGTGTCGGCCACCGGCGCTTCGGGCAAGAACGCGGGCAGCTACACCAACACCGTGACGGCAGGCACCGAAGCCAACTACACCGTGACCACGGCCAACGGCACTTTGCAAATTGGCAAGGCCAGCTTGACGGCCACCGGCAACAGCGCCGCCCTCACCTACAACGGCGCCGACCAAACCGTGTCGGGCTTCAGCGTCTCAGGCCTGCTGGGCTCGGACACCGTGACCAATCTGTCGAGCATCACGGCCAGTGGTGCCACCGGCAAAAACGCAGGCAGCTACACCAACACCGTGACATCGGGCACCGAAGCCAACTACACCGTGACCACGGCCAACGGCGCTTTGCAAATTGGCAAGGCCGCTTTGACCGCCACCGGCAACAGCGGCTCGTTCACTTACAACGGTGCCGACCAAAGCGTGTCGGGTTTCACCGTCTCGGGCCTGCTGGGCTCGGACACGGTGGCCAGCCTGAGCAGCGTCATGGCCCTTGGTGCCACCGGCAAGAACGCAGGCAGTTACACCAACACCGTGACAGCAGGCACCGAAGCCAACTACACCGTGAGCACGGCCAACGGCACTTTGCAAATTGGCCGCGCCGATCTGGTGCTGTCGGGTGCGCGGGTGTATGACGCGGGCACCAGCTTTGCCGGTCAGTACCTGACGGCCACGGGCGTGGGCGGCGAAACCTTTGCCGTCTCGGGCAGCGGCAGCGCTGGCAATCTGGCCAGCAAAAACGTGCAGGTGCAGCAGGCCCTGACGAGTCTGGCGGGCCTGGCCCTGGGCAGCAGCGCCAATGGAGGCCTCAGCAGCAACTACAACGATTTGACGACAGCAGGCTCCAAGGTCAGCGTGACGGCCAAGGCGGCCACGGTCAACGCCACAGCCAGCAGCGCCACCTACAACGGCACACAGCAAAACCAGGCGGCCGAAACCAGCAGCGGCTTCATCGCCGGGGACACCATCACCGTCTCGGGCCAGGCCAGCGGCAAATATGCGGGCACTTATGCCTCAAACCTGGCGGTGGGCGGCGCAGACGCGGGCAACTACAGCGTGAGCCTGAACAATGCCAATCTGGTGATTGACAAAGCCGCCCTGACGGTGACGGCCACGGCAGTCAGCAAGACCTATGACGGCACCACGCTGGCCACAGGCACGGGCACCGTGGGCACTTTGGCCGGTGCGGGCGACAGCGTGAGCAGCGCGGGCAGCCAGGCCTTCCTGGACAAGAACGCAGGCACAGGCAAAACCGTGCGGGCTTCGGGCGTGACGATCAAGGACGCGGCCAACGCGGACATGAGCGCCAACTACACCATCAACTATGTGGACGATGTCAGCAGCGTCATCCACAAGGCCAGCCTGACCGTGACGGCCAATGCCGATGCGCGTTTTGTGGGCCGCAGCGATGTGGCGGGCTACACCGGCGTGAGCTACACAGGCTTGGTGGCGGGCGAAACGTCCAGCGTGCTCGGCGGCAGCCTGAACATCACCCGCACCAACGCGGGCGTGGGCACGGCAGGCAACTACAGCGGCGTGCTGGCTGCCAGCGGCCTGACATCGGGCAACTACGACATCAGCTACGTCAATGGTGACTACACCATCGTGCCCGCAGACCGCTTGCTGGTGCGCACCAGCAATGTGACCACCACTTACGGCAGCGCCGTCACTTATGACACCACTGCGCAGTATCTGGACTCAAACAGCGACGCCATCGTGACCCTGACCCGCTCGGGCACGGGCAACAACTACACCTTCAACGACGGTTTGGGCACCACGGTCAACACCGTGCTCAAGGCCTACAGTGGTGCCAGCCTGGCGTCGGTGAGCACTTCGGGCAACACGGTGGTGGGCACCTACGACATCAAGGACGCCGCGCCAGCGGTGACGGGCACCAACTTCAGCGGCGCGCCCATTTATGTGGGCACCCTGACGGTCAACACCCAAGAAATCACGCCCAATGCCACGAATGTGAGCAAGGTGTATGACGGCACCACCGCCATCAGCAATGTGCTGGGCATGGGCGGCAAAGTGACGGGTGATGTCTTGACGATTGGCGGCACAACAGCTTTTGCCAGCAAGAACGCAGGCACGGGGCTGGCCTATTCCGTCTCGGGCATTGCCCTGGGCGGGGCCGACGCCGCCAACTACCACATCGCGGGCGGCGCCACCACCTTGGCAGGCAACGACGGCGTGATCACGCCTGCAGCCTTGAAGCTGACCAGCAGCGATGTGACCAAGGTCTATGACCGCACCACTGCCGCCAGCGGCACGGCCCTGGTCACGCAAGCCACGCAGTTGTATGCCAGCGACTCGATCACGGGTGGCACTTTCAGCTTCAACGACAAAAATGTCGGCGCGGGCAACAAGGTGGTCAGCGTGTCGGCAGTCACCATCAACGATGGCAACAACGGCGGCAACTACAGCGTCACCTATGTTGACAACACCACCAGCACCATCACACCCAAGAGCCTGACAGCCAGCTACAGCGCCGCCCAAAAAACCTACGACGGCAGCGCGGTGGCCAGCGTGACGGGCAGCTCGGGCGATGTGATCAGCGGCGACGCAGTCACCCTGAACAACACCGCCGCCAGCTTTGACAACAAAAACGTTGGCACCGGCAAAACCGTGACCGTGACGGGCATTGGCCTGAGCGGCGCCGATGCGGGCAACTACAGCCTGCAAAACAGCAGCGCCACGACCACCGCCAACGTGACCGCCAAAAACCTGACGGCCAGCTACAGCGCGGCCAGCAAGACCTATGACGGCGGCGTGGCAGCCAGCGTGACGGGCGGCTCGGCCGACATCGTGAGCGGTGACGTGGTCGACTTCAGCCAGACCAGCGCCATGTTTGCCGACAAAAATGCCGGTGCAGCCAAATCGGTGGCCATTGCGGGCATTGCCATCGCAGGCACAGACGCAGGCAACTACGCCTTGCAAAACACCACGGCCAACGCCACAGCCGACATCACCCGCAAAGACGTGAGCCTGAGCAGCCTGAGCGCGGCCAACAAGGTCTATGACGGCACCACGGCAGCCAGCATCACCGCAGGCAGCATTGCCACAGGCGTAGGCAGCGAAACCCTGCAAGTCAGTGGCGTGGGCAGCTTCAGCGACAAGAACGTGGCCAATGGCAAGGCCGTCACGGTGGCCGATGTGAGCACACTGAGCCAGACCAATGGCACGGGCGACTGGAGCAACTACCGCCTGAGCACCACCGGTGCTCTGAGCACCACGGCAGACATCACGCCCAAGGCCATCACCCTGACCGGCATCACCGCCGCCAGCAAGACCTATGACGGCGGCATGACAGCCACCGTATCGGTCAGCTCAGCTGTTTTCAATGACCAGATCGCAGGCGATGTGCTCACGGTCAGCAGCACCGGCAGTTTTGGCGACAAAAATGTGGCCACGGGCAAAACCGTGAGCCTGAGCAACACCCTGGGCGGGACTGATCTGGGCAACTACACCATCACCCAGCAGACATCGACCACGGCTGACATCACCAAGAAATCCATCAGCCTGAGCGGCATCACTGCGGCCAACAAGACTTATGACGGTGGCACGGCTGCCACGGTATCGGTTACCGGCGCTGTGTTCAACGACAAAATCTCTGGCGATGACTTGAGCGTCGCCAGCTCGGGGGTGTTCAGCGACAAGAATGCCGCCACGGGCAAAACCGTGAGCCTGACAAACACACTGGGCGGCGCGGACCTGGGCAACTACAGCATTACCCAGCAGACCAGCACCACGGCCGACATCGACAAGAAGGCCATCAGCCTGAGCGGCATCACTGCGGCCAACAAGACGTATGACGGTGGCACTGCTGCAACAGTTTCCGTGGGCTCGGCCGTGTTCAACGACCAAGTGGCGGGCGATGTGCTGACGGTGGCCAGCACCGGCACCTTCAGCGACAAGAACGCCGCCACCGGCAAAACTGTGAATCTGACCAACACCCTGGGCGGCACCGATCTGGCCAACTACACGGTGTCCGAGCAGACATCGACCACGGCCGACATCACCAAGAAGGCCATCAGCCTGAGCGGCATCACCGCTGCCAGCAAAACCTATGACGGCACAACGGCCGCCACGGTATCGCTTACCGGTGCTGTGTTCAACGACAAAGTCTCTGGCGATGACCTGACTGTGGCCAGCACTGGCATCTTCAGCGACAAGCATGTGGCCGTGGGCAAAACGGTGACCCTATCCAATTCACTGGGTGGTGCCGATCTGGGCAACTATGTCGTGACCGAACAGGCCACGACAACCGCCGACATCACCAAGAAGTCCATCAGCCTGAGCGGCATCACCGCGGCCAGCAAGACTTATGACGGCAACACAACGGCCACCGTGTCCACCACTGGCGCTGTGTTCAATGATCAAATCTCGGGCGATGCGCTCACGGTGAGCAGCTCGGGGGCGTTCAGCGACAAGAATGCCGCCACGGGCAAAACCGTGAGCCTGACCCACACCCTGGGCGGCGCGGACCTGGGCAACTACAGCATTACCCAGCAAAGCACCACCACGGCCGACATCACCAAGAAGGCCATCAGCCTGAGCGGCATCACTGCAACCAACAAGACCTATGACGGTGGCACTGCTGCCACGGTATCGGTGGGCACAGCGGTGTTCAACGACCAAGTGGCGGGCGATGTCTTGACGGTAGCCAGCACCGGCGCCTTCAGCGATAAAAACGCGGCCACCGGCAAAACGGTGAATCTGACCAACACCCTGGGCGGCGCCGATCTGGCCAACTACACGGTGTCCGAGCAGACATCGACCACGGCCGACATCACCAAGAAGGCCATCAGCCTGAGCGGCATCACCGCTGCCAGCAAAACCTATGACGGCACAACGGCCGCCACGGTATCGCTTACCGGCGCTGTGTTCAACGACAAAGTCTCTGGCGATCACCTGACGGTGGCCAGCACCGGCAGCTTCAGCGACAAGCATGTGGCCGTGGGCAAAACGGTGACCCTGTCCAACACCCTGGGCGGCACCGATCTGGACAACTACACCATTGCCCAGCAGAGCACCACCACAGCTGACATCACCAAGAAGTCCATCAGCCTGAGCGGCATCACTGCGGCCAGCAAGACTTATGACGGCAACACAACGGCCACCGTGTCCACCACTGGCGCTGCGTTCAATGACCAAATCTCGGGCGATGCGCTCACGGTGAGCAGCTCGGGTGTGTTCAGCGACAAGAACGCCGCCACGGGCAAAACAGTGAGTCTCACCCACACCCTGGGCGGCGCGGACCTGGGCAACTACAGCATTGCCCAGCAAGCCAGCACCACGGCTGACATCGACAAGAAGGCCATCAGCCTGAGCGGCATCACTGCAGCCAACAAGACGTATGACGGCACCAACGCTGCGACGGTATCGGTGGGCACAGCGGTGTTCAACGACCAGGTGGCAGGTGATGTGCTGACAGTGGCCAGCACTGGCACCTTCAGCGACAAGAACGCCGCCACCGGCAAAACGGTGACCTTGAGCAACACCCTGGGTGGCACCGATCTGGGCAACTACACAGTGACTCAGCAGGCCAGCACCACTGCCAACATCGACAAGAAGGCCATCAGCCTGAGCGGCATCACCGCTGACAGCAAGACTTATGACGGCAACACGACTGCGTCCATGTCCACCACGAGCGCCGTCTTCAACAACCAGATTGCAGGCGATGACCTCACAGTGGCCAGCACCGGCACATTCAGCGACAAGAACGCGGCCACCGGCAAGACCGTGAGCCTGGTCAACACCCTGGGTGGTGCGGATCTGGGCAACTACACCATCACGGAGCAGGCCAGCACCACCGCCGACATCGACAAGAAGTCCATCAGCCTGTCGGGCATCACTGCTGCCAACAAGACGTATGACGGCACCATGGCTGCCACGGTCTCGACCACGAGCGCCGTCTTCAACAACCAGATTGCAGGCGACGACCTCACAGTGGCCAGCACGGGCACCTTCAGCGACAAGAACGCTGCCACCGGCAAGACCGTCACCCTGAGTAACACTCTGGGCGGCACCGATCTGGGCAACTACACCATCACTGAGCAGGCCAGCACCACCGCCAACATCGACAAGAAGGCCATCAACCTGTCGGGCATCACAGCGGCCAACAAGACCTATGACGGCACCAACGCTGCCACAGTCTCCACCACGAGCGCCGTTTTCAACAACCAGGTGGCAGGCGACGACCTCACAGTGGCCAGCACCGGCACCTTCAGCGACAAGAATGCGGCCACCGGCAAGACCGTGAACCTGAGTAACACCCTGGGCGGCGCGGACCTGGGCAACTACACCGTGACCGATCAGGCCAGCACCACCGCCAACATCGACAAGAAGGCCATCAGCCTGAGCGGTATCGCTGCTGCCAACAAGACGTATGACGGCAACACGACTGCGTCCATGTCCACCACGAGCGCCGTCTTCAACGACCAGATTGCAGGCGATGACCTGACCGTCACCAGCACGGGCGTCTTCAGTGACAAGAACGCCGCTGCGGGCAAAACCGTGACCCTGTCCAACACCCTGGGTGGCATCGATCTGGGCAACTACACCGTGGCTGAGCAAACCACGACCACCGCCGACATCGACAAGAAGGCCATCAGCCTGAGCGGTATCACCGCTGCCCACAAGACATATGACGGCAACACGACGGCGACGGTATCGACCACCAGCGCTGTGTTCAACGACCAGATCGCAGGAGATGCGCTGAGCGTGTCCACCACCGGCACTTTCAGCGACAAGAATGTGGCTGCGGGCAAGACGGTGACTTTGGTCAACACCTTGAGTGGCGCGGATTTGGGCAACTACACCGTGTCTGAACAGACCAGCGCCACGGCCGACATCACCAAGAAAACCATCAGCCTGAGCGGCATCACTGCAGCCAGCAAGACCTATGACGGCAACACATCGGCAACGGTGTTGACCACCGGCGCGGTGTTCAGCGACAAAGTCTCTGGCGATGACCTCACAGTGTCCAGCACCGGCACCTTCAGCGACAAGAACGCTGCTACAGCCAAGACCGTGACCCTGTCCAACACCCTGGGCGGAGCGGATTTGGGCAACTACACGGTCACCGATCAGGCCACGACAACAGCAGACATCCACAAGAAAACCGTCACCCTGGACAGCATCACCGCCGCCAGCAAAACCTATGACGGCAGCACCGCAGCCACCATCCTGTCGGGCACCATCAGCGGCACCATCACGGGCGAAACCTTGGCCATCAGTGGCTCGGGCAACTTCTCTGACAAGAACGTGGGCAACGGCAAAACCGTCACCGTCTCCGATGTCACCGCCCTCGCCCCGGCCAATGGCTCGGGCGACTGGGCCAACTACAGCCTGAGCACCACCGGCAGTTTGTCCACCACCGGGCACATCTCGCCCAAGTCGGTGACCTTGGACGCCATCGTGGCGGCCCACAAGACGTATGACGGCAACACCGCTGCCACCATCACGGCAGGTGTCATCAGCGGCACCGCTGCAGGCGAAACCCTGAGCGTCACCGGCACAGGTGTCTTTGCTGACAAAAACGCGGCCAGCGGCATCGCGGTCAATGTGGCAGATGTCACGGCTTTGACCCCAGCCAACGGCAGCGGCAACTGGTCCAACTACACCCTGACAAGCACGGGCGCGGCCTCCACCACCGCCAACATCACCCAAGCCACCTTGCAAGCGGCCCTGACCGGCACGGTCGAAAAAACCTATGACGGCACCACAGCGGCCACCAACCTGAGCAACAGCCACTTTGCCCTGACGGGCTGGGTGGGCAGCGAAGGCGCCAGCGTCTCCCAAGTCAATGCCAGCTATGCCAGCAAGAACGTCTCGGACAACAACGGCACCGGTTCGGTCACGGCCACACTGGCTGCTGGCGACTTCACGGCCGCTTCGGGCACACTGCTGGCCAACTACCAGTTGCCTACTTCGGCCACAGGTTTGGTGGGCAAGATCACGCCCGCATCTTTGACCGTCAAGGTCAATGACACGGCAGCTTTTGTGACGCAAGACGCCAACCTGGCGGTGAACCAAGGCTTGAGCTACACCGGTTTCGTCAATGGCGACACCGCTGCCACGGCTTTGACGGGCACGCCCACACGCACTTACTCAGGTGCCACCTACCCCGTGGCGGGCACCTACACCGATGTGTATGGCTTGAGCGCAGCCCCCACAGCCAACAACGGCAACTACACCGTCACCGTCGCCAAAGGCAAGCTGATCGTGGCCCCTGCCGACAAGTTGCTGATTGGCATTGGCGGCAAGACCTACACCTATGGCAGCTTGACCGGCACCACCGCCGGGGCCAGCGCCGACGCGGTCACGGCCCAGTATTGCCTGAGCGGCGACTGCAGCCCAAGCAGCCTGGTCAATCTGAGCATGACCGCTTTGGGCAATGGCAATTGGCAAGCCACCGACAGCACGGGCACGGCGGTCGCGTTCTCGACCCTGATCGACAGCACCGGCAAGCTGTCCACCGGTGGCTTTGTGAACGTGGGCAACTACACCTACGACGCTTCCTCCATCACCATCACGCCGCCCAGCAATGTGAACTTCAATGACCGCGTGGTCAATGGCGGTGTGCTGACGATCAATCCCAAGGTGTTGACACTCAGCGCATCTGACGTGAGCCGTGTGTATGACGGCAGCACGGCCTTGACGGGCCGCGCCCTGAACACCACCGGTGTCATGACAGCTGACGTGGTAAACGCCAGCAGCACAGGCGGCAGCTTTGACAGCAAAAACGCAGGCAGCCGCAACTACACCTTCACCGGCCTGAGCCTGGGCGGCGCTGACGCAGGCAACTATGCCTTCACCGTGAGCACCGTCACCGGCACGGGCAGCATCACGCCCAAGGACGTGACGCTGGTCGCAGGCCCGGTGAGCAAGACTTACAACGGCAATACCGCGTACACCTTGACGCAGGCCGACCTGGACACGCTCAGCGGCCAGTTGATCACGGGCGATACGGTCAACGGCGCGAGCATCAGCTACACCGACAAAAATGTTTCACGCGATGCCAGCGGCGCTGTGTTGAGCAACAAGACCATCACCCTGGACAGCGTGACGCTGAGCGACGGTAACGGCGGCGGTAACTACACCGTGACGCGCCAGGGCAACAGCGCGAGCGTGATCACCCCCAAAACACTGAGCGCCACAGCCATTGCAGCCGTGCAAACCACCTACGGCACAGCGGCGAGCACAGGCACAGTGAGCTTGACGGGCGTGGAAAGCAGCGACGTGGTCAACGCTTCGGCCAGCCTGGTCAGCGCACAAAGCAGCAGCAGCGGCAACCTCAAGGCAGGCAGCTATTTCCAGACCACTGACAGCGCCTTGACCGGCAGCCAAGCCGGCAACTACACCCTGCCCAGCTTCACAACATCGTCTGCCAACTATGTGGTCGACAAGCTGGCTTTGACCGGCGCTGCGATTGCAGGCGTCACCACCACTTACGCCACGGCGGCCGATGCAGGTGCTGTGAGTTTCACGAACGTGCAAGGTACAGACAAGGTCACGTCTGTCGCTTCCATCGTCGATGCAGCCACCAGCACCAGCGGTAACCTCAAAGCAGGCACCTACAAGCAAACCGCCACCGCCATCAGCGGTGACGATGCAAGCAACTACAGCTTTGCAGGCATCACGACCACTGACAAGAACTATGTGGTCGACAAGCTGGCTTTGACCGGGGCTGCGATTGCAGGCGTCGCCACCACCTACGCCACGGCGGCCGATGCAGGCGCGGTGAGTTTCACGAACGTGCAAGGTACAGACAAGGTCACGTCTGTCGCTTCCATCGTCGATGCAGCCACCAGCACCAGCGGTAAGCTCAAAGCAGGCACCTACAAGCAAACCGCTACCGCCATCAGCGGCGACGATGCAAGCAACTACAGCTTTGCAGGCATCACGACCACTGACAAGAACTATGTGGTCGACAAGCTGGCTTTGACAGGGGCTGCGATTGCGGATGTATCGACCATTTACGGCACACCCGCCAACACCGGCGCGGTCACCTTCACCAACGTGATCGCCAGCGATGTGGTCACCCCTGGCACCGCCACTCTGGTCACCCCGGCTTACAGCTCGAGCAACAACTTGAAAGCTGGCAGCTACGCACAAAACGTGACGGGCACGTTGACCGGCACCGACGCTGACAACTACAGCTTCACCGGCCTGACCACCAGCGGCACGAACTACACCGTGAACAAACTGGCCCTGACAGGTGCTTCGATTGCCGATGTCACTACCACTTACGGCACAGCCGCCAACACCGGCGCAGTCACCTTCACCAACGTGATCGCCAGCGATGTGGTCACCCCTGGCACCGCCACTCTGGTCACACCAACTTACAGCTCCAGCAACAACTTGAAAGCTGGCAGCTACGCGCAAACCGTGACCGCCACGCTCAGCGGCACCGACTCAGACAACTACAGCTTCACCGGCCTGACCACCAGCGGCACGAACTACACCGTCAGCAAGCTGGCTCTGACGGGGGCTGCCATCGCGGATGTGTCGACCATTTACGGCACACCCGCCAACACTGGTGCGGTCACTTTCACCAACGTGATCGCCAGCGATGTGGTCACACCCGCTACAGCGACGCTGGTCACCCCCAGCTACAGCAGCAGCAACAACTTGAAGGCTGGCAGTTACGCGCAAAACGTCACGGGCACGTTGACCGGCACCGACGCTGACAACTACAGCTTCACCGGCCTGACCACCAGCGGCACGAACTACACCGTGAACAAGTTAGCTTTGACAGGCGCTGCGATTGCCGACGTGACCACCACTTACGGCACCCCCGCCAACACCGGTGCGGTCACCTTCACCAACGTGATCGCCAGTGATGTGGTCACACCGGGCACCGCGACCCTGGTCACCCCCAGCTACAGCTCAAGTAACAACTTGAAGGCTGGCAGCTACGCGCAAAGCGTGACGGGAACGCTCAGCGGCACCGACGCTGACAACTACAGCTTCACGGGCCTGACGACCAGCAGCAGCAACTACACGGTCAACAAATTGGCCCTGACTGGTGCGGCGATTGCGGATGTCACCACGACCTACGGCACAGCCGCCAACACCGGCGCAGTCACTTTCACCAACGTGATCGCCAGCGATGTGGTCACCCCTGGCACCGCCACCTTGGTCACACCAATTTACAGCTCGAGCAACAACTTGAAAGCTGGCAGCTACGCGCAAAGCGTGACGGGAACGCTCAGCGGCACCGACTCAGACAACTACAGCTTCACCGGCCTGACCACCAGCAGCAGCAACTACACGGTCAACAAATTGGCCCTGACTGGTGCGGCGATTGCGGATGTCACCACGACCTACGGCACAGCCGCCAACACCGGCGCAGTCTCCTTCACCAACGTGATCGCCAGCGATGTGGTCACACCGGGAACCGCGACGCTGGTCACGCCCAGCTACAGCAGCAGCAACAACTTGAAGGCTGGCAGCTACGCGCAAAACGTCACTGGCACGTTGACCGGCACTGATGCTGACAACTACAGCTTCACTGGCCTGACGACCACCGGCACGAACTACATGGTCAACAAGCTGGCCCTAACTGGTGCGGCGATTGCGGATGTCACCACGACCTACGGCACAGCCGCCAACACCGGTGCGGTCACCTTCACCAACGTGATCGCCAGTGATGTGGTCACCAATGGCACCGCCACTCTGGTCACACCAACTTACAGCTCCAGTAACAACTTGAAGGCTGGCAGCTACGCTCAAAGCATCACCAGCGCTCTGACCGGCTCCGACGCTGACAACTACAGCTTCACCGGCCTGACCACCAGCGGCACGAACTACACCGTGAACAAACTGGCCCTGACAGGTGCTTCGATTGCCGATGTCACTACCACTTACGGCACAGCCGCCAACACCGGCGCAGTCACCTTCACCAACGTGATCGCCAGCGATGTGGTCACACCTAGCACAGCAACCCTGGTCACGCCTAGCTACAGCTCCAGCAACAACTTGAAGGCTGGCAGCTACGCACAAAACGTGACCTCCACGCTCAGCGGCACCGACTCAGACAATTACAGCTTCACCGGCCTGACCACCAGCGGCACAAATTACACCGTCAGCAAGCTGGCTTTGACCGGCGCTGCGATTGCAGGCGTCACCACCACTTACGGCACCCCCGCCAACACCGGCGCAGTCACATTCACCAACGTGATCGCCAGCGATGTGGTCACACCGGGCACAGCGACGCTGGTCACGCCCAGCTACAGCAGCAGCAACAACTTGAAGGCTGGCAGTTACGCGCAAAACGTCACGGGCACGTTGACCGGCACCGACGCTGACAACTACAGCTTCACGGGCCTGACGACCAGCAGCAGCAACTACACGGTCAACAAATTGGCCCTGACTGGTGCGGCGATTGCGGATGTCACCACGACCTACGGCACAGCCGCCAACACCGGCGCAGTCTCCTTCACCAACGTGATCGCCAGCGATGTGGTCACACCGGGCACCGCGACCCTGGTCACCCCCAGCTACAGCTCCAGCAGCAACTTGAAAGCTGGCAGCTACGCTCAAAGCGTCACCAGCGCTCTGACCGGCACCGACTCAGACAACTACAGCTTCACTGGCATGACCACCAGCAGCACGAACTACACCGTGAACAAGTTGGCTTTAACCGGGGCTGCGATTGCCGATGTCACCACCACCTACAGTACAGCCGCCAACACCGGCGCAGTCACTTTCACCAACGTGATCGCCAGCGATGTGGTCACCCCTTCTACCGCCTCCCTGGTCACCCCCAGCTACAGCAGCAGCAACAACTTGAAGGCTGGCAGCTACGCTCAAAACGTGACCGCCACGCTCAGCGGCACCGACGCTGACAACTACAGCTTCACCGGCCTGACCACCAGCAGCACGAACTACACCGTGAACAAGTTGGCTTTAACCGGGGCTGCGATTGCCGATGTCACCACCACCTACGGTACAGCCGCCAACACCGGCGCAGTCACTTTCACCAACGTGATCGCCAGCGATGTGGTCACCCCTGGCACCGCCACCTTGGTCACACCAACTTACAGCTCCAGCAACAACTTGAAAGCTGGCAGCTTCGCGCAAACCGTGACCGCCACGCTCAGCGGCACCGACTCAGACAATTACAGCTTCACCGGCCTGACCACCAGCGGCACAAATTACACCGTCAGCAAGCTGGCTCTGACAGGGGCTGCCATCGCGGATGTGTCGACCATTTACGGCACACCCGCCAACACCGGTGCGGTCACCTTCACCAACGTGATCGCCAGCGATGTGGTGACCCCTTCTACCGCCTCCCTGGTCACGCCTAGCTACAGCTCCAGCAACAACTTGAAAGCTGGCAGCTACGCACAAAACGTGACCTCCACGCTCAGCGGCACCGACTCAGACAATTACAGCTTCACCGGCCTGACCACCAGCGGCACAAATTACACCGTCAGCAAGCTGGCTTTGACCGGCGCTGCGATTGCCGATGTCACCACCACCTACGGTACAGCCGCCAACACCGGCGCAGTCACCTTCACCAACGTGATCGCCAGCGATGTGGTCACACCGGGAACCGCGACGCTGGTCACGCCCAGCTACAGCAGCAGCAACAACTTGAAGGCTGGCAGCTACGCTCAAAACGTGACCGCCACGCTCAGCGGCACCGACGCTGACAACTACAGCTTCACCGGCCTGACCACCAGCGGTACGAACTACACCGTCAGCAAGCTGGCTCTGACAGGGGCTGCGATTGCGGATGTATCGACCATTTACGGCACACCCGCCAACACCGGTGCGGTCACTTTCACCAACGTGATCGCCAGTGATGTGGTCACCCCTGGCACCGCCACCTTGGTCACACCAACTTACAGCTCCAGCAACAACTTGAAAGCTGGCAGCTACGCTCAAAACGTGACCGCCACGCTCAGCGGCACCGACTCAGACAATTACAGCTTCACCGGCCTGACCACCAGCGGCACGAACTACACGGTCAACAAATTGGCCCTGACAGGTGCTGCAATTGCTGAAGTGACCACCACCTACGGCACTTATGCTGCCAACGGCGCGGTGACGTTCAGCAATGTGATCAGCGGTGACATCGTGACCCCAGCAGGTTCCACTTTGGTCGCTGCCGCGCAAAGTTCGAGTGGCAACCTCAAGGCGGGCAGCTACGCCCAGAACGTGATCGGCACTTTGAGTGGCACCGATGGCGACAACTACAGTTTTGGCGGCATGACCACCGGTACGGCCAACTATGTGGTCAACAAGCGGGCTTTGACGGGCGCGGCCATTGCCGGTGTCACCACCACTTACGGCAGCTATGCTGCCAATGGCGCGGTCACCTTCAACAATGTGCTGGGCCTCGATGTCGTCACGCCTGCTGCAGTCACCTTGGTCGGCGCTGCGACAAGTTCCAGCGGCAACCTGAAGGCGGGCAGCTATGCCCAGAATGTGATCGGCACCTTGACAGGCACCGATGCTGACAACTACAGCTTCAGCGGCATGACCACATCGACGCCCAACTATGTGGTCAACAAGCTGGCCCTGTCGGGTGCGGCCATTGCCAATGTGGCCACTGTCTACGGCACCACCGCTCCCACGGGTGCGGTCAGCTTCGGCAATGTGCAGGGTGCCGACCAGGTCTATGCGGACACGGCCACATGGGTCAATCCGACCTTCAGTTCCAGCAACAAGCTCAAGGCTGGCAGCTACGCCCAAAACGTGACTGGCACCTTGACCGGCACCGATGCCGACAACTACAGCTTCACCGGCATGACCACCGCTGGAGCCAACTACACAGTCAGCAAGCTGGCCTTGACGGGCGCAGCGATTGCCAATACCAGCACGATCTATGGCACCCCTGCTGCCACAGGTGCAGTGAGCTTCAACAACGTGATCGGCAGCGATGTGGTGACACCTGCCACAGCCACTCTGGTCGCACCCAGCTACAGCAGCAGCAACAACTTGAAGGCTGGCAGCTACGCCCAAAGCGTGACCGGCGCCTTGACCGGCACCGATGCCGACAACTACAGCTTCAGCGGTATGACCACCACTGGAGACAACTACACAGTCAGCAAGCTGGCCTTGACGGGCGCAGCGATTTCCAATGCCAGCACGACCTATGGCACCCCTGCTGCCACAGGTGCGGTGAGCTTCAATAACGTGATCGGCACCGATGTGGTGACACCTGCCACAGCCACTCTGGTCGCACCCAGCTACAGCAGCAGCAACAACTTGAAGGCTGGCAGCTACACCCAAAGCGTGACTGGCGCCTTGACCGGCACCGATGCCGACAACTACAGCTTCAACGGCATGACCACCACTGGAGCCAACTACACCGTCAACAAGCTGGCTTTGACGGGCGCAGCGATTGCCGATACCAGCACGACCTATGGCACCCCTGCTGCCACAGGTGCGGTGAGCTTCAACAACGTGATCGGCAGCGATGTGGTGACACCCGCCACAGCCACTCTGGTCGCAACCAGCTACAGCAGCAGTATTAACTTGAAGGCTGGCAGCTACGCCCAAAGCGTGACTGGCACTTTGACCGGCACCGATGCCGACAACTACAGCTTTGCCGGTCTGACCACCAGCAGTGCCAACTACACCGTGAACAAACTGGCGTTGACAGGCCCGACCATTGCGGGCGTATCCGCCACATATGGCAGCCCCATCGTCACAGGTGCTGTGAGCTTTGACAATATTTTGACCAACGATGTGGTCACACCCGCAACAGCCACCCTGATCGCCCCCAGCTACAGCTCCAGCAACACGCTGAAGGTGGGTAACTACGTTCAAACTGTGGTGGGCACCCTTACAGGTGCAGACGCGGACAACTACAGCTTCGGGGGCTACACGGCCTGCTGCGGCGCAGCCCGCTATGTGGTCACCCCCAAGACCTTGGTGGTCAAAGTCGATGCCATGGACAAGGTCTATGACAGCAACACCCTGGCCACGCTCAACCAGACCACCAGCGCCGACATCATTGGGGCAGACAAGGTCAATTTCGCCAACACCAGCGTTTTGTTTGACAACAAGAACGTGGCCCGCGATGCCACGGGTCAGGTGATCAACAAGTCGGTGACGGTGCGCGGCTTGAACATCAGCGGTGACGATGCGGCCAACTATGTACTGGACAGCACCACGGTGACCGGCGCAGCCAAGGTCACACCGAAACTGGCCACCATCAATGGCACAGCCACCGAAGTGATGTTCAACGGTTTGTTCCAATGGCAACAAGCCGCCACCACGCAAGGTTTCATGGCTGGCGATGACATCCAGGTCAAAGGTTTGGCCACGGGCCTGGCCATTGGCACCTACAACTCCACACTCAACGCACTGGGTGGCGATGCGAACAACTACACGGTCACGGTCAACAACAACCAACTGGCCATCACCCCGGCTGCGGCCTCGGCGCCAGTGATCGCGACCACACCCGCCAACACAGTGGGAAACCCGACCACCCACGTGACCTACCTGGGTTACACCATTGCCACGCAAACAGGCGCAGCCACTTCAGGTGTGAGTTTGCCCGCCCCTTACACCACAACGTCCATGACGTGTTCGGCAACGAACATGGATGCCTGCCTGTGCCAAGTCACCTCGATAAACTCAGTTGAGTTTTGTCAAACGCCCAACACAAAATAAACGAACGTATTCACCATGAAACCTCACACACTCCAACGCATCACGCTCATCACTGCATTGCAAGTCGCTATGGGTCTGGCTTGGGCGCAGACTCCAGCGCCGCCCAAGGACAATGTTCAGCAAGGCATTGAGCAGTCCATACAGCAGCTGCCCAAATCCAAAGCCAAACCACTGGCCAATATCGATGTGCTGGGCCTGGACAAAGCCGAGTCAATTGATCGTTTGTCGGGCATAGAAATCCAGAGCCCGTTTTTGCAGGACGAGATTCAAAAATACTGGGCCGCATCTTTGGGCAAACGTGTTTCGGCCGAAGAATTGCAAAATTTCAATGGCTGGCTGTTTGACGCATCACGTCGCCTGGGTTTTTTGTCTTACGCACAAACCGATGTGAAGAAATCTGACGGTGGCAGTACTTTGGTCGTGAAAATTTTCAGGCCCAAGATCAATGCTGTGCGCGTGATTGCAAACGACGCCAATTTGCTGCAGCGCTATGGTGCCTTGATCACACAGCGCTTTGAACAGGACTTCAAAGTCAACATGCCTGTCGACACGCTGGGCCTGGACCAGCGACTGGATTCGGCCAGCTATGACTTGCCCATTGAGCTCGATGCCACCATCCGTGCCGTTGGCCCTGAACTGATTGATTTGGTCGTGAGTATCAACGCCGCGCCTACTCGCCTGGGCAAGGTGCTCGATTCAGTGGTCCAACTCAACAGCTACGGTCTCAAGCAATATGGCGTGCCTCAAGTGATGGGATCGTTGGTAATTGGTGGCCATGAACCCAAGGCATCTTTGAGTCTGGTCGCCCAAAAATCGCAAGGCATCCAATACGGTCGGACGGAATACGAGTCCGCCCTGGAAGGTTCGCAAACACGTTGGCGAATCTGGGGTGCCGGATCAAACAGCCGCAACATCCTGGGCGGTCAAGCGACCAGTCTGGGCTACAGCGGTGAACTGGGTGTGGGCATCACGCGCATTCACGACGGACTGCGTGATTTTGTGTTCAAACAACATGTGGAGTTGTCTGCTCGGCGTGGCCACAGCACACTGGAGAGCACGGGCCAACAGACCTCGCGGGTACATGACAACCAGTTTCGAGTGCGCATCACGGCCGACAACGAAAAGCTGACGCGTGATGCCAGCCGGGCCGAGTTCACCTACATCTTGGGGAACTACAGCTACCTGTTCAACCAACTTCAAATGGAGACGGGGCCTTATGCCAAGATCGAATTGAACTTGAGAGATCAAAAATCCTGGAACCAGGAAGGCAGCATCTACTCGCTCTTCAAGTTCAAGGGGCAGTTGACTTCTGCGCGACTGGATTCGTACAACCAGATGTCATTAGGTGGCATCGGTGGCGTGCGCGCTTACACCTCAGTGGACGGCACGGGAGATGATGGGGCCGTAGCATCCTTGGAACTCAACCGTCGCTTGAGCAACGGCATAGTGGTAGGTGGTTTTTATGATGCGGGTTTGATCAAATTGAAAAACCCTGCGCTGGGCACAGAAGCCTTGAAAAAATATTACTTGCAAGCTTTGGGTGTGCAATTGTCGGGAAGCTATCAACGCGCTTTATACAGCTTGACCTTAGCCAAGGGATTGGGTGGCTACTCAACTTGGACTTCATACAACATCGAGTCCACGCCCAACAACTGGCGTCTGGTGGGCGCATTGACTTACCTGTTTTAAGTTGCTGAACTTACTGCTTGGTCTATAGATTCGGCCAAGTGGAGTTTTCAAAACTCAAAAAATTGTAGGTCGGCGGTCGAAGACCCCGACAAAGGCCTGTGCACAAACCAACAACGTCGGACTCTGCGAGTACCGACCTACGAGAACAAGGCACAAAAAATTTGTAGGTCGGCGGTCGAAGACCCCGACAAAGGCCTGTGCACAAACCCATCATGTCGGACTCTGCGAGTGGAGACCTGCGAGAAGACATGGCTCACACATTTAAAAATTCAGTGTGCCGGATCAACAAGTGCGTCGGCGAATTCCGTGGGTCATTGATTGAGCCGTTTAAAGGGCAAAAAAGCCATGAGAGATGGACCTTGGGCGCTGCAAAAGTGTGTCAATCCATCGCTCACAAGGGCAGTGGCCCAGCGATCAGAGTCGTCCGGTCAGCAACAAAACAAGCACGATGATCGTGATCACGCCCAGTGCACCGCTGGGTCCATAGCCCCATCCGCTGCTGTGCGGCCAGGTGGGGATGGTGCCTACGAGCATCAGAATCAAAACGATCAGAAGAATGGTACCCAGCATGCTCTTACTCCGTAAATTTGGTGGAAGGATCAACTCTAAGGAAACGGGTAAGTTGTGTCTGTGGCGTAAGCAACCAAGGGTAGATGCTGCATTGAATTCGTCGGATGGTGGTGTGCAAGGACTGCGATTGTTGAAGGCCACACATGAGGGCCGAGTGTGTGTGGTGGAGCACAGATACTTTTACACCCAGCCTCAATACTGAAGCACGCGCTGATCCTAATGGACTCGCGCCAATGGTTGGTGAATGTCACCACCATCACCTTGCAACTTGATAACTTACATCAACGGGAAACCACCATGAATATTCGCACCACTCTTGCCATCGTTACAGCTGCCATCCTCACGCTGACGGCCACCGGTTGCGCCGTGCAACGCGGCCAGGAAACCGTAGGCGCCTATGTGGATGACAGCGCGATCACCACCCGGGTCAAAGCCCGCTTTATTGAAGACAAGCAAGTGGACGCAGCAGCCATCAGCGTGGAAACGCTCAACGGCACCGTCATGCTGTCTGGCTTTGCGAAGAATGCCAACGAACGCAGCACCGCCGAGAGCATCGCACGCGGCGTGAAGGGGGTGACCAATGTGCGCAACCAAATTACCATCCGTCCTTGATATGCGCCGCCTCAACAAACGCATGACCTCTTTGGTCATGGCCAGCGCAATCACTGGCGTTCTGGCGGCATCCTTGGTCGCCTGCGGAAAATCTGCAGACAACAACGCACCGTCCCCCGATGCCAAAAGCAGCTTGGGCAATGAACTGGACGATGCCCTGATCACCACCCGCGTGAAGTCAGCACTGATGACCGACCTGAAGTTCAAAAACTACGACATCAAAGTCGAAACGCGCAAGGGCGAAGTCTTGCTCAGTGGCTTTGTGGACAACCAGGCGGAACTGGACGAAGCCCTGCGCGTGACACGTACCATTGAGGGCGTTAAAAGCGTCCAAAACAATGTGGCCATCAAGGGTGCATCATCCTCAGCAGGAGAAAAACTCGATGACAGCATCATCACCGGCAAAGTCAAAGCCGCATTGTTGAAAGACTCCAGCATCCACAGCATGGACATTGCGGTCGTCACACGCAATGAAGAGGTGCAACTGAGCGGCTTTGTCAACAGCCAAGAGCAAATGGACAAGGCTGTGCGCACAGCCAGCGCGGTTGAAGGCGTTCGCAAGGTCAACAATGAGATGAAGATCAAAAAATAAGTCCAGGCCAACAACAAGGCTCAAGACGCCGCACAGACGATACACAAGGTCTATGCGGCGTTTTTTTTGGTCGATTGATCCGGAACGATGAAGTTTGAAATGTGTAGACATGTCATCTCGCAGGTCGGTACTCGCAGAGTCCGACATGGCTGGCTTCTGCACAGGCCCATGTCGGAGTCTTCGACCGCCGACCTACAACATCTTTGAGCCTTTTTTGTATTCGTAGGTCGGTACTCGCAGAATCCGAGATGATGGGTTCGGCACAGGCCCTTGTCGGGGTCTTCGACCGCCGACCTACAACATCTTTGAGCCTTTTTTGTATTCGTAGGTCGGTACTCGCAGAGTCCGACATGGCTGGCTTCTGCACAGGCCCATGTCGGGGTCTTCGACCGCCGACCTACAACTTCTTTGAGCCTTTTTTTATTCGTAGGTCGGTACTCGCAGAGTCCGACATGAGGGTTCGGCACGAGGCCCTTTGGTCCGGGGTCTTCGGACCACCGACCTACAACT
>NZ_LFYT02000002.1 GCF_001270065.2 Limnohabitans planktonicus II-D5
CACTGCTGCGCTGCACCGACAAACAGCTGTGGCGGCGCATTGAACACTACGTGGATGAGGCCCGCTCACTCGACGATATGTCGGCGGTGCGCGTCATCGGCATCGATGAGACCAGCTTGCGCAAGGGTCAAGATTACATCACCGTGGTGCATGACCTTGACAAGAAGCGCCTACTGTTTGCCTGTGAAGGAAGAGACCATCAAACGGTCGTCAACTTTGCGCAAGACCTTCAAGCGCACGGGGGCGAACCAGGGAAAGTCGCGCACGTTTGTCAGGACATGAGCGCAGCCTACGCCAAAGGGGTTGCGCAAGCCTTGACGCAAGCGCAAATCAGTTATGACCGGTTTCATGTGGTGGCGATGGCCAATGAGGCCATGGACGAGGTGCGACGCCACGAGACAAGCACCCAGCCCCAAGCGATCAAGGCTGCATTGGGTGACAACGACCGCAAATTACTCAAGAGTCTGACCTGGGGCATGCGCCGCAATCCTGATGGCTGGAGCGTCAATCAGACCAACGCGATGCACTGGCTGCAGCATTCGACCTTGAGGAGTGCCCGCGCGTGGCGGCTGAAGATGGCGCTGCGTACGGTTTATGCCAATGCGGCCAGGCACAACAACGCGACACAAGCCAAGTCTGAATTGAAGGCGTGGCTGAGTTGGGCCACGCGCTGTCGTCTGGCACCCTTTAAGAAGTTGGCCCGCACGTTAAAGCAGCGCTTGGTCGGTGTGGTGCGCGGCATGCTGGACAACCGCAGCAATGCTTATGTGGAGGCCATGAATGGTTTGCTCCAACAGGCTAAACGCGCCGCGCGTGGCTTTAGAACTGCAAGAAACTTTATCGCCATTGCGTATTTGCGGATGTCCAAGCTCAAGCATTTGCCAAGCAACCCGCTGGAGCGGGCTGTGCCCAAGAGCAACGTGTTAATCCACCGCTGCCTTTGATGTCAAGTTCCACACTAAACGGCATAGAGCCATGTCGGGGTCTTCGACCGCCGACCTACAACAGCTTTGAGCATTGATCTCGTCGGCACTCGCACAATCCGACATGATGGGTTTTCAGCGCAGGCCCATACAAGATCTTTGAACATTGATCTCGTAGGTCGGTACACGAAGAGTCCGACATTGTTGGATTCAGCACAGGCCCCATGTCGGGGTCTGCGACCGCCGACCTACAGCATTATTTTTGAGCATTGAATACTTCACTGGGCCGAATGAATAAGTCCCCGAGATGTACACATGCCGAGCGCGAAATGCCCCAACTGTCCAAAGCAGGACAGTTGCTTTGGATGTTTGGCCATAACCTTGACTCATGCTGAATTTACCCACGCCTGAACTGAATTTTTTCGCCGATTTGTCGGTCCGAGTCGACAAGCCGCTTGAGGTCGGACAGGCCTTGCATGGCATGCGGCGGGTGATCCCGATTTTGGGCGGTGAAGTGCAAGGGCAGGGCTGGAGTGCACGCGTTTTGCCAGGCGGTGCTGACTTTCAATTGATCCTGAACCCGCGCATGGCCGAGCTGGATGCGCGCTATGTGATCGAGACCGATGGCGGCGATTTGATTTTTGTGCAAAACCGGGCCGTGCGCACGGCTACGCCCGAAGTCATGGCCAAGCTGGTGCGCGGCGAACCCGTTGAGCCGGAATCGGTGTATTTCAGATGCAGCCCAAGTTTCGAAACAGCGTCCAACGCCTTGAGTTGGATCAACGAGCGCTTGTTTGTGGGCACCGGTGCGCGTCACCCTGACCGTGTGGTCATGCGATTTTTCGAAGTGGCCTGAATGCCTGATCGCAGGATTGCCATTCATCGCAGTCAAAGAAACATGCCAACGTCCTCGTTATTGATTCGGCCCTGTGAAGTTTTCAATGCGCAAAGCTGTTGTAGGTCGGCGGTCGAAGACCCTGACATGGGCCTGTGCCGAAACCAATAACGTCGGACTCTGCGAGTGCCGACCTACGAGATGACATATCTCACGCATTTCAAACTTCAGCGTGCCGGATCAATAGGACAGCGTCTCGCTTTTTCTTCTTTGTTTTTTGAACCTGCGTGATTTCGTTTAGACGCCCGATTGATCATCTTAATGACTTAACATAATATGCATCGTACGAAGTTTTAAAGACATCAAGTAGGGGTAAAACCCCAGACCTACCGGTCACACAAGTAAAGTTGACGCTACTTTCCAAGTAAAGTTATAGCTACTCACATATTCCAAGTAAAGTTAACGCTATCAAGGACTGGTGATTTGGCAAGACCAAAACGTTGATGTGCGTAACTTCTATCCGATTACGCTTCGTACGGCTTTGTTCTTTGCTGCAGATTTGAGTTTTTTGGGTTGCATGTCGTTGATGCGTGCAAGATAACCTGATGCGCGCTCTGATAGCTGCGTGTTTTGCATCCTCAGCTCGTGCAGTTGCTTGGTCAAATTTCCTGCCACTTCCAGAGCCTCACTTTGATGTCGTATCTGCTTCTTTTTTTCAATCTCCACCTCTGCCTGTAATTTTTTTACTTGTTGGCGCTCGCGATCAATCTCCGCCATCAGTCTTCGTTCTGAAGACACAAACTGTGCCTGAAGCGCTTGGATTTCAGCGCTGTGAGACCGCAGTTGCGCATCGTGACGGCGACGCTCCTCATTGCCTTCGGCAACTTGCTGTTGAAGCGCCAGACGCGATGATGTGAGTTCCTCATCCTTCTTGTTCACAAGCATTTGAAGCTTATGCGCTTGACCTTGTGTTTCGGCATGCTTCAGTTCAAGCGCATCAAGGGCTTGCTTTAATTCTGATGCCTTCTGCGTGAACGCTCCACGCTCAGCTTCAATTTCAGCAAGCACCGTCGTCATTTGCTGTTCTTGCTGACTTGCTGTGTTCGCGAAATCTGCTTTTGATGCTTCAAAAGTACTGTGAGCCTCCTGCAAAGCGCTTTTCCAGAGGGTTTTCATGGCTACTTGCACAGTAGCTGGCAATTCGCTTGTTTTATCGGATTCACCCGTTGGTCCTCTCAAACGCTCTCCCAATGAAGAAAACCAGACCTCCAGCATCGGGCCCACGGTGTTGGGCGATCCACGGCCCAATTTCATGCGAACACGTTCAATGGTCGGTTTGAGTTGCTCACTGAGCAATTCGTCGGCTGCGCCGTTGACATCGGTTTGCTGAACACCCCTTGGACTATTAACTTGCATCGCCCTGCTCCTTGCTGTAAATTTACCGACGATAAGAGATATTTATCGTGATTTAAAGGATAAAAAGATAAATAATCTTACATGCTATGTAAGATTTCTTCAAAGAAATAAGCCGCCCATGAACTTGCGCCTGCCCACGCTCAAAAATACACCCGCCCTGGAGCCAGAGGCTCTGAGCGAAGTCACCCAACGCGCCGTCGAAGATCTGCTGCGCGAAGGTGAATCAAAAAACACCCTCATCAGCTACCGCAGCGCCTTGCGCTACTGGGCCGCATGGTTTGGTGCACGCTACGGCCGACAAATACAGCTGCCCGTGCCCACCGCCTGTGTGCTCCAGTTTGTCGTCGACCACGCGGATCGAACCACCGACAAAGGCCTGGCGCACGAGCTGCCCATCGAGATCGATCAAGCCCTGGTGAAATCCGGCTTCAAAGGCAAACTCGGCGCACTCGCACACAACACCCTGATTCACCGAATTGCGGTCCTGTCCAAAGCCCACCAAATTGGCGAGTTCAAAAACCCTTGCCACGACCCCAAAGTGCGCGAGCTTCTCTCCCGCACCCGCAAGGCCTACGCCAAGCGGGGTGCCCTCCCCCGCAAAAAAGACGCCCTCACCAAAGAGCCTCTTCAAGCCATCTTGCAAACGTGCGATGACTCAGTCATCGGCATCCGCGATAGAGCACTGATCTTGTTCGCCTGGTCCAGTGGCGGGCGCAGGAGATCCGAGGTGGCCAGCGCAGACATGCAGTTTTTAAAACGCACCGGCCCCGATGCCTATCTCTACAACTTGGCGTTCTCCAAAACGAACCAAGCCGGCGCAGAACGCGCTGAAAACCACAAACCCATTTTCGGGCTCGCAGCGCAAGCCCTCTCGGCATGGCTCACCGTCAGCCACATCACCAGCGGGGCGATTTTCCGAAGAGTGCGCAAAGGCGGTCACATCGCTGAAGCGCTCTCCCCTGCCGCTGTCAAAGATATCGTTAAAAAGCGATGCTTGTTGGCAGGCATTGACGGCAACTATGCCGCCCACTCCCTGCGCTCAGGGTTCGTGACAGAGGCAGGCTTGCAAAACGTTCCCCTCGCTCAGGCCATGGCCATGACGGGGCACCACAGCGTCTCCACCGTGTTGGGTTATTTCCGCATCACACAAGCGGCTGAGGTGACAGACCTTATGAGAGATGCGCGCCCCAACACTTGAAGCTCAACTGGGGTATGAACTTGTATGGAAAATCAGGCACAGGAGATCAAATGAAGACCATCACGCTCTATTTCGCAACCGCAATCGCTGAAATCGTGGGGTGCTACCTGCCCTGGCTCTGGCTCAAGCAAAACGGATCTCCATGGTTGCTGATACCCGCCGGAGTCAGTCTGGCGGCCTTCGCGTGGCTACTGACACTGCACGAAGCTGCCACCGGACGCGTCTACGCTGCTTACGGGGGTGTCTACATCTTTGCAGCTATTCTTTGGCTATGGGCCGTCGACGGCATCCGACCATCGAATTGGGATGTCGCGGGTGTTGCCGTGGCCCTGCTGGGTATGAGCATCATTGCCTTTCAACCGCGCTAGGAACAGATCCTCAATTTGGAGAATGCTTTGAAAAAAGCGCCTTGCTTGCGGATCTCGGAACAGTGTTTACGGGCGCTCAAAGGGACTCGTACTCCTTTGACGCAAATCAGTGCGCCCCATGCACATGGCGCGCGCCTCGCTTGCCCACCGGCCCCACTTCCTTAGAGGCCTGAGCAATTCCGGAAAGCACACCGCACTCACTGACAGAGCCGTTTCCGGCACAACCGGTTCGCAACTCAACAAGTTGCCTTTGCAAGACCTTCAGCTCTCTGATTCGAACCGCCACATGCTTGATGTGCTCATCAACCAAGGCGTTGATGTCAGAACAGTCCTGTGGGGGGGAATCTTTCATGCGCAACAGCGCTCGAATCTCATCCAGGGCCATGTCCAAGCTTCGGCAGTACCGAATGAACGAAAGTCGTTCAACGTGCTCCGGTCCATAGACGCGGTAGTTGCCTTCTGTTCGCCCCGGCTGTGGCAACAAGGCCTCACGCTCGTAGTAGCGAATCGTCTCCACCTGTGTATCGGTGGCCTTGGCGAGCTCTCCAATCCTCATGGTGTCCTCCATCAGCGGTTGACCATATTTTAGGCGCTTGACTCTAAAGTGGCTACAGGGTTTCTAATCGCTGTAACGAGGAAGAAATCATGAGTACAAGTACATCTTGCGAAGGCGCAAAGCCACAGGTCCGCCCGACTGAGAACGGATGTTCAGCCGCTTCCTGCGTACCCTTGGTGCAATCTGAGCAGGACGTGGCGCATATGAACACAGACCAGTCACAGAAAAGGTTCCGTATCTCCAACATGGACTGCGCCTCAGAGGAGTCCGAGATTCGGCGCGCTGTGGATGGCATCCCGGAAATTGAAGCCTTGCGATTCGATCTGGGGGCAAGCGTACTGACCATTTCTGCGAGCCAAGCTGCATTGCCAAACGCACTACAGGCGATTCGAAAGGCAGGGTTTAAGCCTGAGCCCATCGACGAAGCCGACAAAAAACCTTCCGGTACAACTAATGCGTCTGCGACGTTTTGGGACATGTGGGGAAAGCTTCTGGCGGCGCTCGGCTTGGCATTGGCAGCAGAGGCGATCGCGTACGCCTTCCCTGCGACGACCTGGATCAAAGCCCTGGGCATGGCCATCGCTTTGGGTGCCATCGTCCTTTCAGGCTTCGGCGTCTACGGAAAAGGCCTGGCTGCGCTGCGGCAAGGACGATTGAACATCAACGCCCTCATGGCAGTAGCCGTCACAGGCGCCTTCTTGATCGGCCAGTGGCCTGAGGCCGCCATGGTGATGGCGCTCTATGCCATTGCAGAGGCCATCGAAGCGCGGGCGGTCGACCGCGCTCGAGGTGCCATCAAAAGCCTTCTTGCCTTGTCACCAGAGCAAGCCGAGGTACGCCAGGAGGACGGCGGCTGGCTTCGGATTGACGTCAAGTCTGTTGCATTGAACTCGGTGGTACGTATCTCTCCGGGTGAGCGTGTTCCGCTTGATGGCACCGTGCTGGCGGGTCAGAGCGCGGTGGATCAATCGCCTTTGACAGGCGAGAGCCTGCCCGTGGACAAAGGACCTGGTGATGAGGTGTTTGCCGGAACCATCAACCAGGCCTCTGCTTTGGAAATCCGGGTCACATCGCCCGCCTCAGACAGCACGCTCAGCCGGATCATCAAAGCCGTCGAGGAAGCGCAGGCCTCTCGCGCACCAACGCAGCGTTTTGTTGACCAGTTCGCCGCCGTCTACACACCTGCGGTCTTTGCCCTTGCGGTGCTGGTTGCCGTCCTGATGCCCTGGGTGGCCGGGATCACGTGGCTCGAAGCGGTCTACAAGGCTTTGGTCCTGCTTGTGATTGCATGCCCTTGCGCCTTGGTCATCTCCACACCCGTCACGGTGGTGAGTGGTCTGGCCGCAGGGGCACGGCGGGGTATCTTGATCAAGGGAGGCGTTTACCTGGAGGAAGCCCGAAAGATCAAAGCCGTCGCTTTGGACAAAACCGGCACCATCACCGAAGGGAAGCCCAAATTGGTGGCGTTCGAGCCCATCGCGCCCGACGAGCCTGAGCAAGGGGTAGAACTGCTCGCAAAGAGCCTGGCTGCGCGTTCAGACCACCCGGTCTCGAAAGCGATTGCTCAAGGCCTAGCGGTACAAGCCCAAGAAGTCGAAGCATTTGAAGCTGTCGCAGGTCGTGGCGTCCAGGGGGTGATCGATGGCCACCCCTACATCCTGGCCAATCACCGCTGGATCGAAGAGCGCGGCCAGTGTTCTGCGCCATTGGAAGCACGCCTCGCAGTTCATGAAGAGGCAGGACGAACTGTGACCATTTTGGCCAATCGGGACCGGGTAATCGCGCTCTTCGCTGTAGCGGACACGATCAAACCGTCATCGATCGAGGCCATTTCCGAGATGAAGGCGCTGGGGGTCGTTCCCATCATGTTGACCGGTGATAACGCCGCAACGGCGCGCACCGTCGGACACTTGGCAGGCATTTCAGAAATCCGAGGCAACCTGCTGCCTGAGGACAAGCTCAAGGCGATTGAAGAGTTACAAGGAAGATACGGTGTGACGGCCATGACCGGTGACGGCATCAATGATGCCCCGGCACTTGCAAAGGCGAACATTGGCTTTGCGATGGGCGCTGCGGGCACTCACACGGCCATGGAAGCGGCCGACGTCGTCGTCATGAACGACGACCTGCGCCGCTTGCCCGAGACGATTCGCCTCTCCAAACGTACCCATGTCATTTTGTGGCAGAACATCACCCTGGCTCTGGGCATCAAGGCGGTATTCCTGCTCATGGCCATCTTTGATGACGCGTCTATGTGGATGGCGGTCTTTGCCGACATGGGCGCAAGCTTGTTGGTGGTTTTCAACGGGCTTCGGCTTCTCAAGGCAGTCAAGTGATGGCTCCTTGGCAGCTGTAAACCTCTTCCATTTCCTCAGGATTACTGAGGCCAACGCCTCGTCCCGTGATCAAGCAAGCCTGAAGCGACTAAAATATCAACTTATGAAAAAGTTCTTGGCAATTTTCTTGCTGGTTCTGTTGCCCTTGCAATACAGCTGGGCAGCAATGGCAAGCTATTGCGAGCACGAAACCAGTGCGACTGCCAAGCACCCTGGTCACCACACACATGACCATGCGGCAATTGACCAGCAAGATTCCAGCAAAAATGCACCTCAATCGGCGGGCATGGACCATGACTGTGCCACTTGTCATATGGGTTGTGCCGCTGC
The DNA here is from genome assembly GCF_001270065.2 of Limnohabitans planktonicus II-D5. Classification (GTDB taxonomy): domain Bacteria; phylum Pseudomonadota; class Gammaproteobacteria; order Burkholderiales; family Burkholderiaceae_C; genus Limnohabitans_A; species Limnohabitans_A planktonicus. The sequence goes on from NZ_LFYT02000002.1 coordinate 7,963, forward strand.
CCTGGTCAGCGATCTGAGCAAATCCACATTAGCGGCCTCTGACGATCACCCACTTCACCTTCAGGTCATTGCTTCGCATATGTCTAGTGAACGTCCTGAACGGCCTCAATGGCCCGTGCTTGCCTGATCGGCGAGCCTCGGGTTTCTTTACCTTTCCCTCTTTTCGAATCCCCTGTGTGCGGATGCACATGACGCTTTGCGCGTTGTGCGTCATCGCCTAGCGACGTGTTGTCGCTGCTCGCTGATCTCCTTGGATGTTTTCACCATTGGAGATGAGCTATGAGTTTGTACAAAAAAAGATCGGCACCGATTCGAATCGCGCTGTCGGTCATGACCCTGAGTGGCTTGGTGCTGACGGCCCAAGCACAAGGCACATCCGCCGCCGCGTTGAGTGGCTCGGTGTCCTTGAAAGATGTTTTCGAAACGGCGTGGCAAAGGCAACCCGAGGCGCACGCGCTTCAATCGCGTCGCGATGCCGCCCTGGCCCAGGCCAAAGCCGCGTCGATGCTGTCCCCCGAGCCGCCCTCGCTGGAGATAAGTCAGCGATCAGACCGGATGACAGGCAACAGCGGTGCGCGGGAAGCTGAGGTGGGTATCGCCGTTCCCATTTGGCTACCCGGGCAACGCACAGCCAGTGCCGATCTGGCGCAAGCTGAAATCTCGTTGGTTGAGCGCAAGCTGCTCGCCTCACAACTGCGGCTCGCTTCTTCCGTCAGGGATGCTTGGTGGGGCTGGTTGCGAGCTCGCGTCGATGCTGAACTGGCGAGCGAACAACTGGCCAATGCACAACGTATCGCCGCTGATGTAGCCAAACGGACCAACGCGGGTGATCTGGCAAAGTCCGACCAGCATCAAGCCGAAGGCGCTGTCGCTGCGGCCCAAGCGCATGCCGCCCAAGCTCAAGCTGCATCTGCCGCAGCCTTGGCACAAGTGATGGCGCTAACAGGCAGGACGGCACCGGCAGACTTGAAAGTCAACGCGGCGGTGGAGCCAACGCCAGATTCGACCCCACATACGGGTGCGTCAGTGGGGCATCCCTTGTTGGCTGAACTGGAGGATCGCATCACGATGGCCGAGCGGACGGCTCAGCTGATCAGCGCCCAGAGGCGATCCAACCCGGAACTCACGGTGGCCACCACGCGCGGCCGTGGGGCATTTGGAGAACGCTATGGCCAGACTGTGCTGATTGGCATTCGCGTGCCCTTGGGTGCAGGCCCTAGGCATGACGCCCGTCTTGCGACTGCACAAGCCGAAGCGATAGAAGTGCAGTCACAACTGGTCCTCGAGCAGGCGCGCATTCAAGCCGACAAACAAGGCGCTGCTGCTCGTCTGGAGGCCGCACGCACTCAACTTGATGCTGCGCAGCGACGAGCCCAGCTGGCCAACGAGTCCCGCAGCTTTTTTGACAAGTCGTTCAGGCTGGGCGAGTCGGATCTGCCCACCCGCTTGCGCATTGAAGCAGAGGCTGCAGAGGCCGCGAGACAAGCCGCTCGAAGCCGAATTGACCTGGCCTCCGCCATTTCGGCATTGCGGCAGTCCTTGGGCCTGCTGCCTCAGTGATGCTGACACCCCTCAAAAATTCAAGGAACATCATGAAGATCATTCATTCAACAGTCGCCACCTTTATGGCGCTGATATTCACATTACTCAGTCCTATGGCCATTGCCGGTGCGGGTCACGACCATGGAGAAGCTGCTCCACAAGCGCATGGGACAGCACTGCCGCGTTTCGTCGCGGTTTCAGAGGATCTGGAAATGGTTGGCATCGTCAATGGCAAGCAGCTGACGATTTTCCTGGACCGTTTTACAGACAACAGTCCGGTTAATGACGCTCAAATTGACATTGACATCGAAGGCCGCAAATACAAAGCTGAAAAACACGGCGTAGGTGAATACGAAGTCATCCTCAAGGACACGCTCAAACCTGGCGTCATTGCCATCACCGCAACCATTCAGGCCGGTGAACTGAACGACCTGCTGACTGGCGAACTCGATTTGCACGAGGACGAAGATGAACCTGTCAGTGGTTCTTCTTGGAAAGGCATCGCCCTGTGGATCGGCGGGGGGTTATTGGCCCTGATGGCATTAGGCGCGATCGTTCGCTTTCGTCAACAAGCTCGTACGGCCTAAGGAGCCTCAGCATGAAAACAATCAACACTTCAAAAAAACGCCACTGGATGGCACTGGCCACTGCTTTGACCCTTGCAGGTGCTGCGCTGCCTACGTACGCGGGCGAAGGCCATGACCACGGCGCTGCGCCTGCGACGGCCAATGCCAATGGTCCACAGCGCATGGCCGATGGCAGCGTGTTTCTGCCCAAACCAGCCCAACGCCAACTGAATGTGCGCACGATGGTGGTGGAAACCGCTGAGGTGCCACGCGCCTTTGAACTCAATGGTCAGGTACTGATGGACCCCAACGCTGGGGGCAAAGTCCAGCCCATCAACGCCGGACGCATAGAACCCGGCCCCAATGGCTTGCCCAACGCAGGGCAAACCGTCAAGAAGGGTCAGGTATTGGCCTACGTGGTCCCTGCGGTCGCCCCCCTGGAGCGGGCCAGCCAGTTGACTCAATTGGCCGAATTTCGCGCTGCCAAAGCGCTTGCTGAAAAGCGTTTGGCACGTTTGCGCGAGTTATCAGATACCGTACCGCGCAAGGAAGTGGAAGCCGCAGAGAGTGATGTGCTCAGCCTGACCGACCGCATGTCGGCCGTTGGTGGCGGCCTCAGCAGCAAAGAAGCACTGGTCGCGCCCGTTTCTGGCGTGATTGCCTCGGCGCATGTCGTGGCAGGCCAAGTGGTGGACACGCGGGAATTGATTTTTGAAATTGTCGACCCGAAGCGGCTGCGCATTGAAGCCTTGGCTTTTGATATCTCAGTGGCCAACAACATCGGCGGTGCCACATTGGCTGTCGGCGACCAGCGCACGCCACTGGTTTTCATGGGTGCAGCGCGCAGTTTGCGCGAGCAAGCGCTGCCGCTGAACTTCCAAGTGCAAAGCCCGGAACTACTAGGTCTGGCCGTTGGACAGCCCGTCAAAGTCTATGTGCAGTCCAAGCAAAAGACACAGGGTATTGCGGTCCCCCAGTCGGCACTGATGAAAAACGCTGCTAATCAGAACGTTGTGTGGGTCAAGTCTGCAGCTGAGCAGTTTGAACCCCGCACGGTGACGTTCGAGCCCCTGGATGGAGCGCGTGTCACGGTGATCTCGGGCTTGAAGTCTGGCGATCGTGTGGCGACCCAAGGTGCCACGCTCATCAATCAAGTCCGGTAAAGGGGTCACGATATGTTCAAGTGGCTTCTCGAAAATAGCCTGACCAACCGGCTTCTGGTGTTGATAGCGGGTGCCGTATTGATGGCTTACGGGGCATTCACATTGTCTCGAACGCCAGTCGATGTCTTTCCCGACCTCAACAAACCTACTGTGACGATCATGACCGAGGCGGGTGGCATGGCGCCCGAAGAGGTCGAGCAACTGATTACCTTTCCTCTGGAGACGGCCATGAATGGCTTGCCTGGGGTCGAATCGGTTCGTTCTACTTCCTCTGCTGGCCTGTCCTTTTTGTATGTCACCTTCAACTGGGACACAGAGATTTTTCGGGCACGCCAACTGGTGTCTGAACGTCTCTCGTCCATGGAAGAAGGTTTGGCTGCCGGGGTGATACCCCGCATGGGACCGATCAGCTCCATCATGGGTGAGATCATGCAGATCGCTATTCCTGTCGATCCGCAGAAAATCTCCCCTATGGCGGTGCGTGAGTACGCCGACTGGGTGCTCCGGCCGCGACTCTTGTCCATACCGGGTGTCGCACAGATCATTCCCATTGGCGGCGAAGTGCGTCAGTTTCAGGTGCAGCCCAACACAGCGCGCCTGTCGGACTTGGGTATCTCCTTGGACCAGTTGGAGTCGGCGTTGCGCGGGTTTTCGGCCAACACCTCGGGGGGGTTTCTGGAACTCAACGGGCGCGAGTACCTGATTCGAAATCTTGGTCGCACTTCACGCCTGGAGGACTTGCGCAATCTGGCCATCACCGCCAAGAACGGTCAGCCCATCTTGTTGCGCCAGATCGCTGAGGTCACTTTTGCCGCAGCCATCAAACGTGGGGATGCCGGCTTTGAGGGCAAGCCCGCCGTGATTCTGGGCGTTCAAAAGCAACCCACCGCTGACACGACCCGTTTGACACAGTCGATTGAAGAAGCGATTACGGATCTCAAGGCATCCCTTCCTGAGGGGATGGAGGCACCCCGTGTGACCTTCCGCCAGGCCAGCTTCATTGAGGCGTCGATCTCGACGCTGCAAGGCAAGTTGATCGGTGCGTCGCTGTTTGTGGCCGCGATCCTTTTCTTCTTCTTGGGCACAGTTCGACCCACCATCATCGCGCTCACCGCCATCCCAGTGTCCATCTTCATCACGGCACTGGTGTTCAAGTATTTTGGCTTGTCGATCAACACCATGACGCTGGGGGGGCTGGCGATTGCCATTGGCGGACTGGTGGACGATGCCGTGGTGGATGTGGAAAACATCTTGCGGCGCATGAAAGAAGACCGTGCCAAGGACCCCAGTCAGCGCCTGTCGCTGCTCGCGCTCGTGGCCAAGGCGTCCATGGAAGTCCGCTCGGCGATCCTCTATGCGACGGTGATCATCGTGCTGGTCTTCCTGCCGCTTTTTGCTTTGCCGGGCCTGGAAGGCAAGTTGTTTGTGCCGCTGGGCATTGCCTTCATCATCTCGACACTGGCCTCTTTGTTGGTGTCGGTAACGATGACGCCGGTGCTGAGCTACTACCTCTTGCCGGGCATGAAAAACCTGGACCATGGCGACACCAAAGTGCTGGCATGGCTCAAGCAAGGCTACAAAGGCAGTTTGCAAAAAGTGCTGGACAAGCCACGCGTGGCGATAACCAGTGCATGTGTGGCGGTGGTGTTGGCTGCGGCGGCTGTTCCGTTTTTTCCGACCACCTTCTTGCCTCCTTTTAATGAAGGCACCTTGCTGGTGGGCATACGGCTGAACCCGGGCGTGACCTTGACCGAGTCCTCTGACCTGGCGCGCCAGGCCGAAGTGCTGGTCAAGCAGGTGCCCGAAGTGCTGCATGTGGGCAGGCGCAGCGGACGTGCTGAACTGGATGAGCATGCCGAAGGTGTTCATGTCAGCGAATTGGACGTGGGCATCAAACCCTCAGGCGAGTTGACGCGCTCAATGGATGAGGTCCGTGCCGACATCCGTGCACGCTTGGTCAACCTGCCTGCTTCGATTGAGGTGGGGCAACCCATCTCACACCGCATCGACCACATGCTGTCTGGGGTGCGCTCCCAAATCGCCATCAAGATTTTTGGCGAAGACCTGGACGTGCTGCGCGGGCAAGCCGATGCGCTGCGCTCACGGCTGTCAGGTATCGAGGGCATAGCTGACCTGCAAATCGAAAAACAAGTTCTTGCACCCCAGATCAAGGTACGGTTGGACTATGCGGCAGCGGCGCAATACGGCCTGTCTGGCGCGCAAGTGCTTGCCACACTGCAGACCCTGGTGGAAGGTGAACGTGTCACGCAAATCATGGAGGGAGGTCGCCGCTTTGCGTTGGTTGTGCGTTTACCAGAATCCGCACGATCGCTGGAAGGCTTGGGCCAGGTGTTGATCGAAACACCCTCGGGCAGAATTCCGCTGTCCAAAATCGCAACGATTGAAGACGCCGATGGTCCCAACCAAATCAGTCGGGACAACGGCAAGCGGCGTATCGTGATTTCTGCCAACGCTTCGGGCCGCCCATTGTCAGAAGTTGTGGCCGACATACGCAAAGTGACGGCGGATTCTCGATTGCCAGAGGGCTACTTCATCACCCTTGGAGGACAGTTTCAGGCGCAAGAAGAAGCCTCGCGCCTGATCTCTTTGCTCTCGGTGGTCTCTGTGGTGTTGATGTTTGTGGTGCTTTACAGCCGCTACAAGTCTGCCGTTTTGTCGGCCTTGATCATGGTGAACATTCCCTTGGCGCTCGTGGGTGCCGTGTTGGGTCTTTGGCTGTCAGGTCAGCCCTTGTCGGTGGCCGCCCTGGTCGGGTTCATCACGCTGGCGGGCATTTCGGTGCGCAACGGCATTTTGAAGGTCAGTCATTACATCAACCTGATGCGCTTTGAGGGAGAGTCCTTCACCAAGCCCATGATCTTGCGCGGTTCGATGGAACGTTTGAGCCCGGTGTTGATGACAGCCTTGGTGACTGCCTTCGCATTGGCACCCTTGCTCTTCGAGGCCGAACGCCCCGGCACCGAAATTTTGCACCCGGTCGCCGTGGTGATTTTCTCGGGCTTGATCAGCTCGACGCTGCTCGACACCTTTCTGACGCCTGCCATGTTTTGGCTCTTTGGCCGCAAACCTGCCGAGGCGCTTTTGCAAGACAAAGATGCTGAAGCATTCTGACCATTCATTCGTTTCTTCAACCTCAACCAAAACCTCAAAAGGACATCTCATGAAATTCCATACGCTCTTGATCACATCGTCGCTTTTTCTCAGCGGACTCGCATGGGCAGGGCCACACGATGCGGATCACAAACCCATGCAAGGTGGTGTTTTGACCACCGTCAAGGATGTTGACTACGAACTGGTCGCCAAACCTGATGTGCTGCAGTTGTTCGTGCGTGACCATGGCAAACCCGTTGACGTGAGTAAAACGACGGCAAAAGTCACACTGCTTTCTGGCGCTGACAAGCAAGAAGTTGAGTTGAAACCAACAGGCGACAAGCTTGAAGCCAAAGGTAGCTTCAAGGTAGCTCCTGGGACAAAGGTTGTTGCTCAATTCAGTTCAGCTGGGAAAACCACTTCTGCACGTTTTGTTCTGAAATGAGGCGTTTACAACTTACTTGTTTTTGCCACAAATGGTGGATCAATTTTGGGAAAATATTATGAAAACTTGGATTACTAAAACAATCGTCGTCTCAGCTTGCGTACTTGGAATCGCGGGCTGCGCTTCACCGGTTGATCGAATCGCTGAGAAGCCGCATTGCCATACGGATCGAGGAAGAAATGCTTACTGCACCAAAGATCCTGCACCCAGCATTGCCAAAGATGATGAAGCAAAGTTGTTTGCCTCAGTGCCTGAAGCTCTGACGGTTTACGTCGTGCGTTATTGGGGCGACGGACATCATCCGTTGGACATTTCTGTGGATGGTGGCGCAGCGATGGAGACTGTTCCAAACTCCATGATTCGCCTGCGATTAAAAGAGGGGACTCATCAAATCACCTTCAATGTTGGAGGCAAGACCTTTGATCGAACAATTTCAGGTACGAAGGGGGAAGTTCAGTTACTAGGGATTACGGGTACCGATTGGATCTGGGGCAACTCTTCACATTGGTGGACAGATGACTCAGTTGATCAACTCAAACGGCGCGCACTGCGTTCCCGTTTGATCAAAGACATCACTTTGCTTTGATGTTCTGGGGCCCCCGCCATGACTGTTTGTCATTGGCGGTGGGAGTGGCAGTGACGTTCATGGCGCAAACACTCAACACGCTTGGTTTCACAAACGCCTGCAATCAGCCTGAAGCTCAGGTTGATGCAATATCCTTATCGTCCGCTTATGGCCTCTACCTCACCCTCAAGGCAGTGATAGATGACCGGGTCTGAATTGGCCATATTTCAACGAAATCATTTCGCTATGAGACCAACCCATTCAACCGAAAGGCTTCGATACGACGATCTGATGCGCAAAATCCATGCCGATCAATTTCACGTTCACATAAATATTTATATTGATCAAAACTCCTACATACCGGACTCGAAATAGCCTTCAAAGGGTGAGCAAAATTATGCTCATCGTTGGAGAGCGAGAGGTTGTTCATCTTGCAAAATTGAGCAAATTGCAGGCGCATAAAACCGAACAGGTCGGATGTTCGGACTGAAAAGACTTGAATTTTGTAGTCAACCAACCGTAGGTAAAAGTACCCTCCTGAGTAGACCAGGATTGATTTAATTCGTCGTCTGGGAGCGATGGACACATGGTGGATTTTCCAACCATCACAGAGTTCAACACTTGGCGCTGTGTGCCAACCATCACGCTCGGACCAAGTCAAACAAAGACCTGACCCACACTTTTCTTTCATCGCTTGGGCAAGGTTGTCATGATCCAAAACTCTTTGTGATTTGCTTCGTCCGATTTTTCGTGTCAATGCCAATGGCTCATCCACATAGCTTGTGAACTCCAGACTTCGTGCAGTAGGCCGGGTCACTGTGATCTGGAAAAGGTTCAATTGACGAATGTCATCGGTTGACCAAGTGCATCGTCCCTGTCCGATCTTGTATTCAACAAATCGCTCTGCTTCTTTCCAAACTGCCAGGCAGTAAAGGCCAAAGACGTGACTTTGGACCCATGATGAATATTCGGTTTTTGATGCTCTCTGAAGGTACTGCTCAAATCCAACGGACGCCTCGCCCAAGAACTCTGAAAATTTGCATCTGTACCACCCTCCTTCTGGGGGGAATTTCTTACGCTCATCCCAACGCCTTATGTCCACCGTCGGCTCAACGGTTCTGGCCCAAATCAGCTCTATGAATGCCAGACGAGCTTGCCGGTTGGATCGCAGCAGTGCTGCAATCGCCTCTGGCGTTATGCACTTTCTGAATTGCCACACCCAATAATCAGATCGCGGAACCACGTGCCGACGCAAATACCGCGCTACAGATTTGTAGACATCTGTTGGTACAAAACTCATTCTCCAAAAATCAGTGTGACCACCCTGCTCGAATCCCAGCCGAGGTTTATTTGGTAGCTCTCGAAATTCAATACTCTTAGTTCTGTAGGCGTAACGGTAATTAGGTGTTTCATATTTGATCAATGCATTCGGATATGCGATAGCTTGGATTTCACACAATTCTTTGAGTCGAATGACCCATTCTTCCTCGTGCAAAGCATCAAATTTTCTGTTCATGTACGAGGCCACATAAATGGCGCTCAACGACGTCAACCAATCGGCAAGAGGCTTGAGTTTTTCGGTGTTGATCAAACGATGATCGTTTCCGTTCAAGCGCGCTGGATCGAAATACTTCAGGCTTGAACATTGGCAAGTATTTGGATAGGCAAGAGACATGGCATTAACACGCTCTCCATCGTTCTTCATGCACGAACATTCGACGTGCAGAGGCTCCTCGTGGATCGGGCACTGAGTAAGCAATTTCAGTGAAAAGAGCCTGGTGTGATATCCCAACTCCAAGCACTTTGGGCAGTAGCCGTTTTGGGGTGTGAACAAGAATTGCCAGCAGTATGGAATGAATCGATGATCACAAAATGAAAACAATTGAACTGGCTCACCCATCAGTCGAGCCAAAACCCGAAGATCAACATTTTGAACCGAACGGCTTTGACTCTGCGCACGTTTCGCCCTGGGTGAAAAATCTTCACTCAGTGGAAAGTCAGAAATTCTGAGTTTGTTCAAGTGGGCCAGTTTTCTTAAGGTCAGCCAAAGTGACGTGTAAGGCAACAGCGTGCCTGGCTTCCATGTCAGAGTTGTCATGCGCTTACCCCTTTGGTGTTCGTCCCCTTGGTGCCCCCGCTGAAATAATCGCCATCAGGGCACCATGGCCAGAATGCTCGACGATTTCACTGATGGATTTTTTTGACAACACATCAGACACCGCTCGTCCAGACGCCAGCAAAAGGAGAATCCGTCTGCACACCACAGAGATGGTTTTCATTGGAATTTCATGCGGCCCGTCATAGCGATGCGGCAATTGGTTAATGAACTCTTCCCAAAGTGGTGCCGCATAACTGGCAATGCGAAATCCATTGCTCCAAAGCTCAGGGACGATGCTGGCAGTAAAAGATACACCCGACCCCTCAGGCCATTCAGAGCCTTCGTCATACCCGGACATCACGTACCCCAATTGCGCCTCATCGCAAATACCATGAAACCTTGCAGCGGTGAGCAAAAACCTCGCAGCGACATGTGCACCGCCCGCCATGGCGAGATTGATCGGGTCATCCCGAAACTGAACAGAAGCGATGGAAATCACACACAACCGAATCCTCTTTTTCTCCAGCATGCTGTGCAGCTCGACAAGCCACAACCACTCGCGCATCGTCATGCCTTGTGCTTCGTCAATCACAAGTACAACAAAACGTCCGCCCGCCTGTGCTGACAATTGTTCAAAACGGTCCACGAGCATTCCCAAGCGTTCCGTTGGGCTACGTGTTGATCTGGCCAACCGATGCTTGGCTGCTTCCAGCAAATTTGCATAGAACCGCCCGGATGCGCTGGCACCGCCCGATTCGGTATGACTCCAGATCACCATCGGTATGAATCCTCCATACCTGGCAGCGAGCAAGCCTTCTAGCCAGTTATCAACAGCGCTGGATTTACCCAGTCGAGAGGCCCCATAAATGGTGGCACCATCAAATTGATCGTCTAGCCACCGTCCGATGGTGCTCACCATTTTTTCAATGGCGGGGGTGAACAACGAGTAATCTCTCGTGACCAGGGGATGGTCTTTGGGGATGTGCTCTGGAACGAGCTGAAAGTCTGAGTTTTCCATCACCAGGTCTTTGCCATGCGCATCTTGGGAAGTGGAGCGCTCTGGCTTGCAGATTTGGGTTTCGGCTCAGGTGGCGGTGAGGTGCCCTTCGTTTTCTTGGATACTCCGGAGACCTTGGTCAGCTCTTCGGGCATGGCCTGACGGTTGATTTCACCCATGACGTCTGGCACCGAAAAGTTCGGCTCTTTCATTTCATCCAGCGCTTGAGTGCTTGTCATCATGATTCGTCGCGCCTGCAGATAGGCCGGATGAACAGGTAGCTTTTTATTGGCATGTATCTCAGCGTATTCAATTAACGCCTGGACGGGATCCCTATTGCCGGTCAGAAATAACAATCGCTTTGTCGCAAGTGCCCGAATGGCTTGCCGCATGTAAAGGGTGTGGGGTGATCGGTGCCACGGCGGTTGAACATGGACGGTTCCGTAGATCAGACCATTTGAATCGGAGACTGTGGCCCAGCGTGCGTCTGTTTCGTCATCCAGTTGAAGCCATAGTTTTTTACCGAGAAGATCCGGACGTTGAACCAGCCACTCGGAGGTGTATTTGGCGTTCTCAAAGTTGAAATACGGTCTTTTGCCCGTGTATTCACCGCCAAGCAATGTGCAGACCTTTCTGGTTCCCGCCATTCTTTTAACGAGCTCTGGGTCAGCGTGACGAATGCAATTTTTTGTTTTGGAAGACAAGAAGTCCATTTGAGCTAGAGGACTGCGATAGCCCAGACCTGTATGTGGCGTGGCGTTGTAGTTCGCGATGGTGACATCCAGCAACTCCTCAGCATAGTCAAGTTGGAACTGGACCTCCGCAGCAATTTTTTCTGGATCTCGTCCTTTCTTATCTTCGTGACTGCTGCCTGTGCTCGGAGAGAGTCGGTGCATGGTGCCAGAGGCCAAAACCCTGAAAAACGACTCGATAAATGGCCGATCATCTTTGCTGCGCCTTGAACTGTAAGACGTAGGGTCTTGGGGTTTGATGACCTTGGCGCCAACAATATGCAGCAATGGCTCCTCGACTCTGGGGCAAACGTTGGCCAATGCGCCATCAACGCTGAATTCATTCCAGCAAGCTGACAAATAGACTTCAGAGTGTGCGGATGGCAAGGCCGCGCCTTCTGCGTACCCATCCTCACAAAACGTCAAGGTTCTTGGGGCCCACTTGGATAAAGCATTTTTGATGGTGATCAGAACGTCGAGCGCACTGCATTCGCGTCGCAAGCTGATGTGATACCCCAGAACTGCACGGGATCTGACGTCAATGATCACGATGATCCAGATGCGGCGGATTTTTCTGGGTTCATAACCGCCGTGAGGAGACGGCACCATGACCACCATTCGGCAGTCCAATTTGTGGGCATCACACTCGACCCGATCAAACAGCTTGAAATCAGGTCGTCGGGTTCCATCGGAGGCTTTGGCTTTTGCAATTGCGTCAGGCCCCCCCATTTTTGACATGGCTAAAAAAGGATGCTCTGCCAAAACCTTCTTGATGTACAGACGAAGTGACTCATACCCGAGCGACTCTGAATTGAATGGCCAGGCTTTCTGATCTTCCAAGCCAGCTTTTCTTAGCTCGTCAATGAACCATCGAAAGATCGTTTGAACATTGATCTTAGGGTGTGCAAGAGAATCGGCGTTATTGAGGATTCGTTTGTGAAAACGATCTTTCAAATCTTTGAACTGTGGACGTTCAAGTAGCCACTTCAACGCGCCGGTTGCTCCAGCCCCATTTTCGTGAACAACAGGTGCAGTTTGACGCTCGTAAGCGGTCACACGAAAATGTGGAAGTGCTCCTCGCCAACCAAAAATATCCCCATCTGAGTGCCTTTGAAGGCATCGGTTTGTGATGATTCGGTAGATATTGGATCGTTTTTCACCCGTTTTCTTCTGCAAAACTGCATCGGTAGCGCCCTTGAGATACAGCTCAATGGCTTTTTTTCGGGCTAAAAATTTAGTTTTGCGAGCAGCTGACAAGCTGTTCTCATCCACCATAGGCCAGCTGCTAAGGTCAATGCTCTGGCTCGATAGCTCAGAATTCGGCGTTGAGCGATATCCAATTCGTCCCGATAAAGCCATAGAACCTCCTAGTTAAAGGTCTATTCAAGACTCATTAAAAAGGAAGAATCACTTAACGTCAACTTTACTTGGAATTCGTAGCATCAACTTTACTTGGAAAGAGACACCCTCCAGAGGGAAGATCCAGCTGTTAGTAGCATCAAATTTACTTGTGTGAACGCCTACGAGACGGCCGCATCACACATTGCAAACTTCGGCATGCAGGATCAATAAGTACAAGAGCCCAGAGACTTGAAAATCAAGCCTTGATGACCCTGAGCCTGTTCAGTCCTTGATTACCGGTGGAAAAACGTACAAACGTGCCAGCCCTTGACGCATCAAGGACTCGGCATCCGGGCGACGGCCCTGGACGGCAAAATCGAAGGCGGTCAAGCCTTGCTGGTTTTGTTTGAGCAAATCAGAGCCCGGCGCCTGGATGAGCGACTTGACGGACAAAGCGCTGCCGTAGCGAGCAGCCATCATCAGCGGCGTGGTGCCGTTGGGCGATTCAGCATTGACCTGAGCGCCGTGCTTGAGCAGCAGATTCACGATGGCCGTGTGTCCACCGGCGGCCGCGTAATGCAAAGCTGTCCAGCCAGGCTTGTTGACCTCAGCCCCACGTTCGAGCAAGGGTTCGACCAAGGACATATGACCACGCAAGGCCGCCATCATCAAGGGGCTTTCGCCAGCGGTGTTGAAGATGTCGATACGTGTCTGTGGCCAGCGGATCAGCAGTTCGGCGACTTTGGGCGATGGCTCCTGGATGGCCAAAACAAGCGCTGGTGCCGCATTGACGTTCACGGAATTGGGGTCAAAACCCCGTTCCAGCAAAGCCTGCACGGTGCGCGCATCATCAAAAGTCACAGCTCTGAAAAAGTCTTCGTAGGCGCCCGCAAAAGACAGACCGGAAAATAAAAATCCAGCTAAAACAACAGACTTTTTTAAACTTTTAAAGTAAATCATGAACATCAACCCGTGATCACACGACGAAAAAGCTGGTCAAAGTTCGTGCTGGTCAGCGCCCCAATCGCTTCAGAAGTCGTGCCGCGCAACTCGGCAAGCTGTTTCGCCACAAAGGGCACATAAGAGGGATTATTGGTCTTGCCGCGGTAAGGCACCGGGGCCAAATAAGGGCTATCGGTCTCGATGAGCAAGCGGTCATCGGGCACAAACTTGGCCACTTCGCGCAGATCAGCGGCTGTTTTGAAGGTCAAGATGCCTGAGAACGAGATGTAAAAACCCAGGTCCAACGCGGCCCGGGCCACCTGCTGGCTTTCGGTGAAGCAATGAAATACGCCACCCGCACACCCTGCCCCCCCCGTTTCGCCCTCTTCTTTCAAGATGGCAATGGTGTCTTCTGAAGCCTGACGGGTGTGAATGACCAAAGGTAAAGCGGTCTGGCGGGCTGCCCGGATGTGGGTGCGAAAACGCTCACGCTGCCATTCCATGTCAGCCACGGTGCGCCCGCCTTTGCGCTCGTCCATTTGGTAGTAATCCAGCCCGGTCTCGCCAATGGCCACCACTTTGGGGCGAGCGGCACCATCCAGCAGATCCTGCAAGCTGGGCTCGCGCACGCCTTCGTTGTCAGGGTGCACACCCACGGTGGCCCACATGTTGTTGTGCGCCATGGCCAGGCCGTGCACTTCGTCAAATTTCTCCATCGTGGTGCAGATCACCAGCGCTCGGGTCACTTGGGCGGCTTGCATGGCTTGCTGAATGTTGTCCAACTCGCTCATCAGTTCGGGGAAATTCAGGTGGCAATGGGAATCGGTGTACATGTGAATCAGCCCTTGGACAGCAGGGTTTGTTGGGCGTCGGCGGTCAGGGCTTCGAGCATCAGACCGGCATTGAAAGGGTGCTCGGCTGTGCGGGCAGATTGCATCAGGCGCTTGAACCAGTCGGTCAGAGCTGCCACAGATGCCGCGCTGGCTGGCAAATGCGACGCCTCAAAAAACCTCGGTACCGCCCCAGATTGGCGCAGCACCAAGTCGTGGCAAAGCTTTTGCAAGGCGTCAATGGCTTGGGCGGGGCTGAGTTCGGCCAAGTGCCGGGCATCGCCCTGGCGCATCGCTTTGGGCAAATGCGCCCACCAGTCGGGCGACAAACCCGATTCCGCTTGGCGCAGCACATCGGCGGGACGTCCGCCCGCACTGCGCAGCAAGTCTTGCGCCACAGCGGCGGGCACGCCCTGCCCCGTGAGCCAGGGCAGCGCCTCGTCGGCTTCGGGCCACTTCATCGTGTGGGCCAAGCAGCGGCTGCGGATGGTGGGCAGCAGCATGTGGCTGGCCTCTGTGGCCAGAACAAAACGCACATCGCCCGGAGGCTCTTCCAGAGTTTTGAGCAGCGCATTGGCTGTGATGGTGTTCATGCGCTCGGCCGGAAACACCAGCACCGCCTTGCCGCGCCCGCGTGCGTCGGTGCGCTGCGAAAACTCCACCGCATCGCGCATCGCGTCCACCCGGATCTCTTTGCTGGGCTTGCGGGTTTTCTTGTCGATCTCGTCCTGGGCCTTTTCAGGCAAAGGCCAGCCCAGCTCGATCATCACCGTCTCGGGCATCAGCACTTCCAGGTCAGCGTGGGTGTGCACGGCAATCGCGTGGCAGCTGGGGCAGTCGCCGCAAGCGCCCTGCTCGGTGGGTTTTTCGCACAGCCAGGCCGAAGCCAAGGCCAAAGCCAGCTCGTACTGGCCCAGGCCAGACGGGCCTTGCAGCAGCCAGGCGTGGCCGCGCTGGGCCAGCAAATCGGTGGCTTGGCGGGCGATCCAGGGGGCGTATGAAACGGCGCTCATGCGGCGCTCCTTTGCAGCCAATCGCTCACGATGCGTGACACATACGCACCCACGGCGTCCATGCTTTGAGCCGCGTCGATGCGGGCAAAACGGCTGGGCTTCTCGGCTTGGCGACGGGCGTAACCAGCACGCACTGCGGCAAAAAAGTGAGCCGGTTGGGACTCAAACTTGTCCGGCACTCGGGCCGAAGCCAGGCGTTCAGCCGCAATCAAAGGGTCCAGGTCAAACCAAACGGTCAGGTCAGGTTGGCGCAAAGTACCGTCTGGCAAGGCCTGCACCATGCGCTCCAGCTGACCCAACACCTGCCAATCAAAGCCCCGGCCACCGCCTTGGTAGGCAAAGGTGGCGTCGGTGAAACGGTCGCACAAAACCACATCGCCCCGACCCAGGGCTGGCTCGATCACCTGCACCAAGTGCTCACGGCGGGCCGCAAACATCAACAGCGCCTCGGTCAGCGGGTCCATGGGCTCGTGCAGCACCAATTCGCGCAGCTTTTCCGACAGCGGCGTGCCGCCGGGCTCGCGGGTCAGCACCACCGCCCTGCCCGCCTGGCGAAAAAGCTCGGCCACGCGGGCGATGTGCGTGGACTTGCCCGCACCGTCGATGCCTTCAAAACTGATGAATGTGCCGTGTGTCATGAGCGTCTGGAGTTGATCGTCGATTGTCGCCGATGGCGGTGTAAGCCCTGGTGGCGAACTTCCCCCAAGGCCCACAAAGCTCACTGACCGCGCTGGTAACGGTTCACGGCCCGGTTGTGCTCGTCCAGGGTGGCACTGAAATGGCTGCTGCCATCGCCTTTGGCCACAAAGTAGATGGCGGCCGTTTTGGCCGGCTTCACAGCGGCCATGAGTGCCGATTTGCCGGGCATGGCAATGGGCGTGGGTGGCAGGCCGGCCCGGGTGTAGGTGTTCCATGGTGTGTCGGTGCTCAGGTGCACGCGGCGCAAATTGCCATCAAAGGCTTCGCCCAGACCATAAATCACCGTCGGGTCGGTCTGCAAGCGCATGCCGATGCGCAGCCGGTTGTTGAAAACACCTGAAATCAAGGGCCGGTCCGAGCCCTTGCCGGTTTCCTTTTCGACAATGCTGGCCAAGATCAAGGCCTCTTCGGGCGACTTGATCGACGCATCTGGCTGCCGCAACGACCAAGCCTGCTGCACATGCTTGTCCATGGCCTTCATGGCCCGCTGCAAGACGGCCAGATCGCTCGATCCTTTGGCATAAGCATAAGTGTCCGGGTAAAAACGCCCCTCGGGCGCCACACCGGGTCGGCCCAATTGCGCCATCAAGGCGTCGTCGCTCAAAACGCGGCTGTCAGGCTTGAGGCTTTCGGCCTTGGCCAAGGCCTGACGCACCTGCCGCCAGTTCCAGCCCTCGACAATCGTCACCGTGCGCAGGCTTTCTTCGCCCCGCACCAGCATGCTGAGCAGGCGGTGCGGCGTGGTGCCTGGCGCCATTTCGTAACTGCCCGCCCGCATCAGGCGCGATTGGCCCGAGACGCGAAACCACGCATACAAGAGCGTAGGCGACGTTTGCGCCCCGGCGTCCACCACCGCTTGGGCAATGGACTTGGGCGAAGTGCCGGGCTCAATCGACAAGTCCAGGGTGGCTTGGCGGGTGTCCATGGGCTGATTCAGCCACCAAACCCCCGCCGCCGCGAGGCCCAGGGCGAGCAACATCACACTGAGCAGTAACTTCATCAAGCCTTTGAGCACGGCCATGTCCTTTGTTCGGGTGTTGAAAATGTGGAGGGCATGATAATTCAGGCCTTGCCCCCAGACCGAGTCACCCCATGAACACCCGCCCAGAATTGAGCCCACCCATGAACACCGTTTTGAATGGCATCAGCGCCCTGCCCCACCTGGGCGTGATCCAGGCCCAAGGCGAAGACGCGGCGAACTTCTTGCACAACCAGCTGAGCAACGACGTGCTGCTCTTGCCCGTGGGCCAAGCGCGATTGGCCGCTTTTTGCTCGGCCAAGGGGCGCATGCAGGCCAGTTTCATCTTGGTCAAAACCGCGCCCGACACCGTGCTGCTGGTCTTGAGCCTGGACTTGCTGGCCCAGACCCTGAAGCGCTTGTCCATGTTTGTGCTGCGGGCCAAAGTCAAAATGAGCGACGCCACGGGCCAATGGCAGTTGCGCGGTTTGCTGGGCGATACCGCCCGGGCTGTGGTGGGCGGTGCCGCACCCTGGCAGACCGTCACGGTGGATGGCGTGCACGCCGTGGCGCTGTACCCGGCCCTGGCAGGTGACGTGCAGGTGCCACGCGCTCTGTGCTTGGCTCCGGCCGGATCGACGCTGCCAGCAGACCCGGAAGTCGCGCCCGAAGTTTGGGTCTGGTCTGAGGTCATGAGCGGCGTGACGCTGGTCAGCCAGCCGTTGTTTGAAGCCTTCGTGCCGCAAATGCTCAATTACGAATCCGTGGGCGGCGTCAACTTCAAAAAAGGCTGCTACCCCGGGCAAGAGGTCGTGGCCCGCAGTCAGTTTCGCGGCACCTTGAAGCGCCGCACAGCACTCGTGCACAGCCCGGTGGCCCTGGCGGCCGGGCAAGACATCTTCACCCCAGCCGACCCCGAGCAGCCTTGCGCCACCGTGGTGCTGAGTGCTGCACGACCAGACGGGCAGGGCTTTGATGCGCTGGTCAGCGGCACGCTGGAGAGCCAGCAAACCGGTTGGCGGGTGGGCAGTGCTGAGGGTGCGGCGCTGGAGTTGCTGACCCTGCCTTACCCTTTACTCGAAGACATTTGAGTACCCCCTGTAGGTCGGTGGTCAAAGACCCCGACATTGAGATTCTGAGTCTGTAGGCCATTGAATGTTTGGCTTTAATCAGGGAAGATGTCGGACTCTTCGAGTGCCGACCTACGAAGATGCTCCTGCAGTGTCAGCCCTGTCAACGATTTGAGTGATGGAGGTCTTCGAGCAAGCGTCTAAAGGGACCGCACCATCTCGATGTGCGCAATCCCCGCCTCTTCAAACACCGCGCCATGCGGCTCAAAGCCCAATCGTTTGTAAAAGCCTTCGGCGCTGCATTGGGCGTGCAGGATCACCTGGGTGTCACCCCGATGCTTTGCAGCGTCCATCAAAGCGTGCAGTACCCGACGCCCCAGATCGCTGCCACGCATCTGCTTTTTGACCGCCATGCGGCCAATGCGGGCCACGCCCGGTGCGTGTTGAATCAGGCGGCCTGTGGCCAGGCACAGGCCCATGCGGTTCAGGGCCACTGCGTGCAAGGCGGTGTCGTCTTCATGGTCCCATTCCAGCTCGGCCGGTACTTTTTGCTCATGCACAAACACTTCGGTGCGCAGCGGGCTGGCCAGCTTTTGAAAGTCGTGCCACGAGCCCAGGTGCAGTTGCACCATGTCTTCGGCGCGCTCAAAGCTTTCGAGCAGGTCGCGCAAGGGCGCAGGGATGGGCTGGCTTTTTTTGGCCACCGGGTCGGCGTAGACATAGACCATTTCGCTGGTGATCAGCAGCTCTTCGCCCCGAAAAATCGCGCCCACAAAGGTCATGGATGAGTTGCCGATGCGGTCGCAGCGCATGCACACGTCCAGAAAATCGTCCATCTCGGCGCTGGCGTGGTACTCCAAGCTGGCTTTTTTGACAAACAAATCGCCGCCCAGCTGCTGCATGGTCTGCGCGTAAGGCATGGCCAGTTGCCGCCAATATTCGGTGACGGCGGTGTCGAAGTACATGAGGTAGTGACCGTTGAAGACGATTTTTTGCATGTCTACCTCTACCCAGCGCACGCGCAGTCGGTGGGATAAACGGAAGTCTTGGCGTTTCATGGGTTCAACTTTCAAAAGCGTGTTTCAAGGCCCGGCCCGCATCGGCATGGGCTTTGAGGGCATCGGGAATGGCGCGGCCCATGGTGATGAAGCCATGGATCACACCCCGGTAAATCTCCAGATCGACGGGCACGCCCGCCATGCGCAGCGTGTCGGCGTAGCGCACGCCCTCGTCCACCAAAGGGTCGCATTCGGCCAGGCCCATCCAGCACGGGGCCAGGCCGCTGTGGTCGGGGGCATTGCCGGGGGCAAAGCGCCAATCCTCACGGTCTGGGGCGTCGATGTAGTTGTCAAAGAACCAGGCGATGGTGTCTTTATCGAGCATGAAGCCCTCGGCAAAGCTGTGGTGTGAGGCGGTATCTTGCCGTGAGCCGCAGCCCGGGTAGAACAGCAGCTGCAACGCGAGTTTCAGACCCGCATCGCGGGCCATCAGCGCGCACACGGCAGACAAAGTGCCGCCAGCGCTGTCACCGCCTATGGCCAGGCGGGAGCTGTCCAGGCCCAAGGTTTGGCCGTGGAGCTGTAACCAGTTCAGGGCGTCCCAGGCGTCGTGCACGGCCGTGGGGAACCGGTGTTCGGGCGCGAGCCGGTAGTCCAGAGACACCACGGCGCAGTGGCCTTGACGGCTGAGCTGGCGGCACAGCACGTCGTGCGTGGTGAGGCTCCCCACCGTGAAGCCGCCGCCGTGCAGGTACAGCAGCACGGGCAAGGCGGTGTTGCTGCGCGGGGCATAAAGCCGGGCGGGCATGGCGTGGCCATCGCGGGCCGGCACCGTGATGTCTTGCACGCGGTCCACATGGGGGGCGGGCTGCAGATCCAGGATCGGGCCGCCGGTGTCGTAGAACTCGCGGGCCTGAGTGGCGGTCATGGCGTGCATGGGCGGGCGGCCTGCGCGTTGAACCCGGTCCAGCAAAGTGCGTGCGGCCGGGTTCAAGAGGGATCGGGCGTTGGTGTGGTGGCTGCTCATGAAGGCTGGTTATCGTGTCATCCGGGTGTTGCCAACGTGACGGGCTTGGGCGTTGGGCCTGATGGACAAAGGCGGTTCCTGAATCAAAATGAACGTAAATCGTACAACGCCCCGCGCACGGGGTCTGTCACCTGCACACACCGGAGAACTTGGCATGTCATTCATCAATTACGTCACCCAGATCCAGATCGACTTTGGTGCCATCAGCCTGCTCAAGGCCGAATGCGAGCGCGTGGGCATCACCCGCCCCCTGATCGTGACCGACGCGGGCGTGAAGGCCGTGGGCATTTTGGACAAGGCGCTGGCCGCCCTGCCCGGCCTTGAGGTCTGTGTGTTCGACCAAACGCCCTCCAACCCGACTGAGGCCGCCGTGCGCGCCGCAGCCGCCGTTTACAAGCAAAACCACTGCGACGGCCTGATTGCGCTGGGCGGCGGCTCGTCCATCGACTGCGCCAAGGGCGTGGCCATTGCCGCCACGCACGAAGGGCCGCTCAAGACCTACGCCACCATAGAAGGCGGCTCGCTCAAGATCACCGACCGGGTGGCCCCGCTGATCGCTGTGCCCACCACAGCCGGCACCGGTTCCGAAGTGGCCCGGGGTGCCATCCTGATCGTTGACGACGGTCGCAAACTGGGTTTTCACAGCTGGTTCATCGTGCCCAAGGCTGCCATTTGTGACCCTGAACTGACCTTTGGTTTGCCACCCGTGCTGACGGCGGCCACAGGCATGGACGCGATTGCGCACTGCATGGAAACCTTCATGGCAGCGGCGTTCAACCCGCCTGCCGACGGCATTGCGCTCGATGGCCTGGCGCGTGGCTGGGCGCACATCGAGCGTGCTACCCACAACGGCCAAGACCGCGAAGCACGTCTGAATATGATGAGCGCCAGCATGCAAGGTGCCATGGCTTTTCAAAAAGGCTTGGGCTGCGTTCACTCGCTCAGCCACAGCTTGGGCGGCGTGAATCCGCGTCTGCACCACGGCACTTTGAACGCCATGTTTTTGCCCGCTGTGGTGAAGTTCAACGCGGTGGCTGAAAGCGTGCAAAAAGAAAACCGCCTGAACCGCATGGCCCAGGCCATGGGCTTGCAAAGCGGCAGCGACATCCCTGCGGCCATTCAGGACATGAACGCCCGTCTGGGCCTGCCCACCGGGCTGGGTGCCATGGGCGTGACCGAAAGCCTGTTTGAGGCGGTGATTACAGGCGCATTGGCCGACCATTGCCACAAAACCAATCCGCGCATCGCCTCGGCCGACGAATACCGCGACATGTTGCTGACCAGCCTGTGAGCTTGGTGAATTTCGTGAGCTTACGCCCGAGGGGATCGGGCTGCCTTTTTGTCTGCCAACTTGGCCTTGGCCTTGGCCTTGGCCCTTGCGCTGGCATGCGCCTTGGCCAAATGGCCCCGCAAAGCCGCATCCCAGGCTGACTTGGCCCAGTGCACGGCGTCCTCTGGCGCATCAAAAATTGAATCTGGCGCGGCCCAATACGACAGGGCCACGTCCTTGCCCTTCATGGCGTAAGTGAAAGGTGTCAGGCCCAGCGCTTCAAATTCATGCCGATTGACTTCATCGGCCTTGAGGTACAGGCGTTGGTCCATCACGATGGCGAACATCAGGCCCTCGTGGTACAGGCCGTGGCCGCCAAACATGCGGCGGGCCGACACGGTAGCCCAATCTTCCAGCAACTCCTGCACAAAGGGAATGAAGTCGCTCATGGGCCGGGTCGGTCTCAGGGGGCGTCGTGGTGGGGCATCTTGGCCCCCACATGGATCTCGCCCCGGGCTTCGGCCAGCTCGACCTGGCGCTGGCGCTCGGCCAATTTTTCTTTTTGCTCGGGCGTGCGCTGGTCGTGGCAATGGTCGCAGCTCACACCCAACACATAGTTCGGCGACTGCTTGTCTTGCTCACTCAGCGGCCAGCGGCAGGAGCGGCACAGCTCATGGTGCCCCAAGCCCAGGCCGTGGCCCACACTCACGCGCTCGTCAAACACAAAGCACTCGCCTTCCCAAGTGCTTTGCTCGGGGGGAATTTCTTCCAAGTACTTGAGGATGCCGCCTTCGAGGTGGTAGACCTCGTCAAAGCCGCGCATTTTCATGAGGGCGGTGGATTTTTCGCAGCGGATGCCACCCGTGCAGAACATGGCCACCTTGGTCTTTTTGGCGGCTTCGCCTTGCAAATGGGGCTGCGCGTCCAGCCAGGCGGGCAGCTGCACAAAGTTCTTGAGGTTCGGGTTGACCGCGCCCTTGAAGGTGCCGATGGCCACCTCGTAGTCGTTGCGCGTGTCGATGACCAGCACATCCGGGTCGGCCAGCAAGGCGTTCCAGTCGGCGGGTTTCACATATTGGCCCACCGTCTTGTTCGGGTCCAACTCGGGCACGCGCAGGGTGACGATCTCTTTTTTGAGCTTGACCTTCATGCGGGTGAACGGCGGCTTGGGGCTCCAGGACTCTTTGTGCTGCAGCGTGGCCAATCGAGGATCGGCGCGCAAAAAAGCCAGCACGGCGCGGATGCCAACTTCAGGCCCGGCAATCGTGCCATTGATGCCTTCGTGCGCCAGCAGCAAAGTGCCCTTGACCTCGTTGGCCTCGCAACAGGCTTGCAAAGGGGCTTGGAGAGCCTCGAAATCGGGCAAATCGACAAATTTGTAGAGGGCGGCGGTGAGGAAAAGGGCGTTGGAAGGCATGGCGGGATTATCCATGGCAACAAGGGCAGGTTTTTCGTGAACGACAAGCGTCAGGAGTGCTGAACAGTGGCCAGTGGCAAGAACAGGGTCAGGGGCGAGTCAGGCAAGGCGATGAAACCATGATGACCGTAAAAAGCAGCTGCCGCCTCGTCCTTGGCGTTCACGACCAGGGCGAAGGCGGCAATCTCGGAGCGAGCAGATCGGTGGAGCGCATCGGCCAGCAAAGCACCACCCAGACCTTGGCCCTTGAATTCATGATCGACGGACAGGCGATCCATGCGCACGGCGGGCACCGTCGGGTAGCGCGGCAGCTTCTTGCGGTTGCTTGCCGGCAGATCGGCCAGATACAGGCTGGCCGAGGCCAAGGTGTAGTACCCTGCAATGCGCTGCTCTTCTGCCAAGGCCACAAAGCAGGCGGCGACGCGACGTCGAATGTCCTGGGTGGCTTGCTCACGCAGGTAGCGATTGAGCGGCTGCGAATCGCAATGGAACTTGGCGCGGTCATGCGCCCCATCCAGCGGGGCCAGCAGGAACGGGGCGCGGCTCATTCAGAACGCAGCAGCTTGCTGCGGCGACTGAAAGCACGCTCCAAAGCCGGAGCCGGTTTGGGTGGCGACAGCAGCGCCTGCGCAAAACAGGCTTGATCGGCCTGCGACAGACGAATGACATCCGCTTGTTCGATGGCCTGATGTGCGGCTGCCTGCACGGCAGACACCACAAAATCGGTTCAGGTCTCGGCTCCGCGCGACCATCCTTACTCGTTAGGCCTCGCTGTATGGCGACACATAGTAGTTGTCCCACTCTTCTTCTCGTTCCAAACGAAAGCCGTGAGAGACGTAGAAGTTATTGGATGGGCTGAACTTGAGGGCTCCGAGTCGCATAGGCTTTCCGGCGACCCTGGCCTCGTGAATCAACTCACGTAATACTGCCGACCCTAGTCCAGCGCCCTGATGCGCTGGTGCTATGTAGAGGTGGTCGAGATAGAAATGATCTGGAAGGCGACGGACAACAAAAAATCCGACACGCTCCTCATTCACCAGAATCTCTCGAGTTGCGGTTGGGTCGAACGTAACGAGGATGCGACGTCTTGCTCGATCTTCATCGAAGCGACCGATTGCTTCAAGGCTTGGCCTCATCGCTTGAACGCGAATGTTCGCGAGGGCTTCGGCGTCTTCGGATTGGGGAGTTCGGAGTTGGTAGTTCATTGGGGGGCTCATTTGCAAGGCCTAACGCTTGTGGCAAGCTGGCACGAAAGGCAGGACGCTAAGCCCAAGCCGCAGAATATGTACACCGTACTTATGGCTTGGGCCTGCTGGCCTGCCGTTGGTGCTCAACTTTACCGAGGGGATAGGCATCATTTGAGGTCGTCAGGCAGGAGTGAGTAAACGAAGGCGTTGTGGGGCGCCCCCTGAAAGTACACGCGGTTTCTCGCTTCGCATTCAAACTTTGCGCCAATTCTCTCGGCAACACGTTGACTTGCCTTGTTGTGCGTGAGAACGACGATTTCTAAGCGCGTCAGGCCCAGTTCCTTGAAGCCGTGTACTGCAGCCTGATGAGCCGCGAACCTTGCGACGCCTTGCCCTGTGTGCCTTGAGCTGACCCAGTACCCGATGTTTCCGATGCGGTAGGCACGGTTGATGTGATTCACGCCCGTCCCGCCGACGACTTCCCCGGTATTGGCATCGAAGATTCCCATTGGGTACTCGGCACCAGTGGCCCACATGTCGCGGGTCGTTTCCATCCATGCTTGGGCGTCGGACAATGCGTATTCTTTCGAGCACCATGGCATCCAGTAGGTCAGATCGTCGATGGACTCCCGAACTGCTGCGTAAAAGGAAGGCGCGTCAGTGGGTTGGAATCTTCGAACCGTGTATTTCGGAGGATGGAGCACCTGATGTCCTCGTTGTTGGTGATTAACGTCGGAATTCAGCGGTGCCAAAAGCCGTCAGATCGAATGACATATCAGAGCGCATCGAACTGGAGAAGGTCATGCAGCACGCCTGATGGATCGCGGAACTTCACCACAACACCAACCGGACATCTTTGAGGCTCTGCGTCGACCAACTCGCCCCCCGCGTCAACAACACTGCGCATGGCTGCTCGTATGTCGGTGGTTTGAAACGAAAGAACGGTTGTGGGCACCCCAGGATGCAGACCCTCAATTTGCTCGAGGATGAGCGTCGTTGATCCTGTCTTGAGCTGGGCAATGCACGGCCCATAGCGTGCCTTGACCTCATAGCCCAAGCCGTCGCTATAAAAGCGGATTGCCCGGTCCAGATCGGATACGAAGATGGTCTGAACGCATATCGGAAGCATGTACGTCTCCAATTTCTCGCGCAAATTTTTTGCGGTCTAACGTCATGAATCCGGCAAAACCTGCGGAATAAAACCGGAGCAGTCTGAAACATTAGCCCGGCCAATCATCGGCAAGCCTCTAGCGAACTGGTTTACTTGTACAAACGCTGGAAAAAAATCCAAAAAAATTTGCCATCAAACCCTCCTGCCCTTTTTGGCAGCCCACCCGCCTGCTTGATCCGTTGCGGAAGTTTTTGAGCCCCCACCACTATAGCTGCGAGACTGGAAATGTTAATTTTATTGAATGCTATTTTTTTGATTGGTCAGCTCATGAAGGGGGCAAAAGCGTCACCCAAGGGACGTGTGGGCGGCTGAGGTCATGGCATTTTTGACCATGCTGGCCGCCGCCGGGCGGGTGTCTAGCAGCACGCACGAGCAGGCACTGTTGGCCTTACTCTTTTTGTACAAAGACGTTCTTCAGAGCGGCAACACGTTTTGCGCTCTACTTCGACAAGGCCAAGCACAGGCTCCTCAATGCCAAAAACGGATTGGCATCTATATGTTGAAAAGTGAAACGAGGCTTAAACCGGAAATCGCCTGTTGATATCTACCTGCGCCAGACCGGTCATTGGCCATCGGGGATTGACAGGCAGCGTCATCACAAACCGGCAGCCGTGCCGTGCAGCAGGCGCCTCAAGGCGCAGCTTACCGCCATGCTTGTGTGCCACTTCTCTGGCAATGGATAGGCCCAGGCCACTACCTGCAATATCTTGTGATGTCGTGCCCCGTTCAAAACGATCAAACACCAAAGCCTGTTGTTCTGGATCAATGCCGGGCCCATCGTCTTCCACTGCCCACCAGGCGTAGCCGCCCTTCTTTCCAAAGGACACGTCGATATGACTCCCCTGGGGGCAGTACAGCAGGGCGTTGTCGATCAGGTTGTCCATGGCCACGCTGATTAGCGAGACATTGCCGCTAACCAGCACGCTCGCGCTTTCCAACAAACCGAGGTCAATTTCGCGTTCTATCGCCCGTTGTGTATGTTCTGCGATGCGTTCACGTAGCATCTCGCCGAGGTCGACGGTCGTGGCAGTGTCCATGGCGTCGCCAACCGGTGAAGCATCCAGTCGCGATAGGGTCAACACCTTTGAGAGCACGTCGCCGGCACGCTGCACCCCTCTTTGCAAGGAGTGCAGCATGTCAGGTTGCCGAGCCGAATCTGGCTCCTGCAACAACACATGCGCTTGGGCACCGATGACGGCCAGCGGTGTGCGCAACTCATGAGCAGCATCGGCAAAGAAGCGCTTTTCGTTTGCGCGAAGTTCTGCCTCGCGCACCGCATAGGCATCCAGTGCGGTCGTGAGGGGTTGCAGCTCCAGTGGGTCATGTACGACATCTGTAAGGGGCTCACGGCTACCAGCGTCACGCATTGCAATGCGTTGACCCAACTGCTGCAGAGGTTTCAGACCACGCCATGTGGCCAGCCACAAAGCAATGACCAACACCGTCATATAAACGAGTGGGGTGGTGACCATCTGCCGCAGCACCAGAACATCGAGTTGGCTGTAAAAGGCGCGCGTCTGCCCCACAACGGCCCACACTTTTTCATCCGGACTAAGGGCTGCCATCAGTCGCCAGTCACCTTGGTCATGTCGTATGCCGATCTCCAGACTTCCCGGAGGGGTCATGGCAAACGTATT
The DNA here is from genome assembly GCF_001270065.2 of Limnohabitans planktonicus II-D5. Lineage (GTDB taxonomy): Bacteria > Pseudomonadota > Gammaproteobacteria > Burkholderiales > Burkholderiaceae_C > Limnohabitans_A > Limnohabitans_A planktonicus. The sequence continues at coordinate 34,741 of NZ_LFYT02000002.1, forward strand.
AATCATCCCGTCGCTCGACAGCAATAGCCCTGTTGTGCTCCAAACTTGCCAAGCAAAATCGGTGTCTTTGGTCGGTAATGTGGCGTTGTCCTTGTCGAGTTGTTGCACCACGCGTGCCACGGCCCCAGCATGTTCCGTACTCAGGTTGAGCGCCGAAAAACGTGCCACCGCCTCAGCCAGCAGGTACATGTTACGGTCAATACTTCCTGTTTTGGGTTGGTAGGCAAGCCAGATGCTCCAGCCAAAACTGGCACCAACGGCCAACAACATCACCAGCGTTTGCCAGACCAATAAGCGCTTGAACAAGGAAGGTTGTCGCAACTTTCGAAGGCTGATCATGATCGCGGCATCAGGTAACCGACACCCCGCACGGTGCGGATGGTCTCGACCCCGAGCTTGCGCCGCAGGGCATGAATTTGGAATTCCAGCGCTCCGGCACTGGGCAGCTCGTCTCCAGACCAAACCCGTTGCAACAGTTGTTCACGCCGCACCACACGTCCAGCCTGGCGGGCAAGCTCACACAGGATGCTGAACTCGCGTGGTGTCACGGCCAAAACACGGTCTCCCAGCGAGACGCTTTGCTGCTGTGGGTCAATCACCAGGGTGCCAACTTGCCAGGCGTTGGTGGTCTGCCCGGCAGAGCGTCGAATAGCCACGTTGATACGGGCAATCAGTTCCGGCAGCATGAATGGTTTGATAACGTAGTCGTCCGCGCCACCGTTGAGCGCCCGCAATCGATCATCCAGCGCGTCGCGAGCGGTCATGACCAAGACCGGTACAGAATTGTTCTTGCGGCGTAGCTGCTCCAGCAAAGTAAATCCCTCTCCGTCGGGCAGGTTGATGTCAAGTAACACGCAGCTCAAATCATTGCTTTGCAAGTGCGCCACACCTTCGGACAGGCGACGCACCCACTTCGTCGGAAGGTTAGCTTGATCCAGCGCTCGCTGCAAAGCAGCTCCCAAGTCCAAGTCATCTTCAATGAGCAATATTTTCATGATTTGATTTTTAGCCCTAATGAGGTCAACGGCCACATGACCTATTTGCACTTGCCCGTCATGGCGGCGTAGGCCACAAAAGGTAAAGCCAGCAACCCGCCGAGACCCCCTTGGCTGGATTTGACCTCCCCATCGGGGGCATTGTGAAGGCAGTCAGGCACGGCCCCGGATGCGATGTATTGACCTAATTTGACATCCGCATTAACTGGCTTAATACCCAGCTGTTCTCTGACAGCTTGTGCCAGGCTGGGATTGGCGTTGTGACGCTTAGCCTGAATGATCGCCTGCGGTGACAGGTCCAACGGGCGATCTGCATGAAAATTGGTCTGGGCAGAAGCTGGCGGGAGATCAATCGGCTCACGGTTCTGTGTATCCGCTGGCGTCGCGACGTCGGACGGTAGATTAGCCACGCTGACATGTGGCTGACGTACTGCGCTACGCTCGTAGCTTTTATGGGCAGTAGCGGGCTCAGCGCTTGTGATGGGTATGACCGGTGACGGTGGCTTCAATAACGGCGCGGGCATCCACAGTTTGACCACCAAAACAGCAGGCGCAACATCTGCTTGTGGTCGGTGCCGACTTCCCAATAAAAGCAGACACAGCAACACAACATGTACAGCGACGGACGCGACCACCGCCCCAATCAGGTTCTGCTGTGCCATTGTCCGGCGCAAAAACAAGCAGATACCGATCACACGAGCTACTTGGAGACACATGTTTCACAGGCGTCATGGATTGCGGTTGACAATTTTTTTCGCCTGATAACCGGAGTATTCCAGATGCTCTACACCATCAACGATGACGCTGCGCACCGTTTCGCCACTATCAGCCAGTGGCCCCAATAACAACGCCTGTGTGTCAGACCTAGGCCTGAGCACAGCGCGAGCGGTTTGATCTGGCTCGTCGAGCATGGTTGTTTCAAGAACCAGAAAACCCCGTTCTTTAATCAGGCGAATGCGTTTTACCAATTTAGGATCATCACCCAGGTTACTGATTTCATAGTCACCCAGTCGTTGTTGCCAGGCACCCAAGCTGACGGGTGCTTCGATGCGCTGACCAACCAGCATGGCTTGCTTGCCCGCTTGAGCAACCAATAGCTTGCGGCCATCCACCGTTCGGAGCGAAAAACCAATATCACTCAAAGTGCCCATCTGTACAGACACGATACCCAACAGTTTGTAGTCAAGTCCGAGTAAACCGTCTTTACGCGGGCGCAGCTTGAAGTCATGCCCCAATGCATTCACATGCAAACCATTGCCATCAGCGTTGATGTGGACCGGGCCGACCATGGTGGTGTAGTCTCCTGCATAGGCATTTCGCACATCTTCTGAAAGTGGCGTGTCTGCCCATGCGGATTTGCTGCGTATCGGTTGCTGAATGCCGGTTTTGGCTTCGAGTGCCAGCGCCAGTGTTTCGGTGGCAATGTGGTCAACAACATGGGTTGCGGAACCAGAATTGGCCAGTACGACAACCCCGAGTTTGTGCTGGGGCAATAGGTACATCTGACTGCGAAACATACCGATGCCACCTCCATGATGGGCAACTGTGCCAGCGTTCTCGATCGTTGACTTGCCTAAGGTGCTCAGCATCCAGCCTAGACCGACCCGAAAATTGAAGTCAAGCGGTACGACGTTGTTTTGTGACCGCAACATTTCATGAAGCGTCTCAGGCTTAACAACTTGGTGTGCGCCATAACTTCCTTTGGCAAACACCATGGACATGAATCGACTCATGTCCATGACACTCGAATTGAGCCCTCCGGCTGGAACGTCACGTAAAGGTATTTCTGGGATGGCCTCACGCCCACGGTAACCCTTGGCCATCAGGGGCGAGTTTGAAACACCGGTTTCGAATGCGGAATGCGCCATGCCCAATGGAGCCAAAACGCTTTGCTGCATATATTCTGCAAAAGGTTGCGCACTGAGAGTCTGCACCACCGTTCCGAGCAGCGAAACGCCAACATTGGAATAGGAAAAAACAACATCAGGCTCATAAGCCAAAGGCTGCCCCGCGAGGTCCTCCACCAACGAAGAAAACGGCTGGGGCGTTGGAGTTTGAAAACCTTTGAGCAGGTCACGCGGCAAGCCAGAATGGTGACTCATGAGCTGGCGAGGCGTGATCGTGGCTGGCAACTGCTGTGTCTTGGATAGAAGAGTCGGTAAGTAGCGTTGAATCGGTGTATCGATGTCGAGCCTGCCACGTTCTGCCAATTGCATGGCACCGGTCGCGGTGAACAATTTGGAGATGGAACCAACCCGGTAAAGCGTTTCGGCACTTGCAGGAATACCGCGCTCAACGTCGGCAAAACCAAAACCTTGCGCCCAAACGATGCGCTGGTCATCCACCAAGGCAAGACTCAGGCCGGGCACTTTGTTGAGGGCCATTTCGTGCTGCACCAAGCGTGTGACATAGGCTTGGGTGGATACAAGATCGTCGCGAGCGACGTTGGCCGGGCGAGTCGGGGGCACCGAGCATCCTGCCAGTGCAGCGGCAGAAAATGCAAAAAGAAATAGCTTCATGGTGGATGTGTTGACTTGGGTAATCAATTATTCCGCTTCAAGCTTTGAATTGGCTTTGCAACACGGCTCGTGCCGCCACATGTAAGCTATAGTCGTCAACAGCATTTTCACCGCCTGCCAATCACCCCATATGGGCGAACTCCTCGGACGCCCGAGTTCTCGGCAAACCAGCGCTGCGTCAGCCGAACAGGTAGAAAATGATTGACTTGCTCGTTCTCACCCGAGTTTGTGAGAAGGGTCATGCCTCATAAGTGACCAAAACAACGTCAGCCGCCTCTTGGCGCAAAGGAATCAGGGCTTGGTAGGCTGCAGACCCATGCCAGCCCTCGGCCTCTTGCAGTGAGGGGAAACGAATCACCACGATGTCGGGGTGTGGGCAAACACCCGAAAAGGCCTTGACCTGCTCCCCCCGAAAAACCAGCTCCCCTCCAAAAGGCAGCAAGGTCGCCAATACTTGCGATCGGTATTGGCCCCATTTTTCGGAGTGTTTCACGGTCATTTGACCGACGACATAGGCTTGAGACATGAGAAATCCTTACAAGGGCTGAACCATGGAAGAGTTGGGGTTTTGCAACCAGTGGCTGAACTCATCCGCCAATTGCTGGCTTGCACGCGCACCCGCATTCCACACCTTCACCCGCCCCGCCAAATCGCGGTCGTAGGTCATGAAGTCCTTGCGGTCGGGCAATTTGCCGTTCGGCAGGGTTTTGACCCATTCGGGGTTGGGGGCCAGAACGATGGTGCTTTCCAGAAACGGCGTTGCGCCGTGCCGCCACTTGAGCGCTTTGTCGAGCCAGCCGGGCACCACGTTTTGCTGGAAGTGCGGGTACAGCGCGATGGCGCGTTCGGGGCCTTGGGTGGGCGCGGTCCAGTTCAGGTGCAGGTGGTAGTCGGTGATGCCACCGTCCCAGTACGCGCCAGCCGGTGCGCCGGGGATGTCGTGCACGGCTTTCAGGGCAAACGGAATCGAGCAGCTGGCTTGCAGTACGGGCATGAAGTTGCCTTCGGTCAGGCCCACGGCGCGGGTGCGAAAGTCTTGGGCGTCAAACGGCAAAGCCGCGCCCTGCCCTGAAAACACCACCCGCTCCAGCCAGCCGCCCAAGGCCCGGCGGTGCACGGCGTTGCTCAAAAATGCCCCCGCATAGCCCAGTGGCGTGGCCAGAGGGTGTTCGCGGTGCAGGATGTGCCGCCCGCGTGAGGTGACGATGTGCAGGCGGTAACGTGGGTGGCTCAGCACCTCTGAGATACGGCCACCGTAAAAGGCTTGCAGGCTGTGTCCAAACGCTTCGCTCACTTGCTCGGCGCTCACGCGCTTTTGACCGGGCAGCGGTTCGTAGTGCTGGTGGATGTAGTCGTGCTCCAGCCGCTCAAACGCGGCCACCGGCTCATTCAGGCAAGCGGTGGCCATGCGCCAAGCGCCAATGGATGCGCCAACCAGGTCCACCGGCTGCTGGCTTTGGCTCAACCACTCGCCAAAGATGAAGCGGTCCAGTGGCCCCAGGATCAGGCCTTTGGGGCCACCGGCAGCGCCCGGAATGACGCCGATGTGCTCGGGCCGCAGGCCGTGTTCGCGGATGTGGGCCAAGGCCTTGGGGCCGGCGTGAATGTGAAGGGCTTGCATGGTGGGGTCAGTGGCTCACGGTGGTGTTCAGTGCACGGGGCTGCGGTAGGCGCGGCCCAAGCGCTCAGCCAAGGTTTGCAGACGCAAGTCAAGCGACCACAGCACGGCCCCTTGACTCAGGCAGGTGGCGGCCAACAGTTGCAAGTCAACCCAGCCGCAACCGCGCCCAAAAAGCTGTTCGCGCTCTAAAAAATCCAGCATCTCCGGCAAGCTGGCTTGTTGGGCTGCTTGCAGCGATGCCAGATCGGCCAGCGTTTGCGCACGCCGAGGCGGCGTGCCGCAAGCGATTTCGCCCAGAATGCAGGGATGGATCAACACGCGATCCTGCACGAGCAACTGCACCAAGGCCTCATTGCCGCGCCTGAAGTGGTCCACCCACACCGAGGTGTCCACCAAAACCGGCGTCATGCGGGCAAGTCCTGCGCACGTCGGGGAATGTCGGGCATATCGACTTGGGTGCCGCCCAGTGCGGCCAAGCGTTTGGCCGCTTGCGTGCGGACAAAGGCCTTGATGGCCTCGCGAAACAAATCGGCCTTGTCCATGGACGGGTCGGCCACTTCCAAAGCCCTTTGGTAGAGCTGGTCGTCAATGGTCACGGTGGTTCGCATCACAGGCTCCAAGCATCAAACAAGGTGCAATTATGCATCTTGGTGGATGACTTGGTGGGATCAGAGTGAAGGCGCTTATTTCTTCAAGCCCTGCAGTTTGGCAAAGGCGCTGGCCATGGCAGAACCTGCACCGGCTGCGGGGGGGGAGGTGTAGCCACCGCCGCCGCGCTGGCGGTTGTCGCGCCCTGCCCCTTCAAACTTGTTGTCACGGGGGCCATCACGTCTGGCAGGCGCGGCGTCGAGCTTCATGGTCAAGCTGATGCGCTTGCGGGCCACATCGACTTCGAGCACCTTCACTTTGACGATGTCGCCGGTCTTGACCACTTCGCGGGCGTCGGTCACGAATTTGTTGGCCAGCTGACTCACATGGACCAAGCCGTCCTGGTGCACGCCCAAATCGACAAAAGCGCCAAACTGGGCCACGTTGCTCACGGTGCCTTCCAGGGTCATGCCTTCTTTCAGGTCCTTGATGTCTTCCACACCATCGGCCAGACGCGCCACCTTGAAGTCGGGGCGCGGATCGCGGCCGGGTTTTTCCAGCTCGCCCAAGATGTCCTTGATGGTGATCGCGCCAAATTTGTCGTTGGCAAACAGTTCGGGCTTGAGCGTTTTGAGCACATCCGAGCGGCCCATGATCTCTTGAATGGGCTTGGCGGTTTTGACAATGATCTGCTCAACCACCGGGTAGGTTTCGGGGTGCACGCCCGTCATGTCCAGCGGGTTGTCGCCACCGCGAATGCGCAAAAAGCCAGCGCTTTGCTCGAAGGTCTTGGCACCCAAGCCGGTCACTTTCAGCAAATCCTGGCGGGTTTTGAACACACCATTGGCATCGCGCCAGCGCACGACCGACTTGGCCACGCTGGCCGACAAACCCGACACGCGGGTGAGCAGAGGCACGCTGGCTGTGTTCAGGTCCACACCCACGGAGTTCACGCAGTCTTCGACCACCGCGTCCAGCGTTTTGGCCAACTCGCTTTGGTTCACGTCGTGCTGGTACTGGCCCACGCCAATGGCTTTGGGGTCGATCTTGACCAATTCAGACAAGGGGTCTTGCAGGCGGCGGGCAATGGATGCCGCGCCGCGCAGGCTGACGTCCACATCGGGCATTTCTTGTGATGCAAATTCGCTGGCCGAATACACCGAAGCGCCCGCCTCGCTGACCACCACTTTCTGAATTTCCACGCCATCCCGCAGGCGTGCCAGCTGCTTGATCAGGTCCCCCGCCAACTTGTCGGTCTCGCGGCTGGCGGTGCCGTTGCCAATCGCGATCAGGTTCACGTTGTGCTTTTCACAGAGCTTGGCCAGGGTGAAAAGCGATCCTTCCCAGTCTTTGCGGGGCTCGTGCGGATACACCGTTGACGTGTCGACCAATTTGCCGGTGGCATCCACCACAGCCACTTTCACGCCGGTGCGGATGCCCGGGTCCAGGCCCATGACCACGCGCGGGCCTGCGGGTGCGGCCAGCAGCAGGTCGCGCAGGTTGTCGCTGAAGACCTTGATGGCGACTTTTTCGGCTTCTTCGCGCAGGCGGGTGAACAAATCACGCTCGGTCGAGAGGCTCAGTTTCACCCGCCAAGTCCAGGCCACGCATTTGCGGATCAGGTCGTCCGATGGGCGCGCCGCATGGCTCCAGCCCAGGTGCATGGCGATCTTGCCTTCGGCGATGCTGGGTTTGCCGGGCTCGGGCTCAACAGGAAGAACCAGTTTGGCATCCAGCATTTCAAGTGCACGGCCACGGAACACGGCCAAAGCGCGGTGGCTGGGCACGCGGCCAATCGGCTCGTCGTAGTCAAAGTAGTCACGGAACTTGGACACATCGGCGTTGTTCTCGTCTTTGCCGTCGGCCAGCTTGCTTTTGAAAAGGCCTTCGTTCCACAGCCATTCGCGCAGGGCTTGTACCAAAGACGCGTCTTCAGCCCAGCGCTCGCTCAGCAAATCACGCACGCTGTCCAGCACAGCGGCGATGGTGGTGAAGTCCGCGCCTTCAATCGCGCCTGCAGGCAGCACAAAGGCTTGCGCCTCGGCGTGCGGGTCGAGCCTCGGGTCTGCAAACAGCTTGTCTGCCAAGGGTTCCAGCCCGGCTTCGCGGGCAATCATGCCTTTGGTGCGGCGCTTGGGCTTGAAGGGCAAATACAGGTCTTCCAGCTCTTGTTTGGTGGGCGCAGCGTCGATGGCGGCCAGCAAGTCGGGCGTCATCTTGCCCTGCTCGGTGATGCTCTTGATCACGGCGGCACGGCGGTCTTCGAGTTCGCGCAAATAACCCAGACGCGACTCCAGCTCGCGCAGCTGGATGTCGTCCAGGCCGCCGGTCACTTCTTTGCGGTAACGGGCGATGAAGGGGACGGTGGCACCACCGTCGAGCAATTCCACGGCGGTCTTGACTTGCTCGGGGCGGATACGGATTTCTGCGGCCAGTTGGGCCAGGATTTTTTGCATGCTTTTGATCGTGTACGGAGCGAGACGGGCGAGTTTGCCACAAGGCATAGGCCTGTTCAGACCCGCTGGCAAGCGTCTATTTCTTAAATTTATTTTACAAATGCATCGGTTTTGATTTATAAAGTGGTCATCCCGCAAAGTTAAATTTTCTTAAAAAGCCAAATCAACAATATTGACAATGAATTTGAATTAACAAATAATATTGACATAAAGCGATTTTCACAAAATTCGCAAGAAAGGTCACTAAAAATGAAAATTCAAAGCGAGGGGCATCAAGGTGTCCTGACATTCATCAAGGGTTCGCTGCTGCTCTTGGTCGCTCTTTTTCTGAGCGCATGTCAAACCATGACCGTGGAACAAAGTGACCAAGCCCAGCACCCCACGTTCACCCCACTGAGTCCAGAACAACGAATCATGAACACGGTGACCATCAAATGGGACGTGCGCGAGGATGCGGCAGAGTTTTGTGCCAAAAGCATGCGGGTGCGCTCTCTACAACCCGGTCGAGAACTGGCGTTCACCACACCGCCCATGGCTTGCGCGATCTGGTATGTGCCGGGCAAGGAATGCACGGTGATCACCAGCAAGAAAGTCTCCCATGCCTTGCTGGGCCATGAAGTGCGCCACTGCTTTGAGGGGCACTTTCACCGGTGAATGAGCGCCGCGGGCTTTTCGCCCGCTTCGCTCAGGCGCTGGCCTCGCGCAAGGCTTTGCGCAAACCTTCACCCACTTCGGGGCGCGCCGCAAATGGGTCAGGCGGGTTGATACCCTGAACAATTGCTTCCATGCGGCTTTGCACGTTGCCCAAGGCGTGCGGGTGGCTGAAGATATAAAACTGGTCGGCCGCGACCGCATCAAACACCTTTTGCGCCACATCGGCTGCCGACACTTTGCCGCTGCCGACCGCTTTGTCGGTCTGCGCCTGACCGATCAGCTGGCTGGCCGTGGGCTGATTTGCCGCCAGCGTTGAAGGTCTGTTGCGTTCGCTGTGGCTGATGCCCGTGGCCACAAAATAAGGGCACAGCACGCTGGCGCTGACCTGGTCAGACACCAGATGCAGGTCCTGGTACAGGGTTTCGGTCAGTGACACCACCGCGTGTTTGCTCACGTTGTAAATGCCCATGTTGGGGGGGGTGAGCAAACCGGCCATGCTGGCGGTGTTGACGATGTGACCTTGGTAACTCGGGTCGGCCTGGGCGGCCTCGAGCATCATGGGCGTGAACAGGCGCACGCCATGCACCACGCCCCAGAGGTTGACGCCCAGCACCCATTCCCAATCAGCCACCGAGTTTTCCCAAACCAAGCCCCCTGCCCCCACGCCCGCGTTGTTGAACACCAAGTGCGGTGCACCAAAGCGTGCTTTCACGTCCATGGCCAGTTGTTCCATGGCCTGCGCGTTCGACACGTCGACTTTGCGCGAAAGTACCTGCACGCCTTGGGCGGTCATTTCGGCCTCGGCTTTGTCCAGTGCGTCTTGCTGCACGTCCACCAGCACCAGGTTCATGCCCAGCTTGGCACCGATGCGGGCGCATTCCAGACCAAAGCCCGAACCAGCGCCCGTCAGGACAGCGGTTTTGCCTTTGAAGTTGTTGATCATGCAGATGCCTTTTTGAGTGTGAACCCGACACGCGGGAAATGGACATGGATGGTGCCCGCTCGGTCATCCGAGCGGCGCAAGGTGTATCGGGTGCGGGTAGCGGCGATCAGCTCACCTTCGGTGGGCTCCAGACCAAAGTTGTCGGCTGCAATCACCACATGGCTGCCCAGCGCAATGCCGTGCTCATCCTGGAAGACATCGCCCTGCACTGCGGCAGGCGTTGAACTGTGGGCCACCTCCAAGGCTTCTGGGGCACTGACCTTGCCCGGCGTGCCGTGGCCGATGGCCTTCATGCGGGCCATCCAGGTTTTGACTTCGGGCGTGGCGTCCAGAATGCCCGCCAATGCGGGCGTGCGCTCTTGGGTGAACCACAGCGGGTGGTAGGCCGCAAAATCGGCCACGCAAGGCTGGGTGCCGAACACAAAGTCTTGCCCGTGCAGCATGCTGGCAATGCGGCGCAGGTAGCTTTTGTAAGTGGCGGTGGCGTCTGCGGACGCCATTCGGCCTGCGCCGCCGCGCATGGCCGTGCGATCGGCCACAAATGCCTGCACGCCTTCAGCGGGCGCGCCCGCAAAGACCTGCGCCACGCCCGCAGGCTGGAAGTTGTAGGCCATGGCCGCGGTGAACAAGGCACTGTCGGCCCACTGCGCCACGATGCGCGCTGCGCCTTTGACGGCGTCGGGGAACAGCGTGGGTGTTGGGGCCAATTGCTCCAGAACATCGCAGATCAAGGCGGTGTCGCAGTAAATGTCAGCGCCGATCTGCAACACCGGCGTTTTGCGGTAACCGCCCGTGAGCGCTGTCAGATCGGGCTTGGGCATGATCATCGGAATGAACACGCTTTTCCAGGCCAGCTGTTTGTAGCCCAGGATCAGCCGGACCTTTTCAGCGAACGGCGAAGTCGGGTAGTGGTGCAAGATCAGATCAGACATGACGATGCTCAGATCAGTTTGACCAATTGCTTGCCAAAGTTCTTGCCTTTGAGCAGACCGAGGAAGGCCTCGGGCGCAGCGGCCAGGCCCTGAGCCACCGATTCGCGGGGGCGCAGCTTGCCGGTGCCTACCAAGGTGCCGAGTTCTTGCAGGGCTTCGGGCCAGATTTCCATGTGTTCGCTGACGATGAAGCCTTCGATCTTCATGCGGTTGATCAGGATCAGCGCCGGGTTGGCCATGGGCAGCGGCGCGCCGTCGTAGCCGGCGATCATGCCGCACACCGCAATGCGTGCAAACGCGTTGGTGCGCAGCATCACCGCATCCAACACCATGCCGCCCACGTTTTCAAAGTGGCCGTCGATGCCGTTCGGACAGGCTTCGCGCAGTGCTTTGGACAGGCTCAGGTAGTCCTTGTGCTCTTTGTAGTCAATGCAGGCGTCAAAGCCCAACTCGTTGACCACGTAGTCGCACTTGTCTTTGCCACCGGCAATGCCGACCACGCGGCAACCCCGGGCCTTGGCCAAAGCGCCATAGGCACTGCCCACCGCGCCACTGGCAGCGCTCACGGTCACGGTTTCGCCCGCTTTGGGGGCGATGATTTTGCACAGGCCATACCAGGCAGTCACGCCGGGCATGCCCACAGCGCCCAGGTAATGCGACAGCGGCACATGGGTGGTGTCGACCTTGCGCAGTGCGCCCAACACGTTGGCATCGACCACGCTGTATTCTTGCCAGCCGCCCATGCCGACCACTTGGTCACCCACTTTGAACTTGGGGTGCTGGCTGTCCACCACCTCACCCACCGTGCCACCAAGCATGACTTGGCCCAAGGGTTGAGGCACAGCGTAGCTCTTGCTCTCGTTCATGCGACCGCGCATGTAAGGGTCCAGACTCATGAAGTGGTGCTTGACCAGTACTTGACCGTCTTGCAAAGCGGCAATGGGGGTTTCAATCAGTTTGAAGTTGGCCACAGTGGCTTCGCCTTGGGGGCGGTTGTCGAGCACGATTTGGTGGTTGAGAGTCATCTGTGTTTCCGTTCTTTGCAGTGTGGTCGTTGAAAAAACTAAAAAAATCAATCGGTTTGAAGATCTTCGATGCCACGGCGGGGAACATATTTGAATGTGCCGGTGGCATGTGCACACAAACGCCCCTGTGGGTCATAAACCCCACCTTCAGTGAAGGCGAGTTTGCGCGTGCGGTGCAGCAAGCGGCCGCGGCCAATCAGTCGGCCCCCCAGGGGGGCTGATGCGGCTTGCATGAAACTGGTCTTCATTTCAATCGTGAACACGCCGTTGCTGGGCTCCACGCTGCGGGCGGCTGCTGCCAGGACGACGTCCAAAAAAGTCATGATGGCGCCCCCATGAACCACATCAAAAGAGTTGAGTATTTCAGGGCGCATCGGGAAGTACAGTTCGGATTGGCCGTCTTCAAATTTTTCCAGCGTGATGCCCAAGTGGTCCACAAACGGAATCGGAACGCCAAAAGGAATGCTCATGTCAGGCCTTGGAGCTCATCCGCCGATGATGGCGCTGACGCCACCGTCGACCGCCAGCCATTGACCGGTGATGTGCTTGCCTGCGTCGGAGGCGAACAAAAGTGCCAGACCTTTGAGGTCTTCGTCGTCACCCAAGCGGCGCAGCGGGGCGGCTTGCGCCATATTGTCGGCCCCGATGGTGTCCAAAAGGCCTTGGCTCATTTTGCTGGGAAAGAACCCTGGGCAAATGGCGTTGACGGTGATGCCGTGCTCGCCCCACTCGCCCGCCAAGGCGCGGGTGAAGTTGATGACCGCGCCCTTGGAGGTGTTGTAGGCGATGGTCTTCATCTCGGACGGGTTGCCGGCCAGACCGGCGATGGATGCCACATTCAAAATGCGGCCCTTGCCACGCGGGATGAAGCTTTGTTTGGCCACCTCTTGTGACAGCAGAAAATAGCCGCGCACATTCAGGTTCATGACCTTGTCCCAGGCGGCCACGGGGTGGTCTTCGGCCGGGGCTCCCCATGTGGCACCAGCGTTGTTGACCAGGATGTCGATGGGGCCCATGCGCTCCATGGTTTCAGTGGCCAGGCGGCGGATGTCTTCTTCCTTGCCGCAGTCGGCGGCAATCCAGCGGGCGTCGATGCCTGCGGCCTGCAACTCGGCGGCCGCTTCTTCCAGGTCAGCCGCCTTGCGCGAGCTGAGCATGATCTTGGCGCCGGCTTCACCCAGCGCATGGGCCATTTGCAGGCCCAGGCCGCGCGAGCCACCGGTGACCAGGGCCACCTGGCCGGTCAAGTCAAAAAGTTGTTGAACAGTGCGTGCCATGTGCGGGTCTCCTGGAAAATCAATGTGAATTCAGACGGTGTAATCCATGCAGCGGCGTTCTTTGACGACCGACTTCATGAAAGGTTTGATGGCCACATGTTGCGGGTGATTCTGGTAATCCGCTAGCACCTTCGCGTCATCCAGCAGCATGTGCAGCACCAAATCGTTCGTGCAGTCCATGCCGGGGGTGGCGGTGGCCACTTCAAAGGCGCGGATGCCGGGCACCACTTGCGCACACGACAGCAACAGGGCTTTGGCTTTTTCCAGGTTGGCGGCCTTGTCAGCTCCTTCGGCCTGCTCGTGCAGGTTCCACATCACAATGTGTCGGATCATCAAAAAGCCTCCTCAGGCAGTTCGGCACAAGTCGGGTCGCGGCTGCTGACCACGTTCAGCCAGGCCCCGATCTTGGGCAATTCATAACGGTAGAAATAACGGCAGGCCGCACGGCGACCCTGCGCTGCCGGTGTGTCGTCCTGGCCCAGGCTGGCCGCGACATCGAGCCAGATCCAGGCGATCACGGTATGGCCAAAGGCCTGCAAATACGGCACGGCATTGGCCAGGGCCTGGGCGGGTTGTGCACCGTCCCAGGCTTGCTGTGTGGCTTGGCCGACTTGCTGCAGAGCATCGCGCAAAGCCGCAGCTTCAGGCCCCCAGCTGCCTTCGGCCTTGGCCGCCGTGGCCAACATGCGGTCGGCCAGCAGTTGCAGGCCGCGGCCGTTTTCCATCAGCACCTTGCGGCCCAGCAAGTCCATGGCCTGGATGCCGTGGGTGCCTTCGTGGATCATGTTCAAGCGGTTGTCACGCCAGTACTGCTCCACCGGAAAGTCGCGTGTGTAACCATAGCCGCCGTGGATCTGGATCGCCAGGCTGTTGGCCTCCAGGCACCATTCACTGGGGAAACTTTTAACGATGGGCGTGAGCACTTCGAGCAGCAAACGCGCCACATCGGCATCGTCAGATGTGCCCGTGTGTTGCTCGTCCACCAGACGGGCGCAGTACAAGGCCAGGGCCAAAGCACCTTCGCTGTAGGCCTTTTGCGCCAGCAGCATGCGCTTGATGTCGGCGTGCTCAATGATGCGCACCTGGGGCTGGCTCGCGTCCTTGCCCCCTGCCCCAGTCGGTCTGCCTTGTGGGCGGTTTTTGGCGTAGTCGAGGCTGGCGTAATAACCGGCCATGCCGAGCATGGTGGCGGCCATGCCCACGCCAATGCGGGCCTCATTCATCATGTGGAACATGCAGCGCAGGCCTTCGCCGGGCTTGCCGACCAAATAGCCCACGGCACCTGTATGGCCCCTCACCGGGTACTTGCCCTCGCCAAAGTTCAGCAGCGTATTGGTCGTGCCGCGCCAGCCGCATTTGTGATTCAGGCCCGCCAACGCCACATCGTTGCGTTCGCCCGTCAGCTGTCCATTTGTGTCCACCATCTTTTTGGGGACGATGAACAGCGAGATGCCTTTGACGCCCGGCACCAGCTGGCCATTTGCATCGGGAATTTTGGCCAACACCAGATGGATGATGTTCTCGGAGAGTTCGTGCTCGCCCGAAGAGATCCACATCTTGTTGCCCTTGAGGCGGTAGCGTGCGCCTAAAGCATCGGCCTCAAAACCATCGCCGTCGGGCGTGGCGCGGGTCGTGACATCGCTGAGCGACGAGCCCGCTTGCGGCTCGGACAGGCACATGGTGCCTGAAAAGCGCCCTGAAAATTCGTTGGCGGCAAACACCTGCTTTTGCAGATCGGTGCCGTGCACCATGAGCAAATTGGCGTTACCACTGGTGAGCATGCCCGAGCCGATGCTGACGGAGGCCATCGCAAAAAAGGCATTGGCAGCCGCTTCGACCGTGTAGGGCAGCTGCATGCCGCCGATGTCGTAGTCTTGCGCGGCGCTCAGCATGCCCGACTCGGCATAGGCCTTGTACGCATCGTGCGTGGCCTGGGGCAAGATGACTTTTTCGCCGTCAAAGTGCGGCTCCTGGGTGTCTACCAGACGGTTGAAGGGGGCGTATTTTTCGCGGGCGATGCGCTCGCAGGTGTCGAGCACGGCGTCAAAGGTTTCGCGCGAGTGGTCGGCAAAGCGTTCGCGGGACTGCAGGTTTTCGACCTTCAGCCAGTCGTGCAGCAGGAAATCAACGGTGGGACGAAGTGACATATGGGGTTGAACGTTGAGGTTAAGTTATCGAGTTGAGAGTTTGGCGTTGAGCGTTCAGCGTGAATGCAGTGCCATGGGCACAAGGCAGACCATCAAACGCTCAACGCCCAACGCCCAACGCTCAACGCCCAACGCCCAACGCCCAACGCCCAACGCCCAACGCCCAACGCTCAACGCTCAACGCCCAATCACAGCACTTCAAAAATACCGCATGCGCCCATGCCGCCACCGATGCACATGGTCACCGCCACGCGCTTGGCACCACGGCGTTTGCCTTCAATCAAGGCATGGCCTGTCAGGCGCTGGCCCGACACACCGTAGGGGTGACCCACGGCAATCGCGCCACCGTTGACGTTCAGGCGGTCAGCCGGGATGCCCAGTTTGTCGCGGCAGTACAGCACCTGCACGGCAAAGGCTTCGTTCAGTTCCCACAGGTCAATGTCTTGCACTGTGAGGCCCAAACGCGCCAAGGCTTTGGGCACGGCGTAGACGGGGCCAATACCCATTTCGTCGGGCTCGCAACCGGCCACGGCAAAACCGAGGAACCGGCCCAGGGGCTTCAGGCCACGTTGTTCGGCCAGCTTTTCGTCCATCAGCACGCAAGCGCCAGCGCCGTCCGAGAACTGGCTGGCATTGCCTGCCGACACCAGACCACCTGGCAGCGCAGAACGCAGGCCGCTGATGGCTTCTACGGTGGTGCCTTCGCGCAGGCCTTCGTCCACGCTCACGGTCACTTGCTTGGTGGTCATGCCCATGACCTTGTCGATCACGCCTTGCGTGACGGTGATGGGAGCGATTTCATCGTTGAACAAACCAGCGGCTTGGGCAGCGCAAGCTTTTTGCTGGCTGGCCGCGCCATATGCGTCCATCACATCGCGACCGATTTTGTAGCGCTTGGCCACTTGCTCGGCGGTTTGCAGCATGTTCCAGTAAATCTCGGGCTTCATCTTGGCCAGGGCCAAGTCTTGCAGCATGTGGGTGTTCATCTCTTGCTGCACGCAAGAAATGCTTTCCACGCCACCGGCCACATAGACCTGGCCTTCGCCCGCGATGATGCGTTGCGCAGCCAAGGCAATGGTTTGCAGGCCAGAGGAACAAAAACGGTTGACCGTCATGCCCGAGACCGAGATGGGCAAACCGGCCTTGAGGGCGATCTGGCGTGCGATGTTGGCGCCTGTGGCCCCTTCGGGGTTGGCGCAGCCCATGATCACGTCTTCGACTTCGGCGGCATCAATGCCAGCGCGGGCCACGGCGTGTTGCACCGCGTGGCCACCCAAAGTGGCACCGTGGGTCATGTTGAAAGCGCCCTTCCAGCTCTTGGCCAGAGGGGTGCGGGCGGTCGATACGATAACGGCATTGGTCATTTTGAATCCTTGTATTGGCTCGTTGAGCGTTGAGCGTTGAGCGTTGAGCGTTGAGCGTTGAGCGTTGGGGGATGTGGATGAGCGTCCGCTCATGTGCGTGGAGCGATGTGCGGTGAACAGCTGTTTCAAGTCTTTTCACGCTCAACGCTCAACGCCCAACGCTGAACTCAAAACGGTCAGTTGAATGTCTTGCCTTCGGCCACCAAGCGTGCCAACAGGGGCGCGGGCTGCCAGAATTGGGCGTCGTCGTGCGGGTTCTTGGCAAAGCGCTTCATGGCTTCGGCCACGTTGAACAGGCCCACGGTATCGGCGTAGTTCATGGGGCCACCGCGCCAGAACGGGAAGCCATAACCGGTGATGTAGACCATGTCGATGTCGCTGGCCTTGCTGGCAATGCCCTCTTCCAGAATGTGGGCAGCTTCGTTGACCAGCGAGAACACCAGGCGCTGCACAATTTCTTCGTCGGAAATCTTGCGGGCCGTGATGCCCAAAGCGGCGCGGTGCTTTTCGATCATCTCGACCACCACGGGGCTGGGGATCGCGTCGCGTTTGCCGGCTTGGTAGTCGTACCAGCCTGCACCGGTTTTTTGGCCGTAACGGCCCATCTCGCAGAGCAAGTCAGCGGTTTTGCTGTACTTGAGGTCGGGCTTTTCTGTGTAGCGACGCTTGCGGATCGCCCAGCCAATGTCGTTGCCCGCCAAGTCGCCCATGCGAAATGGTCCCATGGCAAAGCCGAATTTCTCGACCGCCTTGTCGACCTGCGCGGGGGTGCAGCCTTCTTCGATCAAAAAGCCAGCTTGGCGACTGTATTGCTCGATCATGCGGTTGCCGATGAAGCCATCGCACACGCCCGAGACCACCGAGGTCTTCCTGATCTTCTTGCCAATGGCCATCACGGTGGCCAGCACGTCTTTGCCGGTTTGGGCACCGCGCACCACTTCGAGCAGCTTCATCACATTGGCCGGGCTGAAGAAGTGCATGCCGATCACGTCTTGTGGACGCTTGGTGAAGCTGGCGATCTTGTTCACATCCAAGGTGGAGGTGTTGGACGCCAAAATCGCGCCAGGCTTCATCACTTCGTCGAGCTTCTTGAAGACGGCTTCTTTCACGCCCATTTCTTCGAACACGGCTTCGATCACCAAATCAGCCTGGCCGATGTCGTCGTAGCTCAGCGTGGTCGACAACAGCGCCATGCGCTCGTCGTATTTTTCTTGTTTGAGCTTGCCTTTTTTGACCTGAGCTTCGTAGTTCTTGCGGATGGTGGCCACGCCACGGTCCAACGCGTCTTGTTTCATTTCCAGAATCTTGACCGGGATGCCCGCGTTCAGGAAGTTCATCGAAATGCCGCCACCCATGGTGCCTGCACCAATGACGGCGATGCTCTGGATGTCTCGCTTGGGGGTGTCGGCGGGCACATCGGGGATCTTGCTGGCTGCACGGTCGGCCATGAAGATGTGACGCAAAGCACGGCTTTCAGGGGTGAGCATCAGGTTCATGAAGATGTCACGCTCAACGAGCATGCCGTCTTCAAACTTCTTCTTCGTGGCGGCCTCAACGGCGTCCACGCACTTGACGGGTGCGGGCAGGTTTTTGGCCATGCCTTTGACCATGTTGCGGGTGAACTGGAAGTACGCATCACCTTGTGGGTGCTTGCAAGGCAGGTTGCGCACCAGCGGCAACGGGCTGCCATCGGCGTGGGCTGCGGCCACTTTGCGTGCCAGGCCCAAGGCTTCTTCAGGCAGGCTCTCGGCCGATTGGGCCATGGCATCAAATAGCTTTTGGCCGGGCAACATGGCCAGCATTTCGCTTTTGATGGCTTCGCCGCTGACGATCATGTTGAGCGCGGGCTCGACACCGATCACACGGGGCAGGCGCTGCGTGCCGCCCGCGCCGGGGATGAGACCCAGCTTGACTTCGGGCAAGGCAATGGAGGTGCCGGGCGCTGCGATGCGGTAGTGGCAACCCAGGGCCAGCTCCAGCCCGCCGCCCATGGCGACAGAGTGGATGGCCGCCACAACCGGCTTGGCCGAGTTTTCGCAAGCGCGGATCACGCTCAGCAAATTCGGTTCCTGAATGGCTTTAGGCGAGCCAAACTCACGGATGTCCGCACCGCCCGAAAAAGCTTTGCCGCCGCCGGTGATGACGATGGCTTTGACGGTGGTGTCGTTGTTGGCTTTTTCCAGTCCCTCCGTGATGCCGATGCGGGTGGACAGACCCAAACCGTTGACCGGCGGGTTCGTCAGTGTGATGACCGCGACATCGCCGTGGACTTTGTATTCAGCTGTCATGCTGGATTTCCTTTGCGTAAAGTAAAGCTTTGGACAAAAAAGAACGGTCGTTCTATTTTGACTGTGATTGTAGGGGCTGAACGATCAAAATGGCGAGCCCTTTGTCTCAATCGGGACGAATTTCAGACTTCCAGCCATTCCTTGCGAATGTAGGCGTTTTGCCGCAACTCAGCGGGGGTGCCATCAAAGACGATGCTGCCGTGGCCCATGACCAATGTTCGGTCAGAAATGTTCATGGCAATGGTGAGCTTTTGCTCGATCAAGAGTACAGAAATGCCGCGATTTTTGAGTTCCTGAAGGTACTGCCCCACCAGTTCGACAATTTTGGGGGCAAGGCCTTCGGTGGGCTCGTCAATGATGATGAGTTGAGGATCGCCCATGAGGGTGCGGCAAAGCGTCAACATTTGCTGTTCGCCTCCCGACAAAACCCCCGCTTCTGTGTGCTCTCGCTCTTTGAGGCGGGGAAACAGGGCATACATGTCATCAAATGACCAACGGCTGTTTTTGGCACCCGATTTCTGCCCCAGTTGCAGGTTTTGTGAAACCGTCAATTTGGGAAAGATGTCGCGGTTTTCGGGCACATAGCCCAGACCCAAGTGCGCCACTTCGTAAGCTTTTTTGCCTTGAATCGGCTGCCCTTGCCACTCAATCTGGCCCTCGCAGTCGACCAGGCCCATGATGGCTTTGGCCGTGGTCGAACGGCCCGAGCCGTTGCGCCCGAGCAAAGCCACGATCTCGCCCTGGCCCACCTCAAAATTCACGCCATGCAGCACATGGCTCTTGCCGTAATAGGCGTGCAGGTTGTCTACTTTAAGCATGTCAGTGGCCTCCTACCTGGCTGTCGGCCACACTGGAGCCCAGATAAGCCTCTTGAACTTTGGCGTTGGCTCGCACGGCTTGGGGCGTGTCAAAAGCAATCACCTCACCATACACCACCACCGCAATTTTGTCGGCCAAACCGAACACCACACCCATGTCGTGCTCCACCGTGAGCAAGGTTTTGCCCACCGTGACCTCCTTGATGAGCTGAATGAAACGCGAGGTCTCGCTCTTGCTCATGCCCGCCGTCGGTTCGTCCAGCAAGATCACATCCGAGCCTCCGGCAATGGTCACACCAATCTCCAGCGCCCTTTGCTCGGCATAGGTCAGATTAATGGCGAGCACATCGCGTTTTTTGTTCAAGCGAATCATCTCCAACAGCTGGTCGGTGCGTTCGTTGGCGTCTTTCAGACCCGACAGGAACTTGAAGAAGGTGTATTTGTAGCCCAGACTCCAGAGGACCGCGCAGCGCAGGTTCTCGAACACACTCAGCTTGGGAAAGATGTTGGTGATCTGAAAGCTGCGCGACAGCCCCATGCGGTTGATCTCGTAAGGCGTTTTGTGCTGAATAGCTTGGCCACCCAGCAAAATCTCGCCGCTCGTCGGCCCAAAGCGGCCGCTGATCAGGTTGAACAGGGTGGACTTGCCCGCGCCGTTGGGGCCAATCACGGCCACACGCTCGCCAGGCGAAACCGCCAGGTTCACACCCCGGATGATTTCGGTCTTGCCGAAGTTCTTGCGAAGGTCTTTGAGTTCAAGTGCATAGGTGCTCATGCTGCGTTCTCCCGGCGCTTGATTTCTTTTTCGATGTCGGTCTGAATCTCGCCCCAGTCACGCGCAAACTGACGGCGGGCCAACTCAAACAAGCCCAAGCCTGTCAGCATGACAAACGCCGAACCGAACCAGCTGTCCAGGCTTTTGGCGTTCAGCGTGGCCCCCATGAACTTGACCGTGTCTCCCAAGGCCGAATTGAGCTGCAGGTGGTAGACCATCTCGATCATGGCCCCGGCACCCGCCAGCATGACGATCGCCGTCAAGCCCAGGCCCAGGTAACTGGCCCAAATTTGGCGAAGCTTGCCAAACTTGGCCACCCGCAGGTTCATCATGATCAAGCTGGCAATGCCGCCAGGTGCGTACATGACCATGAACAAGAACACCAGACCCAGGTACAAAAGCCAGGCCTTGGTCAGCTCGGACAGCAGCACAAAGGCAATGATCATCAAAATCGCGCCGATGATGGGACCAAAAAAGAAGGTGGCTCCGCCCAAAAAGGTGAAGAGCAAATAAGCGCCCGAGCGCCCTGCCCCCACCACTTCTGCGGTCACGATCTCGAAGTTGAGTGCGCCCAAGCCCCCGGCAATGCCTGCAAAAAAGCCTGCAATGATGAAGGCCATGTAGCGCACGCGTTGGGTGTTGTAGCCAATGAATTCCACGCGCTCGGGGTTGTCGCGCACGGCGTTCAAAATGCGGCCCAGCGGCGTTTGCGTGAAGGCATACATGAGCGCCACACACACAAAGGTGTAGATGGCGATCAGGTAGTACACCTGAATTTGAGGGCCGTAAGTGAGGCCAAAAAAGGCCTCGCCCGCCACCCGGTTGCCCGACACGCCTGCCTCGCCGCCAAAAAACTCGGAGAACATGAGCGACATGGCAAACACCAGCTCGGCCACGCCCAGCGTGATCATGGCAAACGGGGTGCCCGATTTGCGCGTGGTCACCCAGCCCAGCAAGATGGCAAAGCCCATGCCCGCCACGCCGCCCACGATGGGCAGCAGGCTGACCGGAATGTGCAGCTTGCCGCCGCTCACGGCATTGAGCGCGTGGATGGCCATGTAAGAGCCCAGGCCGGTGTAGACCGCATGGCCAAAGCTCAACATGCCGCCTTGCCCCAACAAGATGTTGTAAGACAAGCAGGCAATGATGGCGATGCCCATTTGAGCCAGCATGGTCACGGACAGGTTGCTGGTAAAGACCAGCGGCGCAGCCAGCAAGACCAGGGCGAACAGGCTCCAGATGACCCAGCGGCCCACGTTGTAAGGTTTGAATTTGTAAACAGCAGCCATGTCTTAACCCTCGCGTGTGCCCAAAAGACCCTTGGGCCGGAAGATCAGGATCAGTACCAAAAACAGGTAGGGCAAGATGGGCGCGACCTGCGACAGCGTGAGCTTGGCAAAGGAGTTTTCCTGTGTGGCAGCCGACAAGGCCCAGCCCATGTCTTTGGCCAGCGTCAAGAAGGAATAGTCAATGGCCACAGCAAAAGTCTGGATGACGCCGATCAGGATGGACGCCAAAAAGGCCCCCGACAGCGAACCCATGCCCCCCACCACCACGACCACGAAGATGACCGAGCCCACGGTGGCAGCCATGGCAGGTTCTGTCACGAAGGTGCTGCCGCCAATCACGCCCGCCAGCCCGGCGAGGCCCGTGCCCGCACCAAACACCAGCATGAACACGCGTGGCACGTTGTGGCCGAGTGACTCCACCATTTCGGGGTGGGTCAGCGCAGCCTGAATGACCAAACCGATGCGGGTGCGGGTGAGCAAAAGCCACAAAGACATCAGCATCAGAAGCGCCACCAGCATCATGAAGCCGCGTGTGGCCGGAAACGGCGAGCACACCACACGGATGGCCGCATCGGCTGCACTGCACATCTCTGCAGGTGCCGCCCCCCAGACCACGCTCAGGCCATTGACCGAGTGGTTGATCAGCGTGAACGCCGAGCTGCGCAAGATCTCGGGCGGCGGAAACTCCACTGCCGTGCGACCCCATACCAGTTGCACCAACTCCAGCACCACATAAGACAAACCAAAAGTGACCAGCAATTCAGGCACATGGCCAAAAGGATGGACTTTGCGCAGCGTCAGGCGCTCAAACAGGGCACCGCATGCCCCGACCAAAAGGGGGGCCACGACCAATGCAGGCCAAAAGCCGATCCACCCGGTGAGGGTGTAGCCGAAATAGGCCCCGATCATGTAAAAACTGGCGTGCGCAAAGTTGAGCACGCCCATCATGCTGAAAATCAGCGTCAGCCCGGAGCTGAGCATGAAGAGCAACAGTCCGTAACTGAGACCGTTGAGCATGGAGATGATGAAAAACTCCATAAAAACTTTCCAGACCCTCTGGGGTCTAACTGCGTTACCGAAAGTGGGTTTGAACACTCAAACCCCAACCATATCCAAGGCCACAGGCCCATGAAAAAGCCCGATGAACATCACGTTGATCGGGCCTGAACCCTATCGACTTGCACAGCACAGAACCGTGGGCGCTGCGCTGCGCAAGACTGGCCGCCAAGCGGCACCCTTAGCCAGGGCGTTTCATCTGGCAGCTGGTAGGCGTGCTGGAGACGTAAGACGGGAATTCCTTGACGGGAGCCAAAGTCATGCCGGTGTTCTCGGGGCTGTAGGGGAACTTCTTGTCCGCCTTTTGCCACACGGTCATGTACAGCGGTTGCTGCAACTGGTGGTCTGCTTTGCGGATTTCGACGTCGCCATTGTGGGTCGCGAATTTCAGACCAGACAACGCCGCTGCCACTTTGACCGGGTCGGTGGACTTGGCTTTGGCCATGGCATCACCCAGGGCCTGGTAAATCCGCACCACGGAGTGGGTGTAGAAGTCATCGTTGAACTTTTGCTTGAATTCAGCGGACCACTTGTCCATCTGGCCGCCCATGTTGTAGTGACCATAAGCGATCTGGTACACCCGTCCTGCACCGCCCTGACCCAAGGCCGTGGGCGTGCCCGTGACGCCGGTGTAGTAGGTGTAGAACTTGCCGTTGTAGCCGCCTTCGTTGGCCGCCTTGACCAGCAAAGCCAGGTCAGAGCCCCAGTTGCCCGTGATCACGGTGTCTGCACCCGATGCCTTGATTTTTGCGATGTAGGGCGAGAAATCGCGCACCTGGGCCAGGGGGTGAAGGTCTTCACCCACGATTTGCACACCCGGCATCTTGCGTGCGATGTTTTCCTTGGCGAACTTGACGACCTGGTGGCCGTGCGAGTAGTTCTGGTTGAACAGGTAAACCTTCTTGATGTCCTTGTCGTCCTTCATGAAGGTGGTCATGGCCTCGATCTTCATCGACGTGTCGGCGTCAAAGCGGAAGTGCCAGTAGCTGCACTTGCTGTTGGTGAAGTCCGGGTCCACAGCGGAGTGGTTGAGGAAAAGGATTTCCTTGCCGGGGTTGCGCTCGTTGTGCTTGTTCACGGCCTCAATCAAGGCACCAGCCACCGAAGAGCCATTGCCCTGCGTGATGTAACGCACGCCTTGGTCCATGGCGGCTTTGAGCGCGTTCAGGCTTTCAGCGGGGCTCAATTTGTTGTCGATGCCAATCACCTCAAACTTGACGCCCGCGGGGTTGGTCTTGCTGAATTTTTCGGCGAAAAACTGGAAGCTTTTCAGCTGGTTGCTGCCCACGGGGGCCATCAAGCCGGACAGCGGATCGATCCAGGCAATTTTGACGGTTTCGCCCTTTTGCGCGTGAGCACCGATGGAACATGCAGCCAAAGCAGCGGCAGCGATCAGGCGGGTGGTGGTTTTCATTCAAGGTCTCCTGCGTTGTAAATCAAAACAATGTCAGCGTAACCGCTGAACTCACGAACGGGCTCGGGGTTTGCCCCTAAGGCTTATCACCCAAGCGACTTAACCTGTTGATCCGGCACGCTGAAGTTTGAAATGCGTGAGAAATGCCATCTCGTCGGTACTCGCAGAGTCCGACATGATGGGTTTTGACACAGGCCCATGTCGTTATCTTCGACGGGCGACCTAGAGCATCTTTTGGCATTGAAAACTTCACAGAGCCGAATCAATAGCGAATGACCCGAGCGACGTGATCGGCGCACAGGCACAACAGGCATCAAAGGCCCGGCAACACGTAATCGGCCAGTTGCTCGCGCAAGCGGGTTTTGAGCATCTTGCCGGTGCCGCCCAGTGGAATGGCGTCGACAAAGACCACATCGTCCGGGATCTGCCATTTGGCGGTCTTGCCTTCGTAGAAGGCCAGCAGCGCTTCACGCGTGACGTCTGCGCCGGGCTTTTTGACCACGCACACAATCGGCCGCTCGTCCCACTTGGGGTGGCGCATGCCGATGCAAGCGGCCATGGCCACAGCCGGGTGGGCCATGGCGATGTTCTCCACATCGATTGAGCTGATCCATTCGCCGCCCGACTTGATCACGTCTTTGCTGCGGTCAGTGATTTGCATGAAGCCATCGGTGTCGATGGTGGCCACATCGCCTGTGGGGAACCAGCCGTCCACCAAGGGGTTGCCGCCTTCTTGCTTGTAATAAGAGGCAATCACCCAAGGGCCTTTGACCAGCAAGTCACCGGCTGATTTGCCGTCGTGCGGCAAGGCCTGACCCTCAGCGTCCACGATCTTCATGTCAATGCCGAAGATGCATCGGCCTTGTTTCATGCGCAGCTTCATTTGCTGCTCGGCTGGCAGGCTCAGGTGCTTGTTCTTCAGGGTGCAGACCGTGCCCAGCGGGCTGAGTTCGGTCATGCCCCAGGCGTGCAGCACGTCCACGTTGTAGTTCTGACGGAAGGCGTCGATCATGGCCGGTGGGCAGGCCGAGCCGCCAATGACTGTGCGATTGAGCGTGCTGAACTTCAGGCCAGCTGGGGCCATGTGGCCCAGCAGCATTTGCCACACGGTGGGCACGCCAGCGGCAAAGGTCACGCCCTCGGCCTCGATCAGTTCGTACACCGACTTGCCATCCAGCGCCGGGCCTGGGAACACCAGTTTGGCTCCCGCCATGGCCGCGCTGTAAGGGATGCCCCAGGCGTTGACGTGGAACATGGGCACCACGGGCAAGATCGAATCACGCGCCGAGATGCACATCGAGTCCGGCAAGGCAGCCGCGTAGGCGTGCAGCACGGTGGAGCGGTGGCTGTACAAAGCGCCCTTGGGGTTGCCCGTGGTGCCGCTGGTGTAGCACAAGCTGCAGGCGGTGTTTTCGTCGAGCTGCGGCCAGTCGTAGGTGCTGGGCTGCTGGCCCATCCAGGCCTCATAGCTCACCAGGTTCGGGATGCCGGTGCCCTCGGGCAGCTTGTCGGCGTCGCACAAAGCCACAAATTGGGTGATGGTTTTGCAATGGCTGTGCACCGCTTGCACCAGAGGCAAAAACGTCATGTCAAAGCACAGCACCTGGTCTTCGGCATGGTTGGCGATCCAGGCCAGCTGCTCAGGGTGCAAACGCGGGTTCATGGTGTGCAGCACGCGGCCCGAGCCGCTCACACCAAAGTACAGCTCCAGGTGGCGGTAACCGTTCCAGGCCAGCGTGGCGATGCGGGTGCCTTCAGGCAACTTTTGCGCATCCAGTGCGTTGGCCACCTGGCGTGAACGGCGGGCCACATCGGACCAGGTGTAGCGGTGGATGTCGCCCTCCACCCGGCGCGAAACGACTTCACCATCACCGTGGTGTTGATCGGAAAATTCAATCAACGAAGAAATCAGCAGCGATTGCTGTTGCATCAGTCCCAGCATGGGGGTGTCTCCTGTCAGTTGGGTGGGGGGCTCAATCATTTCATTGTGCACCCGAGTTCGACGCAAGCCGGGGTTAAACCCCGCCAAACAGCGGGTGCTTGTCAAGGGCGTGACAATCAGACCCCATGTCACCTTCCTCTTTGGCCCCTCTCATCACTGATCAACACGACTTGCCCGTGCTGGACTGGACGCACCGCCTGACCCAGCTGGGCACCCGTTTTTTCACCCTCCTGCAGCCCACGCCGCTGGCCGCGCCGCGCTGGGCCGCCCGCAACGAAGCGTTGCGCGTCGAGTTGGGCTGGCCCGAACAGCTGTTTGACGACGAACACCTGCAAGCCTTGGCAGGCAATGCGCTCATGGTCGGCTCTCAGCCGCTGGCCACGGTCTACAGCGGACACCAATTTGGCCAATGGGCGGGCCAGCTGGGCGACGGCCGCGCCATCTGGCTGGGTGAAGCCGCATCGGCCCAGGGCCCACAAGAAATCCAGCTCAAGGGCGCAGGCCGCACGCCCTATTCGCGCGGTGGCGACGGCCGGGCCGTGCTGCGCTCCAGCATCCGCGAGTATTTGTGCAGCGAGGCCATGCACGGTCTGGGTATCCCGACCACCCGGGCCCTGAGCCTGGTGGCCTCGCCCGAGCCGGTGCGGCGCGAGACGGTGGAAAGTGCTGCTGTGGTTTCCCGCGTGGCACCCAGCTTTTTGCGCTTTGGTCACTTTGAACACTTTTCGGCCCAAGGCGACACGGACAGTCTGCGCAAGCTGGCCGACCACGCCATGGCCCATCACATGCCTGAATGCCAAGAGCGCGCTGCGCTGTGGCAAGGCAATGTGTACGCGGCCTTGCTGGATGAGGTGCAAGAGCGCACCGCAAAGCTGTTGGCGCAGTGGCAGGCGGTGGGCTTTTGCCACGGCGTGATGAACACCGACAACATGAGCCTCTTGGGCCTGACCATCGACTACGGCCCCTTCCAGTTCATGGACGGCTTTGACGCCGGCCACATCTGCAACCACTCGGACCACCAGGGACGTTACGCCTATGGACGCCAACCGAATGTGGCCTATTGGAATTTGTATTGCCTGGCGCAAGCGCTGGCGCCCTTGATCGATGACCACGACATGACGCTGCAGGTGCTGGAAGGCTACAAGGGCCTGTTTCCGCGGTTTTTGGGGGATGCGATGCGGGCCAAGCTGGGCCTCACAGGTGCACTGGCCCCCGAGTCCGAACGCGAAGCCGACTGGACTTTGGTCGAAGACGTGATGCAGCTCATGGCGGCTGAAAAAGTGGACTTCACCTTGTTTTGGCGGCAACTGAGCCAGGCGGTGGTGCAGCAGTCGCAGGCCAGCACCTTGACCGATGCGGGCTGGAGCGCTGTGACCGACTTGGTGCTGGACCGCCCTCGCCTGCTGGCGTGGTTGGCGCGGTACACCGCTCGGTCGGGTCAAGGCCATTTTTCGGTGATGGGCGATCAGATGCTGCGCACCAACCCCAAGTTTGTGCTGCGCAATCACTTGGCCGAAGTGGCCATCCGCCAAGCCCAGGCGGGTGACTTCTCGGAAATCGAGACCCTTTACAACTTGTTAAAGTCCCCCTTCGACGAGCATCCGGGCATGCAAGCCTATGCCGAACTGCCGCCCGACTGGGCGAGCCAACTGGAAATCAGCTGTTCATCATGACCAAAATTGAAAAATCCGCACAAGAGTGGCGCGAGTTGCTGGCCGCCAAGGGTGCCGAACCTGTGGCCTTTGCGGTCACGCGCCAGGCCGCGACCGAACGCCCCTTCACCGGCAAGTACGAGGGCCACTGGTCCAAAGGCACTTACAGCTGCATGTGCTGCGACGCGCCATTGTTCAGCTCAGACACCAAATTCGACGCCGGCTGCGGCTGGCCCAGCTTTTCGCAAGCCGCCAGCGAAAGCGCCATCGAAGAGCGCGTGGACACCAGCCACGGCATGCGCCGGGTCGAAACCGTGTGCGCCCAATGCGGCGCGCACCTGGGCCATGTGTTCGAAGACGGCCCTGCCCCCACGGGTTTGCGCTACTGCATGAACTCTGCTTCGTTAGACTTCGAGCCTTCCTGACCGAACCCGGCTGCGCCTCATTGGCGCAGCCAACTCACCCATTCCATGAAATTCATCCTCGACTTTTTTCCCATCTTGCTGTTCTTTGGTGCCTACAAGATGGCCGACATCTACACCGCCACGGCGGTGCTCATGGGCGCGACCGTGCTGCAAACAGCCATCATCTACAAGATGGACGGCAAGCTGCAGACCATGCACAAGATCACGCTGGTGTTGGTGCTGGGCTTTGGTGCCTTGACACTGGGCTTGCACGACGAGCGCTTCATCAAGTGGAAACCCACCTTGCTCTACTCGGGCCTGGCGATTGCCCTGGCCGTGGCGCACTGGTTGTTGAAGAAAAACTTTTTGCACATGCTGCTGGGCACGCAATTGCAACTGCCCCACGCCGTGTGGAACCGCTTGAACCTGTCGTGGATGCTGTACTGCGTTTTCATGGCCGCCATCAACGCCTATGTGGCCCACTACTTCAGCACCGAAGCTTGGGTCAACTTCAAGCTCTGGGGGTATGCCTTCCCATTGGTTTTTATTGTCAGCCAAGGCATTTACATCTCGCGCTATTTGCCCAAAGACGAAGGTGACCAAAAATGAGCACCGACACCCTGCCCTTGAGCGCGCAAATCCACACCCGCCTGACCGAGCGCCTGCAACCCACCGCGCTGCGCGTGATCGACGAAAGCGCCCAGCACGCGGGCCACATGGGTGCCAACGACAGCGGCGTGGGCACGCACATGCGGGTGTGCATTGCATCACCTTTATTTGTCGGCATCAGCCGCGTTCAGCGTCATCGCCTTGTGTATGATGCGCTGCAAGATTTCATTGATCAGGGCTTGCACGCCCTGGCGATTGAGCTGATCTGAACCCGGGCCGTCACCCTTTGGTGACAGCCCCTTTTTTTGAACCCTTGACCCATATCTGACACTCCGTCTCTTAGGAAAACACGATGAAAAAGCAAATGCTCAGTGCCGCCTTGGTGGCCTTGCTGGCGTCCCCTGTTCTGGCGCAAAACCTGGCTGTGGTCAACGGCAAGCCTGTGCCTTCTTCGCGCGTCAAAGCCCTGCAACAACAAGTCGAGGCTTCGGGCCGCCCCGTCACCCCTGATGTGCTGGACCAAATCAAGCAAGAACTGATCGCCCGCGAAATCTTCATGCAAGAAGCCCGCAAACGCGGCCTGGACGCCAGCGATGACTACAAAAACCAGTTGGAACTGGCCCGTCAGACCATCCTGATCCGACAGCTGTTTGCCGATTTCCAAAAGAACAACCCAGTCACTGATGCCGACATCAAGGCCGAATACGACAAATTTGCCGCAGCCAATGGCGGCAAAGAATACCGTGCACGCCACATCCTGGTGGAAAAAGAAGACGAAGCCAAAGCGCTGATTGCCGAGATCAAAAAAGGTGCCAAGTTTGAAGACCTGGCCAAAAAAGCCTCCAAAGACCCAGGCTCCGGCGCCAACGGCGGCGACTTGGATTGGGCCGCAGCAGGCAGCTACGTGCCCGAGTTTTCCGGTGCCATGACCAAGCTGGAAAAAGGCCAGATGACCGAAACCCCCGTGAAGAGCCAGTTTGGCTTCCACATCATCCGTGTGGACGACGTGCGCGATGCACAGCTGCCCAAGCTGGAAGAAGTCAAACCCCAGATTTCACAGCAGCTGCAGCAGCAAAAACTGGCCAAGTTCCAGGAAGACCTGCGCGCCAAAGCCAAAATCCAGTGATCTGGTCTTTGCTCACCTGAAAAACGCGACTTCGGTCGCGTTTTTTGCTTTTGGGCTGAAGATGCGCTGGGGTCAAAAGGTCTGCGCGCGACCAGGGGCTCAGTGCCCGCCGCTTCAGGGCTCCCCAAACCGGCACCAGTAAGCTGGGATAATCCCAGCCCATGCAGCCCCACCACCTCGAACTCTTAGCCCCTGCCCGTACCTTCGATATCGGCATCGAAGCCATCAACCACGGAGCGGACGCGGTCTACATTGGCGGCCCGTCGTTTGGGGCGCGTTCTACGGCCGACAACTCGGTGCAAGACATCGCCCGGCTGGTGCAATACGCGCACCGCTTTCACAGCCGCATCTTTGTCACGCTCAACACCATCTTGCGTGACGACGAACTCGAAGGGGCGCGCAAACTGGCTTGGCAGTTGTATGACGCGGGTGTGGACGCGCTGATCGTGCAAGACATGGGTTTGCTGGAGATCGACATGCCGCCGATCCAGCTGCACGCCAGCACCCAGACCGACATCCGCACGCCCGAAAAAGCCAAGTTCTTGCAAGACGCAGGGTTGAGCCAAATCGTGCTGGCCCGCGAGTTGACCTTGCCGCAAATCGGCGCCATCCGGGACGCCGTTGACACCGAGCGCACGGTGATCGAGTTTTTTGTACACGGCGCATTGTGCGTGGCCTACAGCGGCCAGTGCTTCATCAGCCATGCGCACACCGGCCGCAGCGCCAACCGGGGCGACTGCTCGCAGGCTTGCCGCTTGCCCTACGAGGTCAAAGACGCACAAGGCCGCATCGTGGCGCACGACAAGCATGTGTTGAGCATGAAGGACAACAACCAGAGCGAGAACCTTCGCGACTTGGTGGATGCGGGCATCCGCAGTTTCAAGATCGAAGGCCGCTACAAGGACATGGCCTATGTGAAAAACATCACCGCGCATTACCGCAAGCTCTTCGACGAAGTGCTGGCCGAGCGGCCCGAGCTGGCCCCGTCCTCGCACGGCCGCAGCACTTTCAGCTTTGAGCCAGACCCCAACCAGAACTTCAACCGCGAGTTCACCGATTACTTTGTGCAAGGCCGCAAGGAAGACATTGGCGCGTTCGACACGCCCAAAAACCCCGGCCAGCCGATTGGCTGGGTCAGCAAGGTCACGGCTGAGCACATTGAGATCACCACCGACGACCCGGCCACCGAGCTGCACAACGGCGATGGGCTTTGCTATTACGACCTGCAAAAAGAATTGGTGGGCCTGCAGATCAACCGAGCCGAAGCGGCTAAAGCCAAAGGCGTTTGGCGCTTGTTCCCCAAAGACCCCATGGACGGCTTCAAGGACCTGCGACAAGGCGTTCAGGTCAACCGCAACCGCGACATGAGTTGGGTGCGCACACTGGACAAAAAATCCGCGGAACGCCGTATGGGCGTGTGGATGCAGCTGGCTGAAAACAACGAGGGTCTGCAGCTGACCCTGACAGACGAGGTCGGCCACAGCGCCACGGCGCAAATGGCCATCGCCTGGCAAGCTCCCAAAGACTCAGCCTTGGCCGAGGACAAGCTCAAAAGCGCTTTGGGCAAACTGGGCGATACCCTGTTCGAGCCGCTGGACGTGCAGCTCGCACTGCACCGCCCCTGGTTTGTGCCGCCTTCGCAGCTCAACGCCTTGCGCCGAGACGCCGTGCAAGCCCTCGAAACTGCCCGCGCTGAGGGCCTGCCCCGCCTGCCGCGTGCGGTGCCCTTGGAGCCGCCTGTGCCCTACCCGGAAGACACGCTGACTTACCTGGCCAATGTGTTCAACCAAAAGGCTCGCGACTTTTATGCCAAGCACGGCGTGAAGGTGATCGCTGCGGCTTACGAGGCGCAAGAAGAGCTGGGCGAAGTCAGCCTGATGATCACCAAGCACTGCGTGCGTTTCAGCTTGAGCCTGTGCCCCAAACAAGCCAAAGGCGTGACGGGCGTGCAAGGCACGGTGAAAGCCGAACCCATGCAGCTGATCAACGGCAAGGAAAAACTCACCCTGCGCTTTGACTGCAAACCCTGCGAAATGCATGTGGTGGGCAAGATCAAAAAGTCGGTGCTCAACGCCGTGCCGGAAAGCCCGGTGCAGTTTTACAAAACACGACCTGTGGTGGGCTTGCACTAAAGATCGCACGCTTGCCCAAGCTTGCCCCGTTTCCAACCCGCGTTTTGTGTGCGCATGCCAGCTGCCAAAATGAACCTCCCATTTTCTGAGCCGAGTCCATCGTGAACATTGCCCGTCTGCACTTCAACTCTCAGCGCTTGATCACTGGATCAACACTTCTGGCGGCCGTGCTGCTTGCCGGCTGCGCAAGCACTGGAGACAAGCCGAGCGGCATGCCCGTGCTCTACCCCAACGCTGCCTACAAAAGCATGGGTGAATCGGCCGCCAAACAACACCTGAGCCAATGCATGGCGTCTGCACAATCGAATGGCCTGAACCCTTACGAAGACCACCATGCATTGGCCTCGGGTGCCAAGTCGGGCGCAGCCATTGCAGGCGTCACGGGTGCTGTCAGTGGTCTGGTGTTTGGTCGAGGCAATTTGAACGATGCCGTCAAATATGGCGCGCAAAGCGCGGTGGTCGGCGCTGTTGCTGGTGGCACACGCGGCGCTCTGAGCCCGCAACGCCCCAACACCATTTATCGTCAGTTTGTCCAGCGCTGCGCCAGCGAAAAAGGCCTGGACATCATCGGCTGGTCATGACGCTGTGCCTGCTTGAAGCGGGATGGTTCAATATGAAAAATGCCCAGGCCTGTCACGTGCATGGGGTCAAGAAAAAAAACGTGGTTCAACGCCGAGCCGGTCAAACCGGCGCGGATTTACATACCTTGGCCTGAGCTGCGCATGAGATCAAAGTCGCCGTGCATCAAGCAGCGCTCACCCGAGCCCTGAGCCGGTTGACCCCTTGCATGACGCCTACCAGCACCACACCGGCCACAAAACCGGTCGCGCCGCCTGCCAGATTGCTCATCAGTGCACCCCCAAAGGTCAGTCCTTGAGCCCAATGCTCTACGGCATGGCCGAGTGCGGGCACGCCATGCAGCAAGATGCCACCGCCCACCAAAAACATGGCCGCCGTGCCCAGCACCGACAGGGCCTTCATGAGCCACGGGGCGAAAGCCAGCAGGCCACGGCCCAGCATCTGCTGAAACGCGCTTGTTTTTTGGGTGAGGTAAATACCGGCGTCATCGAGTTTGACGATGCCGCCCACCAGGCCATACACACCAATGGTCATGACAAGCGAGATGCCCACCAGCACCCCCACTTGTTGCGCAAAGCTGGCCGTGGCCACGGTGCCCAAGCTGATGACAATGATTTCAGCAGACAAGATGAAATCGGTGCGCACCGCCCCCTTGATCTTGTCTTTTTCAAAGGCCAACAAATCCATATGCGGATCGGCAACAGCTTGCACCAGTTCGGCATGGTGGGCATCGGTTTCTTCACGGCTGTGCAGCCAAGCATGCAGCAGTTTTTCGGCGCCTTCAAAGCACAAAAACAGCCCCCCCAGCATCAAGAGGGGCGTGATCATCCAGGGCGCAACCGCACTGATGAGCAGTGCAGCGGGCACCAGGATGGCTTTGTTGAGCAAAGACCCCTTGGCCACCGCCCACACCACCGGCAGTTCACGGTCGGCTTTCACGCCTATCACTTGCTGAGCGTTCAATGCCAGGTCATCGCCCAGCACCCCGGCGGTTTTTTTGGCGGCGATTTGCGTCATGGTGGCCACATCGTCCGCAGCGGCTGCGCTTTGCCGGGCTGCCACCTTGGTCATGGTGGCCACGTCATCCAGCAAAGTGGCAATGTCGTCGATCAGGGTCAGCAAACTGGATGCGGCCATTCGGTGTCTTTCGAAAGTTAAGGATGAAGTCGAGAGTTAAGCTTAGCGCAACAAATTGTGCAGAGCCTGTCTTCTCGCGTCACGATACACATCAAAGTCTTTGTCGATGGACACCACATGGCGAATGTCCAGGCGTTCGGCGGCTTCGGCGATGGAGGCGTCGGCCAAGTCCAGGGGCAAGCTGGCAAAACGCTGGCAGATGCTGAGCACACTGGTCAGGCTCCAGTCGGCAGGTGCGTCCAGCTTGAGCGCGCCGCGTTGCACCCACTGCAAAAAATCAAGTGCCGCCTGGTTGTGGATGCGCCTGGCCAGCAAGGCACAGACTTCGGTCAACACAGGCCAAGTGGTGTGCAAGGCGACATCGGGGTGGGCTTGCAGCCACGCCAGCGTTGGCCGATGCCATTTGTCGGCACTGTTGAACAAGGCCAGCAAAGGGCCGCTGTCGATCATGGCTTGCAGCACCGGTGGTTGGGCCCGCCAGCCTGGACTGGGCTCCTGGGCTGACAACGCAGCGGTGCTCATGAGCGACGTGCCTGCTTGGCTTGCACTGCATCCGCCCATTCGTTTTTGCGGTTTTCAGCCAAATTGGCCGAGCCTGCGAATCGGCCAAAAACGCCCTCGCCCAGCGCCCATGCGGATGCGGTGACAGGGGGCTGTGACAAATACGCAGTCAGGGCATCGCGCATGACTTCACTCAGGCTTCGGCCTTCCTGTGCGCAGCGCATGCGCAAGGCGTTTTCAAGCTTGTCGGGCAATTTGACGGTAGTGGTCATGGGGACTCCGGGTAATAAATTTATTATTACCCGGACTGGATGAACTGTCAATCCGCATGAGCGCTCAGCCCAGCGGCTTGAGCAGTTCGTTCAAATCCGACTCGCCAAACAAAGGCTCTTTGCGCTGAACAGCCCCTGAATACATGTCTTGCGCCAACTGGGCCTTGCGCTCTTGCAGGGCCAGCATGCGTTCTTCAATGGTGCCCTGGGCCACCAGCTTGACCACCCACACGTTTTTGGTTTGGCCAATGCGGTGGGCGCGATCGGTGGCCTGGTTTTCCACGGCGGGGTTCCACCACGGGTCGTAGTGGATCACGGTGTCGGCCTGCGGCAGGTTCAGGCCCACGCCACCGGCCTTGAGGCTGATGAGAAAAAGCGGCACTTGGCCACTGGTGAACTTGTCGATGATCGCGTCGCGGTTTTTGCTTTGGCCGGTGAGTTTGACCCAGGGGATGCCCAGCGCAGGCAGCTCTTTTTCGATCAAGCCCAGCATCTCGGTGAACTGCGAGAACAGCAAAATCTTGCGGCCTTCGGCCACCATTTCTGGAAGCATGTCGAGCAATTGGGCCAATTTGGCCGACTGCTGGACCTTGCTGGCACTGCTGAGCTTGAGCAGTCGGGGGTCGCAGCAGACCTGGCGCAGCTTGAGCAGCGCATCAAGGATGGTGATTTGCGAGCGGCCCAGGCCCTGGGTATGCAGCGCTTCGCGCACGGTTTTTTCCATGCCCAAGCGAATGGATTCATACAGATCGGCCTGTTTCGCCTCCAGCGGGACCTGCATCAGGGTTTCGATCTTGGGCGGTAATTCGCTGGCCACCAGGTCTTTGGTTCGCCGCAGCATGAAGGGGGTGATGCGCGCACGCAACTGGGCCATTTTTTCGGCACTGCCCTCACGCTCGATCGGGTTGCGAAACAGCTCGGTGAAGCGTTTTTGACTGCCCAAAAACCCGGGCATCAGGAAGTGGAACTGGCTCCACAACTCGCCCAAGTGGTTTTCGATCGGTGTGCCGGACAGGCACAGGCGGTGGCTGACCGGGATTTCGGGGACCACTTGGGCGGCGTGGGTGTTGGCATTTTTGATGTTTTGCGCCTCATCCAGCACCAACAGATGCCAGGGCGCATCCTTCCACAGATCCCGGTCGCGCGAGAGCAAGGAATAGGCGGTGATGACCACATCAAACCCGGCCAGATCGGCCACGGTTTCATGACGTGACAGACCGTGGTGTACATGGGTTTTGAGTTCAGGACAAAACCGCGCAGCTTCGCGTTGCCAGTTGCCCAGCAGGCTCACGGGTGCCACGATCAATGCGGGGTGGGTCAGTCGACCGGCCTGCTTTTCAGTCAGGATGTGGGCCAGCGTTTGCAGCGTTTTACCCAGGCCCATGTCATCGGCCAGGATGCCCGCCAATCGGTGTTCGCGCAAAAATTGCAGCCAGTTGAGGCCTTGCTGCTGGTAGGGCCGCAGCGTGGCTTGCAAACCAGCTGGCGTCGGCACCTCGGTCAATGCGGTCTCGCCACGCATTTGGCTGATCAGGGTCTGCAAGTGTTTGGCACCTTGCCAGACAGCGCCCTCGCCCAACGATGCAGCGGTGCGCAGGGCATCCAGACGCGACAGGCGCAGCGAGTCGCCATCCCAGTCGTGACTGCGCTCACCGTGCAGTTCCATCAAGGTGGTCAACCAGGGTTTGATCTTGGTCGTGGGCAACTTCACAAAACCGGGGCCTTGCAAATCGGGCAAAAACAAATAGGCGGGCAGCTCAGGCAGGCCATCGTCGGTGTCCAAAGTCTGGCGAGCGCTGCTGGCCAGCGCTTTCAGGATGTCAGGCACCCAAGGCAGGATGTTGACCCGCTGCCCGTCAATGTCCATGCCCAGCGACAGGTCGAACCACGGTGAGGTGTCATCTTCCGCGCCTGCGCCTGCCAGGTTCACATGCACGTCATCGGCCAAGCGCAGCCAGTGGTTCAGATCGGTATCGGTGTGCACCACCAAACCGGCATCGCGCAAGGGGGCAAAGTCAGACTCCACCCAGTCAAGCCAGAGGGCTGTGCCTTCTGCGCCCGGTATGCCCAGCACATTGTTTTGCCAGAGTTGAAAACCCAGATCGTCCAGAAGGGCCCAGACCGCCAATTCAGCGACCAAGTCCCGCACCAGCATGCGCGATTGCGCGCCCTGCCCTACGACCACACGGGTTTGCTGATGCGCCCAGTGGCCCACATGTCCTTGGTAATCAAAATCGAGTTGCGCATGAAACAAGCCTTGCTGCTCGCGCAAGTGCGGCGCGATCGCCGTCAGTTTGAGCACACCCACAGGTGCAACTCCCCGTATTTCAGGGATTTTTTCGATCACGGGAGGCAAAGGCAGCGTGCCCAGGCGATCCATCAACTGTTGCTGGAGTTTGAGCGCCACGCGTTCGGGCACCACCGGCGACTGCGTCAGCAACAAGACCTGGTCTGCGCTCATGCCCTGGGTGTCCAGCGGACCGCACAGGCCCTGCACCGGGTCCACATACAAAGGGGGGTCATTGAGCCCATGCAACACGCCCGGGCGTGCTGCTTGCATGTGCAGCTTCCAGCCTGGGGGTTGATTGTCCTGGGCGGAGACTTCCTGCCAACAGCCCACAAAGGTGATGGGCTCATCACGCCATTGCAAAGGTCGAAGAGGCACGCCTTCCCACATCAAACGCTCGGTTTGGCTGCACATTTGCAGCAACAACTTGGCGGCCAAACCCTGGAGTTTGATCGCGCCATAAAAACCATACATGCTGAAACTGTTCAAGGGGGGGCAAGCTTTGAACAGATCGAAGATGCCTTGTTCAGTGGGCAAGCTGTTGCGCCAGATCGGGTCATGGGGCACCGGTTCACTGGTCACTTTTTTGGGCTTGCTCCACTGCCCGTCGCGCTTGCGAGTGGCGCGTGTGATGCACAGGTGAAAAACCGGCCTTTGTCCCGTCGTGTTTTGTGACAGCACATACAAAAAATGTTCCTGGCTGCTGCCAGGCAGGCTGAAGGTTTGCGAGACGTTGGCGCTTTCAAGGCGGCCCAGCCAGTCGCGCACTTGGTACTCGGCCTGTTGCAAGGCCCGTTCTGCACGCTGCTGCGATTGCAGCTCGGCCGATTCGCCGGTGGCGGGGCCATCGCCGTGCCCGTTGAGCATCGAAAAACCCTGCATCGAGGCGTGGATGCCCAAGGCCGCACCGTGTTTGCACATGCGCCCTACCGGGCAGGTGCAGGTGCAGCGCCAGGCTTGCAGATTGCCCCCCTCGGAGACGCGCAACTGGGCCGTCACGATATAGGGCGATGTTTCGCGGCCTTGCACCTTGGCAATCAGCCGCCATTCACCGCCATCGGGCGTCATCTGGGCAGAGACCACCTCGTTTTGCAGGTACAGCGCCGTGCCTTTGGCCCACGAGTTGGAGTCAAAGTAAAACGCCAGCTGCGAGGGCGGAAACCACTTTTCAGAAACCACTGATTTCATGCATTCAGACGGTTAAGCGACCCACTTGCGCGCGTTTTGCCACACGCGCAGCCAAGGGCTAGTGGAGGCGATGTCGCCACTCGTCCAGCTCATCTGCACATTGCGGAACACGCGCTCAGGGTGCGGCATCATGGCCGTAAAGCGTCCATCGGCGGTGGTCACGGCCGTCAAGCCGCCTGCGCTGCCGTTGGGGTTGAAGGGGTACTGCTCGGTGGCCTGGCCATGGTTGTCCACAAAGCGCATGGCTGCAATGGCCTGCGCTGCGTTGCCCCGGTGCTTGAAGTTGGCAAAGCCTTCGCCGTGCGCCACGGCAATCGGCAAGCGGCTGCCCGCCATGCCTTGCAAGAACAAGCTGGGCGATTCGAGCACCTCGACCATGGACAGACGCGCTTCAAAGCGCTCGCTCTGGTTGGTGGTAAAGCGCGGCCAGTCTTGTGCACCGGGGATGATGTCGGCCAGTTCGGCAAACATCTGGCAGCCGTTGCATACGCCCAAACCGAAGCTGTCGTTTCGGCCAAAAAAGGCCTTGAACTGCTCTGCCAAGGCGGTGTTGAAAGTGATGCTGCGTGCCCAGCCGATGCCCGCGCCCAAAGTGTCGCCGTAGCTGAAGCCGCCGCATGCGACCAAACCTTTGAAATCGGCCAAGTTGGCGCGGCCCGATTGCAAGTCTGTCATGTGCACGTCGTGCGACTCAAAACCGGCTTTGTGGAAGGCGTAGGCCATTTCCACATGCGAGTTGACACCCTGCTCGCGCAGGATCGCCACCTTGGGGCGAGACAAATTCAGGAAGGGCGCAGCCACGTTCACGGCCGGATCAAAGCTCAGCGCCACATGCATGCCGGGGTCGTCGACGCGGCCAGCAGCGGCGTGCTCGGCATCGGCGCAAGCGGGGTTGTCGCGCTGCTGGCAAATTTTCCAGCTCACGCTGTCCCAAACCTGGTGCAGGTCTTCCAGCTTGGCGGCAAACACCTCTTTGGTGTCGCGCCAAATGCTGAGTTCGCCCACGCCTTTTTGGATGGTCGATTGCACGGGACGGGTCTTGCCGATCACATGCGTGTGTTTGGACAGGCCGTGTTCGCGCAGGGTTTGCAGGACTTGATTGCGGTCTGCGGTGCGCACTTGCAGCACCACGCCCAGCTCTTCGTTGAACAGGGCTTTGAGGGTGAGTTCGTCGCGGCGGGCACTGACCTGCCCCGCCCAGTTCTTGGCGTCGCCATGGTCGGCTCGGCTGTCGGTGATGCCATCGCCTTCGGTGACCAGCATGTCCACATTGAGGGCCACGCCCACATGGCCTGCAAAAGCCATTTCGGCCACAGCGGCCAGCAAGCCGCCGTCACTGCGGTCGTGGTAGGCCAGGATCTGGCCCTGACTACGCAAGCTGTTGATGGCTTTGACCAAATTCACAAGCGCTTGCGGGTCTTCCAGATCGGGCACGCTGTCGCCGAACTGGCCCAGCACCTGGCCCAGCACGCTGCCGCCCATGCGGTTGCGGCCTTGACCGAGGTCAATCAAGAGCAGGCTGGTGTCATCGGTTTTTGCGTCCAGCTGCGGTGTGAACGTGCCGCGCACGTCGCTCAGGCTGGAGAAGGCGGTGATGATCAGACTGACCGGTGAGGTGACTTTGTGTGTCTCACCTTTGTCGGTCCACTGCGTGCGCATCGACAAGCTGTCTTTGCCCACCGGGATCGAGATGTCGAGCGCCGGGCACAGTTCCATGCCTACCGCCTTGACGGTTTCGTACAAAGCGGCGTCTTCGCCCGGCTCGCCGCACGCGGCCATCCAGTTGGCGGACATCTTGACGCGGGGCAACTCGATGGGCGCGGCCAGCAAATTGGTGATGGCCTCGGCCACGGCCATGCGGCCGGATGCTGCGGCGTTGAGCGAAGCCAGCGGCGTGCGCTCGCCCATGCTCATGGCTTCACCGGCAAAGCCTTGGTAGTCGGCCAGGGTCACGGCCACATCGGCCACCGGCACCTGCCAAGGGCCCACCATCTGGTCGCGGTGCGTGAGGCCGCCCACGGTGCGGTCGCCGATGGTGATGAGGAAGCGCTTGGACGCCACCGTGGGGTGACTCAGCACGTCGATCACGGCTTTTTGCAAGGACACACCGGTCAGGTCCATCGCGGGTGACTGGCGCACCACGGTGGTCACGTCGCGGTGCATCTTGGGCGGCTTGCCCAGCAGCACGTCCATGGGCATGTCGACTGGCCGTTGAGCGTCGGGCGTTGAGCGTTGAGCGTTGGCCCTTGAGCTTTGAGCGCCTTGGTCTTCCCGCTCAACACTGGAAGATGAACGCAGAACGCCATCCCCACGCTCAACGCTCAACGCCGAACTCTGAACTTCAATGGCTGAACGCTGTACGCCGTCTTCAAGCACCAACTGGCGCTCTTCGGTGGCCACACCAATCACTGCAAACGGGCAGCGCTCGCGTTCGCAAAAGGCCGTGAACTGCGCCAAAGATTCGGGTGCGATCGCCATCACATAGCGTTCCTGGCTTTCGTTGGACCAGATTTCTTTGGGCGACAGGCCGGATTCTTCGAGCTTGACGGCGCGCAAATCAAAGCGTGCGCCGCGACCCGCGTCGTTGGTCAGCTCAGGAAAGGCGTTGGACAAACCGCCTGCGCCCACGTCGTGGATCGCCAGGATCGGGTTACCGCTACCG
The DNA here is from genome assembly GCF_001270065.2 of Limnohabitans planktonicus II-D5. Classification (GTDB taxonomy): domain Bacteria; phylum Pseudomonadota; class Gammaproteobacteria; order Burkholderiales; family Burkholderiaceae_C; genus Limnohabitans_A; species Limnohabitans_A planktonicus. The sequence continues at coordinate 75,393 of NZ_LFYT02000002.1, forward strand.
AAGGGGCCTCCATCCTTGCCCTGCGCCCAGCAGTGGTTGATGACCTCTTGCGCCCGGCGCTCAATCTCGGGGTTGCCGCGCTGCACCGAGTCAAAGTCCAGATTCGCGGCGTTGGTGCCGGTGGCCATGGAACTGGCCGCGCTGCCGCCCATGCCGATGCGCATGCCGGGGCCGCCCAATTGAATGAGCAAACTGCCCGCCGGAAATTCAATCTTTTGGGTTTGCTCGGCGTCGATCTGCCCCAGACCGCCCGCGATCATGATGGGCTTGTGGTAACCGCGCACCACGCCGTCCACCGTCTGTTCGTATTCGCGGAAATAGCCCAGCAAATTGGGCCGGCCAAACTCGTTGTTGAAAGCCGCGCCACCCAGCGGGCCTTCGGTCATGATTTGCAAGGGGCTGGCGATGTGCTCGGGTTTGCCGCCCGCTTGGTCCGACATGCCGCCCCAGAGTTTGGACACGGTGAAACCGCTCAAACCCGCCTTGGGCTTGGAGCCGCGACCCGTCGCGCCCTCGTCGCGGATCTCGCCGCCCGCGCCGGTCGATGCGCCGGGGAAAGGCGAAATCGCAGTCGGGTGGTTGTGGGTTTCGACCTTCATGAGCACATGGTGCAAGGCTTGTTCACTCTGGTAAGCCGCGCCCTGCCCTGAAGTTCTGGCGACAAAACGCTCCACCGTGTGGCCTTCCATCACCGAAGCGTTGTCTGAATAAGCCACCACCGTGTGTTGAGGGTTCAGTTGGTGCGTGTTGCGGATCATGCCGAACAGGCTCTTGGGCTGGGCCACGCCGTCGATGGTGAACTCGGCGTTGAAAATCTTGTGGCGACAGTGCTCGCTGTTGGCCTGCGCGAACATCATCAACTCCACATCGGTGGGGTTGCGTTTGAGGCCCGTGAACGCCGTGACCAAATAATCGATTTCGTCTTCGGCCAGCGCGAGACCCCAATCCTTGTTGGCGTCCACCAGCGCCGAGCGACCTCCGCCCAACACGTCCACATGCGCCATAGGCGCGGGCTCAAGGGCCGTGAACAAGGCTGCGGCCTCATCGCGGCTGGGCATGGCCGATTCGGTCATGCGGTCGTGCAACGCGGCGGCTACCTGGCCCAGTTGCTCAGCACTCAGCTTGGCTGTGCCCAGCAGGCCCGACTTCATCGTCAAACGGTATTCCGTCAGGCGCTCCAGGCGGCGCAGCTCAAAACCGCAGTTGTGCGCGATGTCGGTGGCTTTGGAGGCCCAAGGCGACACCGTACCGATGCGGGGGGTGACCACGATCACGGGGCCATCTGTGTGACCGACGTAAGGCTCGCCGTAGGTCAGTAGGGCTGACAAGGTCTGTTTTTGGGCATCGGCCAAAGGGGCGGCCGTGGCCACCAGGTGCACAAAACGGGCGGAAATGCCCACAATTTGCGGCGAAATGGCTGCCAGACGTGGCAAAACTTGGGCAATGCGAAAGTCGCTGAGGGCGTTGGCGCCTTCAAAAGTCGTGATGTGCAGGGACACGGGGTGGCCTTGTAAAGATACGGAAAACCGTTGTACCGGGGCCGCTGACTGGGGCTGACCGGCAAAAGCGGTATTTTAGCGGGGGAAACCTTGATTTTGAGGGGCTTGGGGAAGTTCAAACAATGAGTTCTTCATGGACTTGAAGACGCCAAGACCCATCACCTGGCATGTCCGTCAAAAGCCTTGACCAGATCCAAATTCAGTCATAAATTCAGACCCAACACAGCGGAGCGCACATGCAAGCCACACAGCACATCAAATCCATCTCTTACCTCAAGAGCCATGCTGCACAAATTGCACAAGAGCTGGAAAAGAACACCACGCCTTTCATCATCACCCAAAACGGCGAAGCCAGCATGGTGATTGAGAGCGTCCAGCAGTACCAGGAAAAAGAAAACCTGATCACCTTGCTCAAACTGATTGCCTTGGGCGAGAAAGACCGAATGGCCGGACAAGGTCACTCTGTTGAAGAATCCCGAGCCCTTCTGGCGCAGGCAAGAACGCAGCACAGCGCATGAGCATTGTCATCCTGCCAGATGCACAGCATGACCTGCTGACACTGCAAGACTACATGCTGGAGCGCTGGACGCCCGAGTTATGGCTCAAAGCAGAAGACGAAATCTTTGCCAAATTGGCAGATATTGATTCAGGCTTGCTCAGCGGCGCCCCAGTGTCAGAACTGGCCGCCATCGGCATACGCGATTACAGAACGCTGGTCACCTCACACCACCGCTTTTTGTATCGACAAATCGACAGCACCACCTACGTGTACGCCGTCGCGGGCCATCAGCAGGATTTTCAGACTTTGCTGCTCAGACGCTTGTTCCAGCGTTGATTTTTGTGGGTCGATTCATGGCCTTGCTCATGGTTTGGACTCGAAATATCCGCTGCGCTTTCAATCGATAGACCACCCCTTAATCACTTCAGCGCCCCAAATACTTTCCCAAGCAGCGCACTGCCGGTGCCCATCGGGTCCTGGCGAATTTTCTTTTCTTCTTCGCCAATCATCAGGTACAGGCCATCGAGCGCCTTGCCAGTGACATAGCTTTCCAGGCTGGCTTCCTGGGGCTTCAACAATCCGAGGCTTGAGGCCTTGCCTGCAATGGCGTTGTATTTGTCCGCCAAACCCACTTGGGCGGTGGCCTGGGTGATGACGGGCAGAAACTTCACACCCAGGGGCTCACGCGTTTTGCGGTTGAAGTACTCCGTCGCAGCGGTATTGCCGCCCTGCAAGATGGTTTTGGCATCGCTCACGCTCATGCTTTTGACGGCCCCGACCAACATGTCTTTGGCCATGGGCATAGCGGTTTCGGCAGCGCGGTTCATGCTGAGCACCAATTCGTCAACACGCTGGCCCTGCCCCATCATCTTGAGCCATTTGGCCGCCTCATTCAGATAGCCCGGCAAGGCAATCCGCACTTTGTCATTGCCCATGAAGCCGTCTTGCGAACCGAGCAAGCCGATGGCGGCTGTAGCACCCTTTTCAAGCGCCAACTTCAGACCCGAAGACGCATCAGCCCCACTCAAATCGGCCACCGAAAAGGCCTGCGCAACACGGTAATGGGCCAAGAGCGATGCAGCAGCCAACAAGCTGGTCACATGAAACTGACGACGGTGCATTTGAATTTTCCTTTTTTGAATGGATGAAACTTGTTTGGACACGCATGGGCTCGATGTTCCAAATGGCGCATTCTGGTGACGACTATGCGTTCTCGGTTGGCGCTGGGCACACCGCAGCAGAATCTAACGTCGATGACATCGATCAATCGCTGTTGACACGACGCAATTGCGAAGAAAAGTAACACGAATGAAAGTGGGGCACCTCTGAACTGCAAATATGAGTGAGTTCTGCGGCGGGTACACCTGGCCAGTGCGAACGCTGAAAGATTGATCCGGCCCTTTGAAGTCCGCAGGGTGACTTCAATATTCCACCCTGTGGGAGCTAGCCCTGCTGGCGATCAGACGCTTGTGGACCACAGGCTTTTCGCTTGCAAGGCAAGCTCCCACAAATTCCTCCCAGCTTGAAACACACAATTCAGACTTCATCAGGCCGAATCTATAAATCAAATTATTGATTCGGCCCGGTGAAGTTTTGAATGCATCAAAGATCTTGTAGGTCGGCGGTCGAAGACTCCGACATGGGCCTTTGCCCAAACCAATAACGTCGGACTCTGCGAGTACCGACCTACAAGATGTCCTTTCTCACACATTTCAAACTTCAGCGTGCCGGATCAATAAATGGGATCTGACCCCATTTTTTCTCAACAGGATTTTCAAACCCTGTTGATGCGTCGCCTTTTCCAGCCCTGAAGCAAGACCTGCCAAAACTGGGAATGGCAGCGTTCATCCTCAACCCAGCACCGAAGTCTCCTCCATCTCGCGCCGGATTTTGTAGGCATGGGTGCTGGTGTCCATGGCCACGTCGTCCCAAGTCAGGCTCTGGCCTTTGGCTACTGGGCGAATGACTTTCACGCCGTGAGCCAAGCCCAGCGGCACGCCACCCATGCGCTTGGAGGTGGCTGCGGGCAGCAGCTTGCCCCAGACGGTGTAGCCGCCCTCGCCGTCCATCATGTCGCCGGGTTTCAAGTCGCGCTTCGCGGTGGCCACCACGTCGGCGTTCCAGCCGATGGCCACACCTGTAGGCTCGTTGCGCAGGGCAACGCTGGCCACGCTCACGCCCACTTCCAGGCCAATCAAATGCCAGCGTTTGTAGAGGGTGAAGTAGCGGCCGGACGGGTCGGTGTGGGCGTTGTACTCTTCAAAGCAGTTCTTGATGTAGTCGGTCTCGGCCTCCACCGTGACCCACACGCCCATTCGGATGTCGTAAGGGATTTTTCGGCCATCGGTTTCCAAACTGGAGATCACCTCCACCATGCCCTTGCGCTCCAGCACGCCGCCTTCCGAGATCGGGCGGGTGACGTAGGGAATGTCTTCCACGCTGGCCGGCGGGTAGAGCAAGCCGTTGCTGGGCACGCCCAAACCGGTGGCGTTCGACACCGCCGTGCTCTCGATCGAGGGCTTGGAACCGTCCAAAAAGCTGTTGAACATTTTGGGGTTGAGCCCGCCGCGCTCGGCCTGCTCGGGCGTCAGGCCGTAATAGCCCCACACCGTCTCGGGCGTGGATTCGCAAAAGTGCGGCAGCCACTTGTGGCCACGGCCTGCGGCCACCACCGGAAAGCCACAGGTGCGGGCCCAATCGACCAAGTCACAAATCAAAGCAGGCTGGTCGCCAAAGGCCAGCGAATAGACCACGCCTGCGGTCTGAGCGCGGGTGGCGAGCAAGGGGCCGCAAAACGCGTCGGCCTCTACCGTGACGTTGACCACATGCTTGCGGTGGGCAAAGGCTTCCAGAATGTGGTCCACCGCGTGCAGGGGCGAGCCGGTGCACTCGACGATCACGTCCACCGCCGGGTGGCGCACCAGGCTTTGCCAGTCGTCGCCCACATGGGTGGTGCCGTGTTTGACGGCATCGTCCAAGTTGCTGGCCGTGAGGCGTTCGGCTTCCCAGCCCACGCGGGCCAGATTGGTGCGGGCGTTGTCGGGCGACAGGTCGGCAATGCCCACCAGGTGCACGCCGGGTGTGCGGGGAATCTGCGCCAGGTACATGGAGCCGAATTTGCCCGCGCCGATCAGGCCGATGCGGATGGGGCGGTTTTCGGCGGCGCGTTGAAGAAGTTTGGCGTGCAGGTTCATGCGGCTTCTTTCAAGACATCGAGCGAGGTTTTCAAGGCGCTTTCGGGCATGCCGCCCTTCCAGGGCAAGTCCACCGGATAGCTGTTCACCAGGCAATCGTCAGGCAAGCAGCTGATGGGCGTGAAATCTCGGTGCGCGATGTATTCGGGGCGCTTGTGGCGGCGGATGTGGTTGGACACGGCGCACAGGCTCAGGTACACGCTCACCCGGTTCCAAGGCGACAAATTGCTGGCCGAGGCATGCACCAGGCAGCTGTGGAACAGGATCATTGAGCCTGCAGGCCCGGTGGGGCTGACGATGCCGCCTTCTTTGCCGCCAGCGCGCTCGACCAACTGGGCGATCAAGTCGTTGTCTACCGTCCACAAGGGGTAGCTGGTGGTGGACAGGTCGTGTTTGGCCTCCACCACGCCTTTTTTATGGCTGCCGGGGATGAACATGAGTGGGCCGTTGAAGGGGTTCACATCGTCCAGAAAAATGGCCACGTTCATGGCCCTCTCGGTGGGCATCAGGTCATCGTTGAGCCAGGTGCCGTAGTCCTGGTGCCACTGCCACACGTCGCCCTCAAACGCCATCTTGCCGTTGATCTTGAACTGGTGCATGTACAGCTCTTCGCCAAACAGGTCTTGCACCGGCCCAATCATGCGGGGGTGGCGCGCCAGCTTGGCAAAGGGCTCGCTGTACATGTGGGCGGCAAAGTTGGTGCGCACGGCGTCGCTGCCTTTTTCGCGCACGTTGTAGGCCTCGCGGCGGCTGTACAACTCGGGCACGGCATCGTTGAGGTTTTTGGTTTCTTCGGGCGTGAACAGGCCGGGGAAAAACAAATAACCCTCTCGGTCGAATTGCTCGAGTTGTTCGGGGGTCAGTTTCATGCTCGTGCTCCTGTGATGCGGTGTTGAATTTGCTCGGAAAGTCTTGCTGTCAGTTGCACGCTGGCCTCGTGGGCGTGTTCTTTCACCAGTTTCACGGCCAAATCGGCGTCCCCTGCGGCAATGGCCTTCGCAATGGCTTCGTGTTCGTCCCACACGTTTTGCCGCTGGTGGGAAGACTGCAGCACCGCGCCCATGACACGTTTGAGGTGGTGCCAGTGCAGGTCAATGCTTTGGGCAATAAGGGGGTTGCCAGAGGCTTGGTAAATCGCGCGGTGAAAGGCCAGGTCGGCCTGGATCATGGCCTGCACATCACGCGTTTGGTGCACCTCTCGGCCTTGGCGCATGACCTCTGGGTCGATCTTTGCCCCCCGCTCGGCGGCCAAACGCACAGCCAGGGCATCCAGGCTGCCACGCACTTGATACACCTGGGCAATCCAGTTCACATCGAGTTGCGTGACTTGCACGCCTCGGCCGGGGGCGTCTTCGACAAAGCCGTCTTTTTTGAGCAAACGCAGGGCTTGCAAAACGGGTTGGCGCGATACGGCAAAGCGCTGCGCCAAGTCGTCTTGCGTCAATCGCTCACCCGGGGCCAAAGTGCCCTCGCTGATGGCGTCGAGCAAACGAGCATAAATTTGTTCCACCAGATCGGGGGCTGTGGTCAGTTGAAGCGGGGGATGTTTCATGTCTGTATACAGAATACAAACATTCAAAACCGCCATGAATGGGTATTTACCCGGCACCCAGCAATGAAGCCCTCCCCTGTTTGAGCCACGCGCTCGGGGCGATGGGGGGCGCCTGTTGATGGCGACGTGGGCGTCGCGCCTGCAAACAAGGAGCCCTGACAACTTCACAAAGCCGCATCTGTATAGCCCCTTACAGGGTTGTTGATTGCAAAGAGCAACCCGCCAAAGGCCTCAATGGGATAATCCCACCCCATGACCATCACCCTCAAAACCGCCCAAGACATCGAAGGCATGCGCGTGGCTTGCCGCCTGGCCTCCGAAGTCCTCGACTTCATCGAGCCCTTCATCAAGCCGGGCATCACCACCAACGAAATCGACAAGCTCTGCCACGACTACATGGTCGATGTGCAAGGCTGCATTCCCGCCCCGCTGAACTACGCGCCCGGTGGCTACAAGCCCTACCCCAAATCGATCTGCACCTCGATCAACCACCAGGTCTGCCATGGCATTCCCAACGACAAGCCGCTCAAAAAAGGCGACTCGGTCAACATCGACATCACCACCATCAAGGACGGCTGGCACGGCGACACCAGCCGCATGTTCCATGTGGGTGAAGCCTCGATCGCAGCCAAACGCCTGGCCAAGGTCACCTATGAAGCCATGTGGAAAGGCATCGAGCAAGTCAAGCCCGGTGCGCATTTGGGCGACATTGGCCACGCCATTCAAAAGTTTGCCGAAGGCCACGGCTTTTCGGTGGTGCGCGAGTTTTGCGGCCACGGCATTGGGCGTGGCTTTCACGAAGAACCACAAGTGCTGCACTACGGCAAGCCTGGCACCTTGGTCGAGTTGGTGCCCGGCATGGTCTTCACCATCGAGCCCATGATCAACGCGGGCAAACGCGACATCAAGGAAATGGGCGATGGCTGGACCATCGTGACCAAAGACCATTCTCTTTCGGCCCAATGGGAGCACACGGTGGTGGTGACAGAAACCGGCTACGAGGTCTTGACCTTGTCGGCAGGCAGCCCCGCCATCCCGACGTTCATCCAGCCCGTCATCACTGACCAAGCCATCGCCTGAGATGAGTGCTCAGGCATTCTCCGCAGATCAGGCCAACCATGCGGCCAAGGCCGACTTGGCTCAGCTGCGCGAGACCTACAAACACGACAAAGCCACCGTTTTACGCAGCTTGGCGCAAAGTGGTGCCCTTACGCGCGGACTCAAGCAAACGCTGCGGCAGCTGTCCATCCTGGCCGACGGCCTGCTGATTGAACTGTGGCAAAACGCGGGTTTTGCAGCCAATGTGTGCCTGGTGGCCGTGGGTGGTTTTGGGCGGGCCGAGCTGTTTCCTTACTCTGACGTGGATGTCTTGGTGCTTTTGCCCGATGGCCAGTCGCCCGAAGCCTCGCCCCAATTGCAGGCGCAGCTCGAATGCTTCATTGGCAGCTGCTGGGACACCGGATTGGAAATTGGCGCCAGCGTGCGCACTCTGAGCGAATGCCTGGCCGAATCGACCAAAGACATCACCGTGCAGACCTCCTTGCTGGAATCGCGCCGAGTGACGGGCAACACCCGCTTGTTCAACGAGTTTCAAAAGCAGTTCGAAGCGGCCATGGACCCACAGGCTTTCCTCGTGGCCAAGACGCTGGAGATGCGCCAGAGACACACCAAGTTTGAAGACACGCCCTACGCGCTGGAGCCCAACTGCAAAGAATCGCCCGGCGGGCTGCGGGACTTACAGGTGATTTTGTGGGTGGCGCGCGCGACAGGTTTGGCCTACAGCTGGGACGAGCTGGCGCGCAAAGGACTGGCTACGCCGTTGGAGGCAAGGCAAATCAAACGCAACGAAGCCCTGCTGGGCCTGATCCGCGCCCGCTTGCACCTGCAAGCCAAACGACGCGAAGACCGATTGGTGTTTGACCTGCAGACCAATGTGGCCGAGTCATTTGGCTACACGTCGGACGTCACGCCCGAGGGAAAACTGGCCTTGCGAGCCAGCGAAAAGCTGATGCGCCAATACTATTGGGCCGCCAAGGCGGTGACCCAGCTCAACCAGATTTTGCTGCTCAACATCGAAGACCGACTCCATGCACAACTGGGCGAATCGGTGACAGGGCTGCGGCCGCTGAACGAGCGTTTTTATGAAAAAGCCGGGCTGATTGAAGTCTCCAGCGACGACCTTTACCAAAAGCACCCCCACGCCATCCTTGAGACCTTTTTGATGTACCAAGTCACACCGGGCTTGAAGGGCTTATCGGCTCGCACGCTGAGGGCGCTGTACAACGTGCGGGCCATCATGAACGGGCGCTTTCGGTCCGATCCAGTCAACCGGCAGACGTTTTTAAAGATCTTGCAGCAGCCCCAGGGCATCACACACGCCATGCGTTTGATGAACGAAACCTCGGTGCTGGGGCGCTATTTGTGGGTATTTAGGCGCATCGTGGGCCAGATGCAGCACGACCTGTTTCATGCCTACACGGTAGACCAACACATCCTGATGGTGCTGCGCAATGTGCGGCGCTTTTTCATGGCCGAGCATGCGCACGAATACCCGTTTTGCTCGCAACTGGCCGGCGGTTGGGACAAGCCCTGGATTTTGTACACCGCAGCGCTCTTTCACGACATCGCCAAAGGCCGGGGCGGCGACCACTCCAAACTGGGCATCAGTGAAGTGCGCACCTTCTGCCGCCAGCATGGGGTCGACAAGGTCGACACCCAATTGATCGAATTTCTGGTCGGTGAGCACCTGACCATGAGCCATGTCGCCCAAAAAGAAGACCTGAGCGACCCCGAAGTCATTGGCCGTTTCGCTCGGCGCGTGGGCGACGAAAGACGCCTGACAGCCTTGTATTTGCTCACCGTGGCAGACATCCGGGGCACCAGCCCCAAGGTCTGGAACGCCTGGAAAGGCAAGCTGCTGGAAGACCTGTACAAGTCCACCCTGCGTGTGCTGGGCGGCCGCGCCCCCGACGCCAACGCCGAAGTCGAGGCTCGCAAGCGCGAGGCCCTGATCGAGCTGGCCCGACACAGCGAACCGCACGAAGGCCAAAAAGCGCTGTGGGACACGCTCGATGTGGGCTACTTCATGCGCCATGACGCGTCTGACATTGCCTGGCACGCCCGCCATCTCTCGCGCCATGTGGCCCGGCCTGCCAAGGGGGCACCCCGGCCCATTGTGCGGGCACGCATCTCGCCCGTGGGTGAAGGCATGCAAGTGCTGGTCTACACACCCGACCAGCCCGATTTGTTTGCCCGCATCTGCGGTCACTTTGACCAGTCGTACTTCAGCATTCTGGACGCCAAGATTCACACCACCCGCACCGGCTGGGCGCTGGACACCTTCCAGATCGTTCCACCTTTGCCGCCTGATCATTTCCGCGAACTGATGACGATGGTGGAATCGGGCCTGACTCAAACCCTGGAAAAACAAGGTCCCCTGCCCCCCCCCACACGAGGTCGCCTGTCTCGTCGGGTCAAGAGTTTCCCGGTCACACCACGCGTCACCCTCAAGCCCGACGACAAGGCCCAAAGCTGGCTGCTCAGCATCTCGGCCAGTGACCGCATCGGCCTGCTCTACAGCATTGCCACCGTGCTGGCCAAACACGGCATTGACCTGCAGCTGGCCAAAATCAGCACGCTGGGCGAACGCGTGGAAGACACCTTCCTGATCAGCGGTGCTGAATTGCAGCACAGCAAAGCACAAATCGAGATCGAGACCGAGTTGCTCAAGGTCTTGCAGCCCGTTTGATCGGGGGCGCGCCTTACTGGCTCATGCGCGACGAATAACGGCACACCGCCGGATCGAACCAGGTTTTGGAAAACTCGGCCACCTGGTTACTTGAGGTCCAAGAAACCCGCTCGATGTAGCCGCAGCACTCCCCCGGCAAGCGGCCCAAGGGCTGAACGGCCCAGACCGGCGCAGGCGCGGCGCTGATCTGGTCCTCTACACGGGCAATCCACACGCTCAGGCGTTGCTGGTAGAACAAATACATCGAGTCGCCCACCTCCTGGAGTGTCAAATCCGGGCAGGCCGCCGCTGAAAACCAAATTTCTTCAAGCGCCACCGGCACCTGGCTCAGAAAGCGCAAACGCCGCACCCGCCAACAGTGGTTCCCCATAGGGGCCCATGTTTCGCCGCCTTCACGCAAGCGCTGGGGGTGCTCTTGCAAGGACAAGTCCAGAATCTGCGCCGTGGGCAAACCCGGGCCATCGGCCAGTTCCAGCCGAAACAGCTCATAGATTTGTTGCGTGCCCTGGGTTTGCCGCACGTAGGTGCCCGAGCCCTGAATGCGCTCCAGCACCCCTTGCTCTTCGAGCAGCGCGAGGGATTTGCGCAAAGTGCCCACGGCCACCGACAAGGTCTGGGCCAACTCTGCTTCGGTGGGCAGGCGTTCCCCGCTGTGCCAATACCCTGCCTTGATCTGGCGGGCCAGCAATTCGGCGATTTGCAGGTAAACGGGCAATGGTTTGGCCGCTTTTGCTGAACTCATACAAGGGCTCCTTTAAAACAAGGGGAAACCCGAATGCTAAAGCCCCTCAATTCATATATCATTCATTCACTTTCAAAGAGGAGCGTTTCATGAGCATTGTTCCCGTCCGAGGCCAAGACATCCAAGGCGCAGAAGTCGCATGGTTTGCACCCCTGTGCTCGGATGATTTTCGGCACTTGGGTGTCCCCGAGGGTGATTTGCGCAGCAGCTGGGCCAACACCAGCCGCATTGTCGAACGGGCCGACCAACTGGGATTTCGCAACATATTGTGCCCGTCCTCCTACCAGGTGGGACAAGACACGCTGACTTTTGCCGCAGCCGTGGCGCACAAAACCCAGCGCATGAACCTGCTGGCCGCTATCCGTTGCGGCGAAACCCACCCCGCCATGCTGGCGCGCACCGTGGCCACACTGGACCACATTCTGGAAGGCCGTCTCACGCTCAACGTGATCTCCTCCGATTTCCCGGGCCAACAAGAAGACAGCGCCTACCGCTACCGCCGCTCGTGGGAAGTGGTTGAAATCCTCAAGCAGGCTTGGACCCAGGACGAAATCAATTACGACGGCGAGATTTACCAGCTCAAAGGCCTGTCCACCGACCCGGTCAAGCCCTACCAGACCAACGGTGGTCCCTTGCTGTATTTCGGGGGTTACAGCCCCGATGCCCTGGCCCTGTGCGGCGCGCATTGCGACACCTATCTGATGTGGCCCGAGCCCAAGGATGTGCTGGCCCAGCGCATGCGCGATGTGCACGCCCAGGCGGCAAAGCATGGCCGCTTGCTCGACTATGGCTTGCGCGTGCACATGATTGTGCGTGACACACAAGCCGAAGCGCGTGAATACGCGGCCGAGCTGGTGTCGCAACTGGACGATGAAAAAGGCCGCGAAATCCGCCGCCGGGCCTTGGACGCCGGCAGCCTGGGCGTGTCGCTGCAAAGCGCCAACCGCGACCGTGCCGACGACGAAGGCTACATCGAGCCCCACCTGTGGACCGGTGTGGGCCGTGCCCGCAGTGGTTGCGGCGCGGCTTTGGTGGGCAGCGTCGACCAGGTGCTCAGCGAAATCGAGGCTTATCAGAAAATGGGCATCCGGGCCTTCATTTTTTCCGGCTACCCGCACCTGCAGGAATGCGAGATCTTCGGCACCAAAGTGCTGCCGCAGCTCAAAACCGTGTCCCTCGCCCAAGAATATGGCCGTGTTCCGGCCCAAACACCGCCCACCCCTTTGGGCACAGGAGTTCGCAAATGAGTTCAAACCACATTGGCCGCATCACGCTGCCCAACGGCCGAAGCCTGAGCCGCATGGCCTATGGCGTGTGGCGCCTGTCCGAAGCCACCGATCATTCGGTCAACACCAACCTGGCGCGCATTGACGCCTGCCTGGCGCAAGGCATCACCACTTTTGACCATGCCGACATTTACGGCAATTACAGCTGCGAGGAGCTGTTCGGCCACGCCATCAAGGCGCGGCCCAGCCTGAAAGACCAGATCGAGATCGTCACCAAGACCGACATCATGCTGTTGTCGGACAAATGGCCGAACACCCGCGTCAAGCACTACGACACCAGCGCAGCCCATGTGACCGCCAGCGTCGAGTGCTCGCTCAGCCGCATCGGCGTGGACGTGATCGACCTGCTCTTGATCCACCGCCCCGACCCGCTGATGGACGCGCAGGCCTTGGGTGCGTGTCTGGATGGCCTGATCGACAGCGGCAAGCTGCGCGGTGTGGGCGTGTCCAACTTCATGCCATGGGATGTGGATTTGCTGCAGTCGTGCATGAAGCACAAGCTGCAAACCAACCAACTGGAGCTGAGCCTGTTGCACACCGCCCCCTTCACCAATGGGCAATTGGCCCATGCCCAGCAGCACCGCATGCCGGTGATGGCCTGGTCGCCGCTGGGTGGCGGTCGACTGCATTCGCAAGCGGGCACCCCCGGCACCGCCGCCGCCCGACTGGCCCTCAAACTGGAGACATTGGCCCGCGCTGCAGGCACCGACACCACCGCCGTGGCCATGGCCTGGCTGATGCACCACCCGGTAGGCGTTGTGCCGGTCATGGGCTCCAACCAGCTCGATCGCATCGCCCGCTTTGGCGACGCGGCTCGCGTGCCCATGGACCGCCAGACCTGGTACGAACTCTACGAGTTGGCCAACGGCCACGAAGTCCCCTGAAATTGCCCCACGGCACTGCCACTGTTTTTGAAAGTTCGCCATGCGCACCCTGCACGATGCCCCGCCCGCTGTTCAGTCCGCTGCCCAGCCCATTTTGGCGACGCGGCCTGTCGCGTCGGACCCGGCCGAATACCGCAAAGCCTTGTCTTGCTTTGCCACCGGGGTGACGGTGGTCACCGCCCACTGGCAAGGCAGCGATTGGGGCATGACCTGCAACTCCTTTTCCTCGGTCTCTTTGGAGCCCCGACTAGTGCTGTGGAGCATCCGCAAAGCAGCCAGCAGCCTGGATGCCTTCACCCGCTCGGGCGGCTTCACGGTCAATGTGTTGTCCAGTGGACAAGAAGCTGTGGCCAGGCAGTTCGCCACGGGGGACATGGCCGCACGCTTCGCCGGTGTGCCGACCACGCGCCAAGCCAACCAACGCCAACGCATGAACGCGGCTGTGGCCTGGTTTGACTGCGAACTCCACCAATTGGTGGATGCGGGCGATCACCACATCGTGATCGGCCAGGTGCAAGACTTCGGCTGGCAAGGCGAGGCCAATGCCCTGACCTTCTGGCGCAGCCAATTCGGTCAGTTCGAGTCGCTCGCGGCATGATGCCTTTGAGGGTTCAGCTCGCGCTGGTGGGTACCTAAGGCGGCTTCACAGCAGGCTTGTTTGGCGTAGGTGGCAGCCAGGTCGCCGCGCCCACGCTCTGAGTTTTTTGGCACACCGTCCCGCTGCTGGGCCCCGAGGTCATGCACCATGCGCTGGCACCCTCGCTGACCTGCATCGGGATCACTTCCATGACCAGCTCCTGGGCCCACTGGCGCACCCAACGCCTGCAACATGAGCCTGCGCCCAAACCCATGACGTCGGACTCTGCGAGATCCATGCATCAAAGATGCTGTAGGTCGGCGGTCGAAGACCCCGACATGGGCCTGTGCCTAAACCCATAACGTCGGACTCTGCGAGTACCGACCTACGAGATGACATGTCTCAAAACTGTTGTAGGTCGGCGGTCGAAGACCCCGACGTGGGCCTGTGCCTAAACCCATAACGTCGGACTCTGCGAGTACCGACCAACGAGATGACATGTCTCAAAACTGTTGTAGGTCGGCGGTCGAAGACCCCGACGTGGGCCTGTGCCTAAACCCCTAACGTCGATCTCTGCGAGTGCCGACCTACGAGATGACATGTCTCAAAGATGCTGTAGGTCGGCGGTCGAAGACCCCGACGTGGGCCTGTGCCTAAACCCATAACGTCGGACTCTGCGAGTACCGACCTACGAGATGACATGTCTCAAAGATGCTGTAGGTCGGCGGTCGAAGACCCCGACGTGGGCCTGTGCCTAAACCCATAACGTCGGACTCTGCGAGTACCGACCAACGAGATGACATGTCTCAAAGATTTTGTAGGTCGGCGGTCGAAGACCCCGACATGAGCCTTTGCCCAAACCCATAACGTCGGACTCTGCGAGCGGCGACGAGATGACATGTCTCACACATTTCAATCTTCAGCGTGCCGGATCAATAGTCAAAAACAAACTGCCGGATCCAGCGACAGCCCTTCAGCTCTTCAGCCCTTGAGGCCGCCCTGGGTCAACCCGCCAACCACCCGCTCCTGAAAAATCGCAATCAGGATGGCCACCGGCACAATGGCCACGATCAGCGCCGCAGAAATGATGGGCCAGGGGAAGGTGAACTCGCCTTGGTACAGCGCGATGCCCACCGGCAAGGTGCGTGCGCCCGGGCTGGAGTTGAGCGACAAGGCCAGCAAAAACTCGTCCCATGAATTGACAAAGGCCAAGATGCCTGCCGTGAAGACGCCGGGTGCCGCCAAGGGCACCACCACATGCCACAAAGCGCCCAAACGGGTGCAGCCGTCGATCATGGCGGCGTTTTCCAAGTCGCGCGGAATGCTCTGGAAAAAGCTCACCAGCACCAGCGTGCAGACCGGCAAATTGAGCACCACGTAAGGCAAAATCAACGCCATATAGGTGTTGAGCCAGCCCAAGGCTCGCATGGTTTCAAAAATCGGCACCAGCAAGGTCACCAAGGGAAACATGCTAGACGCCACGATACAGGTCAAAATCAGCTCACGCCGTTTGAGGTTCAATCGCGCAATGGCGTAGGCCGCAAACGCCGCCACCAGCAACGACAACACGGTGGCACCCGTCGCCACAATGACGCTGTTTTTGAGGTAGTGCAGCAAGGGCTGGTCGATGAAGGCGCGCACGTAGTTGCCCAGCATCGGGTTCTCGGGCCACCAGGTGATGGGTTTTTGCACCAACTCGGTTTCGGTCTTGAGCGAGGTGAACAAGATCCAGACGGCCGGGAAAAAGCCGTTGAACACCACAATAGCCGCCGCTGCCCAGCGCAGCATGGGGGCGGACCAAAAAGACTGTTCTCTCATGACGCGTTCTTTCCGATGTGGCGCAAGTAAAAGCCGGTGACAAACATCGAGATGACAAACATGAACACCGCCAAGGTGGAACCAAAGCTGATGCTGGAGTAATCGATGGTGTATTTGTGGATCAGCATGGCCAGGGTTTCGGTGGCTTCGCCCGGGCCGCCCTTGGTCATGGTGTAGGGGATGTCAAAGGTCTGCAGCGCCGTGATGGTCCGAAAAATCAGCGCCACGATGATGCTGGGCATGAGCATGGGGATGGTGATTTCCCAGAACTGCTGCCAGCGGCTGGCGCCGTCCACCTCGGCCGCTTCGTACAGGGATTTGGGGATCATTTGCAGGCCGGCCAACAAGATCAAGGCCATGAAAGACGAGGTCTTCCAGATGATGGTCAGGCAAATGGCGGCAAAGGCCCAGTTGGGCTTCAAGAGCCAGCTGGTGGGCTCGGTTTGCAGGCCCAGGCGAGAAAGCACATCGTTCACCACCCCATATTCGGTGTGAAAAAACCAGGCAAAGATCAGGCCGGCAAAAGACAGGGGCAAGGCCCAGGGCAAGAGCAAGGACAGGCGCACAGGCCACTTGCGCTTGAAGGGCAGATTGGCCAGCATGGCCAGGCCCAGGCCCACGATCAAGGCCCCGGGCACGGTGATCAGGGTGATCAGCAAGGTGTTCTTGGTGGCGTTCCAGAACAAGGGGTCTTGCACCACGTCCACGTAGTTGGTCAGCCCCAGAAACAGGCCGGTCTTGTCCACGTCGAACAAGCTGTTGTAGACCAGTTTGCCGATGGGGTAGACGACGATCAAAAGCAGCAGCAAAAAAGCGGGGGCCAGCAGCAGAACGGCCAACGTTTTTTCGGTCGGATCGCGGAGTTTGGACAGCATGGTCAAGTTCACAGGGCTCACAGAAAACCCCGGGCCCACCAGGGGCCCGGGGTCAGACAGGGTTCAAGATGGCATCAGCGCATCAAACGGCCCACACGGGCAGCGATCTCGTCCACACCGGCTTCAGGCGTCTTGGTGCGGGCCAGGACGGCGCTGGTGGTGGTGCGGATGATGTCCGACACCTGGCCGTAGTCCTCCACCATGGGGCGGCTTTGTGCGCCCAGCACCACGGGCAAGGCGTCCTTGAACCAAGGCACAACCTTGTTCACCGACGCATCGGAATAAACGCTTTGGAACACGGGCAGGATCGAGCCTTCACGGGCGATGAAGGCGCTGGCCTCTTTGGAGGACAGGAACTTGATCAAATTGCCTGCGGCGTCTTTGTTCTTGCCGTAAGCGTTCATGGCCCACTGCCAGCCGCCCATGCAGGTGGCCGATTTGCCGCCGGTCATGGCGGGCAGTGGCATCACGCCGACGTTGCCCTTGACCTTGGAGTCGGCGTCGTCCTTGAAGCGGTCAAACGCAAAGCCCCAGTTGATCGCAAACACGGCTTGACCTGCTTTGAATTCGTTCACCGTGACAGGCGTGGTGACCTCGGCCACGTTCTTCTTGATCACGCCTTGGTCGACCATGTTCAGCCAGCTTTGCAGCCCCTTGACGGCAGCCGCCTTGTCCAGCGTCAGCTTGCCCGCTGCGTCGTTGAATTGCTTGCCCTGGCCCCAGTAGGGCAACAAGAAGGTGCAGACCGCGCCTTCAATCGGTGCGCCCTGGATGGACAGGCCTTGCAGGTTGGGGGCGTTTTCTGCCGCCATGATTTTCTTGGCAGCGGCGGCGAGCTCGTCCCAGGTCTTGGGCTCGGCCACGCCGTGCTTGGTCAGCAGGTCCTTGCGGTAGTACATGAACATCGAATCGCCCTGGCTGGGCATGGCGTAGACCTTGCCGCCGATCACGTTGGCGGTTTGGTACACCGGCAAGTAGTCGTTCTTCAGGGCTGCAGGGCCACCGACATATTTGTCCAAAGGCTCAATCCAGCCCTTGGAGGCGTATTGCGCCGGGTTGACGATGTCGATCAGGAACAAGTCGATGGCCGAGTCCTTGGCATTGAGCACGGTGGAAAGGTACTGGCGCTGCAGCTCGGAGGTGGCACCGCCCGTTTCGATCTCGACCTTCACGCCGGGGTTGGCTTTGTTGTACTGCTCAAACAACTTGGCTTGCAAGTCGGGGCGCTGATTCGGGCCAACAAACACACGCAAAGTGGTTTGCTGCGCCCACACAGCGCCTGCGGCCATCGTGCTGGCCAGGGCCACCACGGCCAATTTCAATGCATAACGCTTCTTCATGGATGTCTCCTTGGGGTTGAATTCAAATGGACTGACAAAAAATGGCATCAAATCGCCTGACCGCTGTCCTGGCTGAACAGGTGCATGGCGGCCGGATCGAGGTAGAGGTTTTGGGGCGTGCCCGCCGGGGCCCGGAAGCTGGCAGAGCAGCGTGCAATCAGCTCGGCGTTCCCCACCTGGAAGGTGACCAAGGTCTCGGCGCCCAAAGGCTCGCTGATGACCACGCGGGCCTGCACCACCACCTCGCCGGGCACATGGCGCGGGGCCAGGGACAGGTTTTCTGGGCGGATGCCAAACACATGGCCAGGCGCGGCCGCAGCGCGCTCGCGCAAGTCGGCCGGCAAAGCGATCAGCGTGCCGCCGCCCAAGTCTGCCCCACCCGCTTGCAACTGGCAGCTCACCAGGTTCATGGGCGGGCTGCCGGTAAAGCCCGCCACAAACTGCGCGGCCGGGCGGTTGTAGATCTCATCGGGGCTGGCGTGCTGCATCTTGTGCCCGCCACTCATGACGGCGATGCGGTCAGCCAGCGTCATGGCCTCGACCTGGTCGTGCGTCACGTAAATGATGGTGGCACCCAAACGCTGGTGCAGTTTTTTGATCTCGCTGCGCATCTCGTTGCGCAGCTGGGCGTCCAGATTGGACAGAGGCTCGTCGAACAAAAACACCTTGGGCTGGCGCACGATGGCGCGGCCAATGGCCACGCGCTGGCGCTGACCGCCCGACAAGGCGGCGGGCTTGCGCTCAAGCATGTGGTCGATGCGCAGCAAACGCGCGGCGTCCATCACGCGCCGCTTGATCTCGCCCTCGGGGGTTTTGCGCAGGCGCAAGCCAAAGGCCATGTTGTCGTACAGGCTCTTGTGCGGGTAGAGCGCGTAATCCTGAAACACCATGGCAATGTCGCGGTTGCGCGGTGGCTCGTCGTTGACGCGCTTGCCGTCGATCAGCACATCACCGCCGGTGATGGTTTCCAGTCCCGCGATCATGCGCAGCAAGGTGGATTTGCCGCAGCCTGAAGGGCCGACAAAGACCACGAACTCCCCGTGCTGAATCTCAAGATCGATGCCGTGGATGACCTGATTTTTGCCGTCGTAACTCTTTCGGACTTGCTGCAGTTGCACGGATGCCATGGAAATGTGTCTTTAAATGGAATAACAATGAACGCCCTACAAAAGACGTGAATGAATCATAGATGACTTACATCAACAAAGATGTTGGGGTTATCGCCAATCCGACAGCAAAAAACACGCTTCAAGGCCGTAAATTCTCCCTCAAAGGGAAAAAATCAGGGTTGAGCAGCGCTGAAATTCAACAAATTCACCAAATCATACTCGCCGCTTGTCAGGTCGATGGCCTGACCGGTTCGGGCAGACTCTTGGGCCGCCAGGCCCATGACCACGGCAGCCAGGCCGTCGCGCAAGCCCACCTCGACAGCGCCCTGACCGCGCACCACGGCATTGAACTTCTGGTGCTGGTACAGGGTGGAGCCGTTGTGGTCACCTGCGGCCAGTGCCACCGGGTCCACTGGCACATCCTGCTCACGCGGGCCTTTGGGATCGCGCGGGCTGATGACCAGTTTGGGCACTGGCGCATCGCCCAAATGCGCAGACCAAAAACGACCCGGTCCGGGTACAAAACATTCAGCTTTGCCCAAAGGCCCCACCACTGAAATTTCTTCCTGATAACGAGCGCCCTCGGCAAACATGCACAGTTCCAGCAGTGCCCTTTGCCCGGATGCGAAATCCACGATCACATAGGCGTTGTCCAGAATATCAGGCGTGCCGTCGGGATAAGTTTCATCCAGGTGGTTGTGGTCCACCCCAGCGGAGGCAAACACACGCACCGGCTCGCTTTGGGTCAGGTGGCGCATCAGGTCAAAAAAGTGGCAGCACTTTTCGACCAAGGTGCCGCCGGTGTAACGGTTGAAGCGGTTCCAGTCACCCACCTTGACCAAAAACGCAAAGCGATGCTCCCGGATGGTGATCATTTTGACCGGGCCAGTGTTCTGCTGACCATGCACCTCTTGCGCCAGCATGGCCACGGGCGGCATGTAGCGGTATTCCATGGCCACCCAGATCGGGGCCAGGTAACTGGCCTGCAAAGCGGCCAGGCTGCGCACATCGTCCAAATGGGTACAGGCGGGTTTTTCCAGCAAAACGGGCAGCGGGCGAAGGCGGGCAATCTCGCGCAACTGGTCCGCATGGCAAAAGTTGGGGCTGGCGATCAGCAGGCAGTCCACATCGGGTGAGGTGACCACCTCGGCCAGGCTGGCAGCACTTTGCGCACCGGGCGCATCTGCCAGACTCTTGGACAGCATGTCGGCGTCGGGCTCAAAAATGCGCGTGACCTGCGCGCCAGGCAACAAGGCGATGTTGCGCAAATGCTCTTGCCCCATCATGCCGCAGCCGATGATGCCGTAACGGGTGTTCGTGTTCAAAGTCTGGGCTCTCTCTTGGAAAAAGTTGTCAATTCGCAAAAAAACGCAAGCTTAGCCGCTCTCGGCCAATGCAGCTGAGACGCTCCGCCAGCAAACGCCGACACCGAGATGGGGGCTGTGCCAAAGCCGGCATTGTCGGAGCTGAAGCTACCGACCTACGGGGGATGTGTTGTCGGTCGGTGGTCGAAGAACCCGACGCATGTTTGTTTCGCGGCATCGCCGGATGCGGGCCACAACTTGGCGCGTGAAACGTCGGACTCTTCGCGTGCCGACCTACGGGACGTGTTGTCGGTCGGTGGTCGGAGACCCCGACGCATGTTTGTTTCGCGGGAGCGCCGGATGCGGGCCACAACTTGGCGCGTGAAACGTCGGACTCTTCGAGTGCCGACCTACGGGATGTGTTGTCGGTCGGTGGTCGGAGAACCCGACGCATGTTTGTTTCGCGGCATCGCCGGATGCGGGCCACACCTTGGCGCGTGAAACGTCGGACTCTTCGAGCGCCGACCTACGGGATGTGTTGTCGGTCGGTGGTCGGAGACCCCGACATGGGGGCAGCAAGCCCCCCCATTTTTCAATGCGCCAATCACGACGGGTCGGACTCTCCTTGGGCAGAGGCTGCGTTCAGGCTGGCCGTTTCTTGCGAAGAGCCACTGGCCAAGCCTTGCTCAGAGGCCGCTGCAGCGGGCTGAGCAAGTTCACCTTCCGTTGACGGCCGGGCCTTGAGCGCTGGCGAGTTCCGTGGCAAAAGCGTTGGGGTCTGCATCGCTGACTGCTCAGCGTCCAAAGCGGCCACCGCTTGCTGCTGCGCTGGCGTCAGGGTCTGGGTAGTCTTCATGTTCAAGGCGTCCTTGACTTTGACCTTGCCCTTGCCCTTGACTTTGCGCTCCGGCTTTTGCTGCGCCTTGTCAGCCTGGTCCAGCTTGTGGGTTGCGGACTTGTTCGCTTTCTTCTTTGCGGATGGGTCTTGATGTTCCGGTTTGGACAAGGCCTCGCGCTGGGTGAACGAACGCTGCGCCCAGCTGCTGAGCATGTCAGCGCCAAACACATCTTCCACCGGCACTTCAGAGCGGATCTTCAAAGCCGCTTCCAGCAAAGCCGTGGCCGTGTGCTGCGCGCCATCATCGTCCATGACCGAGACACTGAACGCCGCACCAAGCTGGCCAGAACCCTTGAGCCAAGACATGGGGCTGGACAAATCGGTGGGAGCCGATGTCAGGCGATCGCGTGCCGACACCAGCTGGACCTGATCGGACCACTGCTTGCTCAACTGGGCATTGAAGACAGACAGTATGCTGCCGTTGGCCGTGGTTTCCTTGCCCAAGGGGCTGGCGATCTCACGGTAATTGGCGTTGTGCATGTCGCGGTAACCCAGCTCAGCACGGGCAATGATGGTTTTGCCGCTGATGCGGGCCACACGGTTGCCTTCGGCAGTGGGCGTGTTGCCCACCACCTCGCCGGTGTAGCCCGACATCAGGATCATCCAGCCGTCTTGCGAGCGAGAGTCTGCCGACACGATGTTCAAGCCGGTTTTGCCGGAGATGATCACATCGCCGCTGTTGCCGTTGGCAACGGTCAAGCCCTTCACGTCCACATACAGGCGATCGAACATGAAGCCGCCGATACCGGCCGCCGCCGTCACGGACAAATCGCCCGAGGAGACGATCTGCGGCTGGCGGCCATTGCCTGCCACGGTCACAGCACGCCCTGCATCGAGGTGGATGTCACCGCCGTAGGTTTGCATGCGCAAGATCTGCATGTCGCCCCCGGTGCGCACCGTGATCGCGCCTGCATCGGTGACGATGCCTGCAGACGGGGCCATGCTCAGCGAGCCAGCCACCGACAGATCCACCTGCCCCGTGCCTGTCTGCGTGAGCAAACCGCCACGCACCAGGCGCGCATCGCCAGCGAGCTGCAAGAACATGCTTTGGCCTGGTGTGGTGGCCGAAATGTTTCGGGCATCCACCTCTAATGGCGCAGCCTCGCTGCCAATGCCTTGCGCCACCGACAGTTGCAGGTCTTGCGTGTGCACCTGGGTGCCACCAGACAGTGGCCACACCAGTGCTCGGGCGTTGATCTCCAGCGAAGACAGGTTCAGGTTCAGCACCGTGCGGCCGTCCAGCGGGGCCAGTGTCAGTGTGTCGCCTTCCACTTTCAACCCGGACAAGGTCTGGCCTGCGCCCGGTGAGCGGATCGCCAGATGGTTGACGCCTTCAAAGTGCGCCGCATCGCTGCCCCCAACGCCCACGCCGTTGTAGAAATCCACCTTAGCCGACGCGCCATTGAAGACCATCGGTGTGCCGTTGTCTGACTGCACGCCTTGCAGGAACTGCACTTGCGCTGCATCGTTGATGAACAAGCGACCACCGCTGCGCAGCACCACCCGGTCAGAGAACGTCACCGTGCCGCTTGCCGTGATGAACACATCACCTTCCACGTACAGGCGCTCACCAAAGGTCACGTTGACCGCGCCGTCCACCCGCAGGCCTTCCAGGTCCGCCAGAGCAGACACCGACAACTCAAAACCACCGGCCAGACCCGTGAGATCGCCCAGGCTGGAGCGGGCCACGCTGAGTTTGTCGCCCACCACATAGCCACCGCCACGCGAGATCAGCTGCACGTTCGTGACCTGCCCACCCGCAACGGTGACCTTGGCCGTGGCGCCTGCGCCGCTGCCGCCCAGCAAGCTGACCGCGTCATACACGCCGTCCGCATACAAGCTGCCGCCTGCGCTGATGGCAAAGTCACCCACACCATCGCCCATGCGACCGGTCAGGGTGATGTCACCGCCAAGAGCTTTGAGGCTCAGCACATCCTGGTTACCCAGACCGCCGTTGACCCGGCCTGTGACTTCCAGATTGCCGCTGCTGGCGCTCGATCCTGCCGTCAATGAGACCTTGCCCTGAATGCTCAGCGCATCGTCAATCAGCATGCCCGTGCTCATCACCACATCGCTGCCATCGGCAAACACCGTGGTGTTGCCCGGGCCATGGATCTCCAGCTGTGTGCCCGACACATCGCCGTAGATGTAGACCTTGCCGCCTGTGCCTTGCGCCAGCACCACCAGCGGAATCGGCACCAGCACCGCGGACGCACCGCCACCCAACTCGACCGGATTGGACCCCAGATCGGAGCCCAGAACCAGGCTCTGGGAGTTCATCCGCGACAGTGCTGCCGGGTCGAGCACAATGCCGCCCGCGCCTGCGCCGCCCAGACGAATCGGCATGCTCGGATCGCTCGGTGTGATCTGGATGGCAAAGCCGGGCGTTTGCACCGTGGACAAATCAAAGGCCCCGGCCTGCAAAGGCGGCGTAGCGTAAACCGTGCCTGCAATGCGAACTTCGCGGCTATCGCCCCCCGTTTGGTAGGTGTACAAGCCCCCGTCAATGATCAGACGGTTCTTCACCGTGAAGTCATAGTCTTTGGCGTACACCTTGCCTGAAACGCTCAGCTGATTGGCCGTCACCTTGAGCGTGGTGTTCACACCCAGACGCACATCGCCACGGCTGTCCGCCATGTCGGTGATGCGCACGGTGTCGCCCACTATGTTGAGCGTGCCCAGCGTCTCGTCCCAGAAAATCTGCTCGGCGCCGCTGACCAACTGGCCTGAGCCCAGACGGATCACGTTCTGACTGGCGCTCGCACTCAGAGGTTTGAGTTGCAAGGTCAAGGTGTCGTTGAGCAAATCGCTGCCAAGGGTGGATTCCTTCAAAGCCATGGAGCGGGTTTCGCCTGCGCTCAGCTGGGTATTGCCCATGTAAACAATCACCTGGTCAGCACCGCCCGAAGCGGTCACGGTGAGCGACTCGGTGCCGAACTTCATCACCGACAACTCGTCCGAACGGTTGCCCAGGGTGATGTTGTCCAGCGCAGCGCGGCTCACGCGCAGGCCGTTGCCGGTGTTGGCAAAGACTTCAAAATTGCCAGCGTTGTACGACGCCTTCATGGCAAAGGCTTCCTGCTCCAGAATCGGCACGACCTTGACACTGCGGTTGACGCCATCATCGGCCACCAAAGTGAATTCACCCGTGGCCCCATGGGCGCCTGCCACAAACTGCAAGTAACCCGATGTAGTCAGCACGCTGTTGATGGCTTTCTGGTCGCCGCTCAAAGTGAGCACGCCTTCGTCCTGCTTGACCGCCAGTGACGGTGCGTACAGGGCCACTTCGGAAATGTGCACATATTGCTTGCCGAACTTGCTGCCCTTGACCTCGGGGAACACCACTTTGTAGTACTTGTACGCCGTCGCATTGTCAAAGTTCAGCGTGCTGACCGATCCACGGGCATCGGGCAGATTGACATCGCCCTTGGCCACTTGCGCCCAGTCTGCACTGCCCCAGGCCAATTCGTCGTTGGCGCCATACAACTCGTAGGTCTTTGGATCCCACTGCCAAATCAGATCGTTGGTGCGGGATGTCAGCTTCATCTGCTGCACCGCCTCGGGTGTGGACAGGGTCATGATCAGACCGCTGCCAGGACCATCAAAGTTCAGGTACTTGGTGCTTGTATTGTTGTCAATCGATCCGGACACCTTCTCGTTGGCGGGGCTCTTGGGCGAAGAAGCCGCCACCGCAATCACCGACACCCGACCCAGATCGCTGTTTTGCGCGATGGCAGCCAGGGCTGCGTCCGACAAGACCATCTGGCCGCTGGTGGCCGACAGTGTCACCGTCAAACGGCTCGAATCGGCATCCACCAGCGTACCGTCGGCCAAGGGCAGCTCGGTCGGCTTGCTGGCCAAAGCAAAGATCTGATCGGGTAGCACGATGTTGGTCGCAGCCCCGGCCGCTGGCGGCAGGAACTTGTAGATCGGACGGCCCGAAGCCATTGCCACCACCTGGCCTGCAGCCTCGTCAAACGTCGCCATGCGCCAATCCAGGCCAGAGCCCATGGGCGCACTGACTTGGG
The DNA here is from genome assembly GCF_001270065.2 of Limnohabitans planktonicus II-D5. Classification (GTDB taxonomy): domain Bacteria; phylum Pseudomonadota; class Gammaproteobacteria; order Burkholderiales; family Burkholderiaceae_C; genus Limnohabitans_A; species Limnohabitans_A planktonicus. The sequence goes on from NZ_LFYT02000002.1 coordinate 100,746, forward strand.
TCCAGATCGTGCCGCCGTTGCGCGAGAGCCAGACGCCACCGCCGCCGCCGCTGCCGTTGGCCGTGGCCGTCAGTGTCTTGCCGTCATCGCTCATCCAGACCGAAGTCCAATCCGCCTTGATGGTGGTGGCTTGCCAAGTCCAGCCAGAAACACTGGCATCGGCCACAAACACCTGGCCACCGCGTGCAGCGGCCACCAGGTGGGTGCCCGTGGCGTCCATGTCCACCGAGACCCAATCGCCATTGTTCAAGGCGCCACGGGTGATGTCCTGCCAGACGATCTGACCGTCGGCTCCCACATTGGCCATGTACAAAGCCCCTGCCCCACTGCGATTCGACGAAGCGCCGCTGGCAGCCAGCAAGCGCGAGCCATCGGCGCTGGCGGTCATGGCATTCCAGTTGACATTGGGCTCACCGTCCACCTTGGCCCAGCTTGTGCCTTGCGCATCCAGGGTGCGCATCTCGCCCGGCAGGTCATCGGTCTTCCAGCCCCAGCTGAAAATGTTGTTGAAGTAGAAATAACGCAGGCTGTCGGTCCGGTCTGCCGTCAGCACCCGGTCATCGCCCAGCACCAGCACCTCGGAATAATTGTCCGAAGGCGCGGTGCTCACCGTCCAGCTCAGCCCCGCATCGCGCGACACCGCCAGGCGCCCGCCCGACGAGAAGGCCGCGATCATCTGGCCATCGGGTGAGATCGACACCGCGTTGTAGTCCAGGCCCTTGGGCGCATTGGCAGGCAACCAGGTGTCGCCATGGTCACGCGACAGGTAGATGCTTTGCTGACCGCTGCTCACGTTGGCCACCGCCACCATCACGCTGCTGCTCACCGCCAAATCGCGCCAGCTTTGCGAGACCGACGAGGTCAGGGCTGCATGCACCTGGGCTTGCGCCATGCTGCTCAAGTCACCTTGCTGGATCACCACTTTCAGGGTCTGGACATCGTCAGAACCCTCAAAGCGGTAGCTGATCTTGCCAGCCGCCTTGAAGAAGCTGTTGAGATTGGCCACCGTGCCTGTGAAGACGGCCCGGCCGGTGCCCGCACCGCTGACAGTCACCCCGCCAGACGAGCCCGCTTGAATCACGCCCGCAGCAGCTGAGACGCTGACTGAAGCAGGTGCGCTGTCATCACCGGTGAACGGCGTACCGGCAAAGCTCAGGGCCGTCGTTGCGCCACGCACCGCCGTGAACGTCGCAGGGATCGACACCGTGGGCACGCCCGGCAAAGGCCCGACGATGCCCTGCAACTCCTTGGACAAACTGCCCGAGAAGTCCAGGTGAGACGCCTGCTTGCCGTTTTCCACCAGGGTGTTGACACCCAGGCCGCCTGTGAAGACGTAGGTATCCACCCCATCACCACCGATCAGCTTGTTCACGCCCAGGATGGCGTACAGGGTGTCATTGCCACCACCGCCATCAAGATCGTTGCTGCCAGCACCGCCAAACAAGATGTCATCGCCCAAGCCGCCAGACAACTTGTCGCGGCCACGTCCACCGATCAAGAGCACCTTGGCCGTTCCAGTGGCCAGCGCGCGCATGATGTTGTTGCCTTCCAGGTCGATGGCCGTTCCGCCCCCGGCGCCCAACAAGATCGTGTCATCGCCCGCCCCACCCTTGGCATCGATCACGATATTGGATTTCAGACGCGATGCGTCCAGCGTGTCGTTGCCCTCACCCATATCGGCCACGATGCGCTTGACGCCCTTGAACTCCTGATAGAAGCCCTGGAACTCCACGCCCACGGTGTCACTGCCTTCACGGCCACTCAGGATGAAGTTTTCCGAATCATCCGAGGTGCTCAGGTACAAGCGGTCAGACGCATGGATGCCCGCATTCAAGGTCAGCACACCCTCTTGCACACTGCCCAACACCGGTTTCACCGTCACAGCCGGGATGTTGATTTCCATCAGCTTCAGGCTGAACAGCTGCACGTTGACGTTGAAGAAACCGATCTTGGCCCAGACATAACCATTGAGGTAAGGCGTGATCTTGATGTCAAACAGGTTGAACACCCCGCCTGGCACGCCGGGCACCAAGCCCGGATACATCATCATGGCCAGCATTTCCGAAGGCCGGACCTTGCCGTCGCCCTTGTAGTCCACCGAGATGTACTGGCCGTCCGCATCGCGCGTCACGGTACCCACCTTGATGTCGTTCAGATCTGCATCCACACGCAGCTGCAAACCGGCACCCAGGCCGACGGCCACACCCGGCACACCCACACCGGCTTTGAGGCCGATCTCGATGCTGATGCCCATTTCCGGCTTTTCCGCGCCCGGCTTGCTCACGCCATTGACCGTGACCGGCAATGACCAATCGTTGATGTAGAAACCATCCAGCACATTGAGCACATTACCCGTGGCCACGGCTCTTTGAATGCCATAAGTGTCATAGCCAAACGAGAGGTCTGCGAACACCCGCACGCCGCCATAGGCATAAATCGGGAACTCGATCGGGATCGGGATGACGCCCGCCGTGAGCAAAGCCAGATTGGGTTTGGCCAGCAGCACATCGAAGTTGTACAGGCTGAAGTCCAGGTACGGCAGCTCATAGGTGAACAGCGTCGCATTGCCGCCGCTGAAAATCTTGGCCCAGTTGGAGATGTCTGTCATGTACGACATGAACTGCAGGCCTGAACGGCCACCCGATCCACCACCCCCCGAAGAGTCCTTGCTCACCTGGGTCATCTTGGCATTGAAGGCCGTGATGATGGGCGAGGTGTGCGAGAGGTTCAGATCCAGCGCATCGGCCGCCTCGAACGTCACATGGTTGGTGCCCAGCCCCTTGATGCTGCCCAAAGGCAAGCCCGCGCTGAAACCGACCAGGGTCTGCAGCATGGTCGGCATGTCGAGTGCGAACTTGACGGCATCCAGGAAGGCCCAGTTGATGGCGGGCTTGTCGGGCATGGCGATCTTCCACACCATGTCGATGACGCCGCGCAGCGTCGGATCGTCCTTGAGCACCAGATCCAGGCCCGTGATCGGCGTGGTCAAGGCATTGACCACATCGCGGAAAGGCTCGACCGCCTGGGCCACTTGCTTGGCAATCGGCATCAGGAAATCCATCACCGTGGACTGCAAATCCAGGCGGATGTTGTTGATCGAGATGTCGGGTTTGGACGCCACACGCTCGCCCAAACGCCAATCCCAGTCGAGCCTGAAGTCGGCATTCAAACTCGGCATGCCCGTGACCCCCAGCGCCATGCCCAGGTTCAGGTGCGCGCCCACGCCAAAGTCCACCTTGACCGCAGACAAGGGGTTGGACAACACGCGGTCCAGCGTCAGGCGGTTGGCCTTGTCTCCCTTGAGGTCAATGCCCAGGCGGCCGTTCAAACCGCTGGCCCGATAGGGCGAGTTGGTGCTGTTGTACAGGTCCTTCACGCTGGCTTCAAAGAACATCAGCTTGCCTCGACCTTCAAATGTCGAGGTGACGTTCGGGTCGGTAGGGCTGCCATCCAGATAGGCCTCAATGTCCATGCTCAGCTCGGGGTCCAAGGCGTCGGAGTTGGTCACCATGTAAAAGCCACTGGAGGCCGACAGGCCAAAGCCGAAGTCGTATTGCCAATCGGCACTGAGTGCAAAACCGCCGTCCACATTGAGCGACAGATTCGGTATGTTCAGGTCCAGCGGAATGTCCACCCCCAGCGCCAGAATGCGCCCGCCCAGATTGGCATCAAAACGGATGGCGTCTACCCCGCCTTTGGGCAAGACCATGCCCGGCTTCCAGGTCGACACCCGCAAGCCGCTGGCGTCAAAGAACGCCACATCAATGTCATCGAGGGTCAGACCGGCCTGGCCGTCATAGTCCATCAAGATGCCCAGACTCTGGAAGGTGTTGAACAGCGACTCGCGCACCAACTCGACGGGCTTGCCCGGGCCAGCGAGCTTGGTGCGCAGGTCTTGCAGCAAGCCACCGCGCAAATTGCCAATGAGCTGACCGGCATCGGCCAGGTGGGTGCCGATGAACGGAATGTCCGCCGTCAGGCTGTTCTGGAAAAAGTCCTGCACCGTGCCCAGACCCAGGTCCACACCGTTGAGCAGCAAGGTCGGGTCGTACAGCACATCCAGCGCCGAAGTGCCGGAGGGCACCGCACGCGCCAAATCGGGCAAGGCCATCTTCAAGGCCGGAGCGCCGGTGGCGACGCCTGCCAGCTGGGCCAGCAGGGTCGGCAAGCCCTGGTTGCCCAGAGCCGGATCGGTGTAAATGCGCAAACTGCCCAGCGGCACTTGCTGCGACAAAGCGAGCAGGTTGATCGGCAAATCGATGTCCAAAGCACCACGCGCGATCACCTTGGGCTGCCCCTTGTCCAGCGCTATGCGCAACAAAGCCGGTGCAACGGTCTCGGCCTTGCCGTCTTCGTCCAGCACCACTTTGCCGTTGAAGGCACCCAACTGGATTTGGCCCGCGCTGAGCTTGATCACCAGGTCCTTCGCATTCAGGCTGGCCGTCAAGTCCAGGTGCGTGCCGGTGTTGGTGGCCTCGTCGTAGTCGATGATCTGTACGGGCGGCGTACCGCTGGCAGAGCCCGGCAGGGCAATGCCCACACGCGCCACCAGGCTGGCACCCACGGCGAACACGCCCGCCGCTTTGCCCGAGGCATCAAACAACTTGCCAAAATCGCTGGGCAAATCGATGCCTGCCAAAGAGGCCAGCGTCGCCAGGTCCAGGTTGATCTTGAAATCATCGCTGTACTGAAGGTCCAGCGTGAAGTCGACGTTCAGGCGGTGGTTGGCGACGTCCAGTGACAGGTCAAACAAGCCGGCAGGAACGCCCAAAGCTTCCTCGATGATCTTCTCGGCTTCGTCCAGTGCGGCGGCCGGGGTGTCCGCTGCCTTTTCAATGCGCGCCAGCAGCTGGTCGCCAAAGTTCAGGATGTCGCTCATCGAGCGGTTGATCAGCGGCAACTCCTGCGTGTAGAAAGGCTGGCTGCCCACGGCGGAATCCACCACATTGGCCACGGCACGCAAGCCGCCCACGATGTCCTGGATGCTCAGGCGGCTCAAATCGGTGATGGCGGCCACATCGGGCAGAACGATCACCACATCGTTGGCCGAGATGCCGTATTGGCTGCGCTGCGCCTCATTGCCGATGTCGAACTGGCTGGCGGTCACCAGTTGGCTCTGCGACCAGTCAAACAGGTTTTGCACATACAAGCCCAGCTCCAGCCCTGCGCCCACATTGATGCTGGCACCGCCGGTCTTGACCGTCAGGCCCTTCAAGCGCGCATAGGCGTCGCCCGTGACGTCGAAGTTCAGCCACTTGGGGCCTGTGTCGTGCAATTGCTGGCGCGTGAAGAACTCGCCGCCCACGGCGTTGGGCGCCCTGTCCAGCGTGGCCGTGAGCTTGGCGCCCAGGTGCACCTGCGAGCCGCTGCCCACACCACCGGCTTGCAGCGTGACAAAGCCCAGCTTGGCCAGCACTTGCAGATCGGTGACATCGGCCGTGATGCCCGCTGTCGCCACGAAATGGTCGATGGCAATGTCAAAGTTGCCATTGGTCATCAGCACCAGGTTGAAGTCCACGCCGACATCCACACCGACCGAGGCGATGGCATCGGTGCTCAGCGACAACTCAGAGCCCGCTGCCAGGTTCAGGTTCAAGGCCGTGGAGAACTCCGGCAACTTCACTTTGGCGCTGATCGGGATCACCAGATGGCCAGTGTCTGCGTTGTAGCTGGCTTTCTTGTCGCCCAGCACGCCGGACTTGTTGATCGCCGACACAAACTCACCCAGGGTGCTGATGCGCTCAATGCGCTTGTGCACCGTGTACGAGCTGGCCGCGTCGCTCGAGGTGTAGTCGCTCGACAGCGTCATGCTGCTGCCATCGACGGACACCGACAAGACCTGCAGCACCTGATTGCCCGTAGAGACAAAAAAGCCCTTCATGGACGAAGCAAACTGCCCGGCCACACCGCTGAGCACCGCGCTGCCCTTGGTGATGGCCGCCGTGCCGGTGGCCAACTGGCTTTGCCCGGGGGCCGCCACCCATCTCTGCATCGGCCGGTTGAAGTCGATCTTGTCGACCACGCCTGTTTCAAAGGCGCCCGCGATGTCCAGAAGCTGGTCCAGCGATTTTTCAATGAAGGGCAGGCTGCCCAGACCCAGTTGGGACACGTCCACGGTTTGCAGGTAATCCAGCACATTGGGGATGGCCATCAGCACATCCTCGATCTTGACTTTCGAGAAGTTCGTCAGTTTGTCCAGGCCCGTGGCCTCGAACACCAGAGCACCGGTCAAGGGATTGCCCGTCACCGTGACCTTGCCCGGACCACCTGTTTGACCTGCCAGGTCCACGCCCGCCAAGGTGGCATAAATTGGCAAGCTCATGGCCAGCTCGTTCTTGCCCGGCGTGAGCTGGAATTTGCCGTTATGCATGGCCAGACTGCCGCCCAGATCGAACTGAAAGCTGCCTTGCTCATACGGATTGCCATACTCGTCGGTGCCCAGTCGGCCAATGCCCACATCCAGCGGCCCCAGACGCGCCGCCAGCACCAGGCTGTCGGCTTTCAGGCTGCCCTGGAAGGCCAGCTTGTTCAGGTCAAAACGGGCCGACAGGCCATCTTGCCAATCAATGGCCAGGTCAAAGTCGACCTCGGCATTGATTTTGGCCTGCACATCGGCCGTGGCGTCAAACTGCAATCCGTACTGCGCCAAACCTGCACTCAGGTCCAGCTGCAGCAAGTCCGTGCCCAGCTTGACACTGCCGTCAAAGCCCAAAGACAGGCCGTTTTGGTCCAGACTGAAGCTCAGACCCGCACTGACACCGGCCTTGCGCGCCCAGTTCGAATCCAGATAGGCCTTCAGGCCCGACAAGGTTGGCACGCCCAGCTCGCCGTACACGGCAGCAGGCAGACCTTCGATGTCTGAGACCCAGGTGGGGTCCATGTAGCCGTTGATGTACTGCTGCACATAGTCGCCCATGCTGACCAGCGGCGACAGGTTCAGGATGTCGTCCAGCGACTTGTCGATCAGAGGCAGCTTCTCGCCGTTTTGCAGATCGGCCCGCGCCTGGCTCATCTGACCGGCCACACCCAGCAAGGCGCTGCCCAGACCGCCACCCAGGGACACATCCAGATTCGTCAATGAGAAATGCAGGTTCTTGTTCTGGCCCGCTTCTTCGGCCGAGAAATTGACCTTCAGAGGCTTGCCGCCAACTTTCAGTTCCTGATTGATCGCCGCGCCCGTGTTGTTGAAGGCCATCGACACGTCGCCATACACCGAAGTGGCCGACAAGCCGGGCACAGGCACCTGGCCATTGCCTTCGACCGCCAAGGCAAAACCGCCGTTTTGCATGACCAGCATCAAGGCACCCTCACGGATGCCCGCTTTCTGATCACCCACGTTGACCAGCGCGTTGATGCCCGAAGCGCCAATGACCGTCGAGCCATCGCGCACGCGCAAGGCAAAACTGCCGGTGCCCGAGATCAACGGTGGCACCAAGTCGTCGTTGCTGTTTTTCAGCTCGACCGAAATGGTGCCCGCCGCGGCGAACTCCGCCTCCTGGAAGTCCAGCGTGGTCACCGTGACCCCGCGCTGGCGGATGGCTGTTGAGCCATTGAGCTTGCCATCGGCGTCCAGGTCGCCCTGGGTGAAGTCCACCACACGGCCTTGCAGATCGCCCGAGCCCGGGCCGGTGTTGACCGCCAGGCTGAGCGTGCCGCCTTTCAGGCTCAAGCCCGCCATGCCTTGCAGGGAAACGCCTGCAGCCGTTGCCTTCAAGCCCACAAAAGCGCCCGCGCCTGCCGTGTCTGCCAGCACCATCAGACCGATGTCTGCGTTGCTCAGCGCTACACCCGCGAAGCTGTCAGTGCCAATGCCGCTGCCAAAGCTGGCCGTCACGCCCTTAGCGGACAGTGCGGTCACCTCCATCATGCGCTGGGTGCCGTCGTCCAGCGTGGTGTTGCGTTGGCCCATGCGGGCCAGCCCGAAAGTGCCTTGCAAGAGGACCGAAGCGCCAATGCTGATGTTGGCATCGGCGGCCAGGGCCAAGAAGGCACCGCCTGCGCTGGCAAAGTCCAGTGTCATCGTGTCGGCCACGTTGTTGGTGACCTTGCCGGTCAGCACCTGGATTTTCTGCTCAGGGGTGCCCAAGTCCAGCACATCACGCGCAGCCGCGCCGGCCTGACTGCCAAAGACCTGATTGGCTTCCAGGCTCAGCGAGTTGGCTTCCATCACCAAATCCTGTGCTTGCAAGCCCAGATCCTCTGCATTCAGCGCGATCTGGTCCACATGGGCTTTGACCGCCAGCCAGGAGCGGGTGTCATCGGCACCGGCATTGAGCGGACGCAGCAAGGCCATGGCCAGATCCAGACCCGTGACGCTGATGCCGCTGACGGATGCTGTCAAGTCATTCGCACCCACCACAAAGCCTGTGGCGCGCAGCGTCTTGCCGCCCACCACGATGTCGCGTTCCTGACGCGAGACTACGGCAGAGCCAGAAGCCGTCAGCTCATTGCCCACCTTGACGGACAGGGTGCCGCCGACTTCGATGCGTTCGCCGCTGAAGTCCAGCTTGCCAGCCACTTTGGTGCCGTATTGGATCGTCAAAGCTTTGTCACCGGACCAGTCCAGCGTGCTGGTGTTGGCTTCGCCCAAGGCGTTGGTGCCCATGCCCAGGTTCAAGGCCAGACGCAGGTTCTGACCGGACACATCCACACCGAAAGCCGCCGTGCCCAGCACGGCCATCGACTCGGCCATGCCCTGGACCGACAGCCAGCTGCGCTGGTCATTGAGCACATTCGATTTGGCCAGCACCAGACCGAAGTCCAGGCCGCTCAAACTGAAGCCCAAAGCCGCCGCGTCGGCACCCGTGGTCAAACGCGCAGAGACACCGACGCCACCCATCACCAAGGCGCGGGTATCCACAGTGCCGCCACCGGTCAGGCTGACGGTGCGCCGGGCGGTTTCAAAACCCAGCGTGCCGCTGAAGGTGGCCACATCGCCCACCTGCACTTCCACCGTGCCGCTGGCGCGCAAGAGCTGGCCCTGCCCGCCATCCATGTCGAGCTTCTTGAAGCTGTCGGCCTCGGTGCCCACACGCACACTCACAGGCAAAGCCTTGAAGTCGATGACGTGGGTGTCGGCAACCAAGCCATCGGCCAGACCGTAGACCTGGTTGAGTTCCAGGTTCAGCGAGGTGGCCGCCAGGGTGACCTCAGGCAGGCCCACCAGTTCTACCGCAGCAGCTTGCGCCGACAAGGCCATCCAGCGCGCGTTGCCCAACAAGTTGCCTGCGGCATCCTTGGCACCACTGGCCGCGCTGAACAGGCCCAGCGCCAGATCGGCCTGGGTCAGGGACAGGCCGACCGCGTCGGCGTTGAGCGTGTCCAGCGTGTCGATCTTGCCGTCGTTGTTGGTGTCGACCCGGTAAGGGCCGCCCACGCCAAAGAAAGCGTTGACCTGGCTCATGCCCACGGCCAGTTGATCGACCTCGATCTGGGCACCATCGGCCAGTTGCACCTCGGCCGTGCGTTTTTCGAAGGCGGCTGCGCCATCCACATACACCGACCCGGCGATGTCCAGTTGCACATTCGCCCAGACACGGATCACCTCGTGGTCCGCGCCCTTGAGCGTCAGCGCCTGGGTGCTGCCCGTGCCGGTGACCACGTTGAAGGGCGTGCTGGCAAAGTCCAGCACACGTCCACTTAGCGTGTCGCCCAGATTGATCTGCACGCTGGCGTCCGTCACCTCTGCCGTGACCGAGGGCACGCCCACCAAGCGGGCGGCGCCTGCCGTGGCCTGCAAAGCCAGACGGGTCGGCATCGCCTGCGCCCCGGTGAGCACCGGCGTGGTGAACAGGCCGCGCCCGGTGGCCGCTGCCGTCAGCTGCGTGCCATTGTGGTTCAGCGCCACCGAACGCCAGTCGATGCCTGAAGAGCTGTTGATCTGACGCCAGGTGACGCCCAGGTCGTTGGACAGCCAGATGCCACCGTTGGCCCCGTTGGCCGCTGCCGCGATGGTGCTGCCATCGTCCGAAATGGCCACCGCCGTCCAGGCGCGTGGCGTGGCCACGGCCGTCCAGCCCCAATCGGCCTGGCGGGTATCGGCCACATACAGTCTTTGGCCCGATGCGGCTGCCACCAGCACGGCACCCTTGACCGAAGTCTCAGGGGCCAATTCGTTGGGGACACTGTCCAGCGCTTCGCTGGCATCCACCGACACCCAGCTCGCGCCGCTGGGCAGACCCTGGTTTTGGCGCGCCCAGCTGGTGGCGCCCTGCGCGCCGACTTCACCCAGGAAAATGCCGGTGCTGGCCGCAGCCAGCAAACGGCCGCCCGCATCAAAGGCCGCCAATGACTGCCACTGCAGGTCACGGGCATCGATGGGCATCGTCGCTTCCTTCCAGCTGCCAGGCGCAGCGCTCTGGCCATTGAGCATGCCGCGCATCAGGTCGCGGTCGCTGGCCCGCAAGACCTCGGCCTGACCCTGACCCACCACGCTCACATCGAGGCGGAAGGGATTGTTCTTCACCTTGCCGGTGAAGCTGATGACGTTGCCGTCACCCCCCAGATTCACCACAGCGCCTGCTGCCTGCAGCTGCGCAGCCTGGGTCTTCACTTGATCCAGGACCAGTTGCTGCTGGGCGATCAGTTGGCTCAGCTCCTTGATCACCGAATTGTTCATGCCGAACAGGTTGAGCGATTTCAGTGCGCCCAGCTGGCGATTCAAGGCGTCCATCTGGGTTTGCTTGGCCGTGATCTGGTCTTGCCACTTTTGTGGTTCGGCAAAAATGGCCCGCAGCTTGTTGGCCACATTGGCCTGAATCTGGGCGTTGCTGGCCAAGCCACCGGTGCCGTTGCCTTTGGCTGTGAGGTCATTGGCCACCACGGTGTAGGTGACAGGCCGGGTGCTCACGCCCGTCAGGGTGATCACATCGCCTGCGGCATAAGTGCCGCTCAGGGCCAGCATGTCCAGCTGGGCCTGCAATGCAGAGGCGGCATGAACCCAGTCCACACCGCCCTTGCCTGTGACTTTGGCTTTGAAGCTGGTCCAGCCTGCATCGGGCTTGTCCGAGCGGGCCTCCAGGACCACCACCGCACCCGAGCCTGTGGCCGTGACCACACTGCCCGCCGCATCATTGAGCGCCTTGCGCAGCTTGGCCGTGACGTTGGCCAGCACCTGCGCGGCGCTGCCTTTGACCTTGCTGGTCGAGGTGCCGTCCGAGGTCAGGTCGTCGCTGACCACCTTGTAAACCACATCCGCTGTGGCCAGCCCAGTGAGGGTGAGGGTGTCGCCCGCCACAAAGCTGCCAATCACCTGGAAAGCGTCCTGACGCAAAGGCGAGCGAATGTCTGCGCTGACGATCAGGTCGTCTTTCACCAGGGCCGCATCGGTGTAACGGTCGTTGTAGGCCGATACCGTGCGCCAGGTGGCACCGCCATCGCTGGAGCGCAGAATGCCGCCGCCGTCCACCGTGGCCACAATCGTCTGGCCATCGGTAGACACGGTCACCGAGGTGAAGCGCACGCCCTTGGGTGCGGTGGTGCTGGCTTTCCAGTTCTGCCCACCATCGGTAGACAGCCACAAAGCCGCATCGGTGCTGCCAGCCGTCAGGTTGGCCACGGCCACCTGCAGCGTGTCGGACACGGCCACATCGCGCCAGTCGAGCTTTCGCGACAAGGTTTCGCGCACCATCTCGCGCTCGGCGGCCAGCATCAGCGCAAAGTCCACATCGGCCAGCGAGAAGCCCAGGGCATCTGCGCCCGGGGTGTCTTGGGCATCGATCTTGTTGTCGTTGTTGGTGTCGATCAGCGGTCCGCCGTTCAGGCCTGCAAAGGCCTGCAAGTTGGCCCCGCCCAGGGTCAACACATCGTGGCTGACCACACTGCCGTCATCCAGCCTGAGCGAGCGCACCGACTTTTCAAAGCCCAGCGAGCCGCCCGCGTAGAAGAAATCGCCCACCTGCAGCTTCACATCGCCTGCGGCGCGCAGCAGCGGGCCTTTGTCGCTGTCCACATCGATCACGCGGCTGGTGCCGGTGCCGGTCACCACCGTCAGGGGTGACTTTTTCAGGTTGAGCACCTGTGTGGCGCTGTCGGTGCCATCGGGCACGCCAAAGACCTGGTTGGCCTGCACCTCCAGGCTGCTGACTTCCACCTTCAAGGCCGAAGAGCCCACAAAGGCCACCGTGTCGGCGCTGGCTTCCAGGGCAAACCAGCCCATGCCGCCAAAGCGTGCGGGCTGACCGGCGCGGGCCGAGAACATGGCCAGGGCGAACTCGCCGCCTTCCATGGCAAAGCCCACGGCAGACGCATTGGGCGTGTCCAGGCTGTCGATCTTGCCGTCCAGATTGCTGTCCACCCAGTAGGGGCCGCCCACACCGGCAAACAGGTTCAGACCCGTGCCCCCCAGCGTGAGCTTGTCCACCAAGACCGTGCTCTTGTCGGCCAGCTCCACCGAGCCGGTGGATTTTTCCAGGCCCAGCGAACCGCTGGCAGACACAAAGCCTGCAGCGGCCAGCTCAAAGTCACCGCTGGCGCGGATGGATTCACCCAGCTTGCCATCCAGCGTGAGGTCGATGGAGCTGTCGTAGCCGGTGGCCACCGTCAGGGCTTGGGTCTTGAGGTCCAGCACCTGAGTGGGCGCATCCACAGCGCTCACACCAAACACCTGGTTGATGCGCACGTCCAGGCGCTGCGCCGTGGCCGTGATGCCCGAGACGCCCACCAGGGCCACTTCATCGGCCGAGGCCTGCAAAGCCACCCAGTTGCGGGCGCTGGCCTTGTCCCAGGCCAGGGCCAGACCGAACTCGGCATTCGTCACCGTCATGCCCATGGCCTGCGGGTTGATGTCGTCTTTCAGGTCGATCGTGCCGTCCTGGTTGGTGTCGCTGCGGTACGGGCCGTTGACGCCCACAAAGGCATTGAGCTCGGTGCCGCCGATGGTCAGCAGTCGGGTGTTGACTGTTTTGCCATCGGCCAGGGTCAGCGAAACCTCGGACTTTTCAAGGGCCATGGTGCCGCTGGCCGACAGGAAACCCGCCACCTGCAAGTCCATGCCCCCGGAAGCGCGCACCAAGGTGCCCCGCTGTCCGTCGTGCGTCAGCATCAGCGACTGGCCGGTGCCCGTGGCAATCTGCACCGCATCGCCCTGGAACACGCCGGGCGTGACCTCGCGGCGCACAAAGTTGATCACCTTGGAGGCGCTTTGCGCCTCGCTGAAGCCCTGGGCCATGTTGATGTCGATGCCCAGCGAATGGATGTCCAAATCGATGTTGTCCGGCAAGCCCACCGGCATGTCGATGCGGCCCACACTGCCCGTCAAGGCCAGCCAGCTCTTGTCCTTGTAGTCGGATGAAGTCACCGGGTCAGCCTTGAACAGGGCCAGGCCAAACGCCACATCGCTCACGGCCAGGCCGCGTGCATCGGGGTTGATCTCATCGGCGCTCACCACGCCGTCCTCGTCCAGATCGATGCGGTAAGGCCCCACGCCCACAAAAGCGTTCAAACCGGTGCCGCCAATGCTCAGCAGCTGGGTGTCCACCTTGGAGCCATCGGCCAGTGTGACCGCTTGGGCGCGTCGTTCAAAGCCCAGCGAGCCACTGACGTCAAAGAAGTCCCCCACACGCAGCGCCACATCGCCGGTGGCGCGCACGTATTGGCCCAGTCGGCCGTCCAGGTCAATGGCCTGGGTGCGGCCGGTGCCGACCACCACATCCAGCTTGCGATCGCCCGCAAAGTCGATGACCTTCTTGTCCGCGTCTTGTGTGTCGGCCACGCCGGAGACCAGATTGAGTTGAAGGGCAATGTTGCGCGCTTCGAGGGTGACATCGGGGATGCCCACCACCTGCACCGCACCAGCCGTGGCCTCGAGCGCCGACCATTGCAGGCCCGCAGCCACGGTTTGTCCGGCACGCGGCGAGAACAATGCCAGCGCAAAATCCACATTGCTCAGGGCCAGGCCCATGGCATCGGGGTGGTTCGACGCGTTGTATTGGCCGTTTTTGGGGCCATTGAGGCCCACAAAGGCGTTCAAATTTTGACCGCCCAAAGACAGCATGTCCGCCTTGACCTGGGTGCCGTCGGCCAGCACCACATCGCGGGTGGACTTTTCAAGGCCCATGGAGCCCGAGGCCGAAATGAAATCCGCGATCTGGAATTCAAAATCAGCCGAGGCCCGCACCAACGCGCCCTGGCTGGCCAGGTGCTTGATCTGGACCGACTTGCCCTGCACACCGGTTTCGATGGTCAGGGCGTTCCTGTGATCGACCACGTTTTGGCCGTCGGTGCCCACGTTGATGGCCACCGCCATGTTGCGTGCCTGGAAGTCCATGAGCGGCACGCCGTATTCGGTGGCGCTTTGCGACGTGGCGTTCAGGCTCAGCCAGCCACGCGGCGAAGCGCTGCCCGTGGGTGTTTTTTCCTGGTACAGGGCCAGACCGATGTCCACACCGGTCAACTCGAAACCGGCCGCAAACGGGTTGATTTTCTCTTCGTCCAGATTGCCGTCGTGGTCGGTGTCCAGACGGTAAGGGCCGTTGAGCCCCACAAAGGCCATCAGATTGGCACCGCCCACCAGCCAACGTTGCGTTTTCGCAGTGCCGTTGGCCAGCGTGACCTCCTCCAGCGAACTGCGCAGGGCGAATCGGCCATCCACCGTCAGGAAGTCGGCCGCCTGCAGCGTCATGCCCACGTCGTAGCTGCGGCTGGTGCCGAAATAGTCTGCGTTGAAGAACATGCCCAGCATGTCCATGTCATTTTGGCCATGGGCCGTGATGCTCAGCTGATCGGCCAGCGGACGCTGCACCGCATCGAGCACCAGGCTCGAACCCTCTTGCGTGAGCTGCAGCAAGCCACTGCCGTCGCCAAAACCAAACAAACCCGTGCCTTGCGTGAATTGACCCGACAGATCACCCGCCTGGACCAGCGCAAAGTGCTGCAGGCGCTGGGGCAAAAAGTCATTGCTGAGCGACACATCAAGGGTGGCGCCGTTGTCCATCGTCAAGGTGCCGGTGACTTCCAGCCGGTCGATCTGGCTGGCTGTGGCGCCCGACAGGCGCAAAGCCAGGTGCTGGTTGGCAGCAATCCGCTGGTTGCCCTCTATGCGCAACACGCCAGTTGCGCCACTGCGACCGAAGGTGCCCGCCGCTGGAGCGCCCGTTGCATCCACCAAGCGCAGACCGTTGGCTGCACGGATGACGATGTCACCCGCAGCGTCCAGCTCGGTCGCTGCCCCTTGGTCCACCGTCTCGGTGGCCGCCAGCGTGATGCCGCCACGGCCCGCCACGATGCCGCCTTGCAGCACGATGCGCGCATCTGCGCCGCTGGCACTCAGGCGCACAGCGCCCGCGCCCGAGGTCTTGACCGTGGCCACATCTGCCACATTGGCCAAGGTCAAAGTGCCTGTCACATCGGCGCTGCCGGTGGTGACTTCAATGTGGCCGCCATCGGTGCTGCTCAAACCGGTGAGCGTGGATTCGGAGGCAGCCGCTGCGCTGCCCGCTCGCGCCAGGCTCAGGGTGACGCTGCCCAGCGTGAGCTCATTGCGCTCATTCAGGCGCATGCTGCCCGCGCTGCTGGCGGCCAGGGTGTTGACAGATATTTCAATGGCCCCAGCCACGCTGCTGACGGCCATGCCGCCAGAGCGCACCGCACCGCCAATGTCTTGGGCGGCTTGCAGCAGCAACTGCCCCGCCTGGACATCGGCTTGGCTGGAGTCGACGGTGTCGCCGTCGATGATGGAGCCACCTCGGGCGATCAAAGCCACGCTGGCGTTGCCAGCGGCAATGCTCGACACAGTGATCGCGTCGCCAGACACCACGCGCACGGTGCCGCCCATGTTGGTCATGTTGCCTGCAGTGTCCAGGCGCACCGCAGCGCCCATCAGCACCGAGCCCGCGCCGCTGACCAACTCGATGGTGCCGTCGGGGTTGACCACCGAGGGCGCATCCAGCGTCACGCGGTCCAGGTGCAGGCCGCCGGACTGCGCCGACAGCGTCTCAAAACCTTGCCAGGCCAGCAGGCTGACACGCCCGCCTTGGGCCGTGACCGTGGCCACCGCATCGCCCTGGCGCTGGGCCAGCACATCGCGGTCTGAGGCGAGCAACACATCGCCATCGCCATTGCCATCGCCGTCCACGCTCAGGCCCGAGGCCTTCAAGCCCAAGCTCGATTGGGCCGACAAGAGCAAAGAGCCGCCCAGCACAGAGGCGCCCACAGCGCTGGTGCCTGTGACGCTGTTCAAGACCAGGGCATCGCCTTCGGCACCCACACCACCGCCCACGGTGATGAACTGCACATCGCTGGCCACCAAATCGGCAGCCCCGCCCACAGCCTGGCCCAAAATCTGGCCCGCTTGGGTTTCCAGACGGGCGTTGCCGCCCGTGCTCAGGCCCGTCAGGCCCAGATCGCCCGACTTCGCATTCAGCGTCAAATCACCCGACACCTTGCCCGAAACACGGGAGAGCACGGCTGCGCCATCGCTCAAACCCTGCAGCAGGAGTTGGACGGTGCCGTTGCCGACCTGGGCACCCAGGAAGGTCTGCAATTGCAAAGCGCCGGCCTCGATCAGGCCGGTGCCAGAAGTCTGCACATCCACCGAAGCGTCGATCACCACCGACTGGGCACGCAAGGTGTTTTGCACCGTCAGCGTGCCGCCCTGCCCGGCCATGTCCAGCTCGATGCGACCGGCAGCGCCAGCCACCGTCACGGCCCCGGCCAGGGTCAGGCCAGAGCCGATGCTGCGCAGCACCACGTCGCCATTGACCACATCGCCACCCACCTCCCCACCGGCCACAAGACCAGTGACCGTCAGCGCCTCGGTGCTCAGGTTGTCCAGCCAGACCTGTGCGCCCGCCGTGACCTGCAAGGTCTGCACGGCAATCGCCAGACCCGCGCGAGGCGCAAAGCTCACCCCCTCCAGCCCCGCCAACGGATTGGCGAGGATGTCGCCCGCCACATCCAGCATCAGGCTCTGGGCCGTGATGGCCGCAGCCGACTGCACGCGGCTCAGATCAGCACCTTGCCAAACACTGCGTGGCGCGGCCAGGCCGCGCAAATCACCACCGACCCGAATCTGGGCATCCCCCGTGGTGATCACGCGGGTGCGCAGGTCCATGTCCCCGCCCACACGCGCCGCAAATGCGCTGCTGCCCAAATCCAGCGCCACAGGGTCGCCGTTGGCGTCGCGCGCATCCACGATCAGATGGCCGCCCACCTCGAGATTCAAGGCCAGACCCGCAGGCAATGGCCCAGTGATCCACAGCGAGCCCGACACTTTCAAAGTCAGGCTGCTCAGGTTTTCCGTCACCCCAGACAAGACCGCGTCACCTTCAATGGTGAGGGTCCGGCTGGATTCGCCCGACACAAAGGCGTTGCTGACCCGGGCCGCGTCCACGGCCGTGACATTCTCGGTCGGTACCACCACAGCGCCCGACCGCTCACGGTCGGTGCTGCCGCTGCGCAAGAAGCCCCGCGCCACGGCATGGATCAAACCGCCCGCCACCAGCGAAATCTCGCCCACCTGGCCCGCCAGCGCAATCAGCTGGCTGTCAGCGGCCAAGTGGATGTCATCCCCCGACACCAGTTCCAGCGCTTTCGCTTCGGCCACCTTCAGCTGCGCCTGGCCGCGCAATGCGCCTTCGGCACGCACGGTGATGCCGCCGCCCAGGGCTTGCAGCGTGCCCAGGCTCAGGCCTGCGGCCTGGCCCCAGCCGTCCACGTCGGTGAAGCTCAGGTCACCCTCACCGGCGCTGGCGTCCAGCGCATCTGCAGCCACCAGCAGCGCGTCAATGCCCGTTTTGGCATTGAGCGTGAGGTGTCCGGCCACGATGACCGGCGCTTGGCCCAAGCCTGCCGCCTGCGTGATGGCACCGCCATCGGCCTTGAGGCTGATCGCCCCTGCGGCCACTGGCGTGCCGCCTGCAAGGCGCTCGGCAAGGCTGTTGGCCCAAGGCCCAGCCACAATTCGGCCCATCTCGATGCGGCCACCGGCCGTGACCTCGACGGCCCCACCCGCGCTGAAGAGCGTGGCGTTGGCCGCCTGGACCATGTCTTTGCCCGCCAAGAGCTGAATCACCCCAGCTCCCGAGGTGCGCAAGTCGGCGTTGATCAGAATGTTGCCGGTTGCGCCATCCAGGGCGCGCAGCGTCAAGCCGCCCGAACCGGCCAAAATGCCCGCGCCACCTTGAAGGGCGGGCTTGCCCTGCACCTCGATCTGACCGAGCAGTGCCGTGATGGACACCGCACCGGCCACGCCACTGCGCAGACCCGAACGCGGCCCTTCAAACAGCACACCTCGGCTGACCAGGCCTGCCTGGCTCACGGTGTTCAGTGCCGCAGGCGGCAAGCTCCCCACCACCAGACCGTCTTTTTCCACGAGGCGAATGTCACCGTTTTCGGTGGTCGCGCTGATGCGGTCTAGCGATGTGCGCAAAACCGTGTCGTCGCTCGTGCCGCCGATGCCGGTCACGGCCGACAACTCGACAGCCGAGCCCGTCAGGTTCCAGGCATCGCTGGCCAGGGTTGCAAAGTTCTCTGCGCTTTGGATGCCACCGGCACCCGCCACCACCGAGATCATGGACCCGTCAATCTTCAAGGCCCCGTCTGTGAGGCTGGCGTCCACCTGCCCCAAAGTCACGCCCTGTTTGCCTTGCTCGGACAGCAGCAAGATGTTGCCGCCTTCGGTGAAGGCCTTGGCCGTAGCGGCCATGCTCAGGTCGCCGGTACGCGCCTGGAACACCAGATCGCCTCCGCCGCTGTTGACCGTGCTGCCCTCACCCAAAGTGAAGGTGCCGCCACCGCTCAGGCTCATCGCACCGCCGTAGGAACGCACCGATACACCATTGGCCACGTTCAGGATGGCACCCGTGTCTTCTGCAGACAACAAGGCATTGCCGCCGTAGATGCTGACATCCTTGGCCAGCGTGAGACCGCCCACCAGCACCCGCACCACGGCACTGGCCGTGTGGGCCTGGCTGCCCACCGTGAAGCCGGCAAGGCTTTCAGTTTGTGTGCTCAAAGTGCCACCCAAAACGGCATTGCCGCCTGCGGTGGTCTCGATGTCATCCACAGACTTGAACGTCCCGTCCACGACCCCAAGCGCCAGCGCCCGGCTGGCCTGCAGCGAGACCGACGCACCGGCCCGCAAGGCCAGCACATCCACCCCGATTTCCAGCTTGTCCTGACGCCGGCCCATATGGCCCACGCCACCGCCCACGTCCACCAGGAGCTGGCCTGCAAGGACGTCGTCGGCCGCATCGTCCTGCACTTCGCTGAGACTGCCACCGGCCAGCAAGGCCACGGTGCCATCGCCCGCATCGATGCGCTCGAGCACGATGTCCTTGAGCACCTGCAGGCGCAAATGGCCTGCGGGTTTTTCGGTGTTGGCGCGTGCGGCCAGCACGATGCTCGCTTGGGCCGCTTGCAAGAAAGAACCACCGGCCTGCACCAGCAAATTGCCACTGTGGTGTTCGATGTTCGTGGCCGTGTCCTGCACGATGTCGCCAGCCGCTTGCAGGTGCAAGGTGCCCTCGCCCACCCGAATGCTGCGCTTGAAGTGGAGATCGCCAGTGGTCGACGCCATGCGCAAGACGCTGTCGGGGTCCGACGCCAAGGTCAAGTCCGTGTCCAGCGTCAGATCGCCGGAGGCCTTGAGCAAAATGCGGGCATCGCTGTTGACCTTCAGTGCCGTCAGGCTCAGATCGTCCACATCGTTGATCGCGATGGCTGAGCTCAAGCGGGTGTGGGTCGTGACCTCCAGGGTGTTGGCATCCATGCGCAGGGCCGCCATCAGCGTGCCCAGACTGCGCGGGTTGGCCAGATCGCCAGCGGTGCCGGCCGTCAGGCTGACCTTGTCGCCGCGAAGGTGCACTTGGCCCGCATCTTCCGCACGAGCGGACGCCAAAATGCTGCCGTCCAAAGCTGTCAACTGCACATCGCCCAGCGTGGACTGGACACTGGACAGCAGCAAATCGCCACTGACTTCAGCCAGCACCACATCGCCCGCCGCCTGAACAGTCAAAACACCTTTGTTCCAGCCATCGTCGCCAGGCAGTTTTTGCCCATGGTCACCCAGGTTGATGGTGAGTGCACCGGTGGTGCTCTGGATGCCGCCGCCCAACTCACCTTTGGTGCCTTGTGCCACCAGCCACATGTCCCCCGCGCTGCGCAAGAGCGCCAGGCCGGTCGCACCCACGCCGCCCTGGGCCGTGATGGCACCCGCGGCTTGCAAATGCATGCGGCCACCCGAGGTGATGCCGCTGACTTGCAAGTCGTTGTCGTTGCGCACACGCAGATCGCCCGCAGCGGCCAGCACCACGTCGCCCGAACTGTTGACCGCCACCACGCCCGAGGCGTCGATGTTCACGTCGTCCCAGACCTGCAAAACCAGGCTGAGCACTTCACGGCGGTTTTCCACCCACTGACCTTTGCGCACTTCGCGCACGCCATCGGTCGAAGCCAGCACGGGCACATCGCCCTTGGCCACTTCGGAGGCGTCCACCAGACGCCAACCCTCGAGGGCGAAGATGCTTTCGGTGGACAGGTCCAAGGTCCCCTCATCGCCCATCCACTCATAGCGCTGGTACTGGACCGAGACGATGTCCCGCGGAGAGGCCTTGGATATGGCGGCCAGCATGTAAGCGGGTTGCTTGTCCAGCTGGTCCGGGTTGATCACGGTGATGCGGTCCGTGGAGCGGCCAATGCCGCCTTCCGAGGATTGCGAAATCAGCGTGATGTTTTTCCCTTTCACATTCACCCGTTCAGGGCCAGTGGTCGCGGCTGCGGACGTGGCCTTGTGCGGGTAAATGGCAGCCATGAGGTCGGCAGACACCGGGTATTGGGCCAGTTCCTGGATGCGGTCGAGTGTGGGCAAGCCCGCCTTGGCCAGCTCGGTTTCGGAGAAACCGGCCTGGGCCATCTGCGCAGCCACGTCCGCAGGGTCCACGGTGCCGCGCTCGTAGGCGGCGTCCAGAATGGCGCCATAGCGCGCCTCCAGCTGCACGTCGTAATTGCCCACCGACAGGATCGAGACACTCGCGTCTTTCCAGGCATCGGGCGTGATCAGGCGCATGTCGCCTGCCGTTTCCTGCACACGGATGCTGCCTTGCGCACGGGCAGCCAGCCCGCCCTTGCCCATGACGGCACTGTCCACGCGGGCAACGATTGAACCGGCGCCCCCATCGAGCTGCACCGTGGCACCAAAAACCCGCGAGGTGAAGGTCGAGCCATTCAAGCCATGGAGAGCGTTGATGGTGATGTTGCCCGCCGTCAGCACCTGACTGTCTGAGCCGAAGGTGGCGGCCACCACTTGGCCGATCTTGATTTCGGCCTTGTTCTTGCCCGCGATCTCATGGACCGTGATGTTGCCCGTGGACTGAACGTTCAGGCGTCCGCGTGGGTCCGTCACGGTGAGGGTGATATTGCCTTTGGCCTTGATGCTGGGCAAGGCACCCACGAAGGTGACGTTGCCGGTCATCTCCATCGCGTCGGCGGCCAAGGAGATGGGGGTGAAGGGTTCTGGCTGGTCATCGTTGGCTTGCGCCAGCGGCGTGGCATCGCCAAAGTTGACGCTGCCTTTGAGCACCATCTTGCCCACGGTGGTGATGCTGATGCGAGGATCGCTGGGGCCTTGGGCCGTTTCAATCGCGACCGGCAGATCGGCCTTGAGGCTGTAGGTGTAGAAGTCCTTCAAGCCGGTGACCGTGGTCACCTTGGTGGTGATGGTCTTCTTGCGCAGCCAGCCGCCGCCCGTGGTGGTCGGGCCGTCGATGGTGATGTCCTCGTTCTGGTAGGTGCTGTCAAAACGGTCCAGGGCTTTCTTGGCCAGCCAGACCGTGCCGTCTTCCTTTTTCCAGGGGCTGCTGGCCGTGGCCTGGTAGGTGTAGACCCACTTGGACGCGTCAAAGGGGTTGGCCGTGACGCTTTCGCTGTCGAGCATGCGGGCGCCGCCCTTGAGGGTTTCGAGTTCTTTCCACTTGCTCTTGTCGCTGAAATCGGTCAGTGGGAAATTGACGGCGGCGTTGTCACCCACATACAGGTACAACTTGTTGTTGGACACATCGCGCACTTGCGACTTGTCCTTGACCATGTCCACAGCCGCGTTGCGTTTTTGTTCGTACTGCACAAACAAGTAATCGTTGCGGCTGAGATTGACGGCCAGCTCGGACTCCAGCAAAGGCGTGCCGTCGGTGAAGCGCGTGGTGGTCGAGTCGGCCTTTTCATCGGGCACCAGACCATCCCAGTCAAAGCCGAACAGGTTGAAACTTTCTTTCTTGTAGATCTGCAAGCGCGTGCTGGTCTTGGCCTGGCCTTCGGTCCAGACGTAGTAACGCCCCAGCGCAGGCTGGTAGCTCAGGGCATCGCTGGCGGACTGCACGACCGGGTCGCCCACAGCCGTGTAAGAGATGGACGAGACCGTGCCCGCCCCGTTGGCGGGCTTGAGCACACCCTTGCGTGTTTCCTGGGTGACCTGGCCGTCCTGGTAGGTGTATTTCTTTTGCTCCAGCGTGTTGCTGTCGGTGATGGTGATCACACCCACCCGGTTTTGCGACACGTCGATCTCGTCGACTTCCAGCGCAAAGTCGGTCTGGTTGTCGATCACCACCGAGGTGTAGCCACTGGCCACGCGCAAGCGACCATTGCCGGTGCTCAGGATGGTGCCCGTGAGGTTGATCTTGCCGCCCTGCGGTTTGATCGGGTTCAGGCTGATTTTCTTGCTGCTGTAGTCAAAGGCACCGGTGACCGAAGCCAAGCCGCCCTCACCAAAGCTCAGCCCTTTCTGGATGTTGCCCTTGGCGTCGGTGAAGCTCACCGATTCGGTCGGGTTGAAGTCTTTGCTGATGGTCAGCTCGATCTTGTCCACCCCGCTTTGCACCAGGCCGTCGATGTTCAGGTAGCGGGCATTGATGTTGACATCGCCCATGGCAAAGACCTTGGCGGACTTGGCCGTTGAGGTGATCGAATCCATCAAGGACTGCAGCCGTGCGTCGCTGGCGTTCAGGCTGAGCGATTTGGGCAGTCCGGCGTTGTTGAACACGCTCTGTCCAAACACGGCATTGAAATCCACGTACTGGCGCGGATCGCGGCCGGTGTGGTACCAGTCGTCGCTCGAAAGGTTGAAGTCACCGGTGGCCGCCAGCTCGATGGTGCCTGCACGCAACTCGCCGACCACGTTGATGCTGCCACTCCTATTGGTGAGTTTGAGCAAACCGTCTTCGTTGACGATGCGCCCCACCACCTTGATGTCTTGGGGCGCTTTGGGCAGCGTGAAATCCTTGAGCGAGGTGTACCAGCCTGTGGGATAGGCCTCTTGCGTGATGCTGATCACGCTGTCGCCCACGGCATCTTCAGGCGTCAGGGCCTTGGCGTTGAAATACACGGCCCCCGGGTTGAGCAGCACACGCTTGCCGTCCACCATTTCGGTGCCACCGGTCTTCTGAATGCCGATGTCGTTGATCTCCAGACCAAACGGGGTCTTGTTGACCACGGTGATGTTGGCCTCACCATGCGCCACCAGGCGTTTGGCGTCGATGGCGGTCTTGATGGCCGCTTGCGAAGCGGTGTCCGCCTTGATCGAGATCAGCCCGGCCGAGGCCAGGATGGAAGGCATGCGCAAGGTCAGCACGTCAAAGCTGTCGCGTGCCGACACCGCGCCTGTGGCCGCATCGGTTTCGCTCAGGCCGAGCTTGCTCATCTGGTCATTGATGGTGGTCAGCAGCGCCTGGTAACGGGCAATCGCTTCGGCATTGCCTGCATGGCTTTGCATCCAGCCGAGCACCTTGGCGCGGTCTTCAAACAGCTGGTTGGCCACGTTGCCGTAAATCAGCTTGGGCAAGGCCAGGTCTTTGGGCTTGACGATGTAGAAATCGTCGCTCAGCGCCAAGGCAAAGGCTTTGCCCTTGTCACTGCTCAAGACGTCCAGCTCACGCCAGCCTTCGGATTCGCCATAAGTGGCGATGCGCGGGTCAAAGCTGATGCCTGCGCCCATGCGCTGGTACCAGCGGCCATCCGAAGTGCGCACGGTGTGGCCTGCAGCCACCGTCAGGGTGGTCTCGTTGCCGGTCAAGGTTTGGGTCGGTGAGATCACTTCCCAACGCTTGGTGTCGGTGTAATCCTCTTTTTCCAGCACCAGGTTTTCTTCCACGGTGGGGCCACCTGCGGGGATGAAACGGTAGGCCTGGCCGGCCACACCTTTGCCAAACGCCCCTGGCACCACCTCGACGATGGCACCGTAGCTGACCGACAAGGCCACGTCTTCCAGGTCCAGCGCAGCGTAGTGGTACTGCTGAGCGATATCGAGCCCCAGCGCCAGTTTTTCAGCGTCGGTCAGGTCTGTGCCTACACGGTCAGAAGCCAGTTTGGTCTCGTTGTTGACTTCATAAGGCAGCAACTGGACCAGTGTTTTGTAATTGATGCCGGCTTCCACCGTGACCTGATCGCCCAGGCGCACGGTGTTGTTGCTGTCCACATCTTTGTGGAGCACCGAGTCCAAGGGGAAAACCACCGGGAAAATCAGTGCTTTGCCTTGTGCGGTGGCCCGCTTGTCCTCGCCCACGCCGGGCTCGGCCAGCATGACCACATTGCCCACGGAACGGATTTTGGCCTTGCCGGTGACATCAATCAGGTTGTTTTCAATGACTTTCGAGGTGGCAATGGGCACGCCCACACCCCAGGCCAGCATGGTCATGTCTGCCTGCGCGGTGGTGCCCAGCACGTTCGATGCGCGCGCGCGGTCTTGCCCGGCGTACAGCTGCACCTCGTTGCCCAACAGCTCCGAGCCATTGAGTTGGATGGTGTTGTCCGACTGGAGCGTGGAGGTGGACAGCGAAGTGCCCAGGGCATACATGGACACCGACAGCACGTTGGCACCCGCGGTCAGGTCGGCATCGGTGCGAGTGGACAGGTTCAGGTCACCGCTCAAGTTGCGCAGCTTGGCCGTGCCCACCTTGATGTTCGAGACCATCTCGGAGGTTTGGTTGACGATGGCATTGGACAGGTTCAGCCCGCCAATGGCGTCAATGCGCACTTTGTCGGTGATGTCGGCCTGGGTGTACGTGGACACCGTGAAATTGCCGGTCTTGCCTGCCGCTGCAGACACCGTCATCTCGGTGCCATCACCGATCGAGACTTGCGCGCCGTATTTCTGGCCACTCTTGCCGATTTCGGTGGTGATGCCCAGCGAGGTCAAAGCGCCCAGGCCGCCTGCGCCCGATCGCAGCGATTCACCGCTGGCCGAATACTTGTTCTTGTCGGCCTGGTTGTCGGCCCGGATGGTAATCGTGCCGGCCACGATTTTGCCGTTTTTGCCAATGGCAACATCCGAGGTGCCCGTGAGCAAAGTGTCCATGGTGGCACCACTGCCAGCCAGCAAACCCACGGCCACGTTCAGGGCGGTGGCATCAAAGCTTTGCGTGCGGGTGGACCAGATGTTGAGCAAGCCCACGCCCAGATCGGCCTTATCCCCGATACCCGCACGCGTGGTGCCCACAATTTCCAGGCTGGAATACGCGCCCGCAGCCCCCAGGAACAAACCGCCCGAAGAGGCGTTGGAGCGTTGGAACACCTCATCACGCGCGCTGGCCGTGAGGTTCAACACGGCCGCAACCACTTTCACATCGTCGCCCAGCTCGGCAATCACGGCCCCGGCATCCCGGGCCTTGACCGAGGACATGCCCATGGACGCACCCGAAGACACGCTGAGCGCCGCACTGCGCGCATCGGCCGTCTGGTTGGCGGTGGCCGATATGTCCACCTTGCCCGTGAGCAAATGGGCGTTGATGTCGCTGTTGCGCACCGAAGCCTTGACTGTTGGCGTGAGCGTGTTTTCTGCCGCAGTCCCTGCGGCAGCGGCGGCCACCAGGCCAAAGCTGGCAGCGGCGGCGTTGACTTCGGCCTTGGAGATGGATTCACCCAGGGCTTTGACGGTGAGCGTCTTGCCCACCGTGATCTCGGTTTTGCCCGACTCGGTGGTGCTCAGCTTGTCCGCGCCACTTTGGTCAATCAGCGATTGCGTGACGGTGTTGATGGTGTTGAAGGCATGCGCCCCCCCACCAGCGACCGAGCCGCCAATGCTGGCGGCCACGGCTACGGCCACGGCGGTCGAGGACGAATCGATCTTGGCTTTGTCGTAGCTGTTGACCGTGATGCTGTCGGCCGTCTTGAGCAAGGCCTTGTCCACCAGCGCGGTGATGGTGCTGTTGATCTGGTTGTCGGCCAAGGACACGGACAGTGCCACGGAAGCGCCTGCAGCGCCAAAAGAAGCCGCCACCGAAACGGCAGTGACCGTGGTCTTGATGGTCGAGCGGTCTTGCGCGTCCACCACGATGGCGCCGTCCACATCCACCCCTTTGCCGGTGGTGTTGGTGATGGCGGCCTGCGTCTGCGAGCCCACCTGGTTGCTGGCGGCAGCGCCCGCGCCGCTCAGCGCCACGCCTGCAGCCCCGCCGCCTGCCAGGGCCACCGAGCCCGAGACAATTTGCGATTCAATGGTTTGCGCGGTGTCCGCCTTGACGCTCAGGTCCAGCGTCAGCGTGTCATCGTCCAGCGCCGTGATGGACGCGTTGTTGACCGAGGCGATGATGCGGTTGGCCGAGGTGCCCACGCGCTGCTTCCACTTTTTGGTGTCGGCGTAGTCCTGGACCAGGATCAGCTCCTGCACCTTGCCGTCCTTGGTGGTGGCTTTCAGGGTCTCAGAGCCGATGTATTCGTAGACCTCGTTGGCGCGGGGCCCTGAATTGGCCGCCAGGCGAATCAAATCGCCCTTCTTGATCTGCGTGGGTTTGCTGGTGCCCGAGGTGTAGGTGACCTCACCGTCAAAACCTTCGGGGTCATAACCGATGTAATTGCGCGCCAGGGCCACGCCAATCGAGGCCCCCACACCGGCCGAGCCGCCCCCACCCACGCCCAGCGAGGCGGAAATGATCAAGGCCGTGATGCGGTTGGTGGCCTGCGCGTTCACGCTCACGTCGGACGCTGCGCGGATGGCGCTGTCGTCCACCTTGGCGAACACATCGCCCAGGATCACGTTCAGGGCAGACGCACCTGCGCCACTGACGCCCACACCAGCAGCGCCACCAAAACCGGCGCCCACCGAAGCGGCCCAGGCCTTGACGGTGATGCTGGCACTGGAGCTGCCTTTGACATCCACCGTGCCCTTGGCCTCAAGCTGCGCGCCGCGCAAGCTGGCCAACACCACGGTGTCGATGATGTTGCGCGCCAAAGACACACCAATCGAGACGGCCACACCGGCCGAGCCGCCAAACGAGGCGGCAATGGAGGCCGCGCCCGCATGGGCGTCAACGCGTGAATCGTCGTCGGCCAGGATGCTGACGTTGCGCACGGCGATGCGGCTCGGGCATGTGCCCGACGCCGTTTCCGTGTCTGCACCGGCCTGAATGCGCATGCCGATCTGGTTTTGCGCCCACACGCCCGAGCCACTGGCGGCCACCCCGGCGGAGCTGCCCACCCCCACAGCGGCAGACCCGGCCACCACCAGCGCCGAGATGGTCTGCTGGGAGGCCGCTTTCATCTTCAGGTCACCCTCCGAGGTGATGCTGGAGTCGATCACCAAGGCGCGGGTGGTCGCAATGGCCGCGTCACCCACGGCGCCAAAGCCTTCCTGACCAATCAGGTTGCGGGCCACGGACACGCCAATCGAGGCACCCACACCGGCTGCGCCACCGCCTGCCGCAATGGCCGCAGACAGGGCTGCAATGCGCGAAGAAATCGAGGCGTCGCTGTGCGCCTGGATCACCACATCGCCCTTGGCCACCACTTTGGCTTGGCGCAACACGGCATCGGTCGAGCCCATGACCGAGTTGATGGCGACTGCACCCGCGCCCGAGATGGCCACCGCATTGCCACCGCCAAAACTGATGGCGGCCGAAGCGGCCACCGAGGTGGCATTGATGGCATTGCGCGTGATGGTGAACTGGCCATCATCGGTGCGGGTCAGGGTATAGGCCCTGCCCGCGCCGTCGTGGATCATCCAGCGCTGACCGGCTTCGATCATGGAAATGTCGAGCACCGGCTTGACCTCTTCCCAGTTTTGGCTGTCCAGGTAATTGGTCTTGGACAGGTCCAGTTCCAGCTTGTTCTTGCCTATGTAGCGGTACACCACACCGGCGATGCCCCCGGCCTTGTGCTGGTCGGCCACTTGCACGGTGTAGCCCTTGCGCATCTCGGTCTTGTCAGCCGTCACCCGCTTCCAGCGGTCCGTCTTGGTGAAGTCCTCTTTGGTCAGGTCCAGCTTGCGCTCGGTGGTGCTGATGTAGCGGTACACATGGCCTGCCAGTGCGCCACTGGCCACACCCACCTGGTCGTCCTCTTGGATTTTCTGAGGCGTGGCCTGGCTGCTCAGGTAATCCCACTTCAGACCCGCCGTGCTCTTGTACAAGGCATCCGGGCGCATGGTCTCGATGCTGGACAGCTTCAAGCCCAGATCCAGCAAGGTGTTGCTGATCAGGGCCAGACTGGCCTCATCGGTGAATTCGGTGGCCAACTCCCAGCGGGCGGTGTTGGCAAAGTTTTCTTTCCAGAGGCTGATTTCTTTTTCAGTCTTGTCCTCTTGCCACAGGTCGGAGTCCTTGAAGTCGGCATCGCGCAAATCCATCGGTTGCCCATTGCCTGAGCCGATGTATTTGTAAATCTTGCCCAGCAAGCCGCTGTCTTCGTAGTTGCTGTCCACCCGCACGCGCTGATCTTGCGAGATCAGAACCTTGCCATCGGCCGTGCCAAAGTTCACGGCCCCGCCAATGAAGCGGTAGACCTTGCCCACCTGGCCACCTGCGGTGTGCAGCGCATCCACCCGCACGGTGTAGCCCGCACGCAGGGTGCGGGGGTCCGCCGTGACATCCTTCCAGTCCTTACCGTTGACATAGTCCTGCTTGGACAGGTCCAGCGTCGTGCCAAAGTCACCCAGATACTCATAGATCTCGCCGGACGCCAGACGAACGCAATCGAAGGGGTTCAGCTTGGTGAGCCCTTCGGTGCTCAGGTAGTCCCATGGGTACTGACCCGATGTGCTGGTGTAACTGGTTTTTGCGCCCGCATTGGCGGCGCTGTTGAGCATGTCGGCGGTGACGCCCTTGGCTTGCAGGGCGCTCCATTGGCCGCTGAGCAGTTGCACGCCGCCCGAGCGGGCGTCCACCGTGACTTGGCCGTCGCGCGCCTGCAGGTCCACCAGACCCACATTGGACAGCACATCCCCTTCGATGCTGTTGAAGGCCAGCGACAAGCCGATTGAGACCGAAATGGCCGAGCCGCCCGACAAGGAGGCGGACAACGAGGCCGCCCCGGCCATGGCGTCGATGGAGCCCTGGTTGCGGGCCGTCACGCTGACACTGTCGGCCTGCACCTTGCGGGCCGTGCCGGTGCCACCGATCAAGGCTTCCAGCCCAGAGTTGATGCGGTTTTCCGCATACACCCCCGCCGCACTGGCCGAGATGGCGTTGCCACCTGCAGCGCCCACGGCCGCCGAGCCCGTGCGCACATTCGCCTCAATGAAAGAGCTGCCCGAGGCATCCACCTGCAAAAGCCCGGCGGCATTCACGCTGGCCGAATCGATGCGTGCACGGGTCGATGCCTTTTTAGGGGTGTAGCTGAGCACACGCCAGACACCCGCATCGCTGTAGTTCTGGTTGATCAGGTCGATCCCGTCCTTGTTGCTCAGGGTGTCGCCCAGGTACTCGTAGACCTCTTGGGTCAGCACGCCGGTGTCCTTGAGCACTTTCTTGCCCTTGAGCAACTCGGTCAGCTTGTTGACCTTGTTGTAGGCTGAAGCTTTGTAGTCGTGGGTGGTGTCCACCACGTCGGCGCCCATGATGTTTTTGGCCACCGACACGCCCAGCGAGACCGCAGGCGCAGGGGCACTGCCCGCCACCGACACCGCCGCAGAAATGGTCAGCACACGGGCGATGATCTCGGCGTCGTTGAGCGCCTTGATGCGCACATCGCCGTTTTTCCCGGCAGCGCCCAGGGTTTCCAGCTCAATGTTGCTGAGGTAGGCATCGGCCAGGCCATTGATCAGGTTGAACGACAGGGTTGCACCGCCCGAGACGGCAGGCCCGCCCTTGGGGCTGGCGGCCACCGAAATGGCCGTGGCGGTGCCTTCGCTCACGATGGAGGCGCTGCGGTCCACCGAAATGCTGACATCGCCGCCGATGCTGGCCTTGGGTGTTCCTGAGGCAGAACCACTCAGGTAGGCCAACACGTTGTTGTCCACCTCGTTGCGCGACATGGCAAAGCCCACAGAAATGGACACGCCCTTGCCATCTTTGGACACCGCCACAGAAATGGCAGAAGCACTGACCTTGGACTTGATGCCGGTGGTGCCTTTGGCCTCAATGCTCAAATTGCCCGCCGCCTTGAGGCTCGGGGTGTTGGCCATATAGGCCTTGGTTTGCGCATTGAGCTTGTTCATGGCGACCACCGGGGCCGCCGAAATGCTGATGGCGTTGGCCTCGCCCGGTTTGCCGGTCTCTTCGTTGGCATCCGGGCCGAATTCGGCGTTGATGGCCAAGGCGGAGTTGGCGATTTCCGCCTTGACGGTGCCAGAAGAGATGGCCGTGACACTGACGGACCCTGCGGCATCCACCGCCGTGCCATCGGTCCAGGCCAGGGTCAGCAGCGTTTGCGGGCTGGTGTAGTCGCCGCCGCTGAAGGCGTCCTTGATGAAATCCCAGACGCTGTTGGGTTGGTAGCCAATGGTGTTGAAGGCCAGGGCCACGCCGACCGAGGTCGTGGCAGAGACTTCACTGGTCACTGTCGCATCGATGACCGATTCGTTGCTGGTGGCAATCCGCACAGAACCGCCACCCGTGGTGCTCAAGCTGCCCCCATTGACCCAGGCCTTGGCACTGCCCAGCACAGTGTTGGTGGCCACCACGGCGTTCAAACCCAAAGAACCCGCCGTCACGCTGCTGGTGTCTTCGGCGTTGACTTCAGAAGATTCGGTGGCGCGCACGATGATGTCGCCATGGGCACTGGCCTGCACGCCATCCAGATAGGCATCGACCACCCCGCGCAGGTCATTGCGCACGACCAGTCCACCGAAACCGGCGGACACACTTTGATCGCCCCCACCCAGTTTGGATTTGGTCAAGGAGTCAATCACCTCGCCCATCACCTCAAACCCGGCTTTGGCTAGGCCTTGGGCATCCCAGGCGATCCAGTTTGCAGAGTTTTCGTAGTCCTCCTTGCCCAGGTCAATCGGTGTGCTCAAGCCCCCCCAAACCCGCAGATACTTCTGCCCTGCTTGGCCCAGCACCTTGCGCCACTTGCTGGCATCGGTGAAGTCCTGCGCTTCAAAATCCACATTCAAAAGGGGTTCGGTGCCCAGATATTCATAGCTGCTGCCATAGGTGCCGCCGCCCACACTGCGCAGCAACTCCACCCGCTGACCTTTTTTCATGAGCTCGGGCATGTCGCTGGATTTGTAATCCGCTTGCGCGATCTGAACCACCTGGTTCACGGTGACGAGCTGGGTGCCCGAGCGGTCGGTGAAGGCCACATTGAACGCACCAATCTGATCGGCCGCGAGGTTGACCACGCTGCTGCCCAGGGTGTTGCTGGCTTCAGGCACGATCTCAGCGGTGGACTCAATGCTGGCTTTATCTGCTGCACTGACCCTGAGCCCACCGCCTTTGGCCGCCAATTTGCTGGAGCCCTTTTCCACAAAAGCCGTGGATTCGCTGCTGACCAAGTTGCTGCTGAGCACAAAACCAAGACCCACCTTGATGCTGCTCAAGCTCTGGGCGGTCTTGAAACCCTTGAACTTTTCCATTTTTTTCTGGTTCAACAAACCCTGCGCCAGGCCATCGGCCGAGCTGGTTTTGTTGCTGACCAGGGCATCAATGCCCGATGTGGTGAGCGCATCGATGGTGATGGCCCCGGCCGATTCGATGCTGGAGCCAGTGACCGAGGCACGCGAACGTGAGGGGTCTTCGGTGCCGATCTGGCTGCCCACGAAGGCTTCCTTGCCCAAATTCCACACCGAATCGGCTTTCCAGCCCACGGTGTTGAACGCCATGGTCAGGCCAATGGAGGAGCCTTCGGACATGGTCATGCTCTTGTTGATGGCATGGATGGTGGCGTCTTCATTGGAGACCACCTCCACATCACCGCTCAGGGTCAAGACCTGACTGGCTTCAATGTCTGCCAACGCTTGGGCCATGACCGTGTTCAAAGCGATCACGCCATTGGCGGCCAGGCCGCCCCCCATCAAACTGCCGGTGGAGGTGGCCACACTGTCGATGTAGGCTTCAATGACCGATTCGTCTGTGGAAGTCACCGACAGCGCGCCCGCTGTCAGATCTACTTTGCGAAGCAGGGCCACGGCCTGGCCATCGACGACGTTGCGCGAAACCAGGCCCCCGAATGAAGCCCCGCCAAACAGCGACACATTGGAGACCATGTTGGCAATGTCCCCCATGAAGGACGGGTAGTTGCGGCGCAACTTCAGATCGGAGGACGTCAGGTCTTGTGCATCCCGGCCAAAGGTGACTTTCCACAGCGTGCCGCCTCCCGCGGCGGGCACTTGCTGCACGAGCACCGACAAACCAGTCGCACGGAAGGCTTTGAGGTCTGCGTCCTGGGCACCCAAAATCGCGTCGCGCAGCTGTGCTGACGAGGCCTCTGCCACGATGCCTTTGGCCGTGTAGGTTTTGCCCTTGTAGCTGAACTGCAGGTCAAACTTCTGGTCCGACTGCTGGTCCTTCAAGGCCACGTCATAGATGTTGCCCACCGCGGCTTGTCCAGCTTGTGTCGTATCGCTGACGATCTTCAGGCCCTTGGACAGATGGATGGCGCGCAGCTGCGCACGGTCGCCCTCGAGGGCATAGCTGACGGTATAGGTTTGGTCGGTGCCACTGCCTGCGGTGACCGTCAAAGCGTTTTCGGCCAAGGCCTGGCGCAATGCGGCTTGAATCAGCAAAGCCTGATCGGCCCTTGTGGGCGCGGCCATGCCCTGGCGCAGCGTGGCCGTTTGCACGGCCAGATGTTTGGCACCGGTCGAGGTGAGGACTTTGGCCTGGATTTGGCCGATGTTTTGCCCCACCAGGGTGCCTGCCAGGGTGATGTCAAAACCCCAACCGGCCACTTGCTTGTCTTGCACCGTGACCTGCACGTTGCCCACGCCCAGCCAAGTTTCCAGCAGGGCTTGCAATTGAATGGCGTTGCCCAGCGCCGTGTCGTCGAGCATCAAGGTTTGGGCATCTTGGCCCGCCAAAGAAATTTCCAGCGTGGACTCTGCGGCATCGGCGGCATTGACCAGGGTCAGGGTCTGCACTTCGGCCTGGGGCTTGCCCAGGCTGAGCAGCTGGATCGGACCGGTTTCCACGTCGCCCACAGCCAAACTGAATGAACCGCCGGGTGTGGCGGCCGGGGTCACGGTCAGGGTCTGCACCTCAGCCTTGCCCATGGAGCCCACGCTCTTGGTCTTGATGTCCGTCCACGATTCGTCAGAAGTCGCACGCGTGTAAAGGTCCACCACCTGCAAGGCATCCTTGCCCAAGCCCAGCAAAGAACCGGCCACACCTTCGGTCATCGCCGAGGGGTCTTCCTGGAGCCAGTAGCCCTCGTCGCTGTAGTCTTGCGCACCCAAATCCAGGGACACGGTGTCGCCACCCATGTAACGGTAGACCGCCCCACCCTCGCCGCCTTCGCGGTAGTTCTCGGCCACGCGCACTTTGCTGCCAAACTTGATGCTTTGGGTGCCGTCCCCACTGCCGTAGTCAGCGCTGATCGAGTTGTTGGCGCCGCTGCTGCGGTCACCGCTGCCCGACTTGAGCAGACTTTCTGCCTGCACATTCGGGGCATTGCTGGCATGGATGCTCAGGGCGCCGCCCACACTGGCCTTGCCCGGCACGCCGGACACCGCAGAGCGGGCGTCGAGCATGTCGGCCTGCGCCGAGCTGGCCACCAGGTTGGAGCTCATCACCAGCCCCACCGACGCGGAGGTCATGGTGCCCGAGGATGAGTTGTCAATGTGGGCTTTGAGCGTGGCCGCCAGGGCCGCGTCCAGTGTGGCATCACCGGCCACCGTCAGCGCGGTGTTGCGGATACGGGCCAGGGCATTGAGCGGGTCTTGCGTGCCTTCGTTGTTCAGCAGTTTGCTCACGGTGAGGTCGGACAGTTTGGGCGTTTTCCAGCCCATGCTGTTGTAGGCCGACAAAACGCCGACCGAAGCCAGGCTGCCGCTGGCGCTGGCCGTGTTGTCGGATTCAATCGCCGAGCGGTTGTTGGCCAGCACGGACAGATTGCCCTGACTGACCAAATCGCTGTCGGTGATGGTGGCATTGAGTTTGCCCAAGATCACGTTGGTGGCAATCAGGCTGTTGACCGCAATGCCGCCCAGCCCGGGCCAGGTGTCGCCGGCGGTGGACGCAGACCCTGACAGGATCGAGCGCACGATGGCCTCATTGGCCGCATCGACAGTGACGTTGCCGCCCGTGGACAGGTCCAGGTCATCGAGTGTGGCGTTCACGTTTTGCGACAGGAAGTTGCGCACCACGGTGCCGCCCACGGCGGCCAGCCCGCCGGTGCTGGCCAGGTCCACCGAGGCGTCAATCTTGGAGCGGTCATCGGCCTGCACCGTGAGGTTGCCCCCCACCCGCAGATCGAGCACCTGGGTGCGCCCGTCCACCGGTGTGGCCTGCGCGGCTGTGCCGATCCAGGCGTCGGTGCGGGTGCTGATGCGGTGCGTGGCCGTCACATAACCGCCACCGCCAAAGAAACCCGCATCGTTGTCAGCGGCAACCCGCGCCAATTGGGCGGCCTGCATGGTGGCCTTGACCGTGAGATGACCGGCGGCCATGACGGGGGCGTTGATGATCCCGGCCAGCGTTTCGAGCGACTTTTCGGTGCCCAGATCGGGCGAGGAGTAATCGCCGCGTGAGGGCTTGTTGAAGGCCATGCCGTCCCAGCCCATGACGTTGAAGGCCAGCACCATGGTCTTGGAGCCGCCACCACTGACCGAGGCCTGGTTGTTGGCCTGGATGCTGCTTTGGTTGCTGGCCTTGATGCTGACATCACCGGCCGTGTCGATGCGTCCACCTTGCACCAGGGCCGTGGTGCCACCCAGGATGGTGTTGAGGGCCATGACATCGCCACCCGCCCCGAATGAGCCGACGATTTTGCCTTTGAGGGTGGCATCAATGGCTTGCGAACTCTCGGCCTGCACACGCACGCCCGCACCGGTCGAGATGCTGACCTGATTGAGTTTGGCGTCAGCACGGTGACGCACCTCATTGCGCGCGCCCATATCGCCTGTGCTCACGTTCCCCAGGATGGCCAGCACGCTGGAGCTGGTGAATTTGGAGGCGTCTTTGGCATCCACACTCAGCAGCCCGCCCACGTAGTGCTGGGTGCTGCTGTCCGTCATGTTGATGCGGGCCTCAGCCTGCGCCTGGCTGGCGTTTTGTGCCAGGATCGCGCTCAGCTCGGATTTCGTCAGGCCACTCGTGGCACTGGCCGTGATGGACAAATCGCCCAGCAAAGCCAATGCCCCGCCCACCTCGATGGTGCCGTCTTGCAGCAGGGCCGAGACCTTGTAGGCCTCACTCGTGGGTTGTTCGGCCTTGAGCAGATCATCCAGGGAACCTTTGAGCACACCGCTGCTGGCTTTGCCGATGCGGTTGTAGGCCAGCGCAATGCCGTCGGCATCGCGGTAGTTGAGCTGGTTGTCGGCCGTGAACTTGGCCTGGCTGCTGGCCTTGAGCGACACATCACTTGCGGCCTTGAGCTGAACCCTGTCCACAAGGGCTTGCACCGAACCCGTGAGCCAGTTGGTGGTGACCGAGCCCTCATGGGCCAAAGCCGAGTCAACGGTGAAAACCTGCTCGCCATCGGCCTCCAAAGTGCCTGCACTCTTGGCTGTGATGGTGGCGGTGTCCAGCGCCTGCAGTTGGAGCGAACCCACATCCACCGAGGTGGTGTCGATTTTGGCCAACAAGGTGCGCGTGAGGTCGTTGAGCACCAGACTGCCACTGGCGCTCGTTTGGGCATAGCTCAAGCTGCCCACCGAGGCATTGACCGTGCCAGCGTCGCTGGCCGTCACAGTCACCGCACCACCGGCTTGCAGCTTCTTGTCATTTTTGGAGTCACTGATGCGGGCTGTGGTGTCAGAGCGCAGCCGATTGGCCGCCACCAGACCGGTGGCCCCCACTTTGAGCAGCAAGGCCGCTGCGGCTTCGGAGCCAGTACCGGCCAACAGGGCGCCGGTCAGGGCATCAAGTTGCAGATTGGATTGGGCCTCCAGCGAGACGGCATCCTTGGCCGTGACGTTGCTGTCGCGCAAATTGGCCTGCACCAGATACGCGGAGCCGACCCCGGACTCGCCACCACCTAGTTTGGACAGCGACAGGGTGTTGCCGCTTTCCTCGCTCCAGCCGACCACGTTGCGGGCGTACGAGGACTCTTGTTTGTCCAGGCCCGTCCAGACGCTGGCCTGCATGGCCCCGGCAGGCGCGATGGCCTTGATCTTGGCCTGCGCAGAAGCGCCTGCAGCCAAACCGCCCGACAGCGTCAAGGTCGAGGCGTTGATATCGAGTTGCACCCCGCCATTGAACTGGTTCCAGGCGCGCTGGGCTTTGACGTCCACCCATTCATTGATCTGCCCCGATGAAATCGGACCGAGTTCACTGGCGCTGATCTTGGCGTTCAGGATTTGCGCGCCTTTGGCATAGGCCCACACGTTGGAGGCATCGACATTCGAGCTGTCGATCTGGCTGCTGACCTGGGCGACCACGAGGTTACCGGCCTGCGACACCCCCAGAGTGCCATCCCCCGTGAAGTCAACTTTGTAGCCACCGCCTGTGGCGCTGAAAGTGGCCGCATCCAGCGCGACCGCCGTCACAGCGCCTGAGGTCTTCACATTGGCGGATTTGAGCAAGCTGCTGGTGGCGGTGTCACCGGTGTTGAGCGCCGTGC
Source organism: Limnohabitans planktonicus II-D5 (assembly GCF_001270065.2). Lineage (GTDB taxonomy): Bacteria > Pseudomonadota > Gammaproteobacteria > Burkholderiales > Burkholderiaceae_C > Limnohabitans_A > Limnohabitans_A planktonicus. The sequence continues at coordinate 137,604 of NZ_LFYT02000002.1, forward strand.
GCCCAATGCTGGTGTAGGTGGACCGGTCCATGGCCATCAGGTCAAGGCGGGACAGGTCCAGATTGATCTCATTTTTCTTGTTGGGGTCCGAGTTGGGGGTGTTCACCAACACGCCCACCCGGTTCTTGATCGTGTTGGCCTGTGCGCCATAGGGTGAGGCCACCATCTGGCCATACACCCCGCCACTGGCGCGGTCACCGGTATAGGCGCTCACGCTCAAGCTGGGCGCAGCTTGGCCGTCGGCCGCACGCACCACCACAGAGCCCGTGCCATCGCCCACATCGGCGAGCACCGAACGGTCCAGCTTGATCGTGCCATTCACCCGGGTGGGATCTATCGTGTCCTCGGCCGAGTTGCCGGACATGCCCACCACGCCCCGCAGCTGCGTCAGGCCACTGGCTTCGACCAGCACCTGGGGTGCGCTGTCGCCGCTGCGGGCAGCGATGACCACCTGGGCATTGCCCAGCAAGGCGGCATGGCTGCTTTGTGTGGCGCTCAAGGCCAACAAACCACTGCTCACGCCCGAGAGTTCGGCCACCAGACGCATGTCGGTGGTAGCGATCACCTGCAAGCCAGCGGCGCTGACCGAGCCCTCTTTGCCCACGCGCGCATCCGCATTGGCCGTGGCGCTCAAGGACAAATTGGCCGTGCTGCCGCTCAGCACGCTTTTCATGTCCACCGCTGAACGTGCAGACAAGGTGACCAAGCCCTTGGTCACCAGCGCGCCTTGCACATCCACCAAGCTGGTGACGCTGGCGTCGGTCGAGGTGCTGGGCGTTTGGGTGATGCTGGCCATGGCCAGGAACACCACGTCGCGCCCGGCAGTCACGGTTTTGCCTTCGGACACCACGATGCTTTCGGCATCCACGCTCAAGGCGGCACCGCCAAGGTGGGTGTTGTCAAAAATCACCCGGTCCACACCCGAGCCACCCCGAATGCCGAAGAAATTCACCGGCTTGGCGAACACCAGGTCATACAGGCTGTCGCTGGCGACCTTGATGCGGCCATCTTCCAGGTTGCTCACGCGCACGGTGTCGCTGCCCGCGCCCAGGTCCAGCATCAGGCCATTCACGCCCTGCCCCAATTTCATCAGGCCATCGGCCTCCCAGGTCAGCAAAGCGGCATTCTGGTCAATGTCTTTGCTCAAATCGATGATCTGGGCAGACAGGGCATCGGCAGACATCAGGGTGTCGCGCTGGCTGTCTACGGCAGTGCCAGCACGCAGGTCCAGCACCACGTTGTCGGCCGTGACGGGCGTGACGGTCTTGTTCAGTTGCAGCAGCGGCTCAGCCGACAGCAGCACCCTCTCTTCGAGCTTTTCGAGCTGGACCCTGTTTTTCTTCAGGGCGAATGGGGGCTTGGTTATTTTTTTGGTTTTGTCACGACTCATAGAAGCCTCCTGCTGCAAGCGCTTGACGGGCGTCATCGCGTCCGGCATCACAATAAAAAGTCACGAAAGGTTCGCCCCGGGCGTCCACGCCCGCTGCGATCCATCCCAGGGGCCGATGACCCATTTTTGAAAACAACAATTCGTGGGCCGTCCGGTCGAGTGACCAGGTGCCTAAAAGTGAAGCAACCACGGGCCACAGATCGCCCATGTGCAAGCCGCTGTCGTGCAAGCGCACGCAGCAAGACCCTCTGTCAGAGGCTTGCTCGGTCACGGCCCAATATTCAAAACCGTTCCAGTCCGGGCGCTGCGCCAAAGCCTCGCGCACGGCAAAGTCGGCCACCGCATAGGCCGGGTGTGCCACCTCGGGCACGCCGGGCAGGGTCTGCAAAAACGACAACAAGTCGCTGGGCTGGATCTTGATGCGAAGGTAATCGGAGATGCGGGTGGAGACATCGTCAGCGCTGCGGGCATCGGTGCCTACACGCCACTTGTAGCCGCGCATCACGATGCCTTGCGCCGGGGGGCGCTGGTGCGCAGAAAACTCCAGATAAGCGCGGCGCTCCACGCCGTGCGGCCCCATGTCGGCCGCCAAAAGGATTTGCCGGGCCTCGGGGGCATAGGCGTCAAACGACTGCGCCATGGCCCCGGGCATGCCGATGCTGCTGGACAGCCCGGCAATGCGGGAGCGGGCCGCGCCCTGCACCGCAAAGCCCAGCAGCAGGCGGTCAGCCCGTGCGCCCGAGGGGCTGATGCGGCACGACACTTCCCAGCCAGAAGACGACAGCCCTTGGCTTTCTTGCAGCATGCAGTTCAGGGCCGAGCCATAGCGGCGGGCATGGGGTGATTTCGCTGTCCAAGGCCAGGCCATGTAGGGGCTCATGCCGGGCCTCCTTTGCGGCGACCGCCAAAAGGCAAGGCCGAGGCCATCCAGTCGTCAGAGCGCAGCACGGACCAACGGCGCAAAAAGGCTTGGCGCTCGGCGCGCTTTTGAACGCGGCGAAATGCCCAGGCCGCCACCCGGCTGCCGAGGGACGGGCGGGCCGACGCCTGGTGCCCTGCCCCCTGGCGGCTGGACACCATCAGCACCAAGCGCCGCAGGCCTTGGGACATCAGGCGCTGCACCAATTCGTCGGCCAGGCACAGATACACCGACACGCTGCCCGGGTCGCCCTGGCGGCCGCAGCGGCCCGCCAACTGCCGGTCAATGCGCGCCGAGTCGTTGCTTTCGGCCACGATGACATGCAGGCCACCCGCCTCTGCCACGCCCTCGCCCAGGCCAATGTCGGTGCCGCGACCGGCCATGTTGGTGGCAATCGTGACCCGGCCCGGCGCTCCGGCCTGGGCCACGATGTCCGCTTCCTGGGCGTGGGCCAGGGCATTGAGCACGCTGACGGGACACTGGGCCGCTTGCAAATGCTCGGCCAAAAGCTGGCTGCTGGTGATGCTGCGCACCCCGACCAGCACCGGCCTGCCCTTGGCACGTTCGGCCAGCACTTCCTGCACCACAGCGGCCCACTTGTGGGCAGACTGCTCGACCAGCACAGGCGCGCGGTCAATCGTCTGGCGCGGGCGGTGCGTGGGGATGCGCACCACCTGTAAGCCGTAGACACGCCACAACTCGCTGGCCGCTTCCCAGGCGGTGCCTGTGCTGCCCGACAGTTTGCGAAAGCAGCGGAAAAAAGCCTGAAAACTCATCTGCGCCAGCGACTCGTTGGGGGCGGTGATGGCAAGGCCTTCACGCGCCTCGATGGCCTGGTGCAGACCGGCCGTGAGGGTGCGCCCGGGCGTCATGCGGCCTGTGAACTCGTCGAGCAAAACCACCTCGCCGTCTTGCACCACATAGTGCTGACCGGGCTTGTGGAAGTGGCGCACCATCAGGGCCTGCCGCAAGAGCTCTTCACGCCGGGGCGCTGGACGCCACAGATCGGCCAATGGCTCGGCCTGACTGGCCAGGCGTTCACGGGCAGACGGCAAAAGGGTGATGCTCTGGCTTTGGAGCGTGATGCTGTAATCCGGGCCCTCTTGCAGCGTGTCGGCCAAAGCAGACACCAGCAAGACCGCCTCGGACAAACCGCTGCTGGCGCGCGGTGCCGACAAAATCAGCGGCGTGACGGCTTCGTCGATCAGGATGCTGTCGGCCTCATCCACGATGGCCGTGTGCAAGCCGCGCACCAAAAAACGGCCGTCCGCAGCGGCAGGCCGCTCGGGATGCAACCAGTGCGCAAAGGCCTGCTGGCTCAGCTGCTCTGGTGTGCCCGGCCCCAGTTGGTCCTTGAGGTGATCGGCCAGCAACTCTTTGGCGGTCAGGTACACCACATCGGCCCCATAGCGGGCGGGCCGGTCCTGGGCGTCCAATTCACCAAAGACAGAGGCCACCGTCAGGCCGCAGCCCCGGTAGAGGGGCGTGAGTTTTTCGGCGTCGCGTTGGGCCAGGTAATCGTTGGCCGTGATCACATGGCAGGCACGCCCGCTCAAACCCGCCAGCACACCGGCCATGCCCACCGTGAGTGTTTTGCCCTCGCCGGTGGCCATCTCGGCGAGCAAACCCCGGTGTATGGCCAAGGCCCCCATGAACTGCACGGCATAGGGCTTCAGGCCCAACTCACGCCAAGCCACCTGGCCAAGCGTGGCCAGCACCTCAATCAGCTGGCCTTTGGCCTGCTGCGGGTCCAGGCGCATGCAAACGCCTGCCTGCTGCACGCGAGCGTGCAGGTCTTGCGGCGACACACCGTCGAGCGCGTTACACGCCTTGAGCGCGGCCTGGGCCTGTTGTGCCAGGGGCAGTTGGGCACTGCGCCAGCGCAGCCAATGCCCTTGCAGGCCATGAAAAAAGGCATCCAGTCCTTCGGGCAGCTTCTCCATGGGCGCGAGCGAACTGGCCCGCGCCAGCACCGGGGCGCGGTCAGCCCAAGGGGCTGCAGACTGGGGCAACAAAGTGCCAGGCAGTGCCGCCATGTTCATACGCGGAACTTCCTCTGGAAGAACTGACGCAGCTTGCGCTCCCACTGCACCAGCAAGGGGCGCTTGGACAGCGTGATGCGCATGGTGCCAATGCGGCCATGGACGAAGACGGGCGCGTCACGGCCTGCGGCATCAACCTTGAAGCTCGACTCGATGCGGAAAAACGGCTCTGCCGCTGTCAAACCATGGGGGTCCGAAGGGGACACGGCCAAATCGCCCCCACCGGCCATGCCCAGCGCCTTGGAGGGCAGCTGGCCTTGTTCAAAGGGCATGACCGAGGTGGCGGCCACCGGGATGTTGATGCCCTCTTGCCCGCGCAGGCGCACCTCGGTGCGGGCAATGCGGTCATCGAAGACATGGCTGGCCACTTGCGGCAAGACCGCCACAAAACGCCAGCGGTCTTCGTTGACGATGGTGCCCACGGCCGCGCCCCGGGCCATCCATTGGCCGTGGCTGGCGTCCAGCTCACTGGCGCTCCAGATGCCGGTGATCGGCGCACGGATCAGCTGCGCCGCTTGCCGGTAATGCAAATCGGCCAGGGTTTGCTCCACCGCGTGCAATTGACGCTCGATCGCGCTCAAATCGGTCGAGTGCCTGGAGATGGCCTGGATTTCCTGCGACAGGATCTGGTCGCGCTGCATTTGGGCACCCCGAATGTCAAAGGCCAGCTCGGGGTGGTGCAGGCGCACCAGGGGCTGCCCCGCTTGCACCACGGCACCCGGCCGGGCCAGCAGTTCGGTCATGAAGCCTTCGGTTTCGGTGTGCAGCTGGCGCGACTGGACCGCTTCGACCACGCCCGTCACGCGGATCTGGTCAGGCACGGGCACCGCCCCCAAAGTGCCCAGCACCAGCACCGACAGCCCGGCCGAAATCGCCACCGCCTGGCCCCGCTGGTAACCCAGCTGCGGGTTGCTGTGCAAATACTTGATGAATTTGTACAAGGGCATCACCGCCGCGGTGAAGAACAGCACCACCGCCAGAAGAACGCCCAGATCCAGGTACTCACCCGCGATGAAAAAAATGATCGTGGACATGAGCAGCAGCCAGTACACGATGCTGGCCACGCCGTACAGCGGCAAAAAAATGGCCTCGCGGCTCGTGCGCGCCGCCGCTTGGGCGTTGGTCAAGCGCAGGATGTAGCGCTCGGCCAGGTAGCGCATTTGCTCGCGCGAGCGTTGGTACAGATTGGGCATGTCCACCAGATCGACCAGGATGTGGTAGCCGTCAAAGCGCAGCAAGGGGTTCAGGTTGAAGAACACAGACGAAACGCTGGCCACAAACATGATGTCGTAGGCCAGCGCATTGAGCGTGCCGGGCGCCGTGTGGGCCCACAGCATGGCGGCGCAGGCGGCCAGGGCCAACTCGGCCACCACGCCCGAAGCTCCGACCAGCACCCTTTGCCTGCGGCTGCGAAAACCCCAGGCGGCGGTTGCGTCCACATAGGGAATGGGCGCAAAAAACAGCAGCATCACGCCGATCTTGTGGACCTCGCCGCCAAACAGCTTGCACACCGCCGCATGGCTGATTTCATGCAGCACCTTAGACAATAAAAAGCCCACATACAGCAGCCCCAGATTCGAAGGTGCCAGCAGACCGGCCGATTGGTCAAACAGGTGGTCGGACTCTTCCATCACGGCCTTGGCACCCATGAACAGCAAGGCGGCATACACCACAAAGCCCCAACGGCTGTAGACCACGCGGATCGCGGGCATGGCTCTGGCCAGCAGGCGGTCCGGGTCAAACAGGGGCAGCTTGATGGACAGGAATCCCATCATCAGTGCCCACATCTCGCGTTTTTTGCGCTTGGAAAAGCGCTCAAACAAACTCGCCTGCGAATCGCCCCGGTCGTATTGCAAGAGGTTCGACAAATTGAGCTGCCCCAACAGCTGCACGACTTCTTCCTGGGTGAGCGCACGGTGCGCGTCGTGCGCCAGGCAGTCGTTCCAGGCTTCGTCCACGGTGCGGCCATCGGTCAGGCGGCACAAAAAGGCAAAGGCATCGGGCGAGACGCGAAACCATTCGTTGCTGAATTTGTCGCGCAACACCACCCAGGGCTGACCCCCAAAAGTTTGCCGATGGGAAGCCACGCTGGTGCGCAGGTGCGCGCGCACCCCCGAGACCCGGTGCCAGGCGTCGCTGAAGGTCTTGCCACTGGCCTCTTCAAGACTCATAACCAGAAGAACTCCCGCAAGAAGCGCACCGTGCGGTGCGTCAGCACCCAGATCAGGCTGCGGTCACCGGCCTCCAACTTGGCGGTGCCGCCCATGCCGGGACGCCAGTCGGGCTTGAGCCCGCCCGCCACCTGGGCGCGCGCCAGATAAAAGGTGCGGCCATCGCGGTGGGTGGCAGCCGGGTCAATGCGCGTGAGCGTGATGCCGTAGCGCTCTTGCGGCCGTCCAACCAGGGCAAATTCGCCTTGGCTGCCGACCCGCACCTCGTGGATGTGAATCTGGTCGATTTCCAGCTCGACGTAGCTTTGTGTGGTCTGGGCCAGTTTGAGCAGCAAATCGCCCTTGCGCACCGGCGCGCCCAGGTTCTTTTTGAGGTCGCCTTCGATGACCACCCCGGCATAGGGCGCACGCACCTGCGCGTTGCCCAGCTGGTAACGGATCATGTCCAGTCGCGCCGCCGACTGCTGCTGGCGGGCCGCGGCAATCTGCATGTCGGCCAGCTGCTGGGCGGCCATGGCTTTTTCCGATTCACGGGCGTGGCGCGCCAGCTCGGCTTCTGCCATGGCGGCCTCCAGGCTCAGGTCGCGGGTGTCCAGCTCGACCAAGATGTCGCCCGAGGCCACCTGATCGCCGACGTTGACGTGCACCTTGCGCAAATAGCCGTCAAACGGCGCAGGCATGAAGAGCAAATCCTGGCTGCGAATGGCCAGGCTGGCATCGACCCGGTAAGCCCAGGGCAGCATGAACAGCACACACAGCAGCACCACCGCCGTCACGCCTGCGAGCTTGAGGGCGCTGTGCTTGGGTTGCAAAAATGTGCGGGCTTGCTGGGCCAGCGCATGCCACCAGCGCGCACCAAACCAGCGGTCTTGTGCATGCAGTGTGACCAACCAGCGTGAAACCGACTCGCCCATCAAGCGCAGCTCCCACAGCTGCGATTCGCTGAGCGATGCGCTTTGGCCCTCCAGGCAAAGCACCGCGTCCACGGTTTCACCCCGGGTCAAAGGCACGGTGCTCAGGTAAGGCACAGCCAGCGCGTCGGCATAGGCCTGGTGCGCGCGCAGGACCTGCCCCACGTCTTTGGGCGCGGGGTACAGCAGCACCCGGTCTTGCTCGAGTGCTTCTTCCATGGCCGCTTCCAGCGCACGCGAAGCGGAGGACTTGGCATCGAAATTTTCAACATGGCTCACTGCCACCAAGCGCACGTAATGGCCATCCACCCAGCCCAGCGACACGCGGGTGCAGTCAAAACGCAGGGCCAGTTCATTGCACAAGGCCATGGCCAGCGGCATGAAGCGCGACTCCTGACTGAGCGCAATGCTCAGGCGCAAGATGTCGTGCAGGCGCTCTGCGCGGGTTTGCACATCGGCCTCGCTGTGTGCAGGGGCCACTGAATCTGCCGTAACGGCCGAACCGGGTGCCGGGGCGGCTGCGGTCTGCAAAGCCTTTTGAGCCGCCAGCGCCTGCGCACGCGACTGGCTTTGCACGCCAAACAATGCGGGAATGGGCGCAGCCAGTGCCGCCCAGGCGCACAGGCCGTCTTCTTCCCACTCGCGGGTGTCCACGTCGAGCGCCACCACGGCAAACACCGGGGTGCCCGGATCGGACGGTGCCATCATGACGAGCGCCAGTTCATCGGCCTCGTTGCATTGGGCATGGGGCAGGCCGTCCTTGACCTGTTCCACCAGGAGCAAGGTCCAGTCGGCGTCACCCGGTGCGTCTGCGCCTTGGGCCGGCCACTGGGCACGGGCCTGCCAGGGACGGCCCACGGCCGAGGTCAAGAGCAGCACGCGCCGGGCCGTCAAGGCTTGCGCCACGGCCTGCAGGTACAAGGGCCAAAAGGCCTCCAGAGGGCCGTCAAAATGCGCCAGCGCAGCCAGCCGGGCACTGGCCTGGGTGGCGGCGTTGGAGCGGGTCAACACGGCATCATGGCTCATGGGCAGCCGACTCAAAACACCATGCGGCCGGTGATGCCGGGGCGCACGGAACCATCTTTGTTGTCAAACTCGGCGATCACTTCCACCAGACCACTGGCGGGATCGGTGACGGGCGAGACAAAGACAATGCGCGCTTCACGGCTTTGGGCGCTTGCGTCCAGGCCCAGCTTGATGGTGACTTTGTTGCCCACTTTCAAGGCTGCGCTCAATTGGGACTGCACATTGCCCAGAAACCGCACCCGGCTGACGTTGACCACATGCACCATGGGTTCATGCGCGCCAATGCTCTCGCCCGCGCGGGGCACCAGCTTGGTCACGATGCCGGTGATGGGGGCACGCAAATGCCTGCGTTCATAGGCCTCGATGGCCAGGTTCAGCTCGACTTGTTCGCGCTGTTTGCTGCTTTCCAGGGCCTTGCGTTCAGACGAAACGGCCCCCAAGGCCAATTCTTCGTCTTCGGCCTGCTTGCGCGAGACGCCGCCCGAAGCCAGCAAGGATTTGAGCGAGCTGACCTGTTCGCTCAGCACTTTTTCTTTTTCACGCAATTCGTTCAGGCGCGCCACATCCTGCAAAAGCAGGCGTCTGCGCTGCACTTCCAGCTCTTCGGCGGTCCTGTCCAGGTACAGCAGGATCTGCCCTTTTTGCACAGGCTGCCCTTCTTTGACCAGCACGCCGTCAATGCGGCCCGCTACCGTGAGGCTGAGTTTGGTTTCCTTCAGTGCCTGGGTCACGCCCGGGGCGCTCACCTGAGCCACGCTGGACAGGGCCAGCACAGCCCCTGCGGCCAACACACCGCCGCGCAGACAGGCCCGCCACATTGCGCTGCGCACTTGGTATCCGACTCGGCTCAGACCTGAAAACAAGCACATACACACTTTCAAATCACTTTTTCGGATCAGCAAAACTGTCCAGCAAGGTGCCCTGTGCGGCGTCCAGCAGCACTTCGGCACGGGCCACCGCCATTTGTTGCTCGTACACGGTCAACAGGGCATTGATCACACGCTCTTCGCGCAGCAGCACTTCACGCGTGTCACTGCGCCCGGCCGTGAATTTGCGGCGTTCGAGCTCCAGTTGCTGCTTTTCACGGGCATGAACTTGCTTCCACAGATCCCAGCGTTCCACCGCCGTGCTGCGCATCGACAAGGTGGTGTCGATGTCATTGGAAATTTGCACCTCAACCGACTTCAGGCCGAGCAAGGCGTCTTCTCGGCGAATCAAGGCCGCCTTCAAGTCGGATTGCGCCTGCAGGTTGATCCCCAGAGGAAATGAGGCCTGCAAACCGACCGACCAAGTCGGGTAGTCCGACATGCGGGACCAGCTGTAGGCCCGGCTGGCGGCGTATTCCAGGCCATTCATGCCGTAGGAGGCCACCAGATCGACACGCGGCAGGGTCTGGTTTTGGGTGTAGGCCAACTGCACGCCTTCGCGCTCGGCCTGCACTTTGCGCATCAGGTAATCGTCGCGTCGCGACATGGCGGTGCGCAGGCTTTCGTCGGCGTTCAGGGTTTTGTCGGTCACCGCAGGCAAGGCGTCCACCGCCAGCAGACCTTGGGGGCTGTCTGCGGCCACGCTCAGCAGCATGGTGCGCACGCGGTTGATTTTTTCGCGTTCGACTTGCTGGGCTTCGCTCAAACCGGCCATGAAGCGGTTCAGGGCGTTTTCAACTTCCCAAACATCCGAGTCGGGCAAACGGCCCTTGCGGTTGATGGCCTGGGCTTCCACCAGCAAACGCTGGCCGTTGCGGATTTTTTCCTGCGCGGCTTGCACGCGGTGCTGGGCAAACACCATCTCGTGATAGGCCATGATGGCCTCAGCCACGACGCTGGTTTCGGTGTCGCGGGTGGCGTGGTCGGCGGCTGTGGCGTCCAGTTTGGCCACTTGCAGGCGGGCGTTGGTGACGGTAGGCCCGGCATCGCGTACCAACGGCTGGGTGATGGAAAAGCCCAGGTTGCTGCGGTTGTCGTAAGCGCCTTCAGGTCGGTTGTAGTCGGGAATATTGGTCAGGAATCTGGAGAGCGTGCTTTTGACTTCCAGCTTGGCACCGGTGGAAGCCAGCAATTGCGACACGCCCACCGAGTAGTCATTGCCCTTGCGGTCATACAGGCCAGTGCCTTGACGAATCATAGATTCTTCAAAGGTGTTCTTGGTGATGCTTTTGCCGTGGGTGGCCGATATGTTGGCCAGCGGCTGAAACGCTGAGGCGGCTCGGTCAATGCCGGTGGCCGCGATTTGCCCTTCGGCCTGCTTGGATCGGATGGTCTTGTTTGATGCCCGCAGTTTTTCCACCAACTCCTTGAGGCTAAGCGACTGCTTTTGTGCAGCCAAAGCGGCTGGTGCCTGAGCATCCTTTTGCGGCGTCGCTTGGGCCGACTGCGCAAAGCTTTGGCAGGCCAGTGCGCACACAGCAGCGGTCAGGGTCACGCAGATCTTGGCGCTTGAGGTTGTGGAGGTGTGTTTCATGCCAATCACGCAAGTACGATTGCAAAAGCCAGCGGCTTCAAAAGACGCTGGCGCTGTCGTGCAAGCCCCACCCGGGCACACCGGGTGTGCCTGAGTGGGGTGCATCGGGTTTACTGCAAAGTTTCGGTCGAGGGCGCTGGCGCGGCAGCGTCGGCATCGGGCTTTTTCATGCCGGCCAGGCGCTCGATCTGCGACAGCGAAATCAGGTGCGCAAAGATCGCGGGCAGGTAGCCGTTTTGGCGCACTTCCAGGAACTTGGCGTCGCTGAAGTTGTTCAGGCGCTCTTCGTTGATCACGTAGCAACCCGTGATGTTGCGCACTTGGTCAGCGGCATTGACGCGCATGTTCAGGGGGGTCAAGAGGTTGTTTTGCACCAGGAACTTGCTGAACTCATGGGTCATCTGATCCATTTGCTGCAATTCACCCAGGTAACGCTTGACGTTTTCAATGACCTGCGTGGGGTTGCCTTGTTCGTCGAACATGGCGGCACCGTCGGTGTCGCTGAGCAGTTCACTGGCTTCGTCCACACAAACAATGAAGCGATCAGCTTCGGGCGCCTTGGTCAGCGCAAAGGGGTAGCGGCGGATGATGGCCGGAATGTAAGAGGCCGACCACTCGCCTTGGGCGTTGACAAACAGGTTCTCACCGGCGTCCAGGCCCATCAGCACAACGGGACGGAATTCGTCGCTGGCCTGGTCTTCCAGGAACACCACCGGGTAGATGGATGCAGCCCGTGCAAATTCATGCAGGGTGACGTAGGCGACATGGAACTTCGAGGCGAAGCCAAAATCATTGCTCATCCGGACTTTTTTACCGGCATGGCGCTCTTTATTCACGGGAACAACTTGCTCAAACATGATGGAGTCCTTTTAAAAATAGTCAATTTGAATCACTGGCCTGAGCAGCGTGGCATTCACACCGATCAGCCCCCCAATTCACCCCGACCGACGACTTGGGGTGAATAATCAAAGCCCGTACCCCCCAATTCCTGGATTCGCATTTCGCTGCGTTTTCAAGTGATGGGTCATGAAACAAGCCCCGGCAAGGCCCCTTGACCTGCTGCCTGTTGAAGATGGTACGAAGTGGTGCGAACAGCGTCTACGTTGCGATTTCGACAAAAAAACTCTCAAATCCGACATTTTTGACATTTTGAAATATAATTTATGCCAAAGTATTCAATAAAAAAGTGGTCCAAATGAAAAATTTGATTCCGAATTTGATATTTTTGGGCTTGGCGTTGTTTGGCAGCATCAACAGCAGTGCTGCGGCAACCCTGGACTTGGGCACCACACAGATCAAGCCGATGGACAGCGTTCAGTTCATGGAAGACCCGTCCGGGCAGATTCAATATTCAGACCTTGACCGGGCAGATATAGCCTCGCGATTTCAGCCTTGGCTCGTGGAGCGAGGTGACATGAATTTCGGATATTCCAACTCGGCTTATTGGCTGAAAATCAAACTCAAGCGCGCTGCCCAAGCTCCTGCGCGGTGGCTCTTGGAAATTCCTTTTTTACTGCTCGATGAAATCGACTTTTATGCGCCGGGCCAAGCGGTGCTGCATTTGGGCACCACACGGCCTGCGAGCAATGCGCCCTACTTTCACCGCTTTCATTTGATGCCGCTGGACCTGAGCACCGAAGAGCAGACTTTTGTGCTGCGCGTGAGGACCAGTCACAGCACCACCATTCCCTTGCAGGTCTGGCAACCCGATGCGTTTGGCAACCAGAGCCAAAAGCAGTTCATCTTGCAAGCGCTTTATTTTGGCGGGCTCATCGCGCTGCTGATCTACAACCTCTTTTTGGCGGTGTCGCTCAGGGATGCCCGGTTTTTGTTTTATTCGCTCTTTGTCAGCCATATCGGCATGGGCATGCTGGCGGGTAACGGTCTGGGCCATCTGTTTGTGTGGCGCGAATGGAACGCGTTCGAGCCGATTGCCCAAAGCTTCTTTTTGAGCCTGGCCACCGGCTTTGGGCTCTTGTTCAGCAACCGTTTTTTGCAGATGCGGCGCGAGACCTCGAAGATGGCCCGCTTCAACGAATGGGCCGCCGCTGTGTTCTTTGGCATTGCGGCCTGGCTTTTGGCTTCCCTGTGGCTGGATCTGGACCGGCAATCCGTGGTTGTGATCTTTTCGCTGGTGTGCATCCCGGCAGGCCTGACAGTGTTGACCATGGCTTGGCGAGCCTGGCGCCACGGCTACAAGGCAGCCCGGTTCTTCTTGCTGGCGTGGGGGGTTTTGTGGATCGGGGCCTTTGTGGCCGTGCTCAGGGGTTTTGGCTGGCTGCCCACCAACGGCTACACGTCCTACAGTCTGCAAATATCTTCGGCCGCCGAAATGCTGCTGCTGGCGCTGTCCTTGGCTGACTTGATCCACACCGAGCGACAGGAGCGCGAAAACGCACAAGCCATGGCCCTGTCCAGCCATCAGCGCATGCTGGAGAGCTTGCGCCTGTCCGAAGAACGGCTGGAAATAGCGGTGCAGCAACGCACCCGCGAGCTGGAGCAGTCGCTGAACAATGAAAAACAGACACTGACGCAATATGTGCGCTTTGGCGCCCTGATCTCGCATGAGTTCCGCAATCCCTTAGGCATTGTGGAGAGCCAGATCAGTCTCATGCGCAAAGAAGCCGACTTGGGCACGCTCAATGTGACCAAGCGGCTGGACGTGATCGCCAGCGCTACGCAAAGGCTGCTGTCCATGTTTGAAAAATGGCTGCGCAGCGACCGTTTGAACAAGTCCTTGCAGGACTTCAGGCTGCAGCCCATTCCACTGGCAGCCTGGTTGCGCGAATTGATCGATTCGCAGATGTCCTACCATGCCAACCATCAGCTGACATTGCACATGGCCACGGACCCGGGCGAAATCTGGGGCGACGACAACTTGCTGGAGATTGCGCTGATCAACCTGATCGACAACGCCTGCAACTATTCAAAGCAGGGCTCGCAAATCCACATCGACGTGCGCTCCCAAGCCTCGATGATCGGGATTGCCGTCACGGACCACGGCTGCGGCATTGCGGCTGAACACCAGACATCGATCTTTGAAGACTATTTCCGCATTGCCCCCGAAGGCCGTGTCCGGGGCATGGGCCTGGGCCTGGCTTTTGTCCGTCGCATCGTCGACATGCATCAGGGGCAGCTGGACTTGGTGAGTAACATCGGGGTGGGCAGCTGCTTTTGCATCTGGCTGCCCAGTCAACCCAAAACCGCTGCACAGACATGACAACACCGAGCGCCGCCCCACCCCGGGTTTTGGTCCTGGAGGATGAAGCCGACCTGCAAGAAGCCATGGTCACCTACCTCAATATGGAAGGCAATATTGCGGATGGCGTGAGCAGCCTTCGTGCTGCGCAAGAATGGATGAGAACCCATCCCTATGAAATTTTGGTGCTCGACCTGGGTTTGCCCGATGGCGATGGGCTGGAATGGCTCAAACAACGCCCACTCATGCAGGACAAGGGCGTCATCATCACCACGGCCCGTGGTGACAGCGATCAACGCATCGAAGGCATTCGGGCAGGCGCCGATGTTTATCTGGTCAAACCCATCCAGCTTGAAGAGTTGTCTTCGCTGGTGCAAAACCTGGTGCGCCGCATCCGGGCCAATTCACAAGCGCTGTGGACTTTGCGCAAATTGCAATGGACGCTGGAGTCGCCCCAGGGCCTGGCGATCAAGTTGACCCATTCCGAAAGCGTGCTGCTCAGCCGACTGGCGCAAACGCCCGGCCAGGCCGTCTCGCGCAATGAGCTGGTCACCTGCCTGGGCCACGACCCGGACAGCTACGATTTCCGGCGCATGGAAATTCTGGTTCGCCGCCTGCGCAACAAAGCCCGCGACGTGCTGGGCTTCGATCTGCCCATGGAAACCGTGCACAAACTGGGCTACGCCTTCACGGCGCAGGTGCAGATGGTGTGAGGGGAGTGGTGTTTTTCAGCGAACCACGCATGGGCTCGGTATCAGTACAAACGGAACAGGCTACACGTGAGTCGATTTATGCATGAGTCGGTTCATGTGTGACTAAAGGCTGAACCTTTTTGGCCCAAGCCGGTGGCCGGGCCACTTGCCAATGCCAGACGCCTTGACGCCACCGAGCCACTAGTTTGGGGCCTGAAATACCGTTGCGCCCCACCCCTGAGGTGTCGTACATCAAGGCCAGATCGGCCAAGGGGATGGCGTCCTGCAAATGCTGCAAAGTCCGTGGATACCGCGCCAAAATGCGCTCGGACGGCACATCGTGCCCACCTTCGGACACGCGTTGCGCTACCCTGCCCAAGAGCTGGCGTGGGTCATTGACGCACACCACCAGCAACACCACCGCAAAGCCTGCGGCTCTGGCTTCTTGCATCAAGGCCAGTTTGGACGGGTGCGAAAACACCGTCTCACTGACAAACGACTGGCCCTGTGCCAGACAAGCTGTGCGACGCGCATCGGCCCATGTCCGGGCTTGGGCCGAACGCTCCTCTGGATCGGTGATGTGTTGAAGGCAAGCGGCTTCATGAATGTCTGCATTCACGAACGGCGCATCGGCAGGGAGCAAGCCCGAAGCGACGGCAGAGCGGTACAGCGTGGATTTGCCAGCCCCGTTGGGGCCGGCCAGCAAATAGAAAACGGGCTTCAAACGTGGCAATCGCTCAAGCGGCCTTCATCACCTGACGGCGGTTGCTCAGAACAGTCTGCCGCACGGCTTGGGCCAGGCGGCCGTTACTTTCTGCAGCCAGAAAATCCGTTTCAACAGCGTCCAGCGGGTCGGCATCCGCAGGGGCGGCCTGGCGGACATCGTAGAGCGCGATGGCCTCGCGCGCCTCAGAGACCGTCAAGCCAGATGCCTCGGCAATGCGGCCCAAAGTTGCCCAATACTCGATCTGCCCGGCCACCGAACGGCGCATGCTTGAGGCCGCGTCACGGGCCTGACTAACCAAACCTGAAGACAACTTGACGGATGAGAACGAAGATGAGGACGAAGACGACGATGCGGACATGAGGCTCTCCTTTTGGGCGCATTTTGCGCCATAAAAAGCCAAAATGGACATGCATCGCTCAAAAAACCATGGCGGAGACCGTGAAAAGAACCATCCACACACCCAGTGCCCAAGGCTGTGGATAAACCCTAGAACAACCGCGCCAAGGCGCATGGGGACTGGGCTGGCGTCATGCGCTCAAAAAATGGGCAGGACCGTCACGGACTTCCAAGTTAGGAAGATTCAAACGCCTTAGTCACCATCCCTAAACCGCTAACAACAACTTACTTGTCAATCTATATAAAATTTTATATATTTCATGGATGTCTGATCCAAAGCCTGTCGAATTTCGAGGCAGTTCCCTTGATGATCTTCGTTCCTTTCCCCTCACGGCAAGGCGCGAGGCAGGCCATCAAATCGATCAGGTGCAAAGCGGACAAGCGCCGGACGACTGGAAGCCCATGAACACCGTGGGTCAAGGCGTCAAGGAAATTCGAATTCGGGATGCTGCCGGTGCATTCCGGATCATCTACATTGCCAAGTTCGCCGATGCCGTCTATGTGCTTCACTGCTTCCAAAAGAAGACTGCCAAGACCAGCAAGGCTGATCTGGACTTGGCTGCAAAGCGTTATCGAGACTTATTAAAGGAGCTAGGCCAATGACCAAGCAAAGATTTGCCAGCGTCTGGGATGCCATTGAGGACACCCCGGAAGAAGCGGAAAACATGAAGCTGCGCTCCATTCTGATGACGGCGCTGAAGAACCACTTGACCCGCACAGAAATGAGCCAAGCACAGGCCGCCAAGCTGTTCGGCGTGACTCAGCCACGTGTCTCAGATCTGATGCGCGGCAAGATCAACTTGTTCGGCCTAGATGCGCTGGTGAACATGGCCACCGCTGCCGGACTGCACATTGAAATGCGCGTGATCGAAGCAGCCTCCTGATTTTGCTGATTAACCTCGGTGACGGCACTGTGCGCCATGAAGATTTGGGGGCGCGGTGTGTGATGGCACAAATGGGGGCAAGCACGGCGTCAGACACTTGAGCAGATCAGCTTGGATAGCCTGCAAGCGTCCGGTCACACTCATTCAATACAGACAAAGTGGACCCTGATTGACCTGGTTTTTGGTATCTCTCATAATACCAATATGACTTTAAACCCCCGCATCGTCATCGACACGAATGTGCTTTACAGCGCATTGCGTTCACAGATGGGTGTGTCTTATCGGCTCTTGAGCATGGTGGGGCAAGCGCGATTTTTGCCGCAGGTGTCAGCGCCACTGATTGCAGAATACGAAGATGTCCTGAAGCGCGGGCAACTGGCATTGAGCCACGCCCAAATTGACGATGTCATCGACTACATATGCGCCCAAAGTGAACACCACCGGATTTTTTACCTCTGGCGACCCTTACTCAAAGACCCCAACGACGACTTTATCTTGGAGCTGGCCGTCAAGGCCCAAGCCAGCATCGTGACTTGGAACGTGGCTGACTTCAAAAAAGCTGCGAGCCTCCATGTTCAAGTCATGAGCCCCCGACAACTGCTAGAAATTCTGGAGAAATCATCATGAGCACCATCAGCATTCGCCTGCCCGACTCGCTGCACAGCATGGCCAAAACCATGGCCAGCCAGGACCATGTGTCCATGAACCAGTTCATCGCCAGCGCCGTGGCAGAAAAAGTCTCGGCTTTGGCCACAGAAACCTACCTCAAAGAACGTGCTGAACGGGCCAGCGTGGACAAGTTCAAGGCCGCATTGGCCGCTGTGCCAAGGCAGCCGCCGGATGCACAAGACGCCATTTGAGGCCACCACAGCGCCCGCGCCATCCTCGCCCCATTACGTCAAGCCATGGCTACGCGAACAACGGTGTAGGCGGCTTGGCAAGCTGAACCTTCTCGGCCCAAGCCCAGCCTTGGGCAGAACGCAGTTCGGGATCGGTGATGTGCTGCAGGGCATGGGCTTCGTGCAGGTCCGCATTCACAAATTCAGTATCGGACGGCAACAAGCCCGAAGCAAGCGCTGTGCGGTACAAAGTGGATTTGCCAGCACCATTTGGGCCAGCGAGCAAAATGAAAACGGGTTTCAACAATGGCAATCGCTCTGGCGGCAACAGTCAGGCAGCGACACTCACGCGGCAACACTCAGGCGGCCTTCATCACCTGACGGCGGTTGCTCTGCACGGTCTGGCGCACGGCCTGCGCCAGACGGCCCGAACTTTCGGCGGCCAGAAAGTCCGCGTCCAGAGCGTGCAGCGGATCGGCAGCCACTGGGGCGGCCTGGCGGACATCGTAGAGCGCGATGGCCTCGCGCGCCTCAGAGACCGTCAAGCCCGATGCCTGGCGATCCAGCCCAAATTCGCACATTACTCGATCTGCCCGACCACCGAACGGCGCATGCTTGAGGCCGCATCACGGGCCTGATTGACCAAACCAGAAGACAACTTGACGGATGAGAACGAAGATGAGGACGAAGAAGACGATGCGGACATGAGGCTCTCCTTTTGGCGCATTTTCTGCCCTAAAAAAGCTAAAACTGCCATGCATCGCTCAAAAAACCATGGCGGAGACGGTGAAAAGAAGCATCCACACCCACCGTGTCCAAGCCTGTGGATAAGCCCTAGGACAACTGCGCCAAGGCGCATGGAGACTGGGCTGGCGAGGAGCGCCTAAAAAAGAGGCAAATAAATAACCGCCTGAGACCCCAGAATAATCAGTGCCCAATCAACGGAACTTGAAAGTCAGCCTTTTTTGCGTGGCGGCAACCCCGTATGCTGCGTCAGCAACTGCCCCTTCTTCGGCTGCCCCAACCGCTTGGCCGCCGTCGACAAAGACACCGACGACTTGGCCCCCGCACCCGTGCTGTTTTTGCGGCGGGCGCTTTGGTAGCCCTCTTCGGCCAGCGGCTGCCAGTTCGGGATCAAATGGTGCTTGCCATTGCCAATCAAGTCCGCCCGGCCCATGGCCTTGAGTGCTTCGCGCAGCAGCGGCCAGTTATTCGAGTCGTGGTAGCGCAAAAACGCTTTGTGCAGGCGGCGGCGTTTGTCGCCTTTGACCACGTCCACTTTTTCGCTGTCGCGGGTGATTTTGCGCAGCGGATTGCGGGTGGAGTGGTACATGGCTGTGGCTGTGGCCATGGGGCTGGGGTAGAAGGTTTGCACCTGGTCGGCCCTGAAACCGTTCTTTTTGAGCCAGACGGCCAAGTTCATCATGTCTTCGTCGCTGGTGCCCGGGTGGGCGGCAATGAAGTACGGGATGAGGAACTGCTTTTTGCCCACTTCTTCGCTGTACTTGTCGAACATTGACTTGAACCGGTCGTAGGTGCCGATGCCCGGCTTCATCATCTTGGACAGCGGGCCGCCCTCGGTGTGCTCGGGCGCGATTTTCAGGTAGCCGCCCACATGGTGCTGCACCAGTTCTTTCACATACTCGGGCGACTGCACGGCAAGGTCATAACGCAGACCAGAGCCGATCAAAATTTTCTTGATGCCCTTGAGGTTACGCGCCCGGCGGTACATGTTGATCAACGGGCCGTGGTCGGTGGTCAGGTTCTGGCAGATGCCGGGGAACACGCAGCTGGGTTTGCGGCAGGCCGATTCGATCTCGGGGCTGCGGCAGCCCAGGCGGTACATGTTGGCGGTGGGGCCGCCTAGGTCGGAGATGACACCGGTGAAGCCTTTGACCTTGTCGCGGATGTCCTCCACCTCTCGGATGACCGATTCTTCGGAGCGGCTTTGGATGATGCGGCCTTCGTGCTCGGTGATGGAGCAAAAGGTGCAGCCGCCAAAGCAGCCGCGCATGATGTTCACGCTGAAGCGGATCATTTCCCAGGCGGGGATTTTGGTCGCGTGGTCGTG
This sequence comes from Limnohabitans planktonicus II-D5, assembly GCF_001270065.2. GTDB lineage: Bacteria > Pseudomonadota > Gammaproteobacteria > Burkholderiales > Burkholderiaceae_C > Limnohabitans_A > Limnohabitans_A planktonicus. Next base: position 157,331 of record NZ_LFYT02000002.1, read on the forward strand.
GCTGCCGTTTTCGTCGGCATAGCGCGGGTGTGGGCTGCGGGCATACGGCAGGTCAAACACATGGTCCATCTCTGTGGTGGTCAGTGGGATGGGCGGCGGTGTGATCCAAACGTCGCGGGCGGTGGCACCCTCCCCGTGCGCTTGCACCAGGCAGCGGGCGTTGCCGGGGTTGGTTTCCAGGTGCAGCACGCGGTTGGCGTGGGCATAGAGCACGGCGTCTTGCTTGACTTGCTCGTAGCTGGGCAGGCGGATCACGCTTTTGTCACGGGGCGGGACTTTGTGGGTGCCTTTGCCGCGCAGGGCCGGGTTGGGCACAAAAGTCAGCGGCTGGATGGCCGCTTGCACGGTGCGGGCCTGGGCCACGGCGGCAGACAAATCAGTCTCGATGTTTTTGGCATTGTGGCCTTCGGCCACTTCCTTGGCCTCTTCTTCACGCGCACAGGTCGCGCCCTGCTCCCGCGCTTGGTCCGAAATCATCAAATACGGGTTGATGTGGGCCTCAACGTGCCCGGGCGTGTCTACGCTGGTGGAGTCGATCTCGAACCAGCCTTCAGGGGTTTCACGGCGCATAAAAGCGGTGCCGCGCACGTCGGTGATCTGCTGCACCGGCTCACGGGCGGCCAGGCGGTGGGCGATCTCGACAATCGCCCGCTCGGCGTTGCCATACAGCAGCAAGTCGCACTTGCTGTCCACCACCACCGAGCGGCGCACTTTGTCGCTCCAGTAGTCGTAATGCGCGATGCGGCGCAGGCTGCCTTCAATGCCACCGAGCACGATGGGCACTTCCGGGAAGGCTTCGCGGCAGCGCTGGCTGTAGACGATGGCCGCGCGGTCGGGCCGTTTGCCGCCCACGTCGCCCGGGGTGTAGGCGTCGTCGGTGCGGATTTTGCGGTCCGCCGTGTAGCGGTTGATCATGGAATCCATGTTGCCGCTGGTCACGCCCCAAAACAGGTTGGGTTTGCCCAGGGCCTTGAAGGGCTCGGCGCTGGTCCAGTCGGGCTGGGCGATGATGCCGACCCGAAAACCCTGGTTTTCCAGCATGCGGCCAATGACCGACATGCCAAAGCTGGGGTGGTCCACATAGGCGTCGCCCGTGACGATGATGATGTCGCAGCTGTCCCAGCCCAGTTGGGTCATTTCTTCGCGGCTCATCGGCAAAAACGGGGCCGTGCCAAAGCGCTGCGCCCAGAACTTGCGGTAACTGGTCAGGGGTTTGGCATCACGCGGGAAGAAAGAGACGTCGACAAAGGCGTTCATGGGCTGGGCACTCGGGATAACCCGCTAGTGTAGGGGTTTGGGGGTGGACTCATGGGGTTGGTGGGTATTGTGATCAAGGATGGTGCGACCATCACTTCGGCGCATCACCGTTAAAACCACCGCCTCCACACCGATGTTCGCAGCAATAGTTGTGCGCTGGCCAGACAAATCAACACGCTCATGCCTGCACTCACAACAAATTTGAGCAGCTCAGGCCAATGCCATCCTTGTAAAGCCAGACCCAAGCCCACCACGATGGGTGGATGAATGAGATAAACAGTCATAGCACTTCGACCAATCGCCTTGTAGGATCCTGACGGGCTGGTAAAACGATGCTGGGCCCATCGCAGCAGTCCCAACAGGACACCCCATGCCACCAAGGGCTCCCAAAATGCGTAGATTAACGCCTGAACATTCCAACCACCCACAGCTGGCCCAGCCATCCAAGGGATGAGACTGCCAGCGATGGCCACCAACGGAAACAGCCAAACCACCCAACGCATGACCCGTCGCCAAGTGCTGGCCGATGAGGCCGGCACGTCAAACCACCAACGCGACTGTGCGCCGGCAACGCCCGCAATAAACAGCAAAACATAACCTGGGAAGTAGCCCAGTTGCCAGCCGATCCACCAGGTTTGTCCAACGGGCCAAACCAAGCGAATCAGAAAGGCCGAGGCACCGACCAACAAGGCTGCGACCCACATCATGGCCATGGAGGGAAACGGGCGCACACGTTGCAGCCAGGGCACAAACGGCGTAATCATGCAGGTCATCACCCACAAAGCAGCCACAAACCACAGCGGGCCGGATTCAAATCGCGCCTGACGCCACAGGGCCATCAGCGTGTCTTGGAATGAAAAGCCTTTGCTCGTGAAAGCCAAAGCGATGGTCAATGGCCCCAGCAAACAACCAAACACCAGCAGCGGCAGGCCCAAGCGCACCAGCCGGTCCATCAGGTAACGACTTGTCCCCTTGCGGGCCAGAGCGCGTGGCACATAAGCCCCCGCCAGCAAAAAGAACAAACCCATGAACCACGACTGATTGAACGTGCAAAAGGCGGTCAGCAGCAGCGAAGAAAACGAGTTGTCTGGACTTTTCTCATGCCAAAACCACGAACCTATGGCGCCATACATCAAGGCGGTGTGGTGAACCACCACCAGCAGCGCGACCAAGCCACGCAAGACGTCTACCCACTCGTCCCTGGGTTCAAGATTTTTCATTGGCGATGATGAATTAAATAACGCTCGTTTATACACATCATGACTCATGTTTGGCCACGAAAAAATCCCCTCGTGTTGACCTCGTGTTGAAATACCAAGCCTTCTGAGCCCGGTACGCATTTCCAAACCCCGCCCTGCCCCGCTGATCGCCCATGCCCTTCTCCCTCGCCACCCCCGCCCACCACGAACTGATCATCAAGAAAAGCCGTTTCATCGCCTGCGTGGAGCCTGTGGCCAGCCGTGAAGAGGCGCAATCTCGTGTGGCGCAGCTCAAGTCCGAGCACCCCGATGCGGCGCATGTGTGCTGGGCGCTGCTGGCCGGTGGCCAGTCAGCCGCCAACGACGATGGCGAGCCCGGCGGCACTGCCGGGCGCCCCATGCTGGACGTGCTGCGGCACCAGGACTTGCAGGGCGTGATGGCCTCGGTGGTACGTTACTTTGGTGGCGTCAAGTTGGGCGCGGGCGGGCTGGTGCGGGCCTACACCGATGCGGTGGCGCAGGCGCTGCTGACGGCCGAGAAGATCCCCTTGATCAAGAAAACCGAGCTGGCCTGTAGCGTGCCTTATGCGCTGGAAGGGCTGGTGCGCCGCGAGGTGGAGCTGGCCCAGGCGCAGTTGCAGGACGTCACGCATGGCAGTGTGGTCACTTTGCGTTTTGCCCTGCCCGCGTCTGACGCAGCGGCCTTGATGCACCGCCTGAGCGAAAGCGGTCGGGGACAACTGGTGTGGCTGGACGATGAAGCCGCACAGGGATAATCGCCCCATGCCTGATCACCCGCCGCTGAACCATCCCCGCTCGAAAACCGACTTGTTTGTGTCTTTCACCATCCTGGCTCTGCAGGGTTTTGGCGGGGTGCTGGCCGTGGTGCAGCGTGAATTGGTCGAGAAAAAACGCTGGATGACGCGCGAGCAATTCGTCGAAGACTGGGCCGTGGCCCAGATCATGCCCGGCCCGAATGTGGTGAACCTGTCGCTGATGATTGGTGGACGTTACTTTGGCTTGCCCGGCGCATTGGCGGGCTTGGCGGGCATGCTGGCCGCGCCCTTGGTGGTGGTGCTTGTGCTGGCCATCGCCTTTGGCGGCGTCTCGGATGCGGCCTGGGCTCAAGGCGCTTTGCGCGGCATGGGGGCCGTGTCTGCCGGGCTGATCGCTGCGGTTGGCCTCAAACTGATCGGCGCGCTCAAAAGCAACCCCATGGGCATGCCGGTGTGTGTGGGCCTGGCAGCGGCCAGTTTTGTGGGGGTGGGCGTGATGCGCTGGCCTCTTGCCTTTGTGCTGCTGGGCACGGGCCTGCTGGCTTGCAGCTGGGCTTATTGGCAGTTGGCTAAACAAGCCGCATCGTCGGGAGCGCAGCCATGAACCCGGTGCTTGCCTTGACGGCCAGTGACTGGCTGAGTTTGTTCAACCACTTTGCCTCGCTGTCTTTGCTGGCGGTGGGTGGCGCCATCACCACGGCACCCGACATGCACCGCTATCTGGTGGATGAAACGCAATGGCTCAGCGATTCGCAGTTCACCTCGTCCATTGCGCTGGCCCAGGCCGCGCCGGGGCCCAACATCTTGTTTGTGGCTTTGATGGGTTTCAACGTGGGCATGAATGCCGGTGCAGGCTTGGGCGACAGCTGGATGCGTTTGGGCCTGGCTTGCCTGGGGGTGATGGTGCCCATGCTGGGCATCATGCTGCCGTCATCGGTGCTGACCTACACGGCCACACGCTGGGCGCACCAGCACCGTGACAACATCGGCATTCGGGCCTTCAAGTCGGGGATGGCGCCCATCGTGATTGCACTGCTGCTGTCCACGGCCTGGCTCTTGACCCTGAGTCACAACCAGCCTGCGCGTGACTGGCCGCTGTATGCACTGACGGGGCTGACCACTTTGGTGATTTGGCGCACACAGATTCACATGCTGTGGCTGATTGGCCTGGGCGCCCTGCTGGGGGGCATGGGCTGGGTTTGATGGGCCTTTGGGCCTCTTTGAACAGACTTAAAGTTTGCGCCAGGAAAAATTGAACGCAGGCCAACCGGCTGTAGCTTGTTGAATCGACAGTGCCCCTTTGTCAGACTCTCCTTGTTCAAACAGGGCAGTGATGGACAACAAGGTGTTGTCTACCCCATGCCGTTCCAGTCTGACCTCCTGCATTTCCCATAGGCTGTTGCGCGACATCTCTGTCATTTTTTCGTGCACCACCAGCGCATCACTCGCCGAACAAACCCATTGAAACTGCACACTGTCGGTCAGGTTATCGGCGATACCCATTTGCTTGTTGAGGTATTGCGCCACCCTTCCTAACAAGCTGTTGGCCAACACAATGGCGATGGACGCAACACTTGCATCGAACCAGCGATTCATGCCACACATGGCCCCCACGGCGGCTGAACACCATAAAGTGGCGGCAGTGTTCAAGCCTTGGGCTTGCCTCGAATCTCGAAACATGATCCCGCCCGCAAGAAAGCCCACGCCCACCACAATTTGTGCGGCCATTTGAATCGGCTCGACAAAACCTTGGGGTGTTTTCGACAGCAGCATGAACAGGGCTGCGCCCATGGCCACCAGTGCGTTGGTCTTGAGGTCCACCAATCGACGATTCCACTGACGCTCGATGCCAACCAAGGAGCCCAATACCAAGGCCAACAGGATTGACTGAAGAAAATAGTGAGACAGCTGATTCGAAAAAAAACTCATAGCCAATGCTAGATCAGCGCGGGCTTTCGAAAAATACCGTATTCGAATAGTCGCTGACCTCGAAATAGACCTTCTTCTCGCCCGGGTCCACCTGCATGTTGAGGTTTTCATCCAGCACGCCATAACCAAAACGGTAGGCGCGTGGCTGCTTGTCATCGGTGCCCAATGCCGTGCTGACCTTGTCCACTTTCAGGAAACGGCGCACGACCTTGTCACCGGCATAGACTTCCATCACGCCGTTGGTACCGGTCCAGTTCTGGATGTCACGGCTGATCTTGTTTTGCTGCTCTTGCGTGCAGGCAGCCAGCAAGCAGGCGCTGGTGACCGCGGTGATCAGGGCTGTGTGTTTGATGTTTTGGAGCATGGAAAATTCCTTGTGTGAAATGGCTGTAAGGGTGATGTCGGGGCTGAAGCCACCGACCTATTGATCCGGCCCGTTGAAGTCTGCAGGGTGACTTCAATCTTGCACCTTGTGGGAGCTAGCCCTGCTGGCGATCAGTCGCTTGTGGACCACAGGCTTTTCGCTTGGCTGCAAGCTCCCACAAAATCCTCCCAACTGGCAACACACGGTTCAGACTTCATCGGGCCGAATCCATAAGGATACCGTCAACTGCGCTGGCGCAAAGCTTCATACAGACACACGCCGCTGGCCACCGAGACGTTGAGACTCTCGACCGCGCCGCGCATGGGAATGCTCACCAGCTCGTCACAGTTCTTGCGCGTCAATTGGCGCATGCCGTCGCCCTCGGCGCCCAGCACCAAGGCGGTGGGCACTTTGAGGTCGGCTTGGTAAATGCTGCGTGGCGCGTCACCACTGGTGCCGATCACCCAGATGCTGCGCTCCTTGAGCTCGCCCAAGGTACGCGCCAGGTTGGTCACCATGAAATACGGCATGGTTTCGGCCGCACCGCTGGCTACCTTGGCCACGGTGGCGTTGATGCCTGCCGCGTGGTCCTTGGGGGCGATGACCGCGTGCGCGCCCGCGCCATCGGCCACGCGCAGGCAAGCGCCCAGGTTGTGCGGATCGGTCACGCCGTCCAGCACCAAAAGCAAAGGTGGGCCTTGCACGGTGTCAAGCAGGTCATCGAGAGAGTTGTTTTGCGGCAAGGGGGCGACCACGGCCACCACACCTTGGTGTCCATGGCCACCGGCCAGCTTGGCCAGGCGCTCGTTGTCCGACTCGATCATGCGCATGCCCGAGTCACGGGCCTTGTCGATGAACTGCCGCATGCGGGCGTCGCGGCGCGTGACCTCGTAATGGATTTCTACAACGGATTGGGGGGCGATCTTGAGGCGAACGCCCACGGCATGGAAGCCGAAGAGCACTTTGTGGGATGACATGCCAGGATTATCGTTGGTCCCAACAACTGACTGGTCTTGAGACCATGATGACGCCAGTTTCACAATCCGACAGCGCGATCGGGTTGAACCCGTGGATACGGCACATTGAAGTTTGAAAAGTCTGAGAAATGTCATCTCGTAGATCGGTACTCGCAGAGTCCGACGTGACGGGCCTCGGCACAGGCCCACGTCGGGGTCTTCGACCGCCGACCTACAAATGGACCCCGTAGGTCGGCACTCGCAGAGTCCGACGTGACGGGCCTCGGCACAGGCCCATGTCGGGGTCTTCGACCGCCGACCTACAAATGGACCCCGTAGGTCGGCACTCGCAGAGTCCGACGTGACGAGTTTCGGGACACGCCCCACGTCGGGGTCTTCGACCGCCGACCTGCAACATCTTTGAGCAGTAAAACCTTCACAGGGCCGAATCAATAGGTTGAACCCACCGAGTTTTGGCGATGGGTGTTTTCAGTGATGCCATTCACCCGCATGCGAAGGTGCCACATCGCAGAGTTCAAGTGGGCGCACCTTCTGCTCTTTCGCTGTGCCCTGCTCACGGCGTCTGAGGGTTCAAAAACCAAGCGTGAATGGCTTGTCCTGGGGCCAGCTTGAAGGCGACAGTCACTGCGCGATCAGCGCACTGAGATGGGGCATCCATCGGGCCTACACGTTCATCCAGACGGCCAAGTGTTTTGTTTGCCTGTGCTCTTGCCAGGCAGGATCGAATCAACCGGATGTGGGATGCGCACATCAGCCGTGCGTTTGAGGCATTGTCAAGGCATTCAGAGCACACGGTGAGTGCGCATCGCGTGCGGCACACCAGAGCCAAGATGAAGCTTGAGCGCATCGGCAACATCAATGCCTCGCCCGATTGACAAATACTGAATGAACCCGACTGCCGCCTGAAGGTCGCGATCACCCATTGAAGCGCGACTGGACGGGGCCAGCGTGAGGGCCGCAGCATCAGCGCTTAGGCACCATGCGATGCGCTAGTGGCCAACCAAGTCCGCAGCCGTTTCACGCCCTCCCCCAGCCGCACCAGATCCTGAGACGCAAAGCACCAGCGCAACCAGCCTGCCGCCTCGGGGGCAAAGGCTTCGCCGGGTGCCAGGCCCAGACCGGCTTCGGCCACCAGGCGTTTGGCAGTCGCCACCGAGTCGGGATGCCCTTCAAGCCGGAAAAACGCGTACATACCGCCTTTGGCCGCGGCCACTTGCACGCCGGGCACGGCTTGCAAGAGCGGCACCAGTGTGTCGCGACAGGCTTTAAGGTGCGCCACCACGCGGGGCGTAATGTCGGCGGTGTTTTGCAAAGCGGCCACGCCTGCCCGTTGGGTGAAGACCGAGGCGCAAGAGGTGTTGAACTCGATCAGCTTGCCCATGTGTGGCGTCATGGCGGGCGGCATGACCAGCCAGCCCAGGCGCCAGCCGGTCATCAAAAAGCTCTTTGAAAAGCTGTGCACCACGACCAGGCGGTCGTCGGGCTCGGCCACATCCAGAAATGAGGGGGCGCAGCCGTTGGGGGTATCGGCTTCGAAATACAGGCGCTCATACACCTCGTCGGCCAGCACCCAGGTGCCGGTGCTGCGGCAGTGCGCCAGGATTTCGGCCTGCTCGGCGCGGCTCAAGGTCCAGCCCGTGGGGTTGTTGGGCGAATTGACGATCAGCATTCGCGTGGCGGGCGTGATGGCGGCCTTGAGCGCGGCCATGTCGAGCTGCCACTGGCCAGCCACGGGGCGCAATGACACGCACTTCAAATTCGCCCCCATGACCAGCGCCTGCGCCGTAAGGTTGGGCCAGACGGGCGTGACCGCGACCACCTCGTCGCCTGCGTCGATCAGGGCCTGCGCGGCCAGCATCAGGGCGTTGACGCCACCCGAGGTGATGGCCAGCCGGTCTACACCTATCGGGCCATGCAGGGCCGTCATGTAGTCGGCCACGGCTTGGCGCAGCTCGGGCAGGCCCAGGTTGTGGGAATAAAAAGTTTCGCCGCGCTGCATGGAGTCAATGGCAGCCTGACGCACCACATCGGGCGTGACTTCGTCGGACTCGCCAAACCAGAAGGCCAGCACATCGGCGCGGCCCATGCCCGCATTGGCCACTTCGCGGATGCGGGACTCTTCCAGATCGAGCACGGTCTGGCGCATGAAAGGTGGGAGAAAAGGTGTGGAGGGGGTGTTCATGTTGGCATCCTAAAGGCAAGCCTGGAGTTTGGCCTGTCGCGTGCTTGCACAAGTTCAAGGCATGCATATGATGGTTGACAAAAAATCACACACAGGGAGACCCGCATGACAAAGCACCTGATTCTGGTCGGCTTGATCGCCTGGATGGTGGGCAGCACCAGCCACGCAGCCATCAGCAGCGACAACTTCACCGCCACCGCCACCGAACCTTCTTCTGCCCCCAAAAAAACCAAAAAATCCCGCGCCCCCAAGCCCAAGCAAGACAAGGGCTATGGCGAAAACAAAGCCGAGCGCGACAAGCGCCTGCTGCGCGAATGCCGGGGTAAGCCCAATGCGGGCGCTTGTGAGGGGTATGCGAACTGACACGGTCTGTGGGGTGGATCGCTGAGGTCAACAGACATGTCGGGGTCTTCGACCGCCGACCTACAAAAACCAATCCCCCGTAGGTCTGTACTCGAAGAGTCCGACGTTGCTGGCTCAAGCTCAAGCACCTCGGCCGACATCACATCGGGAGGCCTGGCTCAAGGGTCAATGTCGGGGTCTTCGACCACCGACCTACAAAAACCAATCCCCCGTAGGTCGGCACTCGAAGAGTCCGACGTTGCACGCCCAATCACCTCGGCCGACATCACATCGGGCGGGCTGGCTCAAGGTTCAATGTCGGGGTCTTCGACCGCCGACCTACAAAAACCAATCCCCCGTAGGTCTGTACTCGAAGAGTCCGACGTTGCTGGCTCAAGCTCATGCACCTCGGCCGACATCACATCGGGAGGCCTGGCTCAAGGGTCAATGTCGGGGTCTTCGACCGCCGACCTGCGAGAACCCGGCGGTGGATGGCACGCAAACTACCGCTCTGCCCCGCCCCACCACTGCCGCAAACCGCTGACGCGCACGCTGGGGCGGGCGATGGCGGCGTGGAGCAGACCCTCCTGGGCTTCGATGAGGGTGAATTTTTCTCGGGCGCGGGTGATGCCGGTGTAGACCAGTTCGCGCGACAGGAGTTCGGCAGCGCCGGGCGGCAGGACCAGGGCGGTGTGTTCAAACTCCGAGCCCTGACTTTTGTGCACCGTCATGACAAAGGCCGTTTCGGCGTGGGCCAGACGCGCCACGCTGACCGAGCGCAGTTGCTCGCCGTCGAGAAACCAGGCTTTGGGCACTTTGTGCAGGTTGGGCAAGACCACGCCCACATCGCCGTTGAAGACGCCCAGTTGCGTGTCGTTGCGCGTGACCATGACCGGGCGGCCGGTGAACCATTCGCCCTGGGGCTGCAGCCAGCCTGCATCGGCCAAGGCTTTTTGCACCGCGGCGTTGAGTGCGGCAGTGCCCCACTCGCCCTGATGCACCGCGCACAGAATGCGAAAGCGGTCAAAGCTTTTGAGCACTTGTTTGACCCAGGCCTCGTGCGCGGCCAAATCGCCTGCCATTGGTGGGGTGTTGACGCATGTCAGGTAGTCGGCATACGAAGCGCCGCCGATCGCCCGAGCGCCCTGCCCGGTGGCCAGATCACACACCGCTTGGGGGCTTTCCGGCTGCCAGGCGGTCAAGGCCTTGCCGGGCAGCGCAAAGGCTTGCTGTACTTGGGCCGCATCGCCTGCGTTGACCGCCAGGGCCAACTGGCCAATGGGGCCGTCAAAGCGGCGGCTTTTGCGCAGCATCACGGTTTGCTGGGCCAAGGCGGGCAGCGCTGGGGCGGCCGATGCGTGAAAGCACGCGGCCAGCGTTTGCCCGGCCACTTCTTGTGCAAAGCGCAAGGTGTCGTCGGTGTAACCGCCTTGGGCAGCGTCGCGGCAGACATCGCCCAGCACCGCACCGGCTTCGACCGAGGCCAGCTGGTCTTTGTCGCCCAGCAGCACCAGACGGGCCGTGGGCGGCAGCGCTTGCAGCAAGGCGTCCATCATTTCCAGATGCACCATGGAGGCTTCGTCCACGATCAGCACGTCCACGTCGAGCAGATGGGCAGCGTGGTACTGGAATTGGCGCGTATCGGGACGCGCCCCCAACAGTGAATGCAGGGTGCGGGCCGCGCCGATGCGCTGGATCAGGGTGTCCAGATCGAGCGTGGCACCGGCCTGCTCGTTGTCCTGCTCGTTGGCCTGCGCCTTGAGCGCCTGGAGCGAGCCGTCAATCGATTGTTTGAGCCGCGCAGCGGCCTTGCCCGTGGGCGCGGCCAGGGCCACGCGCAAGGGGCTGACGCCTTCATGCAGCGCCAAAAGCAGTGCCAGCAAACGTGCGGCGGTGTAGGTTTTGCCCGTGCCAGGGCCACCGGTGATGACCGACAGCCGCGCCCGCAGGGCCACGGCGCAGGCGAGTTTTTGCCAGTCGGTGGCTTCCTCAGGCGAGGCCCCCGTGCTGGGCACATTCACAAAAAACCGGTCCAGCCATTCGCGGGCCTGGGCCGTAGGCACGTCCACCGCACTTTGGGCCCGTTGCAAGAGGGTTTTGCCCACTCGCTCTTCGTAAGCGCGATAGCGCCGCAAATACAGCAAGGGCGCATCAGCAGCGCCGCCCAGCACCAAGGGCTGGCCAGCATCGGGGGCGCTGGCATCGCGCAGGCAAGCGAGTGCCGCACGCAAGGCGGCCAGCCAGCCTGCCCGGTCTGCAGGCAAATGTGCCCACAGTGCCAGCAAGCCTTGCGGGCCATGCACCGCATCAGCGGGCCAGGCCAGCAAGGTCACGGGAGGCGTGAGCAAGTCATTGACCGACAAGCAGGTGTGGCCCCGGCCTTCCATCTGGGCCAGCACGGCAGCGGCCACCAGCAGCGCGGGCGGCGCGTCGGGCTGCAGCCGCAGCAGTTGCGCGGCCAGGGCGCTGTCCAAGCGGCGCAGCCAACCCATCTCGGACCAGCCATGCAGCCAGTTCAGGGTTTGCGCGGCGCTCAAGCCGCCTGCGGGCAGGTCATTGAGCCAATCCATCTGGGCGGCTTTTTGCGCCGAGGTATGCGCTTGGTGCGCCTGCTGCGCCGGATTGAGCAGGTTTTGTCGCAAGCTCATGCGCCCGCCTCCTGTGAACCATTCTTCAGACCCATTAAAGTCGCGACCCTGTCTTTGTAGGCGCCAGCCCTGCTGGCGAAAGAACCCAAGCGGTCCGCAGGCCATCGCTTGCAGGGCAAGCTCCTACAGAAAAACCCTGCGTGCGTGGATTGCGGGTGATCAACCGCCGTCTGATCTTTGTAGGCGCCAGCCCTGCTGGCGATAGAACCCAGGCGGTCCGCTGGCCATCGCTTGCAGGGCAAGCTCCTACAGAAAAGCCCTGTGTCCGTGGATTGCGGGTGATCAGCCGCAGCCTGATTACAGAAAAACCCTGCGTGCGTGGATTGCGGGTGATCAACCGCCGTCTGATCTTTGTAGGAGCCAGCCCTGCTGGCGATAGAACCCAGGCGATCCACAGGCCATCGCTTGCAGGGCAAGCTCCTGCAGAAAACCCCTGCATCAGTGGATTGCGTGTGATCAGCCGCCGTCTGATCTTTGTAGGAGCCAGCCCTGCTGGCGAAAGAACCCTGGTGGTCCGCAGGCCATCGCTTGCAGGGCAAGCTCCTACAGAACAAAGCTGCAAGCGCATCACACTGCTGCAAAACAAAATCAACCATCACGGCACCTCAATCATTTGGGATGCGTTGTCGGGCGATGGGCCTGACCCCAGCATCGCGTCCAGGCCGTCCATCAGGGCGACCGGGGCGGGCAAGGTGCAGCAGCCTGCAGCGGGGCCGTCGATGCCGCGCAGGAACAGATAGACCGCGCCGCCCAGTTGCTGCGCCGGGTCGTAGGCCGAGCCCAAACGCGCGCGCAGCAGACGGTGCAAGGCCAGCATGTAGAGCGCGGCTTGCACCTCGTAGCGGTGGTGGGCCATGGCCTTGTCCAAGGCTGGCGCACTGTAGGCCGCGTCATCTGGCCCCAGGTGGTTGGACTTGTAGTCCAGCACCCAATAGCGGCCCTGGTGCTCGAACACCAGATCGGCAAAGCCCATGAGCATGCCGTGCAGTTGGGCATCGGGCAGTTTGGGACGGCTCACGCCGGGCAGCAGGTGTTCGCGGCACAGGGCGTCCACTTCCTGGGCGTGCAGGCGCTGTGCGGGCAGCCAGAACTCCATCTCGGGCAGCAAAGTCCCAAGCGCATTGAGCGGCGCGTCCGGCCCGCGCAAAGGCTGGGCCACCACGCGGGACAGCCACTGCACCACATCGCCAGCTTGCGCCGTGTAGCCCGCCCGTTCGCAGCGTTTGGCCAGGCGCTGGGCCAAAGGGGTGCCCGGCTGCAGGGCAAAACCGTCTGCGGCCAGCCACTCCAGCTGGTCGTGCAAAAAGTTGCCCGCGCTGGGGCCTCGGGCAAAGCTGTGCCAGGGCGACACAGACAAGGACTCGGAGGGCGCCGCCGCCGGGGTGCCTGCCAGACTGACACTCAAAGCTGCCAGCGCCTGCGCCCCGCCCTCCTCTGGCGGTTCGTCATCGGCCGGGCGCGGCGTGGCCATGTGCAAAGCCGCCTGCAACACGGGTTGCGAAGACAGGTCACGCGCCAAGCGCGAAAAGCTGGCAATCGTCCAGCTCTTGTCGATGCGGGCGGTGCTGTGCAACGCCTCTTGCAAGGCCGACTGCTGTGCAGGCCGCTGCCAGCGGGTCAAGGGCACATCGCTTGGGGCCAGCGTCAACTGCACCGACAAAGCCGCGCCCAGGGCGTTGGTCTTCAGCACCTGCAGTTTGGGTAGCCATTGCGCTGAATCCCATGGCTGACCAGCTCCCAGCAAATGGCCGGGGGCACTGTCGTGGTTGACACAGGCCTTGCCGTTGCCGCGCTTGACCGCGCTCCAACCCACCCACAGGGCGTGCCGCGCACGGGTCAAGGCCACGTACCACAGGCGCAGGTCTTCGCGCAGCCGGTCCAGGTCCGCGCCTTTCGCGTCCTGCTTGTCAAACGCCAGCGTCCAGCGGCGCTCGCCCTGCGCGTCACTGACTTGCAGCACGGCGGCCTTGTCGGCCGTGACCACGCGGTGGCTGTGCGCAAAGGGCAGGCACACCACCGGGTATTCCAGGCCCTTGCTCTTGTGGATGGTGATGACCTTGACCAGGTCTTCATCGCTTTCCAGGCGCACGGTCTGTTCTTCGTTCTCGCCCGCGCTGCCGTCCAGCGCTTCGTCAATCTGCTGGCTCAGCCAGCGGATCAGGGCCTGTTCGCCATCCAGCTGGTGGCTGGCGGTTTGCAGCAGTTCGGCCAGGTGCAAGACATTGGTCAGGCGGCGTTCACCATCGGCCTGCCCGCGCCAGCGCCCGGCCAGCTGCAAGGCATGCAGCGACTGGCGCAGCATGGCCAGCACGCCCTGGTTTTGCCAGGTCTGGCGCAGCTCGCGCATCTGCTCGGCACGCTGGTCCAGCAGCTCGTCTTGGGTGGCCAAGTCATGCAGCTCGACCAAAGACAAACCCACAGTGCGCGTGCCCAAGGCAGCGCGCACGCGGCGCATGTCTTGCGGCTCGGCCACGCCGCGCAGCCACAGGCAAAGGTCTTGCGCTTCGTCGCTGGCAAACACCGAGTCGCGGTCCGACAAATACACCGAAGCCACGCCGCGCCAACGCAGCGCATCGCGCACGGCGGCGGCTTCCACACCGGTGCGCACCAGCACCGCAATGTCTTTGGGCTTGAGCGCGGTGTCGCCTTTTTGCGGATCGGCAAAGCATGCCTGCGGGTCACTGAGCCAGGCCACGATCTGCTCGGCGCACAAGGCCGACAAATGCGCACGCGCATCGCGCTGGCTGCGCAGTGTGTCGTCGTGCACCACCGTCATGGCCGGGATGGGACCGGTGCTGCCGGTCAGCACTTCGGCGCGGCCCTTGGCGTCCACGCTCTGGAAGGGCAAGGGGTCTTCATCGCCATGGCGGTAACCGAAGGCGTCTTGCGGGATGTTGAACCAGCGGTTGACCACATCGACCACCGCCACAGTGGACCGGAAATTGGTGCCCAGCACATGGTGGCGGCCCGCCGTGGCGCGGCGTGCGGCCAGATAGCTCTGGATGTCGGCGCCGCGAAAGCCATAAATCGACTGCTTGGGGTCCCCGATCAAGAGCAGCGCAATGTCTTGCCGGTTGTCTGCCGTGTGGTAGATGCGGTCGAAGATGCGGAACTGCAGCGGCGAGGTGTCCTGAAACTCGTCGATCAGGGCCACCGGAAACTGCTCGCGCAGGCGCTGGGCCAGGCGCTCGCCCGCTTGCGGGTCGGCCAGCGCCACATCCAGGCGCTGCAGCATGTCGGCAAAACCAAACAAGCCGCTGCGGCGTTTGAGCTCGGCCATGCGCTGCTGCACATGCTGGCGAGCGTGCAGACGGGCGGCCTGCGCCGGGTCGGGCAAGGCCAGCAAGGCAGCTTGCAAATCGGCATAGGCCTGGCTTTCGGGCGGCCATTCCAAGGGTGCTTCGCCGGGCTTGCGGCAAGCGAGCAGCCCTTCGGGCGTGAAGCGGTCCCAGCCGGCTTTCATGTCGGCTTGCAAGGCCTGTGCATCGGCCGGGCCTTGCGACCAGGCCTTGAGCACGCCCAGCCACTCGGCGCATTTTTTATTGGTGAGCTTGCGGCCTTCCCAGCTGGACTTGTGGTGTTCCAGTTGCGCCTCGATCCAGCCCAGCAAGTCGTCGGCCCGCTCGACCCAGCCTTGCTTGAGTGCTTGCAACTGCGTTTGGCGGGCAGCCAGTGCCTCAGACAGCACCTGGCCCAGTGTGCCCGGCTCGGCATCGGCCAGCGGCACGCCCATCAAGGCGCGCATGTCTGCTTCGAGCGTGTCCACATCGCGCCAGATGCCCTGCACCTGCGCCACCAAGTTGGGGGGCATGGGGTACAGCTGCTGACGCCAGTAGTCCTGCACGGCGTCCATGCGCAAGGCGGCTTCGTCGCCCACCAGGTTTTCTTCAAACAGGTTGCCGCTGTCAAAAGCATGCTCACGCAACATGCGCTGGCACCAGGCGTCGATGGTGTAGACGGCCGCATCGTCCATGGCCTGCGCGGCCAAGGCCAGGCGGTAAGCAGCCTGCTCGCGCAGCGGGCCCTCGGGGTATTCGTTTTTCAGTTCAATCAGGAAAGCATCGTCCGTCTGTGCGATGCCGCGAAACACCTGCGCCGCCTCGGTCAGGCGGGCGCGGATGCGGTCGGACAGTTCGCGCGTGGCGGCGCGGGTGAAGGTCATCACCAGCACGTCTTGCGGCAGCATGGGGCGCACGGGCGCGGTGCCCCCTTCTGAGCCGTCTTCGCCCTCTGTTGCCTGTGTGCCGTGGCCCAGCACCAGGCGCACATAGAGCGCGGCAATCGTCCAGGTCTTGCCAGTGCCTGCGCTGGCTTCGATCAGGTGGCTGCCGCGCAGCGGAAAACTGTTTGCATTCAGGGCGTGTGCGCTGCTCATGCCTGCACCTCCTGGGTATCGGTATCAGCAGGCGCATCGGGCAAAGCCTCGACCACGGTGTGGGCGGCCCAGGCTTTCAAAGGCGCATAGACCGCCTCGGCCAGGCGTTCAAACGCGCCCGAAGCCAGCAAGGTGTCGAGCGTGGGATAGGTCCGCGCCAGCGCCGGGTCAAGGCTGACTTCGGCACGCTGGTGGCTGCTGCCTTCGTACAGGTCGAGCAGCGCGTTGGTGTTGTCTTTTTTGTCCAGCCACTTCAGGGCCAGCGCAGGCGGCAAGGGCAGCGGCCAGCGCATGCCTTCGACCCAGGTGTCCAGCAGCACCTGCAACTGGGCGCGGGCCGCTTCGGGGTCTTGCGGCGGCACACGCACCACGGCGTTGCGGCCCACCACCACGCAGGGGGTCGGTCGGCCCATGGCGGCAGCGGCCAGCGAGGTGAGCCACACATCGATCAATTTGTCGGGCAAGGCCTGCGCTTCACCGCCGTCCTTGATGCGGGCGATGCTGCTGGCGCGCAGGGTCAGGGCCACCTGTTCCCCGTCTTGTTCGCCTTCTTGTCCGCCCTCGCCTGCCAACAGACCGCCCAGCGCGTCTTGCAGGTGCACATGCGCGTGCGGCAGATCGACCAGCACGCGCGGTGCCGCATCGGGGTAGCCCTCGCGCTCACGCAGGGCGGCGGTCAGCAGGGTCTGCATGCTGTGCGAGAGTTTTTGGGCTTCGAGCAGGCCCACGCCCGCCAAAGGCAAGGCCCCGGCCTTGCGCAGGCGTTGCACCGCGTGCTGCACATGCATGGGCAATTGCGCGTTGGCCAGATCCACCGGCAGATGCTGCAGTTCGTGGTCGAGCAACTGGTACAGGTCCAGCCCCGCCAGACCAAACAGCTCTTCATCGTGCAGTTCGCTGCGTTCGTCTTCCAGATGTACCTGCAGGCGTTCACGGAAAAAAGCACCCACCGGCTTGCGCAGGAAGCGGGCCAGTTGGGCCAAAGTGATGACGGGGGTGCCGGTGGCGGACTGCGGGGGTGACAACCAAACTGGATCGCCACGCTTCGCTCGCGATGACGAATTTTCGGCTTCGTCATCCAACCCTGCATGGATTGCCTTTTTCACCCCATCGTCGATTGCCTTTCCCATCCCATAAACTGGATCGCCACGTCCCGCCGCGTCGCTTCGCTCCTCGCGACTGACAGCTGCTCCTCGCGATGACAAATTGTCGGCTTCACCATCCATCCCGTCATCGCGAGCCCCTCCAATCCCGTCATCGCGAGCGAAGCGTGGCGATCCAGTCTGCGCGGCCCGCCACTCTTTGGCATACGTGCGCAAGCCGCTGCCCGCTTCAAAATAAGCCCGGCTGAAGGGTTGCAGCGGGTGCACCGTGGTCAGGCGCTCAGCGCTGCCCGCGTCCCATAGCGCGTCGATCTCGTCGCGCAACTGAGACACCAGCACCGATGGGGGTTGTTCGCTGTTGTCGCGCACGCTGCGGCCGCTCCAGCTGACGTAGAGCGTGCGGCGGGCCGACAGCAGGGCTTCGAGCATGAGCTGGCGGTCGTCGTCGCGGCGCGAACGGTCTCCCGGACGGCTCATGCCGGGCAGGCCCAGCAGGTCGAAGTCGGCACGCGGACTGCGGCGCGGGTAGTCGCCATCGTTCATGCCCAGCAGGCACACCATCTGAAAGGGTATGGCGCGCATGGGCATGAGGGTGCAAAAAGTCACGCCCCCAGCACGAAAGCGCTGCTCCAGCTTGGGCACTTTCAGTGCCTCGAGCCAGGCCGAGCGGGCCACAGCCAGCGGCACGGCCTGCTCAAAATTGGCCTGATCGGCGGCTTTGACCCAGTCGTTCAGGGCCATGTCAAGGGCCGACAAGGCGTTGCGGTCAGCATCGCCCTGGGGCTTGAACACGGCCGCCAACATGGCCCGGCCGCGTTCGGCCCATTGGGCGGGCGTGGCCGGTGTGGCGCTGGTTTGCCACCAATCGATCAAGGCTTGCAGCAGGTGCGCCAGCGCGCCCGCCAATTCAGCATCGAGCCCGCCGACTTCGGCGTAAGGGTCCATGTCGGCTGCGCCTGGCGGCATGGGGTCGGCCCCGCAGGCATAACCCATGAGCATGCGCTGCACGCCAAACAGGGCCGAATTGTCTTCACCGCAGGTGGCCAGGCCCAGGCCCTGTCGGTGCCCACCCGACAAGCCCCAGCGGATGCCCGAGCCCGCCATCCAGCGTGTGAGTGTGGGTAATTGTTCGGGTTGGATGCCAAAGCGCGCCGCCAGCGCAGGCACTTCAAGCAGCTCCACCAGCTCGCTCATGCGGCCGCGCTGCTGGGGCAAGGCCAGCAGCCACTGCACCGCATGGATCAAGGGGCTGGTGGCCTGGGCACCCAGATCGGCAATGTCGTGCGGAATGAAGCGGGCGTCACTGCGCTTGTATTGGCCAAAGACCGCACGAATGGCCGGGGCCATGGTTTCGATGTCGGGCACCATGACCACCACATCGCGGGGCGACAGGTCCGGCTGTTCGTGGAACCACTGCAGCAGCTGGTCGTGCAGCACTTCCAGCTCGCGCACCGGGCTGTGCGCCACTTTGAAGACCACCGATCGGTCATCTGCTTGCAAGGGCGCATCCACCGGGTCCTGGGCAGACTTCAGATCGCGGATGCGGTTTTGCAGTTGCGTCAGCAGCCGCGTGCCGTCGGCACCCGGCGCGTCGTCAAACAGGTCCAGGCGCTGGCCCGGCATGCAGGCCTGCGCAGCCTGCACATCGTCAAACGCGTCCAACTGCCGAATAAAGTCTCGACCCTGTCGCCCCCACGCGGCCAGCAAGGCGGGCGCGTGCAAATGCATCTGCTCAAATGGCGTGTTCGACAGGTCTTGGTCACCCTTGTAGGCGTGACGCCGCCGCTCGGTCTTGAGGGCGTCGCGCCCGTCCATGATGTCGCCCCAGTGGTACTGACAAGGGTTGGGCACCGCCAGCAGCACCTGGCTGTGCCTAGCCAAGGCGGCAAGAATGTCCAGCAGTTGGCCGGGCATGTGGCTCATGCCAAACACTGAAACACGCCGCGCCACCGGGCTGGCCAGGGCCTGGCCGGATTGGAGGTGGGCCACGGCCCGCAGATGCAAGGCGGGCCGGGTGGCCTGTTTTTCAGCGTCCGACAGGGTGGCCAGCACGCACCGCCACAACTCGGCTTGCCACTGCTGGTCGGGCGGCAGCTGACCTGCGGCAGCACCAGGCAAAACCGCCTGCCCGGGCTGCTTGCGCAGCACATTGCGCCCGGCGGCCCAGTCTTCGAGCCAGTCGGGGCGGTAAATCTGGTACTGGTCAAACAAGTCGGCCAGGCGGCTGGCAAGTTGCAGCAAGCGGTCGGGTTCATCGCCCTGCAAAAAACCGGCCACGGGCTTGAACACCTCCTGCCCCACGCAGCTGGGCAACAAAGCCATCAAGCGCCAAGTCATGGGCAATTTGTCGAGCGGCGAATCGGGCGGCACGTTCTGCACACCCAGCACCTGCCGGTAGGTGCGCCACAAAAAGCGCGAGGGCAGCTCCACCTTGGTGGCCGCACACACCCCGCCTTGCTGTGCCAGCGCCATCTTGATCCACTCGGCCATGCCGTTGCTTTGCACCAGCACCACCTCCTGCTCCAGCGGGGCCAAGGGCTGGCGCACCAGCCAACCCGACAAAGTCTCGGCCAACACTTCAGAGCGGTGGCTGTGCAAAGCCAAAAATCCGGGGGGAATCAAGGAGTCAGTCATGCAAACGGGCGAGCCATCAAAGGAAAGCAAGAAGAATAGCCGCAATAAGGTTCAGGTCTTCGTTGGCGGCAACAGAGCCGACTTGGGGCTGTGCCGAAACCCATAACGTCGGACTCTGCGAGTACCGACCTACGGGGCTTCGGGGTCTTGTAGGTCGGTGGTCGAAGACTCCGACGCTTGTGGGCAAACCGATAAAACATGAATTAGGCACGTGGACGGTTTGGTCAACGTCGGACTCTGCGAGTGCCGACCTACGGGGACTGGGGCTCTTGCAGGTCGGTGGTCGAAGACTCCGACGCATGTTGGCAAACCGACAAGACATGATTTAGGCACGTGGACGGTTTGGCAGACGTCGGACTCTGCGAGTGCCGACCTACGGGGACTGGGGCTCTTGCAGGTCGGCGGTCGAAGACTCCGACGCATGTGGGCAAACCGATAAAACATGAATTAGGCACGTGGACGGTTTGATAAACGTCGGACTCTGCGAGTACCGACCTACGAGGACTGGGGCTCTTGCAGGTCGGTGGTCGAAGACTCCGACAGATGTGGGCAAACCGACAAGACATGAATTAGGCACGTGGACGGTTTGGCAGACGTCGGACTCTGCGAGTACCGACCTACGGGGCTTCGGGGTCTTGTAGGTCGGTGGTCGAAGACTCCGACGCTTGTGGGCAAACCGATAAAACATGAATTAGGCACGTGGACGGTTTGGTAAATGCCGGACTCTGCGAGTGCCCACCGACGGGAGCCGCGACTTCTTAGGCCTTGGGTTCGATCACCTCTGTGGCGCTGCGAAAGGCGTCGATGGCGGTGGGGAAACCGCAATACACGGTGGCGTGGAGCATCAATTCACGAATTTCTTCGGGTGTGACGCCGTTGTTCAAGGCGCCACGTACATGGGCCTTGAGTTCATGCTGTTTGCCCAAGGCAGTCAGCATGGCCACGGTGATGAGGCTGCGGGTTTTCAGATCCAGCCCTGGGCGCTGCCAGACGTTGCCCCAGGCGTTGCGGGTGATGAACTCCTGCATGGGTTCGGTGAAGTCGGTGGCCCCAGCCAAAGCACGGTCCACATAGTCCGGCCCCATGACCTGGCTGCGGGTGGTCAAACCCGCCTGAAAAGCGGCGTCGTCAGGGCGTGCATCGCGGGCTTGTTGAGTGGAGGAATGTTGGGGTGTTGGGGACATGACAGGCTCCTGAAATATCTGTGAGCATAATCAAAAGCAAGACCCCCCAACTGGAGACCCCCATGAGCACTCGCTACCCTACCCCCGACATCCATGACTTGCCTGATGACATCAAAGCCAAGGTGCTGGAGGTGCAGGAAAAAGCCGGTTTTGTGCCTAACGTCTTTTTGGCTTTAGCCCGCCGCCCAGCCGAGTGGCGGGCCTTTTTTGCCTACCACGATGCCCTGATGGTGCCCGAGTCGGTCGGGCGCGAAAGTGGCCTCTCCAAAGGCGATCGCGAGATGATCGTGACCACCACCAGCGCGGCCAACCACTGCCTGTATTGCGTGGTGGCGCATGGCGCGATTTTGCGCATCTATGAAAAGAAACCGCTGGTGGCCGATCAGGTCGCCGTCAATTACCGCAAGGCCGACATCAGCCCGCGCCAACGCGCCATGCTCGACTTTGCGATGAAGGTCTGCCTGCACTCTGACGAGGTCGAAGACGCCGACTTTGCCGCCTTGCACGCACACGGCTTCAATGACGAGGACATCTGGGACATCGCGGCCATCACGGCTTTCTTTGGGCTGAGCAACCGCATGGCCAGCTTCAGCGGCATGATGCCCAACCCAGAGTTTTACCTGATGGGCCGCACGCCCAAAGTCAAAGCCTGAAACCCACCGGGCCTGCGGCGGCCAGGCGCTAACCCGCAATCAGCGTTCACTCAGGGATTGCGTCAGGGTTTTGAAGATGGGCTTGACCAGATAGCGCAACACGGTGTTGCTGCCTGTTTTGAGTTCCACGGTGGCCGTCATGCCCGGCTGGATGGCCAGGTCTTTGTCGGCATTGCCACTGAAGCGTCGACCTTCGGTTTGAACCCGCACCCGGTAGTAAGGTTGTTCGCCTTGCTGCACGTTCAAATTTTCATTGAGGGTGTCGGCACTGATGTAGACCAGCTTGCCCGACAAGGTGCCGTAAATGGCGTAGTCGTAGGCATCAATTTTGATGGTGGCATTGAGGCCTGGCTTGATGAAGGCGATATCGGTCGGGCTGACCTTGGCTTCAATGACCAGGTCATCCTCCAAAGGCACAATTTGCATGACCTCTTCACCCGGGCGCAGCACGCCACCACGGGTGGTCACGCGGACGTTTTTCACCACACCATGCATAGGTGAGTGGAGCACGGTTTGATCCAGCTGATCTTGCCTTTGGGCCATCACTTGCTCAATGCCTGCCAGATCTTCCTGGGCCTTGCTCAGCTCGGCCTGCGCGTCCTGAAAATACTTGTTGCGTCGGTTCGTGATTTGCGCCTGAATGTCAGCCAACTGCCGCTCCAAGCGCAGCACATCGGTCATGCTCACATCCCCTGTTTTGAGCAAGGGTCGGGTCATGTTCAATTCTCTTTGCGTGAGCCGTGCCATGGACTGCAGGGCTTGCACTTCTTCACGGATGGCTGAACTGCGTTTTTTGAACAACACCATTTGGGATTGCACAAACTCGGGGTATTTCAAGGTCTCGCGCGGAAACTTGGGTTCCCGGCCCAGCACTTCGGCCTGCAAGCGAGCCACTGTGACGGTCAACGCAGCCGCTTTGGCCCGTGTTTCCAGAAAGCCCGACTCCTGCCTTGTTTTTTCCAGTTTGACCAGGACCTGGTCACGCTGCACCACATCGCCTTCTTTGACCAACAGGTCTTCAATCACACCGCCATCGAGTGACTGAATGATTTGAGAACGTGCACTGGAAATCACCGAGCCGGGCGCACGGGTGATTTGATCCACCTCGGCAAAGTAGGCCCAGGTCACAAACACGGCCATCGTCAAGGTGATCGTCCAAAACAGCCAGCGTGAGCGGCGCAGGCTGCTGGACAGTTCATCCGCAGAAGATCCCGCGTCATGAGATTGAAGAAACCAGAAAATTTTCATGTTTTGACCCCTCCGGGCGCAATGGCTTCAGCGCTTGGCGCCGAGCGGGTGGGCGTCGGCGTGTTCTGACTCAGACGAGCAAGCACCTCGTCGCGAGGACCGTCCAGCACAATCCGGCCTCGATCCATGACCAGGACACGGTCCACATGCGGCAGCAATGCTGGCTTGTGGGTGACCACCACGATCACGGCATCTTTGGGCATTTCCTGGAACAGGTGGCGCATGACCTTGATTTCGAGCTGCCCGTCCATGGACGCGGTGGGTTCATCGAGCAGCAAGACTTTGGGACAAGCGAGCAACATGCGGGTCAGTCCGACCAATTGGCGCTGCCCGCCGGACAAACCACGACCACCTTCGGCGATGGTCAGCTCAAGACCTTTGGGATGGCTTTGGATGACGCCGTCGAGCCCCGTCATGGCCGCCGCGCGCAGGATTTGCGAGTCACTGGGCATGGGCAAGCCCAAAGTGAGGTTGTCACGCAAAGTGCCGTTGAACAGTCGGACATCCTGAGGCAAATACCCTATGTTTTCACGCACATATTCCGGGGCCAGATGCGTCACATCCACATCATCGAGAAACAGATGACCCGTCATGGGTTTGTAAAGGCCACCGAGCAACTTGATGAAGGTCGATTTACCCGAGCCGACGGCACCCAATATGGCAATCCGCTCGCCAGGACGAATTTGCAAGGCAGAAATATCCACCGTGGGCGTGTCTTTGGCATAGGCAAAGCCCACTTTGTCCATGCGCAACTGTCCGTTGCATTGCTCAGGCACCACCAGCCGTTCTTGTGGATCCCGGTCACTGGGCATGGCCATGATGGCATTGAGTGCTTTGAGGGCCAAACGGGCATGCTCCCATTGCACGATCAGACTGGACAATTGCGCCACAGGGGTCAGAGCCCGCCCTGAAATGATGGAGCAGGCAATCAAACTGCCCATGGTCAGATTGCCCGCATTGATGGCATACGCGCCCACGGCCACCATGCCCACATAGCTGATTTGCTGAAGCGATTGGGTCACGTTGCTCGACATCGAGGACATCATGCGCAACTTGAGTTCATTGGATGCCAAATGGGCTGTCATGGCCCGCCAGCGCGTCAACATTTTCCATTCGGCGTTGGCCGCCTTGACCGACTCGATGCCATCAATCGCTTCAATCAGCAAGCCGTTTTTGAGGTTGGACTCCTCCATGTGCTCTGCGGTCAGTTTTTCCATGGACCGGCGAAACGCCAAGCCTGCGAGTATGGAAACGGGCACCATGACAAGCGGCACCAAGGACACAGGCCCCGCCAACAAGGCGATCACGCCAATGAACAAAAGGGCAAACGGCAAATCGGCCATGATGAACAGGCTCGAAGATGTCAAAAAGTTCCGCACCGATTCGAACTGCCGAATCTGCGAAGCAAATGTGCCCACCGTCCCGGGACGGGCATCCAGTCGTATGTCCAGCGCTTTGCCAAAAAAAACAGCCGACAGTTCCTGATCGATCAGTTTGCAGGCCCTGTCCACCATGTAGGCCCTGACCTGTTTGATGATGAGTTCCAAAACGATCGAAATCACCACGCCAATGGTCAACACCCACAAGGTCGAATAACCTTTGGAAGGAATGACGCGGTCATACACCTGCATCGAATACAGTGCCGCAACCAACCCCAGCGTGCTCAGAACAAAGGTCGCCGCGACACCTTCAAAAAAAACAAATCGGTAGCGCCTGAGGCTAAAAGCAAACCACTCAGTGGCCGACATGGCCTGATGCCCAGTCTCTCCAGGCAAGGCAGGCGCTGTGGTCAATCGGTGCAGCGTTCCTTTTTGCGCCTCGTCAACGGTGACTGCGTAGGTTTCTCCGCTCTCATTTTGGGTGATCAAGGCACCCCGCCCGGAACGACCCCGCACCAGTCGCACCTGCTTTTCATCGGCAGAAATCCACAACAAAGGGAAGTGGTCAGGCTGCAATTGAGCCAGACTCAATTCGGTGATTTCAGCACTGGGAAACCGCCCACGCCACCAGGCTTTCATGCGCTCGATTCTGCTCAGGTCATGGACAGGCAAACCTGTGTCTGTCGATCCCATCATGCCAAAGCGGTGTACCGGTACAGCCTGGCCTTGAAGTCCGGCCAGACGCGACAGCAACATGGCCAAAGGGTGATCCAGCATGGGGGTGCTGGAAACATGCTCTTCAGTCATAAATGGATTCCAGATTGTCTAAATTGAGTTGCCCGCTGCTGAGCAATAGCCGAAGCTTCACCGCATAAAGTCCGTATTCGATTTCGCCCGCTGAATTGGCAGCCTGGATGCTTTCGCGCAAAGCGTTCAAAACATCCAGCCAGTTTTTTCGGCCAATCTGGTACTGCCTGAGATAGGAATCGACCACCTCTTCGGTGGCCTTGATCAGCTCTTGAGAGGTGGCGCGCTGCAATTGCAAAGACTGCGCTTCTGAAAGACCATTGCGCACCTGCTGCTCCAGTTGGCGTTCATACAGAGCGATGCCTTGCTTGGCCGTCTCGGCCCGGGCCTTTGCCGCCTCAGCAGCTGCAGCTGCAGACAAGCCAGCACCTGGGGAAAAATTCAAACTGAGATAGGTTTGATTACGGGCCCCTGTCATGGCATAACCTGGGCCCCCCAAGGCTTGGCGATTGACCAGATACAAACCTGGCCAGCTGGCGGCACTGGCGATCTGAATTTGTGCCAGGGCCACTTCTTCTAAAGCTTGAAGACGTCGCAATTCCCCAGAAAACGCTTTGGCGCTGGAGACGAGCTGATCATCTGGCTTGACCTGCCAAGGCAGCGTTCCCGGCAACTTGGGTTCACCGGCTTGCGGTCCCACCCATTGATCAAGTGTCAAGCGGGCCGTTTGCAATGCACGCTCCACTTGAATGCGCTCACTGGTCGACTGTTGTTTGCGCGCCTTGGCCAAAATGGCATCGGCTACCGGACTGATTTCAGACTTGACACGCCGTTCAATGAGCTCCACCAGCTTTTGGTGTTCTGCCTCGCTTTTTTTGGCCAGGATCAATCGTTCTTTCAAACGCAATATTTCAAAAAAAGTGGTGCTGGTTTGTTGCAAAAGGGATTGCCGCGCCTCCAACAATGCCGCCTCAGCCTGACGGACTGTCGCCTGAGCCAAAAGGATCTGACCCGTGATTCGTCCCCCTTCCCACAAGGGCTGCTGAATCAACAATGCCGTCTCAGGCTGAGAGTTGGAAGTTGTCCCCTGGACAGTGATGCTGGGAAAACGAGCCCATTTCGCAGCAACCACGTCCTTGTTGGCCGCTTGCAATTCAGCCAGCTTCGCTTGAACAGATGGATGCTTGAGGCCCGCCATGCGAAGCGCCTCTGACAGCTTGAGTTCGCTGGCACTCACAGGAGCCATCCATGCAGCAACGACACACCACAAGCCCACTACGCTGGACAATTTCACATGACCACTCATGACTCACCCCCAGAATTTGATAAAAATTCATCAAAATAAATATTTAGCAATTGTAAATGAAATTATTGCGCATATCTATAAATTTAATCAATCCTTGTCCATGATGGGTCAAAAACGCATGAATCAGTGACTCATTCAGGCACTGTCAAGTTTTCGGTGCCAACATGGCCCAGGCCAAATCAATGAGCACTTCTTCCAGGGCCGGACTGCTCAATAAAGGTGACTTTTCAAGACTGGCACTGCGCAAAGTGCCAATGATGGACCGGGTCAGAACGAACATCTGGGCCGCGTTGGGGACCTTCAGGCAAGGGTGATTGATTCGATCAAAGTGAATCGCCAGGCGATCTGACACTTGCCGAACCGCACTGGCAGTTTCATCAGGTTGCTCAAGTTTCCAGCACAAGCGGATCATGCTCTGGCTCAGCCCCTTGCCTGGCGTGAATCCCCGCAAGACGATGCGCATGGCCTTGCCCAACAAAACACGCGCATCCAATGACTGGACGTCTGCTCTGAGCTCCAATTCGGACAAATGCAAGTCCAGCGAATGCAAGACCAGCTCCGTCCCCCTGTGGGACATGGCTTGAACCAGCACCTCTTTGCTGGGAAAGTACTGGTACAAAGTGCCAATAGAAAAACCGGCAGCCGCCGCCACCTTGTTGGTGGTCAAACCGACCTCCCCTTCTCTGTCCAAAATCTGAGCAGCTGCCTGAAATAAGGTCTCTATGGTTTGTTGTGAACGTGCTTGTGTCGGTGCGCGGCGTTGTTTCTTCGGGCTTTCAGAGTGAGGCGGAACATTTTTGGACAACATGAATGTGACTCCTGAAAACATGAGCAGATAGCGAGTTGAGAGCAGGCCAATTAACCTGAATAATTCTCATATTCTGCCGCATCAAGGACTCTGCTCTATGCAAGCCACCCACAACGACACCCAAGTCCCGACCGATTTGACCATCCGCCATCTGTCTGTAGACCTGTCCAGAGGCTTTTCCCGCCATTGGAATGCCGGGGATGCGTTTTTGACGGCGTATGCCAATGCCCTGTCGATGAGCTTTCCGGTGGGGGAGCAGTCCTTCATCGATGCGGTCAAAAACGGCGTCAAAGCCTTGCCCGACACCCCCGAAAATGCCGACCTCAAAAGCGTCGCCAAAGGCTTTATCGGACAAGAGGCCACGCACCGCCACCTGCACGGCCTCTACAACGCCCACCTTAAAAAGCAAGGCCTGGTCAACCACTGGGGCCCTCGCGCCGAGCGGCGCTTGAAAAAAGGCCGAGAAGAATTTTTCAACAACAGCGACAAGGGCTATCTGCACGAATTGGCCATCACCGCCGCATTCGAGCACTACACCTCGATTTTTGGCGACCTGACGCTCGAGCGCATCGACCAACCAGGCGACTGGTTCGCCGGAGCTGAAGAGCCCCTCAAAACCCTGTGGCGTTGGCACTCGGCCGAAGAGTCCGAGCACAAATGCGTGGCCTTTGACATTTACCAACGCTTGGGCGGCAACCACACTTGGCGCATGCGCTGGTTCTGGTATGTCACGGTGCAATTCACCACCGACGTGCTGCGCCAAACGGTGAACAACCTCTGGCATGACAAGACCTTGTTCAAACCTTCGACCTGGTGGTCGGCTGGCAAATTTTTCCTGGGCCGCCACGGCTTGGTCTGGCGCGTGGCCAAACCCTTGTGGGCCTACACCCGCAAAGACTTTCACCCCATGCAAGTGGGCTGCGCAACCTTGTCGCAAGACTGGTTGCAAAACCATGCCGACCAATGGCGTGCGGTGGGCGCAACAGCTTCTAAAGCGGCGTAAAGCCCTCGCGCAAGGGGGTGCGCCCCAAAAAAACAGCAACAGCGCTCAGTCGCTGATCAAGGCCCGTACCCAGTCGGGCAGGGTCACCGCTTTTTGATTGGGAAAATCCACCCAAATGGTGGTCGCGCCCCCGGCGGCAAACACGACGCCAGGCTGGTCGGTGCGCTCCAGCGTGCACCAAGTCTCAAACGTGGTGCGCCCCGGATCACTCACAAACATCTTGGCCAGAATGTCACCCGGATATTCAAACTGTTTGTAGAAGTTGCAAAACGCGTTCACGATCACCGGGCCCTGCCCTTGCGGGTTGACCCGGCAACCGATCGCCTCAAACCAGTCGATGCGCAGCGTCTCCATGTAGCGAAAGTACAGCGTGTTGTTGACGTGGCCCATGGCATCCATGTCGCCCCAGCGGATGGGGATGACCAGCTCATTCACCTGTTTCTTGTGCTCAGGCAGCTCCAGCTTCATGGCCAGGCCCTCACAAGGTAAAACCGTCGTCGGCCGAAACGACTGCGCCGTTGATGAAGTGACTCTGGTCACTGGCCAGCAGCATCAACAAAGCGTCCAGGTCTTGCGGCTGGCCTACGCGCTTGCGCGGCAGCATGCTGATGAGTTTTTGGCCCTGCTCGGTCTGCCAGTGGTGGTGGTTGATTTCGGTGTCGATGTAGCCCGGGCAAATCACGTTCACATTGATGCCAAAACGACCCCACTCGACCGCAAAAGCCTTGGTCATCTGAATCACGGCAGACTTGCTCATACAGTACACGCCAATTTGCGGCAAGACTTTCAGGCCGGCCATCGAGGCGATGTTGATGATGCGCCCGCCTGTGAAGCTGCCCGGTGCCGCGCCCTTGGCCCGGGCCAGCATGCGTTTGCCCACCTCTTGCGCCACAAAAAACGCGCCGCGCACATTGGTGTTCATGATGAAGTCGTAGTCTTCTTCCGTCACATCCTGGATGCGCTGGGTGGTGCTCACGCCCGAGTTGTTCACCAAAATGTCGATGCTGCCCATCTCGGTCTCGGCGTGCGCCACGGCCGCTGCAATGCTGTGGCGGTCGGTCACGTCCATCTCGACCACATGCGCGTCGCCGCCAGCGGCCTCAATCTCGGCCCGCAGGTCTTTGAGTTTTTCCATGCGACGGCTGGCCAACACCACGCCCGCGCCTGCTGCGGCCAGGGTTTTGGCAAATTGAGCCCCCAAACCACCCGAAGCCCCCGTGACCAAGGCCACCCGGCCGGACAAATCGATTTCATAAGCCATGACAACTCCTTCAATAATGAACCCCTACGGGCAAAAACGGTTGACGCCATTGTGCGGGGCAAGCCGGGCAGAGCCGCATAAAATGAGTCACACGCCCGACACCCCTGTGTCTGGACATTTGTTTTGACACCTTTCTCAAGAAGAGACGTTCATGAGCCCCGAAGAAATCCTGAGCACCTACGGTCCCCGCGAATCCATGGAATACGACGTGGTCGTGGTCGGTGGCGGCCCCGGTGGCCTGTCCACAGCCATTCGCCTCAAACAATTGGCCGCTGAAAAAGGCACTGACGTGTCGGTCGTGGTCCTGGAAAAAGGCGGCGAGCCCGGTGCGCACATCTTGTCTGGCGCCATCATGGACCCCAAGGCCCTGAGCGAACTCTTGCCCAACTGGAAAGAGCTGGGTGCCCCGCTCAACCAGCCCGTGACCGACGACGCCTGGAGCTTTTTGAGCGAGACCGGTGCCACCCGCACCCCCGGCATTTTCTTGCCCGAGTGCGCGCAAAACCACGGCAACTACATCATCAGCCTCTCCAACTTCACCCGCTGGCTGGGCCAGCAGGCCGAAAACCTGGGCGTTGAAATCTTCCCCGGCTTCACCGCTGCCGAAGTGCTCTACAACGACGACGGCTCGGTCAAAGGTGTGGCCACCGGCAACATGGGTGTGGGTAAAGATGGTGAGCCGACCGAGAACTTCCAGCTCGGCATGGAGCTGCACGCCAAGTACACCGTGTTTGCAGAAGGCTCACGCGGCCATTTGGGCAAGCAACTGATCGCCAAATACAAGCTCGACGAAGGGCGCGATCCGCAGACCTACGGCATCGGCATCAAGGAAGTTTGGGAGATCGATCCCTCACGCCACACCCCCGGTTTTGTGATGCACACCGCCGGCTGGCCCATGAACAACGACACCTACGGCGGCGCTTTTATGTACCACATGGAAGACAACAAGATCGCCATTGGTTATGTGGTGGGCTTGGACTACGCCAACCCGTGGCTCAGCCCCTTCGAGGAATTCCAGCGCTGGAAAACCCACAACAACATCAAGTGGTACTTCACCAACGACCAAGGCGAAGTCAACGCCAAACGCATCGGCTATGGCGCCCGAGCCATCACCGCTGGCGGGCTGATGAGCCTGCCCAAGACCGTGTTCCCGGGCGGTGCCCTGGTCGGTTGTGACGCCGGTTACCTGAACGTGAGCCGCATCAAGGGCAGCCACGCCGCCATCAAGACCGGCATGTTGGCCGCAGAAGCCGCTTACGACGCCATCGTGGCGGGCCGCCAGCACGACGAGCTGAGTGCCTACCCCGAAGCGTTTGAAGCCAGCTGGCTCTACACCGAGCTAAACAAGTCGCGCAACTTCAAGACCTGGTTCAAAAAGGGCCTGACCGTGGCGACGCTCATGAACGGCTTCGAGCAGTTCGTGCTGCGCGGCCACATTCCCTGGACGCTGCGCCGCGACAAGGCCGACCACACCTACCTTAAGCCCGCGGCCGAGTGCGAGAAGATCGAGTACCCGAAACCGGACGGCAAGCTGACCTTTGACCGCTTGAGCAGCGTGTTCATCAGCAACACCAACCACGAAGAAAACCAGCCAGCCCACCTGACGCTCAAAGACGCTTCGGTGCCTGTCAGCATCAACTTGGCCAAATACGCCGGCCCTGAGAGTCGCTACTGCCCTGCTGGCGTTTATGAGTTCGTGAAAAACGAAGACAACTCCGACCGCCTGCAGATCAATGCGCAAAACTGCGTGCACTGCAAAACCTGCGACATCAAGGACCCGACACAAAACATCGTCTGGGTCACACCCGAAGGTGGCGGCGGGCCCAACTACACCGGCATGTGAAGCCGACACCCCTTTCAAGAGGCCCGTCAGGGCCTCTTTTTTTGGGGCGACTCACTGGGACAGGTCCGTCACCAAGGCATCACCACCCCCGCGAAAACCCTAGTCCAAATGGCCAATGATCACACCATAATTAACTTGTATGACAAATTGATCCGCAACTTGTCGTCGTCCACCGATCCACGAGGAGCTTTCGAATGAAATTGAGCAAACTGATGTTGGGCCTGAGTTTGGCCGTAGGTGTCATGGCCACGGCCTCTGCGCAAGTCACCATGCGCAACAGCATCTCTGTCGGCCAGAACTCCCACCAGGGTGAAGCCATCGACACCCTGTCCAAAGAGGTTGAAAAGCGCACCAATGGGCGCATCAAGATCCAGAACTTCTACTCGGGCTCTTTGGGTGGCGAGCGCGAATCCATCGAATCCGTGCAACTGGGCACACAAGAACTCGCCACCACATCGACCGGGCCCGTTCCCAACTTTGTGCCTGAAGCCCGAATTCTGGACGTGCCCTTCCTTTTCCGCGACAAAGCACACGCACGCGCCGTGCTGGATGGCCCCATTGGCCAGGAACTCCTGACCAAATTTGACGCCAAGGGCTTCAAGGCCCTTGCTTGGGGTGAAAACGGCGTGCGCCACATGACCAACAGCAAGCGTGCGGTCAACGAGCCTGGTGACCTCAAGGGTCTGAAAATGCGCACCATGGAAAACCCCGTGCACGTCGCGGCCTACAAGAGCTTGGGCATTGTGACCACCCCCATGGCTTTCCCTGAAGTGTTCACCGCTTTGCAACAAGGCACTGTGGATGGTCAAGAAAACCCGCTGTCGGTGATCATGGCCGCCAACTTTGACCAAGTGCAAAAGCACCTGACACTCACAGGCCACGTTTATTCGCCCGTGGTGATCCTGATGAACAAGGGTTCTTTCGACAAACTCAGCGCAGCTGACAAGCAAATCTTCCTTGACTCGGCCAAAGAAGCCGTCAAGGTCAACCGTGCCCGCGTAGACAAGGACGATGCCAACGGTGTGGCCGAGCTGCGCAAAAAAGGCATGACCATCATCGAGAACGTGGACAAGGCCAAGTTCGTGGCCACCATGGGCCCGGCCATGGCCGAGTTTGAAAAACAGTTCGGCAAAGCCAATTTGGAC
Source organism: Limnohabitans planktonicus II-D5 (assembly GCF_001270065.2). Classification (GTDB taxonomy): domain Bacteria; phylum Pseudomonadota; class Gammaproteobacteria; order Burkholderiales; family Burkholderiaceae_C; genus Limnohabitans_A; species Limnohabitans_A planktonicus. The sequence continues at coordinate 189,694 of NZ_LFYT02000002.1, forward strand.
CGTATCCGCAACTTCAAGTGATTTGAATCTCGTCAAAACGCCCGCCTGTCTTGCATGGGCGGGCGTTTTTGATTTTGTCGTGAAGGAATTTTTATGCGTTCGCTCTATCTGAGCATAGAGAAGTGGACCACCGCTTTTTCGATGCTCGTGGCCTGTTTGATGCTCGCCTTGGCAGCCTGTTTGGGCATGCTGCAAATTTTTACCCGCTTTGTGCTGGAGACGCCCATTGAATGGACCGAAGTCATCATCCGCTTCAGCCTGATCTGGATGGTCTTCATGGGCATCCCCATGGCCTTTCGTCAGGGCGCGATGGTCAGCGTGGATGTGCTTTACCGCTGGAGCGGCCCCCGTATGAAAAAAGTCCTGGACACCGCTGTGGCCTTGGCCGCGCTGACCTTGGTCTGCATCATCATTTGGTGGGGTTGGGACTATGCCAACAGAGGCAAGGTTCAGTCCATGATCGGCTTGGAAGACGTGTCCATGTTTTGGGCTTACATGGCTTTACCCGTGGGCGCATGTTTCAGCGTGATCAGCATCATCGGCAATTGGCTCGATCCCCAGCGCCTTGAATTGGAGACCGCACAATGAGCGTCGTCATGCTTTGCACCATGGTGCTGTGCTTTGCACTCACCATCTCGGTGGCCGTGTCCATTGGTTTGTCGGCGATTGTCGGCATCCAGATTGGCAATGCCAACATGCTTATCTCCGTCAAGGAGATGTTCAACTCGATCAACAAATTTCCGTTGGCCGCCATCCCCTTCTTCATCCTGGCGGGCAACATCATGGAAACTGGCGGCATCTCGCGCCGCTTGGTGGAGTTTGCCAAGAGCATCGTCGGCGGTGTGCAAGGCGGCTTGCCAATGACCTGCGTTCTGACCTGCATGATTTTTGCGGCCGTCTCGGGCTCGTCGGTGGCCACCACGTTTGCCATCGGTGCTATCCTGATTCCAGCACTCATCAAACACGGTTACCCCACCACCTATGCAGCTTCTTTGCAAGCCACATCGGCCGAGTTGGGCGTGATCATCCCGCCCTCGATTCCCATGATCCTGTACGGCGTCAGTGCCGAAGTGTCGATTGGTGAATTGTTTATCGCCGGTTTTGGGCCAGGCCTGTTCATTGGCGTGGCCTTGATGTTCTGGGTTTGGGTGTATTGCAAATACAAAGGCTGGGGCAAAAACGATGGCGACGGCCGTTTGAGCTTTGGCAAGGCATCTTGGCAAGCGGGATGGGCGCTGCTGATGCCTGTCATCATTCTGGGTGGTATTTATGGCGGGGTGTTCACGCCTACCGAAGCTTCTGCAGTGGCGGTCTTTTACGCCTTGATCGTCGGCATCTTCATTTACCGCGAAATCAAGCTGAAAGACCTGGCTGTGATCATGCGCAAGTCCGTGCTGTCCAGCGCGGTGATCATGTTCATCATTGCCAACGCGGGTTTGTTCGCCTTCTTGATCACCCGCGCGGGCGTGCCGGAAGCGATTGGCCATTGGTTGCAGGACATTCTCCAGTCACCGTTCTATTTTCTTTTGGGCGTGAATGCAGCTTTGTTCTTGATCGGCATGTTCATCGAGACCAGCGCCGCCATCATTGTTCTGGCCCCCATCCTCGCCCCCGTGGCAGTTCACTTCGGCATCGATCCAGTGCATTTTGGTTTGATCATGGTTGTCAACCTCGCTCTGGGCATGATCACACCGCCTTTTGGGGTGAACTTGTTTGCAGCGTGCACGGTAGCGCGAATCTCGCTGGACCGGATGATCAAGGACCTGATCCCCTTCGTGCTGGTGATTCTGGTCTGCCTGATGGTGGTGAGCTATGTGCCTGCCCTGTCTTTGACATTGCGGGATTTGGTGTACGCCAAATAAAGCTAGAATCCACCCCTGTCAGGAGAGCGCCTGACTTGCTTCCAATATGAAACAAGTCAGGCCGCCGAAGGCGCAGGCGGTTTGAAAAACTGCTGAACGCTCAGGCAAAAGGACTGACAAAACGCTTTTCATCAAGGCGTTACCTCACTGGAGAGAGGTGCCGGGCCATCGTGTCACGGCATCCACCGAAGGAGCAACCCGCAGAACGTTCGGCTTTTGGGCTGAAGGTTACCGGCGAATCTCTCAGGTAAAGCGGACAGCGAGGGCAAGCGCCACAGCATGTGCTGTGGTTTTTCATTGCCCTTGGAGTTTTTTGTGACCGCTGCTGCCGACCTGCTCACCACCCCTTTGAACGCACTGCACATTGAGTTGGGCGCCCGCATGGTGCCTTTTGCCGGTTACAGCATGCCGGTGCAATACCCCGCTGGCCTGGTCGCCGAGCACCACCACACCCGCACTGCCGCAGGCCTGTTTGATGTCTCACACATGGGCCAGTTGTGCCTGAGCGGACCGGATGCCGCAGCCGCCTTCGAAAGCCTGATGCCCGTGGACGTGATGGGCCTGGGCGTGAACAAACAGCGCTACGGCCTGCTGCTCAATGACGAGGGCGGCATCATCGACGACCTGATGTTTGTGAACCGCGATGTGGCCAAAGGTGGCGATATTTTTGTGATCGTCAACGGTGCCTGCAAACACGGCGATTTGGCCCACATCCAAGAGCGCATGGGCAGCCGCTGCACCATCACGCCACAATTTGACCGCGCCTTGTTGGCCCTGCAAGGCCCACAAGCGGTGACCGCCTTGCAACGTCTGTTGCCCGGTGTGGAAAAGCTGGTGTTCATGACCGGCGCAGCCTTTGAAGTGGACGGCGCAGACCTGTTCGTGACGCGCAGCGGCTACACCGGCGAAGACGGTTTTGAAATCTCCCTGCCCGCCCACGCCGCCGAGGCCTTTGCCCGCCGCCTGCTGGCCCAGCCCGAAGTCAAGCCGATTGGCCTGGGTGCCCGCAACTCGCTGCGCCTGGAAGCCGGGCTGTGCCTGTATGGCAACGACATCGACACCACCACCACCCCGGTCGAGGCGGGCCTGAACTGGGCCATGCAAAAGGTGCGCCGCACAGGTGGCGCGCGGGCAGGCGGCTTCCCCGGTGCCGAAAAAATCCTGGCGCAGTTGGGCGGCACAACCCCGGCGCAGCGCCTGCGTGTGGGTCTGGTGGGCCTGGAGCGCGTGCCGGTGCGCGAGCATGTTGAACTGCACAACGACGCCGGTCAAAAAGTGGGCGAAGTCACCAGCGGCCTGCTCGCCCCCACCGCCGATCAGCCCGTGGCGCTGGCCTATGTGCAGGCAGAATATGCGCCAGCAGGCACACGCCTGAACGCCATGGTGCGCGGCAAAGCCGTCCCCATGGAAGTCAGCGCCCTGCCCTTCGTGCCCAACCGCTATTTCCGTGGTTGAAATTAATCGGGGTCAGATCCCAATTAAATCCACACACCGATTCAAGCCAAACAATTGGGATCTGACCCCGATTTAATTTCCAAACACACACAAGGAGCCCCCTCATGATCAAGTACACCGAAGACCACGAATGGTTGCAAATAGACGGAGACACCGCCGTCGTCGGCATCACGCACCACGCGCAGGATGCGCTGGGCGATGTGGTGTTTGTGGACCTGCCCGAAGTCGGCAAGTCTTTTGCAGCCAAAGAAGTGGCTGGCGTGGTCGAGTCGGTCAAGGCCGCCGCCGACGTCTACATGCCCGTGGACGGCGAAATCACCGAAGTCAACGAAGAACTGCGCGGCGACCCGTCGCTGGCCAACACCGACCCGCTGGGCAAAGGCTGGTTCTTCAAGGTCAAACTGTCGAACCCGGCGCAGGCTGAGGCCTTGTTGGACGAGACGGCTTACAAGCAGTTTTCTGCGGGCTGAATTTTTTCAAGCAGATGCCAGCCATGCTGTCGATTGCCCGGTTGACCGACCGTTGATCGCCAGCAGGCTGGCTCCTACATAAAACGAACTCCACCACGATCAGGTAAACGCATGCTGATGTCCACCCTTAAACCCTTGGCTGAACTCGAAAACCCGTCCGAATTCATCGCCCGCCACATTGGCATCAGCGCTGCAGACGAGCAGCACATGCTGGGCGTGATCGGCGAGGCCTCTCGCCGCGCCCTGATCGAGTCCATCGTGCCGCGCAGCATCGCCCGCGCCCAGGCCATGGACTTGCCCGCCCCGGTGACCGAGGCCGCCGCGCTGGCCGAGCTCAAAAGCATGGCGCAGCAAAACCAGCTGCTCAAGAGTTTCATCGGCCAAGGCTATTACGGCACACACACGCCGGGTGTGATCCTGCGCAACATCCTGGAAAACCCCGCTTGGTACACCGCCTACACGCCCTACCAGGCCGAGATTTCACAAGGCCGCATGGAAGCGCTGGTGAACTTCCAGACCATGGTGACCGACCTGACGGCGATGGACATCGCCAACGCCTCCATGCTGGACGAAGCCACCGCAGCCGCCGAGGCCATGACCTTGGCGATGCGCACGGTCAAAAGCAAAAGCAAAGTTTTCGTAGTCTCGCGCGCCTGCCACCCGCAGACCATCGAAGTGATCCAGACGCGTGCCCAACCGCTGGGCATTGAGGTGCTGGTGCCGCAAAGTGCCGACGCCTTCACCGCTGCGCTGAACGCCGAGCACTTCGCATCCCTGGTGCAGTACCCCTGCAGCACCGGGCTGGTGGAAGACCTCAGCGGCTACGCCGCCCAAAGCCATGCGCAATCCGCCGCCCTCATCGTGGCCGCCGACCTGCTGGCGCTCACGCTGCTCAAGGCCCCAGGCGAGATGGGTGCCGACATCGTGGTCGGCACCACACAACGCTTGGGCATGCCCATGGGCGCAGGCGGCCCGCACGCAGCCTTCATGGCCTGCCGAGACGCCTACAAACGCTCGCTGCCCGGCCGCTTGGTGGGCGTGAGTGTGGACGTGCACGGCAAACCCGCTTACCGCCTGGCGCTGCAAACCCGCGAGCAACACATCCGCCGCGAAAAAGCCACGAGTAACATCTGCACTGCGCAGGTCTTGCCCGCCGTGGTCGCCAGCATGTACGCCGTGTACCACGGCCCCGAGGGCTTGAAGCGCATTGCCCGCCGCGTGGCGACTTACACCGCGATCTTCGCGCAAGGTCTGCAGAGCCTGGGCTTCAAGCTGCGCAAAGAAACCGCCTTTGACACCGTGTGGATCGCCATCGGCGAGTCCTCGGCCTCACTCATCGAACGGGCTCGGCACGACGGCATGAACCTGCGCAAAGCTTGCGACAAGAGCGTATCGATCTCGCTGGACGAAACCACCACGCGCGATGACATCCACGCCCTGTGGCAAGTGTTCGCAGCCGAATCAACCAACCCGGGCCAGGCACTGCCCAGCTTCGATGCGTTTGAAAAAGGCATCGAGCCGCTGATCCCGACCGAGCTGCGCCGCACCAGCGATTTCCTCACGCACCCCGTCTTCAACCGTTACCACTCCGAGACCGGCATGCTTCGCTACATCCGCCAGCTGTCCGACAAGGACCTAGCACTGGACCGCAGCATGATCCCACTGGGCAGCTGCACCATGAAGCTCAACGCCACCAGCGAGATGATCCCCATCACCTGGCCCGAGTTTGCTAACGTCCACCCCTTTGCCCCGGCCGACCAACTGGCAGGCTACCAACTGCTGGACCAGCAGCTGCGCGACTGGCTGTGCCAAGCCACGGGTTACAAAGGCATCAGCCTGCAGCCCAATGCCGGATCGCAAGGCGAATACGCCGGTCTTTTGGTCATTCAGGCCTACCACCGCGCCCAAGGCCAGAGCCACCGCAACATTTGCCTGATCCCGTCCAGCGCCCACGGCACCAACCCCGCCAGCGCTCAGATGGTCGGCATGCAAGTCGTCGTCACCAAGTGTGACGAGAACGGCAACGTGGACATGGTCGACCTGCAGGCCAAGTGCGAGCAACACAGCGCGAATCTGGCCGCCGTGATGATCACCTACCCCAGCACACACGGCGTGTTCGAGACGCAAGTCAAGCAGCTCTGCGAACTGGTGCACCAACACGGCGGTCGTGTGTACGTGGACGGTGCCAACATGAACGCCCTGGTGGGCGTGGCCGCACCGGGCGAGTTTGGCGGTGACGTGAGCCACCTGAACCTGCACAAGACTTTCTGCATTCCGCACGGCGGTGGCGGCCCCGGCGTCGGCCCCGTTTGCGTGGTGGAAGACCTGGTGCCTTACCTGCCGGGTCACGCCACTAGCGGTGTGCCGGTCAACGGTGTGGGCGCTGTCAGCGCTGCGCCGCTGGGCAATGCCGCGGTGCTGCCCATCAGCTGGATGTACTGCCGCATGATGGGTGCCGAGGGCCTGAAGCACGCGACCGAGTCGGCCATTTTGGCGGCCAACTACATCAGCAAGCGCCTGGCCCCCCACTACCCCACGCTCTACGCCAGTGACAACGGCCATGTGGCCCACGAGTGCATCCTGGACCTGCGCCACTTCAAAGAAACCTGCGGCGTGATGGCCGAAGACGTGGCCAAACGCTTGATGGACTATGGCTTTCACGCGCCCACGCTGAGCTTCCCTGTGGCCAACACCCTGATGGTCGAGCCCACCGAAAGCGAAACGCTCGAAGAGATCGACCGCTTCATCGACGCCATGATCGCCATCCGCGAAGAAATCCGCCAAGTCGAAGCCGGCACCTGGCCACAAGACAACAACCCGTTGAAACACGCGCCGCACACCGCTGACAGCCTGCTGGGCAGCGAATGGGCCCGCCCCTACAGCCGCGAAGTCGGTGCCGCGCAAGCCCAGCGCGTGCCGGGCAGCGTGAAGTACTGGCCACAGGTGGGCCGGGTCGACAACGTCTACGGTGACCGCAACCTGTTTTGCAGCTGCATTCCTTTGAGCGACTACGCATAATCCATACACGATTGATCCGGCACGCTGAAGTTTGAAATGTGTGAAAAATGTGCAAGAAGTGTCATCTCGTAGGTCGGTACTCGCAGAGTCCGACGTTATGGGTCTCGGCACATGCTCATGTCGGAGTCTTCGACCGCCGACCTACAACATCTTCGAGCCTTTTACTTCGCAGGTCGGTGTTCGCAGAGTCCGACTTGATGGGTTTGGCACAGGCCCATGTCGGGGTCTTCAACCACCGACCTACGACATCTTTGAGCGTTGAAAACGTCACAGGGCCGAATCAATCAGGAAGAACACCGATTCAAAACCAAAAAATCCCGCATCGGGAGAGACTGTCAACCGCAGACAGCGCCGAAGGAGCAACCACCCCGGAAACTCTCAGGCCAAAGGACCGATGCAGGTCGACACATCCGTGTCAAAAACTCTGAAGAGCGCCCCCGATTCGTCACCGGGGTCCACCGCAGGAGCAAGCCTCATCCGAGGTGAATCTCTCAGGTTTCAAACAGAGGGGGTCATGCCGCGCACATTCGGTGCGCAGCGTGTCCACCTGTTTGAGACGTTTTGAAGAGAAAACTCCTTATGAAAAAACACATGGTCATCATTGGCGGCGGCATCACCGGCGTCACCTCCGCCTACGCCCTGGCCCAACAGGGCATCCAGGTCACCCTGATCGAGAAAAACCGCTACCCCGGCATGGAAACGTCCTATGCCAATGGCGGGCAACTGTCGGCCTCCAATGCCGAAGTCTGGACCCATCCGTCCACGATCATCAAGGGCCTCAAATGGATGCTGCAAAGCGATGCGCCCCTGCTCATGAACCCCGCCCCCACCTGGCACAAGCTCAGCTGGATGGCCGAGTTCGTGGCCGCCATTCCCAAATACAAAGACAACACCATCGCCACGGCCCGGCTGGCCATTGAATCGCGCGAGCACCACTTTGCCTGGGCCAAGGCTGAGGGCATCGACTTTGACCACAAGCGCGAAGGCATCTTGCACATCTACCGCGACAAAAAAGGCTTTGACCACGCGGGCGAAGTCTCCAAGCTGCTGGCCCAAGGCGGCCTGCCCCGCCGCGCCGTGACGCCCGACGAAATGAAAGCCATCGAACCGACCCTGCAAGGCCAGTACTACGGCGGCTATTTCACCGAAAGCGACTCCACCGGCGACATCCACAAATTCACCTTCGGCCTGGCCAAGGCCTGCGAGCGCCTGGGCGTGAAAATCTTGACTGAACATCAGGTACTGAATGTCGCATCGAACGGCCAAACCGCCACGGTGCAAGTGCAGCACCAGGGCCAGACCGAGACGCTGAATTTTGACGGCATCGTGATCTGTGCGGGCGTGCATGGCCGCAGCCTGGCCGCGCAGTTGGGCGACCGCCTGAACATCTACCCCGTCAAGGGCTACTCGATCACCGTGGGCCTGAATGACGCCGCCAGCCAAGCCGCCGCGCCGCAGGTGAGCTTGCTGGACGACGAGACCAAGCTGGTCACGAGCCGATTGGGCGCAGACCGCTTCCGTGTGGCGGGCACGGCCGAGTTCAACGGCATCGACCTGGACATCCGCGCCGACCGCATCAAGCCCTTGGTCAACTGGGTCAACCAATGCTTCCCCGGCGTGGACACGCGCCGCGCCGAGCCCTGGGCTGGTCTGCGCCCCATGATGCCCAACATGCTGCCGCGTGTAGGCTCGGGCAAAAAGGCCAATGTGTTCTACAACACCGGCCATGGGCACCTGGGCTGGACACTCTCGGCCATCACGGCGCAGCATCTGGCTGGGCATGTGTTGGCGTGGTCGCACGCCAACGTGTCGCCTGCAGGCCCCACGCGTCTGGCGCAAGCCTGACACCCCCCGCCACCAGGAGCGTTCTCATGGCTGTTTCGGTATTTGATCTCTTCAAAATTGGCATCGGCCCCAGCAGTTCGCACACCGTGGGGCCCATGCGGGCCGCCCGCATGTTTGTGCAACACCTGCACAGCCACGGGCTGCTGGAACACACGGCCCGTGTGGGCTGCAGCCTGCACGGCTCGCTGGGGGCCACCGGCAAAGGCCACGGCAGCGACAAGGCGGTGATCCTGGGCCTGTGCGGCCTGGACCCCGAAACCGTGCCCATCGACGAGATCGAGCCCACTTTGGCCCGCATTCGCAGCGCATGCCGCTTGCCCCTGCTGGGCACGCACCTTGTCCCTTGGAACGAAAAAACCGACCTGCTGTTCTACCGCAATCAGGCCCTGCAGTTTCATGCCAACGGCATGAAACTGAGTGCCTGGGACGCCAACGGCGCGCTGTTGGTCGAGCGCACTTATTACTCGGTGGGCGGCGGCTTTGTCATCACCGACGATGTGGCGCAAGACGACAAGCGCCAAAAGCGCCTGGCCCCCGACACCACCGTGCTGCCCATCGCGTTTGGCAGTGGCGACGCGCTGCTGCAGCGCTGCCGCGAACACGGCCTGAGCGTGGCGGGCGTGATGCGGGCCAACGAGCGTCATTGGCGCAGCGACGCTGAGATCGACCAAGGTTTACTGCACATTTGGGCCACCATGCAAGCGTGTGTGCAGGCTGGCCAGTTGCGCGACGGCATCTTGCCGGGCGGCTTCAAAATCAAGCGCCGCGCCCCGCAGCTGTTTCGAGACCTGAGCAGTCAAGCCGAAAAAGCCCTGACCGACCCGCTGGCCGTGCTGGACTGGATCAACCTGTATGCGTTGGCGGTGAACGAAGAAAACGCCGCTGGTGGCCGCGTGGTCACCGCCCCCACCAATGGCGCAGCCGGTATCGTGCCCGCCGTGCTGCATTACTACAGGCGCTTTGTGCCAGGGGCCAGCGATGAGGGTGTGATTGATTTCTTGCTCACCGCTGGAGCGATTGGCATTTTGTACAAAGAAAACGCCAGCATCAGCGGTGCCGAAGTCGGCTGCCAAGGCGAGGTGGGCGTGGCCTGCTCGATGGCCGCTGGGGCATTGTGCGCAGTGCTGGGCGGCACCCCCGAGCAGGTGGAAAACGCCGCCGAAATCGGCATGGAACACCACCTGGGCTTGACCTGTGACCCGGTCGGCGGGCTGGTGCAAATTCCCTGCATCGAACGCAATGCGATTGCCTCGGTCAAGGCGGTGAACGCTGCACGCATGGCCTTGCGAGGCGACGGTAGCCATTTCGTGAGCCTGGACAAAGTCATCAAAACCATGCGTGAGACCGGTGCCGACATGAAAACCAAATACAAAGAAACAGCCCGAGGGGGGCTGGCGGTCAACATCGTTGAATGTTGAAGCCGCCCCGCCCAACAAGCCCCCTGTAATGAAAAACACCATGAACACCACACAACAACAATTTGCCAGCGACAACTACGCAGGGGCCTGCCCTGAAGCCCTTCAAGCCCTGTTGGAGGCCAACGACAGCGGCCATGAGCCCGCCTATGGCGATGACCGCTGGACTGAGCGCTCGAGCAACATGCTGCGTGAGCTGTTCGAAATTGATTGCGACGTGTATTACGTCTTCAACGGCACCGCTGCCAATTCCCTGGCGCTCGCCGCCATGTGCCAAAGCTACCACTCGGTCATTTGCACCCCGGTGGCACACATCGAAACCGATGAATGCGGGGGGCCGGAGTTTTTCTCCAATGGCTCCAAGTTGCTGGTGGCCGAAGGCCTGTCCGCCGCGGCGCAACGCGGCAAACTCACACCCGAGGCGATTGAAACCCTGGTCACCAAACGCAGTGACATCCACTACCCCCGGCCCAAAGTGGCCTCCATCACCCAAGCCACCGAGCTGGGCACGGTCTACAGCGTGGACGAAGTTCGCGCGCTGTCGTGGATGGCCAAAAAACACAAGCTCAAACTGCACATGGACGGGGCGCGATTTGCCAATGCCGTGGCGCACCTGGGCTGCAAACCGGCCGAGATCACCTGGAAAGCCGGGGTCGATGTGCTGTGTTTTGGGGGCACCAAAAATGGTCTGCCGGTGGGCGAAGCGGTGGTCTTTTTTGACCGTGAGCTGTCGCAAGACTTTGCCTGGCGCGTCAAGCAGGCCGGGCAATTGGCCTCCAAGATGCGCTTCATTTCGGCCCCCTGGGTGGGTTTGCTCGACAACAACACCTGGTTGCGCAACGCGGGCCATGCCAATGCCATGGCGCAGCGCTTGTACAAGGGCATGTTGCAAATCCAAGGTGTCCAGGTGTTGCACGCCCCCGAGGCCAACGGCGTTTTTGCCCACTTGCCCAAAGCCCTGGTCGATGCGCTGCACGCCAAGGGCTGGAAGTTCTACCAATTCATTGCGGGCAGCGGCTGCCGCTTCATGTGCGCCTGGGACACGACGCAAGCCTCGGTGGACGCCTTGCTGGCCGACATGCACAGTTTGAACGTTTGAGTCAGAACTGCGGCCCCTGCCCGGCGAGCATCGTGGACAATGAGCAGCCCACACACCTCTCGCCCATGCGCATCAAGAGAACAAGACCGCCATGCCCCTCCAAGTCCTGCCCGTTGATTATCAAAACCCCACCCACCGCACCGCTTTGGTGATGCTGCTGGACGCTTACGCCCAAGACCCCATGGGCGGCGGCCAAGCGCTGGCCCAGGATGTGAAAGTACGCCTGTGCGATGACCTGGCGGCACGACCGGCAGCGGCCAGCTTCATCGCCTGGCTGGGCGATGCGCCCGTGGGTCTGGTCAACTGCATCGAGGGCTATTCGACTTTCAAGGCGCAGCCCCTGATGAACATCCACGACATCGCCGTGCTGCCGGGCCACCGGGGCGCGGGCGTCGGTCAGGCTTTGCTGTCGGCCGCCGAGCAACACGTCAAAGACCACGGCTGCTGCAAGCTCACGCTGGAAGTGCTCACGGGCAATGCACGCGCCCTGTCGAGCTACCTGCGTTTTGGCTTTGCGCCCTATGCTCTCGACCCGGACGCTGGGCAGGCCAGCTTCATGCAAAAGTGGCTTTGATCACAGGAGCCAGCGCCTGAAGGTTGACTGCTTGCAGCGCTGGTTTGCCTGATTGTTGAGACTCGATGGACACTGCCCGTGGACAGGGCCAGTTCCCAGTGCTGATCGACTCATTCGGCAAAGGTCAAGCGGGCTTGGCCTTTGCCCTTTGACCCTCAACGGCGCAGCAGGTTTTTCAGCGCGGTTTGCAAACGACGCGCCGTATCGGCGTCATGCGGTCCCGACAGCACTTGCGCCACGTCCTGGCTCCAGGTTTCGGCGGGGCCGGGCTGGTTGCGCTGAGTCAGCAGTTGCAATTGCAGGGCACGACGCTCTGACAAATGGTCTGCAGGCGTAGGCACTTCAGCCGCCATTTCCAGACGCAGCAAAGCCGTGGCCGCAGGCGCCTTGGCGGCTGAGCTGATGGCCTGCGTCCAGGCTTGGCGGGCGGTGGCGTTGACGGCCTTGCCCAGTTCCTGAGCAGTAGGCAGTGCATCAGCTTGTCGGTCTTGCCAGGCGCCCATCAAGCGCGTGAGGGTTTCGCCATGGGCCTGTGCGGCCAATTTGCGCAAGGACATTTCGGCGCGCTCCATGGCGTCGCGTTGGGCACGGAAAGCGGTATCGCCCAGACGCGGGCCGCGTTCGCCCCGGTCCTGGAAATCGCCACGGGGGAAACGGTCCCCGCGGTCACCGCGATCCCCCGTGCGTGGGCCACGTTCACCCATGCGCCCTGGACGCTCGCCTGAGCGTTCGCCGGGACGGCCATCGCGGCGGCCATCACGGCCACCAAAAGTACCGGCAGGGGCTTCGGCTTTCTTTTGACCGGGACGGTCATCGCCACGCACAGCCACCACCGGTTTGGCGGGCTTGGGCGGGGTGACGACCGCTGCGGGCTCGGCCTGGGCGGCGTCGCCTTCGGGCGCCTCATCGGCTGCGGGTTCTGTCGCCGCTGGTGCCTGTGCGGCATCCGCGCTTGGAGCATCCTCAGCGGACGAAGAAACTGCGGCAGGTGTCTCATCCGCAGCTGCGGGAGGGGACACCTCAGCGGCCTTGGCTTGCGCAGCAGCCGCTTCAGCCTGGCCGCGCAGTGCGGCGTCCAGCGCAGCCATGGCGGCGCGGATTTGGGTGGCATCGCCGCTGGCGTTGGCAGCATCCAGGGCCTTTGACGCGTCAATGACGGCCCGGTCACGGGCACTGAGCTGGGTCACGGCTTGTTGGCGCTCTGCGCCTTTGCGCTGGAAGGCCTCGTCCAGGGGGGCGCGGAAAATTTCCCACAGCTTTTGTTCGGTCTTGCGGTCCAGCGGCACGGCTTGCGCCTCGGTCTGCCAGCGCAGCTGCAAGGCCTTGATGGCGTCCACGCGCAAAGCGGCGGCGCCCAGTTCGCGGGCTTCGTTGATCAGGGCTTGGCGACGCTCGATGCTGGCTTTTTGGGCAGCTTCCAGACGGGCGGCGGCCGCTTTGATGATGGCCTTCCACTGCGACTGCATTTCGCCAAAGGATTTTTCGCTCAGGTGGCCCGCATTGCGCCAGCGGTCGGCAAATTGGTGCAAGGCGCGCAACTGGCTGCGCCAGTCATCGCTTTGTGCCTGTTCCAGAGTCCAGGCCTTGACCTCTTCCATCAAGGCCACGCGCTGCGCACGGTGAGCGGCGGACTCTTGCTTGATCTGGTCCAGCCAGCCTTGCACGGTTTTGTAGGCTTCGTTGCAGGCCGCGTCAAAACGTTTCCACAGCGCATGGTTGGGCAAGCCGCCCTGGTCGGTTTGTTTCCAGCTTTCGCGCAGCTGGCGCAGGTTTTCCTGCATCTTGCGACCGCCCATGGCGGGGGTTTTGTCGGCACCCAGCAAGGCTTCGGCCTTGGTCACCAGTTCCTGGCGCAGCTGGTCAGCCCGCCAGCGCTGCCAGCCTTCGAGTTCACCAGCAGCCGTCAAGGCGTTGTGCACACGCTCGTCCAAAGCAGCGTCCAGATGCTTGCCATGGGTTTTGAGCACGGCGCGCAAGGCGGCTGCCGCACCGGCGGTCGCTTTGCCGTGGCCTTCGGCTACTTCTTTCTCAACAGCATCGAGCACTTCGGTCACGGCCACATTGGCGGCATCACGCAGCGCTTGGCGTTGCGCCGGGTCCAATTTGGGCTTGGCGGGTTTGGCAGGCTGCTCGGCAGGCGCTGCGGAGGCCGTGGCCTCGCCACGCGAGCGGCGCACTTCGTCGGCCCACACGGGCACTGGAGGCAAAGGGGCCGACACATCGGCTTGCGCTTGCTGCGCCGACACCAGCGCTGCAGAAAAGCCATCCCAGACAGCCTGCAACTGGTTACTGGCGGCATCCAGCTGGGGGGGGAACTTCAGGTCCACACTGGGCCATGTGGCATGCGAGGTCAATTGGACTGACTGGGCCAACCACTGGGCCACATCGGCTTGCAATCCGGTCTGGCCCACTCGCGCCTCGGCAATGTGTTTGGTGGACAAAACCTCAATGCGCTGGGCCAGCAAGACGGCCGCTTCGCGCTGCACCATCACTTGGTGCTGCAAGTCTTCCACGCTTTTGACCACTTCGGCCAAGCGAATTTTCAGGCTGGCCAAAGGTTCGCGCGAAAGCGGGGCACCGGCTTTGGCTGCATCGCGCTGCCAGGCCAGGGCATCGGCAATGTTCAGGCGGGGTGCTTGCAGCATCTGCTCGGCTTTTTGCGCCCAGTCAATGGCCAAGGCTTCTTGACCTTGGGCACGTTTGATCTCGTCGAGTTTTTCTTTGAGGATTTTGGCCACGCCTTTGTCACGGGCTGACAGCTCACGGTACACCTCGTTCATCAGCTCGCCCGAAGGCTCGGTCTGAAGCCAGTCGCGCACACGGGCACTGCGCTCACCTGAAGTGGCTGCCGAAAAGGCGCCCCCGGTCAATTGGTCAAGGGCGGCAAGGTCAAGAGGCTTAGAAGATGAGGTCACGGTCAAAACGCTTTAAAACACAATCCATGCCGAACACGGCATCAAGCAATGGAACCGGATGCACAAGCCATCGTCATGCACATCCAGCCAAAAGCGGTATTTTCGCTGTTTATTTCCACATCACTCGCAACTCATGGCCTCTACAAGCCAATCTCTGTCTGATTTATGTGAAGTTTGGCCTCTATATATTGAAAAATCACACATATTTAAAATTAATATGCTTGACGTGATATGAAATGTTTCTAGAATTCGCCCAGTCCATCCCTAGCTAGGGATAACCCTAGACCACCCGCCTGGTTCAAGCTGCAAGTGCATCAGCACTGTCAGCAGCTTCCTGCCCCCAACCTACAAGCCCAGTGACTGAGTCATTTGGCTTGGCATGAGAGGACGTGCTTTGACAGCGAGTTCAAAATTTTCCCGCCTTTGGTTCAGCCTGACAACATGTGTAGGTGATGTCCGCGAGGGCTTTGTCGAAATCACCCGTCACACCCTGGCGCTGCTGGGCCTGGTGGTGGTGGCCGTCACACTGACATTCTTTGCCCGCCCCGGCTTGCAAGCATCGGCCAGTGAGGCCTTGATGGGCTGGCTGGAAATGCGGCAAGCGGACACCTTGGACATCCCCGAAGTCAGCAATGCCGCCAGCCGCTCGACCGCCACAGCCGTCAAAAACCTGCCCAAAGACCAACTGGCCGTGACCTATTGGCTCAGCCGCAAATACCGCGTCTCGCCCGAACCCATGGGGGCCTTGGTGTCTGAAGCCTGGGCCGTGGGTGAACGCAGCCAGATTGCCCCCACCTTGATCCTGGCCGTGATGGCCATTGAGTCGAAATTCAACCCTTTCGCATCGGGCAGCCAAGGCGGCATGGGCCTGATGCAAATTGAGCCCCAGGCGCAAAGCGAAACGCTCAAGCCCTTTGGTGGGCGTTTGGCCGCCTTTGACCCGCTCACCAATTTGCGCGTGGGCTCCCGGCTTTTGCAAGAACTGTTACAAAAATCCGATACGGTGGAAGAAGCTTTGCAAGGCTATGCAATGGCCTCGGGTCAACTGAACGACAACCAGTACATCGATCGCGTCCTGACCGAACAAAAGCAACTGGAGCGCCTGACCCGGGGTCTGACCACCGCGTCCATCGCTACACGGTCAGGCCCACACCCCCTGTAAAAGTCTGAGGCCAATCGGCTCGGCTACACTTGAAGGGTGCGCAACTGGCGATAGGAGCGCTGCACTGAAGACACCCTTCTGGCAGCACACTCTGACGTGGACCGCGGTGACTCTTGAATGAAGACCCACCCCAAACCACTGGGAAGCGCGCAACCCGGAACCGGCCCTAGACAGGGCCCAGACCAGGGTTTTCAGCCGTTCGCCTGGGCAGCCCTTGTCAACAACACCCCTGTTTAAGCCAAGGTTCCATCTTTTTTGAAGGACTGCCATGTACGACCGCAACATTCTGATTGAACAAGCCGACCCCGAAATTTTTGCCGCCATCCAGGCCGAAAACGCGCGCCAGGAACACCACATCGAGCTGATCGCCAGCGAAAACTACGCCTCGCCCGCCGTCATGGCCGCGCAAGGCTCGCAGCTCACCAACAAATACGCCGAAGGCTACCCCGGCAAGCGCTACTACGGTGGCTGCGAGTTTGTGGATGTGGCCGAGCAGTTGGCCATTGACCGCATCAAGCAGATCTTTGGCGCTGAAGCCGCCAACGTGCAGCCGCACTGCGGCGCATCGGCCAACGAAGCTGTCTTCCTGGCTTTCCTGAAACCAGGCGACACCATCATGGGCATGAGCCTGGCCGAAGGCGGTCACCTGACCCACGGCATGCCGCTGAACATGTCGGGCAAGTGGTTCAATGTGGTGAGCTACGGTCTGGACAAGAACGAAGCCATCGACTACGACGCGATGGAAGCCAAAGCGCGTGAAACCAAGCCCAAGCTGATCATCGCTGGCGCTTCGGCCTATTCGCTGCACATCGACTGGGCCCGCTTTGCCAAAGTGGCCAAGGAAGTCGGCGCGATCTTCATGGTGGACATGGCGCACTACGCCGGTCTGATTGCCGCAGGCGTTTACCCCAACCCCGTGCCCCACGCTGACGTGGTGACATCGACCACCCACAAGAGCTTGCGCGGTCCGCGCGGCGGCATCATCTTGATGAAGGCCGAGCACGAAAAAGCCATCAACAGCGCCATCTTCCCCGGTCTGCAAGGCGGCCCGCTGATGCACGTCATTGCCGCCAAAGCTGTGGCCTTCAAGGAAGCGCTGGCTCCTGAGTTCAAGGACTACCAGGCCCAGGTGATCAAGAACGCCCAGATCGTGGCCGAGACCCTGACCCAGCGCGGCCTGCGCATTGTGAGCGGTGGCACCCAAAGTCACGTCATGCTGGTCGATCTGCGATCCAAGGGCATCACCGGCAAGGAGGCTGAAGCCGCTTTGGGTGCAGCCCACATGACGATCAACAAGAACGCCATCCCGAACGACCCTGAAAAGCCCTTCGTGACCAGCGGTGTGCGCATCGGCACCCCTGCAATGACCACGCGCGGTTTCAAGGACGAAGAAGCGCGCATCACAGCCCACCTGATTGCTGATGTGCTGGACAACCCAAAGGACGATGCCAACATCGCCGCCGTGCGCGCCAAGGTCAACGCCTTGACCGCACGTTTCCCGGTCTACAAGTAAAGCCAAAGCCATGAAATGCCCCTTCTGCGGTCACCTCGAAACCCAAGTGGTGGAGACCCGGCTGGCTGAAGATGGGGGCTTCATCCGGCGTCGCCGCCAGTGCGGAGCCTGCGAAAAGCGCTTCACCACCTACGAAAAACCCGAGGTGAGCTTTCCAGCCATCGTCAAGAAAGACGGTCGGCGCATTGAATACCAGCGCGAAAAACTGCGCGCCAGCCTCAACCTGGCCCTGCGCAAACGGCCGGTGAGCACTGAACAAGTGGACGGTGCGATCGAGCGCATCGAAGAAAACCTGCTCAACCAACCCCACCGCGAAGTCGCCTCCAACCGCTTGGGTGAACTGGTCATGCGTGAGCTTAAAAAACTCGACAAAGTGGCCTATGTGCGCTTTGCCAGCGTCTACCGCAGCTTTGAGGACATCGACGACTTCAAGACCCTGGTAGACGAGGTCCGCTGAAAGCGTCCTCTGCACTGACGAACCAGCAGCCCAACCTCTGCTGATCAGGCAAGCTGAGGTTCGTTTGTTTGGACCGTCAGCCCGTAGGTCGGTAGCTTTAGCTCCGACGTTGCAGGCTTAGGCGCGGGCACTTGTCGGAGCTAAAGCTGCCGACCTACAAAACTTTTCTTCATTGAATACTGCACAGGGCCGAATCAATGAGAGCAAGTCTGCGGGGTGTATTTTTCCAGCCGGGGCTTGCCCAACGCATTGCTCACCACTTGCCAGCCCACCTCTGCCGAGGGCCTGCAAAACTTCCAGCTGCCGGCCATGAATGCTCCATTCGTGCTCATGCTGCGCCCTTCTGAACCATAGGAAAAATAGGCTTTGAGCGTGTTGGTCACCGTCAAGCGCATGGCGGCAGGCAGGGCGGCATGCACCTCGATCACCGGCTCTCCGGCATCGCGCTGCGCGTTGTCGTTGGCATCGGCAAACACCAACCAGCCTTGCTGCCAGGCACCAGCGGGATCGCAGGTGCTGTCGTTGGCGCGTGCGCACAGCGTCACCCGCTGCTGCCGACGCAAGGCTTCGGAACGGGCCAGGATCAGGCTGTCCAGAAAGCCCTCGGCCTGGGCTTGCAGCTGGTGCCGCTCGCGCAAATCCGCAAGAGGCGGTGCCGCCAAGGCCACCAAAATGCCCAAAATCGCCACCACCACCAAGGCCTCCAGCAAGGTAAAGCCCTTGCTTTGGCCGGTCTGAGTCCTGTTGGCAGTCAGAACGCTGCGAAAAAAAACGGGCTGTGTCATGCGCTCTCCTTGCATGGGGATACTGGAGCCAGGTAGCAGCAAGTCTGCCGCACAGCTTGCCAAGCCTCATTAAAAAATGCTACAAAAGGATACATAAATTTCAAAAACTAGGGAGACTCGACATGACCCAGCCATGCAGGGGTTCAAACGCCCACCACCCACAACACTGCGCGGGATGGACCCTGACCGAGTTGCTCATCAGCCTGGCTTTGATGAGCGTGTTGGCAGCGCTGGCCCTGCCTGCCTACCAGCAGCAACAGCGCCAGGCCAGGCGCGGCGATGGACAAGCCGCCCTGCTGCAACTGCAAATGGACCAGGCCCGATGGCGCAGCGCCCACGACAACTACACCGACACCCTGGGCGCATTGGGCTGGACCAGTGACCGTTCTGCGCAAGGGCACTACCAAATCAGCATCACCGAAGCCACGGCCGACAGCTACACCATCGAAGCTGCAGCGCTGGGGGCCCAGGCCGCAGACCGCGACTGCAACCCTTTGCGCCTGAGCTGGCAAGGCAGTGCGACTGCGGTGTTCAGCGCCGGACCCGAGATGGGCAGCGACCCGGCCCGCTGCTGGCGGCGCTAAAAAAACAGCATGCCCATGACGCACCAAAGCGAGCGCGGCGAAACCTTGACAGGCCTGCTCGTGGGCCTGTCGGTGGGTTTGGTGGTGTTGGCCGCAGGCAGCGCGCTGCTGGCCAACCACCTGCGCGGCCACCGCATGGCCCTGCAAGACAGCCATCTGCACCACGACCTGCGCTCGGCCATGGACTGGATGTCGAGGGAACTGCGCAAAGCCCAATATTCGGCCAAGGCTTGGGAAACACGCTCGCCCACGGCCTGCACAGACACGTTTTGCGATGGTTTTGAAGACTTCAGCATCGAAGACGACTGGATCGACTTCAGCCACGACCGCAACCACAACGGCGAAAAAGACAATGATGAATGCATGGGTTTTCGGCTGTCAGACCAACGGTTGATGGTCAAAAGATCATGTGTGCTCAACGGCAACTGGCAATCCAGCGGCGACTGGCAAGCCATCACCGACCAGACCAGTCTGGAAATCACGGCGCTGAGCTGGCAGTTGCGCTGCGAACTGCACCAAGGCTGGCTGCACCGCAGCGTTCAAATGAATTTGACGGCTCAGTGGCCGGGCGATGCCACCCGGCAAGTCAGCCTGACTCAGACCGTGCATTTGCGCAACGACCTGCCCGCTGTCATGAAAGCGCGGTTTTGCCCATGACAAGAACACGGTCACCTTTGTTGCGACAAAACGGTGCCATCACCTTGCTGGTGGCCATTGGGCTGGTGATCCTGGCCAGTTTGGCCAGTTTTTACAGCGCCCGCAGTGTGTTGATGGACCAATTGGCCAGCCACAACCACGCCCGCGCCAGCCAGGCCAGACTGGCGGCCGATGCCGCCTTGGCCAGCGCACAGGCCACGCTGCCCCACACAGGCCCGGAGGTCAATGCCCTGTTCAACACCTTGTCCACCTGCCCTGCGAGCGTGAGCGGGCCGCAGTGGCAGTGCACGCGCCTGAACCCTGCACAACACCCGGCCATGCCACAAGCCCAACTGAGCGCCACAGCGGTGCGCGACCTGGTCCTGTCGCCGCATGTGCTCACCTTGCATGCCAGCGCCATCATCAGCGGACAAAACAGCCAGGCCCAAGTGCGAGAAAGCGTCTTCGTGCCTACCGTGGCTGCGGCACCGGTGCTGTCTGCCCAGGCGGCGCTGGTGCTCAACGGCTGCGTGAGTGAGGCCACTGGTGCCAGCTTGCGCGTGTGCCCCTTGGTCAGCAAAGACGAAGCCTGCGCCAGCACCGCCAAAGGCCCGGCGGTGTTGACGCATTTCGTGGTGGACACCAACCGCAATGGCAGCATTTCCACTGCCGAAAAGAACGCCTGCCTGGCCTTGAGCACCAACACCTTGCCAGGCGGTGGCAGCAAAACCGGGCCCGCGGTGGCGGTGCCGCGCAGCCCCTGCATCCGCGCCGCTTGGCAAAGTTTGCTGGGCGACATCACCGACACACAACTGCAAGCTTGGTCCACCGCGCAAGAGCGCAACGGCCTGACGGCGCAAACCACGCCGCCCCGCTCGATTTACTGGGTGGACAGCCCCGCAGACTGGCAGCAAAGCGTGGGCACGGCAGACACACCGGCCCTGCTGGTGTTTTCGGCCAAGGCCTGCGCCCAGCGCTGCCCGCGCATCGGCACGGGCGTGCGCATCTACGGCAGCGTCTTGATCGACTCGGGTTGCAACGACGAAAAAATGCGCGGCTGGCAAGCCGGGACCATTGAAGGCCAGCTGGTGGTGGAGTCCGGCATACCCGAATGGCGATCTGGCACGCTGCTGGCCCGCCCCGACGGGCGCAATGCCTACATCCTGAACTGGCCAGAGGGCATGGATGCGACTCGGGTGCAACGCGTCAACGGCAGCTGGAGCGAGGGCACGCCATGACACGCTGCGCCCACACCCAGCAAGGCATGGCCTTGATAGAAGCCCTGATCGCCTCCGCTGTGCTGGGCATCGGGCTGGTGGGCGCTACGCAATTGACCCTCAAAACCCTGCACATGGCCAGCGAAAGCCGCCAACACACCGTGGCCCAGCACCTGGCCCAGGAGGCCATGGACTGCTTGCATGCCCGCGCCAGCGTTTGCCCCGGTGAAGAAAAAATCCTGGTGCAAGGCGTGCGCTACACCCGGCAAGCGCGCAGCACAGCGCGAGGCAACGGCCAGATTCAAGACCTGCAAGTGAGCGTGAGCTGGGCCGCCAGCGGCAACAGTGCCAACGGCGCAGTCCTTTCAAGCGCCTCGGCCGACAAGCGCATCGAATGGCACAGCAGCGTCTCGGCTGTGCCCGCTTGGGTAACCGGGCCATAATCGATTTTTTTCAGGTGCAGCGCCTGAATACCCTCATCATTTGACCGCCGTGCCTGCTTCAATCGCTCCCCTCTCCCCCCTGCCCCACCCCCTGCAAACCGCCCTGAATCTGGCCCGTCAGGCCCTGTGGCTGACCTCGCCCAACCCGCGTGTGGGCTGCGTCATCACTGCCTCTGACGGCGCGGTGCTGGGCCAAGGCCACACCCAGCGGGCAGGCGGCCCGCATGCCGAAATCATGGCCCTGCGCGACGCAGCCGAGCGTGGCCACAGCGTGCAAGGCGCCACCGCTTGGGTCACGCTGGAGCCCTGCGCACACCAGGGCCGCACTGGGCCCTGTTGCGATGCGCTGGCCGTAGCTGGCATTGGGCGCGTGGTTGCGGCCATGACCGACCCCAACCCGAAAGTGGCAGGCCAAGGCATGGCGCGCTTGGCAGCTGCGGGCGTGCAGACCGAAACGCTGGCCCCTGGCTCAGACGAAGCCATTGAAGCGCGTGAACTGAACATCGGTTTTTTCAGCCGCATGGAACGCGCCCTGCCCTGGGTGCGCATGAAGGTGGCCGCCTCACTCGACGGCCAAACCGCCTTGCAAAACGGCCAAAGCCAGTGGATCACCGGACCCGAGGCCCGCGCCGACGGCCATGCCTGGCGTGCGCGTGTCTGCGCCATCCTGACCGGCATCGGTACCGTGCTCGAAGACGACCCTCTGCTGAATGTGCGCGGCCTCGATGTGCCTCGCCAACCGCATCTGGTGGTGGTGGACAGCCGCCTGGACATGCCTTTGACGGCCAAACTGCTGGACACCCAAGGCACAGGCGAGCAAGCCCGCCAAATCTGGATTTACACCGCTACCGCCCCCCAGGACGCACAACACGCAGGCAAACGCGCCGCACTGATCGCACGGGGTGCCACCGTGATCGACATGCCCGGCCCCGGCGGCAAGGTGGATCTTGCCGCCATGCTGCGCGATCTGGCCCGGCGAGAGATCAATGAGCTGCATGTGGAAGCCGGACACAAGCTCAACGGCTCCTTCATCCGTGAAGGGCTGGTGGATGAATACCTCATCTACATCGCGCCCCAGCTGCTCGGCCCCGGCCAAGGCATGGCCAATTTGCCAGCGCTGACGGCACTGAGCGACGCGGTGAAGTTGGCCTTTCACGCGGTGGACCGCATCGGCCCGGATGTGCGTTTGCTCTTGCGCCGCGCCTGACAACTGCCCCCTGAAGTGCCTACCCGCAGTTCGGCACTCGCAGAGTCCGACGTTTGCCAAACCACCTGCGATCCACTTTCACGTCTTGTCAGTTTGCTCACATCCGTCGGGGTCTTCGACCACCGACCTACAAGAGCCTCAAGCCCTCGTA
Source organism: Limnohabitans planktonicus II-D5 (assembly GCF_001270065.2). GTDB lineage: Bacteria > Pseudomonadota > Gammaproteobacteria > Burkholderiales > Burkholderiaceae_C > Limnohabitans_A > Limnohabitans_A planktonicus. Next base: position 212,502 of record NZ_LFYT02000002.1, read on the forward strand.
GGTCCCTCGTAGGTCGGCACTCGCAGAGTCCGACGTTTGCCGAGCCGTCCACGTACCTGATTCATGCCTTCTCAGTTTGCCTACATCCGTCGGGGTCTTCGACCACCGACCTACCAAAGCATCCCCGTAGGTCGGCACTCGAAGAGTCCGACGTTTGCCGAGCCGTCCACGTGCCTGATTCATGCCTTGTCAGTTTGCCAACATGCGTCGGGGTCTTCGACCACCGACCTACAAGAGCCCCAAGCCTCGTCGGAAGCGTCAGCTCCGACATGAGGGCTTGGCACGTCAGTGATCAAGACGTCCAAGCGACAAACTGCATGCGGCACTCAGGGTCAAAATAGCGGCACTTTTGCTGGAGACATGGAATTGAACCTCGCCCACTTGCTGCAACGCCAAGCCCGCATGGCCCCCGAGCGCCCGGCCATCTTCTGCGGCACCCCATGTGTGGCCACCCATGCGCAGTGGGCCCATCGCTGCCAACACTTGGCGGCGCAGTTTCAAGCCGCAGGCTTGCAACCCGGTGACCGGGTGGCGCTGTTCATGCGCAACCATGTGCGCTATCTGGAAGTGGTGTTTGCCGCCTGGTGGGCGGGGCTGGCCGTCGTGCCCATCAACGCCAAACTGCATGTGCGCGAAGCACAATGGATCATCGACAACGCCCAGGCCCGCTGGGCCTTTGTGACGGCCGACATCACCCGCGACACCGGCGAAAACCTCTCGGATCTGGAGCGCGTGATCGACGTGGACAGCGCCGAGGCCGATGCCTTCTGGCATCTGCCCGAACAACCCATCGACACCCCGATCACCGAGCGGCAAGCCGATGACCTGGCCTGGCTCTTCTACACCAGCGGCACCACCGGCCGCCCCAAGGGCGTGATGATCACGCACCGCAACCTGATGACCATGGGGCTGGGGTATTTCTGCGATGTCGACGCCGTCAGCCCGCAAGACACCATTGCCTATGCAGCCCCCATGTCGCATGGCGCGGGCATTTACGCCATTCCGCACCTGATGGCCGGGGCTCAGCACATGGTGCCGCCTTCGGGCGGATTCGATCCAGCCGAGTTGTTTGCCTTGGGCCAACAAGTCGGGCCGCTGTCGATGTTTGCCGCGCCCACCATCGTCAAGCGACTGGTGGACCATGCCGAAGCAGCGGGCTTGTCTGAACAAGCTTGTGGCCAATCCTTCAAGACCGTGGTGTACGGCGGTGCGCCCATGTATGCGGCAGACATTCAGCGAGCGCTGCGCGTGATGGGCCCGCGCTTTGTGCAGATTTACGGCCAAGGCGAAAGCCCCATGGTGGGCACGGCCCTGTCGCGCCACCACCTGCAAGACACCCAGCACCCTCGCCACCTGCAGCGACTGGCCTCGATTGGCGTGGCGCAAACCCCGGTGAACATCCGCGTGACCGACACGCAAGGCCGCGACTTGCCACTGGGCGAGATTGGCGAAGTGCTGATTCAGGGCGACAGCGTGATGGCCGGCTACTGGCGCAACCCCGAGGCCACGGCCCAAGCCATCCAGAACGGCTGGCTTTTCACCGGCGACATGGGCTGTCTGGACGCCGATGGCTTTTTGACCCTGAAAGACCGCAGCAAAGACATGATCATCAGCGGTGGCTCCAACATCTATCCTCGCGAAATCGAAGAGGTGCTGCTGCACGCACCGGGCGTGGCTGAAGTGGCTGTGGTCGGTGCACCGGACCCTGAATGGGGCGAGGTGGTAGTGGCGTTTGTGGTGCCGCAAGCGAGCCACACGCTAGACACCGCTGCACTGGACGCGCTGTGCCTGCAAGAGATCGCCCGCTTCAAGCGCCCCAAACGCTACGTGGTGGTGGACAGTCTGCCCAAGAACAATTACGGCAAAGTGCTCAAAACCGAGCTGCGCCAGCGGCTGGCCTGAGAGGGTCTTTCAAAGTCCATGCCAGCTCTGGTGCCACCGAGCGACGAATGCATCCCCTTATTGATTCGGCCCGATGAAGTCTGAGCCGTGCGTTGCCCGTTGGAAGGATTTTGTGAGAGCTTGCCAGCCAAGGGAAAAGCCAGTGGTCCACCAGCGTCTGGTTGCCAACAAGGCGAGGTCCCACAAGGTGCAAGATTGAAGTCACCCTGCAGACTTCAGAGGGCCGGATCAATAGGTTGGAAGCTTCAGCGCCGACGTTTTGCCTTCGCCAAAGGCCCTGTGTCGGGGCTAAAGCGACCGACCTACGATGACGTCCCAGTAGGTCGCTGGCTTCAGGGTCGACACTGGCACAGAAAGCGCAGTGACCGTTCAAAAGTTCAAGGTTTTCACGCCAGTGGACGTGCCCAGCAAACACACTTGTGCCTTTTGCAGCGCAAACACCCCCACCGTCACCACACCAGGCCACTGGCTGACGGTATTTTCAAACGCCACCGGGTTGGTGATCTTCAGGCCCTTCACATCGACGATGTGCTGGCCGTTGTCGGTGACCAGCGGCTGACCGTCTTTCACGCGAACCACCGCACTGCCGCCCATGGCCGCGAACTGGCGCATGACCCGGGCCGTGGCCATGGGGATGACTTCGACCGGCAAGGGAAAGTTACCCAAGGCATCCACCAGCTTGCTCTCGTCCGCGATGCAGACAAACTGTTGGCTCTGAGCAGCCACGATTTTTTCGCGGGTGAGCGCCGCGCCGCCGCCCTTGACCATGTGGCCCTGGTGGTCGATTTCGTCTGCGCCGTCGATGTAGACCGACAGGCTCTCGACCTCGTTGCTGTCAAACACCGGAATGCCCAGTGCCTTGAGGCGCACGGTGGAGGCCTCGGAGCTGGACACCGCGCCCTTGATCTGGTCCTTCATGGTGGCCAGGGCGTCGATGAATTTATTGACCGTGGAGCCCGTGCCCACGCCGACGATTTCGCCAGGGACAACGTATTTCAGGGCGGCTTGGCCCACCAGGGCTTTGAGTTCGTCTTGGGTCATGAAAGGGGCTCGGTTGGAAAGTCAAAATTGCAGGCCGGGGTTTGCGACAATCGGAGCAACCGATCCCCACGCAGCGCCCCTGCACCAGCCCGGAATTATCCAATGTCCCTGATCCCATATTGCCTGACCCGCCCTGTTTTGTTCCGGATGGACCCCGAAGAGGCTCACGAACTGACCCTCTCAGGCCTGGCCCGCACCCAGAACACCCCGCTTGACCGCCTCTACCGCCAGCCCTTTGTGGCCCAACCCATCACTTTGGCGGGCCTGCAGTTCCCCAACCGAGTGGGCCTGGCCGCAGGGCTCGACAAAAACGCCCGCTGCATCGACGGTCTGGGGGCCATGGGTTTTGGCTTTGTCGAAGTCGGCACCGTCACGCCCAAGGCGCAGCCGGGCAACCCCAAGCCGCGCATGTTCCGCCTGCCCGAAGCCAACGCGCTGATCAACCGCCTCGGCTTCAACAATGACGGGCTGGACGCCTTCATCGCCAACGTCAAGCGTTCCAAGTTCCGTCAGCAGGGTCGCCTGCTGGGTCTCAACATCGGCAAAAACGCCGCCACCCCGATTGAAAACGCCACCGACGATTACTTGATCGCGCTGGCAGGCGTCTACCCACACGCCGACTATGTGACGGTGAACATCTCCAGCCCCAACACCAAGAACCTGCGCGCCCTGCAAAGCGACGAAGCGCTCGACGGCCTGCTGGGTGCCCTGGTGGCGCGGCGCGAAGAACTGGCGGCAGAGCATGGCCGCCGCGTGCCCATGTTCCTCAAAATCGCCCCCGATCTGGACGAAACGCAAGTCGGCGTGATCGCCGCCACCTTGCAAAAGCACGGCATGGACGGCGTGATCGCCACCAACACCACGCTGGCGCGTGACGCGGTGAGCGGCTTGGCACATGCCGAAGAAATGGGGGGCCTATCAGGTTCGCCTGTGCTCAAAGGCAGCAATCGAGTGATTCATCAGCTAAGAGCAGCCTTGGGCAAGGACTTCCCCATCATCGGCGTGGGCGGCATCCTGAGCGGGCACGACGCAATTTCAAAAATCGAAGCGGGGGCCGACGTGGTGCAAATCTACACCGGGCTGATCTACAAAGGCCCAGCGCTGGTCACCGAAGTGGCGAGTGCGCTGCAGCAGATGAAGCGCTGAAATCAATGAAGGCCTTGGCGGGCCTCATGGCTGCGCCGGGTGTTCCGCCAGATAGCGCCTCAAGGCCTGGTTGATGCGCGTTTGCCACCCCTGCCCTTGGGCGCGAAACGCTTCCAGGATGTCCTTGTCTAAGCGGATGGCCACCTGCTCCTTGACGCCACTGCCTGCTGGCCTGCCGCGTTTGCGGGCCAATGCCAGGCCGTGCGCCAACTCTTCAGTCGTTGCGGGGCGTTCGTCCTCATCCTGGCCATCCCACACATAAGGGGCCTCGCGCTCGCTGACCTTCAATGCCTTGATCACGTCTTTACGGCTCATCGCATTCGTTTTCGATCCAGACAAGGTAAGCCTCTCTTTCTTCACGGCTGGCACGGCGGAAACTGATGATTCGACAAGACCCATCACGGGCCGTGTGCACCACCGTCAAAACAGCCAAAAATCCCATGGCATATGACATGGACAAGGTTCGTGGCTCTGCGCCGCGAAGCACCGGGATATCCAGTCGATAGCGGGAATCCAGAACCGCCCCTGCCAAGGCAAAGTCAAGACCGTGCTTGCGCAGGTTGATTTGCCTTTTGGTTTCATCCCAAATCAGCTTGGCATCCATTGAATTAATGTAGATGCGTTTAATAAGAAGGTCAAGGCTTTTGACGCCTAAGGTGAACTGCCCCTCTCGATCAATCCTTGAAATACACCAGCTGGTGCGTGCTTGCCAGAAGCTGGCCCTCGGGGCTCCACAACTCACCAGTCTGGTCAAAGTAGCCGTGGCGGTAGTTGAGCGCCTTGGCCACGCCCAGCACATGGCGCGAGCCCACCTGCGTCAGCAAGGCGCTGTCGGCGTGGAAATAGGTGGTGAGGGACACGGTGCCGATCATCGCTCGGCGGCGGCGGCGGATGTAGATGCGCGGAAAAAAGGTGTCGCTCAAGGCTGCCAGCGAGGCGAAGTCCAAGGCCCGTTCGGGCTCGTCGCGCACCCACAGGGTAGAACGCGAATGGCTCTGCTCTTGTTCGTCAAAGGCCGTTGGGAGCGCCCCTTCGATAAAGCGCATGTCGTAGCGCTGCGGAAAGGCGGGCAGGCCTTTGACAGGCATGCGGGGCACAGCGTCTGCCGTTGGCAGGTTGGCGGGCATCACCGCTTCGACATCAGACCAAGTCTCGCGTCGCACGGCAAACACTGCAGTGGCGGTCGCCACCACGCCTTCCGTCTGATGGGCTTCGATGATCCAGTGCTGGGTCGAGCGGTTGGTGCGCACGGGCCGCGCCACAAATCGGATCTCACCATCGGCCACCGGGGCCGCAAAATTGACCGTGAGCGCCACCGGCTCGCCCAGGCGCTCAGGGTGCAGCATGGCGGACTGGAGCAACTGCGCAGCGGTGGTGCCACCAAAGGGCCCCACCATGTTGGCATAGGCTGGATGGGTCGAGCCGATGAATTCGCGGGGCGCGTCCTGACGCTCTGAAACGCGCAGGACGATGGCTTCGTCGAATGGGTGCATGCAGTTGCTGTTGGACGTGATCATGCGCCTGATGATAGGCGCACCAAGACGCGTTGTGCTGTCTCAAAAGGGCTCAAAGAAGCCGGGCGCAAACCTCATCGGCAATCGCCAGAGAACTCGTCAATCCCGGTGACTCGATGCCCAGCAAGTTCACCAGACCGGGCACACCGTGCTCGGTGGGGCCTTGGATCATGAAGTCGGCTGCCGCTTCGTGCGGTGCGTTGATCTTGGGGCGCATGCCCGCATAACCGGGCTGCAGCGCACCATCTTGCAAAGCGGGCCAGTATTTGCGCACCTCGGCATAAAAAGCGTCACCCCGGCGCGGGTCGACTTGCAGGTCAGCGGGGTCATCGGCCCACTGCACGTCAGGCCCAAACTTGGCCTGACCGCCCAGATCGAGCGTGAGGTGCACCCCCAGCCCGGCCGCTTCGGGCACGGGGTAGATCAAGCGCGAAAACGGGGCCCGGCCTGCCAGCGTGAAGTAATTGCCTTTGGCGTAATGGGCTTGCGGCAACATGCTGTGGTCCAGCCCATCCATTCCCCGCGCCAGCGCCACGGCATTCAATCCTGCCGCATTGACCAGCACCTTGCACGCCAGCTCGGTGCCGTCTTGTGTGGTCACGCGGATCGGGTGCGTGGCGGTGCCTTGACGCACACCGATATGCTGCACAGGCGAGACCAGCGCCAGCAGGCCGCCCGCGTTTTCCATGTCGCCTTGCAGTGCGAGCATCAGCCCGTGGCTGTCCACCACGCCCGTGCTGGGCGAGAGCAGCGCGGCTTCGCAGGAGAGTGCGGGCTCCAGTGCTCGGGCTTCGGATGCGCTGAGTTTTTGCAGGTCGTGCACGCCATTGGCGGCGGCCTTGGCCATGATGCCGTCAAGCGCCAGCACTTGCTTGGGGCTGGTGGCCACGATCAGCTTGCCCAGGCGCTGGTGCGCCAGCCCACGCTCGGCGCAGTAAGCGTAGAGCTGCCCCTTGCCTTGCACGCACAGCCGCGCCTTGAAGGAGCCTGCCGGGTAATAAATCCCCGCGTGGATGACCTCGCTGTTGCGCGAGCTGGTGCCGGTGCCGATGGCGTTTTCCGATTCGAGCACCAGCACCTCGCGGCCCGAGAGCGCCAGCGCCCGCCCCACAGCCAGGCCGACCACCCCGGCCCCGATCACAACAGCTTCGATTTGTTCCATGGGCAGCATTGTGGCTCAGAGATCGGTGTTCTGAAGGAGCTTGCCTGCAAGCGAAAAGCCCGTGAACCACCACACCCCGTTTCGCCAGCAGAGCTGCCCCTACACAGGCAGTCAAGCTGACACCCGCAAGACAGACACGAGCCCCACGCACGGGCAGACTGCCAAGCATTCAACAAGGAGACCGTTTCATGTCGCTGTTCAATCTCACAGGCAAAGTCGCCGTCGTCACGGGCTCCAGCCGGGGCATTGGCAGATCCATCGCACTTCAGCTGGCCAAGCAAGGAGCCAAAGTCGTCGTCTCCAGCCGCAAGCAGGACGCCTGCGAAGTGGTGGTCAAAGAGATTCAGGCCGCTGGCGGCGAAGCCATGGCGATTGCCGCCAGCATCTCCAGCAAGGAGCAGCTGCAAAACCTGATCGCGAAGACCCGTGAGACTTGGGGGGTGATCGACATCCTCGTGTGCAATGCGGCCACCAACCCCTACTACGGCCCCACCACGGGTATGAGCGACGAAGTGTTCGACAAGGTCATGCGCAACAACGTGCTGGCCAACACCTGGCTGTGCAACATGGTCTACCCCGACATGAAGACCAAGCAGGACGGCGCCATCGTGATCGTGTCGTCGATCGGTGGCCTGCACGGCTCGGCCATCATCGGGGCCTACAACCTGTCCAAAGCAGCCGATATGCAGCTCGCTCGCAACCTGGCGGTGGAATGGGGTCCGGACAACATCCGCGTGAACTGCATCGCGCCGGGCTTGATCAAGACTGACTTTGCCAAGGCGCTGCACGAAGACCCGGTGCTGAGCGCCAAATACAACAGCCAAGCGCCTTTGCGCCGCATGGGTGAGGCGGATGACATTGGCGGTATCGCGGTGTTTTTGGCAAGCCCCGCTGGGCAGTACGTGACAGGGCAAACCATCGTAGCCGATGGCGGGATGATGATTCGCTGAACGGCATAAACTTCAGCTTTATCAGCGAAGATGGCACCTTGGGCCTTGAATGATGAACATGCGAGCTTTCACCCTTTTATTGGTTTTGACGCTATCGGCCTGCACCACCGTGGATGACTTCCGAAAAATGTCTGCAACTGAACGCGCTCGCCGAGTGTGTGAACGCAAAAACGACATCCAGCAACTGTCGGCAGAACAGCGTCAATTGGCTGGTGCCATTCAGTCCTCTCAGATGGATTTGGGGCGGGGCTACAAAATTCACAAACAATGCCATCCCGTCAGGGTATATGGCCCCGTGACCACCACTTGCAAAAAAGTGGGCAATCTCACGGAGTGCACCGAGTTCCGCCCCGAAGCTTATGAAACACGCTGCATTGAAACGCCGGTGAGCATCAGCCCCGATCTCGAAAGACAAAACATCCAGGCTTGGTCGTCTGCCCAGATTCAGGTCACACAGCGCCTGCAAGAGGCCTGGAAAAATTGCACACATTTTGTCGAACGCTTATCCCCCGAAGAGGCGTTTCAACAGTACCAGTAAAGCGCAGACGACAAACGCTCACCGTCATGCAGCGGTTCGCAGGCGGACGGATGCATCACCCTAACTCGTGCAAAGGCCAGCGAGGTTTCACATCAAAACTGTAGTGCGCTTGCGCCTTTTGCACGCCAGACTGAAGGCGCATGGCGGCTGCCATGGCGATCATGGCGCCGTTGTCCGTGCACAAATGCAGCTCCGGGTAATGCACGCGCACCTTGGCTTTGGCGCAGGCGGCATTCAATTGCGCCCGCAGTTCGCGGTTGGCCCCCACGCCGCCAGCCACGACCAGGCGTTTCATACCGCTGGTTTTGAGGGCAGTCATCGACTTTTTGACCAGCACTTCCACAATCGCGGCCTGGGTCGATGCGGCCAGGTCGGCCCGCTCGGGCGCGCCTTCGGTGTGGGCTGCAGGGCCGATTTTCTGACTCTGGGTGAGCACAGCCGTTTTGAGGCCCGCGAACGAAAAGTCCAGATCGCCGCTGTGCAGCAAAGGGCGCGGCAGCTTGTAGGCCGTCGGGTTGCCCTGCTCGGCCAGGCGCGACAGCCCCGGGCCACCGGGGTAAGGCAGGCCCATGAGCTTGGCCGATTTGTCAAAGGCTTCGCCTGCGGCGTCGTCAATGGTTTCGCCCAGCAATTCGTAACGGCCCACACCGTCCACACGCATCAGTTGCGTGTGCCCACCTGACACCAGCAAGGCGATGAAGGGGAACTCAGGCGGGTCGGCGCTCAAAAACGGCGAGAGCAAATGCCCTTCCAGGTGGTGCACGCCCAGCACCGGCTTGCCCAAAGACGCAGCCAGCGCACAGGCCACGCCCGAGCCCACAAGCAAAGCCCCGGCCAGCCCCGGGCCCCGTGTGTAGGCCACCACGTCGATATCGGCCAAAGTGCCCCCCGCCTCGGCCAGCACTTGGCGCGTGAGCGGCAAGACCCGGCGGATGTGGTCCCGGCTGGCCAGCTCGGGCACCACGCCGCCATAGGCCTGGTGCATCTCGATCTGGCTGTAGAGCGCGTGCGACAACAAACGCGGCATGTCGCTGCCGGTGGTTTCCACCAGGGCCACACCGGTTTCGTCGCAAGATGATTCGATACCCAAAATTTGCATAGCAGCGAGTTTAAGCGGGCATGGGGAGCAGGCCCGCGCTTGGCCATAATCTCTGTAAATGCGACACGCTCGTCGCGACATTTCGCAATCCATCGGCACGGTGCATTGCTCCTGCAGCCCTTCGCATTTCACAGAGCTTCACCATGACCATTCTCCGTCTGATTTCCTCCATGGCCACCAAGCCGCTGCTGGCCGATTTGGTGGCGCTTTTCAAGGCGCAGGCTCCCGATGTTCAAGTCCAGCTTGAATCGGTGGGCGGGGTCGATGCGGCAAAGCGTGTGCAAGCCGGCGAAGCCTTTGACGCGGTGGTGCTGGCCAGCGACGCCATCGACAAGCTGGTCGCCAGTGGCCATGTGCTGACGGGCAGCCGGGTTGATTTGGTGCACTCGGGCGTGGCCGTGGCTGTGCCTGCGGGGGCCGAACACCCTGACATCTCGACCGAAGCGGCCCTGAAGGCGGCCATCCTGGCAGCGCGCACGCTGGGCTATTCAACGGGCCCAAGCGGTGTGCAACTGGCCAAGCAGTTCGAGGCCTGGGGCATTGCAGACCAAATCAAAGACCGCATCGTGCAGGCCAAGCCCGGCGTGCCGGTGGGCAGCTTGATCGCCCAGGGCGAGGTGGCGCTGGGCTTTCAGCAACTGAGCGAAATGCTGGGCGTGCCCGGCATCACCGTGCTGGGCCCCCTGCCCGATGCGGTGCAGATCACCACCACGTTTTCGGGCAGCGTGGCGGCGACCAGCCTGCACGCACAGGTGGTGCGGACCATGCTGGCGTTTTGGGCGTCTCCCGCTTGCAGCGAGACCAAACGCCGCCACGGCATGCAGGCGGCCTGAACAGGCCTGACTTTGACAGGGCAAGCGCGATCTTTATTGATTCGGCCCAGTGAAGTTTTCAATGCTCAAAGATGTTTTCGGCGGTCAAAGCCCCCGACGTGGGTCTGTGCAGCAACCCATAACGTCGGACTCTTCGAGTACCGACCTACGAGATGAAAACATCAAAGATGTTGTAGGTCGTCGGTCGAAGACTCCGACGTGGGCCTGTGCCAAAACCCATAACGTCGGACTCTGCGAGTACCGACCTACGAGATCAATACATCAAAGATGCTGTAGGTCGGCGGTCGAAGACCCCGACGTGGGCATGTGCCGAAACCTATAACGTCGGACTCTTCGAGTACCGACCTACGAGATCAAAGCTCAACGATGTTGCAGGTCGGCGGTCGAAGACCCCGACGTGGGCCTGCGCCGAAACCGATAACGTCGGACTCTGCGAGTACCGACCTACGAGTTGACATGCCTCAAAGATGTTGCAGGTCGGCGGTCGAAGACCCCGACATGGGCCTGTGCCGAAACCCATCATGTCGGACTCTGCGAGTACCGACCTACGAGATCAAAGCTCAAGGATGTTGTAGGTCGGCGGTCGAAGACTCCGACGTGGGCCTGTGCCGAAACCAATAACATCAAACTCTGCGAGTACCGACCTACCAGATGACAGTTCTCACGCATTTCAAATCTCAGCGTGCCGGATCAATACAAAGCATGGCTTGCAGGCTTGACGCCGCATTCGCGTCGGTCAAGTGCTGCCTCGAAGTTCAATGCGGTAAGGCATGACCACGGTTTCGGGCGCCAGTTTTTGCCCGGATCTGGACAGCGCTATGGCTTTGAGCAGCAACTGCCCAGCCACTTTTCCAATGCCTGCGCTGTCGACCGCCACGGTCGTGATTTGCGGGTGACACGCCTGTGCAATCTCAAAGCCACCAAATCCGGCAATCGCCAATCTGCCGGGCACTGACCAGCCCCGGCGCTGACATTCAGACAAGGCACCAAATGCGACGTGGTCTGACACGCAAATGACGGCCTCCAGCTCGGGCCAACGGGACAGCATTTGCACCACCCCTTGGGCACCCGCCTCCATGGAGACAGGGGCGCTGCCAATGGCCAGGGTGCGTGTCGCGTCCAGGTCCAACTGAGCCATCGCTTCCAAAAAGCCCTGCCTGCGGTCCGCTCCCCGTGCATCGCTTTGCGGCAAGCCGCCCAAAAACCCCATGCGTCGATAGCCCTTGGCATGCAGTGCACGCACCAGTTCACCGACCGCCTGGGCGTTGGAAAAGCCCACGTTGTGCGCAATGGGCTGGGTCAGCAAATCCCAGGTTTCCACCACGGGCACACCGGAGGACTCAAGCAATTTTTTGGCCAGAGGTGTGTGGCTCCCCCCCGTCACGACGATGCCTTCAGGCCGCCTCATGAGCAGGGTTCGAATCAATTGCTCTTCGGTCGGCATGTCGTAGTCCGTGTAGCCCATCAACACCTGCATGCCCGCAGATTCGACGGCGGAGGTCAGTCCATGGGCGGTGTCCGAAAAGTTGGAATTGTTCAGAGCCGGGATGAGGGTGGCAATAAAGCCCGAACGCTTGGAGGAAAACGTGCGGGCCGTTTGGTCCATCACATAGCCCATCTCCTGGCAGGTGTTCAAAATGCGTTGCCGCAAGTCTTCGCTGGCATCGCTGCGTCGACGCGTGGACCGACTCAGCGCCCTGGACACGGTCATTTTGGACACCCCCAGTCGAGCCGCAATGTCAGCCATGGTGACCTGCCCCTGGCCATCAGGGGTCAATGGGTCTGCTGGGCGCGAATTGTGTTTGCTCAAAACCTACTCCTGTGCCTGCGGTGAACCGATGTAACGATACCGGTAACGTCATTATTCATGCACATCCGCATCAATAATGATCCGAAATGGTCTTTTGATTGAAATTTATGAATACTTTTCTAGGGTAAATACGAGTTACCGGTAACTCAATTTTCAACGATGATAGGCGTTCTTTCCTGAATCCACTTTGAACGCATGACATCGCTGCAAGTTTTCGACGCCCGAATCGCCCAGATGGCCCAAGGCAGCGGTGCCCTTGAACAATTGTGCAGCGGGGCGGTCTGGAGCGAAGGCCCCGCCTGGCTCCCCCGAAGCGGCGAGCTGATCTGGAGCGACATTCCCAACAACCGCATCTTGTCCTGGCACGCCCAGCATGGCCTGCGGGTTTGGCGAGACAGTGCAGAGTTCACCAACGGGCATGTGCTCGATCAGGGCGGCGACTTGCTCCACGCCTCGCATGGTCAGCGCGCCATCATCCGCACACGGCTGGGCGCGCAGGGCGAGCCACTTGGGGACGAGGTGGTGGTGGACAACTACCATGGCCAACGATTGAACTCTCCTAACGATCTGGTGGTGAAATCGGATGGCTCAATCTGGTTCACCGATCCGCCCTACGGCATCCTCTCGGACCGGGAAGGCCACAAAGCCCCGTCCGAGATCGGTGCCAACCACGTCTACCGCTACTGCCCACAAACGCAAAACCTGAGCATCGCCAGCGACTGGCTGGAGGAGCCCAATGGCTTGGCTTTCTCGCCCGATGAGCGCGTGCTGTATGTGAGCGACACCTCGGCCGCCTTGCGCCAAGATGGCACAGGTCACCACCACATCGTGGCCCTGGATGTCGTGGACGGCACCTGGCTGCGCAATCCCCGCATCTTTGCCGTCATCACGCCCGGTCTGGCCGATGGCTTTCGGGTCGATCGACACGGTTTTGTCTACACCAGCAGCGAAGACAGTGTGCAAATTTTTCACCCGGACGGCACCCGCTTGGGCCGCATCCCGGTGCCCGAAAAAGTGGGCAATCTGTGCTTTGGCGGGCCTGGCGGCGATGAACTGTTCATCTGCGCGAGCACATCCCTGTACCGCATCAGGCTCAACACCCGGGGAGCCACGGCATGAGTGAAGTCTGGCACTGGCTGACCCTGCCGCTCAGCGGTGCATCCGTCCACGCCATTGAGCCGGGGGTGTATTGGCATGCCCGGCTGATGGTGCTGGCTTGGGGCATCTTGCTGCCCGGCGGTGCTTTGCTGGCCCGGTATTTCAAAGTGCTGCCTTCACAAAACTGGCCGGCCGTACTGGACAACAAGGGGTGGTGGCATGGTCACCGCGCACTGCAATGGACAGGCATGGCGCTGGCCAGTGTGGGGATTTATGTCATTTGGAATCAAGCCTCACCGAGTCCCTTGGCCCATGTGCACGGCACAGCGGGCTGGCTGTTGATGCTGCTGGGCTGGCTGCAAATCATGGGTGGGCTCCTGCGCGGCAGCAAAGGCGGCCCCACGGCCTTGCAGCTCAGGGGTGACCATTACGACATGACGCCGCACAGGATCTGGTTTGAGCGCCTGCACAAGTGGCTCGGCTGGGCCTGCGTGCTGGCCGCCATGGGTGTGATGGTTGCAGGCCTGCTGCTGGCCGATGCACCGCGCTGGATGCCGCTGGTGCTGGGGCTGTGGTGGCTGAGCTTGCTGGGCCTGGCCTGGCAATGGCAAAAGCAGGGCCGCTGCATCGACACCTACCAAGCGATCTGGGGGCCGGACCCCCGTCACCCCGGCAATCACCTGCCCCCCATCGGCTGGGGCATTCGACGACCCTTTGAACCACAAAAACATGGCCAATCTTGAACTTCGCAACCTCGTCAAACGTTTTGGCGAGGTCACTGTCGTCAGTGAACTCAACCTGTCTGTCCAGGCGGGCGAATTTGTCGTGCTGCTGGGCGAATCGGGCTGCGGCAAAAGCACCACGCTGCGCATGGTGGCCGGCCTGGAAGAAGTCACCCAAGGCCAAATCATCATTGGCGGCAAAGACGTCACCAACGCCCACCCCATGGCCCGCGACATTGCCATGGTGTTCCAGAACTATGCGCTCTACCCCCACATGGATGTGGCGCAAAACCTGTCATTTGCCCTTCGCCTGGCAGGCCGCCCCCAGGCAGACATCGACGCCAAAGTGGCCTCTGCGGCCAAGATCCTCAACATTGAACACCTGCTCAAGCGCAAGCCCAAAGAACTGTCCGGCGGCCAACGCCAACGCGTGGCCATTGGCCGCGCCATCGTGCGTGAACCCCAGGTCTTTTTGTTCGATGAGCCCTTGTCCAACCTGGACGCCAAACTCAGGGGCCACATGCGGGCAGAGTTGGCCCTGCTGCACCAGCGCCTGGCCAAAACCACGCTGTATGTGACCCACGATCAGGTCGAAGCCATGACGCTGGCCAGCCGCATCGTGATCTTCGACAAAGGCCGCATTCAGCAAGTCGGCACGCCCAGCGAGGTGTTCAACCACCCTGCCAATCTCTTTGTCGCAGGCTTCATCGGCACCCCCACCATGAACTTTTTTGAGGCCCGCCTGCACAGCGTCGAAGGTCAAACCATGCTGCAAATGCAGGACTTTTCTGTGCCTGCACCCGCATGGCTGCTAGCGCAAGCCCTGACGGCAGACACGCCGCTCACCGTCGGCATTCGCCCACAAATGTTGAGCCCCACACCGCAAGGTGGCACGCTGCGCATGAACGTCGAGGTCGTGGAATACCTGGGCACGGAAAGCCAGGTGGTGGGCCGCCTGCCTTCGGGGCAACGCGTGTGCGCGGTGCTGCCAGGCAATGCCAAAGCCGCGCTGCACCAGCCCTTGCACCTGAATGTCGAGCCCGCTTCCTTGCATGTCTTCAACGCCAGCAACGGGCTTTCTTTGAAACCCAGCAGTTCCCCTTCCCTTCACAACACAGGAGACAAATGATGAGTTCATACCCAAGCCGACGCGACGCACTCAAAGCAGGTGCCATCACCGTTTTTGGCGCTGCCCTGCCCTTCAGCGGCGTGCAAGCGCAAAACCGCTACGCCAAATACGCGGGCAAAACCGTGGTGTTCAGCACGCCAGCGCACCCGCACTACGACGCGATGATCAAGATCTTGCCGCAGTTCACGAAAGAAACCGGCATCAAGGTCGAGGTCGACAAATTGGCCATCGGCCGCATGAAAGAAAAGCAACTGCTGGAGATGTCCAAGCCCACTGGCGACTTCGACCTGGGCTGCTACGTCGTCATGTGGAAAGGCGAATATGTGGCCAAGAATCTGATCCAGCCTCTGGACCCCTTCTTTGCCAATCCGGCATTGGCCGACCCCGCCTACGACATGAAGGACATCGTCCCCATCTACCTCGAAAATCTGGGCCTGGTCGGCGGACCCAAAGGCTATTTGGCAGGGCCTGGTGCCAAACTGTATGGCATCCCCTATGGCGCTGAAACCAGCGTTCTGGCGTACCGCCGTGACATCTTTGCCAAGCACAACCTCACGGTGCCAGAAAACTACGAAGACTTCCGCAAGATTTTGCGCATCCTCAAGGACAAGGAAGGCATTGGCGCTTTGGCCAGCCGCGGACAAGCCGGGCACCAGGTGGTGCATGCCTGGCTGCTGCACCTGAACCCGCTGGGCGGCAGCGTCTTTGATGACAAGTGGAATCCCCGTTTCAACGACAAGTTCGGCGTCGAAGCCCTAAAGTTCTTGCAAGAAGTTGTGGCCACCGGACCCGCAGGCATTCCCGGCTACGGTCAGGGCGAGAGCAACACCGCCTTTTTGCAAGGACAGGCCGCCATGTACCTGGACAGCACCTCCATTGCTGGCCTGGTCAACGACCCGAGCAAAAGCAAAGTGGTGGGCAACGTCAGCTGGGCCTTGCACCCTAAAGGCATGCGCCGCGCCTCGCAAAGCGGTGGCCTGGGCTTGGCCATTCCCAAAAATGCCAAAAACCCCGAAGCGAGTTTTTTGCTCATGCAATGGCTCACCAGCAAAGCGCAGGACAAAGCCGTGACGATGGCGGGCGGCGCCCCCATGCGCAACAGCACCCTGCGCGACCAGGATGCGGTGCGCAAGTACCCCGAGTTCATCACCTTCCAGGAAGCGCTGAAATACAGCGCACCCGACTGGCGCCCCATCATCCCGGTGTGGGACACCATCAACGTGCAGGCGCTGGGCGTGGGCTTGAGTGAAGCCCTCACCGGCAAAAAGACTGCTGAAGCAGCCCTCAACGACATGGTTCCGCAGGTCACCGCGATCATGCGCCAAGCCGGTTACAAAATCTGATCGCCCCAAGCCCTTGACATGAAAACCTCCCGCTGGATTGCAGCCCTCTACATTGGCCCCGCTGTGCTCGTCATGGCAGCGGCCTGCCTCTACCCTGTGCTGAGCGCTTTCCAGCTGGCCGGTTATGACTGGTCCATGGGCACACCCTGGGCATCTGCCCAGTGGGTGGGCTGGGACAACGTGATCCAGGCCTTCGCTAACCCGAGGGTCTGGAACAGCTTGCTGACCACCTTGCTGTTTGCGGCCGTCTGCGTCACGGCAGAAATGCTGCTGGGCATTGCGCTGGCCCTGGCTCTGGAAAAACCCGTCAAGGGCATGTCATTTTTCAGAACCCTGTTCATCTTGCCCATGATGATCGCCCCCATCGCCGTGGGCTTGACCTGGCGCTACATTTTTGACGCCCAATTTGGCCTGGCCAATGCCGTGCTCAAACTGCTGGGCCTGAGCGCGCAAACCTGGCTGGCCGACCCCCAATTGGCCTTCATGGCCATCGTCATCGCTGACATCTGGCAGTGGACGCCCTTTGTCTTCATCATGATGATCGCGGCCTTGGCCGGGGTGGACCATTCCGTCATAGAAGCCGCCCGCATCGACGGTGCCAGCTGGTGGCAGCAAACCCTGTGGGTCAAGCTGCCCATGGTCATGCATGTCATTGCCATCACCTTGATGATGCGCCTCATTGATGCCTTCAGGGTTTTGGAGGTGATCTATGTGCTGACCTTTGGCGGCCCGGGTGACAGCACCGAAATCCTGGCCCTGCACATTTACAAAACCGCCTTTGTGGGCCAGCAACTGGGTGTGGCCGCTGCCATCAGCATCTTGCTGTTGCTGGTGGTCACGGTACTCAGTCTGGGCGCTTTGCGTCTTTCCAACCCCATGAAAGGAGAGCCCCAATGAAGCGCTCATGGTGGATGACCACCTCCCACTACACCGTTCTGATTTTTCTGGCTTTGTTGTGCCTGGCACCCATATGGGTGATTTTTGCCACCAGCTTGCGCCAGCAAGTGGACATCTTTGCCGAGCCGCTGAACTTCATCTTCATGCCCACGCTGGAAAACTACCGGGCCGTGATCGAAGAAGACAAGCTCGACCGCTACCTGGGCAACAGCCTGTTTGTCGGCATCGTGTCCACCGTGATCACCCTCGTGCTTGGCTGCATGGCCGCCTATGGTCTGGCCAGGTTCCGATTTCCGGGCCGTCAGGCGGTGGCCTACACCACGCTTTTGCTGCGCACGGTGCCGCTGGCTGTACTGGCCATTCCCGTATTCCTGATCTGGAATGAATGGCAACTGGTCAACAGCCTCTGGGGGCTGGTGCTGTTGTATGTGGCTGTCAACCTGCCCTTCACCATTTGGTTGCTCTACGGCTTTGTGCTGCAGGTGCCAATTGAACTGGAAGAAGCCGCTGCCATCGACGGCTGTGGCCCATTCCAGATCTTCACCAAAGTGCTCTTGCCACTCATGGGGCCGGGTTTGGCGGCGGCATCCATCTTCACTTTCCGCATCGCCTGGAACGAATTCATCCTGGCGCTGGTGCTGACCGATCGGCAAACACGCACCCTGCCCGTCGCGGCCAGCCTGTTCATCACCGACCTGGGCGTGGACTGGGGCAAAGTCATGGCCATGACCAGCCTGATCGCCATCCCTCCGCTGATTTTCACGTTCATCGCAGCGCGGCAAATCATCACCGGGCTCACGGCAGGGGCGGTCAAGGGCTGACCATTGCGGGCGTATTGAATAGCCACTGGCCTGAGACCCTTGATCAGGCCTTTTGAAGGCTTGATTAAAGGGCGGTGAGGCCATTTGGGGTGGCAGCCGCACCCCGTGCGCGATGCCTCGCAAACTGCCAGCCTTCAAATCTCGCGCAGGCTGCAACTTTCACAACCACGCAAACTGCAGAGCATGTGGTCCATTTTTGTGGGAGCTTGCCCTGCAAGCGAAAAGCATGTGGTCCATAAGCGTCTGATCGCCAGCAGGGCTAGCTCCCACAAGGTGCAAGGTTGAAGTCACCCTGCAGACTTAACAGTGCTGGGTTATGGAAACCCGTTACGGTTTGCCAAGGTTTGACCTGACTGCCTGCCAAGCTCATTTCCGGCATCCAAGCTGTCAAAACAGAACCGCAGGCCAACGAAGTCAGGCGGATCTGACCTCGTTCAGCAAATCGGGATGACGATCAAGCAGTTTGAACAGCTTGACCAAGGCCAGGGGTGGTTTGGTTTTCCCGTTCTCGTAGCGCGAGAAGGCATTGATACCCCCGCCAAAGATTTCGGCGGCTTCACGCTGCCCAAGGTCTAGCTTCTTGCGCACCTTGACGATGAATCCGGGGTCAACAATCGCCGCGTTGACCTGCTTGTTGAAAGTCTGCATCTCGCGCATGACACGATCGGTTTCCTGCATGTCGGTGATTGACTCATCGCAGGCAGGGCAAAAATCAGCTGTCACTGCGGGGATGATGGTGTTTTCACCCTTGTAGGTGTAGGGCAGGTCGCGGGTGTCATGGATCAGTTCCGCAGCGCCGCAAACAGGGCATTTCATGGTCATAGCTCCTTGAAAGAAACGATCAGCACGTCATCAATGACTGTGAGCTTAAGGTACACATCGCCCACCTGAGTGCTGGGGCGGTACACGTCCTACCATATCGTGTGATCCGCATGAGCGGTCATGCTCTTGTAAAAATCTGATGGCGTGAGCGCGATGACCACGGCCAGCATTTCGCGCAGTTCCAACCCCAATGCAGTGGCCCCAAGCCTGGCCGAATGGGTTACTCGTACTTTGCCAGCTTCAATGAGAGCTTTGACCACAATCAGCTTGCAATGCGGTGTTGGTTTCTCCATGTTCAAACTCTAACCTAGTTGGTTTTTTTTGACAAGTAGAACCATGCTTGAATGTTCGGCATTTCAGTCATCTTTTACTTTAATTTTGCCCATGCCCCTGTCTCTTGTTTGCGAATCAGGTAGGTGCAAGCACCTCAGGTGTTGATGTATCGGCATCCAAGAGAAAGAACGGCTTTTTCACAGGATTCACTAACCCCAAAGGCCTCAAGCCACATCAACGTCGACGCCCCAGCATCGAAAGACGCGAGCGATCCAGATGTTTCAATGACGCAGGCCTGCGCAAGACAGTTGATCCCGGATAATCAAGGGATGAATCCCCTCCTCGCCAAGCTGCAACCCTACCCTTTTGAACGGCTCAAGCAGCTGTTCGCCAGCGTCACGCCCAACCCTGCTCTTCGCCACATCAGCTTAGGCATTGGCGAGCCCAAGCACGCCACGCCTGCCTTCATTCAGGAAGCGCTCAAGGCATCAGTCGCCAACGGCTTGTCGGCCTACCCGGCCACAGCGGGCGAGCCTGCGCTGCGCAAGGCCTGCGCGGCCTGGCTGCAAACCCGCTACCAGCTGGCGCTGGACCCGGCCACGCAGGTGTTGCCCGTGAACGGTTCGCGCGAAGCCCTGTTTGCCCTGACGCAAACCGTGATCGACCCGACCCGACCCGGGGCCACGGTGGTCAGCCCCAACCCTTTTTATCAAATCTACGAAGGCGCGGCCTTGCTCTCTGGCGCAGAGCCCTACTACGTGCCCAGCGACCCGGCGCGTAACTTTGCCAACGACTGGGACAGCGTGCCTGCCGAGGTCTGGGCCCGCACGCAGCTTTTGTTCGTTTGCTCACCTGGCAACCCCACGGGTGCTGTCATGCCCCTGTCGGAATGGCAAAAGCTGTTCGCCCTGTCCGACCAACACGGTTTCGTGATTGCGTCGGACGAGTGCTACAGCGAGATTTACTTCCGCGAAGAAGCGCCTTTGGGGGGTCTGGAAGCCGCCCACCAGCTGGGCCGTACCGACTTCAAGCATCTGATTGCCTTCACCAGCCTGTCCAAACGCAGCAATGTGCCCGGCCTGCGCAGCGGCTTTGTGGCCGGTGATGCGGCCATCATCAAGCAGTTTTTGCTTTACCGCACCTACCACGGCAGCGCCATGAGCCCCGTGGTACAAGCGGCCAGCATCGCCGCCTGGGGCGACGAAGCCCATGTGGTGGATAACCGCAACCAGTACCGCACCAAGTTTGCCCAGGTCACCCCCGTGCTGGCCGAAGTGCTGGATGTGAAACTGCCCGACGCGAGCTTTTACCTCTGGGCGGGCGTGCCCGAAGGCTGGCAAGGCGACGACGCCGCGTTTGCCCAAGCGCTTTATCAAGCAGAACACGTCACCGTGCTGCCCGGCAGTTACTTGGCGCGGGATTTCAACGGCAGCAACCCGGGCCGTGGCCGCATCCGCATGGCCCTGGTGGCCGAAACCGCCGAGTGCCTCGAAGCGGCCGAGCGCATTGCGCGTTTTGTGCGCGCACACCCGAACAAGGTCTGAGCCATGAACGCCACCACCTGTCACGACACCCTTCGCCTGGCCGAACAACTGATCGCTCGCCCCTCTGTCACCCCCGAAGATGCCGGCTGCATGGATGTGATCGCCGACGCCCTGAAACCGCTGGGCTTTGTCTGCGAGTTCATGGACTCCGGTCCAGACACCTTCCGCGTGCGCAACCTCTGGGCCAAACGCGCAGGCACCTCGGGCCAAACCTTGGCCTTTGCAGGCCACACCGACGTGGTCCCCACCGGGCCACTCACACAATGGGACAGCGACCCCTTCACCCCCACCCACAAGGACGGCAAGCTGTTTGGGCGCGGCGCGAGCGACATGAAAACATCGCTGGCGGCCATGGTGGTGGCGGTGCAAGAGTTTCTGGCAGCCAACCCCAACCCGGTTTTAGGCATCGCCTTTTTGCTGACCAGCGACGAAGAAGGCCCTGCCCTTGACGGCACCGTGGTCGTGTGTGAAAAGCTGCAGGCCCGTGGCGACGCACCACAGTTTTGCATCGTGGGCGAGCCCACTTCGGTGCAACAGACCGGCGACATGATCAAGAACGGCCGGCGCGGCACCATGAGCGGCAAGCTCACCGTCAAAGGCGTGCAGGGCCACATTGCCTACCCGCACCTGGCCGACAACCCGATCCACCGCCTCGCGCCTGCGTTGGCCGATCTGGTGGCCATCCGCTGGGACGAAGGCAATGCCTTCTTCCCCCCCACCAGCTGGCAAGTGAGCAACATCCACGCGGGCACGGGCGCGAGCAACGTGATCCCGGGCGACTGCGTGGTGGACTTCAACTTCCGCTTTTGCACCGAATCCACGCCCGAAAGCCTGCAGAAGCGCCTGGCCGCCGTGCTCGATCAACATGGCTTGAAGTACGAGCTGACCTGGACCATCGGCGGCCTGCCATTTTTGACCACACCCGGCACCTTGGTGGCCGCCGTGCAACAAGCGATTACCGACGAAACGGGCCTGACCACCGAACTGTCTACCACCGGCGGCACCAGTGACGGGCGCTTCATCGCCAAGATCTGCCCCCAGGTGATTGAGTTCGGCCCACCGAATGCGACCATCCACAAGGTCAACGAGCATGTGGCGCTGAGTGACATCGCGCCGCTCAAGGGCATCTATCGCCGCACACTGGAACAACTCAACGCGGGCCTGTCCGCATGAGCGCCCTGACCCTTTCGGGGCTGATCGCGGCATCGGCCAAGCGGCTCACGCAAGCCGGCGTGGCTTTTGGCCACGGCACTCAGAACGCTTTTGACGAAGCCGTCTGGTTGGTGCTCTGGCGTCTGGGTTTGCCGCTCGACACCGATCTTGACGAGGTAAGCCACCAAGACGTGACGCCCGAGCAGCAAGCCGCCTGCGCTGCGCTGATCGAAGAACGCATCACCACCCGCAAACCCGCCGCATACCTGACGCAAGAAGCCTGGCTGCAAGGGGTGTCGTTTTACATCGACGAGCGGGCCATCGTGCCGCGCAGCCTGATCGCCGAGGTGCTGGCCGACGGCACCATCGACGCCTGGCTGAGCGATCAGACCAAACAGGTGCTAGACCTGTGCACCGGCAACGGCAGCCTGGCCGTGTTGGCGGCGCTGGCCTGGCCCGAGGTGCAGGTCACCGGGGCCGATATTTCTGACGACGCGCTGGCCGTGGCCGCCATCAATGTGGAACGCCACGATCTGCAAGAGCGCGTGACGCTGGTGCACAGCGATGGCCTGTCTGCCCTGCCCGGCCCTTTTGATTTGATCTTGTGCAACCCGCCTTATGTGTGCCAGGCCAGCATGGACGCGCTGCCCGCCGAGTACCGTGCCGAGCCGGAACTGGCTTTGGCGGGCGGCACAGACGGCATGGACTTTGTGCGGCAATTGTTCAAGGACGCGCCAGCCCGGATGAGTGAGCACGCGGTGCTGGTGCTGGAAATCGGCAATGAGGTGGAGCACTTCATCGCGGCCTTTCCCGAACTCGAAGTGGCTTGGCTGGATACCAGTGCGGGCGACGACCAAGTGCTGTTGATCACCCGGGAAGCCCTGTTGCGCCACTGAAAAAGTCTTGACGCAGCCAACCGGGTGGCCTCGCCTGTGCGGCCACAACACGGCGCTGGCGGCTGACTTGCGGCGCGCCCAATCGGGTCCTTGGAAGCCTCGTGCCCGTTGACCCAAGCCCACATCGGCGAAAATAGCGGGTTGTGCCCCTTGCAGCGTCAGCCTCAAGCTGACCACGCCCCTTATCCCGGAACCTGTCCGGTCACTGCTTTTTCATGATCAACCTCAAAAACGTCACCCTTCGCCGCGGCACCAAAGTGCTGCTGGACCAGACTTCGGTCACCCTCAACCCCGGAGAAAAGGTCGGTTTGGTTGGACGCAATGGTGCGGGCAAGTCCACCTTGTTTGCCTTGTTCAACGGCACGCTGCACGAAGACGGTGGCGACTTTGACATGCCCAAAGCCTGGCGCATGGCGCAGGTGGCACAGAACATGCCTGAGACAGACCAGCCCGCCAGCGACTTTGTGCTGGAAGGCGACACCCGCCTGGCCGAGTTGCGCCAACGCCTGGTGGCCGCCGAAGCCAGTGGCGACGGCATGGAAATGGCCCACGTCTACACCGACCTGGCCGACGCGGGCGATCACGACGCCCTGCCCCGCGCCGAAGCCCTGATTTTGGGCTTGGGCTTTCGGGTGGATGAACTCAACAACCCGGTCAACAGTTTTTCGGGCGGCTGGCGCATGCGCTTGCAGCTGGCCCGGGCGCTGATGTGCCCGTCCGACATCCTGCTGCTGGACGAGCCCACCAACCACTTGGATTTGGATGCCTTGGTCTGGCTGGAGGCCTGGTTGCAGCGCTATGCGGGCACCATGATCGTGATCAGCCACGACCGGGAGTTTCTGGACGCGGTGACCGATGTCACGCTGCACATTGACCACGCCAAACTGACCCGCTACGGCGGCAACTACAGCGCGTTTGAAATCTTGCGGGCCCAACAGATGGAGCTGCAACAGGCCTCGTTTGCCAAGCAGCAAGACAAGATCGCCCACTTGCAAAAATTCATCAACCGTTTCAAGGCCCAGGCCAGCAAGGCCAAGCAGGCGCAAAGCCGTGTCAAAGCGCTCGAGCGCATGGAAAAAGTGGCTCCGTTGCTGGCCGAGGCCGAGTTCACCTTTGGCTTCAAGGAACCAAACAACCTGCCCAACCCGATGCTGGCGATCAGCGATGCGAGTTTTGGCTACGTGGTGGACGATGAGCCCAAAGCCATTTTGCAAGGCGTGAGCAAATCGGTGCTGGCCGGGCAGCGCATCGGCATTCTGGGGGCCAACGGCCAGGGCAAATCGACTTTGGTCAAAACCATCGCCCGCACCATGCCGCTGTTGGCGGGCACGCTGACCGAAGGCAAGGGCCTGAACATTGGCTACTTTGCGCAGCAAGAACTCGATGTGCTGCACCCGCAGGACAACCCGCTGGAACACATGATTCGTCTGGCCAAAGAGCTGGGCCCGGGCAGTGGCGAACCCAGCCGCGAGCAGGATTTGCGCAATTACCTGGGCACCTTCAACTTCTCAGGCGACATGGTCAAGCAGACCGTGGGCACCATGAGTGGCGGCGAAAAAGCACGCCTGGTGCTGGCCATGATCGTGTGGCAGCGGCCCAATTTGCTGCTGCTGGACGAGCCCACCAACCACCTGGACTTGGCCACGCGCGAGGCGCTGTCGATGGCGCTCAACGAGTTTGAAGGCACCGTCATGCTGGTCAGCCACGACCGCGCCTTGCTGCGCGCCGTGTGCGACGAGTTCTGGATGGTGGGCCGGGGCAAGGTCGAGCCGTTTGATGGCGACTTGGACGATTACCAGAAGTACCTGCTAGACGAGTCCAAGCGTTTGCGCGAAGAAGCCAAAAACTCGGCGAAAAATGCCGTGTCAGTGGCAGCACCCACGCAAGCAGTCGTGGTCGCCGAAGTGCCCAAGCCTGCACCCGTGACCGCTGCCAGCAGCCCTGTCACACCCGCCCTGAGCAGCGCCGAACAACGCAAGCAAGACGCCCAGCGGCGTCAACAACTGGCCGCGCAAACACGGCCACTGAAAAAAGAGCTGGAGCAAAACGAACAGCGCATGGCCAGCATCGAGGCTGAAAAGAGCGCCTTGGAGCAGCTCTTGAGCACACCGCTGTCCCCTGCTGACATTGCGGATGCTGGACGAAAACTCAAAGCGCTCAGCGATGAGTTCACCACCCTGGAAGAGCGCTGGCTGGAATTGACGCAGCTGCTGGAAGAAACGGCCTGAATCTCAGGCGCTGCCGGTCATCAGACAGATGTCGGGGTCTTCGACCACCGACCTACAAGAAATGCTGACCCCGTAGGTCGGCACTCGCAGAGTCCGACATTGTCTGTCTCACCGCAACGCCCAGCACGAGCGCTACCGGTCATCACACAGATGTCGGGGTCTTCGACCGCCGACCTACAAGATATGTTGTCCCCGTAGGTCGGTACTCGCAGAGTCCGACGTTGCCTGTCTCACCGCAACGCCCAGCACGAGCGCTATCGGTCATCACAAAGATGTCGGGGTCTTCGATCGCCGACCTAAAAGAAATGCTGTCCCCGTAGGTCGGCACTCGCAGAGTCCGACATTGTCTGTCTCACCGCAACGCCCAGCACGAGCGCTACCGGTCATCACACAGATGTCGGGGTCTTCGACCGCCGACCTACAAGAAATGCAGCCCCCGTAGGTCGGCACTCGCAGAATCCGACATAGTCTGTCTCACCGCAACGCCCAGCACGAGCGCTACCGGTCATTACACAGATGTCGGGGTCTTCGACCGCCGACCTACAAGAAATGCAGTCTCCGTAGGTCGGTACTCGCAGAGTCCGACATTGCGCATTTACCCACCTACCACGGACCAGCCCGCGTGTTGGTCGGCTTTATTGTTTTCGTATTCCCAGGATGTACCGCAGCGGTCGCAGCGGTAACGGGTGATGGTCACCTGGCCCGTTTCACGGGACTCTTTGCGGTTGCTGCCTTGAACCAGTTCTGCATGACCTGGAGCACGTCGCCAATTGCGCTGTATGCCGGTGCAAGGTTCGCACAGCACCATTTTTTTCAATTCATTTTGGATGTTCGATTCGGCAGACATGTCGTGACGCTTTCCGATGGGTTTGCGTGGAATGCGCCCATCCGTGAAGAAACCATGAAAAAAGCACTTTGTACCGAAATACAAAGTGCTTTTAAATTTGGTGGGACCAGCGGGGGTCGAACCCACGACAAACGGATTAAAAGTCCGCTGCTCTACCAACTGAGCTATGGTCCCTTTGCTGCATTGCGGTGCACTGCAGCAAGACTCAAATTATAGCGTCTTTTTCAGGGCTTCCCGAGTGAAGTTGCCAAAAAGTTCAAAATTTCAGAGGCTGCGCACATGCCAAATGTGGCGGTCACACTGACCACCGATCCGTAACCGTGACAGTTGAGTGAACCATCGCCTTCGATGGCGCAAGACGCATCAGGCGGGGCCACCGATTCACGGCTGAACACGCCACGAATGCCCATGCGTTTGCCATCGCGGGCAGCACCATGGTGTTTGCGCAAACGGTAGCGAACTTGCGCCAGCAAGGGGTCATGCGTGATGTTGGCCAAATCATCGACATCCACTTTGTGCGCCAAGCGCTTGCCGCCTGCTGCGCCCACGGCGACAAATCCGATGCGGTTCTCAAGGGCCCACTGCGCCATGCAAACTTTGGCCTTGACCTGATCGCACGCATCGATCACGGCATCGGGCACGCTGGGCAACAGACCAGGCCAGTTGTCGGGGGAGACAAAATCGTCCACTGCATCCACCAGACACTGCGGGTGGATCGCGGCAATGCGCTCACGCATGGCCTGAACCTTGGCCTGCCCGGTGGTGTGGGTCAGGGCATGAATTTGACGGTTGATGTTGGACTCGGCGATGTGATCCATGTCGATGAGCGTCAAACGTGCCACGCCACTGCGAGCCAGTGCCTCGGCGGCCCAGGAACCCACCCCGCCGATGCCCACCACGACCACATGGGCCTGACGTATGCGCTGTGCACCCAGCACACCATACAAACGGGTCAATCCCCCAAAACGGCGGGCTTCATCGGATTCGACACGTTCGGTCATGCCAGCCGCTCCGCACGATACAGCTGCCATTTCAAGGCCAGCCAGGCCCCCATCACAATACCGGCCACAGCCACAAAGCTGCCCCAGCTCAGGGTCGACAGGCCAGACAGCCCCTGGCCGATGGTGCATCCCAGGGCCAACACGCCGCCCACGCCCATCAAGGTGCCGCCCAGCAGGTGCAGGGCCAAATCGCCAGTTTGTGAAAAGCCCTCCCAGCGAAAACTGCCGTCGAGTTGGGCGCTGACAAATGTCCCCAGCATAACGCCCAGGGCCAGCACCATGCCGGTGGTCAGACGTTTGCTGCCATCACTGAAGTACATGAAAGCGTCCCCCCACATGGCCACGGGCGCGGTGAAACTCATGCTCTCCATGCGGCCACTGGCAGTGCCTAAAAAGACGGGTTCCAGGGTTTGCGGATGTTCGGGCACAAAACCCAGCACACCGCTGACCCACCACATGGCGACCACCAAAGCGCCCACCCCTAAACCAGCCCAGAGGTTGGATGACTGTCTGAATGCAGATTCCTTGAGTACCCACAAGCCCAATGACAGGCCGATGAGACCTGCTGCCACCGCCCATGACAGTGGCAAAGCCCAGCCCGTCCACCATGCCAACGTCTGCCCGACGAAGGCCCCGTGTGGCAAGGCCAAGGCCACAGGGTCCAGGTATTGCACTCGCCACACCGCAGGCAAGCCGCGCATGGTCGCCAAGGCACTGATGCCCATGACCATCAAGACCACAAGAGATTTCAGGTTGCCTGCCCCCAGTCGCACCAGCGCTTTGCTGGCACAGCCTGACGCCAGAACCATGCCGACACCAAACATCGTGCCGCCCAGACCGTATGACAGCCATGGCAATCGGTCAGCGGCGTAGACGGTGTTCAAAGGACTGATCGCGCCCCAACCAGACAGGGCACCCACACCCAGCACAGCCAGGGAAATGGCCAGCACCCATTGGCGCAATCGGGTCGTATCGCCCATGATGACCCAGTCGCTCAGGGCACCCATGGTACAAAAATGGCTGCGGTGCAGCACCCCCCCCATCATCAAACCCAGCAGCAAGGTCACGGCTGTGACCTCAAGGCTTTGGGCCTGCAAGGCTGCCATGGTGATCAAAGCAAACGCTCCATCAGCGCAGGCGCGCCAAACGGTCACGGGCTGTGGCCGAAGTTTCCGAGTTCGGGTAAGCCTTGATCAAATCTTCGAGTGATTTGCGGGCAGCCTTGACGTCCTTGAGTTCCAATTGCACGTTCGAGATGGCCAAAAGGGCTTCAGGCGCACGCGGGTGAGCCGGGGCCTCATTGAGCATGCGCTGGAAATTGCCCAAAGACTCTTTGTAGGCCTTGGTGGCGTATTGCGCATTGCCCAGCCAGAAAAGGGCCGAGGGCAAATAACCGCTTTGGCTGTAACGCAGAACAAACTGATTCAATGAAGTTTGCGCTGCACCGAAATCTCCCTTGCGGAAGATCTCCATGCCCGCCTCGAATTCACGCTTTTCGGCGGGATCGGCCATGAATTCCCTGCCGTCGACTGAGACCTTCAGGGGTTCAAAGCGGCGCAAGCGCTCGTCCAGACCCGATTGGATGTCTTTTTGCCGCAACTGAACATCGCTGACATCACGCGCCAAACGCTCTTGGGCACCTCGGCCTTGTGAAATTTCGGCTTTCAGGGCGTCTATTTGCGCCTGAAAGTCCAGCAGTGAACGGCGCAATTGGGCGTTTTCTTCGCTCAAGGCTTTGCTGGTTTGCTCCAGACGTTGGCGCAACTCCAAAATGGCGCGGCGCGCGTCATCGTCTTCAAACAGACCCGCCTGAGCGGTGCCCAGCACACCGGCCAAAGACAAAGCCACCACCCAACGCAGGCCTGGGCGGCAAGGTGTGCGACTGAAGGAGCGCGCGGCAATCAAAAGCGTGTTCATGGCCATCAATACCTGATTTCAACGCGACGGTTTTTCGCGTAATCCAGCTCTGTGGCACCTTGGGCAGCCAGCTTTTCCTTGCCGTAGCTCACTGCCTCCAATTGGCTGTCCGAGACGCCAAGCAAGGTCAGTGCCTGACGCACAGCCTCGGCCCGTTTTTGTCCCAGCGCCAGGTTGTACTCGCGGCCACCGCGCTCGTCGGTATGACCTTCCAAATTGGCCTTGCGTTGCTTGTTGGCTTGCAGGAATCGCGCGTGGTTTTCAATCACTGGGCGAGCGTCTGCACGCACAACAAAGCTGTCGTAATCGAAATAGACCACATGCGCAACACCCGCAGGCCCGATGCCGGAACCGACTTTGTCGGCATTGACATTGGACACCCCTGTTTGCGAACTCATGTCCACGCCTTTTGCGGTCACCCCCGAAGAAGCGCGGGCAGATTTGTCTTCGACGGGCACCTCATCCAACTTCACCCCCGATGCACAACCGGCCAACAAGGCTGCCAACAACATACCCGCCCAAATTTTCTTCATGTTCCACCTCATTGATTAAAAAAACAAATGTCTCAAACTCATTTCCACATCGGACCCCAATGGGGCTCCCGAATGTCACCGCCCTGCCCCGCCAGGCGAGCACGGATGCGCCCGTCCAAGGTGGTGGTCATCAGGGCCTCGCGACCTTGCTGCACCGTGGCGTACATCACCAAGCGGCTGTTGGGTGCAAAGCTCGGGCGTTCATCGGCCGATGTGTCGGACAGCGCCGTGACTTGACCTGAATTGACGTCCATCAGATGCAGGCGAAATTGCCCACCGATGCGCGAGATGAAGGCCAGCCAGCGGCCATCCATGCTGACGGCAGGCGAAATGTTGTAGCTGCCCGAAAAAGTCACCCTTTCAGCCGGGCCGCCTTGCGCAGGCATGCGATAAATCTGGGGGCTACCACCTCGGTCGCTGACGAAATACAAGGCAGTGCCATCGGGCGAGAAAACGGGCTCGGTGTTGATGCTGCCCGCCTGCGTCAAGCGGCGCGGCTCGCCCCCGGCCAGATCGATGCGAAACAGTTGCGATCCGCCATCGCGGCTCAGTGTGGCCACCAAAGACTTGCCATCGGGCGCCCAAGTGGGGGCACTGTTGGAGCCCTTGAAGTTGGCCACGGCGCGGCGTTGACCCGTGGCCAGCTCGTGCACATACACCACGGGTTTGCGCGACTCAAACGACACATAAGCCAGCTGTGTGCCGCTGGGTGACCAGACGGGCGAAATGATGGGCTCCGGACTCATCAAGGCCGACTTGGCCCCTTCACCATCGGAATCGGCAATCCACAGGGTGTATCTGCCTGAGGTCTTGGTGACATAGGTGATGCGGGTGGCAAAAACACCCGGCAAGCCGGTCAACTGCTGATAAGCCCAGTCGGCCACACGGTGTGCCGACAAACGCAAATCGGCGGCCACCACCGTGTCTTTGTAATCGGCTTTTTCCTGACCCTTGACCGTATCCCACAAGCGCGCACGCACATCATAGCGGCCATCGGCCAAACGGGTGATGGAGCCAGCCAACAAAGCCTCAGCTGACAACTGCCGCAAGGCAGACCAATCGGGTCGACTCATTTCATCGAGCTGGACGCTGCCAAACGCCAAGCCTTTGAACTGACCACTGCGCTCCAGATCATTTTGAACAATGCTGGCAAATTTCTGTGGCGCTGTCGCTTCACCTTTGAATGGCGCGATCACCACCGGCAACTGCGTCATGCCTACGCCCGTGACTTCGACGCGAAACTCGGCCTGAGCTGACACAGTCATGCCGCCGGCCAGACACAAGGCCATTAACCATTTGAACAAGCCGCCAGACGGGCTCATGTGCAGCGAAAAAAGCTTCATAGGGGCAGCAGGGTTGTGGACAAAATTCGAAGGCCCGATCGTACACCGTCAAGATGACCCATTGGCAGGATGCACACGCCTTGTTACGGTCAAAAAAGGGCTGCTGTTGCGCCAGCGCAGGCCCAAGACGCTCAGTGGCCTGGAATGCCCTGCTTACAATCAAAGCGCCCATGACGCCAAATACCCCCGAACGCCCCCCCCAGACCATCCGCAGCCGACTGGTCCGCCTGGCCCCCTACTTTGCCAAGCAACGTGGCATCTGGACGGTGGCCACCATGGCCACGCTGGTCGGGGCGCTGACAGAGCCCCTGATTCCTGCGCTGTTTCAGCCCTTGCTGGACAAAGGCTTCACTGAAAACAGCCTGCCCTGGTGGTCCATCCCGATCGCCGTGATCGGTTTGTTCACCCTCAGAGGCATCGCACACTTTGTCGGGCAATATGCCCTGGCACGCATCACCAACGATGGCATGGAAAACCTGCGCAAAGACATGTTTGCCCAGTTGTTGCGCGCCGACATCAGCTTGTTTGGTCGCCAATCGGCCAGTGCCCTGTCCAACACTGTGGTCTACGAAGTGCAAAACGGCACCAACCAGCTGATATCTGCCCTCATTGGCCTGGCCAGGGACAGCTTCACGTTGCTGGCCTTTGTCGGCTTTCTCATGTGGATCAACTGGAAACTGACCCTGGTGGTGTTCACCGTGGCTCCAGCCTTGAGTTGGACCATGAAAGTGCTGTCCAAACGGCTTTACAGGCTGACCAAGGCAGGCCAGCAAGCGACCGATGACTTGGCCTATGTGGTGGAAGAAAACGTGCTGGCGCACCGCATGGTGCGCTTACATGGCGCACAAACCCAGCAAATGAACCGATTCGCAAGCCTTGGCTACCAGCTCAGAAGGCTGGCCCTGAAATCGACCGCCTCATCTGCGGCCATAGCACCTTTGACCCAGATCCTCGCCGCGATCGCCCTGTCGGTGGTTCTGGTGATCGCCCTGATGCAAAGCAAAAGCGGGGCTTCTGGTGCCACCGTGGGCGGCTTTGTCGCCTTCATCAGCGCCATGCTCATGATGGTGGCCCCCATCAAACGTCTGGCCGATGTGGCCAACCCGCTCACCCGTGGACTGGCCGCGCTGGAGCGCTGCCTGGCTTTGCTCAGCGATGCACCTGCCGAAACACAGGGCCAACACCAGGTGGACAAGGCCCAAGGCGCGATCGAGTGGAAAGGCGTGCATGTGCAGTTCAGCCCCGACAGCGCTCCGGCATTAAGCGGTGTCGATCTGTTGGTGCAACCGGGCGAAACCGTGGCGCTGGTGGGCACCTCTGGGGCAGGCAAAACCACCCTGGTGCAACTGTTGCCCCGTTTTGTTCAAGCCAGTGCCGGCCAGGTGTTGCTCGATGGCGTGCCACTTCAAGACTGGCAACTGGCCAGTTTGCGCCGACAAATGGCGATGGTCAGCCAGGATGTGGTCATGCTCAACGACACCTTGGCCGCCAACGTCTGCCTGGGCCAAGCCCCGGATCGTGCGCGCATCCAGTCATGCCTGGAAGCGGCCAATTTATCGGGGCATGTGGCACAACTGCCCCAGGGCATGGACACCCTGCTCGGCCACAACGCGGGCGAGTTGTCTGGCGGTCAGCGCCAACGCCTGGCGATTGCCCGAGCCCTGTACAAAGACGCGCCGATTTTGATTTTGGACGAGGCCACGTCGGCCTTGGACAATGCCTCCGAGCGCCTGGTGCAAGAAGCCTTGCAGCAACTCATGAAGGGCCGCACCACCCTGATCGTGGCGCACCGACTGTCCACCATCGAGCACGCAGACAGGGTGGTGGTCATGGACAAGGGCCGCATCGTGGAGCAAGGCGCACCGGCTGCGCTGCTGGCCGCAGGCGGTGCCTACGCCAGGCTGCACAACCGGGGTGAGTGGATCACGGGCGAAGACAACAAGCCTGCATAAATGCAAGCAGCCTCTCAAAGAGCACCGCAAGCAGTCTCATTTCGCCTGGGCACCCAGCAAGAACCGAGTCACATCACATCAACACGATGTCGTACTGCTCAGGCCCCATGGAGGCCTCGACTTGCAGCGATATCGGTTTGGCTATGAAGTCCGACAAACCGGCCAGGTGCTGGCTTTCTTCGTCGAGCAACAAATCAATCACCGCTGGCGCTGCCACGACCCGGAACTCTCGCGGATTGAACTGCCGAGCCTCACGCAAGATTTCGCGCAGGATGTCATAAGCCACCGAACGCGGGGTTTTGACAATCCCCTTGCCCTGGCAGCTCGGGCACGGCTCGCACAGGATGTGGGCCAGGGACTCGCGGGTGCGCTTGCGCGTCATCTCCAGCAGACCCAATGAGGAAAAGCCCCCCGCCATTGTCTTGACGCGGTCGCGCGCCAGTTGCTTGCGAAACTCGGCCAGCACCTCATCCTTGTGTTCAGCACGGGACATGTCAATGAAGTCGGCAATGATGATGCCCCCCAGATTTCGCAGCCGCAATTGCCGTGCTATGGCCTGTGACGCTTCCAGATTGGTTTTGAAAATCGTGTCCTCAAAATTGCGCGCCCCCACATACCCCCCCGTATTCACGTCCACCGTGGTCAGCGCTTCGGTCTGGTCGATAATGAGGTAGCCACCAGACTTCAAGTCCACCCGACGCCCCAGCGCCTTGGCGATTTCCTCGTCAATGGCATACAGGTCAAAAATCGGTCGCTCGCCCTTGTAGTGTTGCAAACGCTCGGCGGCTTTGGGCATGAACTCACGGCCAAACTCGACCAACTTGCCAAATTGCTCTTGAGAGTCAATGCGTATGCTTTGTGTGGCCTCCCCCACCAGATCTCGCAAGACGCGCTGCAACAGCGTCAAGTCCTGGTGCAGCAAGGAAGGCGGCGGCAAGCGCATCGAAGCCTCTTTGATGCGTGCCCAGGTCTTGCGCAAATAGGTGATGTCGTCTTGCAGCTCTTCGTCGCTGGAGTCCTCTGCATTGGTGCGCAAAATAAAGCCGCCACCTGCCGGCCCGGCCAAGGCCTGCACGCGTTTGCGCAAAGCATCGCGCTGCTCGGAGGGGATTTTTTGCGACACACCAATGTGATCGTCTTGCGGCAAAAAGACCAAATGGCGGCCCGCGATGCTGATTTGCGTCGACAGGCGGGCCCCCTTGGTGCCCATCGGGTCCTTGATGACCTGCACCATGATGGCGCGGCCCTCAAACACCTGCTTTTCGATCGGCACCATCGGCTGACCTGTGCGGGCCGCGGCGGCCTCGCCTTCGGCGTGCTTTTGCCACACATCGGCCACATGCAAAAAAGCCGCTTTGTCCAGACCAATGTCAATGAAGGCCGATTGCATGCCAGGCAAGACGCGGGCCACCTTGCCCAAGTAGACATTGCCCACCAAACCGCGCTCGAGCGTGCGCTCAACGTGCAACTCTTGCACCGCGCCAAACTCCACCACCGCCACCCGTGTTTCCTGGGGCGACCAATTGACCAAAATATCTTGTTGCATG
The DNA here is from genome assembly GCF_001270065.2 of Limnohabitans planktonicus II-D5. Taxonomy (GTDB): domain Bacteria; phylum Pseudomonadota; class Gammaproteobacteria; order Burkholderiales; family Burkholderiaceae_C; genus Limnohabitans_A; species Limnohabitans_A planktonicus. The sequence goes on from NZ_LFYT02000002.1 coordinate 246,562, forward strand.
GTGGGTAATCAGAAGGAAAGAGTTGAAACCAAGGACATCCGCGAAACAGCGCACAGCCGTGCTTGACCACCTCGGATTGATACCGGCAAGATGACACGGCAAACGGTCATGACAGGCTCAACAGCGCACACCCAACGAGCGCAGCAAGGCAGCGGTCTCAAACAGCGGCAAGCCCATGATGCCTGAATAACTGCCCCGAATCTGCTCAATGTGGGCAGCTGCTCTGCCCTGCACCCCATAGGCCCCGGCCTTGCCCAGGGGCTCGCCCGTGGCCACATAGGCCTTGATCTGCGCAGCGGTCATGGGCGCAAAACGTACCCACGATTCGGAAACCGCGTCCACCCTCTGCTTGCCTTTTTGTACCGCGACAGCGGTCAATACCCGGTGAGATTGGCCCGCCAGCCGCTTGAGGATGCGCACCGCATCGGCTTCGTCAGCCGGTTTGCCCAAAATGTCACGGCCCAAGCACACGGTGGTATCGGCGCACAACACCGGCGCTGCGGGCAGGCCTTGGCGTTTCAAACGTTCCACAGCCGCATCCAGCTTGAGGCCCGTGACACGCGCCACATAACGCCCAGGCGCTTCTGCACCGCGCACCGACTCCAAAGACTCTGCGTCTTCTTCAGGGCCCGCCAAAAGCAGTTGGTGAGCCACGCCGATTTGGTCCAGCAATTGGCTGCGCCGTGGGCTTTGGGATGCCAGATAAATGAAGTCTCTCATTCGCGGTGGTAGGGATGGTTGGCGTTGATCGACCAGGCCCTGTAGAGCTGCTCAATCAAGAGCACCCGGGCCATGGCGTGGGGCAATGTCATGTCCGACAAGCGAATGCGCTCGTGGGCCGCTTGCCGAAACTCGGGCTCCAGCCCGTCGGGGCCGCCAATGACCAAGGCCACATCGTCACCACTGAGCTGCCAACTGGTCAGCCGTGTGGCCAGGGCCTGGGTGGTCAGGTGGGTGCCACGCTCATCGAGCACCACGATGCGGGTGCCGCGAGGAATGGCCGCTTCTATGCGCTGGCGCTCGGCGGCGTACAAGGTGGGCAGGGTTTTGGAGCCCCGGGGCTCGGTTTTCACGGCCTTGAGCTCGACCTTGAGCTCAGGCGGGAAACGTTTGGCGTAGTCGTCCCAGGCGGTTTGCGCCCAGTCGGGCACGCGCAGGCCGACCGCCACGATCAGCAGCTTCATGCAGGATCAATCGGCTTTGCGACGGGTCGCAGCTTGCACGGCCTTGCGCGCTGGGGCCTTTTTGACAGCGGATTTGGCCGCCGATTTGGCCGCAGGCTTGGCTGTTGGTTTGCCTACCGTCTTCACAGTGGGCTTGCTGGTTTTGGTAGCAGGCTTGGCCAAGGACTTGGCAGTGGGCTTGGCCACGGACTTGGCAGTGGGCTTGGCCGCAGATTTGGCTGCTGGCTTGGCCGCAGATTTGGCTGCTGGCTTGGCCGATTTGACCGGGGCTTTCAAGGCGGGCTTGGCCTTGCTGACGGGCTTGGCTGCTGGTTTGGCTGCAGCAGTTTTTGCTGGAGTGGTTTTGGCTGCACCGGTTTTGGCGCTGGCTTTAGCGCTTGATTTTTTGGCCACAGAGTTTTTGATGTGGCCTTTGACCTCGGCAGCGGCTGCAGGCTTGGGCGCACCGAACTTCAGGCGCACCGGTGTGCCACCCCATATTTCTTCGAGGTTGTAATAGGTGCGGATGGTGGGCTGCATGATGTGCGCCACGGCTTGGCCGCAGTCCACAATGATCCACTCGCCGTTGTCTTCGCCTTCCATTCGGGGCTTGCCAAATCCGGCTTCACGCACCTTGTCGCGCACACTCGCAGCCAAGGCCTTGGTCTGGCGATTGGAGGTGCCAGAGGCAATGATCACGCGCTCAAACAAGGGGGAAAGGTGTTCAGTGTCAAACACCTGAATGTCCTGGGCTTTCACATCTTCCAGCGCGTCGACAATGGCACGCTGGAGTTTTTGGGTGTCTTTTTTGGCAGCAGTTTCGGTCATCAATGGGGCCTGTAGAGGTGGTGTTCGTGAATATAGCGTTCAACAGCGGTAGGCACCAGACCTGAAATTGCTTGGTCTGTGGCCACGAGCACACGGATGTCCGTGGCGCTGTGGGGCATCAGCGGCATGTTCAAAATCTGAATGCGCGCTTCGATGGCGTCAGAAAGGGGCTGTGAAGGGGTGGAGCCGGAATCGCTCCAGGCCTTGACGCCTGTATCACGGCTTGCGGCGCAGATTATAGCGATGCGGCCGATTTCCTCGATTTGGTGCCAAGCCGCTAAAGAGCGCCGCTGGTCATTGCCGAGCAACAAATAAAGCTGAGCCTGCGGAAACTCGGCCTGCAAGTCATGCAAGGTGTCCACGGTGTAACTGGGGCCCGAACGCATGATTTCACGATCATCTACCACGACCCGGCTTTGCCCTTCAAAGGCCAATCGGGTCATGGCCAGGCGATGTGCTGCTTCACTCAAGGTGCGGGTCTTGTGCCAGGCCTGCCCCGTGGGCAAAACCCGGACTTGGTCCAGTTGCAACTGCGTCATCGCCGCATTCACCAGCGCCACATGGGCCTGATGCGGTGGGTCAAATGCACCGCCAAAGACGCCCAGGCGCTGCACACAAGGCGCTTGCGTCAAACCCAATCCTTGGGCACCAGAAAGTGGCTGAGCAAACGCGCTTCGGGCGAATCTGGCGGGTCTTGCCGCTGGTAAGACCAACGCACTTCCGGAGGCATGGACAGCAAGATGGATTCCGTGCGCCCACCCGATTGCAAGCCAAAATGTGTGCCCCTGTCCCAGACCAGGTTGAACTCGACATAGCGGCCCCGGCGATAGAGCTGAAAGTCGCGCTCGCGCTCGCTATAAGCCATGTCTTTGCGGCGCAGCACGATCGGCATGTAGGCGCTCAGCAAGGCGTTGCCCACGCTTTGCAGCATGGCAAAGCTTTGGTCCATGCCCAGCTCGGAAAAATCGTCAAAGAAAATGCCGCCCACACCGCGCTGCTCATGGCGGTGCTTGTTGGAAAAATAGTCATCACACCAGGTCTTGAAACGGGGGTGCAGACCTTCGCCAAATGGGGCCAGCGCATCCTTGCAAGTCTGATGAAAATGCACCGCATCTTCGTCAAAACCGTAGTAAGGGGTCAGATCCATCCCGCCACCAAACCAGGCCACAGGGGCCTTGCCTTCGGGCTTGGCCGCGATCGTGCGCACATTCATGTGCACCGTGGGCACATAGGGGTTGCGCGGATGAAACACCAAGGACACGCCCATGGCCTCAAAAGCGCAACCGGCCAACTCGGGGCGGTGCTGTGTGGCCGAGGGCGGCAATTGTGGCCCGGTCACATGAGAAAACCCGCATCCAGCACGCTCAAAAATGGGCCCACCTTCCAAAATCTGCGTGATGCCCTGGCCTTGCAACTTGTCGCCGGGATCTTTTTGCCAGTGGTCCACCAAGAAGGACGTGCCGTCCATGTCTGTCAAAGACTGGGTGATGCTGGACTGCAAGTTCACCAGGTACTGGCGCGCGGCGTTCAAATCAAAAATGTCGTTCATGAATGACCTTTGTTGGATTCTGTTGGTGCTGGCAAAGCCGTGCCAAGCCAAGGTTGCACGGGCCCCATTTGCTGTTCATGAAAGCCTTGCACCCCCTTAAATACCTGAGCCATGTGGGCATAGTCCTCTTCCACCCGGCCGGTCAGTTGATAGACATCCATCAGGGAAAAGGTGCGCCGTCCCCAATCAAACTTGACCAGCACCAGGGGCACATCGGCCTTCAGCGCCACTTGGTAAAAACCGCTGCGCCAGCCGGGGGTCAGGCTACGCGTGCCTTCAGGGGCCAGGCCCAACCACAGCAAGCGCCCCGACCTTTTGTACTGCTCGAACAGTTCCACCATGTCGCCCACCACGCCTTTGGGTGAGCTGCGGTCAATCGGCAAGCCCCCGACCCAACGAAGCCAAGCACCAAACACCGGAAACTTGAACAGCGAATCCTTGGCCCAGAATTTGGCCGGAATGCCCAAGCCCCATTTGGCCAGGATGCCAATCGGAAAATCCCAGTTGCTGGTGTGCGGGTAGACGATGGCCACACCCTGAAGTGTGGGAAAGCCCTCGAACTCCAGTTTCCAGCCCAGTATTTTCAAAATCCAGCGTGCAAAGCGAGACCCCTGAAACTTGACGGGGTGTGGGGCATGTCGTTCGTTCATGTTCGGACTATTGGGACTCAGTGTTTGATGGCACGATAGCCAATATCCTTGCGGTACTGCATGCCTTCAAAGCCAATGGTTTCAAGGGTTTCGTAGGCTTTTTGTTGGGCCTGTCGCACCGAATCGGCCAAGGCTGTGACACACAACACGCGGCCGCCAGAGGTGACCGTTTTACCGTCTTGCGCGGTGGTGCCTGCATGAAACACCATGGCGTCGTCGGCGTCCTTGGGCAGGCCGTTGATGACATCGCCTTTGCGGGGATTCATGGGATAGCCTGCAGCGGCCATCACCACACCCAGAGCCACACGGCGGTCCCACTCCATGTTGATCTTGTCCAGCCCCGATGAGGTAGCGGCCAGCATGACTTCCAGGAAGTCGGTCTTCAAACGCATCAGGATCGGCTGGGTTTCGGGGTCGCCCATGCGGCAGTTGAACTCCAGCGTTTTGGGGCGGCCCTGCTCGTCAATCATCAGCCCGGCATACAAAAAGCCGGTGTAGGGGATGCCGTCTTTTTCCATGCCCCGGATGGTGGGCAGGATCACCTCGCGCATGGCGCGGGCGTGCACTTCGGCCGTGACCACCGGTGCGGGCGAATAGGCTCCCATACCGCCCGTGTTGGGGCCCTGATCGGCATCCAGCAAGCGTTTGTGGTCCTGGCTGGTGGCCATGGCCGCCACGTTCTGGCCATCACAGATCACAATGAAGCTGGCCTCTTCGCCTTGCAAAAACTCTTCAATCACCACCCGTGCGCCGCCCTCGTTGTGCGCCACGCCCAGGGTGTTGTCCAGCAGCATGAAGTCAATCGCCTCATGCGCCTCGGCCAAGGTCATGGCCACCACCACACCTTTGCCTGCAGCCAGTCCGTCGGCCTTGACCACGATGGGCGCGCCTTTGCGCTCCACATAGGCGTGGGCCAGGGCCGCATCGGTGAAGGTGTCAAACTCAGCCGTGGGAATCTGGTGGCGGGCCATGAAGGCCTTGGAAAAGGCCTTGGAGCTTTCCAGCTGCGCAGCTTTTTGCGTGGGTCCAAAAATGCGCAAATCGTGCGCCCGGAAATCGTCCACGATGCCTGCGGCCAAAGGGGCCTCGGGACCGACCACAGTCAAACCAATCTGGTTGTCCAGTGCCCATTGCCGCAGCTGTGCAATGTCCGTGATGGGGATGTTGTGCAGCATGGCATCGCGGGCGGTGCCACCGTTGCCGGGGGCTACATACACCTGCTGCACACGGGGAGACTGGGCCAATTTCCAGGCCATGGCATGTTCACGGCCCCCATTGCCGACCACCAATACTTTCATCAGATTTCCTTATTCTTCGATGTCGGCGTTATGGAATACGTTTTGCACGTCGTCCAGATCTTCCAGAATGTCCAGAAGTTTTTGCATTTTTGCAGCATCTTCCCCGGTCAGGGCGATGGTGTTTTCAGCCCGCATGGTCACTTCGGCCATGTCAGCCACCAGGCCAGCGGCTTCCAGGGCATTTTTAACGGCTTCAAAGTCGGCGGGCGCGGTCAGCACCTCAATGGCACCCTCCTCATCGGTGATCACATCTTCGGCACCCGCATCCAAAGCCACTTCCATCACTTTGTCTTCGTCGGTGCCCGGGGCAAAAATCAGCTGACCGCAATTTTTGAACTGAAACGCCACTGAGCCCTCGGTGCCCAGATTACCGCCATGCTTGCTGAAGGCGTGGCGCATTTCGGCCACGGTACGCACCCGGTTGTCGGTCATGGTGTCGACAATGACGGCTGCGCCGCCGATGCCGTAGCCTTCGTAACGGATTTCTTCGTAGCTCACGCCTTCAAGGTTACCGGTGGCCTTGTCCACATTGCGCTTGATGGTGTCTGCCGGCATGTTGGCCGCTTTGGCCTTCTCGATGGCCAGGCGCAAACGTGGATTGGCGCTGACATCACCACCACCCGTGCGGGCGGCCACCATGATTTCACGGACCACGCGGGTCCAAATACGTTGCCTTTTTTCGTCTTGCCTGCCCTTGCGGTGCTGAATATTTGCCCATTTACTGTGGCCAGCCATCGGGAATTCCTTGATTGTTGATTTAACCTATGGGCTCAATTTTACTTTTGAAGCCAGGGAGCCTATTTTCATGTCTGAACCCATGCTGATTGCCAAAAACAAGCACGCCCTCTGCGAACTCTTGCCAAGCCTTGCCAACCGCCACGGCTTGATCACGGGGGCCACTGGTACGGGCAAAACCGTCACGCTGCAAACCCTGGCCGAAAACTTTTCGCGCATCGGAGTGCCGGTCTTCATGGCCGACGTCAAAGGCGACCTGACCGGGGTCAGCCAAGCGGGCAAGATCGGCGACAAGCTGGCCGCCGTGCTGCAAGACCGAGGGCTTTCGCTGCCCGAGCCCCTGGCCTGCCCCACCACTTTGTGGGACGTGTTTGGCGAGCAAGGACACCCAGTGCGCGCCACCATCTCCGACATGGGCCCCTTGTTGCTGACCCGCATGTTGGGGCTGAACGACACCCAGGCCGGGGTGCTGAACCTGGTGTTCAAGATCGCCGACGACAACGGTTTGCTGCTGCTGGACATGAAAGACCTGCGGGCCATGCTGCAGTACGTGGGGGATAACACCAAGCAGTTCACCACCGAGTACGGCAACATCAGCGCCGCCAGCATCGGGGCCATCCAGCGCGGCTTGGTGCAAATCGAGACCCAGGGCGGTGACCAGTTCTTTGGCGAGCCCATGCTCAACATTGAAGACTTCATGCAGACCGACGCGCAGGGCCAGGGGGTGGTGAACATCCTGGCGGCCGACAAGCTCATGAACTCGCCGCGCCTGTACGCCACCTTTTTGCTGTGGATGCTGTCCGAGTTGTTCGAAGTGCTGCCCGAAATCGGTGATCCGGAAAAGCCCAAGCTGGTCTTCTTTTTCGACGAAGCGCACTTGCTGTTCAAGGACGCGCCTGCGGTCCTGGTCGAGCGCATCGAGCTGGTGGTGCGACTGGTGCGCTCCAAGGGCGTGGGGGTCTACTTCGTCACGCAAAACCCGCTCGACATCCCCGACAGCGTGCTGGGCCAGTTGGGCAACCGGGTGCAACACGCCCTGCGCGCCTACACGCCGCGCGATCAAAAAGCCGTGAAATCGACCGCGCAAACCATGCGGCCCAAGGCGGGACTGGACATCGAAGCGGCCATCACCGAGCTGGCCGTGGGCGAGGCCTTGGTGAGTTTTCTGGACGCCAAGGGCCGCCCCTGCGAGACCGAGCGCGTGTTTGTGCTGCCCCCGGGCAGCCAGCTGGGCCCCATCACCCCCGCCCAGCGCCAGGGTTTGCTGAAAAACTCACTGGTTGCTGGGGTGTACGAAGCCGCGCAAGACCGCGAGTCGGCCTATGAAAAACTCAAAGGCTCGCCTGCTGCGACCGGCACATCAACCCCAACGGGTTCTGCCGAAACACCAGCCGATAGCGGATCAGGCCTAATGAACAGCGTGTCCGATTTCATCTTCGGCTCCACCGGCCCACGTGGTGGTCAACATGATGGGGTGGCGCAAATGGTGGTCAAAAGTGCGGTGCGCACCATGGGCTCGGCCATTGGGCGAGAAATTGTGCGTGGCGTTTTGGGTGGCTTACTGGGATCGGCAAGTGGAAAACGCAAGCGTTAATCAATGCCCCGAGAATGCCATCGGATTTATCCACACTCACCTCTAACAGGCTGCTGAAATACTACCCGACGAAAGCCCGCCTGAGCAAAGAAACAAGGGGCAAGACAAAGAGATTTTGCAAAAACGCAAAGAAGTAGTTTCTGAAGCGATTAACTACAGCAAGACGGGCCGAAGGAAGTCAAGGCAAACGCGCAACTGGGAGCACATCAAAGTGGTGTGACTAAACCCGCCGAGGGAGCAACTGAGGTCATCAGAAAAAAGGCTTAAGCCGTTTATAAAACCGGACAACTTTGTTAACAAACACCGACAGCGCCTCTCCCGTGAGCGCCTTGTCGCAACTAAGAAAAACTCAACGCCAAGCGTTGCAATCAACCAGGGGGTGCCACTCACAGGTATCTCCAAAATTCACAGCGAGCAGGACGATCTGCTGGCGGTGATGAACATCAGAAAGCCCGAGCAGGATACTCAATTGAGCCTGTTACAGTGGAAACTTTGAAGCGGTTTCTAATGAGTCGTCCCTGAAAAATTCACTTTCAGACCAGGGTCAAGTTCATTGATCCGGACTTGACCGAGGGACCCATAAAAAACTGCCGCAATCGGTGGCCCAACTCCCCCAAAGCGGTGGACAAAAGTAGGCGCAAAAAAAGGCTGATGCCCTTTTTTACGATCATGCGCAGCAGCCACCGAATGTTGTAACCGGCTGCGCACAGCACTGCGTGCAAACTGTCGCCCAGTGACCCTTTCAGGTGGCACCGGTTCATTCGGTGATCTGCTTTCAAGTGTCCAATGATGGGCTCGATGGCTTGTCGGCGCTTGAGATCTTTTTTGTCTTCATCCGTCAGACTTTTGAATTTGCCCCGGTGCTTGATGTCTATGTCGGGGTTGGCTTTGTCCACCCCCCGGTAGCCTAGGTCAACGATCGCCTTGTTCGGCTTGGTGTCCAGGGCTTGCATGAGGATGCTGGCTTGTTCCACTTGCTCGCTGAGCGTGTGTCCGTCGTACGGATTGCCTGGGAAGGCTCTGGCACCCACGATCAAAGTGCCTTGGAGTGTGGTGGCAATGCCCACCTTCACACCAAATTCATACGGGTTGCGGCTCTTGCCTTTAGAGATGCACTCCACTTCCGGGGCGTGCCAGCTGTACAGCTTGGGTTGTTTGTCTTGCGCCTTTTTGCTGCGCGATTGGGCGATCAACCGTTTGGCTTTGCCGATGCTCACGCCCAAAGCGTCTTGAACGGCTTGGCTCAAAGTCGTCATCTTGCGTGCGATCTCGCGGTGCAATCGGCCCACGATGGTGGCTTGGCGTTTGATGGCCTTGCGCATGCGTTTGAACTGGCGGGCATGGGCGTAGCGCCCAGCCTTGTAGCCCAGCAGTTGTCCCTCTTTGGCGTAGGTTTGCTTGAGCTCGATGCCCTGGGCCTTGGCCGCTTCGACCAGTTTGACGCGAGCGGTCTCCAACAACTTGCTGTCAGTAGGGTGGGCGATGGCTTTCTCTTGAACAGTGGAGTCGACAATGATTTGACTGAGCTCTTTCTTGGCAATCAGCTTCAAGGTCACGGCCACCTCTACCGTGCGGGCCAAGAGTTCTTCCACGCCTTCTTCGCCCAGCAGCTTGCGGAACTTGACCAGTTGGGTTGGGTCGCAAGGCCAGCGGTGTTCAAAGTACTCGTTGCCAGAAAAGTATTGCCAAGTGGGTGTTTCGCCCCAGCGCTGGATGAGGTCTTCATCGCTTTCGTTGAAGGCGTGTTTGAGGTACAGCAGGGCGACCATCAGGCGGGTGGGCAAGCGGGGGCGGCCGGCATTGGAGACGCCAGCACCGGCAATCACTTCGGTCGCACCAAACAAGTCTGAGTCTTCGATCTTCTTGCCAGCGCGCACCTGGCGGGCAAAGAGGTGGGCCAATGAGGCTTCGATTTCTTGCCAAGGCATGCGGTTGGCCAAAACGGCCAGTGGATGACGCAGATCGATCATTTGATCGAGGCGGTTGCGAAAGAAATCGGCGGTGATGGACATATGGGCCTCAAAAACTCCCAGAAAACAGGCTCCATTGAATATCAATGTGGGAGTTTTGAACATTGGGAATGACCCTGAAAGCAAGCATTCATGCGGGTTTCAGGGGTTTCTCAGGGACGACCACTTAAGGCGTTTCGTGTCGAACTCGGGTAAACCAAGCCAAACTCATTCGCCTAGCCAAGAGTCCAGACCGCAACCTCAGCTGGGCATGCCAACTCCATGCGAGGCATTGGGATTGGCACATCTTGCACTTTTTCCTTGTGGATACCTCTGAAGGTATTCACATTCAACACGACGAAGTTGCGAAGCCACGCCTTATAGACGACGAATCAAAATAGAATTTTTATTCAAAAAAGGTCACAGGACCTTTTTTGATTTTAATAGACAAATATATATTTTTCACTCAAAATATAATTCAGAAACATTTATCAACGAGGCAGCTTAATATCTGACCTCTTTATCCACTCATTATTAGCAACCACTTTTTTATAACTAAGAGTATTACACTCACCCGACTTCATGTACATCGTGCATACATATTTATAAGTTTGAACAAGTACCATTTCACCTTTAACTTCCAAAACCAATCCTTGTTTTATATCGTCCCCAATTTTTACATTTCTGATTAGTTTTAATAAATCAGAATCTCTTGTCTTTTGATTTTCAATAGCTTGTTCTTGTTGTTTTTGTGCGGCAACCTTTCCATCACGCACCCATTTTTCTGTTTTTTCATTCTGACGTTTTGCTTCTTCAGTCAATTTTCCGTAGACTTCATAAGCGTCCCTAACTGCAAGGTCCCAATCCTCTCCTTCCCCTTGAACCAGTATATATTTTCCATCGGAAACACTACGCATAGAATTAGCAATGTTTGCATCAGCACCCACTCTTGGGAGCATTCTCAAAATATTATCTCTATCGTATTCTGAAAATCGAGAAACATCTTTGTATGAATATTTATCACTTGAAACAAATTCTCCATGATTGCTATTCGCAGGTACAATCAGAACGGGCCTTGTAACACCAATGTGTGTAATTTGTATATTTTTATTTTTGTGAAATATAGAATCACGGCATACCCAATCAGAGTCCGACCGATCTGTTTTTTGAATTTTAGGTTTTGTAACTATTGATATATTTTTGTATTTGAATTCCGAAAAATATTTCATCTCAGATTGATCACGCAAACTACCAACACATGAATACAAGCTTAAAATTTGTTGAAAATTTGGAAGACGCCATTTTTCGCCTGTTATTTTATTTTGCTTATCTATATAAACAACAGCCTCTGCCCAATTCTTAAATTTCTCGCGATCGGAGACACATACACCTTGAGATTGATCAAATTTTTCAATTAATTGACATGATTTCCACTTTAGCCCAGTAATTTTATCTTCATAGGTATCTGACACGGGTAACGAATTATATTCAATAATTGTGAATAATCCCTGATCATTTTTTTGACTACCAACCATATCAGATGCTGGTTGACAAAACGCATTAATTGACGAAAAAACAATTAACAAAAAAATTGATATATTTTTCATTTCAACCCCGAGAAGACAGTAAAGAGGAGCTGTATGGTATCAATTTTTATCTAATAACTAGTTAAATTAGATATGAATGTAACAAAAATTTACTCTTTCAGCATATGAAAAATACCTGAATCCGTGACTTGATGCGCAAAAAAGTGAATTTTACCTATTGAAATCAACAACTTAACCGTCATGTACTTATCACCCCGCAGGTGATTCTTCCCATGACCGATTTCATTATCAGGAAACTCCCCTACGACCTCAGCTCCCATGCCGGTCTGGCCCTTGTCGGTCAATATCTCAAGCGCATCAACTTCAGCGCCCTCGTTGACCCCAAGTTTCCCGTGCGCTCGGGCGTTGCCAACAGCGACATCGTGCGCTCCTACTTGGGCCTTCTGTGCTTGGGCAAGAACGATTTCGACGCCATCGAAAGCTTTCGCACCGATGCCTTTTTCATGCGCTCTTTGGGTCTCAAAACCGTGCCTTCCAGTCCCACGCTGCGCCAACGCATGAATGCACAAGCACTGGACTGGTTTGATTTGGCAGCGGAGCTGAACACCGCACTTTTGAGCAGCCGCATCAACGGCCAGCCTATTGACTTTGGACGCTTGCCCTGTGGCTACACGGCGCTGGACATCGACACATTCGCCATGGACAACAGCGGCACCACTAAAGAGCTGGTGGGGCGCACCTATGCAGGCGTTGACGGCTATTGCCCGCTGGCCGCCTATCTGGGCACTGAGGGCTATTGCCTGGAGCTGGCTTTGCGCCCTGGCACCCAGCACTCGGCCAGCGAGAGCGAGTACAACCTTGAGCGTGTCTTGCCCATGGCAGCCAGCTTGGTAGACACCCCTTTGCTGGTGCGCGCCGACTCGGGCTTTTGCTCGCTCAAGCTGATGCGGGCCATCTGCGCGCAGGGCCAGGGGCGCAAGCATGCCATGGCCTTCATCATCAAGTGGAATCCCCGCACCACACCCGTGGAGACCATCGCCGCCAAAAGGAACGCAGACCCCACAGTGCAGTGGTGCCTGGAGCGCCAAGGCAAGCGCTTTTGCGTGTGGCAAGAGGCTCTGGCACTACAGGGCGTGGGCACCCAGAAGTGCCCTGCGCGGCGCATTTATCGCTTGACTGAGCGCACCATTAACAAGCACGGCCAGCCTCTCTTGTTGCCCGAGTACGTGCTTGAAGGTTGGACGACCACGTTGGATGCAAGCTTTGAGCCCGCGCAAGTGATAGCGCTGTACTGTGATCACGCCACGCACGAGCAGTTTCACTCCGAGTTCAAGTCCGACATGGATTTGGAGCGTTTGCCCTCGGGCAAATTCGACACCAACTATTTGGTGTGCCAGTTGGCTGCGGTGGCGATGAATTTGCTGCGCTTGATAGGCCAGCACACCTTGAACGAGCCGGGCTCGCCGGTACGCCACAAAGCCAAGCGCAGGCGCATCAAAACGGTGCTGCAGGAGTTGATGTTCAAGGCCGCCCGGCTGATTCGGCATGCCGGTCAGTTGGTGCTGGGTATGGGGCGCAACGATGGGGCGTTTGAGGTGTTTGCGATGCACTACGGGCAATTGCGGGGCACGTAGTACAGGCGTTACCGGCAACACCATTTATGACGGAGCAAACCCAGTCGCATAAAAGCGGCGGGGATGAGTGCATCCAAAATCAGGCAAGGCACACGGCAATAGACCTGAGCGGGCGAAAACAGGTGTGGAACAAGCACGGGAAAGCGATGTGCAAGCGTGTTTCACTGAGAAAGTGGCCTTGTTTGGAGTAAATCCAGAAAGTGAGATTGGGACTCAAGCTTTGGTCACGGATTCAGGAAATATTTAACTCAAAAAGAGGCCCAAACGGGCCTCTTTTGTGGGCCGTTTCCAGCATGGCGGCATCAACCCGCTGTGGCCTCTTCTGGCTCGGCGGGCTCCGAACGCGAAGAGCGGCTGTCCTTTTTCGGGTTGGGCATGATGTCCAGCAAGACCTCGTCCTTGTCGTCGATGTCCACCGTGAGGCGGCCACCTTCGGTCAGGCGACCGAACAGCAATTCGTCGGCCAAGGCCTTGCGGATGGTGTCCTGGATCAGGCGCTGCATGGGGCGTGCCCCCATGAGCGGGTCGAAGCCCTTCTTGGCCAGATGCTTGCGCAGCTTGTCGGTGAAGGTGACGTCCACCTTCTTTTCACCCAGTTGCTGCTCCAATTGCAGCAAGAACTTGTCGACCACGCGCAGGATGATCTGCTCATCGAGCGGCTTGAAGCTGACGATGGCGTCCAGGCGGTTGCGGAACTCGGGGGTGAAGAGGCGCTTGATGTCGCCCATCTCGTCGCCCGCCTGGCGTGGGTTGGTGAAGCCAATGGTGGCCTTGTTCATGGTTTCGGCGCCCGCGTTGGTCGTCATGACGATGATGACGTTGCGGAAGTCGGCCTTGCGCCCGTTGTTGTCGGTCAGCGTGCCGTGGTCCATGACCTGCAGCAACACGTTGAAGATCGCGGGGTGCGCCTTTTCGATTTCATCGAGCAGCAGCACGCAATGCGGCTTTTTGGTCACCGCTTCGGTCAACAGGCCCCCTTGGTCAAAACCCACATAACCCGGAGGCGCGCCGATCAGGCGGCTCACCGCGTGCTGCTCCATGTACTCGGACATGTCAAAGCGGATCAACTCAATGCCCATGATGTAGGCCAGTTGCTTGGCCGCCTCGGTCTTGCCCACGCCCGTGGGGCCCGAGAACAGGAAGGAGCCAATGGGCTTGTCAGTTTTACCCAAGCCCGAACGCGCCATCTTGACAGCAGAAGAGAGCACTTCAAGCGCCTTGTCCTGGCCAAACACCACCGACTTGAGGTCACGCTCGATGGTTTGCAGCTTGCTGCGGTCGTCGTTGGACACATTCGCTGGCGGAATGCGTGCAATCTTGGCCACGATGTCTTCGATCTCGGCCTTGCCAATGGTCTTTTTGCGTTTGGATGCGACCTGTATACGCTGCGCAGCACCAGCTTCGTCGATGACATCAATTGCCTTGTCGGGCAACTGGCGGTCATTGATGAACTTGGCCGACAGCTCGGCAGCGGCCTGCAAGGCTGCGATCGTGTATTTGACGCTGTGGTGATCTTCAAAACGGCTCTTGAGGCCTTTGAGGATGTCCACGGTCTCTGTCACCGTCGGTTCGACCACATCCACTTTTTGGAAACGACGCGAGAGGGCCGCGTCCTTTTCGAAGATACCTCGGTACTCGGTGAAAGTCGTCGCACCAATGCACTTGAGCTGACCACTGGACAGCGCAGGCTTGAGCAAGTTGGAGGCATCAAGCGTCCCGCCTGAAGCGGCACCCGCACCGATCAAGGTGTGGATTTCGTCAATGAACAGGATGGCGTGCGGCTTGTCCTTGAGTGACTTGAGCACGCCCTTGAGGCGCTGCTCAAAGTCGCCACGGTATTTGGTGCCCGCCAGCAAGGCCCCCATATCCAGCGAATACACCGTGGCTTCGGCCAGGATGTCGGGCACAGTGCCTTGGGTGATGCGCCAGGCCAAGCCCTCTGCAATCGCGGTTTTACCGACACCGGCCTCACCCACCAGCAGCGGGTTGTTCTTGCGACGGCGGCACAGAATCTGAATCGTGCGCTCCACCTCGTACTCGCGCCCAATCAGGGGATCAATCTTGCCGTCCTTGGCCGCCTGATTCAGGTTGTTGGTGTATTGCTCCAGGGGTGACGCTTTTTCACTGCGCTCGCCACCCTGCCCGCCTTCTTCACTTTCGCTGCTGGCTGGACTTTCAGCCGATTTGGCCGCTTCTGGCGGGTCGCTCTTGCGGATGCCGTGGGCAATGAAGTTGACCACGTCAAGGCGCGTGATGCCCTGCTGGTGCAGGTAATAAACGGCGTGCGAGTCTTTCTCGCCAAAGATGGCCACCAGCACGTTGGCGCCGGTCACCTCTTTTTTGCCACTGCCAGTGGACTGAACATGCATGATGGCACGCTGAATCACGCGCTGAAAACCCAAGGTAGGCTGGGTGTCCACCTCTTCGGTTCCCGCGACCTGTGGCGTGTTGTCCTTGATGAAATTGCTCAAGGCTTTGCGCAAATCATCGATGTTGGCGGCGCAAGCGCGCAAAACTTCAGCAGCACTGGGGTTGTCCAGCAATGCCAAGAGCAGGTGCTCGACTGTGATGAATTCGTGGCGCTGCTGACGGGCCTCAACAAAGGCCATGTGCAAACTGACTTCCAATTCTTGGGCAATCATGTGATTTCCTTTTGCCTTGCTTGAGAGATAAAAACGATGTGGGGTGATTTGCCCACTATTCAATGGGCTCGCTGACACATTGCAACGGGTGCCCGGCTTGTCGGGCCGTATCCAGCACCTGGTCAACCTTGGTGGCCGCCACGTCGCGTGAATAGACCCCACAGACGCCTTTGCCGTCCAAATGGATCTTGAGCATGATCTGGGTGGCCGCTTCGCGGTCTTTGCCAAAAAATTCCTGAATCACCATGACCACGAATTCCATGGGGGTGAAGTCATCGTTGAGCATGGCCACCTGATACATCTGGGGTGGCTGAATTTTCTGGGTATGGCGCTCAAGCACGACAGCATCGCCACCATCCGGGGAGCGAGGTACTACTGGCGGCAGCGCTGGATTTGGAGGTTTTTTCGTTGCCATGAATTCATTCTATAGAGGCTTTGAAGTCCTTTTGTGCAAAGCTCATAAAAGACTTCTTCGATCTGCGTATAAACCCCAATCCTCGGGGAAAACCTCTCATTGACAAATACGACAAGCACGCCTCAAATTGGTGCAAACAAATGATGGAGACGTCGCATGCCCAGCGGTACAGTCAAGTGGTTCAACGATGCAAAAGGTTTCGGTTTCATTGAGCCTGACGGCGGCGGACCCGATGCTTTTGCTCATTTTTCGGCCATCCAGGCCGAAGGCTACAAAAGCTTGAAAGAAGGCGCTCGGGTGACTTTCGAGCTTGCACAGGGCAACAAAGGCATCATGGCCGCGAATATCCGGGCTGAAAACGGTGCCGAGCAATCCTTAACAGCCTTGGCCAGCGAAATCCCCATTCCCACGGCCTGATCAGCTCGGCAGGTCGGGGCCTGCAGACCATGACGACTTGCCTTTATGCTTGAGGGCTTATCGCCAGCGCGCGAAATGATTCGCACCATGACCCCACGCCCAATGTTCACCCTTCAGACTTTTCACCAAGTAGCCGCCCGGCTGATCACTACAGCCTGCTTGCTGGGCAACCTGCACAGCCAAGCACAGCCCGCACCGCAACTTCATCTGACCCGCACCAAATTGAGTGCAGGCATGCATGTCATGGACGTGCAGTTGGCTCAAACGCCCGAACAACGCCAAATTGGACTCATGTCACGCAAGGACATGCCTCAGCACGAAGGCATGTTGTTCGTGTTTGAACAGCCGGCCATGCAATGCTTCTGGATGCGTAACACCCTGATTCCCTTGACGGCCGCCTTTGTGGAAGATGACGGCACGATTGTCAATCTGGCGGACATGAAGCCTCAAAGCGATGATTCTCATTGCTCGGCCAAGCCCGTGCGCTTTGTGTTGGAAATGAACGCAGGCTGGTTTGCCAAAAGGCAAATCAAGGCGGGCTACAAAATCCGTGGTGATGTGTTCACGCGCTGAGGCGCCAACTTGGCTCTACCTTCAGAGCGCCTCAAACGCCCCAGACCATATCCACATCTTGAGCCTGGCAACGCTCCAGCATGTTGATCATGGGGCGGGCTCTTTGCGCCAGGCGAACGGGGTCCAGTTGAATTTCTTGTGAGTCATCCGCCGGAGCAACACCTGCCTGCGCTTGTTCAGAGCGCAACCTTCGGGCAGTTTCGTCCTGGGCCACAGCAGCCTCGAGCGAAGCCATCGCCCCTGCCAGATTTTGGGCCAGGACAATGCCCTTGACGGGATCATCACCCAACATGATCTTGAGCAGCCTGCGTGCATCCGCCTCCAGCATGATGAGGTCGCTGGTGGCTTGTGACTTGAATTTGAACAACATGACGCAACTCCTGAGAATGACTGTTCAGGGCCTGCCCAACTCCGTCACATCATCTTCGTCAACGGGGTCACCCTGAATCAAGGCCTTGAGTTTATGACTGGCATGGAAGGTCGCCACACGACGTGCATCAATAGGAATCAATTCTCCCGTCCTGGGATTGCGTCCAGGACGAGCTGCTTTGGTGCGAATCTGAAAATTGCCAAAACCAGAAATCTTCACATCCTCACCGGAGATCAGGTTCTCGACCACCAAGTCAAAAAAAGCATCCACCATGTCTTTGGACTCGCGCTTGTTCAAACCAATCTGGTCAAACAGCAAATCGGCCAATTGCGCCTTGGTCAGCGCGGGGGTCTCCAGAGATTCAAAACTGATTTGCATGTGCGCGCTCCAAGTAGGTATCCAGGCGCATCAGCCGCGCAGCCGAGCGCCAAGTTCGGTGCCCAGCTGCTGAACCACTGCTGTCATGACAGCCTCGATTTGAGCATCGGTCAGCGTGGCTTCGTCGCTGTGCAAACTCAAGCGCACCGCCAGGCTCTTCTCGCCCATTGCCAAGCCGCCGGTCGATTCGGCTTTGGGGCGGTAAATGTCGAACAACACCGCATCCCGCAGCAAACCCTGGGTGGGTGCCGCGTGGATGGCCGCCATCAATTGGCCATGCGTGACGTGCTCATTCACGATGACCGCGATGTCGCGCTCCACCGACTGGTGCTTCGCCACCGCTTGCGCCACAGGCACATTTCGGACCGTGACAGCATCCAGTGACAACTCAAACACCACAGGCGCACTGGTCAGCTCCCAGGCCTGACGCCAGCGAGGGTGCAACTCGCCCACATGGCCGATCACCACGCCAGCCATCTGCACTTGGGCAGAGCGGCCCGGGTGCAAGGCGGGATGCTCGGCGGCCACAAAGGTCACTTTGCTTGGGGCCAACAGCTTTTCCACATCGGCTTTGACGTCGTAAAAATCAACGTTTCGAGCCTTACCCTGCCATCCCAAAGGCTCGACCGGGCCCCAGGCCATACCTGCCACGCGCATGGGCTGATCGAACCCTTCGACGGTGGTGTCGCTGTTCTGGACAGCAGCGTTGCGCAAAAACACTCGCCCCAGCTCGAACACGCGCACGCGGTCGGCCTTGCGATCGGCGTTGAACTTGACCACCTGCAACAGCGAGCCAATCAGGCTCGATCGCATCACGCTCATCTGGCTGGCAATCGGGTTGAGCAGGCGGATCGGGCTGGCGTTGCCCGCCAAGTCTTTTTCCCAAGATTCCTCGACAAAGCTGTAGTTGATGGTTTCTTGATAACCCAAAGCGGCAATCGCACGTCGCACGGTCGACGGGCTGCGCTCAGTCTCTGGGCGCACTTTGGCGGTGATGGGGGCCAGCGGTGGCGTCGTAGGCAGGTTGTTGTAGCCCACCATGCGGGCCACTTCTTCGATCAGGTCTTCTTCGATTTGCAAATCAAACCGGAAACTGGGCGGCGTCACGGTGACGGTGCCCTCGCCTTCGGCCACTTGCAGACCCAGACCCCGCAAGGCATCGGCGCATTGCTGCTGGGTCAAAGGCATGCCAATCACCTTGACCGCACGGGCCACGCGCAGGGTGACGGGGGTGATCGCTGGAATGTTCAGAATCTGGTCATCGATGGGGCCGACCTGTGTCTCGGGCGTGCCGCAAATGTCGAGCACCAGCTGGGTGATGCGCTCGATGTGCTCCACCGTCAGCTGCGGGTCCACGCCGCGTTCAAAGCGGTGGCCTGCATCGGTCGAGAAGTTGAAGCGGCGCGAGCGGCCCGCAATCGAGGTGGGCCACCAGAAAGCGGCTTCGATGTAGATGTTTTGGGTGTCATCGGACACGGCGGTGGCGTCGCCACCCATGATGCCCGCCAAGGACTCGACCTGGCTGTCGTCAGCAATCACGCCGACCTTGTCGTCCACGGTCACGGTATTGCCGTTGAGCAGTTTGAGCGACTCACCGGGCTGGCCCCAGCGTACCTGCAGGCCACCATGGATCTTGTCGAGGTCAAAAATGTGCGAAGGCCGGCCAAACTCGAACATCACGTAGTTGGAGATGTCCACCAGGGGGCTCACGCTGCGCTGACCACAACGGGCCAGGCGGTCCACCATCCACTGCGGGGTCTGCGCCTTCGTGTTCACGCCCTTCACAACGCGGCCACTGAAGCGGCCGCACAGGTCGGGGGCCTGCACATTCACGGCCAGCTTGTCGCTGATCTGCGTAGCCACTGCCGGAAAAGTCGGGGCCTTCAAAGGCGCTCCGGTCAGGGCCGACACTTCGCGGGCGATGCCGTACACGCTCAAGCAATGCGCCAGATTGGGCGTGAGCTTGAGCGTCATCAGGGTGTCGTCCAGGTTCAAGTACTGGCGGATGTTCTGTCCCAAAGGCGCATCTGCGGGCAATTCCAGGAGACCGCCGTGGTCGTCGGCGATCTGCAATTCTTTGGCCGAGCACAGCATGCCCTGGCTTTCAACGCCGCGCAGCTTGCCGACCTTGATGACGAAAGGCTTGCCGTCATCACCCGGTGGCAACTCAGCGCCCACCACGGCGCACGGCACGCGAATGCCAACGCGGGCATTGGGCGCGCCACACACGATGTTGAGCAAAGCGCCCTGCCCCACGTCCACCTGGCAAACGCGCAGGCGGTCGGCGTTGGGGTGCTGCACGGCTTCCATGATTTCACCGACCACGATCTTTGTGAAAGGAGGCGCCACAGGCTCGAGCTCTTCCACTTCGAGACCGGCCATGGTCAAGGTATCGGCCAGCTGCTGGGTGGTCAGCGACGGGTTGCAGAACTCGCGCAACCAGGATTCGGGAAATTGCATGACTCTTGTCTCGTGTATCGGACTTGGGAGGGAATTACTGGAACTGGCTCAGGAAGCGCACATCGCCGTCAAAGAACAGGCGCAAGTCGTTCACGCCGTAGCGCAGCATGGTGAAGCGGTCCATGCCCATGCCAAAGGCAAAACCGATGAAGCGCTCGGGGTCAAGGCCCATGTTGCGCACCACGTTCGGGTGCACCTGGCCGGAGCCACCCACTTCAAGCCAACGACCCGCCAGAGGGCCTGCTTGGAACTGAATGTCGATCTCGGCGCTGGGTTCAGTGAAGGGGAAAAAGCTGGGACGGAAGCGCAAGACCAAGTCATCGCTTTCGAAGAAGGTGCGGCAGAAATCGGTGACCACCACCTTCAGGTCTTTGAAGCTCACGTTCTCACCGATCCACAGGCCTTCGCACTGGTGGAACATGGGCGAATGGGTCGCATCGCTGTCCACACGGTAGGTGCGGCCCGGCGCAATGACGCGAATTTCAGGCATGGCCTGACCAGCATCAATTTGGTTGCGGTAACGCTTGACGTGCTGCACTGCATGGCGGATTTGCATGGGGCTGGTGTGCGTGCGCAGCAGGTGACCACCTTCCACATAGAAGGTGTCGTGCATGGAACGTGCCGGGTGATCTTCGGGCGTGTTGAGCGCGGTGAAGTTGAACCAGTCGGTTTCGATCTCGGGGCCTTGGGCGACTTCGAAGCCCATGGAGCCAAAAATGTTTTCGACGCGCTCGAGCGTGAGCGAGACGGGGTGCAAGCCACCTGAGTTGGCACTGCGGCCCGGCAGCGTCACATCAAGTGCTTCTGCCTTGAGTTGCGCTTGCAACTCGGCATCGGCCAGCGCTTGGCGTTGCGCGTTGAGCGCAGCCTCGATCGCTTGCTTGGCGATGTTGATGGCGGCACCGCGGGTTTTCTTGTCTTCCACGCTCAGAGCGGCCATGCCCTTCATCAGCTCGGTGATGCGACCGGCTTTACCCAAAAATTGGGCCTTGGCGTTTTCGAGATCAGCAGGTGTCAGTGCCTGCACAAAACTCTGGCGGGCGGATTCGACCAGGGTGTCCAGCTCGTTCATGATGGGAATTTCGTAGATGACAAAATAAAAAAGGGATTGAAGCTTTTGTGAGCCTCAATCCCTTTGATCGAGTGCGTGGCACAGGCCCGAGGGCCCATGTCACTCATGGACTCAAGCTGCGGCCAATTTGGCTTTGACTTGGTTCACGATGCCAGCAAAAGCGGCCTTGTCGTGCACGGCGATGTCCGCCAGCATCTTACGGTCGATTTCGATGGCAGCCTTCTTCAGGCCGTTGGCGAACTGGCTGTAGGTCAGACCGCATTCACGCGCAGCGGCGTTGATACGAGCAATCCACAACTGACGGAACACACGCTTTTTGGTGCGGCGGTCACGGTAGGCGTATTGGCCGGCCTTCATCACCGCCTGTTTGGCGATGCGGAAGACATTGCCGCGGCGACCGCGGAAACCTTTTGCAAGGGCCAAAACTTTCTTGTGACGGGCGCGTGCCGTTACACCACGTTTAACGCGAGGCATATTTATTCTCCTTGTTCGTCAGTAATTACAGGCCAGCCATGGGCAGCATTTGTGCGATGTGACCCATATTGGTCTCATGCACAGCCACTGCACCGCGAAGGTGGCGCTTGTTTTTGGTGGTCTTCTTGGTCAGGATGTGACGTTTGAAGGCTTGGCCGCGTTTAACGGTTCCACCGGGACGAACACGGAAGCGCTTTTTAGCACTGCTTTTGGTCTTCATCTTGGGCATTTGAATGCTCCTTTAATTGTGCTCGTGAGGCGTCTGCAATATCTTTGCAGCCTTGATGGCCCCGAGCCACTTTTAACAAGAGTCACTTTCAAGCGACTCTTGACCTGACCAGCCCAAAAGCTGGACAAATTCTTTTTTACGCCGATTCAGCAGGTGCAGAAGCGTCTACAGCTTTGCCCCCGCTTGCAGGTTTTTTACGTCCTGGCGCAATCATCATGATCATCTGGCGGCCTTCCAGTTTTGGAAACTGCTCCACGATGATCGAATCGGCCAACTCGTCGCGGATCCGATTCAACAAGGCCAAACCCAACTCCTGGTGGGTGATCTCGCGACCACGAAAACGCAGGGTGATTTTGCATTTGTCGCCATCTGCCAAAAAGCGGCGGATGTTGCGCATCTTGATGTGGTAGTCACCATCGTCCGTACCCGGGCGGAATTTGACTTCCTTGATGTCAATCACCGTTTGCTTGGCTTTGGCTTCCGCCGCACGCTTTTGCTCTTGGTACTTGAACTTGCCGTAGTCCATCAAACGACAAACTGGCGGATTGGCGGTGGCGGCGATTTCAACCAGGTCCACGTCCAATTCACCTGCCATGCGCAGGGCTTCTGCCAGAGACAAGATGCCCAACGGCTCGTTTTCAGGACCGGAAACACGGACCTCAGGGGCCATGATTTCACGGTTCAAACGGTGTTTACGTTCTTCGCGTTGGCGACGATCACGAAATTCGGTAGCGATGACTCAATCCTTTACGGAATAAAACTGCGATATGCAGCCCATCCATCTTTGTGCCCACGGGCCAAAGCTTGTGGCGAAACTCACCTTCAGGCTTTAGAAGCGATGTCGGCAGCAATGAGTTCAATGAACGCATCGATCGACATCACACCGAGGTCTTTGTTGCCTCGGGCGCGCACTGCGACGGTACCTGCTGCCTTTTCTTTGTCACCAGCGACGAGGATGTAAGGCAGCTTTTGCAACGAATGCTCGCGTATTTTATACGTGATTTTCTCGTTACGCAGGTCCAACTCGACCCTAAGGCCTTGATTTGACACTGATTTGTGCAATTTTGCAGCGATTTCACGACAGTAATCGGCCTGTGCATCGGTGATGTTGAGCACCGACACCTGAACGGGAGACAGCCACGTCGGCAAGGCACCTGCGTGTTGCTCAATCAAAATGCCAATAAATCGCTCCATGCTGCCTACGATGGCGCGATGCAAGATCACGGGACGCTGGCGCGAGCCGTCTTCGGCCACATATTCAGCATCCAGGCGCTCTGACAAATTGAAGTCCACCTGAATAGTGCCGCACTGCCACTCCCGACCAATCGCGTCTTTCAATGTGTATTCAATCTTGGGGCCATAAAAAGCACCATCCCCTTCAGAAATCACAAAATCGCAACCCGAGTGGCGCAAGCTGTCCATCAAGGCTTTTTCAGCCTTGTCCCACAACTCGTCAGAACCAATGCGGGCAGCAGGACGTGTGGACACCTTGTACAGGATGTCAGTGAATCCGAAATCGGCATACACCTTTTTGAGCACTTTCGTGAAGGTGTCGCACTCGGGCAGGATCTGGTCTTCAGTGCAGAAGATGTGGCCGTCGTCCTGCGTGAAGCCGCGCACGCGCATGATGCCGTGCAAGCCGCCCGAAGGCTCGTTGCGGTGGCATTGGCCAAATTCGCCATAGCGCAAAGGCAGATCGCGGTAACTCTTGATGCCTTGCTTGAAGATCAGGATATGACCCGGGCAGTTCATCGGTTTGAGGGCGTAGTCGCGCTTTTCCGACTCGGTCGTGAACATGTTGTCGCGGTACTTGTCCCAGTGACCGGTTTTTTCCCACAGGGTTTTGTCCAAGATTTGGGGACCTTTGACTTCCTGGTAGCCGTTGTCACGGTACACCTGACGCATGTACTGCTCAATGGTTTGCCAGACTGTCCAGCCCTTGGGATGCCAGAAAACCAGGCCTGGGGCATGCTCGTCAATGTGGAACAGGTCAAGCTCGCGGCCCAGCTTACGGTGGTCGCGCTTTTCGGCCTCTTCCAGACGGGTCAGGTACTGCTGCAAGTCTTCCTTGCTGGCCCAGGCTGTGCCATACACACGCTGGAGCATTTCATTCTTGCTGTCGCCGCGCCAATAGGCACCGGCCACCTTCATCAACTTGAAGTGCTTGAGCTTGCCGGTGCTGGGCACGTGGGGGCCGCGGCACAGGTCTTCGAATATGCCTTCACGGTAAAGACTCACGTCTTGATCAGCGGGGATACTGGCAATGATTTCGGCTTTGTAGTGCTCGCCCAAGCTCTTGAAATAGGCCACAGCTTCATCGCGCGGCAAAACACGGCGCACCACAGGCTCGTCCTTGTTGGCCAGTTCGGTCATGCGTTTTTCAATGGCGACCAAATCTTCTGGCGTGAAGGGGCGGCTGTACGAAAAGTCGTAATAAAAGCCGTTTTCAATGACGGGACCAATCGTGACCTGCGCCTGCGGAAACAGGTCCTTGACGGCATAAGCCAGCAAGTGCGCAGTGGAGTGGCGGATCAGGTCCAGACCTTCAGGGTCTTTGGCGGTCACGATGGCCAAGTTGGCATTGGCCGACATGCTGAAACTGGTGTCTACCAATTGGCCATTGACTTTGCCGCCTAAAGCCGCTTTGGCCAAGCCAGCGCCAATGGATGCGGCCACATCAGCCACGGTCACGGGACCGGGAAATTCACGCAATGAACCGTCGGGAAGAGTGATCTGAACCATGAGTTTGCAAGTAAAAAAGCGCGGCATAGGCCGCGCTTGGGGGAAATGACTAAACGCTGAGGCCAGATTTTACGCCGCCCTCGCCTTCAGCATCCCAAAGTTGATCAGTGGAACTGCTCTTCTTCAGTCGAACCGGCCAAGGCTTTCACGGATGACGAGCCGCCCTGGATCACGGTGGTCACGTCATCGAAATAGCCTGCGCCGACTTCTTGCTGGTGAGACACGAAGGTGTAGCCTTTGTCACGTGCTGCAAATTCAGGCTCTTGCACCATGTTGACGTAGTGCTTCATGCCTTCGCCGTTGGCGTAGGCGTTGGCGAACTGGAAGGTGTTGTACCAGTTGATATGGATACCCGCCAAGGTGATGAACTGGTATTTGTAGCCCAATGCAGACAAGTCTTCCTGGAAAGAAGCGATCTGGCTGTCGTTGAGGTTTTTCTTCCAGTTGAACGATGGCGAGCAGTTGTACGACAGCAGCTTGCCGGGACATGCAGCGTGCACGGCTTGGGCGAATTCGCGGGCAAAGCCAATGTCTGGCACACCAGTCTCGCACCACACCAAGTCGGCGTAAGGCGCGTAAGCCACGCCACGGCTGATGGCTTGTTCCAGACCGTTTTTGACGCGGTAGAAACCTTCTTGGGTGCGCTCGCCGGTCAAGAATGGCTTGTCGTTGGCGTCGTGGTCAGAAGTGATCAAGTTGGCCGCTTCTGCGTCGGTGCGAGCCAACACAATGGTGGACACGCCCATGACGTCAGCCGCGAAACGCGCCGAAATCAACTTTTCGCAAGCTTCTTGCGTGGGCACCAAGACTTTGCCACCCATGTGGCCGCATTTCTTGACGGCAGCCAATTGGTCTTCGAAGTGCACACCAGCAGCGCCGGATGCGATCATGTTCTTCATCAGTTCGAAAGCGTTCAACACGCCACCGAAACCAGCTTCTGCATCGGCCACGATGGGCAGGAAGTAATCGATGAATTCTTTGTCGCCGGGGTTGATGCCACGGCCCCACTGGATTTCGTCGGCGCGCTTGAATGTGTTGTTGATGCGGCGAACCATGGTGGGCACCGAGTCGTAGGCGTAGAGCGACTGGTCGGGGTACATGGTTTCAGACGTGTTGCCATCAGCGGCGACTTGCCAGCCCGACAGGTAAACGGCTTCCAAGCCAGCTTTGGCTTGTTGCATGGCTTGACCGGCAGAGATAGCGCCGAAGGCGTTGACGTAGCCTTTCTTGGCGCCGCCGTTGACCTTTTCCCACAGCTTCTCAGCGCCGCGCTTGGCCAAGGTGTGCTCGATAGGCATGCTGCCACGCAGACGCACGACGTCTGCAGCGGAATAACCGCGCTTGACACCCTTCCAACGGGGATTCGTCGCCCAGTCTTTTTCGAGAGCGGCGATTTGCTGTTCACGGCTGAGTTGTTGAGTGATGTCTGCTGGCATGGAAAACTCCTGTGGTCAAGTTGAAATCAGGCGATGTGGGCAGTGGTTTCTGCTTTGTCGATGTTTGAATCTTAACTCTTCTACAAGACCTTTATCCATTCTTATGTCTTATATAAGACATTTTTTTATTTCATAAAAATCAATAGCTTACGGAAAATATTTCTCAATATGAAATCCTCTTTTTCATATTGAAAAATATTTGCCTTACTCACCCTCAGAAAATCCCACATCATGAAATAAATTGCTCAAATGATGAAATGCCATGCGGGTCTTCACCCTTCATTCGAGAAGATGGACGTTTTCTCCCTGTGAGGCAGGCCTCATGTCAGGGTCTGGGACCGCCGACAAAAGACAAGCCCTCGTCAGTACTCAAAGCTATTGAGAACCGGCTCAAGCCCTAAAATCAGCCCGTGACTCATCAACAGACCCCGGCTTCCGCGCGCCGCCCCATCCGCGAACTTCCCGATGAACTGATCAGCCAGATCGCCGCTGGAGAGGTGGTCGAACGCCCCGCCTCAGTGGTGCGCGAGCTGGTGGACAACGCCATGGATGCGGGGGCACGCAGCATCACCCTGCGCCTGATGGGTGGCGGCACCCGGCTGATTTCGGTGGAAGACGACGGCGGCGGCATTGCGCCGGACGAGCTGGCCACCGCTTTAAAGCGCCACGCCACCAGCAAGATCGGCAACCTCGATGAACTCGAATCGGTCATGACCATGGGTTTCCGGGGCGAGGCGCTGGCGGCCATCAATTCGGTGTCCGAACTCACCCTGCTCTCGCGCATGGACGGCCAGCCCAATGCCTTCGCTTTGGACGGCCGCACCGGTGAGATTTGCCCTGCGGCCCGCGCCGTGGGCACCACGGTAGAAGTGAAAGAGCTGTTTTTCTCGACCCCCGCCCGCCGCAAATTTTTGAAAAGCGACAGCACCGAGCTGGCGCATTGCATCGAGGCAGTGCGCCGCCATGCCCTGGCCCGCCCCGATGTGGGCTTTGCCATTTGGCACGAGGGCAAGCTGGTCGAGCAATGGCGCGTGCACCCCGGCGCTGCGGGCCTGGAACAGCGCCTGGCTGATGTGCTGGGCGAAGAATTCGTGGCGCAGTCCATCGCCGTGGCATACAACGCAGGACCGCTCAAAGTGATCGGCCGCGCCGGTTTGCCTGATGCCGCCCGCTCCCGCCCCGACCACCAGTTTGCCTATGTCAATGGCCGTTTTGTGCGTGACAAGGTGGTTATGCACGGCGCACGCAGCGCCTACGAAGACGTGCTGCACGGGCACAAGCAGCCAGCCTATGCGCTGTTCATGGAGATCGATCCGACCTTGGTGGACGTGAACGTGCACCCCACCAAGATCGAAGTGCGATTCAGGGACAGCCGCGCTGTGCACCAGGCTGTGCGACACGCGCTGGAAAACGCGCTGGCTGCGCCACGCTCGCAAAACCTGTCTGACATGCCGCCGAACGCAGCCAGTGACTTCGAATTGAAGCACGGCCCCGCCCCCAAAGCCCTGCCCGAATCGGCCAGTTGGCAGCAAGGCGGCATGGCGTTTGAGCGTCCCGGTCCCTCCACCTTCAGCGCCCCCACCTACAAACCGGCAGATTTTGTGCGACCCCGTGTGGACGGTGAGCAGGCCATGGCTGACCTCAAGGCACTTTGGAACCCGCCCGAGCGCGGCGAAAGCCTGAGCGCTCAGGAGCGCCCCACGCCAGCCTGGCTTCCAGGTGCCCCAGCAGAAACAGCCCCAATCCCAGCGGACACTTTGAGCAGCGGCGCCGCCTCCCTGCCAGAGCCCACCCACCTGCCCGAAGGTGACTGGCCCCTGGGCCGCGCCATCGCCCAACTGCACGGCGTCTATATCCTGGCTGAAAACAAGCAAGGCCTGGTGGTGGTGGACATGCATGCCGCGCACGAGCGCATCGTGTACGAGCGCCTTAAAAACCAACTCAACACACAATGCAGCGAAGGCCCGCGCATCGCCAGCCAACCCCTGCTGATCCCCGCCACTTTTGCCGCCACCCCGACTGAAGTGGCCACGGCCGAGACCTGCGCCGAAGCCTTGGAACAGCTGGGCCTGGAAATCTCACCGCTGTCGGCCAAAACCTTGGCCGTGCGCGCCGTACCCACCAGCCTGGCGCAAGGTGATGCGGTAGAGCTGGCCCGCAGCGTGCTGGCCGAGCTGGGCCAGCATGACGCCAGCACCGTGGTGCAACGCGCCCAAAACGAGATCCTGGCCACCATGGCCTGCCACGGCGCAGTGCGCGCCAACCGCCGCTTGACCTTGGACGAAATGAACGGTTTATTGCGTCAGATGGAGGAGACTGAACGATCTGACCAGTGCAACCACGGCCGCCCCACCTGGAGGCAGATGACGATGCGCGATCTGGATGCGCTGTTTTTGCGGGGTCGGTGATGACACAGGCGCTTCAAACAACCGTTGAAAACGCAGCCACACGACAAGGCATGTCACAAGCCCTCACCGTGCTGATCCTCGCCCTGCTGCTGGGCATGCAGGCGGTGAGCACCGACATGTACCTGCCCGCCCTGCCCGCCATCACGCAGGACCTGGCGGCAGGCATGGGCCAAGCGCAACTGACACTGTCCGCCATGCTGCTCGCTTTTGGCCTGTCGCAACTGGTCTGGGGGCCCCTGTCCGACCGCTATGGCCGACGACCGATCCTCCTGTGGGGCATTGGTGCCTATGTACTGGCGTCGCTGGCCTGTGTGCTGGCACCCGGCATCGGCTGGCTGATAGCGGCCCGCATACTTCAGGGCATCGCCCTGGGTGCGGGTGTCATGACCGCCCGCGCCGTGGTGCGCGACCTGTTTGAGCCCGCAAAAGGGGCCCACGCCATGTCGCAAGCCCTGACCGGACTTGGCATCATCGCCTGCAC
This sequence comes from Limnohabitans planktonicus II-D5, assembly GCF_001270065.2. Classification (GTDB taxonomy): domain Bacteria; phylum Pseudomonadota; class Gammaproteobacteria; order Burkholderiales; family Burkholderiaceae_C; genus Limnohabitans_A; species Limnohabitans_A planktonicus. Next base: position 275,606 of record NZ_LFYT02000002.1, read on the forward strand.
TTGTGGACCTGCTGGCGGCTTTTTGACCGACTTGCTGGGTTGGCGTGTGGCGCTGCTGAGCGTGGCCTTGTTCGGCTTGATCACCTGGTGCCTGCTGTATGGGCGCTTTCAGGAAACCCTGGCGCGCCCCGACCCCCATGCCTTGGCCTGGCGCGCCACGCTGCGCGCCAACCGGGACATGCTTCGCCACCCCACATTCCTCAGCTGGTGCGCCATGTCCACCACCACTTTCTTGGGCCTGTTCACCATGCTGGCCTGTTCTTCTTTTGTCTTCATACAGGACATGGGCCTGAGTAAAACCGCCTACGGCTTCCTGATGCTGAGCATGTCGCTGGCCTACATCGTGGGCACCTTCTGGTGCCGCTGGATGCTCAAGCGCACCAGCGTGCAACGTGCCATTGCCTCAGCCGCAGTGCTGACCTTGAGTGGTGGCGTGCTGTTGACCGTACTGGCCTATGCGGGCCAGGGCCAAGCCTGGTATGGCCCCTGGGCCGTGATGCTGCCGGTCTGCATTTACATGATCGGCCATGGCGTGAACATGCCTTGCAGCCAAAGCGGCGCTGTGGCACCCTTTCCTGCGCGGGCGGGCACAGCCTCGGCACTCAATGGATTCATCATGATGCTGGGGGCCTTTGGCATGGGCGGCTGGCTGGGCAGGCACATGGATACACCGCTGTTTTCCATGGTTCACGGCATGCTGCTGTGGAGCGTGTGCGTAAGCCTGATCGCCTGGACCGCCGTGCAGCGCCACGGCCGCCCGGTGGTGGTCCAGCCCACGCTGGTGCCCGAAGCCCTGTCATGAGCCGAGCCATCGACGCCATCGCCATCGTGGGCCCCACGGCCAGTGGCAAAACCGCTGCGGCCTTGGCCTTGGCGCACAACCTAGAGCGCCAAGGCGGCGCAGAAATTATCAGCATGGACTCGGCCCTGGTCTACCGGGGCATGGACATTGGCACCGCCAAACCCAGCCGCGAAGAACTGGCCGCCGTGCCCCACCACTTGATCAACATCCTTGAGCCGCTGCACAGCTACAGCGCGGCCGAATTCGCCAAAGACGCCAGTCGGCTCATTCTTGACATACGCTCACGCGGCAAAACACCGCTACTGGTGGGCGGCACGATGCTGTATCTGAAAGCGCTGCAGGAAGGCCTGAACGACATCCCCGCCGCCGATCCGCAGATACGCGGCAATATCCAGGCCCACGCCGAACAAGTCGGCTGGCCCGCCCTGCATGCCCAACTGAAGCAAATCGACCCCATCACCGCGGCACGCCTGGCACCTGGCGACAGCCAGCGGATTGGCCGGGCGCTGGAAGTGTGGACAGCCACCGGCCAAACCTTGTCGTCTTTCCACCAAAGCGCCAAGGCCGCTGTGCCCGACTGGCACATCCCGGTGCTGAGCCTGGAGCCCATGGACAGGAAATGGCTGCACGAGCGCATTGCCCAGCGTTTTGATCTGATGATGGCACAAGGCTTTATGGAAGAAGTGCGCCTGCTGCGCGCGCGCAGCGACCTGAACCCGGAGCTACCCTCGATGCGCTGCGTGGGTTACCGGCAGGCTTGGCAAGGCCTGGATGAAGGCTGGAGCGAAAGTGAAATTTGCGAGCGCGGCATCTTTGCCACACGTCAGCTGGCCAAACGACAGATCACCTGGCTGCGCAGCTTGGCGCAGCGAAAAGTGGTGGCAGCTGATGCGCCGGATGCTTTGGCGCACACGTTGCAAGCAGCCATGGGTGCGCTCACACGCGCTTGAGGGCATGACGCATAGCGCCGCAACCCACAGGGATTGCCAAGGTGCTGTACCCTATTCAATCGCTTGATCGGCGTGAAGCTTTCAGTTTGGCATGCATCGCCTTGCCCTCCAGCCGCCGCTGCACCGAGCTCCTTGTGGGTTTCGTGGCTTTGCGGGCCTTGGGGGCTTTGGCAAATTGAGCCAACAGTTCGTACAGCCGCATCCAGGCATCGTGCCGGTTGGATTCCTGGGTGCGGTAGCGTTGTGCCTTGAGAATGAACACACCCTCTTGCGTCAAGCGGCTGTCGCCAGACTGCAACCAGCGCTGCTTGACGTCATCGGGCAAAGATGAAGTGGCCACATCAAAACGCAGCTGGATGGCGCTGGAGACTTTGTTGACGTTTTGCCCGCCCGGGCCTTGGGCACGGATGGCGGTCAACTCGACCTCGGTGTCTGGAATGTGGAGCATGTTCATGGGCTGGCGCGAGTATGCCGCAGACGGCGGGGCTTGGCGGTGATGGCAGACACGCTTCGGTCTGCCGAAATGAAGTTGGCAGGTCGCATCTTCAGCTCAGGCGGTGTTTGTCCAGCAAAAGCACAAGTCGGAGCTCAAGCTACCGACCAGCAGGAAACCGGGGCGCTCCTGATTTACTGCAGCGGCTCTTTCAGGGCAGCAGGAACGGGCAATGGCAAGATGTCAATGCCCTCATCCAGCAAGGCCTCAGTTTCTTCACGCGTGGCCTGGCCCCGGATGTTGCGCTCCTGGGCTTCGCCGTAATGGATCTTGCGGGCTTCTTCGGCGAATTGACTGCCCACATCTTCGGTGTTGGCCATGACGTGGCGCACCATGTTCATCATCGCCGCTTGCATCTGCACCAGACTGGGCAACTCGGTGCTCGATGCTGTGGGTACTGGCAAAGCAGAACCCCCTTCTGAAGCTGCTGAGGGGGCTGCTTCAGGGGCATCGGCGGGAGGTGCCACACCATGCCCCAGGTTCAGCCGCGGCGCAGACAGCATTTTGGTGATCTCGATGTCGTTGCACATCGGGCATGTGACCAGACCCCGCGCACGTTGCGCGTCATAGTCGTCCTGAGAGCCGAACCAGCCTTCAAAGCTGTGGCCCTGACGGCACTGGAGGTCAAGAACTTTCATGTGGCGCGAGGGGTTTCAGGCAACGCTTTGCCAAGTCAGGGGCCAGTCACCTGAGAGCATATTTTGCAGCCAAAGCGCCCCGGTCAAGGTTTTAGCGTCAGTGACTTGCCCTTCCCGGCACCAGGCCATCAATTCGGTGGGTGTGGCGGTGAACACATCCAGAAATTCACCATCATCCAGTTGGCGATTGCCCAAATGCAGGTCTCGGGCAAACCAGATTTCAATCACTTCAGTGGAGTAAGCAATGACTGGGTGGAGCACCCCTGCCCTGGCCCATTGCCGTGCGGTGTAACCGGTTTCTTCGAGCAATTCACGCTGGGCGCAGCCCCAACGGTCTTCACCAGGATCGAGTTTGCCAGCAGGAAACTCGATCATCACCTGCCCCACGGGGTAGCGGTATTGCCGCTCCAGGACCAGCTTCAAACCATCGGGCTCTTGCAAAAGCGGGATGATCATCACCGCCCCAGGGTGCACGACATATTCACGGGTGGCCGTTTTTTGATCTGGCAAGCGCACCGTGTCGCGAAAAGCATGTAAAAAATGACCCCGCAACAACTCTTGCCGGTCAATGCGGTGTTCGATCAGGTGCTCATCAGACATGAGGAATACGCAAACGGCAGGCCATGGATGATGCCGCTTCAGTGCGTCCGGTGCATCAAATAGCGAAAAACAAAACCCGGAAAGGCAAAGGTCACGAACATGGTGGCGGTGATGGCGTAAAACTCCCAGCCTTGGGGCGCAATTTGACCACCATGTTTTTCAAGCGCCAGGCCCAGTGCTCCGATCACAAAATACAGCACCATCAATTCAACCAGACGCACTGCCAGTGATTTGGTAATGCGTTGCGGCCCAAGCACCAAGATGCGCTGGTTCACAAAGGGCAAATTGGCCGCACACAAGGCCAGCACGACCAGGGCCAAAATTTGCCAATTGCTCGCCATGATCAGATCGCCAACATACGGGCCACTGCGTTGGCACACAAGGCCATCAAAGCACCCGGCACAATGCCCAGCACCAACACCAGCAAACCGTTCATGGACAAGACCACGCGCACATCCGCATCGGCCGACACGGTGGTGGCCGTCACGGGTTCGTCAAAGTACATGACCTTGACCACACGCAGGTAATAGAAAGCGCCGATCAGGGACATGATCACTGAAAAGATCGCCAAGCCGATGTAAAAACTTTGCCCCGACACGATCAAAGATTGCAGCACAGACAACTTGGCATAGAAGCCCACCATGGGCGGAATGCCAGCCATGGAAAACAGGCAGATCGCCATCACGCCAGCATACAAGGGACTGCGTTGGTTCAAGCCAGCCAAGTCGGTGATTTCTTCGCTCTCGAAGCCTTGACGCGCCAGCAGCATGATCACGCCGAAAGCCGCCAAGGTGGTCAACACATAAGAGACGATGTAGAACATGGCCGAGCTGTAGGCGTTGGCGGCCAAAGTGGTTTGACCGTTGATGACACCGGCCACAAACCCGAGCAAGACAAAACCCATTTGTGCAATGGTCGAATACGCGAGCATGCGCTTGAGATTGGTTTGGGCAATCGCTGCCAAGTTACCCACAAGCAAGGACCCTATGGCCAAGACCGACAGCATCTGTTGCCAGTCAAACGCCAAGGGCAGCAAGCCTTCCACCAACAAGCGGATCATGATGGCGAAAGCCGCCAACTTGGGTGCACCGCCAATCATCAGGGTGGCCGCAGTGGGTGCGCCTTGATAGACGTCGGGAATCCACATGTGGAAAGGCACCGCGCCGATCTTGAAAGCCAAGCCAGCCACGATGAACACCAGACCGAACACCAACACCTGGTGGTTGACTTGTCCTGTGGCAATCGCCTTCAAGACTTCAGACAACTCCAGGCTGCCGGTCGCGCCGTACATCATGGACATGCCGTACAACAAGAAACCCGAGGCCATGGCACCCAGCACAAAGTACTTCATGGCCGCTTCAGTGGCTTGCGTGTGGTCACGGCGCAGCGCCACAAGGGCGTAGCTTGACAGTGTCAACAGCTCCAGCCCCAGATAAATCACAATGAAGTTCTGACCCGAGATCATGAAACTCATGCCCAGCAAGGCAAACATGCTGAGGCTGAACAACTCACCGCCACGCAACATGTCGCGATCAAACGCATAGGGGCGTGAATAGACCAAGGTGACCATCACCGCGATCGTGGCAAAGCAGCGCAACCAGTGCCCCATCGGGTCACTCACCACCAAGCGGTCAAAGCCGTAGAAAGTTTGGGCAGCGTCAGCATACAGGGCGTGCAACACAGCCACACCGCCCAATGACAACAAGGTCAGGGCGTAGGTGGCGGTGCGCTTGGGGCTTTTCACGAAGAGGTCGACCAGCGCAATGGCGCAGGCCATGACCAGCAACACGATCTCCGGATAAACCGTCATCCAACTGGAGTTGTCCATCATGGGTGTTCTTTCAATTCTTCAAATCTGGCAATGCGAGACCCATCCCCTGCTCAAGGCAGTTTGGACTGGGCCACGTGTTTGAGCAGGTCCAGCACCGAGCTGTCCATCACATCGGTGAAGGGCTTGGGGTAGACGCCCATGTAGAGCACGGCAGCAGCCAGCAAGGCCATCACCAGGAATTCGCGGCTGTTGATGTCGGTCAAGGCTTTGACGTCTTCATTGACCACAGGGCCCAGATAGACACGCTTGTACATCCAAAGCGTGTAAGCGGCACCAAAGATCAAGGCTGAAGCCGACAGCAGGCCGATCCAGAAGTTGAACTTCACGGCCCCCAAAATGACCATCCACTCGCCCACAAAACCGGCAGTGCCTGGCAAGCCGCAGTTGGCCATGGCAAAGAACAGGGCAAAAGCCGCGAACTTGGGCATGGTGTTGACCACACCACCGTAGCTGGCGATTTCACGGGAGTGGACACGGTCGTACAGCACACCGATCGACAGGAACATGGCCGCAGACACAAAGCCGTGCGCAATCATTTGAACAATGCCACCGGACACACCCAGCGGGTTGAAGATGAAAAAGCCCAAGGTCACAAAACCCATGTGCGCGACCGATGAGTAAGCCACCAGCTTTTTCATGTCTTGCTGCACCATGGCGACCAAGCCGACGTAAATCACGGCGACCAAGGACAAGACAATGATGAACATGCCCCACTCACGGGCGGCGTCAGGTGCGATGGGCATCGAGAAACGCAGGAAACCGTAAGCACCGAGCTTGAGCATGATGGCCGCCAGTACGGCGGAGCCGCCTGTAGGTGCTTCTACGTGCACATCAGGCAACCAGGTGTGTACAGGCCACATCGGCACCTTCACGGCAAAAGCTGCAAAGAATGCAAAGAACAGCAAGGTCTGCACCGAGCCCGACAAAGGCAGTTTGTGCCAGGTCAGGATGTCGAAGCTGCCGGCTGAAGCCACGTACAAATAAATCAGCGCAATCAGCATCAACAAGGAGCCGAGCAAGGTGTACAAGAAAAACTTGAACGCTGCGTAAATCCTGTTAGGACCGCCCCAGATACCGATGATCAAATACATCGGAATCAGCGTGGCTTCAAAAAACACGTAGAACAAAATGCCATCCAAGGCACTGAACACGCCAATCATCAGGCCCGACAGGATCATGAACGCGGCCATGTACTGGTTGACCTTGCGGGTGATGACCTCCCAGCCTGCGATGACCACGATCACGTTGATGAACGCGGTGAGCAGCACCAGCCACAGCGAAATGCCATCAACGCCCAAGTGGTAGTGCACGTTGAAGCGCTCAATCCACGAGACTTTTTCGACAAACTGCATGCCCGAGGTGCCGAGCGCAAAGCCCAAATACAGGGGCAGCGTGACCAGGAAACTGGCGATCGAGCCGACAAGTGCCAGCCAGCGCACGGCGCGGGCTTGGCTGTCACGACCGAGGGCCAGCAGGGCGACACCGAAAGCAATCGGCATCCAGATGGCAAGGCTTAACAATTCCATTTTTATCTTGTCCTCAAAACCGTTAAGCGAGCCAGACGAAATACGTCATCAACATGAGCACACCCAAAATCATGACCAGGGCGTAGTGGTACAGGAAGCCCGATTGGAACCAGCGCACCACACCGGAGACCAGACCCACGACTTTCCATGAGCCGTTGACGAAGAAGCCGTCGATGATGGCGCGGTCGCCCACCTTCCACAGGCCCAGGCCCAGGCCACGAGCTCCCTTGGCCAGGATGTTTTCGTTGATCCAGTCAATGTAGTACTTGTTTTCCATGACCACGATCAGCGGGCGCAGGGCGCGGGCAAAGAAGGCAGGCACTTTGGGGTTGACCAGGTACATGTACCAAGCCGCCACCACACCCGCCAAAGCCAGCCAGAACGGTGCAGTGCTCAGACCGTGCAACGCCATGGCCACAGGACCGTGGAACAACTCACCGAGTTGCTTCATGGCAGGGTGTTTGACCGCGTCAATGAAAATCACGTCCTTGAAGAAGTCGCCGTACAGCATGGGCTGGATGGTCATGAAACCGATCAACACCGAAGGAATGGCCAGCAAGACCAGCGGCACCGTCACCACCCAAGGTGATTCGTGCGGTTTGTCGTGGCCATGATCATCGTGTCCGTGATGGTCATCGTGGCCATGGTGCGCATCCGGATTCTGGTCGTAACGCTCTTTGCCGTGGAAGACCAGGAAGTACATGCGGAACGAGTAGAAGGCAGTGACAAACACACCCGCCAAAACCGCGAAATTAGCGAAACCGGCGGCAGGCAAGTTGCTCAGGTGCACGGCTTCGATGATGCTGTCCTTGGAGTAAAAACCCGAGAACAAAGGTGTTCCGATCAAGGCCAGCGAACCCAGCAAAGAGGTGATCCAGGTGATGGGCATGTACTTGCGCACGCCACCCATGTAGCGGATATCCTGGTTGTGGTGCATGCCCATGATGACGGAGCCAGCACCCAAGAAGAGCAGCGCCTTGAAGAACGCGTGTGTCATCAGGTGGAACACCGCGACCGAGTAAGCCGATGCACCCAAAGCCACCGTCATGTAACCCAACTGAGACAAGGTGGAATAAGCCACCACGCGCTTGATGTCGTTTTGAATGATGCCCAAAAAGCCCATGAACAAAGCGGTGATCGAGCCGATGACCATCATGAAGTTCAAAGCCGCGTCAGACAACTCGAACAGCGGCGACATGCGGGCCACCATGAATATGCCTGCTGTCACCATGGTGGCAGCGTGGATCAGGGCGGAGATGGGCGTGGGGCCTTCCATGGAGTCGGGCAACCACACATGCAGAGGGAACTGGGCCGACTTGCCCATGGCACCGATAAACAAGCAAATGCAGATCACGGTGATCAGCATGGCGTCCATGCCAAAGATGCACCACGGGAAATCAATCGTCGCCAACTCATTGGCTTTGGCAAACAACTCGGTGTAGTTGAGCGTGCCGGTGTAAGCAGCGATCAATCCAATACCGAGGATGAAACCGAAGTCACCCACACGGTTGACCAAAAAAGCCTTCATGTTGGCGAATATGGCCGTGGGCTTGTTATACCAAAACCCGATCAGCAAATACGACACCAGGCCCACAGCTTCCCAGCCAAAGAACAACTGAAGCAAGTTGTTGCTCATCACCAGCATCAGCATGGAGAAGGTGAACAGCGAGATGTAGGCAAAAAACCGGTTGTAGCCTTCGTCTTCTTCCATGTAACCAATGGTGTAGATGTGCACCATCAGTGACACGAAGGTCACCACACACATCATCATGGCGGTGATGCCATCGACGAGAAAGCCGACTTCCATCTTCAGCCCACCGACCACCATCCAGGTGTAGAGCGTTTCGTTGAAGCGTGCACCATCGATCACGCTCTTGAGCGTCATGGCCGACAAGATGAAGGCCACCAGGACACCCAGAATGGTCAGGGTGTGCGACAGGCGTCGGCCCATCCAGTTGCCACCGAATTGCGTGCCGAGAACACCGGCCAGCACCGCCCCCACCAGGGGAGCCAGAGGGACTGCCAGGAGCGTGCTGGCGTTGAGGGTTTGACTCATATTCTTGTTAACCCTTGAGCGAATTGAGTTCGTCCACGTTGATGTTGTGCTGATTGCGGAACAACAGCACCAGGATGGCCAGACCAATGGCCGATTCGGCCGCAGCCACCGTCAGGATGAAGAACACGAACACTTGGCCGTGCATGTCACCCAGGTAGTGCGAAAACGCCACAAAGTTCATGTTCACGGCCAACAACATCAGTTCGATGGCCATGAGCAAAACGATCAGGTTCTTTCGGTTCAGGAAGATGCCGATCACGGCCAATGCGAAGAGCATTGCGCCGAGCGACAAGTAGTGTCCCAGGGTCAGTGTCATCATTTTTTCACCTCTGCAGGTGCTGCATCAGTTTGAGCATCCGGCGCAGGGGCCGCTTGGGTCGGAGCCATCTTGACCACTTGCATACGATCAGCCGCACGCACCCTGACCTGAATGGACGGGTCAATCGCCTTGCTGTCCTTGCGCTCACGCAAAGTCAGGGCAATTGCGGCAATCATCGCTACCAGCAAAATGGCCGCAGCGATCTGGATGGGCATCAGGTACTCGGTGTACAGCAAGATGCCCAAAGCCTTGGTATTGTCCACAGGCACAGCGCCCAGGGCCATGGCTGGCGCTGTTGACAAGCGGAAACCCGACAACAGCACTGCGGCCATCTCCAGCGCCACAATGGCACCCAAGGTGGCTGCGAGCGGAAAGTTTTTCCAGAAGCCCTTGCGCACGGTGTCCATGCCGATGTCCAGCATCATCACCACAAACAGGAAAAGCACCATCACCGCACCCAGGTACACCAGCACCAGCAAAATGGCCAGGAATTCGGCGTTGAGCAGGAACCACACGGCCGAGGCTTGCGAGAAAGCCAGCATGAGGTACAGCACAGCATGCACGGGGTTGCGTGCAGTCACCACCCGGAAGGCTGCAAACAGCAGCACCACCGAGAAGAGGTAGAAGAAACCGGTCTTGACGTCCATAGGTCTGTCTTTTTAAATGTTCAGGACTTGGCGACGATCAACGGTAAGGAGCGTCTGCGGCACGGGCGGCAGCGATCTCTTTTTCGTATCGGTCGCCCACGGCCAGCAACATGTCCTTGGTGAAGTACAAGTCACCGCGTTTTTCACCGTGGTATTCGAAAATATGCGTCTCGACGATGGAGTCCACCGGGCAGCTTTCTTCGCAAAAGCCGCAGAAGATGCACTTGGTGAGGTCGATGTCGTAACGCGTGGTGCGGCGTGAACCGTCTTCGCGCTGGCCGGCTTCGATGGTGATGGCCATCGCGGGGCAAACGGCTTCGCAGAGTTTGCAAGCAATGCAGCGCTCTTCGCCGTTGTCATAACGGCGCAGTGCATGCAGGCCACGAAAACGTGGCGACAAAGGCGTTTTTTCTTCAGGAAACTGCACCGTCACCTTGCGGGCGAAAGCGTAGCGTCCGGTCAGGGCCATGCCCTTGAACAACTCCACGAGCATGAAGCTCTTGAGGAAGTCTTTGATCGAAAAAGAAGAAGCAGTCATTGTGGTCATGGGGTGCGCCGCTTATTTCCAGATGTTCCATGGCGAGTGGAGCCAAACGCCCACCACCAACAGCCACAACAGGGTGACCGGGATGAAAATCTTCCAACCCAGACGCATGATCTGGTCATATCGAAAGCGCGGGAATGTGGCGCGAATCCAGATGAACATGGACACGACCAAGAAGGTCTTCAGACCCAGCCAGATCCAGCCGGGTATCCAATTGAACAAGGCGCTGTCAATGGGTGACAACCAGCCCCCCAGGAACATGATCACAGCCAAAATGGACACCAACCACATGCTGGCATATTCGGCCAAGAAGAAGATGGCAAAACCCATGCCCGAGTATTCAACCATGTGACCGGCCACGATTTCGGCTTCGCCTTCGACCACGTCAAACGGGTGACGATTGGTTTCTGCCACGCCCGAGATCAGGTAGACCAGGAAAATCGGCAACAAAGGCAACCAGTTCCATGACAGGAAGCCCAGGCCCATGTGGGCCATTTGGCCCTTGCCTTGCGCCAGAACGATCTCGGTCAAATTCATGCTGCCCGAAACCATCAAGACCACCAAGAAGCAAAAGCCCATGGCGATTTCGTAGCTCACCATCTGGGCCGATGCACGCAGCGCCCCCAAAAAGGCGTATTTGGAATTCGATGCCCAGCCCGCGATGATCACGCCGTACACCTCAATCGAGGTGATCGCCATCACCAGCAACAAGCCGGCATTGATGTTGGTCAGTGCCTGCTCGGGGCCAAAGGGAATCGCGACCCAAGCGGCCAAGGCCGGCATGATGGCCATGATCGGACCCAGTCGGAACAGGCCCATGCTGGCCGCTGTCGGGTTGATCAATTCCTTGGTCAGCAGCTTGAGCGCATCGGCAATGGGTTGCAGCAAGCCCATGGGACCCACGCGGTTGGGGCCATGGCGCACTTGCATGAAGCCCAAGAGCTTGCGCTCCCACAGCGTCAGGTAGGCCACAGCGCCCATCAGCGGCGCGAGGATGGCGACGATCTTGATCAAGATCCACAAAACAGGCCAGACCATCGTGGCCCACCAATTGGCAGCGACCAAGTGCAGACCACCGTTGTACAGAGCGTCAATCATGCGGTCACCTCCTGACGGGCGTCTGCGGTCAATTGCAAAGAGGGCGCACGGCGCACGATGCCGTCGAGTTGGTAAATCGAAGCGCTCACAGGTGCTGTCGTCGTGGTGGACAGCGTGATCGCGGCACCCGTGGCATTCGTCGCGTTCATGGGCTTGGCTGTGGCACGGGCCAAGACGTCTTGAGAAGTCTCGAAAGACACACCCGGGATGTCGAGCAAATTGGCCAGCACGCGCAGCACCTTCCAGGCGGGACGGGTTTCAGCCAAAGGCTTGACCACGGCGTGGAAGCTTTGCAGAAGCCCTTCGGCGTTGACAAACGAACCGGACGTTTCAGTGAATGGCGCAATCGGCAAGAGCACGTCGCTGAAAGCCATGTTGGCCTTGAAAGGGCTGAGCGTGACGACCATCTCGGCCTGACCCAAAGTCTGGGCTGCGGCGGTGCCTGCTGCGCTGTCGAACTCAGGCTCGGTGTTAAGCAAGATCGCGGCCTTGAGGCCACCGGCCAACATTTGACCCGCGTGCTTGCCGCCGGTTTGCGGTTGGGCACCGACCCACTGCGCACCCACGGTGTTGGCCGCTTCGGTCAAGTAACCGACGCTCGCACCGGTTTGCTCAGCGATCCAGTTGACCAGGGCCAGAAGGCTCGACGCATTTGAAGCGTGCGCTGCAGCGTTGCCCAGCAACACGGCTTTACGCTCGCCGCCCAGCAAGGACTTGGCGATGGCTTGTGCTTGCTCTGTGGCGTTCCCAGCAGCGGGGGCAGCAACGCCCTTCTCTGCGGCGATGGCAGCAGCCACATCGGCCAAGGCTTGCGCCCAGCCCGACGCGTCGGACAGCAGGGCCTGCGCCACGGGCATGGCCCAGGCATCGGCGTGGCTGAAAGCCGCTGGTGTTGTGATGACATGGAGCTGAGCGCCATGGCGCACGGCGTGGCGTACGCGAAGGGCAAACAGCGGATGGTCCTTGCGCAAGTTAGAGCCCACGACCAGCACGCGCTGCAGTGTGCTCAGCGATGCGATCGATGTGCCCAAGGTGCGCACGCCTTCAGCTGCGGCGAATTCAGCGTGGCGCAGGCGGTGGTCAATGTTGTCCGAGCCCAGGCCGCGCATCAGGGCACCGGCCAGGTACAACTCTTCCACAGTGCTGTGCGGACTGACCAAAGCGCCGATGCTGTTCGCACCGTGGTCACGCTGGATGTTGCGCAGGCCGTTTGCCACGTACTCGAGGGCGGTTTGCCAGTCGACTTCTTTCCATTCACCACCCTGCTTGAGCATGGGTTGCTTCAGACGGTCAGTGCCGTTCAAAGCTTCGTAAGAGAAGCGTTCACGGTCTGCAATCCAGCACTCGTTGACGTCTTCGTTTTCCAGGGGCACGACACGCATGACCTGGTTGTTCTTGACCTGCACGATCAGGTTGGCACCGGACGAATCATGGGCTGCGACTGACTTGCGGCGTGACAGCTCCCAGGTGCGGGCGAGGTAGCGGAAAGGCTTGCTGGTCAAGGCCCCCACAGGGCAGATGTCGATCATGTTGCCCGACAACTCTGAGTCGATCGTTTGGCCCAAGAAGGTTTCGATCTCGGCATGCTCGCCACGGTGGGACATGCCCAGCTCCATGGCACCGGCCACTTCCTGGCCAAAGCGCACGCAGCGTGTGCAGTGAATGCAGCGGCTCATCTCTTCCATCGAGATCAGCGGGCCAACTTCCTTGTGGAAAACCACGCGCTTTTCTTCTTCGTAGCGCGAGGTGCTGCCGCCGTAACCCACGGCCAAGTCTTGCAACTGGCACTCACCGCCCTGGTCGCAGATGGGGCAATCGAGTGGGTGGTTGATGAGCAAGAATTCCATGACCGACTTTTGGGCTGCAATCGCCTTGTCGCTCTTGGTGCGCACGATCATGCCTTGCGTCACGGGGGTGGCGCAGGCGGGCATGGGCTTGGGGGCCTTTTCAACCTCAACCAGGCACATGCGGCAGTTGGCCGCAATCGAGAGTTTCTTGTGGTAGCAGAAATGGGGAATGTAGGTGCCTGCTTTTTCGGCGGCATGCATGACCATGCTGCCCTCGGCAACTTCCACTTTCTGACCGTCGAGTTCTATTTCAACCATGGGTCTTCACCGCTGTTGCATCGGCGTTGACCATGGAGGTCTTGTGCTCGATGAGGTGTACAAATTCGTGACGGAAATGTTTGAGCATGCCGCGCACCGGCATGGCCGCGGCATCACCCAAGGCGCAAATCGTGCGGCCCATGATGTTGCCGGCCACACTGTCGAGCATGTCGATGTCGCTGGCACGGCCCTGGCCGTGTTCAATGCGGTCCACCATGCGCCAGAGCCAGCCCGTGCCTTCACGGCAAGGCGTGCATTGGCCGCAAGACTCGTGCGCGTAAAAGTAAGACAAACGCGCCAAAGCCTTGACCATGCAACGTGTGTCGTCCATGACGATCACCGCGCCCGAACCCAACATCGAGCCGCCTTCTTTGGCAATGCTGTCGTAGTCCATGGTCAGCTTCATCATCAACTCGGCAGGCACGACGGGGGAAGAAGAGCCGCCAGGGATCACCGCCTTAAGCTGGCGACCACCACGCACGCCACCGGCGAGCTCGAGCAGCTTGGCAAACGGTGTGCCCATGGGCACTTCGTAGTTGCCGGGGCGCTCGACGTCACCGCTGACCGAGAAGATCTTGGTGCCGCCGTTGTTGGGCTTGCCGCATTCTAGGTAAGCCTGACCACCGTTGCGGATGATCCAAGGCACCGCCGCGAAGGTTTCGGTGTTGTTGATGGTGGTGGGCTTGCCGTACAGGCCAAAGCTGGCTGGAAACGGTGGCTTGAAACGGGGCTGGCCTTTTTTGCCTTCGAGTGATTCAAGCAAAGCGGTTTCTTCGCCGCAGATGTAAGCGCCAAAACCGTGCGACGCGTGCAGCTGGAAGCTGAACGAACTGCCCATGATGTTGTTGCCCAAATAGCCTGCTGCGCGGGCCTCTTCGAGGGCCGCTTCAAAGCGCTCGTAGGTGTGGAAAATTTCGCCATGGATGTAGTTGTAACCCACGCTGATGCCCATGGCATACGCGGCGATGGCCATGCCCTCGATCACCGTGTGCGGGTTGTACTCCATGATGTCACGGTCTTTGCAAGTGCCCGGCTCGCCTTCGTCCGAGTTACACACCAAATACTTTTGACCGGGGAACTGGCGGGGCATGAAGCTCCACTTCAGACCCGTTGGGAAACCCGCACCGCCGCGACCGCGCAAGCCAGATTCTTTGACGGTGGCGATCACTTGGTCTTGCGTGAGGCCTTCGCCGCCATCCTTGCCCAAAATTTTGCGCAAAGCGGCATAACCCCCGCGTGCTTCGTAATCTTGGATACCCCAGTTGCGACCATTCAGGCCCGCATAAATTTGCGGGTTGATGTGGCGGTCATGGAAGCAGCTTTCCACGCCCGTGGCCTGGAACTGGTTCAGTATTTGTTCGACGTTCATCAGGCGGCCTCGGCTTTCTGCAGGCTGTCAACGAGTTGGTCGAGCTTTTCATGGCTCATGAAGCTGCACATGTGGCGGTCATTCACCAACAACACGGGCGCATCGGCGCAAGCGCCTTGGCACTCGCTTGGCTGCAAAGTGAACAGGCCGTCGGCTGTCGTTCCGCCCGCATTCACGCCCAACTTCTGCTCCAGATGGGCGAGTGCCTGAGCACCGCCACGCAACTGGCAAGGCAAGTTGGTGCAAACGTTCAACTTGAACTTGCCCACCGGCTTTTGGTTGTACATGTTGTAGAACGTGGTGACTTCGTGCACGGCCATCACGGGCATGCTCAAGACTTCTGCCACGATTTGCTCACTCTCGGGGCTCACCCATCCAAGTTCCTGCTGCACGATCGACAGGCAAGCCATCACGGCCGACTGCTTTTGGTCTGCAGGGAACTTGGCAACTTCACGCGCAAAGCGTGCTCTGGTGGAATCAGAGATCATCGGTCAATCTCTCCAAAAACGATGTCCATGGTCCCGATGATCGCGACCGCATCGGCCAGCATGTGGCCACGGGCCATTTCATCGAGGGCGGCCAAATGGGCAAAGCCCGGGGCGCGAATTTTGAGGCGGTACGGCTTGTTGGCACCGTCACTCACCATGTAAATGCCGAACTCACCCTTGGGGTGTTCGACAGCAGCGTAGGCCTCGCCTTCGGGCACATGAAAACCTTCGGTGAAGAGCTTGAAATGGTGGATCAAGTCTTCCATGTTGGACTTCATGCCTTCACGCGCAGGCGGCGCCACCTTGTGGTTGTCGGTGATGACCGGGCCGGGGTTGGCACGCAGCCACTTCACGCATTGCTGGATGATGCGGTTCGATTCGCGCATCTCCTGCACACGCACCAAATAGCGGTCGTAGCTGTCACCGGTCTTGCCCACAGGCACGTCGAATTCGACTTGGTCGTAAGCGTCGTAAGGCTGCTTTTTGCGCAAGTCCCAGGCGAAGCCGGAACCGCGCAGCATGGGGCCCGTCATGCCCAAATTCAGGGCACGCTCGGGTGCCACCACGCCGATGCCCACCGTGCGCTGCTTCCAGATGCGGTTGTCGGTCAGCAGGGTTTCGTACTCGTCCACGCACTTGGGAAAGCGCTGGGTGAAGTCGTCGATGAAGTCCAGCAAGGAACCACTGCGGTTTTTGTTCAGCTGCTCAATCGCCTTGGCGTTTTTGATCTTGCTGACCTTGTACTGCGGCATGCTGTCTGGCAAGTCGCGGTATACGCCGCCAGGCCGGAAGTAGGCCGCGTGCATGCGTGCGCCGGACACGGCTTCGTACATGTCAAACAGGTCTTCACGCTCGCGGAAGGTGTAGATCAGGATGGTGGAGCTGCCGCAGTCGTTGCCGTGCGAGCCCAGCCACATGAGGTGGTTCAGGATGCGGGTGATTTCCGAGAACATCACGCGGATGTACTGGGCGCGCATGGGCACTTCCAGACCCAGCATCTTTTCGATGGCCAGGCAGTAGGCATGCTCATTGCACATCATCGACACATAGTCCAATCGGTCCATGTAGGGCAGGGACTGGATGTATGTTTTGCTCTCCGCGAGTTTTTCTGTGGCACGGTGCAACAAACCGATATGAGGGTCAGCTCGTTGCACGACTTCACCATCCAACTCGAGCACCAGGCGCAGCACACCGTGCGCGGCTGGGTGCTGTGGACCGAAGTTCAGCGTGTAATTCTTGATTTCGGCCATATCAGTTCAGGCCTCCATAGTTTTCTTCGCGGATGATGCGCGGCGTGATTTCGCGTGGCTCAATGCTCACCGGCTCATAAATCACTCGCTTGCGCTCGGCGTCATAACGCATTTCGACGTGACCCGACAAGGGGAAGTCTTTGCGGAACGGATGCCCAATGAAACCGTAGTCGGTCAGGATGCGGCGCAGGTCGTTGTGGCCTTCGAACACGATGCCGTACAGGTCAAACGCTTCGCGCTCATACCAGTTGGCCGAGTTCCAGATGTCGTTGACCGAATCCACCAAAGGCAGGTCGTCATCGGGGCACAGCACTTTCACGCGCACACGCTGGTTCAGGCTCACCGACAACAAATGCACCGTGACACCAAAACGCGGGCCATCGGTGCCCACATCGCGGTAAGTGGAATAGTCCACACCAGCCAGGTCGATGAGTTGTTCAAACTTGCATCCCACAGCATCACGCAGAGTTTGCATCACACCAAGATATTGGGCTGCATTGACATGCACAGTCACCTCGCCCAAAGCGATGGTGATCCTGCTCACACGCTCACCCAAAGCCGCAGCCAGGGTGTCTTGCAGGTCTTCAGGGCGAATGGCGAAATCGGTCATCGTCATTCCCTTCAAGCGCGCGCAATGGTCTGCGTGCGGCGGATTTTTTGCTGCAGTTGGATGATGCCGTAGATCAGCGCTTCGGCCGTGGGGGGGCAACCCGGCACATACACATCCACCGGCACGATGCGATCGCAACCGCGCACCACCGAATAGCTGTAGTGGTAATAACCACCGCCATTGGCGCAAGAGCCCATGGAGATCACCCAACGCGGCTCTGACATCTGGTCATAGACCTTGCGCAGCGCCGGGGCCATCTTGTTGCACAAGGTGCCCGCCACGATCATCAAGTCGGCTTGACGGGGGCTGGCACGAAACACTTCGGCACCGAAGCGACCCAAGTCATAACGGGCAGCGGCCGAGTGCATCATCTCAACAGCGCAGCAGGCCAGACCAAAGGTCATAGGCCAGAGCGAGCCGGTTTTGGCCCAGTTCACCACCGAGTCGTAACTCGTGGTGATGAAGCCTTCTTTCATCACGCCTTCAATCATTTGGTTTCCTCAAACAGGCAGTTTCCTGTGGTGCGTCAAAACGGTCATTCCCAGTCCAGGGCGCCTTTTTTCCACTCGTAGACAAAGCCCACGACCAGAATGGCCAGAAAAATCACCACAGCCACAAAGCCAGCCATGCCCACCTCTTTCAGTGCCACAGCCCAAGGGAACAGAAAGGCGATTTCCAGATCGAACAAGATGAACAAAATGGCCACCAAGTAATAGCGCACATCGAACTTCATGCGAGCGTCTTCAAAGGCTTCGAAGCCGCATTCATAAGGGGAGTTTTTTTCCGCGTCAGGTTTGTTGGGGCCAAGGATGTAGCCCAAAACCTGGGGAATGATGCCGACAGCTATGCCGACCAAAATGAACAAAAGAATAGGAAGGTATTGGTCGAGGTTCATTTTGGGAATTGTGGTATCACCGAATGAATGGCTCAAACTTTGCAGCTTGAGCCATTCTGTTTACCTGGTGCCGTCGGCGAGACTCGAACTCGCACAGCTTTCGCCACTACCCCCTCAAGATAGCGTGTCTACCAATTTCACCACGACGGCTGGATACATTTGCCCGGTTTGCAAGAGGTACATCACTTGATGCATTTGGCTCTCCGGACAATCCCGTAGTTTACTCCGAAAAAACTCAGTTTCCTTCTTGAAAGTCGGAAATTTGTGCAGGGCAACAAAGCTGAGAAGCAGTTTACTTGGCAGGCGTTGCAGGAACGCTGTTGTCGGTTTTGGTACCCGTGCTATTGCCTGGAATTTGCGAGGCCTTGCTGGCATCCACAGGTGCAGCGGGTGCCGTGACGGCCGCACCTTCGAGCACACTGCCCGAAGCCACGGGACGTGCATTGCTGAAATACGCCAACAACAAAGTACACACAAAAAACACCGCCGCCAAAACTGCTGTGGTGCGCGAAAGAAAGTTGGCACCACCCGTGGCACCGAACAAGCTGCCCGAGCCACCACTGCCAAACGCGGCCCCCATATCGGCCCCCTTGCCTTGCTGGATCAGGATCAAGCCAATCATGGCCAAGGCCGACAGCATTTGCACCACCAAAATCAAAGTCAACATCACACTCATCTCAATCTCCGAAAAATAAAAAATCAAACCCAATGTTCAACAAGAAGCCGCTTGAAGCATGCACAAAAAGTCTGGCCCCTTGAGCGCTGCACCGCCAATGAGGCCGCCATCCACATCGGGCTGGGCCAGCAACTCGGCAGCGTTGGCAGCGTTCATGCTGCCGCCGTACAAAATCGACACACGGTCTGCATGAGCAGTCGCAGCCTGCAGCTGCGAACGCAACACCGCATGCACTTGTTGTGCCATCTCGGGTGTGGCGGTCCGGCCTGTGCCAATGGCCCAAACCGGTTCATACGCGACCACGATCTCACTGATGCAATGACCATTGGCATGGATGACTGCCGCCAATTGCCGCTTGACCACCGCCTCGGTTTGGCCCGCTTCGCGCTCCACCAGACTCTCACCCACGCACACGATCGGGGTGATGCCCGCTGCCAAGGCGCGTTGCGCCTTGGCAGCCACCTGTGCATCGGTTTCGCCATGGTATTGACGACGCTCTGAATGCCCCACAATGGCAAAGCGCACACCAAAGTCGCGCAACATGGAAGCAGAGACCTCACCCGTGAACGCCCCGGACTCGTGCATGGACACATCTTGCGCACCACTGGCTACAGACGATCCGGCCAGCAAAACTTGAAGCTGCGGCAGATACACAAAAGGCGAGCACACCGCGGCACGGCAAGTGACACCCGCCATGCCCGCCAATATGTCTGACAGCAAAGAAGCATTGGCTGCCAGGCTGCCATTCATCTTCCAGTTGCCGACCATCAACTTGCTGCGCATCGTCATCACCAAGTCACCACCAATTTACCAACATGTTGATGGGTCTCCATCAAGGCATGGGCTTGCGCCGCGCCCGATGGCAAACCACCTCCCGCCTCCACCGCGCCAAAAACGCTGTGAATGACTGGCTTGATAAGGCCAGACTCGATCCAGGGCCACACGGTTGTGCGCAAAGACTGGGCAATTGCAGCTTTGAAGGCCACAGGACGTGGACGCAAGGTTGACCCCGTGATCGTCAAGCGGCGGCGCAACACCATACCGGCATTGAACTCACTTTTGACACCGCCTTGAACAGCGATGATGACCAGACGGCCATCTTCGGCCAAGGCCTCAACTTCACGCGCCACATAGTCGCCCGCAACCATGTCCAAAATCACATTCACACCCACACCACCGGTGAGGCGTTTGACCTCGGCGACGAAATCGCTGGTCTTGTAATTGATGGCGTGGTCCGCACCCAAGGCCAGGCAAGCCTGACACTTGTCGTCAGACCCGGCCGTGGTGATCACGGTCGCGCCAGCTGCTTTGGCCATCTGGATGGCCGTGACGCCAATGCCGCTGGTGCCGCCCTGAATCAACAGGGTCTCACCCGCTTGCAAGCGACCACGGTCAAACACATTGCTCCACACGGTGAAGAAGGTCTCAGGCAGCGAAGCGGCTTCGGCGTCTGTCAGGCCCTTGGGCACAGGCAAACACTGGGCCACCGGGGCGACGCACAATTGCGCATAACCACCACCAGCCACCAGGGCGCACACGCGGTCGCCCACTGCAAAACCCGCTTCGGCCATGGCCGCTGCATCACCTGACACCACCACACCCGCAACCTCCAGACCCGGAATATCCGAGGCACCCGGTGGCACAGGGTAGTGGCCGGTGCGCTGCAGCACATCGGGGCGGTTGATGCCGCTGGCCGAGACGCGGATGAGCAACTCCCCTGCCCCGGCCACAGGATCGGGACGGGAGCCTGGCACCAGCACCGAAGGGGCACCGTAGCTTTGGATTTCGATGACGTTCATGGTTTGTCCGTTCAGCGTTCAGCGTTTGGCGTTCAGCGTGGATCGTTGGTTGAGCGTTAGGGGTTAAAAGCATCTCGCTCAACGCTCAACCCTCATCAGCCTTGCGCAGGACGGTCCAGCAAAGCCTTCATCGACAGCTTGATGCGGCCTTTTTCGTCGGTTTCCATGACCTTGACTTTGACGATCTGGCCTTCGCTCAGGTAGTCGGTCACTTTTTCGACGCGCTCGTGGGCGATCTGGCTGATGTGCAGCAGACCGTCTTTGCCGGGCAACAAGTTGATCAAGGCACCGAAGTCCAGGATCTTGGTGACCGGGCCTTCGTAGACCTTGCCGATTTCAACTTCAGCGGTGATCTGCTCGATGCGCTTCTTGGCGATGTCGGCCTTCTCGCCGTCGGTGGCCGCGATCGTGATCGTGCCGTCTTCGCCGATGTTGATTTGGCAGCCGGTTTCTTCGGTCAGCGCACGGATGGTCGCGCCGCCCTTGCCGATCACGTCACGGATTTTCTCGGGGTTGATCTTCATGGTGAAGAGCTTGGGCGCGAAGTCCGACACTTCGGTGTTGGCCGTGCTCATCGCTTCTTGCATCTTGCCCAGAATGTGCATGCGGGCTTCTTTGGCTTGGGCCAGAGCGACTTGCATGATTTCTTTGGTGATGCCCTGGATCTTGATGTCCATCTGCAAAGCGGTGATGCCGTTGGTGGTACCGGCCACTTTGAAGTCCATGTCACCCAGGTGGTCTTCGTCACCCAAGATGTCGGTCAACACCGCAAAGCGGTTGTCTTCCTTGATCAGGCCCATGGCGATACCGGCCACGTGGGCTTTCATCGGCACACCCGCGTCCATCATCGACAAGCAGCCGCCGCAGACCGAAGCCATGGACGAAGAACCGTTCGATTCGGTGATTTCGGACACCACACGCACGGTGTAGGGGAACTCTTCTTTGGTCGGCAAGACAGCGGCCAAAGCACGCTTGGCCAAACGGCCGTGGCCGATTTCGCGGCGCTTGGTGCTGCCCATGCGGCCCACTTCGCCAGTGGCAAAGGGAGGCATGTTGTAGTGGAACATGAAGCGGTCTTCGAACTCGCCAGCCAGCGCGTCAATGCGCTGCGCGTCGCGCTCGGTGCCCAAGGTGGTGATCACCAAGGCTTGGGTCTCGCCACGTGTGAACAAGGCCGAGCCGTGGGTGCGGGGCAGCACGCTGTTGCGGATTTCGATGGGGCGCACAGTGCGTGTGTCGCGGCCGTCGATGCGGGGCTCACCCGCCAAAATCTGGCTACGCACGATGCGCGCTTCGATTTCGAACATCAAGCCGTCGAGCTTGACGCTGTCAAAGGCCACGCCTTCTTCGGCCAAAGCCACTTTGACGGAAGCGTAGGCTTCACGGCAAGCGTGTGTGCGGGCTTGCTTGTTGCGGATCTGGTAGGCGGCACGCAGCTTTTCTTCGGCGAGTGATGCCAGCTTGCTTTCAAAAGCCGTGTCGCGGGCGGGCGCTTGCCAGTCCCACACAGGCTTGCCGGCTTCGCGCACCAACTCGTGGATCGCGTTGATGGCAATCGCCGACTGCTCGTGGCCGTACACCACGCCACCCAACATGATTTCTTCGGACAGTTGCAGGGCTTCGGATTCGACCATCAGCACAGCCGCTTCGGTACCGGCCACGACCAGGTCCATCACGCTGTCTTTGCGCTGGGTCTGGCCGGGGTTCAGGACGTATTCGCCGTTGATGTAACCCACGCGAGCGGCACCGATAGGGCCATTGAACGGGATGCCCGAGATGGACAAGGCGGCAGACACAGCGATCATCGCGGCGATGTCGGCGTCGACTTCGGGGTTCAAAGACACGGTGTGGATGACCACGTGCACGTCGTTGTAGAAACCTTCAGGGAACAGCGGACGGATTGGGCGGTCAATCAGGCGGCTGGTCAGGGTCTCGTGCTCGCTGGGCTTGGCTTCACGCTTGAAGAAGCTGCCAGGGATCTTGCCTGCAGCGTAAGTCTTCTCGATGTAATCGACGGTGAGCGGAAAGAAATCTTGACCCGCTTTGGCGATCTTGGAACCCACCACAGTGGCCAGCACCACGGTGCCTTCCATGTCGAGCAGCACAGCGCCGCCAGCTTGGCGAGCAACTTCACCGGTTTCCATCTTGACCGTGTGCTGGCCCCATTGGAAGGTTTTGGTAACTTTATTGAAAATGGACATGTTCAGAACTCCTGAAACAATGGGTGCATGAGGCTGCACCCGAGGCCCGGAAGTTGACGCTTTGAACTCGATGCCATTCCACAAAACCTGGTTCGACAAGGCTTATGGAATGACACAGCGCGGGTTCGTCCTGACAAATTCCGACTGAAAAAAGAATAAAGCGCCTGAGCTAGTGAACTAACTCAGGCGCTTTTCATCTGGAGAGACGATTATTTACGCAGGCCAAGCTTGGCGATCAGCGCAACGTAACGGTCAGCATCACGGGACTTGAGGTAGTCCAGCAGCTTGCGGCGACGGCTGACCATGCGCAACAGACCGCGGCGACCGTGATGGTCTTTGGCGTGTGTTTTGAAGTGAGGTGTCAGCTCGTTGATACGGGCTGTCAGCAAAGCCACTTGGACTTCTGGGGAGCCAGTGTCGTTGGCAGCACGTGCGTTGGCCTTGACGACCTCGGCCTTGATTGAAGATGCAATCATGGTTTTTCCTTGTGTTTCGCTTAGGTTCAATGAAGAATTTCAGCGGGTTAATGACTTGCGCCACCTGCCGGAAAAGCGGATGGCGTGCGCTTTGCAAATCGCAAAACAATCGGATTATAGCCCGGAACCCACCATATCGGGCCTGAAGCCACCCACCGACAAGGGAGAGGTATCTGTAGGTCGGCGGCTTCAGCCCCGACAAGTGCCCACGCCAGAACCACCCATGTCGGAGCTGAAGCTACCGACCTACAGGGGCGAGGTATTTGTAGGTCGGCGGCTTTAGCCCCGACATGAAGCCTGCGCCAAAGCCTGCAAGGTCGGAACTACCGAACGACGAGGACAAGGGCCAACACACATGGGTGACAGTCAAAGGGTTTTCACCATCGGGGCTTGGCTTGCCAGCCCCTAAAGTGGCGCAAAAGGAGCCTTTTTATGAAATCCCCCTTCGTTCGCACCCTGTCCAGCGCCCTGCTCTTTGGGCTCACGGTCATTCAAAGCACAGCGGCCACAGCCCAGACCTACCCCGTCAAGCCCATTCGCCTGGTCGTCACCTTCCCCGCAGGCGGCGCTCCCGACATCCTGGCCCGACTTTTCAGTGAGAAAGCCCAACTCGGCCAACCCGTCATCATTGACAACAAACCCGGCGCGGGCGGCAACATTGGGGCCGACATTGTGGCCAAATCCCCCGGCGACGGCTACACCCTGGTCATGGGCACCGTGGGCACGCACTCCATCAACGGGGCGCTCTACGACAAGATGCCCTACGACATGGTGAAGAACTTCTCCCCCATCTCGCTGATCGCCTCGGCCCCCAACCTGCTGGTGGTCAACAACGACCTGCCCGTCAAAAGCGTG
Source organism: Limnohabitans planktonicus II-D5 (assembly GCF_001270065.2). Lineage (GTDB taxonomy): Bacteria > Pseudomonadota > Gammaproteobacteria > Burkholderiales > Burkholderiaceae_C > Limnohabitans_A > Limnohabitans_A planktonicus. The sequence goes on from NZ_LFYT02000002.1 coordinate 299,834, forward strand.
CCCGAGTTGATCACCTACATGAAGGCCAATCCCAACAAACTGTCATTTGGCTCACCCGGCACCGGTACCTCGGTGCACGTTTCGGGGGAATTGTTCAAATCCATGACCGGCACCAGCATGACGCATGTGCCCTACAAAGGCCGCCAGTTCGCCATCCCTGACCTGGTGGGCGGCAGCATCCAACTCATGTTTGACAACATGCCCTCGGCCCTGCCCATGGCCCGCGAGGGCAAGATCCGCGCGCTGGCCCAAACCACGGCCAAACGATCTCCGGCTGCCCCCGATGTGCCCACCATGGCCGAATTTGTGCCAGGCTTCGAGGCCACCACCTGGTTTGCCATGTTTGCACCGGCCAACGTGCCCAAGCCGGTCATCGACAAACTCAACGCCGAGGTGATCCGCGTCTTTCGCCTGCCCGACGTTCAGGATCGCCTGAAAACCCTGGGCCTGGACCCGGTGTTGTCCACCCCCGAAGAGCTGGCCAAATACCAAGCAGTTGAAATCACCAAATGGGCCAAAGTGGTCAAGGAATCGGGGGCCAAGGCCGAGTGAGCCGCGACATCAAAGCGCTGTTTCTTGAGCAAAAAGCCCGAATCGTTTCGTATTCGGGCTTTTTTCTGGACCACTGCAGCCCATGACCTCTTGCAAGGCGGCAAGCATGTGCGACATCCAATCGCCATTTTCAGCCCAACAAACACGGCACGACATGACGACGGCCCTTTACATCAGGCCCTCAAGCCCAAAAAGACCGTCATCCGTTGCAATTCTTCTTCCAGAGCCACCCCAAAGGCTTTTTCGCGGGGTGCTGAGGCCACGAAGCCCACATCGGGCGTCAGCACATCGCCCTTGACACTCAGATTGGCCCAAGCAATTACCTGATCGCGCCACAACAAAGGCAGGGCATAGTGGCCACGCACGCGCTTGGCCGCTGGGGTGTAGGCCTCAAAGCGGTACGGCCAGCCCCACAGCAGTTCAAAGCGACGCCTGTCCCATACCACCGGGTCAAACGGCGCCAACAAACGCACTTGCTCATCCACCACATAGCGCCCAGAGGCCGGGTTTTCGCCATCGGGCCAGAGCCATGTCACACCGTCAAGCACCGCAGAGCACAACCTGGCCCGCGCCCGCTGCAAGATCGCATGGCGCTGACCACGCCACTGCGGCACCCCACCACCCAGCAGCAGCCCCACCAGCTGCCCCAGACTGGCCGCAGGCAGCGGCGCGTACTTTGCGGCGATCACATCCACCAGCGCATCCACCGCCGCATCGGGGCTCAGTGCTGTGGGCTGGTGCTCGCGAAGGGCATAAAGGCGCTGCCCGCCTTCGCGCCGCACCACGCGCAACAGGCCCCGGTAATGCATACCGTCCAGCAGCTGGGTGCTGGCCCTGCTGCGGCCACCGAACCAATTGCTCACCGTGCCATGGTCAAAATGCGCATCCACCTCGGCAGGCCGCACCACGCCCCGCTCGCGCACAAAAGCCAAGACCTCGGTGACCTGCTGCATGCGGCTGGCAGGCCACGCGGAGCGGGCCGTACGCGGGTGCATCAGGTGGTGAACATCGCTCTTAACAAAGCCATAGTTGACGAAGAAATCCTCTTCGACATCGAGTTGCGGGTAGCGCACTTGCAGATCCCCCACCCGATACCCGGCCACGCGGTGGCGCAATGTCAAATCCTGCGCACACGCAGGTGCCCGCAAGGGATCGGCCTGCACAAAGCCCAGTCGTTGCAGCGCCTTGGGCAAGGTCGTGGGCGCAAAAAGACTGCGGGCGACAGCATGGCGGCGCAAATGGTCCAGGCGCAGTGAAGATGAATACATGGGTAGATGATGCCGCACAAGCAATCGCATGCCGCTTGCTTTACAGAAATCAACGGCCCTCATTGCCGCAGACCCTGTGCAAACGAGCTTGTGGTGCGAAGCCCTAAAATTGGCACCATCTTGCGCTCACTGTTCGAGTCCAGCCACCACTGAACCTTCACCATGTCCGAATCTGAGGGCCACAGCGGCTCACCAAACTTTGCCCCCTCCAGTTCAGCTCTGGAATTTGCCAACTGCCAATGGCGGGTGCGTCGACCCAAGCCCTTTGTGTTGGTCATTGAAGGCGAAGTCGGCCCCGAAGCGGCTGCCCCCAGCGACTACCTGCACGACAAGCTGCTCCTGCCCGAATGGCGCGAGGCCTTTTACCAATTGGTCGATGCCACCGGCTTGGTCGTCTGCCTGAATTCGCACACCCAACACCCCACCTACCGCGACGTGCGCGGGCGCTCCAGCAAAGGGCGCCTCAGCCAAGGCGAGTACTACCACCACGACGGCTGCACAGGCCCCGTCAAGCCACGCTTTGTCGAAATCCGCTGCCCCATCCAGCCGCAAACACGCGGCGTGGCCACCGCCGTGGCACCGCACCGCGATGTGGTCCAAGCCATGGTGCAAGTGCTGCCCGCCGAGTTGGCCGCCACGGCTGCGCTGGCGGGGATTGACATGAGCCTGAAAACCATCCACGACATGGACGATGCGGCGCTTGACCACTTGCAAGGCCTCATCACGCGCACCGTGCGCAAAAAGCTCAATGCCGAAGGCGCACGCAGCTACTTCCGTCAGGTGGACGCCGCGGCCAACGCCTACTTTGAACCCTGGGCCTTGGGCGAGAGCCGCTTTATTGCCAACGCCAACAGCGGCGCAACCATGCAACACCGCCGCGCCTACCAAGCCCCACACACCGGTGGCGTGGCCAATGGCCATTTGGTCAAGCGCTGGACGAATGAAGAGCTGCTGCTACCCGGCCAAGTGGTGGACCAAGCCTTGATCGCTGCGTTGTGCAGCGAAGAAGGTGATGAAGCCGAAGCCGCTGAGGGGTGCTACCTCGGGGCGCATTGACCTTGCAGTTCGCCACTTTCGAAGCTGAACCAGCCTCCTTTTTACCCTGGGCCGTTCAACCCTGAACCAGACCTCGCGTGTGACGATCAGCCGTACTTCAGCGCGGTTGCCTTGCCCCAAAACACGCGGTACATGAACACCGTGTAGCCGATGATGACCGGCAGCGTGATGGCCACACCGATAAAAATCACGTTGAGCGACGCGGTGCTGATGGCTGCTTCCCAAACCGTCATGCGGCCGATCACGATGTCGGGGAAGATGCTGTAAGCCAAGCCGAAGAAGGCTAGCACAAAAATCAGCACGGTATTGGCGAACACCAGCCAGCCGTAGCCCGCATTGACCAAATAGGCCCGTGTGAGTACCCAGCGCATGGCAAAAAAAGCCAGGGCGCACATCAGCGGCACTGGCAGCAAGGCAAACACCTGCGGCACACCGAACCATTTCTCCAACACGCCAGTTTTCACCAAGGGCGTGGCCGCCGAGATGGCCAGCAAGGCAGCCGCCATGGGCCACAGCACAAGCCGCGCCCAGCGCACCGCTTTTTGCTGCAGCTCCCCTTCGGTTTTCATGATCAACCAACCGGAGCCCAGCAACACATACGCAGCGGGCAAGGTGACAGCGATGCCGAGGCTAAATGCCCAGCCCAGAGGTCCGCCGGCAAAGCCGGTGATGTAGCTACCCAACATCCAACCTTGCGACACACTGGCCATGAGCGAGCCGGCGAAAAACGCGCGGTTCCAGAACGTCTTGTAGCGCAGCGGTGCTTTCACGCGAAAGTCAAACGCCACGCCCCGCAAGATCAACCCAATCAGCATCACCGCCACGGGCAGGTACAAGGCCTGCAGCACCAGACCATGGGCCATGGGAAAGGCGATCAACAACACGCCCACGCCCAGTACCAGCCAAGTTTCATTGGCATCCCAAAAGGGACCGATGCTGGCGATCATGGTGTCCTTCTCAGCATCGCTCGCCTGCAAGAGCAGCAAGCCAACGCCCAGGTCATACCCATCCAAAATCACGTATGCCAGCAGGGACAGCCCCATCACCGCCAGGAAAAACAATGGCAGGAATTCAGCCCAGGTCATGGTCGCCTTTCAGTTTCAAGTTCAGATACACAAAGACAAGCTTCATCACACACCTGCTTTGCCCAGCAGGGCACCCGAGGGCGCGTCCTGTCGGTGTTCCTTGGGGTGCTCAGCCATGTACTTCAACACGCCGACGTAAGTGACCAACAGCAGGCCATAAACCACCAAGTAGGCCGTTAAGGTGAGCGCAATGTAGGGCGGCGGCAAGGTGGTGGCTGCTTCGCTGGTGCGCATCAAGCCATACACCAGGAAGGGCTGGCGACCGATCTCGGTCACGTACCAGCCCGCCAGTGTGGCGACCCAGCCGGAGAACGCCATGCCCGAGAGCACCCACAGCAGGGGCTTGGGCAGCACCACTTCCGACTGCCTGCGCTGACGCCACAAGCGCCAGGCGGTGAAACCGGCGACCAACAACATCAACGAACCCACGCCCACCATCACCCGAAAGGCATAGAACACCGGCGCCACTGGGGGGTGCGCCCCTTCAAATTCGTTGATGCCCTTGACTTCGCCGTCCATATCATGGGTCAAGATCAGGCTGGCCATTTTGGGAATCTTCACCGCGAAGTGGGTGGTGCGTGCTTCTTGGTCGGGAATGCCAAACAGCGTCAGCGGCGCACCGCGCTCGGTCTCCCAGATGCCCTCCATGGCAGCGACCTTGGCCGGTTGGTGCTCCAGCGTGTTGAGGCCGTGCATGTCGCCCACCAGGAACTGCAGCGGCATCACGCAAGCGGCGGTGAAGATAGCCGCACGCATGGCTTTGTGCGTGCCGCGCGTTGCGCTACCCTTGATCAGTTGCCAAGCGCACAGACCAGCGATAAGGAACGAAGCGGTCAGCGCCGAAGCGAGCAACTTGTGCGAGAAGCGGTAGGGAAACGAAGGGTTGAAGACCACCGCCAGCCAATCGGTGGGGATGAATTGGCCATTGACGATTTCGAAACCTGCCGGGGTGTGCATCCAGGAGTTCAGGCTCAGGATCCAGAAGGCCGACATGGTGGTGCCGAACGCCACCAAAAAAGTAGCCACCAGGTGCACCCGCTCACTCACCCTGCCACGGCCAAACAGCATGATGCCCAGAAAGCTGGCCTCCAGGAAAAACGCCGTCAGCACCTCATAGCCGAGCAGCGGCCCTGAAATATTGCCCGTGCGCTCCATGAATCCCGGCCAGTTGGTGCCGAACTGGAAACTCATCACAATGCCCGAGACCACCCCCAGCGCAAAGGTGAGCGCGAACACCTTTGTCCAAAAATAGTAGGCTTCTTCCCACGCTTGGTCTTGGGTGCGGGCGAAGCGCCAACGGAAGAACAGCAAGAACCAGCACAGCGCAATGGTGATGGTGGGAAACAGGATGTGAAAGCTGATGTTCGCTGCAAACTGAATGCGAGAGAGGATGAGGGCGTCGATGTCCATGGTCGCTTTCTTTGGGGATCATTCGCCGTGGCGTGAAGGGTTGATGTCAGACGCTTTGTGGGCTCGACCGGTCAGGCGGTCCTTGAGTTCGAGCACTTTGGTCACTGTGGCCCCCATGCCCATGAGCTGCATGGCGGTCTCGGGCGCGAGCTTTTGCACATCGTCAAACCAGGTCATGAGGCGGTCGATCAGGTCGTGCATGTCGCGCATGCGATTTTGGGCATGGCGCTCGGCATCATTGCCAGGTGTCTCTAGCAAGGCGGTTCGCAGCATGGACAAGGTGGGCTCGATTTCACGGCGGCGGCGCTCCTCGGCCAGCACCCGAAAGATTTCCCAGACGTCAGCCGGTGCTTCAAAGTACTCGCGCCTGTCACCCGCTTGGTGGCGCAAACGCACCAGCCGCCAGGCCTGCAGCTCTTTGAGGCCCATGCTCACGTTGGAGCGCGAGAACGCCAGCGCTTCGGCAATCTCATCGGCGTTCAAGGCCTGCGGCGACACATAGAGCAGCGCGTAAATTTGACCCACGGTGCGGTTGATGCCCCACTTGCTGCCCATTTCACCGAAATGGGCGATGAACTCGCGGTTCAGGGAGGGAATTTGATCTGAGATAGGCATGGGCCGATTTTAGACCGACTTTTTGAATTTTCAATAATTACTGAAAATTTCGGAATACGTGTAGCTTATCGCTGCATGGGCAGACCCACGATGCCGCCCATGGCAACGATGTGTGGCAAGTTTGTGTGCATTGGACTGTCGGCATTGGTGATGCCGCTGTTGGCAAAGCCAGCCTGTGTTTCAGCGGCGAGTTTTTTCCGTTGGGAGTGGGGCCCAGGGCCTTCAACTATGAAGCCCCACTTGAGCACCGGAACTTGGCAGCATCAGTCGTGTGCGGGATAGCCCGGCGGTGCTACAGCCGCGCCCTGAACCTGGTGGCGCACAAAGGCCTGCGCCACCCAGCCTAAATGTTTGGCGTCTTCGACAAACGCGTTCAGGTATTGGCGCGCTTGCTCGCTGCGCTGCACGGGCATGCCCATGGCTTGGTGGATGACCATGAAGCGGCCGGGCAGCAGGCGCACGCCAATCAGTCGCTGCGCGTCGGCTTCTAACTGCTGCTTCACCCCAGCTGCCACTTCGAGGTGTTGGGCCATGAACACATCGACCACGGCGGGCGAGCTGGGTGCCCGCACGATGGCCGCTTGCCGCAGGTGGCGCGTCAAAAACAAATCGTAGGCGCTGCCTGCACCCACAGTGACGCGGGTGCCTGCTTGGTCCACCTCGGCGTTCCGGCGCAGTGGCGAATTGCTGCGAACCATGTAGGCCCCTTCAATTTGCACATAAGGCGGTGAAAAGTGCAGACCCTCGCCACGCACCGGGTCGATGGCAAAAAAGCCAATGTCGGCTTCGTCGCCGCGCACGCACCGCACTGCGTCGTCAGCTTTCTTGAAGACCCGCCATTCAATGCCCAGGCCCAACTGCGCCGCCAGCTTGCGCGACAGATCGGCCGAGATGCCCGAGGGCTCGCCTGCCGCATCGAGACCGGCCAGCACCGGGTTGCCCAGGTTGATGGCCACGCGCAATATGCCGTGGGGCGCGACAAGCGGGGCAAGCTGCGAATCAATCAGGGGGGCTAAAGAAGGTGTAGATGGCGTGCTCATGGGACTCAAAAAATGGACAGGGCAACAAAACGCCATTTTAAAAACCTATCCGTGCAAACGGCTTACAAACACTGTCGCTGGCGTGGCCCGCGCCTATGGATTCAGCCCTGTGAAGTCGTCAATGCTCAAAGATGTTGTAGGTCGGCGGTCGAAGACCCCGTCATGGGCCTGTGCCGAAACTCATCATGTCGGACTCTGCGAGTACCGACCTACGAGGTGATGCCTTCTCGTAGGTCGGCGGTCGAAGACCCCGACATGGGCCTGTGCCCAAACCCATCATGTTGGAATCTGCGAGTGCAAACCTACGAGATGACATCTCTCACAGATTTCAAAATTCAATGTGCAGGATCATTGGAGCAGTTTGTCAAATGCGCAGGCCGGTGTGTCATGCTGGTGTGTTCAGGTCAAGTGCCCGGTTTTCACCAGAATCAAACAGCCTTCGCGGCTGAAGGGCTGGTGCTGGCTCATGTGCGGGCTGCGCAGCCAGCTGCCTGCGGGGTAGTCGCCGTGCTCGTCGGAGAACACGCCTTCGACCACAAAGATCTCTTCACCACCCCAATGCCGGTGTGGGCTGAAACAGGTCTCGGGTGCCCAGCGCACCAAGGCTGTGTTTTGCGTCTCGAAGGTGCACAGCGGCAAGACTTTGAGGCCCTCCACCATGCCCTGACGCCATGAGCTGCGGCGCGTGTCGATGACCACGCGTTGGTCGTCACGCGCATCCAGATGGCGCAGCTTGACAAACAAGGTGCAACCTTCGGGGGAGGACGGCGCGTGCGATGTGCCCACCGGGTTTTTGATGTAAGTGCCGGGGCCATACACCCCGTGCTCGTCGTGCAGTGTGCCTTCGAGCACCAGAATTTCTTCGCCCCCGCCGTGCGTGTGGCGGGCAAAGGCCGCGCCGGGCGCATAGCGCACGATGGACGTGGCCCGCGCCAATTCGCCGCCGTCTCGCTCAAGCATGCGGCGCGACACGCCCGATGCGGGCGATTCCACCCAATCGATTGAGGGGCTGTGCACGACGCAGCGCTGGGTCAGGTCGGCGTTGAGCGTGAAGTGTTCGGTGTGCATGAGGTTTCAGGCGTTGGTGGATTTTTTGGCGTTCAGGTTTTCAGCAACACGGGCTCAATGGCTTCGCCTTGCGCGGTGATGCGGCCAATCATGGCGGTGTGCGCATAGCCTGCCGCTTTCAGGGCTTGCACACAGGCCACAGCTTGCGCAGCGGGCACGCTGGCCAGCAGGCCGCCTGCGGTTTGCGGGTCAAACAGCAAGGGGTAGCGTGGGTCATTCACAAACTCGTCGGCGTTGCGCAGGGCGCGGCGCAGTCGCACATTGGCCGGTTGCAAAGAACTGACAATGCCCGCCTTGACGCAGTCCACCGCACCGTCCAGCAGGGGCAGTGTGCTCATGTTCAGTTCGGCGTCCACACCCGATGGTCGCGTCATCTCGACCAGGTGGCCCAGCAGGCCAAAGCCCGTGAGGTCGGTGCAGGCGGTGGCCCCATGGCTGTGCAAAATTTTGGCGCCCATCTGGTTGGACTGCACCATCGATTGCAAGGCCGCAGCAATCCAGCGGCCCTTGGCCGCATGGCGAGCGTGCGCTGCAAACAAGGTGCCGGTGCCCATGGGCTTGGTCAGCAGCAGCACATCGCCAGGCTGCATGCCGCCCTTGCGCATCACACCGTTCATGTTCTCGTCGATCAGGCCGTTGATGGCAAAGCCCAGGGCCAGTTCTGCGCCCTCCCCCGTGTGGCCACCCACCAAGGCGCAGCCTGCAGCGTTCAGCACCTCGATCGCCCCGCCCATCATTTGGGTCAACAGGTCTTCGACTTTGCTCTCCAGCCCTGGCGGCACGGTGACCACGGCGGTTGCGGTTTGCGGCTCGGCCCCCATGGCAAAAATATCTCCCAGCGCGTGGTTGGCGGCCACCTTGCCGAACAAATAGGGGTCGTCAATGAAGGCTCGGAAAAAGTCCACCGTCTGCACCACAGCCATACCGGGCGGCACACGCACCACGGCCGCGTCGTCGGGCGAATGCAGGCCAATCAACACATCAGGCCGTTCGACCGCTTGCAATTGCCCCAAGGCACGCGACAACACATTGGCACCCACTTTGGCACCGCACCCCCCGCAGCGCATGGCGATGGCCGAGATGGCTTGCAAGGACTCTTCAGCGGTCAAGCGCAAATGTGTGGCAGGCGCTTTGCCTGGGGCCTGCATGTCTCTCAGCAGTTGGCACATCGCCCGAACGGTGGTGCGCAAGCGGGTGTCCGGCGCGCTGGCGTGCATGTTGGGCAATTCGGTGAATCGGCGCATGAATTCACGGTCAATCCGGTCTTTCCAACGCCAGACCCAATTGCCACCAAAGCCCCACGAACCGCGTGAACCCACGGCGAAGCGGTTGCCGGTCGAGATCAGGGCCAACCAGTGACGCTGTGGGTTGTAGGCCACGAGTTTTTGACCGCGCAAGCTGCGGCGCAAATTTTCGGCCAGTGGCTTGCCCATGCGCACCGCAAACACACCTGCTTTTTCAAGCGGACGCTCGGCAAACGAGGCGATGTCTCCTGCTGCAAAAACCCGCGGGTCGTTCAGGCTTTGCAACTGGGGACTCACCAAAATGAAACCTTTGTCGTCGAGGGCTAAGCCTGTACTTTGCAGCCATGTCGGTCCCCCAGCTTGTGTGACCCACAGGGTCTCGTCGGCATCGAAGGTGCGGCCGTCGCGTGTGTGCAAGCAGCCTTGCGAGACCTGTACCACCTCGGCATGTGTGTGCAGCTCCACCTTGCGCTCTTGCAGCACTTGGACAAAGCGTTGACGCACGCCCGGGTTGTGGGTGGGCAAGATCGAATCGCCTGCGGTCAGCAGAACAAACTTCAGGTCTTCGGGGCTTCGCCCCATGGCTTTGAGTTCGTTGCGCAATCGGTGTTGCATGGACAGCACCAACTCCACCCCGCCCGCCCCTGCGCCCACCACGGCAATGGTCATGGGTCCCCGGTGGCTGGGCCAATGGCGCGCTTTGTCCATCAGGTTCAGCCAGCCTTGGTTGAACCGTGCAATCGGCTTGACCGGCATCGCCAAGGCTTGTGCGCCTTCCACGTTTTGCACCTGCGGGGTTGAACCGATGTTGATCGACAACAGGTCATAGGCCACAGGTGGGCGGTTTTTACAAATGACTTTTTGGTTTTGCCGGTCGATGCCCACCGCTGCGTCGTGGTAGAGACGCGCACCAGCAAAGGCACACAGTCGACCCAGATCGATGTGCACCTCGTCAAAGCTGTAGTGGCCCGCGATGTAGCCGGGCAACATACCCGAATAAGGCGTGTCGATGTCGGTGCAGATCACGGTGATGCGCACACCGGCTTCGGGCTTCATGGCGAACATGCGCAGCACGCCCACATGGCTGTGTCCGCCGCCGACCAGCACCAGATCGCGCAGCACGGGTGGATGAGAAGATTGCATTCAAAGGGCCCAAAGGTCTTGCACCCAGCGGTGCAATGCAGCGCGTTCGGCGCTCGGTTCAAACAAAGGTGCGCGCAAAGCGCATTGATGCTGCAAGTGTGCCACCAGAGAATGACCGGTTTGTGGTGATCGGCATGCCAGCAGCAAATCAGCCAAGGCTTTAGCGTTGCCCGGCTCAAAAAGGCCGGCGTAATTTTCGCCCAACAGGCCCATATTGCCGTCGATGCGCGAGGCCAAAACGGGTGTACCGCTGCGCATGGCTTCCATCAGCACATGTGCGCCACCTTCCATGCGACTGCAGTGCACCAGCAGGTGCGCGCGCTGGATGCGCTGCAGTGTTTGCGCGTGAGGCAAAGCCCCCAACCAGCGGTAATGCGGACACTGCGCCTGCGTGACTTGCGCGGCCTGGCCCAGCGCCGGATCGAGCGCTGCACCGATGTGGTCGATCAACAGGCCCGAGTCTGGCGGCAAGCACCCTGCTGCAGCCATCAGGGTGAGAGGGTCTTTTTCTTCACGCAAATGGCCCACCATGACGACGCGCACATGGCGAGAGGTCTTGGGCAAAGTCTGACGCATGCCCGTGGACTGAAAGATGACCCGCGCCTTGGTTTGGTGTGCGGGCGGCAAGGCCTTGATACCCCATTCTTGCAGTACCACCAGTGAATGGGCCAGAGACAAAGACTGTTGGGCCAGGGGGTCGTGGCCAATGTCGCGGTACAGGTCGGTGCCGGTGAGCACCACGCCCAAGCCGCGCTGGCCATGTTTGGCGTGCCAGGCTTGCACCGAGTCGGCTGAGCGGCGGGCGTGCAGCGCCAGCATCAGATCATCGCTGTCGGATTGGTCATCGGGCCATTGCCGAACGATGCGAGCAGAATGTGCAGACAACAGCTGTTGCCAGCGGCGTGCAGTTTGCCAGTTGCCATTGTTGGCATCGGCCAAAGCAGGGCTGACAATGACCACACCAAGTTTTTGCATGGACGGTTTATACATGAATGGCAGTACCTCGTCGGGTACAGGGCCGGCCGCCCCAAGCGCATGGTTTGGACGGTCTTTGCGGGCTGCCAGGGGCCCGTGCACAGCGCCGTGCGCATGGCCAACCCTGAGGTTTTGGCCCTTGCCATGCAAGGCACCCGAGAACGCATGCTGGGGCTGATGCGAGCCTGGCAAAACGCTTTGGCCAATCTGTAGGTGTCCCCCTTGTCCGGCATGAGCCAGCCCTAGTGGGAGTGGGGCCACGTCGCCTGGTTTCAGGAGTGGTGGACAGTGCGCAACCGCCAGCGCCATTTGGGCACGCGCAGTGCCAGCTTCAGGGGAATCAACAAGCCCTATGGCTTTTGAGTCTGCATGGATGAGCTGGCTCTTTTTTCTCTTCAGTAACGCATCCCGAATAAGGCTAAACCGTTTTCCCAGGCTATTTTTTTGGCAACAGCGGGTGGCAAATTACCCAGCCAAACGCGGTAGGCCAGCATATTGTCTTCATACTGTTGCCAGCGTTGATTGATCCAGGTGTCTGACCCGATCAAAAAACGCCCAGGGTATTTGAGCATGATGGCGCGCCATTCAGGGCACAAGACACCTCCGTCACAGGTCAAGCCCGGTCGGTAAGAAAGTTCCCCCATCAGGCCTGGGTACTTGGCCATCAAGTCTTCCACACGCTTTACCGGGGTGCCACCAATGCCTGTGTGCGCCCAGATCAAGCGCAACTTTTGCCCCTTGGACGGCGTGTTGGCCATCAACAGGTCAATTGCGACATCATCCACATGGGCCAGCACCACCAACTGCTTTTCTTCGGCCAGCACCATCAGTTTTTTGGCCACCGTGCCGTTGGCATTGGCACTGTCATAAAGATGGAATTCGCCAATACCCCGATAAGGCCCCACCGGTGTTCCACGCGCGAGTTCTGCCAGCACCATGTCATAAATGCTGTCATCGCGGAACCAGGAGTCGTAGTCAGCGCGGTTGCGGTACAAGCGAACGAAAGGCACAACGGTCACGCCCGCCGCGGCAGCCTCGTCGCGATCCTGGGCCAGCGCCAGGGTTCCATCATTAGGCCGCGAGTTGGAGACGATGGCCTTGACGCCACTTCGCTGCATTCGTGCAAACACATCGGGTACTGGGTGCGGACCCGTTTGACCGTTCCAGGCTTCGGTGTTGTAGTGCAGGTGTGCGTCAAACAGTGGACCGGCGTAATCGGCCGCATGCGCGGTCAAATTCGACAGGGCGATGAAGCCAATCACCGACGAAGCAAGTGTTTTTCGAAAAAGTAATGAGAGCATGGAGGCAATGATTCATGGGCTGAACGGGTTTGCACATTACACCTCTTTGCAGATGGAAAATTCATTCGCATGAAACCAATGGGACATGGGTATAGGGACTACCTGGCGAATTTGAGCGAGGCAGTTTGAGCGCTCTGGGCAGCATAAAGGGGAACCCACAAGTCCTTTTTCACCTTCATGCCTTGCGATTTGGCTTCGGTCCAGGTCAGGCCCACCCATGCCACTTCTGGGGCGGCGCAGGCCACGCTGGGGATGATGCGTGCGTTGAATCTTGCGGCTGCCAGATACTGTTGCCTTGCAGTTCTCCCGCAATCACTTTGGCCGCCACGTGTGCTTCGTGCACCGCCTTATGCACCAACATGGGCTGGCCCACGATGTCGCACATGGCAAAGATGTGCGGCACGTTGGTGCGCATCCGCCGAACATCGACCCAATGGCCTTGCAATCCCCTTTTTCAACACCACGTAGTCCTTCGGAAGCAATTTCCACCTCCGTCTTTCCTCATTGAATCAAAAAACTCCTATGCTATTTAACCCTCTTCAAATCGGCTCCGTTTCACTGGCCAACCGCATGCTCATGGCACCGCTGACACGTGCGCGGGCCAGTGCGGGGCATATGCCCAATGCGCTCATGGCCGAGTACTACGCCCAGCGCGCCAGCGCTGGTCTGATCATCACCGAGTGCACCATGATCGCTGAGAACACCTCGGCCTTTGTGAACGAACCCGGCATTTACAACGCAGCACAAATCGAAGCCTGGAAAGAAACCACCGCTGCCGTGCACGCCAAAGGCGGCAAAATCTTCATGCAAATCTGGCACGCAGGCCGCGCCGCACACCCGGCCAACAATGGCGGGGCGCCGATTGTTTCGTCCAGCCCCCTGCCGCTCCAGGGCGATGCCCATACCGCGCAAGGCAAGTTGCCCCAAGCCACGCCCCACGCCTTGCTGGAAAGTGAAATTACCCCCATCGTGCAAGCCTTTTCGCAGGCCGCCAAAAACGCCATGGCTGCAGGCTTTGATGGCGTAGAAGTACACGGTGCCAACGGCTACTTGATTGACCAATTCCTGCGCGACAGTGCCAACCAGCGCACCGATGGCTACGGCGGCACGCTGGCGCAGCGCGCCCGCCTCCTCTTTGAGGTGTTGACCGCTGTGTGTGCCGCGATAGGCAGTGACCGCGTGGGCCTGCGCCTGTCTCCCCTGAACAGCTACAACGACATGAAAGACAGCGACCCGCAGGCCTGGACAGCCTACCTGGCCGAGCAACTCAACCGCTTTGACTTGGCCTACTTGCACGTCATGCGGGCGGACTTTTTTGGCCTGCAAAAAGCCGATGTGATGCCCGTTGCACGAGCCCACTACAAAGGCGCACTGATTGGCAACATGGGCTACACCTCAGACGAGGCAGAGTCCGCCATCACCGAAGGCAAAGTTGACGCCGTCGCCTTTGGCACCGGCTTCCTGGCCAACCCCGACTTCCCAGCCCGTGTGAAAGCGGGTGCTGCCATGAACGTACCCGACCAAAGCACTTTCTACACCCCCGGTGCCAAGGGCTACACCGATTACCCGACGCTGTAATCAACGCGAGAAGGCGGCGGTAAAGACTTCACGCCTTCTTAACCCCCTTCACCCTCACGGGTTGGGGGGTATAGCGATTGCATGAAGCCACAAAACTGATGGGCTTGCACCCTCAAATGAAGTGCAATTCATCGCGGACGAAGGATAGATATTCCATCCGCACGAGGCCAAGTGTGCCCTTGTTTGGGAGCCACATAAAGCCTTGTAGCGGCCCGTTTTGAGCGATGACAGCTACCCCATGGCAATGAAGCTTGGATCTTGTACAACCACACACACACTCTCACTCACTCTTCACAGCCCCCGACATCCCGGCTTCTCTCCTTCACCAATTGATGCGCAGATCGACAGCAATGATCGGTGTCGGTTGTGCCGCAAAGTCCCAGTCCGGTTCGCCCTCAACTGCGACCGACTTGCAAGACTCTGGCCCATTCAATACTTCACAGGGCCGGATCAATAGGAGGCCCCATCGCCACCAATTCCGTCACGATCTGCCCCAACCGACGCAGGCCCTGTTCCACATCCTGCTGGTGCGGCCAGCCGCAGTTGATGCGCAGGTAGGGGTCAAAACGCAGCGTGTTGGAGAACATCTGCCCCGGCGTGACCAGAATTTGCTGCTCCAGAGCGGCGTCAAACACACGTCGGCTGGACAGCTTATTGGGTAGCTCTACCCATAGGGACAAGCCGCCTTCTGGTACGTTGAGCCGCGTACCCGCCGGGAAATAGTTGGCAATGGCTTGCGCGGTATTTTCGCGTTGCACATGCAGTGCACTGCGCAGGCGGCGCAAGTGGCGGTCATAAGCCGGTGAGGCCATGTAGTCTGCCAGGGCCAGTTGCGACAACTCTTCGGTACTGCGCGTCTGACTGAACTTGAGCATTTCCACCCGCGCCTGCCAGCGTCCTGCAGCCATCCACCCCACGCGCATGCCCGGTGTCAAAAATTTGTGCAGTGACGCGCAGTAGATGACATTACCGCTTGTGTCCCACGACTTCATCGCGCGCAATGGCACGTGGTGACGCGCAGCCTCGTTGACCAGTTCGCTGTAAGTGTCGTCTTCGATCAGGGCCACGCCGTGGCGTTCACACAGTTGCACCAGGCCCTGTTTGTGGGCGTCCGGCATGATGCTGCCCAGCGGGTTTTGCAGGTGCGGCACGACGACGACGGCCTTGATATTGTCATAGGTCTGCATCGCCATCTCCATCGCATCCAGCGAGATGCCGGTCTGTGGGCTGGTCGGTATCTCCAGCGCCCGCATACCCAGGGCCTCCAGCACCTGCAGCAAGCCATAGAAGGTTGGCGACTCCACTGCAATCGTGTCGCCCGGCGCGGCCACAGCGCGCAGGGCCAGGTTCAAGGCCTCGATGCAGCCGTTGGTGACCTGCACATCGTCGGGCGACAGCCTCAGGCCAATGCCCAGCGCCCGCTTGGCCAACACCGCGCGAAACTCCGGGTTGCCGCGCGGTGCCGACGCTGACACCAGTACGTTGGGCCGCTTGCGCAACACCCGAAGGGTCGCCAGCTTCAGCGCCTCGCCTGGGTATAACTCGGGCGCACAGCGGGCCACGGCCAGATTGGTCTTGACCATTTGGAGCCGCCCGCGCGCGATGAAGTCCGACACCCGACCGTGGATGCCCACATACTGCGCCGGGTCGGGCGTGATGTCCATGCGCGGCTCACTGACAGTGGCCAAGGTGTTGCGCAGGGGCTTGCGCACAAAGTAGCCCGAGCGCGGCCGCGCCTCCAGCCAGCCCTCGCTCTCCAAGTGGCGGCTCAGCTGCATCGCGGTCGACAGGCTGACCTCGTGCTGGCGCATCAGGCTGCGCAGCGACGGCATGCGGTCACCGACGTTCAGAGAGCCCGCCTGGATGGCGCCCCGGTAGTGCGCAGCCAAGCGCTGGTAGATGGGTTGCGGCTGTTGCGGTGCGGATGCGGAGGGTGGTGCGGTGTGCATGACACATGTTCCTTGATACGCAGTGCGGAAAACAGATACAGATTTGTCAAAACCGTACCGTAACAGATGCCAAAAAGCGCTTCTGTTCTGCCAAAGACAGTGCGCCGCTGTGTCTGTTGCAGATCAGGGTATTTACCTACGATTACACCAGTGCCTGCCCAAACCTGGTCAGGTCCTTTCAACCAGTCGTCAAGAAGGTGGTGGTGTATGCACAGCAAACCCGAATCGTTTCAAACCAGCCAACTTCTGTTGGCCAAGGGTCAATCCCATTTCGAGCAACTGCCACGCGGAACGGTGATCCACGTCGCGGCTGGTTCGATGACTCTGGTGCAGCACTCGGTTTTGGACCATTGCTTGCTCACGCAAAAAACAGGCCTTCAACGAGGTGCGGTGCATTGTGTAGAGGTGCCGACCTGGGTCGAAATCGTTGCGCAGTCGGATGCCAATTTGCGGTTTTCGGTGCCGCAGGTGGTTACGCGGTGGGCGGTGCTGCGCGCAGGGCTGAACGCGTTGTTGGAACGCTTGGCTGCGTGGCCCAAAGAGGTTCGGCCGAGGGACCGGTGTAAGAACTGAGGGTTGGCTCGACACTTGGAAGTCGTCGCAGAGGGCGCAGGCAAAACAGTGGGCGAAGATGCCGCACTCCAGATACTTCTCGAAAGCTTTGCGAACCTATTGATCTGGCACGCTGAAGTTTGAAATGCGTGAAACATGTCCTCTCGCAGGTCGGCACTCGCAGAGTCCGACGTATGCTTGTTCGGGCACTGCTGCATGAACCAAGCAGGGATGTCTGTTCAACCAGCGTCGGGGTCTTCGACCTCCGACCTACAAGTTCGTTGGGCATTGAAAACTTCACAGGGGCGAATCCATTGATCTGGCACGCTGAAGTTTGAAATGCGTGAAACATGTCCTCTCGCAGGTCGGCACTCGCAGAGTCAGACGACTGCTTGTTCGGGCACTGCTTCATGAAACAAGCAGGGGTGTCTGTTCAACCAGCGTCGGGGTCTTCGACCACCGACCTACAAGTTCTTTGGGCATTGAAAACTTCACAGGGCCGAATCCATTGATCTAGCACGCTGAAGTTTGAAATGCGTGAAACATGTCCTCTCGCAGGTCGGCACTCGCAGAGTCCGACGTATGCTTGTTCGGGCACTGCTGCATGAACCAAGCAGGGATGTCTGTTCAACCAGCGTCGGGGTCTTCGACCGCCGACCTACAAGTTCT
>NZ_LFYT02000003.1 GCF_001270065.2 Limnohabitans planktonicus II-D5
AGCAGCGCCAACTACGCGATAGACCTCAAAGCACCCACGGCCAGCATCGCCCTGAGCGACAACGCGCTCAAAGCAGGCGAGAGCGCCACGGTGACCATCACCTTCAGCGAAAAAGTCAAAGACTTCAGCAACGCGGACATCACAGCGCCCAACGGAGCCTTGAGCACATTCACCGCCAGCACAGACGGCCTGATCTGGACAGCCACCTTCACGCCAGCAACAGACACCGAAGCGGCCAGCAACACGCTGAGCCTGGGCACGGCCTACACCGACGAAGCGGGCAACGCAGGCACGGTAGCTACAGCCACGTACGCAGTGGACACAAAGGCACCGAGCTTCACGGTCAAGCTCGATGACGCGAGCAACAGCGGCACGCTGACCGATCTGATGACCTCTGACGCCACACCCACCATCAGCGGTTCGGGTGTGGAGGGGGACCTCATCCGTGTCACCATGCCTGGCACACTGGAAGTGATCAGCACCACGGTGGCCGCAGACGGTACTTGGACGGTGACGCCCACTCTGGCTATCAACACGGGCACGGTCAGTGTGGTGGCCATTGACGCGGCGGGCAACATCAGCACTGCGCAGTCGCTGAGCTTGGTCATTGATCAAGTGATCGCAGTGCCCACGCTCACCCTCACTTGCGACAGCGGATCGAGCAGCACCGACAACAGCAGCCGGTTTGCGGCCTTGACACTCGCAGGCGTTGAGGCAGGCGCACAAGTGGCTTACAGCACCAATGGTGTCCTCTGGACGACCACCTTTAATGCGGCAGAAGGCGTCAACCAAGTCACCGTCAAGGTGACTGATGGGGCAGGCAACAGTGCCCTGTCTGCGCCGCTCAATTTCACCCTGGACACGACAGTCGCTGCCTTTGCCGTGGCGCTTGGCTGTGACAGTGGCACAGCGAGTGACTTGATCACCAACACTGCGAACTTGAGCCTGTCCGGAGTGGAGGCGGGTGCCCAAGTGCAGTACAGCACCGATGGCACGAGCTGGACAAATCATTTCCAGGCGAGCGAAGGTGCCAACTCCGTCACCGTGCGCGTGACGGACTCGGCAGGCAATCAGAGAACGCAAAACCTGGCCTTCCAGCTTCAGAGCGTCAAACCCAGCGCGCCCGTGATCACCCTGGTTTGCGATGGCGGGCTGGACAGCAGTGACCTGATTTCTGCCAAAGGGGGCATCAATGTGTCCCATGGTGCAGGCACGGTCCTGGCTTACAGCACCGATGGCAGCACCTGGGGCACCACCTTTGTGGCCACTGAAGGCGTCAACAAGGTGTATGCCCGGGCCACCGATACGGCAGGCAATGTCAGTGATGCCAGCAGCCTGAGCTTCACCCTGGACACCACGACACCCGCCGCTGTGGTCACCACCCTGGTCTGCGACAGCGGCAGCAGTGGCAGCGACCGACTGAGCAAGCAGGCCTTGCTGCAAAGCGTGTCCAGCGAAAGCGGTGGGCAAATTGAGTACAGCACCAATGGCAGCACCTGGCTGACCACGTTCAGCGCCATCGAAGGCGCCAATGCTGTGCAAATTCGGGTGACGGACGCCGCAGGCCATGTGGGAGCGGTCAGCACCTTCAACTTCACCCTGGACACGCTGGCCCCCACGGTGCCCACTTTGGCGCTGGTCTGTGACAGTGGCAGATCGGGCACCGACAAAATCAGCCAGAACGGCAGCATTTTGGCCACGACCCTGGAGTCAGGCGCCACCCTCCAATACAGTGTGGACGGACTGGCTTGGGGCAGCACCTTTGCCGCAGGCGAGGGCAGCAATACCGTGCAGGCCCGGGTGGTGGATGCTGCGGGCAATGCAGGGGCTGCCAGCACCTTGACATTCACCGTCGACACCTTCATCAGCACACCGACCTTGACGCTGGTGACCGACACGGGCACGCCGGGTGACAAAGTGACGATTGATGGCTCGCTCAATGTGCCCGGTAGCGCAGGCGGCTCTGCCATTGAAAGCGGTGCCGTGGTGGAATACAGCACCAATGGCACCAGCTGGACAAACACCTACAGCGCGGCCGAAGGCAACAACACCGTGTATGCCCGTGTCACGGATCAGGCGGGCAACAGCGCCGTGTCGGACATGCTGACCTTTGTGCTCAACACCAAGGCGGGCACCTTCACGGCAGGCCTGAACAACCTCAGCAACAGCGGTTCACTCAACGATCTGATCACCCGTCAGGACACGCCCGTCATCAGCGGCACGGGGGCAGTGGGCGACCGCATCCGCGTGACCATGCCCGGCACCAACGAGGTTCTGGACGCCGTGGTGGACATCAATGGTCTGTGGTCGGTCACGCCATCGCTGACGATTTCCACGGGCAACGTTCTGGTGGCCAGAACACTGCAGGCGGGCAGCAGCGTGGACTCGACCATCAGTCTGGCGGTAATCATCGACAAAATCGCGGCCTCACCCACAGTCAGCCTGCTGTGCGACTCGGGCACCAGCAGCAGCGACAAAATCACCACGGTGGGCAATCTGAACATTGGGCAGATTGAAAGCGATGCGGTGCTGGAATACAGCACCGACGGCAGCACTTGGGGCAGCACCTTCACGGCGCAAGAAGGCCTGAACACCGTGCAGGTGCGTCAAACCGACAAGGCCGACAACATCAGCACACCCACGGTGTTCAGCTTCACGCTGGACACGCAAGTGCCCGTGCCCAGCATCACCGTGGCCGCCATTGGCGGTGACGACGCCGTGGGGCCTGCCGACGCCGCCAACCTGAGCACCACCATCACGGGTGTGGCCTTGCAGGCCAGCCAGGGCGATCTGGTGCAAGTGCAGGTCAATGGGCAAACCTACTCCGGCACCGTGAATGCGGTGGGGGGGTACAACATCCAGATTGACACGCTGGACTTGGTGGACGATGCCGACAAGAAACTGGAAGTGTTCATCAACGCCACAGACGCTGCAGGCAATGCCGCCAACGCGCAAGCCAGCCGCGCTTACAGTGTGGACACATCGGCACCTTCGGTGCAAAGTGTCACCCTGGATAAAACCTTACTCAAAGCCGGTGACACCGCCACAGTGACGGTGCGTTTTTCAGAAAAAGTGCAGGCCTTTGACCTGGGCGATTTGATCGCTGACAACGCCAGCCTGAGCGCTTTGGCCAGCACGGACGGTGGTTTGACCTGGACCGCCACCCTGACGGCCAGCAACCTGATCGAAGACACCAGCAACCTGGTGCAGGTGTTTTCCAACTACACCGACCTGGCCGGCAATGCGGGCA
Source organism: Limnohabitans planktonicus II-D5 (assembly GCF_001270065.2). Taxonomy (GTDB): domain Bacteria; phylum Pseudomonadota; class Gammaproteobacteria; order Burkholderiales; family Burkholderiaceae_C; genus Limnohabitans_A; species Limnohabitans_A planktonicus. The sequence continues at coordinate 3,251 of NZ_LFYT02000003.1, forward strand.
CCACCGGCAGCAGTGGCAACTACAGCCTGGACACCAAAGCGCCCACAGCGGTCATCGCTCTGGCCGATGAAGCCCTCAAAGCGGGCGAAACCACGACCTTGACCATCACCTTCAGTGAAAAGGTGCAGGGTTTTGGCAACGAAGACGTCACGGTGCAAAACGGCGCTCTGGGCACGCTCTCCAGCGCCGATGGCGGCATCACCTGGACCGGCACTTACACCCCCAACGCCAACACCGAGGCGGCCCTCAACACGATTGCGCTGCTCAACACCTACAGCGATCTGATCGGCAACGCCGGTGTGGCCGTCACCAGCGGCAACTACAGCGTGGACACCAAAGCGCCCAGCGCCAGCATCGTCCTCAAAGACAACACCAACTCGGTGGTGACCAGTTTGACGGCTGGCCAAAGTGCGGCGGTGACGATCACCTTCAATGAAGCGGTCAAAGACTTCAGCAATGCCGATGTCAATGCCCCCAACGGACAGTTGAGCACGCTGGCCAGCACGGATGGCGGCATCACCTGGACAGGCACCTTCACGCCGAACGCCAATGTCGAAGTGGCCGTCAACAGCCTGAGCATCAACCCAGGCGCCTACAGCGACTTGGGCGGCAATTCAGGCGGCGCGGCCTCCAGTGCCAACCACGCCGTGGACACGCAAGGCCCCACAGCCACCATCACCCTGAGTGACACCGACCTGCAGGCCAACGAGACGGCAGTCTTGACCATCACCTTCAATGAAAAAGTCAGCAATTTTGACAACGCCGATGTGACGGTGGACAACGGCACATTGAGCATCCTGAGCACCACCGACGGTGGACGCACCTGGGTGGGCACCTTCACCCCCGCCAATGCGCAAGACAACAGCAATGTGGTGAGCCTGTCCAACGGCTACACCGATGTGGCCGGTAACCAGGGCAGCAGCGCCGTCAGCGCCAACTACACACTGGACCGACTCGCCCCCACAGCCACCATCAGCTTGAGCGACACCGCATTGACGGCCGGTGAAAGTGCCACCGTGACCATCGCTTTCAGCGAAGCCGTGAAAGGGTTCTCCAATGGCGATGTGAGCGCGCCCAACGGCATGCTCAGCACCTTCACCCCCAATGCAGACAGCACGGTCTGGACGGCCACCTTCACCCCCACGGCCAACTTCCTGGCCTTGAACAACACCCTGACACTGGCCAGCACCTACAGCGATCTGGCCAACAATGCTGGCACGACGGCCAGCGCGCTTTACAGCGTGGACACCCGTGCGCCGTCATTCACCTTCCAGCTCAATGACGCCAGCAACAGTGGCACCACCAGCGACCGCATCACCAACGATGACACCCCCACGATCAGTGGCACGGGCGCGGCCGACGACATCATCGTGGTGACCTTCCCGGGCTCTGGTGAAGTGCTGTCCACCACCGTGGACGCCAACGGCCAGTGGTCGATCACCCCCAGCTTGACCATGGCCAGTGGCTCGGTCAGTGTGCAGGCCAGGAACAGTGCCGGTGCGGCATCGCTGCCGCAAACACTGGCTTTGACCATCGACAATTCTGTGGCCAAGCCCAGCGTGGCCTTGGTGTGCGACAGCGGCTTCAGTGCCAGCGACCGGGTATCCCAAAGTGCTGAACTGGTGCTCAGCGGCCTTGAAAATGGGGCCTCGCTGAGCTACAGCACCAATGGCACGGCATGGGCCAGCACCTTCACCGCCACCGAAGGAGTCAACACCATTTATGTGCGCCAGACCGATGTGGCAGGCAACGTGGCCACCTCGTCTGCCTTGACTTTCACCCTGGACACCACGGCACCTGTGCCCACATTGAGCATAGAGCCCGTTTTTGGCGATGACGCCATCGGCCCGGTCGATGCGCAAGCCTTGACCTCTGCGGTGTCCGGTGATGTCACGCAAGCGCGCGCAGGCGATCTTGTCAGCGTGTTCGTCAATGGCCGCACCTTCACCGCCACGGTGGACTTGTCAGGGCATTACAGCGTGGATGTGACCACCACCGATTTGATCGCTGACACCGACCGAAGCCTGGATGTGGTGCTGAGCGCCAGCGACGCAGCAGGCAACCTGGCCAATGTCTCAGCCAGCCGTGCTTACACGGTGGACATCGTGGCTCCTGTGGTGCAAAGCCTGAGCATCGACAAGAGCAGCCTCAAAGTGGGCGAAACCGCCACGGTGGGGGTGGTCTTCAGCGAAAAAGTCACCGCTTTTGATGTCAGTGACATCACCGCCGAGTACGGCAGTCTGAGTCAGTTGATCAGCAGCGATGGCGGCATCACCTGGAGCGCCGTGTTCACGCCCAGCTTGAACATTGAAGACACCAGCAATGTGCTGCAGATCACGGCCACCTACACCGATCTGGCGGGCAATGCGGGCAGTGGGCTGAGCAGCGCCAACTTCAGACTGGACACGAAAGCGCCCACGGCCATCATCCAGCTGGCCAATGAAACCCTCAAAGCCGGGGACACCACGACACTGAGCATCCGATTCAGTGAGGCGGTGCAAAACTTCAGCCAGGACGATGTGACGGTGCAAAACGGCAGTCTGGGCACCTTGTCGAGTGCAGATGGCGGCTTGACCTGGACGGGCAATTTCACGCCTTTGAGCAATGTGGAAGATGCCAGCAATGTCGTCACCCTGGCCAACACCTACACCGACCTGGTGGGCAATGCCGGGCAAACAGGCAGCAGTGGCAACTACAGCCTGGACACCCAGGCCCCCATGGCCACGATCACGCTCAAGAGCGCAGGCGTGGCCATCAGCAGCTTGACGGCAGGCCAAAGCGCGGATGTGACCATCACTTTCAGCGAAGCGGTCAATGGGTTCAGCAACGCCGATGTCCTGGCACCCAACGGCACGCTCAGCACCCTGACCAGCGCAGACGGCGGCATCACCTGGACGGGCACATTTGCAGCCGATGCGGCCATCGAAGACGCGACCAACAACATCACCGTGGCAGTGGCCAGCTATACCGACAGGGCAGGCAATGCCGGGGCAGCGGCCGCCAGCGCCAATTACGCCATTGACACCCAGGGGCCAAGCGCCAGCATCAGCTTCAGCGATGTCGATTTGCTGGCCGGTGAAACCTCCTCGGTCACCATCACCTTCACGGAAAAAGTCACAGGTTTCAGCAACGCCGATGTGACGGTGCAAAACGGCACCCTGAGCACCTTGGCCACGACCGACGGCGGCCGCACCTGGGTGGGCACCTTCACACCGGGGCAGGTGCAATCGGCGAGCAATGTGCTCAGCCTGGCCAACAGCTACACCGATCTGGCAGGCAACCAGGGCGCAGCGGCCGCGAGCGCCAACTACGCCATTGACCGCCTCTCGCCCACAGCCAGCATCAGCCTGAGCAACACGGCCATCAAAGCCGGAGAGACCGCCAGCGTCACCATCACCTTCAGTGAGCGCGTCAGTGGCTTCAGCAATGCCGATGTGTCTGCGCCCAATGGCACGCTGAGCACCTTCACCGCCAGCTCCGACGGCCTGAGCTGGGTGGCCACGTTCACGCCATCTGCCAACATTCAGGTGCCCGTCAACAGCTTGTCCCTGGCCAGCACCTACACCGATCTGACAGGCAACGCCGGTACCGTGGCCACTGCCAGCTATGCGGTCGATACCCGCGCACCCAGCTTTACCGGACGTCTGGATGACAGCAGCAACACGGGTGCCAAGAGCGATCTGGTCACCAGTGACGACACCCCCACCATCACGGGCACCGGTGCCGAGGGTGATGTGATAACGGTCACCATGCCCGGCACCGGCGAAGTGATGACAGCCACCGTCGGGGCCAATGGCCTGTGGTCGGTCACGCCCTCATTGGCCATCGGCAGCGGCAGCGTCACTGTCAGCGCCACCAGCACCGGAGGTGCCACAGCTGCCACGCAAACACTGGCCGTGGTCATTGACAAAACCATTGCCAACCCTGTGGTGGTGCTGGCCTGCGACAGCGGCATCAACGCGGTCGACAAAGTCACGCAGCAAGGCACCATCAGCGTCACGGCCGAGGCCGGTGCAACGCTGGAATACAGCACCAACGGCATCTTGTGGTTAACCACCTTCACGGCCAACGAAGGCCTGAACACCTTGACCGTGCGCGCCACGGACGGTGCAGGCAATGCGGCCGTCTCCAGCCCCTTGAGTTTCACCCTGGACAGTTCGGTGGCTGATTTCACCGTGTCCTTGCTGTGTGACAGTGGCGTGGCCACAGACAAGGTGTCCAACACCTCCGGGCTGCAGACCACAGGGGTCGTGGCGGGCGATGCCATCAGCTACAGCCTCGATGGCGGCAGCACCTGGCTGAGCACGTTTGTGCCAGTCGAGGGCGGCAATGCCTTCAAAGTGCGTGTCAGCGATGCGGCAGGCAATGCGCGCATCAAGGACATGGCCTTCACGCTGGACACGGCGCGGCCCGATCAGCCCGTCATCACGCTGGTGTGTGATGGGGGCTTGAACGGCAGCGATCGGGTTACCGCGCAAGGCGCGATCAATGTGAGCCATGAAACGGGTGCCACAGTGATGTTCAGCACCGATGCGCTCACTTGGGCCACCACGTTTGCAGCCGCTGAAGGCGCCAACACGGTGTATGCCCGTGCCATGGATCTGGCGGGCAACCTGAGCGCGGTGGGCAGTCTGGTGTTCCGTCTGGACACCACCGCCCCGTCCAATCCCACAGTGTCCCTGGCCTGTGACAGTGGCAGCTCTGCCAGCGACAAGCTGAGCTTGAATGGCAGCTTGCAAGTCACCACTGCCGAAACCGGTGGCTTGATTGAATACAGCACCAACGGCAGCACCTGGGCCAGCACGTTTGCGGCCTCAGAAGGTGCCAACACCGTGCGTGTGCGGGTCACCGACTTGGCCGGCCTGGTCTCGGGTGTCAGCGAATTGAGCTTTACCCTGGACAGCCAGGCGCCCATCGCCCCCGCCTTGTCCTTGGTGTGTGACAGCGGCAGCACGGGTACCGACAAAATCACCCGCAACGGGGCCATCACGGCGGCCACATTGGAGACGGGCGCAAGCTTGCAATACAGCACCGACGGCGTGTCCTGGGCCTCCACCTTTGCCGCAGGCGAAGGGGTCAACACCGTCAAGGCGCGGGTCATCGATGCGGCGGGCAATGCCGGTGCCGTGTCTACGCTGAGCTTCACGCTCGACACCCAGATCACCAAGCCCAGTGTGGCACTGGTCTGTGACACGGGCACGCCCAGCGATTTGGTCACAACACAAGCGGGGCTCCAGGTCATTGGCGTCGATGCAGGTGCGGTGATCGAATACAGCACCAATGGCAGCACTTGGGTCAGCAACTACAGCGCCGTAGAAGGCAGCAACACGGTGTATGTGCGCAGCACCGACGCCGCAGGCAATCAAGCCATTTCGGAGCCCTTGACGTTCACCCTGAACACCAAAGGGGACACATTCACCGCGGCGCTGGCCAACACCAGCAACAGCGGCAGCGTGACCGACCTGACCACCAACGACGACACGCCCACCATCAGCGGCACAGGCAAGCCGGGGGATTCGGTCAAAGTGACCATGCCCGGCACCCTGGAAGAGCTCAACACCACGGTGGACATCAATGGCCTGTGGAGCGTCACACCCGTCAACCCGATCAGCTCAGGGCTGGTGGTGGTCAACTACACGGGCTCCACCATCGCCACGCAAAACCTCACGGTGGTCATTGACAAAACCGTCAGCAACCCTGGCGTGAGCTTGCTGTGCGATTCGGGCGTGAGCAGCAGCGACAAGATCACCACCATCGGGTCCTTGAACGTCACGGGTGAATCGGGGGCTTTGCTGGAATACAGCACCAACGGCAACACCTGGAGCGTGACCTACACGGCCACCGAAGGTGCCAACAGTGTGCAAGTGCGTCAAACCGATGTGGCAGGCAACATCAGCACCCCTGTGGTGTTCAATTTCACGCTCGACACCACCAGCCCGGTGCCGGTCTTGACGGTGGGTGCCATCACGGGTGACAACGGCATCGGACCGGTGGACGCCCAGGCAGCCCTGACGGCCGTGACAGGTGCTGTCACCCAAGCGCGCGCAGGTGATGCGGTCAGCGTCATGGTCAATGGCCAAACCGTGATGGGTGTGCTCGATGCGGTGGGCCAGTTCAGTCTGGACGTGGACACCGCTGATCTGATTGCCGACCCCGATAAAACCGTGACGGTGTTGGTGATTGCCACCGACGCCGCAGGCAACAGCCGCAGCGTCAGCCAAAGCCATGCCTACACGGTGGACACGCAGGCCCCCGCGGTGCAGAGCATTGCCATCAGCAAGGCGTCCCTGAAAGCCGGGGAAACGGCCACCGTCACCATCGTCTTCAGCGAAAAAGTCACGGCCTTTGATTTGGGCGATGTGGTGGCTGACAACGCCGTGCTCAGCAATTTGCTCAGCAGCGATGGCGGCCAAACCTGGACGGCCACTCTGACCCCCGCCAGCAACGTGGCGGACACCAGCAACATCATCACCCTGGGGAATGTCTTCAACGATCTGGCCGGCAATGGCGGCACAGGCAGCACCAGTGGCAACTACAGCCTGGACACGCAGGCACCCACCGCCATCATCACATTGGGCAGCGAGTTCCTCAAAGCGGGCGAAAGCACCACTTTGACCATCAAGTTCAGCGAGGCTGTGCAAGGCTTCAGCAACGAAGATGTGACCGTGGCCAATGGCAGTCTGGGCACCTTGACGAGTGCAGACGGGGGCATCACCTGGCAGGGCAACTTCACGCCCACGGCCAACGTGGAAGACGCCACCAACCTGGTGGCACTGGCCAACACCTACACCGATGCCTTGGGCAATGCGGGCAGCAGCAGCGTGAGTGGCAATTTCATTCTGGACACCAAGGTGCCCAGTGCCCAAGTGACCCTCAAGGACGCCAGTGGCGCTGCCGTCACCCGCCTGACCGCTGGGCAGAACGCCACACTGACACTGGTCTTCAGTGAAGCGGTGCAAAACTTTGACAACAGCGATGTGACGGCACCCAACGGCACGCTGAGCACCCTGGCCAGCAGCGATGGCGGCATCACCTGGGTCGGCACCTTCACTGCCAACGCGGGCCTGGAAGTGGCCAGCAACAGCATCACCGTGGCCTCGGCGGGTTACAAAGACCTGGCGGGCAACCTCGGGGGCACGGCGTCCAGTGTCAATTACGCTGTGGACACCCAAGGGCCCACGGCCAGCATCAGCTTGAGCGATGTCAACTTGCAGGCGGGCGAAACCGCGCAGGTGACGATCGCCTTCAGCGAAAAGGTGACCGGCTTTGACAACAGCGATGTGAGTGTGCAAAACGGCACCCTCAGCACGCTGGTGTCCACAGACGGCGGCCAAACCTGGTTGGGCACCTTCACGCCCGACGCGGTGCAGTCGGCGACCAATGCCCTGCGCATCACCACCGGTTACACCGACGTGGCGGGCAACAACGGCGTGGCAGCCAGCAGCGCCAACTACGCCATTGACCGGCTATCTCCCGTGTCCGTGGTTCGCCTCAGTGACACCTCACTCAAGATGGGCGAAAGCGCGACGGTGACCATCACCTTCAGTGAAAAAGTGTTGGGCTTTGGCAGCGGCGATGTCACCGCGCCCAACGGCACGCTGGGCAGCTTCACCGCCAGTCCGGACGGACTGGTGTGGACGGCCACATTCACCCCATCCGCAGGCGTGGAGTCGGCCAGCAACACCTTCGTGCTGGCCAACACCTACACCGACGAAGCGGGCAATGCGGGCACCGGGGCCACCGCCAGTTATGCGGTGGACACGCGCGCACCTGACTTCACCGTCAAGCTCAACGATGCCAGCAACACCGGCAACCTGAACGACCTCATCACCAGCGTCGACATCCCCACGCTGAGCGGCACCGGCCTCAAAGACGACATCATTGTGGTCACCATGCCCGCCACGGGCGAGGTGCTCAGCACCACCGTCGATGCCAGTGGTGCCTGGACGGTCACGGCCAGCCTGGCCATGAGCAGTGGCACCATCAGCGTGGTCGCCATCGACCCGGCGGGCAACACCAGCGCCGCCCAAACACTGGCCGTGGTGATTGACAAAACCATTGCCACGCCCACTTTAGGCCTCGCGTGCGACAGCGGCGCCAGCAGCAGCGACAAAATCACCAGCCTGTCCACCCTGAGCCTGGGCAATGTGGAAAACGGCGCCAGCGTCACTTACAGCACCGATGGCAACACCTGGAGCACCACCTTTGCAGCGGCCGAAGGTGCCAACACCGTGACCATCAAGGTCACCGATGGCGCGGGCAACACGGCCAGCGCCATGCCCCTCTCCTTCACGCTGGACACGGCGGTGACCAACTTCACCCTGGCTTTGGCCTGTGACAGCGGCACCAGCGCCACCGATGCCATCACCCATACTGCCATCCTGGCCTTGACGGGCGTGGAAAGCGGCGCAACGCTGGAATACAGCACCAACGCCACCACTTGGGCGAGCACCTTCACGGCTTCTGAAGGGTCAAACACCGTGAGCGTGCGCGTCACCGATGCGGCGGGCAACCAGCGCACCCAATCGCTGGCCTTCACGCTTGACACCACCGCCGCAGCAGCGCCCGTGGTGGCTCTGGTGTGTGACGGTGGCCTGTCAGCCACTGACCTGATCAGCCAGCTCGGCGCGGTCAATGCCAGCAGCGCAGCGGGCACCACGGTGCAGTACAGCACCAACGGCAGCACCTGGGCATCCAGCTTCACGGCCGTGGAAGGCGTCAACACCTTGCAGGTGCGTGCTGTCGATGCGGCGGGCAACCTCAGCCCGATCAGCCAATTGAGCTTCACGCTGGACAATGCCGCGCCACTGGCACCCACGGTCAGCCTCAGCAGCGACAGCGGCACCAGCACTTCAGACAAGTTGAGCAATTCCGGCGGTTTGCAAGTGAGCACCCCCGAAACGGCCAGCCTGATTCAATACAGCACCAATGGCAGCACCTGGGCCAGCACCTTCAGTGCGGCAGAAGGCCTCAACGCGGTCAAAGTGCGCGTCACCGATGCGGCCGGCTTGGTGGGCGCGATCACCGATTACAGCTTCACCCTGGACACCACTGGCCCGGATGCACCCACGGTCGGTTTGGTGTGCGACAGCGGCAGTCTGGGCACAGACAAGATCAGCAATGTGGGCACCGTGGTGGCCAGCTCTTTGGAGACGGGTGCCGCCTTGCAATACAGCACCGACGGCAGCACCTGGAGCACCACGTTTGCAGCCGGTGAAGGTTTAAACACTTTGCGTGTGCGGGCCATCGACAGCGCCGGAAATGTGGGCACGCCTGCAACGCTCAATTTCACGCTGGACACCCTGGTCACCAAACCCACCTTGGTGCTGGCCTGCGACAGCGGCACCTCGGGCGACAACATCAGCAACAACGGTGCCATCTCCGTGGTGGGGGCCAGCGTGGGTGACACGCTGGAGTTCAGTACCGATGGGACCGTCTGGATGGGCACATTCTCTGCCGTGCAGGGCAGCAACAGTGTGCGCGTGCGGGCCAGTGACGCAGCGGGCAACCGTGTGGTGTCCGAGGTCTTGACCTTCACACTCGACAACACGGCCCCCAGCCCCACAGTGACATTGAGCTGCGATTCGGGCACCAGCGCGATTGACCAATACACCAATTCGGGCGGCATCTCGGTGGCGGGCTATGTCGCCGGTGAAGTGCTGTCCTATTCCACCGATGGTGGCGCGACATACTCCAGCACCTTCTTTGCGGTGGACGGGCTCAACACGGTCAAGGTCCGAGCCATTGACGGCGCTGGCAACGTGGGCTTGAGCAACAGCCTGAGTTTCACGCTCGATACGGCGCTCAACAGTCCCAAATTGAGTTTGACCTCGGACACCGGCTCCAGCAGCACCGACCGGGTGACCTCGAATGTGGCCCTGTCCCTGAGTTTTGACCCCGGTGCCGATGCGCTGGCCGATGTGCGCACTTTTTACAAAGTGACCCTGGCCAACGGCACGCTGGTGCGGGATTGGGCGGCCAGCTATGTGCAGCCCACGCTGGACGCGGATTACACCGTCAGTGTCAAAGTGGTGGACAAAGCGGGTAACGAGCGCACCGATGCGCTGGACTTCACGCGCCTGACCGTGAGCCCGATCACACCGACACTGAGCCTCAAAACCGACAGCGGCCGCAGTCTGCTCTTCATGGCCGACCGCATCACCAACGACGGTTTGGTCAAGTACACACAGACCTACGCCTCAGGCGTGACGCTCACCTACCAGTTCAGCACCAATGGCGGCAGCACTTGGAGCACACCCACCGCCACCTTTGCCCCCATCACCGATGGCGCCTACCAAGTCCGGGCCATCGCCACCGACCAGGTGGGCAACTTCAGCACCAGCACGCCCCTGACCTTCACGCTGGACACCACAGGCCCTGCAGCGCCCACGGTGGCACTGCTGTGTGATGCCGGGGTGGATGGCGATTTGCTGACCAACGACGGGCGCATCCAGGTCACCGGTGTGGAAGCCAATGGTCTCGTCCAGTACAGCATCGATGGTGGCAACACCTGGACCACGACTTTCAGCGCCATAGAAGGCATCAACGTCGTGCAAGTGCGCGCGGTGGATGTGGCCAACAACAACGGCACCGACCGCGTGTTCAGTTTCCTGCTCGACCTGAGCACCCCTGCACCGACCTTGACCTTGACCTGCGACAGCGGCAGCAGCAACAGTGACAAGATCAGCAAGGACGGCCGCGTCAGCGTGGACAACGTCGAAAGCGGCGGCACGGTGTCTTACAACTTGAACGGCGGCGGCTGGTTGCCGACCTTTGCGGCACCCACCACCGATGGCGAGCACACCTTGCAAGCCCGGGTGACCGACCCCTTTGGCAACGTCAGCGCCATCACCAGCTTGACCTTCACGGTGGACAACACCACCTCGCGGGCGGAGAGTTTCTTCAGCAGCAGCTTGCTCAATTACGCCGTGATCAATGGTGTGGCCACGGGTGGTGCGGTGGTGGGCTCTGCCATCAATGTTTCGGCCACGATCAACGAAACCGTGCAGGCGGGCTCTTTCATCCGTGTGTCATTGGACACGGGTGCTGTGGTCACCCTGACGGCGGCCACGAACGGCCGCTTGCTGGAGGGCACCTACACCGTGGGAGCCAACCAGTCGACCGCTGACCTGACGATCAACAACATCCTGAGCGCGCGCCTGACCGATCTGGCCGGCAATGTGATCAACGAAGCGGCCATTCCCCTGGGCTTTAACCTAGGTGACAGCAGCGCCATTGTGGTGCGTTGGGGCATGTCGGGCACGGCGCAGGGTGACTTTTTCAATGGCTTGGTGCGTGGCAACGGCCTGAACGACGACTTTGATGGTCTGACGGGCAGCGACACCATCAGTTACAGCACAGCGGCCAATGCCGTGACCATCAACTTGCAAACGGGCGTGGCCACCGGCACCGATGTGGCTGCCAGCAGCGACAGCCTGGTGTCCATCGAAAACGCCGTCGGTGGCGCGGGCGCTGACATCATCTTCGGCAGCACGGAGGCCAACATCATTGACGGTGGTGCGGGCACCGACAGCGTGTCTGCGGGCGCTGGCGACGACACGCTCATCAGCGGCGCAGGCAATGACACGATCGATGGCGGAACGGGCGAAGATTGGTTCATCTTCGATGGCGCAGCGACTGTGGGCGCCAGTGGCACTTTGGCCGGTGGTGCCATGGCCTCGTTTGCTGACGGTGTGGGGTCAACCGACTCCCTGGTGAACATCGAACACATGCTGGGCACGGCTTATGCCGATACCCTGGGCGGTGACAGTGGCACCAACAGCATCATTGGCGGCGCGGGTGCCGACACCTTGTGGGGTGGCGCGGGCAACGACAGCTTGCGTGGCGATGACGGCAACGACTCTTTGGCGGGCGGCTCTGGGGACGATACCCTGGTGGGCGGCTCAGGCAACGACACCTACTTTGGCGATGCGGGCATTGACCTGGTCAACTACGACTTCGACCTGAGCGCGGTCAATGTGGATTTGTTCGCATCCCTGGGCACCGACGGTTATGGCAACCAAGACTCCTTGGTGGGTGTTGAAAACCTGCTGGGCAGCAAGTTCAATGACACCCTGATCGGCGATGCCGCCAACAACCTGCTCATGGGCGGCACGGGCAACGACTACTTGTGGGGCCGTGCGGGCGCTGACACCTTGCAAGGTGGTGCCGGAGACGACACCCTGGCCAGCAGCGGCGGTGCCTTGCTGGTGGGTGGGGACGGCAGTGACTGGGTCAACTATGCCCAGGTGGCAGTGGGGGTCTCGATTGACTTGACCGCCGGTCGTGCCAGCGTGGGGGCAGCCACAGACTTGATCAGCCAAGTTGAAAACGCGCAGGGTTCCACCAGGAGCGACCGCATTGTGGGTGATGCCCAAGACAACATCCTGGTCGGCGGTCTGGGCAATGACACCATTTTGGGTGGCTTGGGCAACGACACCATCTACACCCTGGGCAGCGACAGCACCTCGCTGATCGACGGCGGCCTGGGCAATGACTTCATGAACATCAGCGCGGCGGGGGTGATCACCGCAGGTGACGGCAATGACACCATCGTGTTTGAGCAAATGGGTGGAGATTTTTCGGGCATCAATTTGCAAGGCGGCGCAGGCACCGACGAATTGCAATTGGTGGGCAGCGGGCAAACCTTTGAACTGACGGTGGCAGACATTGTCACGGGCGGGCGGGTGCTCGGGGCTTTGACCAGCATCGAGGTGATCGACATCGGCAGTGGCCTGAACCAGCTCAAACTGGGCACGGACATGGCCAACGTGGAAGTCATCACCGGGCAAAGTGGTGCGGCTGCGTTCTTGCGCATTGACGGGGTGAACGGCAAGGTCTTCTTGCCCGATGGCTGGGACATCCTGGATGTCAATGCCGACTTGGCGGCCGACACGGTGCAGATTGAAGGCAGCAGCTATTTGCTCTACACCAACCGAGGCAGCACCGGGGGCAATGACACGGTGGCGGTGCAAAACGGCGTGAGTGCGGTGTATTTGTCGCAACTGTCATCGGCCAACACCTTCTGGATGGGCACAGCCGGCCCCGACTTTGCAACCGGCCGGGGGGGCAACGACACCATGAACGGCTCGGGTGGCGACGACACTTTGCGTGGCGGCACTGGCAACGACACCATCAATGGTGCCTCGGGCAATGACTGGGCCGACTTCACGCCCAATTCGGGCGATGCCACGGGCCCCGTCACGGTCAACCTGGTGGCCGGCACGGTGCAGGGGGCCACGGGCAATGATTCGCTGTTCAGCATTGAAAACGTGCTGGGCGCAGGCGGCAACGACTCCTTGGTGGGCGACGGCTTGAACAACTGGCTCAATGGTGCGGCAGGCCAGGACACCTTGAGTGGTGGCTTGGGCGACGACACCCTGACCGGTGGTGCAGGCAACGACACCTTGCTCGGCGGTTCGGGCATTGACTGGGCCGATTACAGCCAGGCCGCATCTGGCGTGACCGTGTCCCTGGGCATTTCCCTGGGGGCCACGGGCACAGCCTTGGGCGTGGGCACGGCAGTCCTTGGGGGCAACGGCAGTGTCTGGGGGGCTGAGGGCACCGACATCCTGACCGGCATTGAAAACGTGTACGGGGGCTTTGGCGCTGATTTGCTGGTGGGTGACACGGTGGCCAACTTCTTGCAGGGTGGCGCAGGCCGCGACACCTTGAGTGCCGTGGGTGCCAACGACACCCTGTGGGGCGGCGCGGGCGATGACAGCCTGGTGGGCGGATCGGGGGCCGATGCTTTTGTGCTGGAACTGGGCAACGACACCTATTTGGGGGGCGAAACCGTCAGCGGGGGCCCGGCGGACACGCTGGACCTGCGCGCCTTGAGCGGCGATGTCACGGCTCTGGCCACCTCCGCCAACAACGTGACCAGTGTCACCGTCAATGGTGGCCAGACCTATGGCACAGACGAAGTCCGTTACATGGATGTGTGGTTGTTTGGCAATGGGAATGTGACGTTCCAAAATGGTCTGGGTTCGGGCAGTACGGTGACCGGCACCTGGGCTGAGACCATCACCACGGGAACGGGCAATGATTCCATCTGGTCGGGTGGTGGCAACGACATGATCAATTCGGGGGCGGGCAATGACACGATCAGCCCCGGAGCCGGGGCCACCAGCGATGACTCTGACACGGTGGATGGCGGCGCAGGTGTGGATTGGTTGTTCTACCAATCTGTCAATTCGGTTTGGGTGAGTCTGGATGGCGGGTCCGCCAGTTACCAGCAGGTATCCCTCAGTGGTGCGACCACGGGCATGGACTATGTGCGCGGCTTTGAGCACATTTGGTTGGGCTCGGCGGCTGACAGGGTGAATGGCTCAGCGGCCTCGGAAAGCATCATCGGGGGCAACGGCGCAGATACCGTGTGGGGTGGCGGCGGCAATGACTTCATCAACGTAGCCGGTACGGATGTCGGTGCTGTGGATTACGTCTATGCGGGCATGGGCAATGACACCATTTTCACTGGCGGAGGTGCCAAGGAATTCGTGAGCGTGACCGGTGGTGACAACTACATAGACATGGGTGACTTTGCCGTGAACAGCTACACCGACTACCAGAGTGACACCGTATATGCGGGGGCGGGCAATGACACCATCGTCAACTTCATGGGTGGGCCCTACTACGGGACCTGGAACAGCACCACCATCACCTACATCGATGCAGGCAACGGCAACAACTGGATTCAGGCCGGGGCGGGTGCCTATGGCGCGGAGCGGGTGGTGACCGGCAGTGGCAATGACTACATTGACGTGGGTAAAACGGGTGAAACATCTCTCGCCACGGACACGGTCAGCTCCGGTGCGGGCAACGACACGGTGTATGTGGGCACGGCCTACGACACCTATGTGCAGCGGGTCGATGCAGGCGATGGCAATGACCAGGTGTATGCCTCGGGCTCAGGCTATAACTACTTGCTGGGTGATGCAGGCAACGACACCCTGGTGGGCGGCAGCGGCGTCAACACCTTGTTGGGCGGCGATGGCAACGACTCGATTGTGGGCGGAGCCAGTGTCGACAGCATCAGGGGGGATGCCGGTGACGACACCCTGATCGGTGGCACCGCTGCCGATTACCTGTGGGGGGGGGACGGCAACGATTCTGTCGTGACCGATGGTGTCAGTGCCAGCGTTTTCGGCGGGCTGGGCAATGACACCGTGATCAGTACCGGCACCAGCAAATACCTGCAAGGCGATGACGGAAACGACTATTTTGTGCAAACCGGTGGCGCAGTCAGCGTGATCTCTGCAGGCCTGGGCAACGACACCATTTTCACCACGGGCAGCTCGTCGGTGGAAACCATTTATGGTGGCTATGGCAACGACTTCATCGATGCGCGCAACGGCGGATCCACCAATGGCGAATACCTGTTCGGCGATGAGTCCTTGATCGAAACCATTGGCGGCAATGACACCATCTACAGCTCGGACGGGGCCAGTTCGGTGTATGGCGGTGGCGGTAATGACCTCATCACCACCGGGTTTTCAGCCGACTCTGTCAGCGGTCACACCGGCGACGACACCATCAACACCAATGCCGGTAACGACACCGTGTTTGGCGGCTCGGGCAATGACGTGATCAACAGTGGTGCCGGCAGCGACTCCATTTACGCCAACGATGGCTTGGACACGGTGTATGGCGGCGATGGTGCGGACAGCATCAGCGGCGGCATTGGCGACGACTGGCTCGACGGCGGCGCGGGTGATGACAGCATCGTCGGCGGCGAAGGCACGGTGGGCACCATTTTTGGCAACGACACCATCGTGATGGGCGCTGGCGCCAACACGGTCTATGGCGAGTTGGGTTCGGATGTGTTCATCTTCAATTTCGACTGGCAAAACGATGCGAACTCGGACACCGTCAGCGGGGGCGCAGGCATGGACATGGTCAAGTTCGATGGTGCCGGTCTGGTGCTGGACTTGACGCTGAGCATGCACGCCACGGGCAACTGGTTGAACGTGGAGCGCATTGACCTGACCGGCACCGGCAACAACACCTTGAAGCTGGCTGCCGCAGACATTGTGGATCTGTCCGATTTGACAGTGGGTGACGCCTCCAGCAGCAACTTCACTTTGCGACCCTTCCTGATGATGGACGGCAATGCGGGCGATGCGATTGACATGAGCGCCTTGGGCTCAGGCATGACCTTGGCCAGAATTGTTTCGGGCACGCTCAGCTATGACTTCAACGGCAACACCGTGATCGATGCGGTCGAGACTGCTGCGATCCAGAGTCCCGGCAGGGTCACATTCACCACCGCATTGACCGGTTTGCAGACCTACAACGTCTACAACGTGCTCAACTCATCTTCGGTGTCACAGGGCATGCTCTTGATAGACACGGACATTTCGATCACCGGCGCGGTGCTGCCGGTGTGATGAGGGACCTGTGCCGAAGCGGACAAACGTCGGACTCTGCGAGTACCGACCTACGGGGCGCTGCCATCACGTAGGTCGGCGGTCGAAGACCCCGACATGGTGCCTGCGCCGGAGGCTGAAAACGTCGGACTCTGCGAGTACCGACCTACGGGGCGTTGCCACCTCGTAGGTCGGCGGTCGAAGACTCCGACATGGTGCCTGCGCCGGAGGCTGAAAACGTCGGACTCTGCGAGTCGCCGACCTACGGGGCGTTGCCATCTCGTAGGTCGGCGGTCGAAGACCCCGACATGGTGCCTTCGCCGGAGGCTGAAAACGTCGGACTCTGCGAGTACCGACCTACGGGGCGCTGCCACCTCGTAGGTCGGCGGTCGAAGACCCCGACATGGTGCCTGCGCCGGAGGCTGCAAACGTCGGACTCTGCGAGTACCGACCTACGGGGCGCTGCCATCACGTCGATGTTCGAAGACCCCGACATCGCTCGTAGGTCGGCGGTCGAAGACTCCGACATGGTGCCTGCGCCGGAGGCTGAAAACGTCGGACTCTGCGAGTACCGACCTACGGGGCGTTGCCATCACGTCGATGTTCGAAGACCCCGACATCGCTCGTAGGTCGGCGGTCGAAGACTCCGACATGGGGCCTGCGCCGGAGGCTGACAACTGGATTGCCACGTCGCAGGCTCCTCGCAATGACGGGGTAAGTGGTATTGCACAGCATCACCACTGTCATTGCGAGCGAAGCGCGGCAATCCAGTATGTTTGTCGGTGGCAACAGAGCCGACAACTGGCTGCGCCCCCATCACCACGGCGTGTCACACGTCGAAGGACTCGGGCGGGAGGCCTTGTTGGTGACGTTGGTCCATGCGCAGATAGGCCGCCTCCATGCGGGAGGCCAGGCGTTGGCCGTCAAACAGCTCGGCGCGGTGGGGGCTTTTGAGCACGCGCTGGCGCAAGGCGGCCAGTTGCCCGGGTTGTTGGCACAGGGCCAGGGCCTTGGCGCGGTATTGGGCCAGGTCGTGCGTGATCAGCTCGGGCAGGCCCAGCGTGCTGAGCAAGCTGGCGCCCACGCGTGAGGCAAAGCTGCGTCCGCGCAGGGTCAGCACCGGCAAGCCCACCCACAAGGCGTCGCTGGCCGTGGTGTGGGCGTTGTAGGGGGCCGTGTCCAAAAACAGGTCGGCCAGGCGGTAGCGCGACAGGTGCATGGGCAGCGGGGCATAGCCTGCAAAGACCAGCCGTTCAGGCGCAATGCCCCGCGCTTGCGCCACTTGCCGCAGGGTGTCTTGCACTTGACGGTTTTTGTCAAACAGCCACAGCACGGCTTGGGGCAGGTCGTGCAGCAAGCTCAGCCAGGTGTCAAACACTTCGGGCTTGATCTTGAAGGTGCTGTTGAAGCAGCACAGCACCAGGGCATCGGCGGGCAGTCCTGCGGTTTGCCGACTGAAGCCGGGGCTGGCCACGGCTCTTTGGGTGTCGTTGGCCTGGTAGCAGCCGGGCAGGCGCACGACTTTTTCGCTGTAATGCACCAGGTCTTCGGCTTGGATGACGTGGGTGTCGGCCACCACATAGTCCATCCACGGTGAACCCAATGTGCCCGGAAAGCCGATGTAGCTGACCTGGATGGGCGCGGCACGCCAGGCAAAAATCTGGGGGCGTCCTTGCCGTGTGTGGCCTTTGAGATCCACGGCAATGTCGATGCCGTGCGTGCGCGCGAGTTCGGCAATCTGGCGTGCGCCCAGGTGATGCACCTGGTGAAAGTGTTCGATGCCGCGCACCAGTCGTTGGCGGTAAGCATGGTCTTTGGCATCAGGCCCAAAGCTGTAGGCAAACACTTCAAAGCGCTGGCGGTCATGCGATTCGAGCATCTGCGCCATCAGGTAGCTGGTGGCGTGGTCGTGCAGATCGGCCGAAAAATACCCGATGCGCAGGCGCTGGCCCGCAGGGCGGGGCGCTTGGCTTGCAGGGGGCCAGGGAATGGGTGTGATGTTTTGTCCGATTTGCGCCGATTCGAGTTCGCCCACCCGCAGTTGCAGCGCGGGGTCATCGCTCACGATGGTCATCAAAAACGGGTTGACCGGCACATCGCTGTGCTCGGCGGCGTGCAGCACCTGCGCCAAACTGGGGGTGTGGTGCTGCCAGTCGCCCACGCAGCGTTCGGCACGCATGAGGGCCGACAGGGCGTGCACATTGTCCGGCGCAATGCGCAGGGCCTGCACATAAGCGTCTTTGGCCTCTTGGTCTTTGCCCAGCGAGGTGCAGCTGTGGCCGTATTGCAGCCAGGCTTCAAAGTTGTCCGGCTCTGCTTGTGCGGCTTGGAGGAACAAGTCCATGGCTTGCTGCGTTTTGCCCAGTTGTTCTGCACCGTGCGCCTGCAACAGCAGCACGTCGGCGGGCGGCGTGCCCGGCAAATTCAGCAGGCTTTGCCACCAGGGCAGGGCGGCGCTCAGGCGGCCCAACTCATCGAGTGTGATGGCGATGTTGGACAGGTAATAGGGGTTGGCAGGCTCCAGGCGGTGTGCGCGCTCAAAGTCGGCCAGGGCTTGGCTTGTGGGCAGGCCGTTTTCGCGCCCCAGCAGGCCACGCAGGTTCAAGGCGTCAGCGGCATCGGGGGCCAGGCGCAGCGCCTCTTGCACGCTGGCTGTGGCGGGCACGGCTTGTTGCAGCGCCCAGTGCGCCGAGGCTTGCTGGGTCCAGGCCTGCGCTTCAGAGGGTTGGCGCTGCACCCATTGCTGGCACACGGCCAAGGCCGCCTCGAGCTGGCCCATGCTGCGCAGGCAGCGCACATGTTTGAGGGGGTATTGGCTGTCTTGGGGGGCCTGCGTTTCCAGATGCGCCAGGTGCTGGCAAGCGGCGGCGACATCGCCCGATTGCTCCAGCGTCAGCGCCAGTTCAAAGCGCAGGCGCTCATGCGTGGGGTCGAGCTGGTGGGCGCGCTGCAAGTCGGCCAGGCCTTGGGCGCGCAGGGCCGCTTCGGGCAGGCGCAAGGCGGTGTGCGCACGGGCCCGCCACAGGGCCGACTCTTGCGGGCGCGCCTTGAGCGCTGCATCAAACACGGCCAATGCCAACTGCGGCGGCCCCGAGGTCAGCAGCCCCAGGCTCAGGGTTTGCAGCTGGCTGGCCGTGGCTTGTGCCAGGTCGGTGGTCACAGGCTGAGTCTGTGCTTGGGCTTGGGATGGCACAGGCGCTGAGCGGGTCGGTTCGCTGGCGGCAATGTCCATGGCCGCTGGGGCCAAGCCCGCTTGCCAGCGCTGCCACATGGCGCTGTAAGCGGCTTGCAGGTGGTGGCAGGTCAGCTCAGCATCGAACAGCGGCAGACGGGCGCGCTGCATGTGCAGGTGGTCTTTGAGGCGCTGCAAACGGGCCGGGTCACGGGCCAGATCAATGGCGCGCTGCACATACCCATCGCTTTGCTCCACCGCCAGCTCTTGCACCAGCGGCGCGCCGCCGGGCACTTGGCAGCCGTGCAGCAGCGAATAGGCCACGCGGCTGGAGAAACTGCGCCCATAGCGGCTGAGCACGGGCAGGCCCATCCACAAGGCGTCGGCGGCGGTGGTGTGTGCGTTGACCGGAAAGGTGTCCAAAAACAGGTCGGCCCCGGCGTGCCTGGCCAGGTGCTCGGGCGTGGGCACTCGCGGGGCAAACAGCAAGCGGGCCGGGTCCACGCCCTGCGCGCTGGCTTGCTGGCGCAAATTGTTTTTGACCCAGTCGTTGGCTTCGAGCAGCCACAGCACGCTGCCCGGTGTGGCCTGCAAGACTTGCATCCACTGGGCAAACAGCTCGGGGGTGATTTTGTAGCTGTTGTTGAAGCAGGCAAACACAAAGCCCTGGGTGCCGTTGCCGCGCTCGGGCAGGCCCAGCGCCTGGCGGCTGGTGGGTGGGGGTGCCACCTCGCGTGTGGGGTCGTTGGCCTGGTAGCTGTGCGGCAGGCGCACCAGGTGTTCGCTGTAGTGCACGCTGTCTTCGATCGCGATGACATGCGCGTCGGCGATCAGGTAGTCCATATAGGGCGCACCCGAAGAGCCGGGGTAGCCCAGATAACTGACCTGAAGGGGGCAGGGCCGGTGCGCAAAAATGCCCAGGCGGTAATGGCTGGCAAAGCCCTTGATGTCCATGCAGATGTCGATTTGCTGGGCATGCAGCCACTGCGCCACCTGTTCGTCGCTCAGTTTGGAGATGTCGATGAAATGCTCGACCGCGTTGCGGATGCGCTGGTGCATGGCGTCTTGCAGCGGGCTCCAGGACAAGGCAAAGATTTCAAACCGGTTTTTGTCATGCAAGGCCAGGACCTGCGCCAGCAGCACCGCCGTGGCGTGGTTGCAAAAGTCGTTGGACACATAGGCCACTTTGATGCGCGTATTCGTCCAGCGCTGACCTTGCCACAAGGCTTGGGGTTTGGCGGGGTGGCGGTCGGCCACCAAGGTGCGGGCGCTGGTCAGGTGTTCGGCCGGATCGTCGCTGAAGCCCAAAAACTCAAACGGAAACGCTGCCGTTTGTCCGGCGTTCAGGGCCTGCTGCAAGGCTCGTATTTGCGCGTCATCGTCGCGCCAGTCGGCCATCAGGCGGCGGGTGTAGGCCAGTCGCCCCATCACATAGGGGGCTAACTGGGCTTGCCCGGCAGCGGCTTGCAGCCAGCGCTGCAGATGCTCGGCGGCCTGCTCATAGCGCTGGGTGCGGTGCAAGAGTCCGGCCAGGTTTTCCAGCGCGTCGGCATGCAGGGGCTGGTGTTGCAGGGCCTGAGCAAAATAGCCCATGGCTTCTTCATGGCGTCCCATGCGCGAGAGCACGGCCCCCAGGGCGTTGAGGATTTCGGGGCTGCTGGGGGCCAGTTGACGGGCTTGCTCGAAGGTGGCGAGCGCCTGCGATCCATCGAGGCGTTTGTCGGCGTGCAGTTGCGCACCCAGCGCGAACAGGGCTTGGGCCTTGGCCAGGACGGCGGGGTCCAAAGCTGGCAAAGCCGCAGGAGAATCAGAAGAAGCAGAAGAAGCCATAGGTCAACAGGGGCCTAGGTAGGGTGGTCATGCGGGCATGGGCATGCCGGTGATGATCTGGTGGTGGCGCGGTAGGCAAACCTGTTGGTAGTCGTAATGCTCAACCACATGCGCACGCGCAGCTCGGCGGATGTCTTTGACATCTTTCGGCCGGGCCAGCACATCGCACACCTGGCGGGCAATGGCTTCGGGGTCAAAAAAGTCCACCAGCAAGCCGTTTTGGCCGTGGGTGATGACTTCTTGCACCGGCGGCGTGGCCGAGCCCACCACGCAGCAGCCCAGGCTCATGGCTTCGAGCATGGACCAGGACAGCACAAAGGGCACCGTCAGGTACACATGCACGGCCGAGACGCGCAGCATGTTGACCATGGTGGTGTAGGGCACCTGGCCGACAAAGTGCACCCGCGACAGGTCGATTTTGTCTTGCACTTCACGCAGGAACTGGGCCTTGTAACCCCCGCCTGTGGGTGGCGCCGGGCCATAGCTGACTTCGCTGCCGCCCAGCAAAATGACGCGGGCATTGGGACGTTCGGCCAGGATGTGGGGCAAGGACCGCATGAAGCTGTGGTAGCCGCGCATGGGTTCGAGGTTGCGGTTGATGAAGGTGATGATTTCATCGCCCATCTGGGCCTTGATGTTGTCGCGGCCCAGCTGTATCCAGGCGTCTTCCCGGGGCGTGAGGCGGTGGGTTTCGATGCCGTCATGACAGACTTCGATGCGCTGGCGCAAAAACGCTGGGAACTGGCTGGCCTGCCATTCGGTGGGCGAGAGCCCCACGTCGGAGTCAACCAGCGATGAGGTCAGGTGCAAGTTGCGCACATGGCAGCGCATGACGGCGTCCGGGGCGGCGGAAAACTCGGGGTCAAAGTCCACATCGCTGCCTTTGCCGTTGTAGAAATACTCGCAAAAACTGGTGATGCGCGCGTGCGGTGCCACGTGGCGCACCAGCATCATTTCGCCCCAACCGGCGTGCCCCACGATCACATCGGGTGTGAAGCCGTTTTTCATGAGTTGCGTCAAGGTGCGGGCCACCGCTTCGCCCCGGATGACGGCCGCCTCGGTCGAGGTCAGCCAGGGGTGGATGGCTTTGCTGGACCCCCGGGCGTTGTCGTAGCTGACATTAGGGATGCCCTGGATGGTGGTTTCCTTGCGGCTGGAGATGGCCATGACCTCGTGGCCCAGCTTGGCCATGGAGGGTGCCAGCGCCCGGTATTGGCCGGGAAAATTTTGATGGATAAAGAGGATTTTCATCGTCGGCACGGGCGGCGGCTTGCGCGTTCAACCCAGTTTGGATTTGAGGAACTTGGCGTCCATGAAGGCCGGGTTGCTGATCGGGCCTTCAAAGCCGGTGGCCAGGCTCATGGGCGGGTTTTTGCGGCGTTTTTCCATGACGATGACCGAGTCAAACACCGAGATCGAATACAGGTGCCTGCACAGGTAGTTTTTGGCAATGGCTTCATCGCTTTGGTGGTACCAGCCGTGCATGTCGTCGATCATGCCTTTGACAAACTCGTGGAAGGTGCCCGGCTTTTTCAGGCCCCCGCCGAGCTTGGACAGGTAGCTGCTGTGGGTGTCTTCGCAGATGTAGAGCCCCCCATCACTGAGCGCCGGGAACAGTTCCACAAAAGTGGTGATCTGCTGCTCCATGGTGTGGCCGCCGTCATCGAGCACGATGTCCAGTTGTGGGTGCTTTTGCTTGAAGCCCGCCCAGAAGTCCTTGCTCGCTTGGTCACCGATCCAGACTTCCAGGCCTTCTTTTTCGAGTGATTGGCAGCGTGGGTCGATGTCCAGGCCGATGTAGTGGAAGTTGCTCTGCGTGAAGTATTGGTTCCACATCTGGGCGCTGCCGCCGTTCTGGATACCGATCTCCAGGAACTTCAGGTTTTCCAGGTGGCGATAGGGCGCCAGGCAGCGGTGGTAGATCTCGAAGTAGTGCGTCCATTTGTGAATGGCCCGCTGGTTGTTGTTGATGAAGTAGTTCAACAAGGGGTTGTCGGCAAGGGGCTTCATGGGGTGCTCTAGTCTGCGGCCAGGGGCTTGGTGGCTGCGGGGTTGGGGGCGACTTTGTCCGCTTTCTGGGTGGCTTGGGGCCAATGCAGTTGGCGGTAGGTTTTGTAGGCGTTTTTCCAAGACTCAGTGCTGAAGTCGCCAGCACTGAAATGGGTGATGGCAATGGGCCAGACCCCCAGGCGCAAACCGGCGCGGTGCGCTTGCAGGCAAAAGTCCAGGTCGTAGAGGTGAAAAGCCAGCTCCGGGGCAAACTGCACATGGGCTTCTTGCAGTGTGCCCGCCCGCGCAGCGATGAACACGCCATCCAGCAAGCGGGCGGCCGCTCGCGTGGGGCCATACAGGCTAAAACCGTTGGGGTGTTTGGGGGTGATGTGGTGGAGCCCACCCAGCAGCTTGTGCGGCAAGTCCCATGTGCCCATTTTTTCGGCAAAAGCCCAGGCACCCTGGCCTGGGTTGACGCCTTTGTTGCCCGCGACGCCCACGACATCGAACACGGCCAGTGCTTCTGACAAGCGTTGCGCGATTGCAAAATCATCGAGCCGAACATCGTCGTGCAAGAACACCAACATGCTGTCTGCTTGGCTCAGCGCGATGGCCTTGTTGTAGTGCGTGGCCAGCGGGCTGGTGTTGTGGCTGGCCAGTTCCAGCCGAAAGTCCACGCCCCGGTTTTGCAAGTCGGTCAAGGCAAGGCCCAGGGGCGCTTGTGTCCAGAAGTCTGCCGTGCTCAGGCGCGTGGCGCAGACAAACACCAGTTGGCCAGGCGGGGGGGCGGGATAAACCAGGGGGGCATCAGCCAAGGCTTGCTTTTTGGATTTTTGCGCGACAGTGGCGGGGCTCAGGGCCACAGGCCAGTCGCCTGTTGGCCGTTGGTGTTTTTGTGCCGCCTGCTGCAAAGCCGCATAAATCCGGGCCGATGGGGTGGGCCAATTCAAGTTTTGCAAGGCTGACTTGGCCGTCAATCCTGTCAATTGGACCAGCAGGTCGTGACGAATGGCCAGTGCATTGGGCGAGAGCTTGACCAGCGCGAATCGGGCAAAGGCATCGTGCAGGCGTTCGACCAGCCAGAAGTCATGCAGCGTTTCTTGGGGCGAGAGCAGCACCGCATGCCCGCCGCTCAGCTGAATCTGGTGCAGCTGTTCTTGCAAAGTGCCGGGCGTCTGGCTCAGCAAGCAGCGCTTGTCGGTCAGCAGCCTTCGGAGATCGGCTTGCGCGGCGTGCTGTTTGTCGCCTGCGATCAGGTGCACGCTGCGCAAAGCGCTGTCTGGTGCCGGTGGCTGCGTGCTGGCCTGACCGATTTTGATCAGCCAAGCCGCCAGGCGCAGGCTTTGGGGGCGGCTCAGTTGCTGGGTCTGGCCCCAGTGCTGAATGCTTTGCGCTTGTTCCGGGTGCAGCGCCAGTGTGGCTTTGCTCACTTGATCAGGGCCTGCAATCCAGTGTTGGGCCAGAAAAGCCCACATGTCCCACTGGCGCGCCGCTTGGGCAGCCGAAGCAGCCGCTTTGCCGGTGTAAACGCCAGTGGTCGGTGCCAGGTACAGGGGGGTGTCGGGTGTCAGGCGCTGGGTGGGGTAGTGGCGAAACAGGTCGGCCGGGCTCAGTTGCGCCGCATTCACGCGGGGCAGTCTGATGCCTCGGTGCTGCGCCTGGCGCGCCGTTTGTTCGGTCCACAAGGCCTCGTACTGCGCCACCACGCCAGCCCAGTCGTAGTGCTGGCGCACATGCGCTTGCCCTGCGGCACCCATTTGCTGGCGCAGATCGGGCCGGGTGGCCAGGGTTTGCAGGGCCTGCACGGTCAGCTCCACGTCCACCGCCGTCACGGCTTGCATGTGGCCGATGTAATGGTCGTAGTTCAGCTGCTCGCTGGCAAAGCGCTGCTCGATGCGGTCCAGTCCCGATGGCCCCGGCATTTGGGTCGGGATCAAAAAGCCATGCTGGCCGTGCTGCAAGGTTTCGCGGTAACCGTCCCAGTCACTCAGGATGCAGGGCAGACCTGCCGCCATGGCTTCGATGGGGGTCAGCCCGAAGGTTTCCTGAATGTTGTCCGACAGCGAGCAAAACACGTCGGCCGCAGCCAGGCTGCGTTTGAGGGCGTGGGGCTTGCGGCCGTCCAGGCGCAGCACCTGCACGTTGTGCTGCAAGGCCACTTCATTGAAGGCTTTTTCAGTGGCGTCGTTGGCAAACCAGCCGCATTCCAGAATGCGGATGCGCTGGCCGGTGCGCACCGCCACCTCGGCCACAGCGCGGTACAGGGCCACCGGGTTGGCCTTGGCATGAAAGCTCAGCCGCCCCACAAACAAGACCACCAGATCCTGTGGCGAAAAACCCAGCGTGGTGCGGGCCGCCAGGCGGTCCGCAGGGCTGAAGGCAAAGTCCTGGGTGTGCACGCCCAGGGGAATGATGGGCAGGCCGGGCAATTCGGGCTGGCGTTCAAACTTGCCAAAGCGGCGCTGCAACACGGCTTTTTCCACCCGCCAGATGCGCTCCACCGCTGTGCGCACCGACTGCGAGGTGCAGATCAGCGCATCGCTTGGGCGGGTCGGAGCGCTCACATAGTCGGCCAGTTGCTGCATGACGTGGGCCGAGCTGATGGTGTGGGTCACGCCGCTGAACACCAGGTGGTTCAGGCGCCAGGCGCTGCGCTGGCTCATTTGCAGATTGGCCAGCGGGGCGGGCATGTGCAGCACATCCAGCGCGGCCCACTGGGCAGGGGCGTTCAGGTCCAGACAGGGCAGGGGAGCGGGGGAAGATTCTTTGGCAGTGAGAGACTTGACCACCGCCTGCACCGCTTCGCGGGGTTTTCCGCTAGGGGTGACCAGGGTGATGCGCTCACGCAGATCGGGGTTTTGCAGGCAGGCCTTGAGGAACCCATGCCCTGCAGACTGCCTGCCCATCAGCTTGGGGGTGTCCATGGACACAGCATCTTCGGTCATGATCAAACCGATGCGCGGCTTTTTGACGTGTTGGGTCATGTGACAAATTCAAATGTGAATTCAAAAGCAGGTGCAAAACGGGTTTTGCGTGTCCTATCTGTCAGAACATTGTCTCATTGAAAACGGGTAGTGCCCGATGCGCATCGACTGGCCAGCTGAAGCCTGCTGGCGCCGCCGCTTGGAGCCGGTCATCACAAAGAAGTTGCAGGTCGGCGGTCGAAGACCCCGACGCGGGCCGTAGGTTTTCGCAGGTCGGTGGTCGAAGACCCCGACGTGGGCCGTAGGTTTTCGTAGGTCGGTGGTCGAAGACCCCGACGTGGGGCTGTGGGTTTTCGTAGGTCGGCGGTCAAAGACCCCGACGTGGGCCGTAGGTTTTCGCAGGTCGGCGGTCAAAGACCCCGACGTGGGCCGTAGGTTTTCGTAGGTCGGTGGTCGAAGACCCCGACGTGGGCCTGTGCCGAAGCCCATCACGTCGGACTCTGCGAGTGCCGACCTACGAGAAGACATTTCTCACGCATTTCAAATTTCTGCGTGCCGGGTCCATAAAATGGTCGGATATGTTTGTTCACCTGCGCCTTCACTCCGAATTTTCCGTCGTTGACTCCACCTGCCGCATTGACGAAGTGCTCAAGGCGGCGGCCAAAGACGGCCAGCCCGCTTTGGGCCTGACCGACCTGAATAACCTGTTTGGCGGGGTCAAGTTCTACAAGGAAGGCCGGGGCAAAGGCGTCAAGCCGGTTCTGGGCGCAGAAATCAACCTTGAAGGCCTGGGCGGGGACCAGGGGGTCATCAGCCGTGTGGCCTTGCTGGTGCAAAACCACCAGGGTTACCTGAACATTTGCGAACTGCTGGCCCGGGCCTGGACCCAAAACGTGGTCAAAAACGTGGCGGTGGTCAAGCTGGCCTGGCTCAAGGAGCTGGCCGAAGGCCTGATCCTCATGTCTGGCGCGCAGGCCGGCCCCGTGGGGCAGGCCCTGGTGCAAGGCGACAGCGACAAGGCCGCCGATGTGGCGCTGCAATTGGCGTCCATCTTTCCGCACCGTTTTTACCTGGAACTGCAGCGCGCAGGCCGCCCCGAAGACGAGCCGCAAGTGGCAGGCGCGGTGGCTTTGGCGGCCCGCTTGCATTTGCCCGTGGTGGCCACTCACCCGGTGCAGTTTTTGGCGACCGAGGACTACGAAGCCCACGAAGCGCGGGTGTGCATTTCCGAAGGTGAAATCCTGGCCAACCCGCGCCGGGTGCGGCGTTTCACCCGGGATCAGTATTTCAAGTCCTCGCAAGAGATGTGCGACTTGTTTGCCGATGTGCCCAGCGCCATCGCCAACACGCTGGAAATTGCCAAGCGCTGCAACCTGACGCTGGTGCTGGGCAAGCCGCAGCTGCCGAACTTTCCGATCCCGCCTGTGAATGGCGTGGTCATGTCGGTGGACGACTATTTCCGCCACGTCTCGTTTGAAGGCCTGGAAGAACGCCTGCAGCACCTTTACCCCGACGAAGCCAAACGCAACGCCGAGCGAGCGCGCTATGTGGAGCGGCTGGAGTTTGAGCTGGGCACCATTTTGAAGATGGGCTTTCCGGGCTACTTCCTGATCGTGGGTGACTTCATCCAGTGGGCCAAGGCCAATGGCTGCCCTGTGGGGCCAGGCCGGGGCTCAGGTGCGGGCTCGCTCGTGGCCTATGCGCTCAAGATCACCGACCTGGACCCGCTGCAATACAGCTTGCTGTTTGAGCGCTTTTTGAACCCCGAGCGGGTGTCCATGCCCGACTTCGACATCGACTTTTGCCAAGGCAACCGCGACCGGGTCATCGACTATGTGAAGGACAAATACGGGCGCGACGCGGTCAGTCAGATCGCCACCTTCGGCACCATGGCCGCGCGTGCGGCGATCCGCGACGTGGGCCGCGTGCTCGACATGAGCTACACCTTTTGCGACGGCATCAGCAAGCTCATCCCCAACAAGCCGGGCATGTCGGTCACGCTGCAATACCCGCCCGCCACGCCCAAAGAAGGCGACAAAAACAACTACGCCATTGCCATGGAGCCCATCCTGGCCGAGCGCATCGAGCGCGAAGAGGATGTGAAGACCCTGATCGAACTGGCGCAAAAGCTCGAAGGCATGACGCGCAACATCGGCATGCACGCCGGGGGTGTGCTGATCGCGCCAGGCAAGCTGACCGACTTTTGTCCGCTGTACCAGCAGCCCGGCAGCGAATCGGCGGTGAGCCAGTACGACAAGGACGACGTGGAAGCGGCGGGCTTGGTGAAGTTCGACTTCTTGGGCCTGGCCACGCTCACCATTTTGGAGATTGCCCGCGAGTTCATCATGAAGCGGCACAAAGGCCAGGAGAACTTCGCCTTTGAAAACATCGCCATCGACGACGCGGCCACCTACAAACTGTTTTCGGACGGCAAGACCGAAGCCGTGTTCCAGTTTGAAAGCCGAGGCATGCAGGGCATGTTGCGCGACGCCCGCCCGAGTCGCCTGGAAGACCTGATTGCGCTCAACGCCTTGTACCGCCCGGGGCCTATGGACCTGATCCCCAGCTTTGTGGCGCGCAAGCACGGGCGCGAAGTGGTGGAGTACCCGCACCCGGCGGTGGCCGAGATGCTGAGTGAGACCTACGGCATCATGGTCTACCAGGAGCAGGTGATGCAGACGGCGCAGATTCTGGGCGGTTACTCGCTCGGAGGCGCCGACTTGCTGCGCCGCGCCATGGGCAAGAAAAAGGCCGAAGAGATGGCCGAGCACCGCGAGAAGTTCCGCGCGGGGGCACTGGCCACCCACGGCATTGCGCAGGACAAGGCCGACGAGGTCTTTGACCTGATGGAAAAATTTGCGGGTTATGGCTTCAATAAATCGCACGCGGCTGCGTATTCATTGCTGGCCTATCACACCGGCTGGCTCAAGGTGCACTACACCGCCGAGTTCTTCTGCGCCAACATGACGGTGGAAATGGACGACACCGACAAGCTCAAGGTGCTCTACGAAGATGCCCTGAAGTTCGGCATCACCTTCGACCCGCCCGATGTGAACCGGGGCACGCACCGCTTCGAGCCGGTCACCGACAAAATCATCCGCTACGGCCTGGGCGCCATCAAGGGCACGGGCCAGCAGGCCATCGAAGCCATTGTGGCCGCCCGCAACGAAGGCGGCCCCTTCACCAGCCTGTTTGACTTTGCCGTGCGGGTGGACCGCTCGCGCATCAACAAACGCACGGTGGATGCGCTGATCAAGGCCGGGGCCTTTGACTCGCTGCAGATGAACCGGGCGGCGCTGTCGGCCAGCATTGACAAGGCCTTTGAATTTGCCAGCGCCACAGCGGCCAACGCCAACCAGGGCGGGCTGTTTGACATGCTGGGCGACGACTCGCACGGCTCCAGCACGCAAGAGCCTGATCTGGCCGATGTCATGCCCTGGGGCATTAAAGAGCGGCTGACCTTTGAGAAAACCGCCGTGGGCTTTTACCTGTCGGGCCATTTGTTTGATGCGGTCGAGCGCGAGGTGCGCCAGTTTGCCCGCCGCAAGATCGACGACCTGATCGACAGCCGTGAGTCCATGGTGCTGGCGGGCATCGTGAGCGACTTGCGCATCATCAACGGCCAGCGCGGCAAAGTGGCGATCTTCAAGCTCGACGACAAATCGGGCGTGATGGAGGCCACTGCCGATGAAAGTCTGATCAATTCGGCCAAACATTTGCTCAAAGACGACGAGCTGATCATCGTCACGGCCAAGATGCAGGCCGACCGTTTTTCAGGAGGCTTTCGCCTCAAGATGGAACAAATCATGGACCTGGGGCAGGCCCGTTGCCGCTACGGCAAATTCCTGCGCGTGACCGTCAATGGCCGAGCGCCCGACGTGGCCCGCCTGGTCAAGGAATTCCCGGCCCAGCGCGAAGAAACCGAACAGGGTGAACTGGTGCGCGGCCTGCCCGTGCGCCTGACACTGGAGCGACGCAGCGACACCGTAGGCGCCCGCGCCGAGCTGGCGCTGGGCGAGCAAGCCCGATTCTTCCCCTCTGACGCCGCCCTGGCCAGCTGGATGGCCCAAGCCGACCAAGGCCAAGCCGCCATCGTCTACGAAGACAACCACCCCATGCTGAACCTGCGCACCGTCTCGCAATAAAGCCTGGCAGCCCGCGCCCTTGTCGGGGTCTTCGACCACCGACCTACAAGGCGTCATTTGCCCTTCGCAACATGACGCCCCTCGTAGGTCGGCACCAGAAGAGTCCGACGACTTTCCCCGTAGGTCGGCACTCGAAGAGTCCGACGACTTTCCGCTTAGGTCGGCACTTGAAGAGTCCGACGACTTTCCCCGTAGGTCGGCACTCGAAGAGTCCGACGTTGTGTGCAGACCGGTAGCCTCGTTGCGCAACACATTGGTTCGCATGCCCTTGTCGGGGTCTTCGACCACCGACCTACAAGGCGGCATTTGCCCTTCGCACCATGACGCCCCGTAGGTCGGCACTCGCAGAGTCCGACGTTGTGTGCAGGCAGTTAGCCTCGTTGCGCAGCACATTGGCATGCATGCCCTTGTCGGGGTCTTCGACCACCGACCTACAAGGCGGCATTTGCCCTTCGCACCATGACATCCCGTAGGTCGGCACTCGAAGAGTCCGACGTTGTGTGCAGGCCAGAAGCCTCGTTGCGCAGCACATTGGCTCGCATGCCCTTGTCGGGGTCTTCGACCACCGACCTACAAGACGTCATTTG
The DNA here is from genome assembly GCF_001270065.2 of Limnohabitans planktonicus II-D5. Taxonomy (GTDB): domain Bacteria; phylum Pseudomonadota; class Gammaproteobacteria; order Burkholderiales; family Burkholderiaceae_C; genus Limnohabitans_A; species Limnohabitans_A planktonicus. The sequence goes on from NZ_LFYT02000003.1 coordinate 34,268, forward strand.
CCCTTCGCAACATGACGCCCCTCGTAGGTCGGCACTCGAAGAGTCCGACTACTTTCCGCGTAGGTCGGCACTCGAAGAGTCCGACGTTGTGTGCAGACCGGTAGCCTCGTTGCGCAGCACATTGGCTCGCATGCCCTTGTCGGGGTCTTCGACCACCGACCTACAAGGCGGCATTTGCCCTTCGCACCATGACATCCCGTAGGTCGGCACTCGAAGAGTCCGACGTTGTGTGCAGGCAGTTAGCCTCGTTGCGCAGCACATTGGCTCGCATGCCCTTGTCGGCGTCTTCGACCACCGACCTACAAGGCGGCATTTGCCCTTCGCACCATGACATCCCGTAGGTCGGCACTCGAAGAGTCCGACGTTGTGCCCGCTGCGGCAAAAGCCGCATGTCGAGGCTGAAGCCGACCTACAAAATGCCGTCTGCTCGTTTTTCCATGGTCCAACAAACATCAAGGGGTAAAGGCGTCGATGTGTAAGCGGTGATGGCGGACCCTATTGATCCGGCCCTGAGAAGTTTTCAATGCGCAACGATGTTGTAGGTCGGCGGTCGAAGACCCCGACATGGGCCTGTGCCGCAACCAAAATTGTCGGACTCTTCGAGTACCGACCTACGAGATAACATGAATCACACATTTCAAACTTCAGCGTGCCGGATCAATGAAAGTTTCAGTGAAGCCAAACACCATGTGCAATTTTTCAGCAATGTTCACTTCATGCCGGTAAACCTGGCTGCACCTAGTCTCAATTAGTTTGCAGCCGCATTCTTTGAACACGTCCTTCACATCTGCCATCAATTACAAGGAAATACCGTTCATGTACAGACGACTCCTGTTATGCCTCGTGACCGCCCTAGCGCTGACCGGTTGCGCCACCGGGCCGCGTCAGGTCGATCACAACTTTTCATTCGACGGCTGGAAAGACGGCTGGTACAGCGGCCCCAATAGCAATGTGCAGTTGCAGGAATACAGCTACGGCGACCAATACCACATGGTCAGAGAAAAAGTTAAGTCTGGTGAGACTCGCATTCCAGCCAACACAAGCGTCAGCGGCCCCATGCCTGTGGGCGAGTTTCTGTATGTGCGCTGGCTGCTCAAGGGCAGCGGCGAGATGGTTGAGCACCGGGTGGATTTGCGCGACCGGTTGCCTAAGGACATGCACGATCACCGCGTCAGCTTTGTCATAGACGGCAAAGACTTGTACGTCTATGTCGTCACCACCCGGCCAAAGCCCTATTACGGGGCGCCGCCTGTATTAAGACATTGGCTGTCAGAGCAAATGTACACCTACGAAATCTACCCCTCCCATCACAAGTTTTAAGGAGAACACACCATGGGAACATCTGTCACAGGGCAATTGACCGCCGAGCAAATGCAGCAAGAGGCCGCCAAGCAGCAGGCCATGGCCAACGCGGCCAACGCGCCAGCCACCGCGCGCAAATTCCAGTTCTTTGCCGCCTTTGACGGCACCAACAACGACAAGGACAACGTCCCGAAAGGGGAGTTTCAGACCAACGTGGCCAACTTGTTTGTTCAGGCGCGGACAGCATCAGAAAGTAACGCAGCGTCAAATCTGGCCGTTGGCAATTGCAAAGGCGGCGGCACCTGCGGCAACGACGAGATTGGCGGCTCCACGCGCAATGACAAGCTGCGGGCAGCCAACGACAGCGCCTGGAGGCAAGCCGCATGAAACACTGGATGCAATCCAAACGCGCCCGTCGCTGGCTCATTGCAGGCGGCTCATTGCTGCTGACAGCGGCCCTTGTGGCGTGGAACTGGCAAGGCATTTGCATCTTTGTGAACATGGTGCCCATTGGAGAAGAGCCTCCGCACCTTGGGGACTTTGACCGCAGCAAAGCCCAAAGCCTAAGCGCTGAACGGCGGGCAGAACTGGAGCGCGAGCTGTTCAGTGAACTGTGGATGTGGAATGGCAGCAGCCGCCGCTATGGCCCACCCAACGGACGGGCAGAGCGCCAACAACGCTGGATTGAGATGGCGCAAGAAGGCTCGGAGCTGGCTTATCTCACGCTCAAGGTGCTGCCGCCCGACAGCTTTGCGCGTGACCCGCGCCCCACGCTCAAGCGGCTCGAAGAGATTGCCCAACAAGGCAACGCAGCGGCCATGTGTTTGTATGGCGGCATCGTGTTTCAACTGCCCTATGGGGTGGTGGACTGGACGCCGCAAGAGGAGCGAGGACGCTTATGGGTTCTAAAAGGCGCTGAGCTGGGGCACCCTGCATGTTTAATTCGATTGGGAGGGTGGCGAATGTCGGGTTACATCCCCCCCAAAGATTTAAAGCTTGGTCTAGAGATGACGTATCAAGCTTTACGGTCAGGCTATGACCATGGAGCGAGGTCGCTGTGGGTGAGAGCGCGCGAACTGAACTTCGTCGATCCACCAAGTCGAAAGTTGGAGTATTGCTGGGCCTACAGCTTAGCCAAATATGAGGACAGTGAAGCTGATTCGTTTTTTGAAGGGTACATCCGAAACGAAGCGCCACCGCAAGACCGTCTAGTCCTTGAAGACGAGCTGAACCAACTGCGCAGATGGCACCCCAACATTGAAGACTGCATCAAATTAACTCAAAAACTCTTTGGAGAATGAATATGAGCAACATCAACACATCTATTCTGCCCGTCGTCAAAACTGAGTGGCAAGCCCAACTCTATGCCTTGCAGCAGGCTAACAAAAACGCAAATACCACTGTCACTAGTATTCAGCGGCGAATCGATGACAACGCAGCCCTTGCCACCACCCTCAAACCCCAACTAGAAAAAGCCCAATTAGCCCAATTGGCGGCGGTACAAAAGTACAACAGCTTTATCGAAAGCGGCAGCCAGATGCTCAAAGTGGCCGCCGATGCGGGGACGCGCCTCCAGAGCAGCAAATTGAGCCTGCTTGAACGTAGCCAACTGGAGCACGCTCGAGACAACATGATTAACCTGGCGAGTGAATTCATAACCTTCAAAAGCCAAAACGGTGCCAAGCTTGAGTTTCTCAGCCCTATGGATATTGGCGCTAAAACCTATTACAGCAATGGCCGCATTGAGTGGAATAACAGCATCCTTGGACAGTTAGGCCAACTCTGGGACGGCACCAAAGAAATTGCCCCGCCTCTCAAGGATGCCTTGCTCAAAGGCCCGTTGACAACAGAACAAAACTACACGATTTGCGCGAATTCACTAGGGGAGGTTTTAACAGGATTGGCCGGAAAGATTCTCAAGCCAATCCCAGGGACGCCTGACAATCTGTGGGACAAGATACTGGATCAGGCTGTTGGCGCAACTGATCCGGCAGGCGTGACGTGTCGACTCGTGTATCCCAAGGGCATGAGCCCAAGAGAGTTGTGGCTCTTGGGCGAAGTCATTCAGGGTGGAGAGTCTGAGGCACTGCTCATCAAGCCAGAAAAATTTGCCTCAGCGATCTTGATGGAGGCATTCTCCGATGCGCAGATTCAAGGCTTGTGGAGCAGTGCCCAAGCGAACCAAGTGATCAAAGCTGTGACGGGCAACGATTGGACGCCATTCTTGGATGCACCTGACAGTCTTGCAGATTTTTCTGCATTGGCCCCTGTGTGGGCAAACCCCCAGTGGGGCATACAGTTGGCCAGCGCCGGCGGCATTGAAAGCGATGCAGGCAATGGTTTGTATCTGGGCGATCTGGGCACCAGCATCTACAGTTTGGCCGATGGTGGCCTCAAAGCCAGAGTGGGCGAAGATGGCGCAGGCCTTTTGCTGGGGAATGACAGCACTGATGAACTCAAATTTGGTGCAGGCACTTCATGGGAGCTGACAGGTACAGGGCTCAAGGTCACTGCCAACAACCAAACCACCACCCGCAACTGGCTCACAGACAACGTCTACCAGACCGACACCTTTGTTGGCCCACCTGCGCCCACTAACACGACCCCCAATACGGCACCCACTTTCAGCAGCCTGGACTTCGGCCCCGTCAGCTACAACCTGTTTGACGCCGCGCAGAACAACAACGCCTCTTACAAGATGTGGCAGCTCAACCAGAACAATGGCTTGAGCAGCAACGCCTACAACAGCTTCACCCAGCAAAGCAGCAATTTTGTGGTGGACTATTCATTGGGCGGCACGGGCAGCAGTGGCTTGGGTTTGCAGCCACCACCCAGCTGGAGCGACCCGATCGGCGCTTTCTACGACAGCCAAAGCAGTGCCTTTGACAATGCCGCCAGCATTGCCAACAAAACCACGCGGGCGATGAATGCGCAGGGCCAGGGCTTGAGTGCTGCCCAACTGGCCGCACTGGACACCAACAATGATGGGCAACTGAGCACCGCAGAAGCCAGCGGCGTGCGCCTGTGGGCTGATGTGAACGAGGACGGACATCTGGACAGTGGCGAGTTGTTGAGCGTGAACAGCCCACTTAAGAGTGCGGACTACAACTTCTACACCCGGGGCAGTGCCTTGACCGTGTCGGCCTCTGCGGATGCGCCTTTGGTACCGACGATCAACGTGCCCACGGATCGGCCGCAAACACTCACGGCCAATTCGCCGGGCAACACGGTGTTGACTGGGCCTGTGGCACCAGTCAACCCTGTCTACGCCAGCTTGCCAGTGGCCATCGGCTTCACGGCGGCGGCTTTGCCTGCTGCGCCGGGCTATGGCGGCGTGCCCGCCAGCAACTACCGCAGCTTGCGCGACACGGACAACGTGTACTTGTTTGGCAATGGCAGCTTTGTGGCGTTCACGGCCAGCCAAGTCAAGATCAACAACGGCAACCGCACCTACATGATCGGCACCGATGGGGCCGACAGCTTTGACAGCAGCACGTATGCGAACACGGGGTTTTTTAACAACAACTTGTTGGTGAACTTCTTGGGCGGTGGCGGCAATGACGAAATGGGCGGCTCCACGCGCAATGACAAGCTGTGGGGTGGCACCGGCAACGACACGGAATATGGCTACGCCGGGGACGACTCGGTCTATGGCGAAGAGGGTGACGATGTGTTGCTGGGGCAAGACGGCAATGACCTGCTGGACGGCGGCGTGGGCAACGACGCGCTGGTGGGCGGCAATGGTGACGATCTGGCCTGGGGTGGTGATGGAGCCGATCAGCTGGAAGGCAATGAGGGGGCAGACAAGCTGCTGGGCCAAAACGGCAACGATGTGATGTTTGGTCAGGTGGGCAATGACAGCCTGTGGGGCGGCGAGGGCGATGACCTGCACTTCGTCATTACCGGAGGTCAGGTGGTGAATTTGGTGATTGACAACAATTGGGCGGTCAACGATCCGAACTTTTTGATTGCAGCAAACAGGCTGTAAATCTGATTGAACTTGAAGAAATTATTGGTTTGAAATATTGGCGTAGTGTGGCCGACGCAGAGTTGCGGATTTCAAGCTGTTCACGTGCTTTTGACAATGCGTTGTTTTGACATATTCGACACGCAGTGGCACACGTTTTGATGGCACTCATCTACCCGCATAAAGGACAAAAAATGACATACGTGAATGAACGAATTTCTGATGAAGACATAGTCAAGTACCGCGTGGAAGAAACCTCTTGGCCGCATGGTTTGTACTGCCATAAGAACTGGGTGATCGACCGTGAGCGCGACATTTATTTGCGAAATGCCTACGACGACCGAGGCGAGACCACCAATGAGTATTGGTCGTTTTACTGGAAAGGCCATGAATGGCCCGTGTATGGCTACAGGGTGAGCTATACGCCTAAGACCGATAGCCACATCGCACAGTACACGGTGCGATTGAAGTTCACCAAATTCCCCGAAGGGTTGCTCGACAAACTAGATGAAATCAGAGCCGATTTCATGGAGGCGTACCGGGCGCACTTGCTCAACCAAAACATCGACATCACCTTTATTTTTGAATAAGTTTGGGCAGGGACGGATTGAGGAGCGGAAAGATCCGAGCGGTGTACTCGATTCCAAGGGATTTTTTTCGATTGGAAACAATCCGTTTCAGTTTCTCATCCGGATTACAAGCAGCCCCAAGCCCCCCGGTTACGGCAGTCTCACCATCGGTGACTACAAGCGTGTGTTGCCCTTCGATCATGAACTGATCGAGAAGCACCTGATGCCCGGCGTAAATGGCAGTGATCCCCTTGGACCCCTCAAACCCATGACCAACGAGGCCAGAGTTATTGCCGGGACCAGGCCGCTGGCCACTCATCCCAAGGGTTACTGGGTTTATGCCAACAGCAACACAACTGCTTCTTACGACGCAAGTCTGATCATCGATCTGGATCGCAACGCACAAGTTTTGAATATCAAGTTAACGCAAAAGGAGGAGTAAAAAAAGGCTACTTTGACTACGCAAGCCGTAAAGGCAATCAGGGATTGGGCAGACCAATTCAACCCCGCAGCAGGCCAAGCCCTGATCGATGCAGCCGCTCGTTCCCCTTATCTGACCAGCCAATTCAACCAGTTTGTGGCCACTGGGGGTGAGTTTGCGGCGCCTGCGGCCAATTCAGCCAGTGCACAAAGACTGGACGACGGAAGTTCCGAAACCCATCATGTCGGATTCTTCGAGTGCCGACGAGGTGACATTTCTCACACATTTCATTCGTCAGCGTGCTGGATCAATAACCCAATTTTTTTTACACATCAAAGATGTTTCTTCATGACCGACAACACACGACACACAGCACCCCACGCCACAAATGGCTAGCAGGCTGCTGAAATACTCAACGATTCAGAGGGGCCACCTTGCCCCGAAGATGCATTTTCAGATTTTCATTTCGCATTTTGAAATTCCAGTGGTTTGAAACGCTTCAAAACCGCGTTTTGCCGCACCTATCCCTGCTTTTTTCGCTCATCGGGCACCTTGCAGACGCACCTGTCCCAGCGTGCGCAGTCGCGTGAGGTTGTAGGCAGCCATCGTCAGCACAAACATCTGATCGACTTTCTCCAAACCTCGCACCAACACCTGGCGCATGTGGCCCACAGTCTTGGCCCAACCAAAGCCTTGTTCGATGCGCTTGCGTTTTTCCCGCGACATGGCGTAACCCTCACTGTCGGCCACTGCATCGGGTACGGCCGATTTACGCCCTGATTTGTTCTGCGCCACATGCGGCAACACGTTCATCTGCTGCAAGGCATTGATGAATTCTTGCGCGTCGTAGCCTTTGTCTGCCCCCAGCGTGAGCGTTGTCTCTTCTTCATGCGACTGGCGCACATCGTTGATCATCGCTTTTGCCGCTTCGCGCTCAGCGTAGCCGTCCGCTTGCGTGACCATGGCATTTACCACCAGGCCGTTTCGGTTGTCCGTAAGTGTGTGGCCCATGAATCGCAGTTCGCTGGCGGTCTTGCCTTTGCGATACAGCCGGGCATCACCGTCCGTCTTGGATTCGTGCGTCTCGTTGCTGCGCTGCTGGTTGCGGAAGTTGCTGCCATCGCTGTCGTCACCATCTTGGCGATCCTTGGGCACAAAACTCTTGTGGCCTGCCCACGCCTGGATCAAAGTGCCGTCTACGCTGAAGTGCTCGCCCGACAACAGCTGGCGCTCATCAGCTTGCGCCACGATCTGGTTGAACAGCTCGACCACCGCATCATGCGCAATGAGTCGCTGGCGATTCTTGGTGAAGACCGTGGGCACCCAGACTGCATCGTCCATGGCCAGTCCTACAAACCAGCGAAACAGCATGTTGTACTGAATTTGCTCCATGAGCATGCGCTCCGAGCGCACGCTGTAGAGCACCTGCAGCAGCATGGCGCGCAATAGCTTCTCGGGGGCAACGCTAGGGCGACCGCCTTTGATGTCAGCCTCATACATGTCCGCAAACAAGCCGTCCATGGCCACCAGTGCTTTGTTGACCATCTCACGGATGGCTCGCAAAGGGTGTCCAGCAGGTACGAAATCATCCAGCCGTTTCATCAGAAACAAGCTCTCGGTAAAGGTGTCTGCGCCGCGCATGTCAAACTGTTTTTTTGTGATGCCTGAATTCTCGAACGCGCAGCTGAATTGACGCTTTCAGCGTGTCAGTATTTCAGCAGCCTGCTAGAGCGCCTTCGGCTGGCTCCTATGTTAAGGAAATCATCTGGCCTTTATGTGTCGTACACGCATTGGCTCGTATATGCCGAAAACGGGGTGGCATTTAAGTGCCCAAAACGGATTGGCCTCTATTTGGTGAAAAGTGACATCTGAGAAAACCGCAATCGAAAAGCGTTGCACTGGCGTTGGCGACGGAATGAGTGCCAAGCATCAACCGTATGAGTAACGATGTGTAAATAGTGCGCGGCATGTCGTTGCATGTTTTGATAAAAACGAATTTTACAAAGTTATAAGTTTGTGAATAAGTCAAAATGTTGGTGCTAAATAATTCAGTGAAGCAAACCACCATGCGTAATTTCACAGCAATGTTCAGAGGTACAGGCAGCTTCAATTGTTTGATGGGCGGCTGCAGCCAGGCAGACAAGCTGTGGGGCGGCGCGGGCAATGAAACGGAATATGGCTACGCCGGAGACGAGTCGGTGTATGACGGGGGTCTGAATTTGGACTTTATTGCCAGCAACGCCAACGAACGAAAAAAGATGGCATGCTAAAGAATGTAATCACCATGCTCATGGCCTGCATGGGCGCTCTTGTGTGGACGGCTTCTAACGCCCAAACCCGACACAACACCCCAGCAGCAGCAACGCTGACGCCCGCCCAACTGGACGCTAAGCGCAAATGCCCGGATGGGCCGCACTATCGATGCGGTGAACTTGTTGGCCTCTATGCGGACGACGTGTTTCAGCCAGGGAATCAAAAAATACTGGGTAAGGACATGCCTGCACATCAGTGCACCTTTGGCGGGGTGCGCTACAAAATTCCCTACAGCTTTGCCAAAGTGATGCACCCCAAATGCGCATCGGCAGAAACGGTGGCGTTCTGGATACCGCTGGCGCACATGGCCAATGGCACGGAAGCCGCCGGGACCAAGCTGGCACGCGAAGCCCTCAAACTGGGTTTGATGTCGCCTTATGGGGTTCGGATTTCCCTGCAAGCCAACGATTCGACCTTGCGGCAACGCAGCACGTATGACAGCTGTAAACCGAGGCACATTGATGCCGACACCCTGCCCACGAAGCTGTACTTTGACATGACGATGTATGTGGACCGCAGCGCCAAAGGCAAACTGGCCACGGACGACCATTGCTATGTCTCGGATGACCCGAAGTACGAGTTTTACCCGGGCATTCCGGTGAGCTATTTTGTGCCCTTCATCTATAGCTTTCGGGGTGGCAGCAAGGCGAGCCCCAAAGAAACGCGGGCAAAAGCCGCCTTCACTTTGCACAACGACAAAGTGTTTGTCGAGTACTTGCTCCAGACGGACATGTTGCCGTACTGGAAAGAAATCCACACCGCAGTCCTGAATCTTGTTCAATCCTGGGAGCAATAAAAAATGTCGTACACCTTCACCACCACCCAACTCAGCAAGATCAACAGCCTATTTACCGAGGCCAAGGACAAAGGGGCTGATGCCAAGGGTGCTTACGCCCAAGCCTACCAATACGTGGCCGATGTGCTGGCTGGCAAAGTGGATCAAGCACAGGGCCAGCCCGCGCCCTGGTCGCTGGGCAAAGATGTTCAGCAAGTGCAGCTGTGGTTTGCCGAAGCTGCTCGAGCCAATGCGGGCGAGGGCGCTTTTGCAACGCCGATCTGGGGGGACACCCAGACCCAGGCCGAGTTGCGAGGCCTGGGGCAGTTCAGCGACCAGAAGCTACAGTTGGCCTCCAATCAGGTCGGTTTCAATGCCTTCAGCGACATCATCGACCCACGTAACGAAGGCATCCTGCCTTCAATCACAGCCATCGAAAAAAATGAAGCAACAGTCGTTCAACGAGTTCTCTTGCCCGACGTCACCAACGCCACCAGTGACCCGTTGCTGGCCATGACTGGGGCGAGTTCGACCATCATCGGTGCGAACACCACCGTGCAAAAGCTGTCATTGTCCTTCGCTACTAACAGCACCAAATATTACTCTGCTGCCACGACCTCGAGCACGCAAGCGCCCAGTGTGGTCAACGGTGCTGAAGCTGTGAACACTGCCAGCTTCACTGGCACCACCCCCAACAACGCCAGCTTGGTGACCACGACCAGCGCGCACACGGCTAAACAGGCAGTGAGCAGCAATGCAACAGTGATCAGCAGCGCAGCCGTGAGCAGCAACGTAACCGTGAGCACCAACGCAACAGCTAGCAGCAACGCATCACTGAGCAGCAACGTAACCGTGAGCACCAACGCAACAGCTAGCAGCAACGCATCACTGAGCAGCAATGCAACAGTGAGCAGCAACGCAACACTGAGCACCAACGCAGCAGTGAGCAGCAACACAAGCACAACAGGCACCCTGGTGGCCAGCACTACCGATGGTTTGGGTACAAATGGAAGTTTGAATAGTTCTGCCACGGGCCTGGTTGTTGTGCAGGCGATTGAAGGCACTGACGCTGCAGATGTGCTTCTAGGCCAGAGCTTTGCCGATATTCTTTTGGGCGGTGCAGGCAATGACACCTTGGCGGGCGGTGGTGGACGGGACTTTTTGATGGGCGGCGCTGGTACGGATACCGCTGATTACAGCGCCACAGTCCGTGCGGTGGGCCAGACCCAAGGTGTTCGGGTGAACCTGCAATCGGGTCAGCAAGGCGAGCTGATTCAACGTGGCAGTTTTGTCAGTGGCACGGCCAGCATGCTGGCCCAGGGTGTGCGATTGGCAGATCTGGATGTGGAGGGCCTGAGTTTTGTGATGCAAGGCTCGTGGATCAACCATGGCAAGCCCATGTCGGGTCAGGCGATTTTGGTCAATCGCAATATTGAAGGTCAGGTGACTTTGTGGGCGGCCACGTTGGATGCCAGCATGACCAAGGCGGTGCAGTTGAAGCTGGTCGAAACCGAGCAAGGTGTGACTGTGCAGACCTTGCAAGCCAAGTACACCATCGGGAATGTCCTGGGTGGCAGTTTTAACTTCGACACATCGGGGACGGCTGCACCTGTGGCAAGTCGGACCCATGGTGGTGGTTATGGGGTTGCATCAGTCAGTGGCCAGACATGGGGTGACACCCTCAACAGTGTTGAAAACGTGACTGGCAGCGTTTATGACGATCAACTCACGGGAGATGCCCATGCCAACGTTTTGTTGGGCGGTGCAGGCAATGACACCCTGTCTGGCGGTGCGGGACGCGACGCCTTGATGGGTGGTGCTGGTATGGATGCCGCTGATTACAGCGCCACAGTCCGTGCTGCGGGCCAGACCCAAGGTGTTCGGGTGAACTTGGAAACCGGACAGCAAGACGAGCTGATTCAACGTAGCACTTTTGTCAGTGGCACGGCCAGCATGCTGGCCCAGGGTGTGCGATTGGCAGATCTGGATGTGGAGGGCTTGAGTTTTGTGATGCAAGGCTCGTGGATCAACCATGGCAAGCCCATGACGGGTCAGGCGATTTTGGTCAATCGCAATATTGAAGGTCAGGTGACTTTGTGGGCGGCCACGTTGGATGCCAGCATGACCAAGGCGGTGCAGTTGAAGCTGGTCGAAACCGAGCAGGGTGTAACTGTTCAGACCTTGCAAGCCAAGTACACCAACGGGAATGTCCTGGGTGGCAGTTTTAACTTCAACACATCAGGAACGGCTGCACCTGTGGCAAGTCAGACCCATGGTGGTGGTTATGGGGTTGCAGCAGTCAGTGGCCGAGCATGGGGTGACACGCTCAACAGTGTTGAAAACGTGACTGGCAGCGTTTATGACGATCAGCTCACGGGAGATGCCCATGCCAACGTCTTGTTGGGCGGCGCTGGCAATGACACGTTGACGGGCGGCTCCGGTGGTGACACTTATGTGTTGGCGCGGGGTGCGGGGAAAGACACCATTGTGGAGTCGGATGCCACAACTGGCAGTTTGGATATTGCCCAGTGGGACAGTTCGGTCAGTTCTTCTCAATTGTGGTTCAAGCGCTCGGGCAATGATTTGCAGGTCAGTGTGATCGGTACTGCCGATCAGGTGCTTGTACAAAACTGGTACAGCGGTTCGGCCAATCAGATTGAGCAGTTCAAGGCCGGTGATGGCAAGACGCTGTTGAACACGCAAGTCAATGCCTTGGTCAATGCCATGGCGACATTTGCACCGCCAGCCGCTGGCCAAACGACATTGGGCGCGAGCTATCAGACGGCCTTGTCTGCGACTTTGGCCGCCAACTGGAAGTGAGTTCGTGCAAGTGAGTTCGGCAGTCGATCAGGAGATTGCCACAGAACCGTTGCCTAGCCGCACAGGGCTGCCCGCTCTGTGCGCTTTGGCGCGGTTTCATCAGATCGCAGCTGACCCACAAACATTGGCCCATCAACTGGGCCTGTCGCCACACCATGCGGGTAAGCCAGCAGATTTGCTGCTGGCTGCAAAGCATTTGGGGCTCAAGGCCAAGTGGGTGAAGACCTCGCCTGAGCGGCTGTCTCGGGCACCCTTGCCTGCTTTGGCCTGGTTGGGGCATGAAGACGATGGTCACGCTGTGGTGCTGGCGCAAACCGACGGCAAGCAGGTCTTGGTGCAGGACTTTGAGTCGGACAGCAACGCAGGCCAAGAGGCTTCTCGCCCCATGGTGCTGGATGTGGCTGCATGGCAGCAGCGCGGTTGGTCCGGTCAGCTGATGCTGGTGACCAGTCGCGCCAGCCTGATGGGGGAATTGGCCAAATTTGATTTTTCCTGGTTCATTCCAGCGCTCATCAAATACCGCAAGCTGCTGGGTGAGGTGTTGCTCATCAGTTTCATGCTGCAGCTGTTTGGGCTTGTGAGTCCGCTGTTTTTTCAGGTGGTGATGGACAAGGTGCTGGTGCACAAGGGGCTGACAACCCTGGACGTTCTGATCATCGGCCTGGTGGTGGTGGTGGTGTTTGAGAGTGTGCTCAATGCGCTGCGCGGTTATGTGTTCAGCCACACCACGAGCCGCATGGATGTGGAGCTGGGGGCCAGGCTGTTTCGGCATTTGGTGCAGTTGCCGCTGGCGTACTTTCAGGCCAGGCGGGTGGGCGATTCGGTGGCACGGGTGCGCGAGCTGGAAAACATTCGCAGTTTTCTGACTGGCAATGCCATGACGGTGTTGCTGGATGTGGTGTTTTCGGTGGTGTTCATTGGGGTGATGTTTTGGTACAGCGTGCCGCTGACCTTGATTGCGTTGCTGAGCTTGCCTTTGTATGCGGCCTTGACGTTGGCCGTGGTGCCGGTGTTGCGAAGGCGACTGGATGAGAAGTTTGCCCGAGGGGCAGAAAACCAGGCCATGTTGGTGGAGACGGTCACGGGCATTCAGACGGTGAAGGCGGGGGCGCTGGAGCCTTCGTTTGCCAACCGCTGGGATCAACAATTGGCAGCCTATGTGGCGGCAAGCTTTCGCGTGCAAAACCTGGCGAACGTGGCGCATGAGGCCATCAACCTGATTGGCAAGTTGATCAATGCCGCCACCTTGTGGTGGGGCGCGCACCTTGTCATGGACGGGCAGCTCACGGTGGGGCAATTTGTGGCATTCAACATGTTTGCCGGTCGGGTGTCTCAGCCCATCATGCGCATGGCGCAGCTGTGGACGGATTTTCAGCAAACCGGCATTTCCATGGCCCGTTTGGGTGATATTTTGAACACGCGCACGGAGTTGCCACCTGTGCAATCGGCGGGCGCGGCGCAGCTGCCGCCCTTGCAAGGGCGTATCACTTTGGACCAGGTTTTATTCCGCTACCGGCCCGAGGCCAGCCCGGTGTTGCGGAGCTTGTCGGTGGATATTCGTTCTGGTGAAGTGTTGGGTATTGTGGGGCGCTCGGGCTCTGGCAAGAGCACTTTGACCAAACTGGTGCAGCGCCTGTATGTGCCCGAGAGTGGTCGGGTGCTGGTCGACGGCATGGACATCAGTCTGATCGATGCGGCGCAACTGCGCAGGCAAGTGGGTGTGGTGTTGCAAGAGAATTTGCTGTTCAACCGAAGTGTGCGCGAGAACATTGCGATTGCCGATCCGGCTGCTCCGTTGGAGTCAGTGGTTCGGGTGGCCCGCATGGCGGGTGCGCATGATTTCATCAGTGAGCTGCCCGAGGGTTATGACACGGTGGTGGGTGAACAAGGCAGCAGCCTTTCAGGGGGGCAGCGTCAACGCATCGCCATTGCCCGTGCCTTGTTCACAAATCCGCGAATTCTGATTTTGGACGAGGCCACGAGTGCGCTGGACTATGAGAGTGAGGCCATCATCCAGCGCAACATGGCCAGCATTTGCAAGGGGCGGACGGTGTTGATCATTGCGCACAGACTGAGCGCTGTGCGTGATGCCAACCGCATCATCGTGATGGACAAAGGGCAGATCGTTGAGGCGGGGGCGCACGATGAGTTGGTGGATCGCCCGCAGGGGCTGTATGCCTATTTGTGGCGCATGCAAGGGCAAGGGCCTGTTGCAGCAGGAGGGGCGGCATGACTGAGGGTTCAAGGCGTCACGCGCTCTATGAGTTGTGGGCGAGATACAGGGCGGTGTGGTCGGCCGTATGGGCTGATCGCAAACAATTGGATGGCCCGCCACGTTCAGAAGATGAAGTGGCGTTTTTACCCGCTGCTTTGAGTTTGCAGGAGACTCCGCCGCATCCCTTGCCGCGTCGTCTGGCGTGGTTGTTGATGATCTTGTTTGTGATTGCGCTGTTATGGGCCTGTTTGGGGAAGGTGGACATTGTGGCCGTGGCATCGGGGCGAATTGTGGTCTCGGATCGGACCAAGGTCATTCAGCCTTTGGAGGCCAGTGTGGTGCGCCAGGTTTTGGTCAAAGATGGTGACCATGTGAAAGCCGGTCAGGTGCTGGTGGAGCTGGATGCAACCATGGCCGAAGCGGATCTCAGCAGCGTTCGCGAGCAATTGCTGGCCGCCCTCAGTGATGAATTGCGGTCAAAGGCGCTGCTCAAGGCGCTCGAGGGTGGGCAACCTTCACTGCCTGATCAGTTTGATCAGGGCTTGTCTGCCGTGTTGTTGCGCCAGCAATTGCAAGCCGAGTGGCAAGACATCGTTTCAAAACGTGGAAAGTTACAGGCCGAAATCTTTCGCAAGCAAGCTGAGTTGGCGACTGCGCGTGAGCTGGTGACCAAGCTGGAGGCGACTGTTCCGCTGAGTCGTCAGCGGGAGACGGATTACCAAACCTTGGTGGGGCAGGGTTTTATTTCTGGGCACGCGACGCAAGACCGTACGCGTGAGCGCATTGAACTGGAGCGAGATTTGTCTGCGCAGCGTGCGCGTGTTTTGGAAGCGCAAGCGGGTCTGGCCGAGTCGAGCCAGGCACTGACGGCGTATCAGGCCGAAACCCGACGAACCTTGCACGAACGCCAGTTTGTCAGCAGCACCAAGCGAGCCCAGTTACAGGCCGAAGGTGCCAAGGCAGAGCAACGGGAGCGCTTGACTTTGCTCAAGGCACCAGTCAGTGGTGTCGTTCAGCAGTTGGCGATTCATTCGGTGGGCGGTGTCGTGACCAGTGCTCAGCCGCTGATGGTGCTTGTGCCTGATGCCGAAGAGGTGACTGCCTTGGTTCAGGTCGCCAATCTGGACATTGGTTTTGTGAACCCGGGCCAGGTGGCCGAAATCAAGCTTGAAACTTTTCCGTACACGCTATACGGGGCCGTTCCCGCACGGGTGACTGTGCTCGGTAGTGATGCGGTGACGGATGAAAAGACGGGTGTGTCCACGTATCCGGCTACTTTGACCTTAGAGCGCAAGCATATGCGGGTGGACGGTAAAGCGGTGTCCATCAGCCCAGGCATGAATGTGACGGCCGAAATCAAAACAGGTCAGCGTCGCATCATCGAATTTTTTCTGAGCCCCATTGTGAAGGCAGGCAGGGAGAGTTTGAGAGAGCGGTGAAAACCCAATGTGTCCCGCATGCAGTTGTCGGGGTCTTCGACCACCGACCTACGAAGACACGGTATTCCCGTAGGCACTCGGATAGTCCGACTACTTTCCCCGTAGGTCGGTACTCGCAGAGTCCGACTGCCTTACCCGTAGGTCGGCACTCGAAGAGTCCGACTACTTTCCGCGTAGGTCGGCACTCGCAGAGTCCGACTGCTTTCCGCGTAGGTCGGCACTCGAAGAGTCCGACTACTTTCCCCGTAGGTCGGCACTCGAAGAGTCCGACGACTTTCCGCGTAGGTCGGTACTCGAAGAGTCCGACGTTGTGTGCAGACCAGTAGCCTCCTTGCGCAGCACATGGGCATGCATGCAGTTGTCGGGGTCTTCGACCACCGACCTACGAAGACACGGTATTCCCGTCGGCACTCGCAGAGTCCGACGACTTTCCGCGTAGGTCGGCACTCGAAGAGTCCGACGTTGTGTGCAGGCAGTTAGCCTCGTTGCGCAGCACATTGGCTCGCATGCCCTTGTCGGGGTCTTCGACCACCGACCTAAAAAATGCTACTTGCCTCTGACACGGAAACTGCCGCGCTCAGTCTTGCGGCCTGAAGCCCAGGATGATGACGGGGGGCACGCGGCCATCGGTGTCTTTGGGCAGGATTTCGGTTTTGTCGATGGCGCGCAGCACGGCGTCGTCCCAGGCTTTGTTGCCGCTGCTTTGGGCGATGCGGCGGCTCGTGATGGTGCCGTCGGAGCTGACCCTGACTTCGACTTCGGCGCGTGGGTTGCCCACCACATCGCCGGGGTAGGTGATGTTGGGTTTGATGCGGCCCACCAAGCGGCCCGCATAGCTGGCCGAGGGGCCGGATGACTTGAGGGCCGAGCCTGTGGCGTTTTCGCCGCCTGAAGCACCGGCCATGCCTTGCATGCGTTTGAGGTTTTCCTGGCGCAGGGCGTCGGCGCGGGCGGCATCGGCTTTTTCAGCGGCTTTTTCAGCAGCCTTTTTCTTGTCGCGTTCTTTGTCTTCTTGCGCTTTTTTCTCTTTGGCCGCTTTTTCTTTTTCTTTCGCGGCTTTGTCTTTTTCCGCTTTGTCTTTGGCGGCTTTTTCTTCTTTTTCGCGCTGCAGGCGTTGCTGTTCGGCCTTGGCCTTGGCGGTTTTTTCCTTTTCAGCTTTTTCGGCTTCTTTCTTTTTTTCGAGTTGTTTTTGCTTGTCGAGCGCAATTTGGGCTTCGCGCCGCTCGATGGCGGGGTCGGGCGCTGGTGGCGGCGGTGGGGTGGGCTTGGCTTTGGGCGTGACAGGCTTGGGTTCTGGCTCGGGCTCGGGCTCGGGCTCGGGTGGGGGCTCTTGCAGTTTGGGGGCGGCCTCTTGGGGTGTGGCGGACCACAGTTCGGCTTGTGCTTGCACGGTTTGGGGTTGGGTTTTCCAGGCGGTGGCCAGGCCCAGGGCCAGGAACAGCAGCGCGTGCACCAGGCCTGCAGTGAGCCATGCTCTGCCCGCGCCGGGCTGAGGGGGCGGTGCAAATTCGAGGTGCGGGGCTGCCTTGGCGTTCAAAACCGAATCCTCAAGGGGCCAACTGGACCGACAGGCCCACACGGGCAATGCCTGCGCGTTGCAGGCTGTCCATGACTTTGACGACGGTTTCGTATTTCACGTTGCGGTCGGCGCTGATGACGACGGCGGTGTTTTGCTGGTCGCCCATCAGGCGCTGCACGCTGGCCGCCACGCTGCTCAGGGTGGCGCTGTCGGTTTTGCCGTCGCTGACCAGCTCCAGCCGTTCGTCTTTCTGGATGGTGATTTGGATGACTTTGTCGGGCTGCTTGGCGGCTTTGCCCACGCTGGGCAAATCAACCATGCTGGGCGTGATCATGGGGGCCGTGACCATGAAGATGATGAGAAGCACCAGCATCACGTCGATGAAGGGCACCATGTTGATTTCGGCGATGGTGCGGCGACCACGGCCTCGGCTGGAGACGGCTGGCATGGTGGCTGTCCTTTTCAGTGGCCGGAGGCCGAGCCGCTGGTGCCGCCCAGGCTGCGTTGCAGGATGTTGGAGAACTCTTCGATGAAGGTTTCCAGTTTGATGGCGATGCGGTCCACATCGTGCGAGAAGCGGTTGTAGGCGAGCACGGCCGGGATGGCGGCGAACAGGCCAATGGCAGTGGCCACCAGCGCTTCGGCGATGCCCGGAGCGACCACCGCCAACGTGACTTGCTGCAAGCTGGCCAAGCCGGTGAAGGCGTGCATGATGCCCCAGACGGTGCCAAACAAGCCGACATAAGGCGAGATGGAGCCGACCGAAGCAAGGAAGGCCAGTTGAGATTCGGCCACGTCC
This sequence comes from Limnohabitans planktonicus II-D5, assembly GCF_001270065.2. Classification (GTDB taxonomy): domain Bacteria; phylum Pseudomonadota; class Gammaproteobacteria; order Burkholderiales; family Burkholderiaceae_C; genus Limnohabitans_A; species Limnohabitans_A planktonicus. The sequence continues at coordinate 52,407 of NZ_LFYT02000003.1, forward strand.
ATTTCGCGCTGGAAGCTGGCGCGCATGGCGCGGCGTGCGCCGTCGAGCAGGGTGCCTGCGTCGCTGATGTGGCGCTCGCGCAGTTTTTGGTATTCGCGCATGCCGCTGGCAAAGATGCGTTCCATGGGGCCGGACAGTTTGGCGTTTTGGCTGGCGGAGTGGAACAGCTCGTTCAAACTGGTGCCAGACCAAAACACGCGCTCAAACTCTTCGTTGAGTTTTTTGATGCGCTTGATGGCACCGAGCTTGCGCACGATGGCCGCCCAGCTGGCCACAGATATCGTCAGCAGCAGCAAAACCACCAGTTGCACGACAAAACTGGCGTGCAGCAGCAGCGAGACGATGGACATGTCTTGGTTCATTTCAGGGCTTCCAGAACGGGGGCCGGGATGCGGCCGGGTTTCAAGGTGTGGCTGTCGACCCAGCCCAGGCGTATGGTGCCTTCGGCCAGGAGTCGGTCAGTTTGACCGGGGTTGCGCAGGACGGCGCGCTGGGCAATGGTCAGGCTGGCTTTGCCGCCGGTTTGCAGCTCGGCGGTCACGACCAGGGTGTCGTCCAGCCGGGCGGGCGAGTGGTATTTGACGGCGGTTTCACTCACGACAAACATGCCGCCCGATTGGTCGCGCAGCACCTGTTGGCCAAAGCCCAGGGCACGCAGCCATTCGGTACGGGCACGCTCAAAAAACTTGAGGTAGTTGGCATAAAACACGATGCCGCCCGCATCGGTGTCTTCCCAATAGATGCGGATGGGGTGTTCAAACAGGCTGGGGTTATCGCTGGTGCTGTTCATGGCTGCAACCAGGCTTTGAGGCGGGCGATGGCGGTGTGCAATTCGGCCATCGAGTTGGCGGTGGAAAAGCGGACAAAGCGGGCGGTTTGGTCGGTGCCAAAGTCGCGCCCGGGCGTGATGGCCACATGGGCGTGTTGCAGAGCGGCAAAGGCAAAGTCCCAGCTGTCTTTGAGGCCCAGTTTTTGGCAGGCGGCGCTGCAGTCGGCCCAAGCGTAAAACGCGCCATCGGGGGCGACTGGAACGGTCAGGCCCAGCTCGTTGAGGGCCGGCAGAAAATAGTCACGCCGCGCTTTGAATTCGGCGCGGCGGCGCTCGTATTCGGCCAGGCTCTCGGGCTCAAAACAAGCCAAGGCCGCTTGTTGTGCCACGGTGCTGGCACAAATGAACAGGTTTTGCGCCAAACGCTCCAGCACGGGGGTGAGCTGCTCTGGTACCACCAGCCAGCCCAGACGCCAGCCGGTCATGTTGAAGTATTTGCTGAAGCTGTTAATGCTGATGACGTCGTCGCCCAGGGCCAGGGCGCTTTGGCCGAACTGGTCGTCGTGGCTCAGGCCCAGGTAAATCTCGTCGATCAGGGTGATGCCGCCGTGGCTGCGCACCACGTCAAGGATGCGGGCCAGCTCGGCCGGGTCGATGGACGTGCCCGTGGGGTTGGAGGGCGAGGCCAGCAAGACGCCACGGGTGTTGGGGCCCCAGGCGGCGGCCACTTTGGCAGCGCTCAATTGAAAACGCTCTTCGGCTGTGGTGGGCAGCAAGACCGCTGTGCCCTCGGCCGCGCTCACAAAGTGGCGGTTGCAGGGGTAGCTCGGGTCGGGCATGAGGATTTCATCGCCCCGGTCAATCAGCGCCAGGCAGGCCAATTGCAAAGCTGCCGATGCGCCCGCAGTGACCACGATGCGGCTGGCGGGCACTTGCACGCCAAAGCGCTGCGCGTACCAGCCGCTGATGGCCTGCCGCAGGGCGTCCATGCCCAGCGCGGGGGTGTATTGTGTTTGGCCGGAGGCGACCACGGCCTGAGCAGCGGCTTTTACGCGGGGCGGGGCGGTGAAGTCGGGCTCGCCAATGTTCAGAAACACCACGGGCCGGTCGGTGTGCGCGACCTCGCGGGCTTTTTGCGATGCGGCTTTGGCCACTTCCATCACCCAAAAGGGCTCGATCCGCTCGGCTCGCTCAGAGATGCGCATGGTGTGGGCTTTTATTTGGCGCGGCCGGACTGGCGGTCGGCTTGCACTTCGGCGCTGCGCAGTTCGGGGGCCAGGCCGTTCAGCACGGCGTTCACATACTTGTGCCCGTCGGTGCCGCCAAAGTCCTTGGCCAGCTCGATGCACTCGTTGAGCACCACGCGCCATGGCACGTCCAGGCAGTGCTGCATTTCGTACACGCCGATCCACATGATGGCCCGCTCGACAGGCGAGATTTCGGCAAAGCTGCGGTCCAGCTTGGGCGCGATCAGGGCGTCCAGCGCCTGGGCTTGCTCCACACAACCATAGAGCAGGGCGTCGTAGTGGGCCGAGTCGGCTTTGTGAAAGCCTGAGAGGTCGCGGGTGAAGACATCGATGTCGGCCGCTTCGTTGCGACCCACCAGGTGCTGGTAAAGCGCCTGCAAAGCAAACTCACGCGAGCGGCTGCGGGCGGGTTTAGCCGATGATTTGCGCGTGCCAGCGGCAGGCTTTTGGCCTGCGTCTGTGGTGCCCGGTGTGGGGGTGGCTTCGGTCATCAAGCGTTCTCTTCGTCGTCAAAATCATCGGCCAGCTCGGCCATGTCGGCAGACAGGTCGTCCATGATGCAGGCCATCTCGACCGCCACGCGGGCTGCGTCGCGGCCTTTTTCGGTTTGGCGCACGATGGCTTGTTCCAGGTTCTCGGTGGTCAGGATCGCATTGGCAATCGGCAGGTTGTAGTCCAGCGACACGCGGCTCACACCGGCACCGGATTCGTTGGCGACCAGCTCAAAGTGGTAAGTCTCGCCACGGATGATGCAGCCCAGCGCGATCAGCGCGTCGTATTCGGAGCGCTCGGCCATGGCCTGCAGGGCCACGGGTACTTCCAAAGCGCCGGGCACCATGACGTGGTCGATGCTGGTCACGCCCAGGGCTTCGAGCTCTGCGATGCAGGCTTTGGCCAGGGCATTGGTGATGTCTTCGTTGAAGCGGGCTTGCACGATGCCGATGTGCAGAAATTGGCCGTCGAGTTCTTCGGCTTGACCTTTGTTGGCTTCGAGCATGTTTATTCCTTGGAGATGTAAGCGGTGATTTCGAGGCCGTAGCCGGTCATGCTGGGCATGCGGCGCGGCTGGCCCATGAGGCGCATTTTGTGCACGCCACATTCGCGCAAAATTTGTGCGCCCACGCCGTAGGTGCGCAGGTCCATCTTGCCGCGCTCGGGCGCTTGGGCTGAGCGGGCACGGCCTTCAAACTGGGCCAGCAATTGGTCTGCTGACTCGCCGCAGTTGAGCAGCACGGCCACGCCGCAGCCTTGGGCGTTGATGTATTTCAGGCTCGCGTCCAGGCTCCAGGAGTGCATGGCGCGGTTGACTTCCAGCGCATCGAGCACCGACAGGGGCTCGTGCACGCGCACGGCCACTTCAGAGTCGGCCGACCATTGGCCTTTGACCAGGGCCAGGTGAACGGTCTGGCTGGGCTGGTCGCGAAAAGCATGGGCGGTGAATTCGCCGTGGGCGGTTTGCAGGCTGCGGCTGCCGATGCGCTCGACCAGCGATTCGTTGCGGCTGCGGTACTCGATCAGGTCGGCGATGGTGCCGATTTTCAGGCCGTGCTCGGCCGCGAAAATTTGCAGATCGGGCAGGCGGGCCATGGTGCCGTCGTCTTTCATGATCTCGCAGATCACCGATGAGGGGCTGCATCCAGCCATGGCGGCCAGGTCGCAACCGGCTTCGGTGTGGCCCGCGCGCATGAGCACGCCGCCGTCGACCGCTTGCAGCGGGAAGATGTGGCCGGGTTGCACCAGGTCGGTGGGCTGGCTGGCCTTGGCCACGGCCGCTTGCACGGTGCGTGCGCGGTCGGCGGCCGAGATGCCGGTGGTCACGCCTTCGGCAGCTTCAATCGACACGGTAAAGGCCGTGCTGTAGACGGTGCCGTTGCGAGCCGCCATGGGTGGGAGCTTGAGGAATTCGCAGCGCTCACGGGTGAGCGTCAGGCAAATCAGGCCCCGGCCAAAACGGGCCATGAAGTTGATGGCTTCGGGGGTGACGTGGTCAGAGGCCAGCACCAAGTCGCCTTCGTTTTCGCGGTCTTCCTCGTCGACCAGGATCACGATGCGGCCGGCTTTCATCTCGGCCACGATCTCTTCGACGGGCGAAATTGCCACGGGTGTCAGTTGCGCTGGGGCGTTCATGCGGGGTCCTTCTGGATCAGGCCTGCGCTGAGCATGCGCTCCACGTAGCGGGCCACGGTGTCGATTTCGAGGTTGACCCGGCTGCCCGCTTGGAGGCTGCCGAGGGCGGTGTTGTCCACGGTGTGGGGGATGAGATTGATGCTGATCTCGCAGCCATTCGCCAAATCGGCCACCTTGTTCACCGTCAGGCTCACGCCGTTGACGGTGATCGAGCCTTTGTAGGCCAGGTATTTGGCCAGGGCCAGCGTGGCCAGGATGCGCAGTTCCCAGCTTTCACCAATTTGCTCGAAATGGCTGATTTGGCCCACGCCGTCCACATGGCCTGACACGATGTGCCCGCCCAGTCGGTCGTTGGCACGCAGTGCTTTTTCGAGGTTGACGGTGCCTTGCTGGTCCAAGCCACTGGTTTTATTCAGCGATTCGGCCGAGATGTCGATGGTGAACTGACGGCTCTCGGGGCTGAAGGTGGTGACGGTCATGCAAGCGCCGTTGAGGGCGATGCTGTCGCCCAGGCCCACATCGTCAAGGTACCCGGCGGGGGCCTCGATGGTGAGGCGCTTGCCGTGGTGTAAAGAGCGACCCAGGTCGTGGATGGCGACGATTCGCCCCACGCCGGTGATGATTCCGGTGAACATAGCCGTGTATTTTCGCAGGTAAAGAGGGTGAATCGGCTGGTGGTGCAAGAAAAATGCACCCATTCCAGGGTTTCAGGCGCTGGCTTGACGCTCGAAAAGCTCAGGGTTAACCAAGGCGACAAGCGCCAAAGTGTGTGCCTAAAATGGTGCATTGCAGCAGATTTTTCATGATCTGCCTGTCACCAGGAGTTTTCTTTGCCGGTCAAGCCCTCAGTCAAGTCTGTCAATTCGACCAAGCCCCCTCGGACTTCCCAGAAGGTGCGCACACCCGATTCGCCGCCCGCAGCCGGAGCCGTTCGGACGATCAAAAAATACCCCAATCGGCGTTTGTACGACACGCAAACTTCCACCTACGTGACTTTGGCCGAGATCAAGAAGCTGGTCATGGCCGCTTCACCTTTGGTGGTGCTGGATGCCAAAAGCGGCGAAGACCTGACGCGTTCCATCTTGCTGCAGATCATTTTGGAAGAGGAGTCTGCGGGCGTGCCCATGTTCAGCGAAGCGGTGTTGTCCAACATCATTCGTTTTTATGGCCATGCCATGCAGGGGCACATGGGCGCTTATCTGGAGAACCATGTCCAGTCCTTCATGGATTGGCAAAGCAAACTCGGCGAGTCCAGTCCGGCTCTGAGCCCTGAGGTCTGGACAAAGTTCATGCAGTGGCAGACCCCGTTGATGCAGAACATGTTTTCCGGGTTGGCCAATCCCTCGCAAAACGTCGTGACGCAGATGCAGGACCAGATGCAAAAGCAGATCCAGAAGAACACGGAGCAGCTGCTGGGCGTCATGGGTTTGAGGGCCTGAAGATCGCTTCATGCCCTTTTGTGACAAGCCAGTCGTTTTTGCGGGGACAATGTGGGCATGAGTGAAATGACTGCAACTGCCCCCATCCCAACCCCTAAAGTGGGTTTTGTCAGCTTGGGCTGCCCCAAAGCGCTGACCGATTCCGAACTGATCCTGACGCAACTGAGCGCCGAGGGTTACCAGACTTCCAAGACCTTCGAAGGCGCGGATCTGGTCATTGTCAACACCTGTGGCTTCATTGACGAAGCCATCCAGGAAAGCCTGGACACGATTGCCGAGGCCCTGAATGAGAACGGCAAAGTGATCGTGACCGGCTGCTTGGGCGCCAAAACAGGCGAGGGCGGTGGCAACATGGTCCTGGAAATGCACCCCAGCGTGCTGGCCGTGACTGGGCCTCACGCCACGCAAGAGGTGATGGACGCGGTGCACACCCATTTGCCCAAGCCCCATGATCCCTTTCTCGATCTGGTGCCCGGTGGTTTTGGCGAAGCCGGCCTCAAGCTCACGCCGCGTCACTACGCTTACCTGAAGATCAGTGAAGGCTGCAACCACCGCTGCACGTTTTGCATCATCCCTTCCATGCGCGGCGATTTGGTGTCGCGCCCGATTGGCGATGTGCTCAAGGAAGCCCAAGCCCTGTTTGAAGGCGGCGTGAAAGAGTTGTTGGTCATCAGCCAGGACACGTCGGCTTATGGCGTGGATGTGAAATACCGCACAGGTTTTTGGGACGGCAAGCCGGTCAAAACCCGCATGCTGGAGTTGGTGCAGACCCTGGGCGAAATGGCCCGCGCGCACGGTGCCTGGGTGCGTTTGCACTACGTCTATCCCTACCCGAGCGTGGACGACATCATTCCTTTGATGGCGCAGGGCTTGGTGTTGCCGTATCTGGATGTGCCTTTCCAGCACAGCCACCCCGATGTGCTCAAGCGCATGAAGCGCCCAGCCAGCGGTGAAAGGAACCTGGAGCGCATTCAACGCTGGCGCGAGATGTGCCCTGAGCTGGTGATTCGCAGCACTTTCATTGCCGGTTTTCCAGGTGAAACCGAAGAAGAGTTTGCGCACTTGCTGGACTTTTTGCGGGAAGCGCAAATCGATCGCGCAGGTTGCTTTGCTTACAGCCCTGTCAAAGGAGCCACGGCCAATGATTTGCCGGGCATGTTGCCCGAGGCCTTGCGAGAAGAGCGCCGTGCGCGATTCATGGCGGTGGCCGAGGAGGTTTCCATCGCTCGCTTGCACCAGCGTGTGGGCTCCAGCATGCAGGTCTTGGTGGATTCGGCACCCGCCATGGGGCGTCGCGGCGGGGTGGGTCGCAGCTATGGTGATGCGCCGGAGATCGATGGTGTGGTGCGTTTGTTGCCGCCTGAGAAGATCAGCAAAACACTCAAAGTGGGTGAGTTCACCCGAGCGCGCATTGTGGGCGTGGAAGGTCACGACTTGGTGGGGATGCCGGTTTGATGCGCCAGGGGCTGGCCAGCATTTGGGCTGGCGGCTTGAGCCGCGTTTGGGGTGCCCTGAAGATGGGCAACAAAAAAGCCGTTGATGAGGCATCAACGGCTTTAAATTGTTTGGTTTTGGTGCCCAGAAGAGGACTCGAACCTCCACGCCTCTCAGCGCTAGTACCTGAAACTAGTGCGTCTACCAATTCCGCCATCTGGGCATCTCAGGAAGCTTTGAATTGTAGGGTATTCAGGAGACGTTTTTGCCGCCAACTTGAAAAAAGCGTGTTGTTTTTGAATTCTCAAAATCTGGCCAAGAAAAAAGCCGATGACTTGTGGTCATCGGCTTTTTTTGTCATCTTATTTGTATAAGATTGGTGCCCAGAAGAGGACTCGAACCTCCACGCCTCTCAGCGCTAGTACCTGAAACTAGTGCGTCTACCAATTCCGCCATCTGGGCATCTCAGGAATCCAAGGATTGTATATTAAAAAATTAGCTCCAACCAGCGGGATGCTGGAAGAAATTGAAGGTCAGGTGCAGGGTCACCGCGATGGCCACGGCTTTTTTATTCGTGACGATGGCGAAGCCGACATCTACCTGCCTCCCAACGAAATGCGTGCGGTATTGCACAAGGATCGGCTGAAGGTTCGTGTGGTTCGCCAGGATCGAAAAGGTCGGCCCGAAGGACGAGTGGTTGAGATCATTGAGCGCCCCGAGCAGCCCATCATTGGCCGATTGCTGCAAGAAAGCGGTTTGTGGCTGGTGGCACCTGAAGACAAACGCTATGGGCAAGATGTGCTGATTCCCAAAGGCGCGACGGGCACAGCCAAGCCTGGTCAGGTGGTGGTGGTCGAGTTGACCGAGCCGCCAGCCTTGTTTGGCCAGCCGGTGGGGCGAGTCAAAGAGGTCTTGGGGGAGATTGATGATCCGGGCATGGAGATTGAAATCGCCGTGCGCAAATACAGCGTGCCGCACGAGTTTTCTGCGGGTTGCCTGGAGCAGGCCAAAGGTTTGCCTGACAAGGTGCTGGCCAAGGACCGCAAGGACCGGATCGATTTGCGCGATGTGCCTTTGGTCACGATTGATGGTGAAGATGCCCGCGACTTTGACGATGCGGTGTATTGCGAACCAGCCAAAGTGGGGCGTGGCAAAGGTTGGCGTTTGCTGGTGGCCATTGCCGATGTGAGCCACTATGTGCAAACCGGCAGTGCCATTGACATTGATGCGTATGACCGTGCCACCAGCGTGTATTTTCCCCGCCGTGTCATTCCCATGTTGCCGGAAAAGTTGTCCAACGGTCTGTGCTCATTGAACCCGGATGTGGATCGCTTGTGCATGGTCTGCGACATGCTGGTCAATGCCAAGGGGGATGTTCATGCGTATCAGTTTTACCCGGCGGTGATGCACAGCCATGCACGCTTCACCTATACCGAAGTGGCCGCGATTTTGAGCAACACCCGTGGCCCTGAAGCGCTCAAGCGCAAGGACAGAGTGAGCGATTTGCTGAATTTGCAGGACGTTTACAAAGCCTTGTTGGCTTCGCGTGCGGTGCGCGGTGCGGTGGACTTTGAAACTACCGAAACGCAGATCGTTTGCGACGAGAGCGGGCGGATTGAAAAGATCGTGCCGCGCGTGCGCAATGAGGCGCACCGCCTGATTGAAGAAGCCATGCTGGCGGCCAACGTCTGCAGCGCCGACTTCATTCAACAGGGTAAGCACCCGGGCTTGTTTCGGGTGCACGAAGGCCCCACGGCTGAGAAAAAAGACATTCTGCGCAATTACCTCAAGGCCATGGGCCTGGGCTTGAGCATCAGCGATGATCCGCACACGTCTGAATTTCAGAAAATCGCTCAAGCGACCAAGGACCGTCCGGACGCTCAGCAGATCCACACCATGCTGCTGCGTTCCATGCAGCAAGCCATATACACCCCGGTCAACAGTGGGCATTTTGGTTTGGCCTATGAGGCGTACACCCATTTCACCAGTCCGATTCGGCGTTATCCGGATTTGCTGGTTCACCGGGTGATCAAGTCGATTTTGCTGGGCCGCAAATACCAGTTGCCTCGATTGCCAGTTCCCGGCGAGGCACACGCCAAGCTGACCAAGCGCCTCGAAAAGAGCAAGGCGGCCAAGGGGCAGACCGAGTCTTCGGCACCACGCGTTCACATGACGGCCGCTGACCAGCAGGCGTGGGAGGCGGCGGGCCTGCATTGCAGTGCCAACGAGCGCCGCGCCGACGAGGCCAGCCGCGATGTGGAGGCTTGGCTCAAATGCAAGTACATGCGCGAACACCTGGGCGAGGAATACGGTGGCGTGGTGTCTGCGGCTACCAGCTTCGGGATTTTCGTGACCCTGGATTCGCTGTATGTCGAGGGGTTGGTGCACATCACGGAACTGGGCGGGGAGTATTTCCGCTTTGACGAACTGCGCCAGGAATTACGCGGCGAACGCACAAGCATACGTTATGCGATTGGCTCACGCGTTCAGGTGCAGGTCAGTCGGGTCGATCTGGATGGTCGCAAGATTGATTTTCGTCTGGTCCAACCGGGTGAGGATTTGTTGCCGCGCGCCATGCGGGACAAGGGCTTGCCAGCGCCGCCAGAGGGGGCTCGCGGCACCAAGCGCAAAGTGGTGGATCGTCGTCTGGCGGATGCAGAACGAAACCGTTCGCCCATCCAGGCCCTCAAGGCTTCGGTGAAAAAGGCAGGCGTCAAAAAGCAGGCGAGCAAGAAAAAGAGCCCAAGACCCAGCAAGTCGCGCCGCTGAAAGCCCGGCTGGGCATTTCAGCGCAAACTGCTGGCCAATCGGCTGGCGGTCAGCGCTGTGTGCTCGGGCCATTCATCGGCAAGCGCCCCGTGCTGATGCACGGCTGAGCAAGCGGCTTCGAATGCGCTCATGCCCTGCGCCAGACGTGCGCCCATCAAACCCGCCAGAACGTCGCCTGTGCCGCCTGTGGCCAGCTTGCCGTTGCCGGTGGTGTTGATCCGGGGTGTTTGCCCTGGGGCCGCAATCACCGTTCCCGAGCCTTTCAACACCACGGTGCAGTGGAGCCAATCAGCCAAGTCTTGGGCTGCTTTCAGGCGGTTGTTCTGGATGTCGCTGCTGGTGGTCTTGAGCAGTCGGGCTGCTTCAAGGGGGTGCGGGGTGATCACGGTGGGCTGGTTTGCCGACCTTTGTTGTAGCAGGCTTTGCAGGTGGGCGTCTTGGGCCAAGGCGTTCAGGGCATCGGCATCCAGCACCAGTCGGGCGCTGCCTTGCAGAACTTCGGGCATGACGGCGATCACGGCTTGCCCTCCGCCACAGCCGCAGACCACAGATGATGTGTACAGGCTCAAACTTGACCAGTCGCGGCGCATCACATCGCTGGGGATGTCCGTGCAGGGGGCGTCATCGAGCAGGTGGAGCATGACGCGGCCTGCACCGGCATGCAGGCTGGCCGTGGCGGCAAGTACCGCTGCGCCGGTCATGCCCATGCCGCGCCGTGCCATGGATTCACCGCCGATGACCACCACATCACCATGACTGCCTTTGTGGCTGGCGTGGCTTTTGGTCAAGGTTGAGGGGCGCGGGTTCAAGCAGGCCTGAGGTGTTGTGTCGGTGGGCGGTCTGTGGGTGGGGCCTGCCAGGGTGTCCAGCCAGATGTGGCCACACAAGTCCCGGCCATGGCCCATGAACATGCCGGGTTTTGCGGCGATGAAAGTCAGGGTGTGTTCGGCATGAATGGCTTGTGGCTCGGCATCCACGCAGCCCAGCAGCTGACCGGATTCAGGGTTCAGACCCGTGGGAATGTCCAGGGCCAGGATGTGCGCTTGGGCGTTGTTGATGGCCTGAATCCAGGAGCGCATGGCCTGTGACAGGGGGCGGCTGGCCCCCAGCCCCAGCAGGGCGTCGATGCACAGGTCTTCTTCGGTCATGCTTTGAAGGTCGTTCCAGGGCATGTGCTGCGTGATGTGAATGCCTGTCTGCTTGGCCCGCTGCCAGGCCGACCGGGCATCTGCAGGCAGGGCTTCAGGCTCACCGAGCAAGCTGACGATCACAGATTTTCCCCACTGGTGCAAATGGCAAGCGGCTGCCAGGCCATCGCCGCCGTTGTTGCCAGGGCCCGCAGCAATCCAGATGCGCTGGGCATGCGGCGCGATCGACAGGGCCAGTTGCGCGGCTGCCAGGCCCGCTTTGTCCATCAATGGGCTCGGGCTGCTGCGTTGCAGGCTTCCTTCGAGCATGCGCATGCCCTCGTTGTTAAAAACAGGCCAACAGGCGGTGGCGCTCAGGCGCTGCATGTGTGTCACTTGTCAATGGGCTTGCAGCAAAGGCTCCAGCAGCAAAGCCAGCTGCAGGACGGTGTCGTCGTGCATGGCCGCATGCCAGGCCATCAGGCCCACAGGCAAGTCGCCTGCTTGGTGACAGGGCAGGGAAATGGCGCAGCCATCCAGGGTGTTGATGGCGCTGGTGTTGCGCAGCAAAAGGCCATTGACTCTGAAGAATTCAGCGTCTCGTTCAGCGCCTGGGGCCACATCCGCCAGTTTGGGGGCCGTGATGGGCGTGGTGGGGGAAAGGATGGCGTCATAGCCCAACAATGCCTTTTCGACCCGGCGAATCCACGCGCTGCGGGCGTTGACCAGGTCGATGTACTGGTGTGCTTTCATGGGGGCGCCCAGTTGAATGCGTTGCGCGACGCGGGGGTCGTATTGGTCGGCATGTGCCGCGAGCAAGTGTTGGTGCCAGGCGAAACTTTCCGCCGGGCTGAAGCCCCCCGCGCTCATCATGGTGCCAAGCTCTGTGAGTTCGGGCAGGGCAATTTCTTCAATCTGGGCCCCGGCTGCACGCAGCGTGACCAGGCTGCGTTCAAAAGCCCTTGTGACGTGGGGGTCCATGTGGTCTTGCATCAGGTTGTTCACCACTGCGAGGCGGTAGTGGGGCAGGGGGCGGTGGGCGCTTGGCACTTTTCGGGCCGACAAAATTTCGTGGGCCAAAATCGTGTCGCGCACAGAGCGTGTCATGGCACAGACGGTGTCCAAAGTGGTGGATAAAGGCAGGGCACCTTGGGTGGGTACACTGCGAGCCGTGTTTTTGAAGCCCACCAGGCCGTTCAAGGCTGCCGGGATGCGGATCGATCCGCCGGTGTCTGAGCCCAATCCGATGAAGGCGGCTCCCGTGGCCACTGACACGGCAGCCCCGGAGCTGGAGCCGCCAGGCACGCGTGGCTCAAAGGTGGAGCCTGCTGCCGAATTGGTCAGCGCGTCCCAGGCCGCAGGCGTGCCGTGGTGTGGATTGACGCCCACCCCCGAAAATGCAAACTCCACCATATTGGTTCGCCCGATCAGTCCAGCGCCTGCGGCACGCAGCCTGGCGACGGCTTGAGAATCCACGCTGGCGGGCGCTTGGCCTTGTAAGACCACGGAGCCTGCGGCGGTGACTTGTCCCTGAACGTCGAACAAATCCTTGATCGAGACTGCCAGACCCGCCATAGGTCGTTTCTGCAGGGCTTGTGTGGAATCAGACTTGTTAAGACATTCGGGTGTCAGCTGGATGAAGGCGTGCTGACACGAGTCACTTTGGGCCAAAGCCAAACATTCTTCGGCCACCGCTTGGGCGTGAATATGGCCCTGCTCAATGGCTTGTCGGGTGGCGATCAGGTCTTTTCTCATGGGGTGGGGCCATATTGGGGTAAGTGCGGATGCTATAATCCTAAGGCTTTGTTGAGCTTGACGTCTGTCTTTCGGGTGTCTCATCCGTCGGCCATGATTCAAATCAAACAAACACACTCGCAAACCAGTCCCGTCAAGGTGTTGCGCTGAGGTGTCAGCGTGATCAGTGGATTGGTTTTAGAACTAACCTTTGGAGTATTCATATGTCCGTTACCATGCGCGAAATGCTGGAAGCCGGTGTCCACTTTGGTCACCAAACCCGTTTCTGGAACCCCAAGATGGCCCCGTTCATCTTCGGTCATCGCAACAAGATCCACATCATCAACCTGGAAAAATCGCTCCCGATGTTCCAGGACGCGATCAAGTTCGCCAAGCAACTTTCTGCCAACCGCGGCAACATCCTGATGGTGGGCACCAAGCGCCAAGCCCGTGAACTGGTGGCTGCCGAAGCCCAACGCGCTGGCGTGCCTTTTGTCGACCAACGCTGGTTGGGCGGCATGCTGACCAACTTCAAAACCGTCAAGACCTCGATCAAGCGTCTGAAGGACATGAAGGCTCAGCAAGAAGTCGGCCTCGAGAGCCTGAGCAAAAAAGAACAGCTGATGTTCAAGCGCGAGATGGAAAAGCTCGAAAAAGACATCGGTGGCATCCAGGACATGGCTGCTTTGCCTGATGCGATTTTCGTGATCGACGTCGGTTACCACAAAATTGCCATCTCGGAAGCCAAGAAATTGGGCATCCCATTGATCGGTGTGGTGGACTCCAACCACTCGCCCGAAGGCATCGACTACATCATCCCCGGCAACGACGACTCGGCCAAGGCCGTGGCTTTGTACGCCCGTGGTATTGCTGACGCGATCATTGAAGGCCGTGCCAACGCCGTCAACGACGTGGTCAAGGCCGTGACTGAAGGCGCTGACGAGTTCGTTGAAGAAGACAACGCTTCTGCCTGAGTTTCCAAGACTCGATGAAAGGGGCTTCTTGGCCCCTTTTTTTTAACCTGACTTTTAGACTGAATACGGAGAAATCAAATGGCTGCAATTACCGCAAGCATGGTCGCTGAACTGCGCGCAAAAACCGACGCCCCCATGATGGAGTGCAAAAAAGCCCTGACCGAAGCTGAAGGCGATATGGCCAAAGCGGAAGAGTTGTTGCGCGTCAAGCTGGGCACCAAGGCTGGCAAGGCCGCTTCCCGCGTGACCGCTGAAGGCGTGGTGACCAGCTTTGTGAACGGCACCACAGGCGCCATGATCGAAGTGAACTGCGAAACCGACTTCGTGACCAAAAACGACAGCTTCCTGGCTTTGGCCAACGCCGCTGCCAAGCTGGTGGCTGAGCACAACCCTGCCGACATCGCCGCTTTGGGCGAGTTGCCTTACAGCCAGGACGGTTTTGGCCCGACTCTGGAAGAAGTGCGCAAGGGCCTGATCGGCAAGATCGGCGAGAACATGAGCTTCCGCCGCTTCAAGCGTGCTGCTGGCGCAGCCAAGATCGCCAACTACCTGCACGGCACCCGCATCGGCGTGTTGGTCGAGTACGAAGGTGACGAAACTGCCGCCAAAGATGTCGCCATGCACGTGGCTGCCATGAAGCCCGTGTCCCTGACCAGCGCCGAAGTGCCCGCCGAGTTGATTGAAAAAGAACGCTCGGTCGCTGCGGCCAAGGCGGCCGAGTCCGGCAAGCCTGCCGACATCGCCACCAAAATGGTCGAAGGCTCGGTGCAGAAGTACCTCAAAGAAGTGTCTTTGTTCAACCAGTCTTTCGTCAAGAACGACAAGCAGACCGTCGAGCAGATGCTCAAGGCCGCTGGCACCACCGTGAGCGCATTCACTTTGTACGTGGTCGGCGAAGGCATTGAGAAGAAGGTCGACGACTTCGCCGCTGAAGTGGCCGCTCAAGTGGCTGCTGCACAAGGCGCAGCCTGATTTCACTCCCCTGCTGATTTGCCAACCCATCGTCCACATTGAACCCCAAGGAGCCCTTCATGTCCTCAGCCAAGCCAGCCTTTAAGCGCATTTTGCTCAAGCTGTCCGGTGAGGCCTTGATGGGGGACGATGCCTTTGGCATCAACCGCGTCACCATCGTGCGCATGGCCCAAGAGATCGCCGAGATCAACCGCATGGGCGTTCAGGTGGCGGTGGTCATTGGTGGCGGCAACATCTTCCGCGGTGTGGCCGGGGGTGCAGTAGGCATGGACCGTGCCACGGCCGATTACATGGGCATGCTGGCCACGGTGATGAACTCCTTGGCCTTGGCCGACGCCTTGGACAAGGCGGGCCTGACGGCACGCGTCATGTCGGCCATTGGCATCGACCAGGTGGTCGAGCCCTATGTGCGCCCCAAGGCTTTGCAGTACCTCGAAGAGGGCAAGGTCGTGGTGTTCGCTGCGGGCACGGGCAATCCGTTTTTCACGACCGACACGGCCGCTGCTTTGCGCGGTGCCGAGATCGGTGCCGAGATGGTGCTCAAGGCCACCAAGGTCGATGGTGTCTACACCGCCGATCCGAAAAAAGACCCCTTGGCCACGCGTTACAGCGAAATCAGCTTCGACGAGGCCATTTCGCGCAATCTGGGCATCATGGACGCCACGGCTTTTGCCTTGTGCCGCGACCAGAAACTGCCGATCAAGGTGTTTTCGATCATCAAGAACGGCGCTTTGAAGCGCGTGGTGCTGGGTGAGGACGAAGGCACCCTAGTTTATGCTTGAGCCCGTTCTGACGAGGAGAACCCCATGACCATTGCAGACATCAAGAAAACAACTGAAACCAAAATGGAGCAATCCATTGCGGCCTTCAAAAATAACCTGACCAAGATTCGCACCGGGCGTGCCAATCCGGCCTTGCTCGACACCATCCATGTCGATTATTACGGCTCCATGGTGCCTTTGTCGCAAGTGGCCAACGTGTCTTTGATGGACTCGCGCACCATCAGCGTGCAGCCTTGGGAAAAAGGCATGGGCGCCAAGATCGAAAAAGCCATCCGCGAAAGCGATTTGGGCCTGAACCCCGCTTCCATGGGCGATTTGATCCGCGTGCCCATGCCGCCCATGAGCGAAGAGCGCCGCAAGGAAATGACCAAGCTCGCCCGCACTGAAGGTGAGAACGGCAAAATTGCCATCCGCAATCTGCGCCGTGACGCCAATGAGTCGGTCAAAAAGCTGGTCAAGGACAAATTGGCATCAGAAGATGACCAAAAGCGTGCAGAGGCGGATGTGCAAAAATTGACCGACAAGCGCATGACAGAAATTGACCAGTTGGTAACTGCCAAAGAGCAAGAAATCATGGCCGTCTGAATGTGAGCTGATGCCGTGGCTGTCCACGGCCCGCACGGCCGCCCGATTGGCGGCCTTTTTTTTGGAGAAACCATGCTCAAGCAAAGAATCATCACCGCCTTGGTGATGTTGACTGTTTTGTTGCCTGCACTGTTCGCCTCGGATTCCGGGCTGTTCATGGGCTTGACGATGCTCTTGATCGCCGCAGGTGCCTGGGAGTGGGGTCGCATGAATGGCGTGAGCACTTGGGTGGCTTGGTTGGGCGCAGGCATTTGTTGGCTGCTGTGTATGGGGGCCATGCAGTCGGGATGGGTGCAGCATGCGCCTGCTTCAGTTTGGTGGCTGTCAGGGCTGCTGTGGGTGCTTTTGGGGGCCTGGATGATTCGCCGAGGTGTGGCGGGGTGGTTACGCTGGCCACAAGGTTTGCGCTGGACCGTGGGTTTATGCCTTTTGGCCTTGGCTTGGCTGGCGATGGCGCAGGCCCATCACAGGGGTGTCAATTTTTTACTTTCAGTTCTGGTCTTGGTTTGGGCTGCTGATGTTTTTGCTTATATCTTTGGCCGTACATGGGGAGGGCGATGGGTCCCCTTCAAATTGGCTCCAGGCATCAGTCCGGGCAAAAGTTGGGAAGGTGTTCTTGGCGGCATGTTCGGTGTCTTGCTTGTCGCTGTGGTCTGGGCCCAAGTTGATCGGTATGCTGGGCTGTCGAATTTGAGTTTTTTCAGTTTGTTGTTTCAGCAAGGTGGGTGGGTGGCCATACCTGCTTTGCTTTTCATGTCCACCATGAGTGTGGTGGGTGATTTGGTGGAGTCACTGGTCAAACGCAGTGCAGGATTGAAGGACAGTTCGGGTTTGTTGCCTGGTCACGGCGGCGTACTCGACCGTGTGGATGCCTTGCTGCCGACCTTGCCTTTGGCCATGATGATGCTGGCCTGGATGTAAAAGGATTGAGATGACTGTCAAACAAAACATCACCATTTTGGGGTCGACCGGCTCGATTGGCACCAACACGCTGGATGTCATTTCGCGCCATCCCGAACGGTTTTCGGTTTACGCCCTGACTGCATCCAGTCAGGTGGATGTGATGTTGGCGCAATGTGCGCAATTCAAGCCTGCCATGGCCGTCATGGCCCGTGAGGATGCAGGTCGTGCTTTGGCCGATAAAGTCAAGGCGGAGGGCTTGCCTGTAGAGGTGCGCTGGGGCGCGACCGCTTTGGATGAGGTGGCCAGTGCTCCGGGTGTCGATGCGGTGATGGCGGCTATTGTGGGGGCAGCAGGTTTGTCGCCTTGCCTGGCTGCTGCGCGAGCGGGCAAGAGATTGCTGCTGGCCAACAAGGAAGCTTTGGTCGTAGGCGGGGAAGTGTTTTTGTCAGCGGTGCGCGATGGCGGTGCGACTTTGCTGCCCATCGACAGCGAACACTCGGCCATTTTTCAATCATTGCCAGATGATCCGGCAACTTGGCAGCGACGTGTGCACAAAATCATCTTGACGGCATCGGGTGGGCCTTTTCGCACGCGCGAGCCCCAGAGCCTGAAAGACGTCACGCCGGAGCAGGCGTGTGCGCATCCCAATTGGGTCATGGGTCGGAAAATATCCGTGGATTCGGCCACCATGATGAACAAGGCCTTGGAGGTCATTGAGGCCCGTTATTTGTTTGGCGTGCTGCCTGATCAGTTGGAGGTGGTGATTCATCCACAGAGCGTGATTCACTCCATGGTTCAGTACCGTGATCATTCTGTGGTGGCTCAGCTGGGAACGCCTGATATGCGTGGTCCCATTGCTTATGGCCTCAGTTGGCCCGAGCGCATTGAATCAGGCGCTGCCGCCCTTGATTTCCATGCCTTGGCTGCGATGACTTTTGAGGCCATGGATGCGCGCGACCATGCACAGCGGTTTCCGGGACTGAAGCTGGCTTGGGAAACCTTGAAAGGGGCACCGGGCAGTTGTGCCGTGCTCAATGCGGCCAATGAAGTGGCTGTGGATGCGTTTTTGAACCGGCAAATCCGATTCGATCAAATCCACGAGGTCAATCAAGGTACCTTGGATTCATTGGTCTGGATGGCACCTGAGAGTTTGGAAAATTTGATGGTCTTGGATCAGCGCAGCCGTGAGGCTGCTCTGGCGGTCGTTTCTCGTCTGAAGTCTTGATGCGCTTGGTCACGTCTTTGCTGATGCAAAGCTGCTTTTTCGCATGTGTCCTGATGTATTATCTTTCGGGTGTCGGTCGTGCTTGGTCAGAGGGTGACTGAGCGGATTTGAGTCAGATCTTTTGTGGTCGAATTTGCTGCAAAAATGGTGTTTTAACAATTCTCAGGATGCATCAATGCCACCATGTGTTGGTGTCTGATGCATCTTGATGTCTCCACGGTTGCTTCATGAATTTTTCAATTACTCGCGCCTTTTCACAACCCGCGTCCATGGCTGCATTGACCACACTGTTGGCCTGCATGCCTGCCTGGGCCGTGACGCCATTCACTGTGCGTGATATCCGGGTTGAAGGTTTGCAGCGCATTGAGCCCGGTACGGTGTTTGCATCGCTGCCTTTACGAGTGGGTGATCAATACTCGGATGACAAAGGTGCTGCGGCTATTCGCGCGCTCTTTGCTTTGGGATTGTTCAAGGATGTTCGCCTTGAAACACAGGGTGATGTGTTGGTTGTGGTCGTTGAAGAGCGTCCTTCCGTGGCGCTTGTCGAGTTTGTGGGGCTCAAGGAGTTCGACAAGGATGTTCTGATCAAGGCGCTGAAAGAAGTGGGCTTGTCAGAAGGGCGTCCTTTTGACAAGGCCCTTGCGGACAAGGCCGAGCAGGAACTGAAGCGCCAATACATCAACCGAAGCCTTTATGGCGCAGAGGTCGTTTCAACTGCCACCCCCATAGACCGCAACCGGGTCAACCTGACCTTTACGATCACCGAAGGTGGGCCTGCGAAGATCAGTCAAATTCAGATTGTGGGCAATAAGGCTTTCACCGAATCTGAATTGAGAGATCAATTCAATTTGGACACGGGTGGCTGGATGAGCTGGTACACCAAGTCAGACCGCTATTCGCGCACCAAACTCAATGCTGACTTGGAGGCCTTGCGGTCTTTTTATCTGGCCAGGGGGTTTTTGGAGTTTCGCATTGATTCCACCCAGGTGGCCATGTCGCCCAACAAACAGGACATGTCCATCACGATCAATGTGACTGAAGGTGAGCGATTCGTGGTTTCTGGCGTCAAGCTCGACGGCAATTACCTGGATAAAGAAGACGAATTCAGGACTTTGGTCAAAATCAAGCCCGGTCAAGCCTACAACGCAGAAACTGTGGCAGAAACGACAAAGGCGTTCACCGATTACTTTGGGAAGTTTGGTTTTGCCTTTGCTCGCGTCGAAGCCAAGCCTGAAATTGATCGTCAAAACAACCGTGTCCAGTTTGTTTTAATGGCCGAGCCCTCTCGTCGGGCTTATGTTCGTCGCATCAACATTGCGGGCAACAACCGCACGCGAGACGAGGTGATTCGCCGTGAGTTCCGTCAATTTGAAGCGGCTTGGTACGACGGTGACAAGATCCGATTGTCACGCGACAGAGTGGACCGTTTGGGTTATTTCACGGACGTGAATGTGGAAACACAAGAAGTGCCCGGTGCGCCGGATCAGGTTGATTTGGTTTTGTCTGTGGTTGAAAAGCCCACAGGCAGTGTCACACTGGGGGCTGGTTTTTCTTCTGCTGAAAAAGTGGCGCTGAGCTTTGGTATTCAGCAAGAAAATGCCTTCGGATCTGGCAACTATCTGGCTATTTCGGTCAACACCAGCAAGTTTAACCAGAACCTGGTCTTGAGTACGACCGATCCTTATTTCACCCAAAATGGGGTTTCCCGTACTTTGGATGTCTTTCACCGCACAACGCGTCCTTTATTGGGCGATCTGAATGCTTACAGTCTGGTGAACTCGGGATTGGGTCTTCGCTTTGGTGTCCCTGTTACCGAAACAGATCGGGTTTTCATGGGGCTCAACGTTGAGCAGACCCAGATCCGCGAGGGAACGACTCTGGGTTTGCCCGTTGAATACAAAGACTATGCAGCTCAGTTTGGATCAACCAGCACTGCTTTGCCCTTGACTTTGGGTTGGGCTCGTGACGGTCGTGACAGTGCTTTGGTGCCCACCCGTGGCTCTTTGCAGCGTTTCAATTCTGATGTCAGTGTGGCAGGCGATGTGCGTTACATCCGCAGTAATTATCAGTTTCAGCAGTACATTCCCCTCAGCAAAAAATACACATTGGCATTCAATACCGATCTGGGTTGGGGTAAAGGCCTGAATGGTCAGCCTTACCCACTCTTCAAGAACTTTTATGTCGGCGGGCTGGGGAGTGTTCGGGGTTTTGAGCAGTCGACGCTGGGGCCTAGTTCAAAGACAACGGGCATTTACTTGGGTGGACCTAAGAAAATGGTCTTCAATGCCGAGTTCATCACGCCATTCCCCGGCGCTGGCAATGACAAAACCCTTCGCATGTTTGGTTTCGTGGATGCAGGCTACGCCTTCAAAGACTCTGAAAATGTAGCGTTCAGTGCTTTGCGGGCTTCGGCAGGTGTCGGCTTGAGCTGGATTTCACCCATGGGGCCCTTGCGCTTTTCGTATGCGAACCCGATTCGCAAGCAGAGTGGCGATAAAATTCAACAACTTCAATTCCAAATCGGAACATCCTTCTAATGACCATGATTCGCAAACACTTCACCTTGGCCCTGATTGCAGGTGCCAGCGTATTCGCATCATTTGCTCAAGCGCAGGAATTTAAATTGGGCTTTGTGAATACCGAACGCATCTTCCGCGAGGCAGCGACTGCCAAGCAAGCGCAAGCCAAACTTGAGCAGGAGTTTTCTCGACGCGAAAAGGAACTGGTAGAGGCGGGTAACACCCTGAAGCTGGCGTCTGAAAAATTTGAGCGAGAAGCGCCCACTTTGCCAGAGTCCCAGCGGACAGCTCGTCAAAAGCAGTTGATTGATCAGGATCGTGAATTCCAGCGCAAGCGCCGTGAATTTCAGGAAGATCTCAACGCCCGCAAAAACGAAGAGCAGCAGGTGGTGGTCGAGCGTGCAAACCGTGCGGTCAAACAAGTCGCCGAGTCTGAAAAATACGATGTGATTTTCCAGGAAGCGGTGTATATCAATCCCAAGCATGACATCACCGAAAAAGTCATCAAGGCGCTCAATGCGTCTGCTGGCAAATAAGCCGTCCCGCGCCTGCTTCGCATTGTGTCGTTGAAACTTGGCTCGATCGTCGGGACCCTCGGCGGTCGATTGTTGGGAAGCCCGGATCTGCTCATGACGGGGCTGGCACCTTTGCAGTCTGCGCATTCCCATCAAATCAGCTTTTTGAGCCAACCCAGGTACCGCAGCCAATTGCCCGCCAGCCAGGCCGGTTGCGTGATTGTCGGGGTTGATATGGAAGACGAGGTCAAGGATCGTTTGTCAGCGATCATCACCGACGACCCCTATCTTTACTTTGCACGTCTGACCCGCTTGTGGAAAAGTGAACACCGGCAAACTGCAGGTCCTCGCATTCATCCATCCGCTGTCATTGATTCAACCGCAGTCATTGCCTCAGATGCCGTGGTTGGTCCCTTGTGCGTGATCGAACGAGGCGCTCAGCTAGGGGCGGGTACTGTGCTCAAATCCCGCGTGTCGATTGGCGAAGATTGCATCGTAGGTGCGCGCTGTCTGCTGCATTCTGGCGTAGTGATCGGTGCCGACGGCTTTGGTTTTGCGCCGCACCAAGGGCAGTGGGAAAAAATCGAACAGTTGGGTGCGGTGCGCATTGGTGATGATGTGGAGATTGGTGCCAATACCTGTATTGATCGCGGCGCATTGGAAGACACGGTCATCGAAGACGGCGTCAAGCTCGATAACCTGATTCAGATTGGACACAACGTTCACGTCGGTCGTCACACCGCCATGGCCGGGTGTGTGGGCGTTGCGGGCAGTGCCCGAATTGGCGCGCATTGCACTGTGGGTGGAGGCGCTGTGGTGCTGGGGCATTTGACCGTGGCCGATCATGTTCACATTTCGGCGGCTTCTGTGGTCACGCGCTCTATTTTGAAGCCCGGACAATATACAGGTATGTTTCCCTTGGACAGCAATGCGAATTGGGAAAAAAATGCGGCGACCCTCAAACAATTGTCTCGCTTGCGTGATCGCATCAAATCGCTTGAAAGCGACAATCAAAACAACAAGGAAAATTGATCATGATGGATATTCATAAAATTTTGAAACAGCTGCCGCACCGGTATCCTTTTTTGTTGGTGGATCGTGTGTTGGAGATTGAAAAAGGCGTGCGCATCAAAGCCTTGAAGAATGTCACCATCAATGAACCTTTTTTCACCGGGCACTTTCCACACCGTCCCGTGATGCCGGGAGTGCTGATGCTGGAGGCCCTGGCCCAGGCTGCTGCCTTGTTGTCCTTTGACACGCTCGACTCCACACCCGATGACAACACGGTGTATTACTTCGCCGGGATTGATGGTGCCCGATTCAAGCGGCCCGTGGAGCCGGGTGATCAATTGACCCTGGAAGTTCAGCTCGACCGCATGAAGGCCGGCATTTTTAAATTCAAGGCACAGGCCAAAGTCGGTGATGAGTTGGCCTGCGAGGCCGATTTGATGTGCACCATGCGCAAAATTGCCTGAGGACCTATGGCGACTATCCACTCCACCGCTTTGGTCGATCCAGCCGCACAACTGGACCCTTCTGTGACCGTTGGCCCCTACACCATCATTGGCCCGAACGTGGTCATCGGGGCTGGCTCCACGGTGGGCTCGCATTGCACGATCGAAGGCCACACCACCATCGGTCAAAACAACCACATCCACAGCTACTCCTCGCTGGGGGCCGCACCGCAAGATAAAAAATACGCGGGTGAGCCCACCCGATTGGTGATCGGCAATGGCAACACCATTCGGGAGTTTTGCACCTTCAATGCCGGTACCGTCAACGGTGGCGGTGTGACCCAAGTGGGTGATGACAACCTGTTCATGGCTTACGTCCATTTGGCGCACGATTGCCAAATTGGCAGCCACACGATTTTTGCCAACAACTCGCAACTGGCGGGTCATGTGGTGGTGGGCGACTGGGTCATCCTGGGTGGCTTCACGGTGGTACGACAGTTCTTGCGTTTGGGTGCGCACAGCTTCACGGCGATGTGCACCTTGTTGTTTGCAGACCTGCCGCCTTATGTGACGTGCCAGGGCCAGCCTGCTTCTGCCCGCACTGTGAATGCTGAAGGTCTGCGCCGCCGGGGGTATTCTCCGGCCCGAATCGCTGCGGTGCGCGCTATGCACAAGGCGCTTTACCGGGAAAACCTGACTTTGGAGGCTGCAAAAGAGCGCATCCTGCAGATGGCCAAGGACAAACCCGAGGTTCAGGCCGATGTGGACATGATGCATGACTTTTTGTCCGGCGTTTCGCCTAAAGTGGGCATTGTGCGGTCGCGTCGTCGCTCGGTTGATTGAACAATTCAAGGGCCTGGAATTTTTCCGGGCCTGAGCATGAAAGGAGGGCCCCGTGGCCCTGTTGCGTTGCGCCGTCATTGGCGTTGGTTATCTGGGCAAATTTCATGCTCAAAAGTACGCCAAAATTCCCGAGTGTCAGCTCGTCGCGGTCGTGGACAGTCGGCAAGAGCAGGCCGATGCTGTCGCCGGGCCTTTGGGCTGCGAGGCACTGACGGATTACCGTGCATTGATTGGTCAGGTCGACGCGGTCTCCATCGTGGTGCCCACACAGGGTCATTACGACGTGTGCGCAGATTTTCTGAGAGCCGGGGTGCATGTCTTGGTCGAAAAGCCCATGACCACCACCTTGGAGCAGGCCGATGAACTGATTCGCTTGGCCAAGGAGAACCGGTGCGTGTTGGCGGTGGGCCATCTGGAGCGCTTCAACCCGGCCGCTTTGGCGCTGGAGCCCTTGTTGTCCAACCCCCGATTCATCGACAGCTCACGCCTGGCCCCTTTCAAGCCGCGTGCAACCGATGTGAGTGTTTTGCTCGATCTGATGATCCACGATGTGGATTTGATTTTGTCGCTGGTCGACAGTGAGTTGGAGAGCGTGGAATGTTCCGGCGCGCGTGTATTGACCTCTGACATTGACATTGCCAATGCCCGGATTCGCTTTGCCAACGGTTGCGTAGCCAACGTGACGGCCAGCCGCGTCAGCGCCAAGAGCGAACGCAAGATGCGCGTGTTCCAACATCAGGCCTGCCATTCGCTGGACTTTCAGGCCCGCACCCTGACGACTTACCGTGGTGCCACCGACCCGAAAGCCGATCCCGAGCAAGCCATTGAGCGGCATGAGCAATCGTTCGGTGAAGCTGACTCGCTGTTTGCGGAGATTGTGGATTTTGTTGACAGTATTCGTGGGCAGCGCCCCCCCAAGGTGAGCGGCGAGGCGGGCCGTCGCGCGTTGGAAGCCGTTCAACGCATCACCGAAGCCACCCGTCTGATTTCCTGATTTTTGATTTTTTGAAAGGACCGCCATGCGCATCCCTATGGTCGATCTGGTCGCGCAATACCGCGATCTTCAGCCCCAGCTGGAGCCCGCTTTTTTGAGTGCCCTGAATGCTGCCCAATTCATTTTGGGCCCCAATGTCCAGGCTTTTGAGAAAGAGGCTGCGGACTACCTGGGCGTGGCCCACGCCATCACTTGCGCCAACGGCACGGATGCCTTGCACCTGGCCTTGCTGGCGGCCGACATTGGCCCGGGGGACGAGGTCATCACCACGCCCTTTACCTTCATTGCCACCGCCGAGGCGATTGCCTATGTGGGGGCCAAAGCGGTGTTTGTGGACATCGATCCACGCACCTTCAACATCGACGTTGAGCAGACCCGCCGTGCGATCACATCCAAAACCAAGGCTTTGCTGCCTGTGCATTTGTTTGGACAGCCTGCTGACCTCGCGCCGCTCATGGCTTTGGCCCAAGAGCACCGCTTGCAGTTGGTGGAAGATTGCGCGCAGTCCTTCGGTGCTGATATCGGTGGCCGCAAAACCGGCGCCATGGGCGATGTGGCAGCTTTCAGCTTCTTTCCCAGTAAAAACCTGGGATGCTACGGTGACGGCGGCATGGTGACCACGCAGTCCGATGCCATGGCCGAAAAGCTGCGCATGCTGCGCAACCACGGCAGCAAAGTGCGTTATTACCACGACATCATTGGCTACAACAGCCGCCTCGACGAGTTACAGGCGGTGGTTTTGCGTGCCAAGATGCCCTTGATCGATCGTTACAACCAGGAGCGCCGCCGCGTGGCCCACCGCTACAACGCGGGTTTGGCTGGGTTGAATGTACAAACGCCTTATGAAGACGGTGTGGGCCTGCACGTCTACCACCAATACACCTTGCTGACCGATGACCGTGCAGCCATCCAGCAGGCCTTGACTGCGCAACAAATCGCCAGCGCTGTTTATTACCCCGTGCCATTGCACCAGCAAAAAGTGTTTGCCTCCATCGCGTCTGGTGCCAGCTTTCCGGTGACCGAATCGGTGGCCGAGCGTTGCCTGTCTTTGCCGATCTACCCGGAGCTGAGCAACGAAGCCATTGACGAGGTGTGCGGCGTGATTCGCCAGGCTTTGAAGGCGTGATGGCGCAAGCACGGCCAATATCGACCATGGCCACGCCAGACTTGCGTGTGAGCATGGTGGCGGCCGAGCGTTCGGGCGACATGCTTGCGGCCTTGTTGTTGCAAGGCATGCAAAAAACCTGGCCACTCTTGCAAGCTTCGGGCATTGGCGGACCGCAGATGGATGCGACCGGTTTTGTGTCGCGCTGGTCATGTGACGAGCTGTCGGTGCGAGGTTTGGTGGAGGCGCTTTGGCGATACCGCCACATCAATGGCATCCGGCAGGCCTTGATTCAGGATTTGCTGGCCTCGCCCCCGGACTTGTATGTGGGTGTGGATGCCTCCGATTTCAACTTGCCCGTTGAGCGCTTGCTGCGGCAAAAGGGTGTTCCCACGGTCCAGTTGGTGTGTCCTTCCATATGGGCCTGGCGTCCAGAGCGTGTGAAAAAAATCCGCGACAGCGTGGACCATGTGCTGTGTATTTACCCTTTTGAGCCGGATTTGTTGGCCCAGCATGGGATCAGTGGCACCTTTGTGGGACACCCTGTAGCCGATGTCATTGCGCTCACACCTGACCGTCAGCAAGCTCGGCTGGCATTGGGCTTGCCAGTCGATGCCACCGTTGTGGCCTTGTTGCCCGGCAGCAGACCCTCCGAGGTCAAAGGTTTGGCTTTGTCATTTTTGCAAGCGGCTCAGCTCATGCTCCAGCAAAGGCCAGAATTGAAATTTGTCTTGCCGACGCACGGGCTCTTGAAGCCCATGATCGATGCCGCTATTGCCCAAGTCGGCATGCAAACTCATGTGCAGGTGGTGATGGGCCGTTCGCACGAGGTGCAAGCGGCTTGTGATGTGGCGCTGGTGGCCAGCGGTACGGCCACCTTGGAAACTGCTTTGCACAAGCGTCCCATGGTCATCGCGTACAAAATGCAATGGCTGTCCTGGCAGATAGCCAACCGTCAGCGTTTGCTGCCTTGGGTTGGTTTACCCAATATTCTGTGCAACGAAAGTTTGGTGCCTGAATTTTTGCAAGAGCAAGTTCAACCCACGGCGCTGGCCCAAGCGGTCATGCGGTGGCTGGACGATCCTGACGCAGTGACCCACATACAGCAGCGGTTCGCCGATCTGCACCATCAATTGCGTCAGGACATGCCGACGGTGGCGACCCATGCGATCCAAAAAATCATTGCTGCTTGAACAAAAAACCTTGAACTGGGACACCTCTGGCCTGATGGCTGGCGTGGACGAGGCCGGCCGCGGCCCCTTGGCTGGCCCGGTGGTCGCGGCTGCCGTGATCCTGGACGACCTGGACCCCATTCAAGGTTTGAACGATTCCAAAAAACTCACAGCCAGGCGCCGTGAGGCCTTGTTTGACGAAATTCGGGCGCGTGCTTTGTGTTTTGCCATTGCTGAAGCGAGCGTGCAGGAAATCGACCGAATCAACATCTTGCAGGCCACGATGCTTGCGATGAAGCGTGCCGTGGAGGCTTTGCGGCTGCCGCCCAAACTGGTTCTGGTGGATGGAAATCGCTTACCCAAGCTGGCCATGAGGGCTGAAGCTGTTGTGCAGGGCGATGCCTTGGTGCCAGCCATCTCTGCTGCATCCATCTTGGCCAAGGTTCACCGCGACCGTTTGTGTGTAGAGATGCACGAGCGCTACCCCGCGTATGGTTTTGACCAGCACAAAGGCTATGGTACGGCCCTTCACATGGCCGCTTTGCAAGCGCACGGCCCGGCAGACTGCCACAGACTGACATTCGCCCCAGTGGCCAGGAGTGTGCGATGCATCTGATCACGTCCCGCGAGAACCCTCATGTGAAGGCCTGGCGACGATTGGCCCAAGACAGCACTGCCTACCGCAAATCAGGGCAATTTTGGCTGGAGGGCGATCACCTGTGCCGCGCGGCGCTTGAGCGCGGTGTACGCCCATTGCAGGTGGTACTGACCGAGTCGTTTCAGTTAGAGCAGGGTAACGCGTGGGTGGGATTGACAGATCAGGTGTTTGTCTTGCCGGACACTTTGTTTGCCAGTCTGAGTGGCTTGGAGTCGCCTGCTCGAATGGGCTTCGTGGTGGCTTGGGCGGCTGAAAACCAGGTCTTGCCCGCTGTCGCTACTGTGGTACTGGACCGATTGCAAGATGCGGGTAATGTGGGTGCCATCTTGCGATGCGCTTCGGCTTTCGGTTACCGTCAGGTCTTGGCTGTCAAGGGTACAGCAGCCCTGTGGTCTCCTAAGGTTCTCAGGGCGGGCATGGGGGCGCATTTCGGCTTGCAATTGATAGAGTCTGTCAGTCCCGCTGAAGTCGCTGCTTTACATGTGCCCCTATTGACCACCAGCTCGCACCAAGGCCCTTTTTTGCACGAGTTGCTTCGTCGGGGCGAACTGCCCACACAATGCGCTTGGGTGTTCGGTCACGAAGGGCAGGGCGTGAGTGAATACTTGATGGCCATGGCTCGCCTGTCCGTGCGAATTGCCCAGCCCGGCGGAGAGGAGTCTTTGAATGTGGCCACTGCGGCGGCTATTTGTTTGCATGCCAGCGCGAGCGCTGGTCTCTAAGGCCGGGGTGGTTGGAAGGCTCTTCAGGGTCTGATTTGTCAGGGTTTTCAACTAGTCCTCAGTTATAATGAGAGGCTTTCCCGCATCAACCTGTACGCCACAGTCCATCCCAGGCCCATTCCTCGAACAAGCAGCCAAAAAGAGATCACATCTCTGGTGAGTGCTGAGGCGTACCCGAACTATTCCGGAGAACCCAGTGCTTTTGTCTCTTCAGGGAACCTTCCCGCCCGCCATCCTGGCGCTCGCAGACGGCACGGTCTTTATCGGCAACTCGATTGGAGCCACCGGCTCCACTGTCGGCGAAGTGGTGTTCAACACCTCTCTCACCGGCTACCAGGAAATCCTCACTGACCCCAGCTATTGCCAGCAGATCGTCACCTTGACTTATCCGCACATTGGTAACTACGGCGTCAATGTGGAAGACATCGAAGCCGATCAAGTCCATGCTGCTGGCTTGATCATCAAAGACTTGCCTTTGATCGCAAGCAACTTCCGTTCTGGCCAAACCTTGTCGGCTTATTTGATTGATGCAGGTACGGTGGCCATTGCCAACATCGACACCCGTCAACTCACCCGTATCTTGCGTACCAAAGGCGCGCAAAATGGGGCGATTGTGGGCTTGGCCAAAGGTCAAGAAGTCACGCAGGCATTGATCAACCAAGCCTTAGCAGCCGCCAAGGCCGCGCCCCATATGGCAGGTCTCGATTTGGCACAAAAAGTGACCGTGGCCCAACCGTACGAGTGGACGCAAACCGAATGGAAGCTGGGGGAAGGCTACGGCAATTTGGCTGAACCCAAGTTCCACGTGGTGGCTTATGACTACGGCGTCAAGAAAAACATCTTGCGCATGTTGGCCCAGCGCGGTTGCAAAGTGACGGTGGTGCCAGCCAAGACCCCTGCAGCTGACGTGCTCAAACACAAGCCCGACGGCGTTTTCTTGTCGAACGGTCCTGGTGATCCGCAGCCTTGCGACTACGCCATTGCAGCAGCGGCCGAGCTGATCGAAACCGGCATCCCCACATTCGGCATTTGCCTGGGGCACCAGATCATGGCTTTGGCCAGCGGTGCCAAGACTTTCAAGATGAAGTTTGGCCACCACGGTGCCAATCACCCCGTGAAAGACCTTGACTCGGGGCGCGTGTCCATCACCAGCCAAAACCACGGTTTTGCGGTGGATGAAAAGTCCTTGCCTGCCAACTTGCGTGCCACACACTTGTCCTTGTTCGACGGCACTTTGCAGGGCCTGACCCGCACCGACAAGCCAGCTTTTTGCTTCCAAGGGCATCCTGAGGCATCGCCCGGCCCGCACGACATTGCTTACCTCTTTGACCGCTTCATCAATCTGATGGAGAAAAAATAATGCCAAAGCGCACCGACCTCAAAAGCATTCTCATCATTGGCGCAGGCCCGATCATCATTGGTCAGGCCTGTGAGTTCGACTACTCCGGCGTGCAGGCTTGCAAAGCCTTGCGCGAAGAGGGCTACAAAGTCATTTTGATCAACAGCAACCCCGCGACGATCATGACCGACCCTGCAACCGCAGACGTCACCTACATCGAGCCGATCACCTGGCAAACGGTCGAAAAGATCATTGCCAAAGAGCGTCCTGACGCGATCTTGCCGACAATGGGTGGCCAGACCGCGCTCAACTGCGCTTTGGACCTGTGGCACCACGGCGTACTCGAGAAATACAAAGTCGAGTTGATCGGCGCCACGCCCGAAGCCATTGACAAAGCCGAAGACCGCTTGAAGTTCAAGGACGCCATGACCAAGATCGGTCTGGGTTCGGCCCGCTCTGGCATCGCCCACAGCATGGAAGAAGCCTGGGACGTGCAAAAGACCCTGGGTTTCCCCACCGTCATTCGCCCCAGCTTCACCTTGGGTGGCACGGGCGGCGGCATCGCCTACAACCCGGAAGAGTTCGAGACTATCTGCAAGCGCGGCCTGGAGGCTTCGCCCACCAACGAATTGTTGATCGAGGAATCGCTGCTCGGCTGGAAAGAGTACGAGATGGAAGTCGTGCGCGACAAGGCGGACAACTGCATCATCATCTGTTCGATTGAAAACTTGGACCCCATGGGTGTGCACACGGGTGACTCGATCACTGTGGCCCCTGCACAGACACTGACTGACAAGGAATACCAGATTCTGCGTAACGCCTCTTTGGCTGTGTTGCGTGAGATCGGTGTGGACACCGGCGGCTCCAACGTCCAGTTTTCGATCAACCCCAAAGACGGTCGCATGGTCGTCATTGAGATGAATCCCCGCGTGTCGCGTTCATCCGCATTGGCGTCCAAAGCCACGGGTTTCCCGATTGCAAAAGTAGCCGCCAAGCTGGCTGTTGGCTACACGCTTGACGAACTGCGCAACGAAATAACGGGGGGTGCCACACCCGCTTCGTTCGAGCCTTCGATCGACTACGTGGTCACCAAGATCCCGCGTTTCGCCTTTGAGAAATTCCCAACCGCCGACAGCCGCTTGACCACCCAGATGAAATCGGTGGGCGAGGTGATGGCCATGGGCCGCACCTTCCAGGAGTCCTTTCAGAAAGCCCTGCGTGGTCTGGAAGTGGGCGTAGACGGCTTGAATGAGAAAACGCAAGACCGTGAAGTGCTCGAAAAAGAACTGGGTGAGCCCGGGCCTGAGCGCATTTGGTATGTGGGCGATGCCTTCGCCATGGGCCTGAGCGTGGACGAGGTGTTCGCCTTGACCAAGATCGATCCTTGGTTCCTGGTGCAGATCGAAGAAATCGTGAAGATTGAGCTTGAGCTGGAGACCACGACTTTGGAAGCGATCACCGCCGATGAGTTGCGTGCGCTCAAGAAGAAGGGCTTCTCCGACCGCCGCTTGGCCAAGTTGCTCAAAACCACCGAGCATGTGGTGCGTGCGCGCCGTCATGCCCTGAACATTCGCCCCGTCTACAAACGCGTGGACACCTGCGCGGCCGAGTTCTCGA
Organism: Limnohabitans planktonicus II-D5; assembly: GCF_001270065.2. Taxonomy (GTDB): domain Bacteria; phylum Pseudomonadota; class Gammaproteobacteria; order Burkholderiales; family Burkholderiaceae_C; genus Limnohabitans_A; species Limnohabitans_A planktonicus. The sequence continues at coordinate 83,432 of NZ_LFYT02000003.1, forward strand.
CCGACACCGCCTACATGTACTCTTGCTACGAAGGCCATGGTGACGGCGAGTGCGAAGCCGAACCGACGACCAACAAGAAAATCATGGTGTTGGGTGGCGGCCCCAACCGCATTGGCCAAGGTATCGAGTTTGACTACTGCTGCGTGCATGCCGCTTTGGCCATGCGCGAAGACGGTTACGAAACCATCATGGTCAACTGCAACCCCGAGACCGTGTCGACCGACTACGACACCTCGGACCGTTTGTACTTTGAGCCCGTCACCTTGGAAGATGTGCTGGAAATTGTGGACAAGGAAAAGCCCACGGGCGTCATCGTGCAATACGGTGGCCAAACGCCGTTGAAGCTTGCTTTGGATCTGGAAGCCGCTGGCGTGCCCATCATCGGCACCAGCCCCGACATGATCGACGCGGCCGAAGACCGCGAGCGTTTCCAGAAATTGCTGCAAGACCTCGGTCTGCGCCAGCCGCCCAATGCCACAGCTCGCACCGAGCCCGAAGCTTTGGAAAAAGCCGCTGCGCTGGGTTACCCCTTGGTGGTGCGCCCCAGCTACGTGCTCGGTGGCCGTGCCATGGAAATCGTGCACGAGCAACGTGACCTCGAGCGCTACATGCGCGAAGCGGTCAAGGTGTCGCACGATTCGCCCGTGCTGCTGGACCGTTTCCTGAACGACGCCATCGAGTGCGATGTGGACTGCCTGCGCGACCCCGAAGGCAAGACCTTCATCGGTGGCGTGATGGAGCACATCGAACAAGCCGGTGTGCACAGCGGCGACTCGGCATGCTCCTTGCCCCCTTACTCTTTGTCGTCTGCCACGGTGGACGAGCTCAAGCGCCAATCGGCTGCGATGGCTGGTGCCTTGAACGTGGTCGGTTTGATGAACGTGCAGTTCGCCATCCAGCATGTGGATGGCCAAGACGTGATCTACGTGCTGGAAGTCAATCCCCGCGCTTCACGTACCGTGCCCTATGTCTCCAAAGCCACAGGCATCCAGTTGGCCAAGGTGGCGGCTCGTTGCATGGCGGGTCAGACTTTGGCCTCGCAAGGCATCACCAAAGAAGTCACACCCCCATATTTCAGCGTGAAAGAAGCGGTGTTCCCTTTCGTGAAGTTCCCCGGAGTGGACACAATTCTCGGACCCGAGATGAAGTCTACGGGCGAAGTCATGGGCGTGGGCAAGACCTTTGGCGAAGCCTTTGTGAAGAGCCAATTGGGTGCCGGCACCAAGTTGCCACGCCCGACCAAGGCTGATGGCACGCCATCGGGTAAGGTGTTCATTTCAGTCAAGAACAATGATAAGGCGCGGGCCATTGAGGTGGCTCGTCAGTTGGTCGCACAAGGCTTCGAGTTGATCGCAACCAAGGGGACCGCTTCTGCCATTCAGGCCGAAGGTGTGGCCTGTGCCACGGTGAACAAGGTGACCGAAGGCCGCCCTCACATCGTGGACATGATCAAGAACAACGAGATCGTGCTGGTGATCAACACCGTCGAAGAACGCCGCAACGCGATCGCCGACTCGCGTCACATCCGCACCTCGGCCTTGCTCAACCGCGTCACCACATTCACAACCATTGCCGGCGCGGAAGCGGCTGTTGAGGGCATGAAGTACATGGACCAGCTGGACGTCATTTCAATCCAGGAAATGCACGCCCAACTCGCCGCCTGAAGCCCCCGCCTTGCATTCAGGTGCAAGGCATAATGCAATTCACGACCGCCGAGTTTCAACCCTCGGCGGTTTGCTTTTGGAGAAAAGAACATGTCAACCATCCCGATCACAAAACGCGGCGCTGAAAAACTCAAGGACGAGTTGCATCGCCTCAAAACGGTCGACCGTCCCGGTGTGATTCAAGCCATTGCAGAAGCGCGCGCGCAGGGTGACCTGAGCGAAAACGCAGAGTACGATGCGGCCAAAGACCGTCAAGGCTTCATTGAAGGCCGGATTCAGGAAATCGAAGGCAAGCTGTCGGCCGCGCAGATCATTGACCCAGCGTCGGTGGATGCGGGTGGTCGCGTGGTGTTTGGCACCACCGTCGAACTCGAAGACGAGAGCTCTGGAGAGGCCGTGACCTACCAGATCGTGGGCGAGGACGAAGCCGATTTGAAGCTGGGTTTGATCAACATCAGCAGCCCTATTGCCCGGGCCTTGATCGGCAAGGAAGAGGGCGATGTGGCCGAAGTGCAGGCCCCGGGCGGCGTGCGCCGTTACGAGATCGTGGGCGTGTCTTACGTTTAAGGCAAAACAAAGGCCGCTGTCTAGCGGCCTTTGTAGGTGGTGCCAGCCCGATGCGGGCGCTGTCATTGAAGCCGGAGCTTTCAGTCGTGGCGGCCTTTTTTGACCGATTTTTGTTTGGGTTTGGCACGCTTGATCTGGCCGCCAGCGGCCAGGCGTTGGTTGCCCAGCACACGAACGGTTTTGACCTCGGGGCGCTGTCCGCCACGTGAGCTGTACTTGAGTATCTTGAAGTCGCGTGGTCCGGCTTTGCGGTCCTCGTCGTGCTCTTTGACTTTTTCGGGCTGTGGTCGCCAAAGGATCAGCAGTTTGCCGATGTGCTGGATGGGCGCTGCGTTAAGTTGGTCAGCCAGTTGAGCGAACATGGCTTCGCGTGCAGCGCGGTCATCGCCCAACACGCGGATCTTGATCAGGCCGTGGGCGTTCAGGGCCGCTTCGGTTTCCTTGACGACGGCAGGGGTCAGGCCATCGCCGCCGATCATGACGACCGGATCAAGGTGGTGGGCATCGGCGCGAAAAACTTTGCGCTCGGCAGGTGTAAGTTGTATTTGGGGCATCCCCGTATTATCCCCGCAAGGACGCAAAAGAATGAAAGTCAAAACTAAAAGTAAAAAGGTCAATAAAGCCTGGTTGAATGACCATGTGAATGACACCTATGTGAAACTGGCCCTGAAAGAGGGTTACCGTGCGCGCGCTGCTTACAAATTGAAGGAAATCGACGAAACCCTGGGCCTGATTCGCCCAGGTGATTTGGTTGTTGACCTCGGATCTGCGCCGGGTGCCTGGAGCCAATACCTGCGCCGCCGTTTGTCGCCTGATGGCGCGGCGGTGGGTGAACTCAACGGCAGCATCATCGCCCTGGACATTTTGCCGATGGCCCCTGTGGAAGGGGTGCATTTCATTCAGGGTGATTTCCGTGAAAACGAGGTGGCCGCCCAGTTGGAAGCGGCACTGCAGGGGCGACACGCCGATGTGGTGGTGTCTGATATGGCCCCCAACCTGTCGGGCATTGAATCGTCAGACGCTGCCCGCGTTCAGCATTTGATCGAGTTGGCAGTCGAATTTGCTCAGAACCACATGAAGCCTCAAGGGGCCTTGGTGGTCAAGGTCTTTCATGGCAGTGGCTACAGCCAGATCGTCAAGATGTTCAAAGAGACATTCAAAGTGGTCAAACCCATCAAGCCCAAGTCATCACGCGACAAGTCCTCTGAGACGTTTTTGGTCGGCAGGGGCCTGATTCATGGGGTTTGATGGTGAAAATCCTGCCTTTTCAAGGGCCAAACCCTCATGCTTTTGTCATGAGGGCCTTCCACAGGCCTAGAATGAGAGCAGTCTTTATTTTCGATTGGAGCCTCTCTTGAATAACCCCTGGTTTTCCAAAATTGCCGTTTGGATGGTGATTGCCATGGTGCTGTTCACCTTGTTCAAGCAATTTGACAACCGTGGTGTCGCAGGTGCGAGTGCCGTTGGCTATTCAGATTTTCTCGAAGAGGTTCGCGGTAACCGTATCAAGAGTGCCACCATTTCCGAGAGCCCTGGTGGCACCGAGATTTTGGCCATCACCAACGACGACCGCCGCATCAAAACGACGGCCACTTACCTCGACCGAGGTCTGGTCGGTGACCTGATCAACAGTGGTGTTAAGTTCGACGTCAAGCCCCGCGAGGAGGGCTCCTTGCTCATGACCTTGCTGGTCAGTTGGGGCCCGATGCTCCTCCTGATTGGTGTTTGGGTGTATTTCATGCGCCAGATGCAAGGCGGCGGCAAAGGTGGAGCGTTCAGCTTCGGCAAGTCCAAGGCCCGTATGCTGGACGAAAACAACAACCAGGTCACCTTCGCTGACGTGGCAGGTTGCGACGAGGCCAAAGAGGAAGTCAAGGAGGTTGTGGACTTCCTGAAAGACCCCCAGAAATTCCAGAAACTGGGTGGTCGCATTCCCCGTGGTTTGTTGTTGGTCGGCCCTCCTGGAACGGGTAAAACCCTGCTGGCCAAAGGCATCGCTGGAGAAGCCAAGGTGCCGTTCTTCAGCATCTCTGGTTCCGACTTTGTGGAAATGTTTGTCGGTGTTGGCGCTGCCCGTGTCCGTGACATGTTCGAAAACGCCAAAAAGAACGCCCCTTGCATCATCTTCATTGACGAGATCGACGCGGTCGGTCGTCAGCGTGGCGCTGGCCTGGGCGGTGGTAACGACGAGCGTGAGCAAACCCTCAACCAGATGCTGGTCGAGATGGATGGCTTTGAAACGAATCTGGGTGTGATCGTGGTAGCGGCCACCAACCGCCCTGACATTCTGGACGCTGCCTTACTGCGTCCGGGTCGTTTTGACCGCCAGGTGTACGTGACCTTGCCCGACATCCGTGGTCGTGAGCAGATTTTGAATGTGCACATGCGCAAAGTGCCCATTGGTCAGGACGTCAATGCCGGTGTGATCGCGCGTGGCACGCCTGGCATGAGCGGTGCTGATTTGGCCAACCTGTGCAACGAAGCGGCTTTGATGGCAGCCCGTCGTAACGCCCGTGTGGTCGAGATGGTCGACTTTGAAAAGGCCAAGGACAAAATCCTGATGGGCCCTGAGCGCAAAAGTATGGTCATGCCCGAGCATGAGCGTCGCAACACGGCTTATCACGAAGCGGGTCATGCCTTGATTGGCAAGTTGCTGCCCAAGTGCGATCCAGTCCACAAGGTCACCATCATCCCCCGAGGCCGTGCCCTGGGTGTGACGATGAGCCTGCCTGAGCAAGACCGATACAGTTACGACAAGGAATTCATGCTGAACCAGATCAGCATGCTCTTCGGTGGCCGTATTGCCGAGGAGGTGTTCATGCACCAGATGACCACGGGTGCCAGCAATGACTTCGAGCGGGCCACATCCATCGCCCGTGACATGGTGATGCGTTACGGCATGACTGATGCCCTGGGTCCGATGGTCTATGCCGAGAATGAAGGCGAAGTGTTTTTGGGCCGATCAGTCACCAAGACCACCAACATGAGCGAGTCCACCATGCAAAAAGTGGACATGGAAGTGCGCCGAATCATTGATGAACAGTACAAACTGGCCCGCAGTCTGATCGAAGAGCACAGTGCCCAGATGCATGCCATGGCCAAAGCTTTGCTCGAATGGGAAACCATCGACAAGGACCAGATCGATGACATCATGGCTGGACGTGATCCATTGCCTCCCAAGGACTGGACGCCCCGCACGCCTCCCTCAGGTGGCAATAGCGGTGGCGGTACACCGGGTGTGCAACCGGAGCCAGCCACGACGGCGGCTTGATTTTCAAGTCCGTTGTTCAAAAGAGCGGGGCCTTAGGCCCCGTTTTTCATGGGAAGAACTTTGATGCCATCCACACCCTTGTCGCCGCCATCCGTCAATCACTGGCAAACCTCGCGTTTTGACTTGGAGTTGACGCAGCCTTTGGTGATGGGCATTGTCAATGTCACGCCAGATTCATTTTCCGATGGCGGGCTGCATGCTGAGACCTCACAGGCTCTGCGCCACGCCGAACAACTGCTGCGCGAGGGGGCGGACATCTTGGACATCGGTGCAGAATCCACGCGTCCTGGCGCTGTCGTTGTGCCCTTGGAACAAGAATTGGCACGGCTTGAGCCCTTGTTGCGCGAAGCGGTGCGCTGGCAGGTTCCCATTTCTGTGGACACTTACAAACCCGAAGTGATGCAGGTTTGCCTGGACTGGGGTGTCGACATCGTCAATGACATTTGGGCTTTGCGTCAGCCTGGCGCTCAGCAAGTGGTTGCGGCTCACCCCAGGTGTGGCGTGTGTTTGATGCACATGCACCGGGACCCCCAGACCATGCAAGTTCAACCGATGACGGGTGATGTGTTGTTCGAGGTGGATGCCTTTTTGCGTGACCGTGTGAACGCCTTGCTGGATTTGGGTGTTTCGGCATCCCGAGTTGTGCTGGACCCCGGCATTGGCTTTGGCAAAACCGTAGCGCAGAATTTTCAGATCCTGGCCAGACAATCCGATTTGTTGCACTTGGGTTTTCCGATCTTGGCCGGATGGTCCCGCAAATCTGCCCTGGGGGCCGCACTTGCGCAAGACGGACTGGTGCCAGAACCTGCGCAAAGACAAGTAGCCAGCGTGGCTGCTGCATTGATGGCGGTGGAGCGAGGTGCTTCGGTGCTCAGAGTGCATGACGTCAAGTACACGGTGGATGCTCTCAAAATTTGGCTCGCCATGCATCAGCAAACCAGCGCCTGATCAAACGCAGGGCCTGAAGTCGTCAGTTTTGGAGCTTGTTGGGACGGCTAGAATTCCGGCACTCAATACACAATTCAGGATCATTCAGATGGCACGTCAATATTTCGGGACCGACGGCATTCGTGGCACGGTGGGCCAAAGCCCCATCACGCCCGATTTCATCTTGCGTTTGGCGCATGCCGTGGGCCGTGTATTGAAATCCCAAGAGGCGCACCCCACCGTGTTGATCGGTAAAGACACCCGCATATCCGGTTACATGCTGGAAAGTGCCTTGGAGTCGGGCTTCAATTCTGCGGGGGTGGATGTCGTTTTGTTGGGGCCGGTTCCTACTCCTGCCGTGGCTTACCTGACCCGTGCGCAGCGCGCTTCACTGGGGGTTGTCATCAGTGCAAGTCACAACCCCTTTGCCGACAACGGGATCAAATTTTTCAGCGCTCAAGGTAAAAAGTTGTCAGACACTTGGGAAGAGACCGTGGAAGCGACCTTGCTGGAGGCGCCTGTTTGGGTGGACTCTGCTGCACTGGGTAAAACCCGCCGCTTGGACGATGCAGCAGGCCGGTACATTGAATTTTGCAAGAGCACTTTTTCGAACGACTTGACGCTCAAGGGCCTGAAGATCGTGGTGGATGCTGCGCATGGTGCGGCCTACCAAATCGCCCCGAAGGTCTTTCATGAATTGGGAGCTGAGGTCATCGCCATCGGCTGCTCGCCCGATGGGTTAAATATCAACAAAGAAGTGGGTGCCACGCATCCTGCGGCATTGGTTCAGGCTGTGAAAGACCATCGAGCCGATTACGGCATTGCTTTGGATGGCGATGCCGACCGCCTGCAGTTTGTGGACGCGAGCGGGCGTTTGTTCAATGGCGATGAACTCTTGTATTTGATGGTGGCTGACCGCTTGGCCCGCGACGAAGCCGTACCGGGTGCGGTGGGCACTTTGATGACCAACTTGGCGGTCGAAGTCGCTCTCAAGCAGCGTGGCGTGGAGTTTGTGCGGGCCAAAGTAGGTGACCGCTATGTGCTCGAGGTCTTGCACGACAAAGGCTGGTTGCTGGGGGGCGAGGGCTCTGGCCATTTGTTGGCTCTGGACAAGCACACCACTGGCGATGGTCTGGTCAGTGCCTTGCAAGTGTTGCAGGCTTGTGTGGGCAGCGGCAAGACCATGTCGCAATTGCTGGAGGGCATCACGCTGTTCCCTCAAACCCTCATCAATGTCCGCTTGGCCCCCGGTTTTGACTGGCAAGGTCACCAGCCTTTGTGGGATGCCACACGCAATGCAGAAGCCGAGCTGGGCGATTCGGGTCGGGTCTTGATCCGTGCCAGTGGCACCGAGCCTTTGGTGCGCGTCATGGTCGAGGCACGCGATGCGGTACAAGCGCGCGAATGTGCCCAACGCATCGCAGCGACTCTTTCTTGATGTCTGCCACTTGCCCCTGATGGGCTCATTGTTGGTGTGCGAGTGGACTGGATGCAGGTGTTATCCAGCTTCAGTAGACCAGCCGCTCCGGCTTGATTTCTTGCAAGATGGTGGTCGCAATTTCTTCGATTGACTTGGTTGTTGTCGACAGCCAGCGGATGCCCGAGCGGCGCATCATCGCCTCTGCTTCCGAGACTTCCATGCGGCAGTTTTCAATGCTGGCGTAACGCGAATTGGGGCGCCGTTCGGCGCGTATCTCGGCCAAACGGTCCGGGTGAATGCTCAGGCCGAAAATCTTTTTACGGTGCGGCACCAAAGCCGGTGGCAATTGGCGGCGGTCAAAGTCTTCTGGAATCAAAGGGTAGTTGGCGGCTTTGAGGCCGTGCTGCATGGCCAGGTAAAGGCTGGTGGGGGTTTTTCCGCTGCGGCTCACGCCCACCAATATCACCTCGGCCGACTCCAGATCGCGGTTGGATTGCCCATCGTCATGTGCCAGAGAGAAGTTGATGGCCTCGATCCTGTCGTGGTATTCCTTGCTTTTGCTCACATCCGAAAAGCGACCCACTCGGTGGTGGGATTTGATGCCCAGCTCGTTTTCAAGCGGATTCACAAACGTTCCAAACATGTCCAGCAGCATGCCTTGGCAGTGCTCTTGCAAAACCTTGAGCACATCCATGTTCACCAAGGTGGTGAACACGATGGGTTTCTTGCCTTCTGTTTCGCCCGTGTGGTTGATCTTCCGCACGGCTTGGTGCGCTTTGTCGATGGTGTCGGTGAAGGGCAATCGCACATGTCGGGTTTTCATGTCGAACTGGGCCAGGATGGCGTTGCCAAAAGTCTCTGCCGTGATGCCCGTGCCGTCAGAGACGAAAAAAACAGTGCGTTTTGACATGCTTGTAACTTTTTTCAAATGCGGGGGTCAACAAGACCCCTAAAATGAATCGATTATCCATCGTGGTCAGCTCGGGGTTCCATTCCAAGAACAACAAAAACCCTGACCTGTGACTCTGGAGCCCGGTTTTAACTTTGGAGCTTTGCATGTCTGATCTTTTCAACGAGACCGCTTTGGTCGTTCCCTTTGAGCTTTTGCGCATGACCGATGTCGAGTCGGTCGGCGGCAAAAACGCCAGCTTGGGGGAGATGATTTCCCAGCTGCCTTCGGGCGTGCGCGTGCCCACGGGCTTTGCCACCACCGCCCACGCCTTTCGCCAGTTTTTGGCGTTTGGCGGCCTGACCGAGCGCATCAATGCCCGACTCGATGTGCTGGACACCGAGGACGTGCGCGCTTTGGCTGCAGCAGGTGCCGAAATCCGCGCCATGGTTGAAGCCCAACCTTTCCCGGCCGATCTGGAACAAGCCATCCGCGCAGAATTTGTGCGACTGCAGGGCGGTCATCCCGAGGCCTCATTTGCGGTGCGCTCTTCAGCCACAGCCGAAGATTTGCCCGATGCTTCCTTTGCCGGGCAACAAGAAACCTTCTTGAACGTGGTCGGCATCGACGATGTACTGCACAAGATGAAAGAGGTGTTCGCCTCTTTGTACAACGACCGCGCCATCAGTTACCGCGTGCACAAGGGTTTTGCCCACGCCGATGTGGCCTTGTCGGCGGGGGTGCAGCGCATGGTGCGCTCTGATCTCGGTGCGGCGGGCGTCATGTTCACCATCGACACTGAGTCGGGCTTTGAAGACGTGGTGTTCATCACCTCCAGTTACGGCCTGGGCGAAACGGTGGTGCAGGGCGCGGTGAACCCTGATGAGTTTTATGTGCACAAGCCGATGCTGGCCGCGGGCAAGCGCTGCGTGATCCGCCGCAACCTGGGCTCCAAACTGATCGAGATGGTGTTCGCCACCTCCGAAGAAAAGGCTGCGTCGGGCAAGCTGGTCAAAACCACCGACGTGCCCACCGAACTGCGCAACCGCTACAGCCTGACCGATGACGAGGTCGAGCAATTGGCCCGCTATGCGGTGGTGATCGAACAGCATTACGGCCGCCCCATGGACATCGAGTGGGGCAAAGACGGCACTGACGGCTTGCTCTACATCTTGCAAGCACGCCCCGAGACCGTGAAAAGCCAGGCCAAAGGCACGCCCGAGTTGCGTTACAAGCTCAAAGGCAAAAGCGCCATCCTGGCCGAGGGCAGGGCGATTGGCCAAAAGATCGGCACGGGTCCGGTGCGCTTGGTCCACCACATCAGCGAAATGGACAAGGTCCAGCCTGGCGATGTGCTGGTGACCGACATGACCGACCCGAACTGGGAGCCGGTCATGAAGCGTGCGAGCGCCATTGTCACCAACCGGGGCGGGCGCACCTGCCACGCCGCCATCATTGCCCGCGAGCTGGGCATTCCGGCAGTGGTGGGTTGCGGCAACGCCACCGAACAATTGACGGAGGGTACGCTGGTCACCGTCAGCTGCGCCGAGGGCGATACCGGCCACATTTACGACGGCTTGCTGGAAACCGAGATCAGCGAGATCCAGCGCGGCGTGCTGCCTGAGATCAAGACCAAGATCATGATGAACGTGGGCAACCCCCAGCTGGCCTTTGACTTTGCCCAGCTGCCCAATGCAGGCGTGGGCTTGGCCCGTCTGGAATTCATCATCAACAACAACATTGGCGTGCATCCCAAGGCCATCCTGGACTACCCCGCCATCGACGCCGATCTGAAAAAAGCCGTGGAATCTGTGGCCCGTGGCCACGCTTCTCCCCGAGCTTTTTACGTCGACAAGGTCGCCGAAGGTGTGGCCAGCATCGCGGCTGCTTTCTGGCCCAAGCCGGTCATCGTGCGTTTGTCGGACTTCAAGAGCAACGAATACCGCAAGCTCATTGGCGGCAGCCGTTATGAGCCTGAAGAAGAAAACCCGATGCTGGGTTTCCGTGGTGCAGCACGGTATATCAGCCGCGATTTTGGAGAAGCTTTTGCCATGGAGTGCGAAGCCCTCAAACGCGTTCGCGGTGAGATGGGCCTGACCAATGTTCAGATCATGGTGCCCTTTGTGCGCACCTTGGGCCAAGCCGAAAAGGTCACCCAACTGCTGGCCAGCCAAGGCTTGCGCCGAGGCGAAGAGGGCCTCAAGGTCATCATGATGTGTGAAGTGCCGAGCAATGCCATCCTGGCCGAGCAGTTCCTCGAGTTCTTCGACGGCTTCTCGATTGGCTCGAACGATCTGACGCAGCTGACTTTGGGTCTCGACCGCGATTCGGGCATGGAGCTGCTGGCGGCTGATTTTGACGAACGCGATCCGGCGGTCACGGCCTTGATCGCGCAAGCCATCAAAGCCTGCTTGGCGCAGGGCAAATACATCGGCATTTGCGGTCAGGGCCCCTCGGACCATCCGGACTTTGCGCATTGGTTGATGGACCAGGGCATCAGCTCGATCTCGCTGAACCCGGACACCGTGATCGAGACCTGGACCAATCTGGGCAATTGATGCGGCAACCCAAGCCCTTGCGATGAAATCACCCATGGCAGCCCGTCCCTCTTCGGCCTACCACTGGCGGCTTCACCGCAATGTGCTGATTTACATGGCCATCCTCGTCAGCTTGATGGGGGCCATGGCTTGGGCTGAACGGTGGGGTTTGTCACGCAACCTGATTGGCCCCATCTTTTTGTTCAGCACGGTGATGATGTATGCCTTGATCGGCATTTCCAGCCGCACCACCGACGAAGACGAGTATTACGTGGCCGGTCGGCGCATCCCGGCGATGTACAACGGCATGGCCACGGCAGCGGACTGGATGAGCGCGGCGTCTTTCATCAGTTTGGCGGGGGCGCTCTACCTGCAGGGCTTTTCAGGCAGTGGCCAGCAGCCCGGTGGTTTGGCTTATGTGTTGGGCTGGACAGGGGGGTTTTGTCTGGTCGCTTTGTTGATTGCGCCCCAGTTGCGTGCCATGAAGCTTTATACCTTGCCGGACTATTTCGATCAGCGCTACGGCGGCCGCTGGCCCCGCATCATTGCCGCCTTGGCGTCTGTTTTGTGTTCCTTCACCTATGTGGTGGCGCAGATTTATGGCATTGGCTTGATCGCCTCTCGACTGACGGGTGTTCAGTTCGAAATTGGAATTTTGCTGGGCCTCGGAGGGGTCTTGCTGTGTTCTTTTTTGGGGGGGATGCGCGCTATCACTTGGACTCAGGTGGCGCAATACATCATGCTCTTGCTGGCCTTCATGATTCCAGTGTCGTGGCTCGCTTATAAGCAATTGGGCACCCCCTTGGCCCCCTTGGCCTACGGCAAGCAATTGGCTCAAATTGAGGCCATTGAGCAAAAACTGATCAACGACCCCGCTGAAATCGAAGTTCGGCAAGCCTTTGCTCGTCGTGCCCAAATTTTTGAAGACCGCTTGAAAAATATCGATGGCGCGATGGTGGCTTTGCGTCAAGAGCTGGAAGAAAAAATTCGCCTTCTGAAGGCTCAATCGGCGGATTACTCGGCCATTGCCCAAGCCCGGCGTGAGCTGTTGGCCGTACCTCGCGATGCCGCCACTGCCCGTGATCAGTGGACGAGGGCCATGCACGACAACCGGGAGCGGTCCAAGCCCTTGGGGGGCATGCCCCCGCACGCACAGGCTTTTGCCGGCAATCCTGAAGGTAGCCCAGAAGAGATCAAGTTGTTTGGTGAGTCCCGACTGAACTTTTTGGCCTTGGTCTTTTGTCTCATGGTCGGGACCGCGGGTTTGCCGCATTTGTTGACCCGCTTTTACACAGTGCCCTCGGTGGCCGAGGCACGCACCTCAGTCGCATGGTCCCTGTTTTTCATCGGTTTGCTTTACTTAAGCGTTCCCGCCTTGGCCGTGATGGTCAAGTTCGAGGTGCTCAACAACCTGGTGGGAAGCAGTTTTGAGGACCTGCCCAGCTGGATGGCCCAATGGGCTCGCCTGGATTCGGCGCTCCTGGAGTTTTCCGATGTCAACGGGGACAGGGTTTTGCAACTGGGCGAGCTGAAACTTGGGGCCGACATGGTCATGCTGGCTACGCCCGAGATGGGTGGTATGCCCTTTGTGGTGTCGGGCCTGGTGGCTGCAGGTGGCTTGGCGGCCGCTTTGTCAACGGCTGATGGCTTGCTTTTGACCATCAGCAATGCGCTGGTGCATGACATCGGACCCGGTCGCGAGCACAAACCCAAATCCTCCGAAGGTCGTGTCATTTTGTCCAAATTTGCACTGCTGGCTGTGGCGATGTTGGCAGCCGTGGTGGCTGCTTTCAAGCCTGCCGAAATTTTGGCTTTGGTGTCTACTTCGTTCTCGCTGGCGGCTGCCGCATTTTTCCCCGGTATGGTCTTGGGTATGGTCTGGCGAAAAGTGCATCGCCCCGCGGTGGTGGCTGGCATGCTGGCGGGGTTGGGCGTCACGCTGTACTACATGATGATCAACTCGCCTGGTTTCCGCCACTTTTGGGGTTTGGCTCCCAGTGACGGCTTGTGGTTTGGCATTCAGCCACTGTCGGCCGGTGTTTTCGGTGTGCCAGTTGGTTTTTTGGTGATGGTCGTATTGACCTGCTTGTTGCCCAGTTCATGGGTGATGACATCTGCGCCGCATGCTGCCACAGCTTCTGGTGTCAAGCGCAACTATCTGGGCTCTGAAGTCGAGCTATAATCGCAGGCTTCGCCTTGCCGCACCCCGACCAGACGCTGGGGGCGGCTTTTCCAACCTTTAGGGTTAACCGCAAGGAGTCTCAATGCGTCATTACGAAATCATTTTGCTGATCCATCCCGATCAGTCCGAACAAGTTCCAGCCATGCTGGAGCGTTACAAAGGCATGATCACCGCCGGCGGTGGCAGCATCCACCGTGTCGAAGACTGGGGCCGCCGTCAACTGGCATACCAGATCAACAAGCTTGGCAAAGCGCACTACCTGTGCGTGAACATCGAAGCCGATCAGGCTGTGATGGCGGAGCTCGAGCACGCCTTCAAGTTCAACGACGCCGTGCTGCGTCACCTGACGGTGCTGAAGAAAAAAGCCGACACAGGTCCTTCGTCCATGATGAAGACGGTCGAGCGCGAAGAAGCCCGCAAGTCACAACAAGCCGAATTCGCCGCTTGATGCTGACCTGTTGAGGAGTGAACCGTACCGAACTGAATGCCTGTATTGCCGAGCAAGCCGCTTTGCGATACACCCCCGCCGGTTTGCCTGCTCTCGATTTGATTCTGGAGCATGCCTCTGAAGTAGAAGAGGCTGGGCAAATGCGCAAAGTCCAGTTGAAGCTTCGTGCCTTGGCCATCGGGTCATTGGCCGAAAGACTGGCCAAGCAAGCGGTTGGCAGTGTTTGGACGTTCAAGGGCTTTTTAGCCACCCCTCGACAAGGCAAAAGTGTCGTGTTGCACATTCAAGAGTTTCAGCAAGATTAATTTCAGGAGGCCCCATGGCCACGTTCAAAAAATTCAACAAAGACAAGCGCCCCAAGCGCAACACCCAGTCACTGCTGTTCAAGCGCAAGCGTTTTTGCCGCTTCACAGTGACCGGCGTCGAAGAAATCGACTACAAAGATGTGGACACTCTGCGTGACTTCATCGCCGAAAACGGCAAGATCATTCCCGCACGTCTGACTGGCACCCGTGCCATCTTCCAGCGTCAGCTCAACACCGCCATCAAGCGCGCACGCTTTTTGGCCATGTTGCCCTACACCGACCAGCACAAAGTCTAAGGAGTCCAACCATGCAAATCATTCTGCTCGAAAAGGTTGTGAACCTGGGTAATCTGGGCGATATCGTCAAAGTCAAAGACGGCTACGCACGCAACTTCCTGATCCCCCAAGGCCGCGCACGCCGCGCCACCGAAGCCAACAAGGCCGAGTTCGAAGCTCGCCGCGTTGAATTGGAAAAAGCCGCTGCTGCCAAGTTGGCCGAAGCCCAGGCCCAAGGCGAGAAGCTGTCTGGCCTGGTGGTCAAGCTGTCGCAAAAAGCGGGTGTGGATGGCCGTTTGTTTGGTTCCGTGACCAACCACGACATTGCCGAAGAGCTGAACAAGCAAGGCTATAAACTGGTCAAGTCTCAGATCCGCATGCCTTTGGGCCCCATCAAAACAGTGAGTGATTCCACGGTGTCCGTGGCCTTGCACACCGATGTGGTGGTCGAAGTGACGGTGACGGTCTACGGCGAAACTGCCTGATTGTTGACCACTCATCAAAAAGCCGCCTGGCGAAGAGCTCGGCGGCTTTTTGTTTTTTTGAGTAGCGCCTTTGCATTCCTCTGCGCGTTCTTTTGCACTGCCCACCGTTTATCCACAGGCTTATCCCGTGACGATGTTCAAGAGCGGGGCTACCATTGAGTTTTTCATACTGTCTTAGATGTCTGCTGTATTCACGAACCATTTGAACGAGTTCCCCGCTGATTTGTCGATTGACAGTCAAGTGGCCAAATTGCGGGTGCCTCCACACTCGATTGAAGCAGAGTCCAGTGTCCTGGGAGGATTGTTGCTGGACAACAGCGCTTGGGACAGGGTTGGGGATTTGCTGGTGGATTCGGATTTTTACCGCCATGAGCACAAACTCATCTACACCGCGATTGGGGCGCTGATCAATGCGTCCAAACCAGCGGACGTCATCACGGTCAGCGAGCAGCTGCAAAACCAGGGCAAGTCTGAAGAGATGGGGGGGCTGGGCTATTTGAACTCGTTGGCCCAGTATGTGCCGAGCGCCAGCAATATCCGCCGCTATGCAGAGATCGTGCGTGAGCGCTCCATCTTGCGCAAATTGGTGACCGCCAGCGATGAAATCGCCACCAATGCCTTTAACCCGCAAGGCAAGGCGATTGACCGCATTCTGGATGAAGCCGAACAAAAGATCTTCAACATTGGCGAAGAAGGCTCCCGCATGAAGCAGGGCTTTCAGTCCATGGATACGCTGGTTGTGGAGTTGCTCGACCGCGTTCAGGAGATGGCGGACAACCCCAATGACATCACGGGTGTCCCTACCGGTTTTTATGACCTCGATCGCATGACATCAGGCCTGCAACCAGGCGATATGGTGGTGTTGGCGGCGCGCCCATCCATGGGCAAGACGGCATTTGCGATCAACATTGCAGAACATGTGGCTTTGAACGAAGGTCTGCCTGTTGCTGTGTTTTCCATGGAAATGGGTGCATCCCAGTTGGCTGTGCGTGTCGTGGGCTCGATTGGTCGCGTGGATCAGGGGCATTTGCGCACCGGCAAATTGACCGATGAGGAATGGCCGCGGCTGACCGAAGCCATCGAAAAACTCAGAACGGTGTCCTTGCACATTGACGAAACACCAGGCCTGACCCCATCTGAATTACGCGCCAATGCCAGGCGCCTGGCACGCCAGTGCGGCAAGTTGGGCCTGATCGTGGTGGACTACTTACAACTGATGAGTGGTTCCGGCTCTTCGGGCGGCGATAACCGCGCCACCGAATTGGGCGAAATTTCGCGCGGCTTGAAAATGCTGGCCAAGGAATTGCAATGCCCGGTGATTGCCTTGTCTCAGTTGAACCGAAGCGTGGAGCAGCGCACAGACAAACGCCCGATGATGAGCGATTTGCGTGAATCGGGGGCCATTGAGCAGGATGCAGACATCATCATGTTCATTTACCGCGATGATTACTACAACAAGGATTCGAAAGATCCAGGCGTGGCGGAAATCATCATTGGCAAGCAGCGTAATGGTCCCACGGGAACCGTTCGGCTTGCGTTCCTGAAGAACCTGACGCGCTTTGAAAGCCTCGCATCCGGTGGGCTAGGCAGCGACGATTACTGATCGCCGCCGCCAATCTCTCAGAGTGTTTCGCTGGCGAAATCGGCCAAACGAGAGCGTTCACCCCGAGCCAGCGTGATGTGCCCGCCGTGTGCCCAGCCTTTGAATCGGTCCACCGCATAGGTCAAACCGGACGAGCCTTCGGTCAAGTAGGGTGTGTCAATTTGGGCCAGATTGCCCATGCAGATGATCTTGGTGCCAGGCCCCGCGCGCGTGATCAAGGTTTTCATCTGCTTGGGCGTCAGGTTTTGCGCTTCGTCGATGATCACGTACTTGTTCATGAAGGTGCGGCCGCGCATGAAATTCATGCTCTTGATCTTGATGCGACTCTTGATCAGTTCGTTGGTCGCGGCTCGCCCCCATTCACCCGCATTGCCACCGTCGCCCTTGGCCAAAAACTCCAGGTTGTCGTCCAGAGCGCCCATCCAGGGGCCCATTTTTTCCTCTTCGGTGCCGGGCAGAAAGCCAATGTCTTCGCCCACGCTCACCGTGGCCCGGGTCATGATGATTTCGGTGTAGCGGCGATCATCCAGGACCTGGGTGAGGCCCGCAGCCAGTGCCATCAGTGTTTTGCCTGTTCCGGCGGTTCCTGCCAAGGTGACGAAGTCGATGTCCGGGTCGGTCAGCAAGTTCATCGCGAAGTTCTGTTCGCGATTGCGGGTCGTGACACCCCAAACAGCATTCTTCAAATGGGTGAAATCTTTCAGCGTGCGCAACACCGCTGTCTTGTCTCGAATTTCAGTCACGCGGGCATACAGGCTGGGCTCGCCGGGGGCTTCAAAGTACACAAACTGGTTCATGAACAAGCTGGGCACGATGGGGCCTGAAATTCTGTAAAACGTGCTGGTGCCTTGTTGCCAGCTTTCAACGGTTTTGCCATGCTGGGTCCAGAAATCCGCAGGCAAAGCCAAGGAGCCGGGGTAGAGCAAATCGCCGTCTTCCAGCGTCTTGTCGTTTTGATAGTCTTCGGCCTGCAGGCCCAAAGCGCGGGCCTTGACCCGCATGTTGATGTCTTTGGAGACCAGCACCACCTCGCGCGGGGCGTGCAACTGGCCCAAAGCCTTGACGACGCCCAGAATCTGGTTGTCCGCCTTGCCTTGAGGCAGTGCCAAGGGCAGGCTCAGATCAAGCGCTTGTGTCTGAAAGAACAACTGTCCCAGCGCGTCGCTGTAACCTGTGGTGTTCAAGGGCGAACCTTTGCCCAGATCGGCGCCTTGGGCACAAGCCAGTGCATCCAATGATCGACTGGCCTGACGGGCATTGCGGGCCACTTCGGTCATGCCTTTTTTGTGACCATCGAGCTCTTCCAGCACGATCATCGGCAAAAACACGTCGTGCTCTTCAAAACGGAACAGGCTCATCGGGTCATGCATCAACACATTGGTGTCGAGCACAAAAAGCTTGGTGGGGCCGTTTCTGCGCTTGGGTTTGCTCGTGGGGGCTGCGGGTTTTGTGGTCTTGGGGCTCGAGCGAACGGGCGCTGGGGCAGGTGAGGGCAGGGCGCTTGGGCGCTTTTCGACGGCAGCTGTGTTGGCTTGCACTTTGCGAGGCGTGGTGGCTGTCTGGGTGCTGCGGGTTTTGGCCGGGGTCACTTGCGCTGTTTTTGTGAGCAGTTTGGGATCTGCAGGCTGTGCATCGAAAGCCTTGGGGGACAAGCGACTGGCGCGTTGGGCTGGGGCGGGTGGCAATGGCATGAACAAAAGCCTCTTCAAAAAAAGTGGGGGGCGGGTTGGTGCAGAAAAAAGAAAAGCCGCCTGGGTTTCCAAGCGGCTTTTGGCAGATGTGAGGGGCTGAACTTCAGCGGCATGGAACCATTATGCATGAGCCCCATGACATCTCATTCTCATGAATTTCCAATGCCGCTTAGCCTGCCTTCTTGAGGTCATTGACCGCTTGGAGCACTTCCTCGACATGGCCGGGCACTTTCAGGCCGCGCCATTCTTGCTTCAAGGTGCCATCGGCACCAATCAGAAAAGTGCTGCGCTCAATGCCTTTGACTTTCTTGCCATACATGATCTTGTTTTTGACCACACCGAACATGTGGCACATTTTTTCTTCGGTATCGGCAATCAGCTCGAAAGGCAGTTCCAGCTTGGCTTTGAAGTCGTCGTGAGACTTCATATTGTCTCGGGAGACCCCCAGCACCATGGCACCAGCTTTGACAAAATCCTTGTATTTGTCGCGGAACTGCATGGCTTCTGTGGTGCAACCTGGTGTGTTGTCTTTGGGGTAGAAAAACAAAACTACAGTTTGACCGACATGAGAGATGTTCGAAACTTTCAGGCCGCTTGTAGCGTTCGCTTCAAATTCTGGGAGGGGTTTGTTTAGAACGATCGCCATAAAACTCTGATCTCGCTTGACTGTTTGAGCTTAGTCCACTGGGTGTGTCCTATCGCTGCACTTGAAGCCCGTAAGCCTCGACAACCTTCTATTTTACTCTGAAGCCACGTCCACCGACTCACCGAACACCGCTTTGCGCGTGCGTGTGGATAAATGCATGCTTTAAGTTTCGATGAGCAAAAGGGCGGTGACTTTTCGCCCTTCACTGGCCAGGATGTTGTAAGTGCGACAAGCAGCCGCTGTGTCCATGGTTTCTACGCCGATGCCCAAGCAAATCAATGGGGCCAGCCATTCGGGCTTCGGAAAGCGCAGTTTGGTGCCGCTGCCAAAAATCACCAATTCGGCACCAGTGGTGTCGGCATGCGCGAAATCTTGATCGCTCAGCGTGTCGAAGTGCTGAGCAGACCAAGGACCTGGGGGGGTGTTGGGCAGGCTGCTCACGCGCATGGCTTGCGTGAATTTTTGGCCGTTCACTTCAATCCAGCCTTCGCCATAGGCATTGATGGTGGGCGCATTCGATTTGTCGGGTTGGAGTTTCATGTCGCGATGTGGCTGTGGTAATGGACTGCGCGCAACATCAGCATGTTGTGCGTGCCGTTGCGGCTGAAATGTGCTTGAAATGTGGTCAAATTATAGGTTTTCCCCAACGCACCCGCCTTTGGAGGCACTTTGAAGCCCATTCAGAAATCTGCCAAGCTCGCCAACGTTTGTTATGACATTCGCGGACCCATCATGGACCGAGCGCGTCAGATGGAAGAAGACGGCCACAAGATCATCAAACTGAACATCGGCAACCTGGCGGTTTTTGGCTTCGATGCCCCTGAAGAAATTCAGCAAGACATGATCCGTAACCTGCCCAATTCGGCGGGTTACTCGGACAGCAAAGGCATATTTGCCGCCCGCAAAGCCGTGATGCACGAGACCCAGAAACAAGGCATTTTGGGTGTCACGCTGGATGACATTTACCTGGGCAACGGGGCCAGCGAATTGATCGTGATGGCCACCAACGGTTTGTTGGACGATGGCGACGAGTTGCTCTTGCCATCGCCCGATTACCCGCTGTGGACAGCGGCGGCCAGTTTGTCGGGCGGCACGCCCGTGCATTACCGCTGTGACGAGGCCAATGGCTGGATGCCTGATTTGGACGACATCCGTGCCAAGGTCACACCGCGCACCAAGGGCATTGTGGTCATCAACCCCAACAACCCCACGGGAGCCTTGTACGCCGATGAGTTGCTCAAGGGCATTGTGGCGATTGCGCGTGAGCATGGCCTGGTGATTTTTGCCGACGAGGTGTATGACAAGGTCTTGTACGACGGCGTCAAGCACACGCCCTTGGCCAGTTTGTCGCAAGACGTGGTGACCTTGACCTTCAACTCCTTGTCCAAAAGCTATCGCTCCTGCGGTTACCGTGCGGGGTGGATGGTGATTTCGGGCGACAAGAAAAGAGCCCGCGATTACATCGAGGGCCTGAACATGCTGTCGAACATGCGTTTGTGCGCCAACGTGCCGGGCCAATGGGCCATTCAAACGGCGCTGGGTGGGCACCAGAGCATCAATGAATTGGTGTGCGAGGGGGGGCGCTTGCGCAAGCAGCGCGATTTGGCGCACCAACTGATCTCGGCGATCCCGGGTGTCAGCTGCGTCAAACCTCGTGCGGCTTTGTACATGTTCCCCAAGCTCGACCCCCACATTTACCCGGTGCAAGATGACCAGGATTTCTTTTTGCAACTGCTGGAAGAAACCAAGGTCATGCTGGTCCAAGGTACGGGCTTCAACTGGCCCGATGCCGACCATTTTCGCATCGTGTTTTTGCCGCATGAAGACGACTTGCGCGAGGCGATTGCCCGTGTCGCCCGTTTTCTGGAGGGGGCGCGCAAACGTTTTGGCACCGAAGCCGTTTTGGCCTGAATTCAATCCCTGCCCGAGTCTTTCGGGCGCATTGCAGTAAAGAAGATAAAAATGAAACCGATCAAAGTGGGCCTCTTGGGCATGGGCACTGTGGGCAGCGGCACTTTCAATGTGCTCAAGCGCAACCAGGAAGAAATCCAGCGCCGTGCAGGCCGTGGCATTGAAATCACCATGGTGGCCGATCTGGACGTGGCGCGGGCCCAAGCCCTGGTGGGCGAGGGCGTTCAGGTGGTGGGCGATGCCCGCGCGGTGATTGCCAACCCCGAGATCGATATCGTCATTGAGTTGATTGGTGGTTACGGCATTGCCAAAGCACTGGTGATGGAGGCCATTGCCGCAGGCAAGCATGTGGTTACTGCCAACAAGGCCTTGCTGGCGGTGCATGGCACCGAAATTTTTGCAGCCGCTCAGGCCAAGGGCGTGATGGTGGCTTTCGAAGCGGCCGTGGCAGGCGGCATTCCAATCATCAAGGCGCTGCGCGAAGGCTTGACGGCCAACAGCATCCAGTGGGTTGCGGGCATCATCAACGGCACCACCAACTTCATCTTGTCCGAGATGCGCGACAAGGGCCTTGACTTTGGTGTGGTGCTCAAGGAAGCCCAGCGACTGGGTTATGCCGAAGCCGATCCGACCTTTGACATCGAAGGCGTGGACGCCGCGCACAAAGTGACCCTGATGAGCGCGATCGCCTTTGGCATTCCGGTGCAGTTTGACAAAGCCTATGTCGAAGGCATCACCAAGTTGGGCGCAGCCGACATCAAGTACGCCGAGCAGTTGGGCTACCGCATCAAGCTTTTGGGCATCACCAAGCGTACCGCGCAAGGCATTGAGTTGCGCGTGCACCCCAGCCTGGTGCCGACCCAGCGTTTGATTGCCAACGTCGAAGGCGCGATGAACGCCGTGATGGTGCAAGGCGATGCCGTGGGCACGACCTTGTATTACGGCAAAGGCGCAGGCTCTGAGCCCACCGCCAGCGCCGTGATCGCCGATTTGGTGGACATCACCCGTTTGCACACCGCCGATCCGCTCAACCGCGTGCCGCATCTGGCTTTCCAGCCGGGGGCCATGAGCAACTTGGCCGTATTGCCGATGGCCGAAGTCGTGACCAGCTATTACCTGCGTTTGCGCGTGGCCGATCAAGCGGGCGTGCTGGCCAAGCTGACCGGTTTGCTGGCCGATGCGGGCATCAGCATCGACGCGGTCTTGCAGCGTGAGGCCGATCAGGTCAGCCAAGCGGGTGAAAACCAGACCGATGTGATCATCCTGACCCACGACACGCGTGAAGGCACTCTGAACGAGGTGTTGGCCCAGATGCAAGCCTTGCCCACCGTGATGGCACCCATCGTCCGCATTCGCAAGGAAGAGTTGAACTGATGCGTTATCTGTCCACCCGTGGTCATGCTGACCGCAAACAATTTTGTGAAATCTTGCTCGAAGGCCTGGCGCCCGACGGCGGCTTGTACCTGCCCGAAAGTTACCCCCAGCTGGATGCCGCCAGGCTCCAGGCGCTGCGTCAGGTCTGGCAAAGCCGTGGCTATGCGGGCCTGGCGTTTGAAGTGCTGTCGCTCTACATCGACGACATTCCTGCCGCCGACCTGAAAGCGCTGTGCGAGAAAACCTACACCGAAGCGGTGTTTGGCACCCCGCAAATCGTCCCCCTCAAGCCCTTGCAGGCCGCGGGTCACGCACGGCCCGAGATGTTCCTGGAAGCCTTGTCCAATGGCCCCACCTTGGCCTTCAAGGACATGGCCATGCAGTTGTTGGGCAACTTGTTCGAGTACGAACTGGCTCGCCGGGGCGAAGAGCTGAACATTTTGGGCGCGACATCCGGCGACACCGGCAGCGCGGCCGAATACGCCATGCGCGGCAAGGCCGGTGTGCGCGTCTTCATGACCAGCCCGAACGGGCGCATGAGCCCCTTCCAGCAAGCGCAGATGTTCAGCCTGCTCGACGAGAACATCCACAACATCGCCATCGACGGCGTGTTCGACGACTGCCAGGACATCGTCAAGGCCGTCTCCAACGATCTGGATTTCAAGCGCCAATACAAAATCGGCACGGTGAACTCCATCAATTGGGCGCGTTTGCTGGCCCAGGTGGTGTATTACTTTGCAGGTTACTTCCAGGCCACCCAAAGCAACGACCAGAAAGTCAGCTTCACGGTGCCCAGCGGTAACTTTGGCAATGTGTGTGCAGGTCATGTGGCCCGCATGATGGGTTTGCCGATTGACCGCTTGGTGGTGGCCACCAACGAAAACGATGTGCTTGACGAGTTTTTCCGCACCGGCGTTTACCGCGTGCGCGGCACGGCCGACACGCATGAAACCTCCAGCCCCTCCATGGACATTTCCAAGGCCAGCAACTTCGAGCGCTTTGTGTTTGACTTGCTGGAGCGCGATGGCGACCAAACCAAAGCGATTTTTGGCGAAGGTTTGAGCCGCCAAGGCTTCTTCGATTTGTCGGGCGACCCACGCTTTGCCCAAGCCGCCACCACCTATGGTTTCGACAGCGGTCGCAGCACCCACGCCGACCGACTTCAAACGATTCAACAAGTGTTTGCCGCTTACGGCATGATGATCGACACCCATACAGCCGACGGTGTGAAGGTGGCCAAAGAGCACCTGAATCCACAGGTACCCATGATCGTTCTGGAAACAGCCTTGCCCATCAAGTTTGCGTCGACCATTGTCGAGGCGCTGGGCCGTGAGCCTGTGCGGCCGCCGCAGTTTGAAGGCATTGAGCAATTGCCCAAACGGGTCCAGGTCATGCCCGCCGATGTGGCGCAGATCAAGTCCTACATTGCCCAACATTGCGATTGACCCCCCCACATGAGCACGGCACGTTCTCCCTTGATGCCCCTGGACCAGGCCCTGCAGACGCTGCTGGCCCAGATTGAGCCGCTGCCTGGCTCGCAAGAGGTGGCCACGTTCGATGCGGATGGTCGTGTCTTGGCCCGCGATGTGGTGTCGAGCTTGCAGGTGCCCGCTTTTGACAATTCGTCGATGGATGGCTATGCCGTGCGCAGTGCGGACATCGCCCAGGTGGGTGATCAACTGCAGGTCACGCAGCGCATTCCCGCCGGGCACCACGGCCAGGCTTTGCAGCCCGGACAAGCTGCACGCATCTTCACGGGGGCACCAGTTCCTGCAGGGGCCGATGCCATCGTGATGCAAGAACAAGCCGAAGTGGTGTCTGACGAGGTGCAGCCCTGGGTTCGGTTCATGGTCAAGCCAGAAGCCGGGCAATGGATTCGCCAAAGCGGTGAAGACATCCGCCAGGGGGAAACGGCCCTGCGGCGGGGACAAAAACTGGGGCCTGCCGAGCTGGGTTTGGCGGCCAGTTTGGGTCTGGCCCATCTGCAGGTGATGCCGCGTCCGCGAGTGGCCCTGTTTTCCACCGGTGATGAGCTGGTGATGCCTGGGGATGTGCCGCCAGACCAGATGCCTGCGGGGTCCATTTACAACTCCAACCGCTTTTTCTTGCGGGCTTTGTTGCACCGATTCGGTTGCGAAGTCAGCGATCTGGGCATTGTGGCCGACCGCCGTGATGCGACGGTGGCTGCC
This sequence comes from Limnohabitans planktonicus II-D5, assembly GCF_001270065.2. Taxonomy (GTDB): domain Bacteria; phylum Pseudomonadota; class Gammaproteobacteria; order Burkholderiales; family Burkholderiaceae_C; genus Limnohabitans_A; species Limnohabitans_A planktonicus. The sequence continues at coordinate 107,816 of NZ_LFYT02000003.1, forward strand.
CTGAAAACAGCTGCCGACCACCATGACTTGATCCTGACCAGCGGCGGTGTGTCGGTGGGTGAAGAAGATCACGTCAAACCGGCTGTGCAATCCCTGGGCGCCCTGGCGCTTTGGCAAATCGGCATGAAGCCCGGCAAACCTTTTGCCTATGGCCACATCAACCGTGCCACCACCCCTGGTGCGGCACATTTTGTGGGTTTGCCCGGCAATCCGGTGTCCAGTTACATGACCTTTTTGTTGCTCGTCAGGCCCTTGATTTTGAAGTTGCAGGGTGTTGATCAACTCACCCCCCCTTGCCTGAAATTGCCTGCCCACTTTGAACTGCCCAAGGCAGACAAACGCCGAGAGTTTTTGCGTGCTCGCCGCAACGCGCAAGGTGGCCTGGATCTGTTTCCCAACCAAAGCTCTGGGGTGCTGACGTCCGTGGTCTGGGGTGACGGTGTGGTGGATAACCCTGCAGGGCAGACCATTGCACGGGGTGATCTGGTCGATTTTTGGCCTTTTTCGGAGTGGTTGGCATGAAAGTTCAAGTGCGTTACTTTGCCTCGCTGCGTGAAAGCATTGGGCATGCCTCGGAGGGCGTGCACACCGAAAGCCTCGATGTGGCGGCGTTGCGCGCCGAATTGATCGCCCGTGGTGGTGCTTATGCGCAATGTCTGGCGCTCGGGCGGCCCGTGCGCGTGGCGGTCAATCAGGTCATGGCCCAAGAGCACACCGCTTTGACTGCTGAATGCGAAGTGGGTTTTTTCCCGCCCGTCACTGGAGGCTGAAGCCATGACATCACGCGTGTCTATCCAAACCGAAGACTTTGATGTCTCTGCCGAGCTGAGCACTTTGCGTGGACAAGACCTGCGCGTGGGCGCGGTGTGCAGCTTTGTGGGTACGGTGCGCGATACACGCGCCTTGACGGGCGCAGCGCACGATGAAGTGCAGGCCATGGAGCTGGAGCATTACCCGGGCATGACCGAAAAGTCGATCGAGGCCATGATTGAAGAAGCGCACCGCCGTTTTGATTTTTATGCCGCTCGGGTGGTGCACCGCGTGGGGCGTTTGTTGCCTGCCGATCAGATTGTGCTGGTGGCGGTGACTTCTGCGCACCGTGGCGAGAGTTTCAAGGCCTGTGAGTTTCTGATGGACTACCTCAAGACCCAGGCACCATTTTGGAAAAAAGAACAAACCCCGCAAGGCGCGCAGTGGGTCGATGCGCGTGTCTCGGACGATGCTGCACTGGCACGCTGGGGCATTGAGGCGACCAACGCCTGATATTCACGCCTCAATGGGTGTAACGCGGTGGGGCAGCGGCCTCGCTGGGGGCGGCTTCAGCAGGGGCTGCGGCCGGTGCAGCCGTGTAGCCCCAATCTGCTTTCACCAATGCTTGCTGGATCAGGTGAATCAGTCCGTGCACCAAAGACGCTTGCAAGTTCAGCTGGCAAGACTTGACGGGGGCGTCAGGGACTTTTTCCTGAAAATTGATCGACAGCCCGCCACCCGCTTGCAAATTCAATTGCGCGTCGGTGATCAGCAAGGGCTCATCGCCCAGGGGCAATTGCTGGGCCTTGGCTTCAAAGGGCGTTGAAAAATCTGCCTTTTGCAAAAAAGCGTCGCGTTTGAGTTCGGTCAGCATTTGCTTGGCTGCCGGGTCGGCCGCTGCCACACCGGGCTGCGCGGCTTCCAACCGAACCACCGACTGGTCGATGGCGGGCATCAAGCGTGAGCACATCCGCCGAGTCAGCCAGAACCTGAACTCCTGGCTGTCTTGGGTGTTCAGTCGCAAAAGCAGCCGATCCTGGCGCTCTTCATAAGTGACGGAAAGTTGGTGAATGTTCATGAGCTTGATTTTAGGCAAACTCCAAAGCGTGTTGTGGCCTTGAAAATGTCCTGCATCCCCCAAGTTAGGAAGCATTGGAGAACCATTATGCGCATTGACAAATTGACCACCAAATTTCAAGAAGCCCTCGCCGATGCCCAATCTTTGGCCTTGGGGCGTGATCATGCTTACATTGAACCTGTGCACTTGTTGCTGAGCATGCTCAAGCAAGACGAAGGCCCCAAAGCCTTGCTTTTGCGTGCGGGCGTGCAGGTGCAGGGCCTGCAGGCCGCATCCGAAGCTGCTGTGGCGCGCTTGCCCCAGGTGACAGGGCAAGACCAGGTGCAAGTGGGGCCGGATCTGGTCAAGCTGCTGCAGGCGGCCGAGAAAGAGTCCATCAAGCGGGGGGATGCCTTCATTGCCAGTGAACTGTTCTTGCTGGCCGTGGCTGACCACAAAGGCGAATTGGGGCGCATGGCCAAAGAATATGGACTCAACCGCAAGAGCCTAGAGACGGCCATCACCGCCATTCGAGGCGGCGAATCCGTGGGCAGTGCCGAGTCGGAAGGCCAGCGCGAAGCCCTCAAAAAATACTGCATCGACCTGACAGAGCGCGCCCGTTTGGGCAAGCTGGACCCGGTCATTGGGCGCGACGATGAAATTCGCCGTGCCATCCAGGTCTTGCAGCGCAGGACCAAAAACAACCCGGTGCTGATCGGCGAGCCAGGCGTGGGCAAGACCGCGATAGTCGAGGGCCTGGCCCAGCGCATCGTGGCGGGCGAGGTGCCCGATTCGCTCAAAGGCAAACGCGTGCTGTCGCTGGACATGGCCGCTTTGCTCGCTGGGGCCAAATTCCGGGGCGAATTTGAAGAGCGGCTCAAAACCGTTCTGAGCGAATTGGCCAAGGACGAGGGGCAGACCATCGTCTTCATAGATGAGCTGCACACCATGGTGGGCGCAGGCAAAGCCGAAGGTGCCATGGATGCGGGCAATATGCTCAAGCCTGCATTGGCCCGTGGCGAGTTGCATTGCGTGGGTGCCACGACGCTGGACGAATATCGCAAATACATCGAAAAAGATGCGGCACTGGAGCGGCGCTTCCAGAAAATTCTGGTCAACGAGCCCAGCGTGGAAGCCACCATTGCCATCTTGCGTGGGCTGCAAGAGAAGTACGAAATCCACCATGGCGTGGACATCACCGACCCGGCCATTGTGGCTGCAGCCGAGCTGAGCCACCGCTACATCACCGACCGATTCCTGCCCGACAAGGCGATTGATTTGATTGATGAAGCGGCGGCCAAGATCAAGATTGAAATCGATTCCAAACCCGAAGTCATGGACAAGCTCGACCGGCGTCTGATCCAGTTGCAGATCGAGCGTGAAGCTGTGCGCAGGGAGCACGATGAGTCCTCGCAAAAACGCTTTGCCTTGATCGAAGAAGAAATCGTCAAGCTGCAAAAAGAAGCCTCCGATCTGGAAGAAATCTGGCACGCTGAAAAAGCGCAGGCGCAGGGCGGCCAGCAAGTGCGTGAGCAGATTGACCAATTGCGCCAGCAAATTGAAGAGTTGACCCGCCAAGGCGATTTCAACAAAGTGGCCGAGTTGCAGTACGGCCAGTTGCCCGCTTTGGAGAAAACGCTCAAAGAAGTGCAGGCCAAAGAGGCTGCGCCCGGTGAAAAGCCGGTTCACCGCTTGTTGCGTACCCAAGTAGGGGCTGAAGAAATTGCGGAAGTGGTCTCCCGTGCCACCGGCATTCCGGTGTCCAAAATGATGCAGGGCGAGCGTGAAAAGCTGTTGCAGATGGAAGCCAAACTGCACCAGCGCGTGGTGGGGCAAGACGAGGCCATCGCCGCTGTGGCCAACGCGATTCGCCGTTCGCGCTCGGGTTTGTCCGACCCCAATCGTCCCACAGGCTCTTTCCTGTTCCTGGGCCCCACTGGCGTGGGCAAGACCGAGCTGTGCAAGGCCTTGGCGGGTTTCCTGTTTGACAGCGAAGACCACCTGATCCGCATGGACATGAGTGAGTTCATGGAAAAGCACTCAGTGGCCCGCCTGATCGGCGCGCCTCCGGGCTATGTGGGTTACGAGGAGGGCGGTTACCTGACCGAGGCCGTGCGCCGCAAGCCCTACAGCGTGTTGCTGCTCGATGAGGTGGAAAAAGCCCACCCGGATGTCTTCAACATCCTGCTGCAAGTGCTTGACGACGGTCGCCTGACCGATGGGCAAGGCCGCACCGTGGACTTCAAAAACACGGTGATCGTGATGACCTCGAATTTGGGATCGCACCTGATTCAGGCCATGGTGGGGCAGCCCGCTGAAGACATCAAGGACGCGGTGTGGGATGAGCTCAAAGCCCATTTCCGCCCTGAGTTTTTGAACCGCATTGATGAGACGGTGGTGTTCCACGGCCTGGATGCCCAGCACATTGCCTCGATTGCCAGCATCCAGCTGCAAGCGCTCAAAGACCGCCTGGCCCGCATGGATCTGGGTCTGCAGGTCACCCCTGCAGCCCTGGCGGAACTGGCCAAAGTGGGTTTTGATCCGGTGTTTGGTGCCCGTCCCCTGAAGCGGGCGATCCAGCAGCGCCTTGAAAACCCCTTGTCCCGTTTGCTGCTGGAAGGGCGTTTCTTGCCCAAGAGCACCATCGAGGTGTCGGTAGACCCTGTTCAGCACCCGGGACAGTTTGACTTCAAAGTGCTCGAAACCGCAGCCTGAACCTCGATAGGTGGATGAGAGGGGCTGGATGGCGACATCCAACCCTTTTTTGTCAATGTCCAAAGGCTTGCGTGGCACCCATCAACCGGTGTGACAGCGCTACCAAGAGGGTGTGGGCACAATGCGCCCCATGAACTCAAAAATCGCTGGCCACCTGCTTGTTGAATGCCTTTTGGCCCAAGGCGTTTCCCATGCTTTCGGGGTGCCAGGCGAAAGCTATCTGGCGGTGCTGGACGGTTTTCATCTGCACCGCGACCAGATCCGCTTTGTGACTTGTCGCCAGGAAGGCGGCGCCGCATTCATGGCCGAAGCCCAGGGCCGACTCACGGGTCGTCCGGGGGTGTGTTTTGTGACACGCGGCCCCGGCGCGACCAATGCCTCCATTGGGGTGCACACGGCATTTCAGGACTCCACGCCGATGGTGTTGTTTGTGGGCGATGTGGCCAGCGACACGCGCGATCGTGAAGCCTTTCAGGAAATGGACTACACGCATTTCTTTGGCTCCTCGACCAAAGGCATGGCCAAACGGGTGGAGCGCGTGGATGACCCCAAGCGCCTGCCCGAGTATGTGGCGCGTGCATTTGCCACGGCCATGAACGGGCGTCCCGGTCCGGTGGTGCTGGTGCTGCCTGAAGACATGCTGACCCAGCCCGTTCAGGCAGCCCAGGCGCTGCCACGCGTGGAGCCCGTGCAGGCCTGGAGCGACCCTGGCGCACTGCGCAGTTTGCGTGACATGCTGTTGGCTGCGCGAAAACCTTTGGTCATTTGTGGTGGCGGCGGCTGGACGGTTCAAGCTGCACAGGCCTTGCAGCGATTTGCCGAAAACTGGCAGTTGCCCGTGGCCAATGCGTTTCGTTTTCAGGACACCTTCGACAACCACCATCCTCAATACGCTGGTGATGTGGGCATTGGCATCAACCCCGCCTTGGCCGCACGCATCAAGGAGTCCGACCTGATCTTGGCCATTGGCCCGCGTTTGGGCGAGATGACCACCGGTGGCTACACACTGCTTCAGGTGCCCAAGCCGGTCCAAAAGCTGGTGCACATCCATGGCAGTGCAGAAGAATTGAACCGCGTCTACCAAGCTGACTTGGCGATCCTGTCGACGATGAATGCCGCAGCCCGCAGTCTGGAGGTCCTGACCGCGCCGCCTGAGGTGCCATGGACGGCCTGGACGCGGCAAGTCCATGAGGGGTATCTGAACAACCTGCAGCCCCAACATTTGCCTGGCGACATTGACATGCCTGCCATCGTGGGGCTGTTGCAAAAGCATTTGCAAAGCGATGCAGTTTTGACCAATGGCGCGGGCAACTTTGCCAGCTGGATACACCGCTTTTTCAAGCACCATGGTCTGGTCAAAGGGCACAAGACCCAATTGGCCCCCACGGTCGGGGCCATGGGTTATGGCGTGCCGGCGGGCATTGCGGCCAGCTTGTTGACAGGGCGCATGGTGTTCACCATCGCTGGGGACGGTGATTTTCTGATGAATGGACAAGAGTTGGCCACAGCCACTCAGCATGGTGCCAAAACCATCATCTTGCTGTTGAACAACGGCATGTACGGCACGATCCGCATGCACCAAGAGCGAGAGTATCCACAGCACGTCACCGGTTCCCAGCTGCAAAACCCTGACTTTGTGGCCTTGGCTCAAGCTTATGGCTATGCCGCCACCCGCATACGCCAAACCGATGAGTTTGAGCCTGCACTGACAGCCGCATTGGCCCGCCCGCAAGGCACATTGATTGAGGTGATGCTGGACCCCGAGGTCATCACCACCCGAGGCACTTTGCAGGCCATCACCGATGCCGCATTGGCCAGACCTGCAACTTGAATCGTGGTCTCCGGGCGCGCAACTTGTACACCGCGCCCATGAAAAAACCCGCCGAGGCGGGTTTTTTCATGGGGGGTGTCTGAATTACTTCAGGTGCTTGCCGATCAAGCCAGCCATTTCAAACATGGTGACCTGGGCTTTGCCGAACACGGCCTTGAGCTTGTCGTCGGCGTTGATGGCGCGACGGTTCACGCTGTCTTGCAGGTTGTGCTTCTTGATGTAAACCCACATCTTGCTGACCACTTCAGTGCGTGGCAGTGGCGTTGCGCCAACCACAGCAGCCAAGGCTGCGCTGGGTGTCAATGCTTTCATGAAAGCTGGGTTAGGCGTGCGCTTTTTGGCAGGAGCTGCCTTTTTAGCGGGCGCTTTGGCAGCTGCTGTTTTAGCAGGAGCCGCTGTTTTGGCTGTTGCTGCTTTTTTAGCGGGAGCAGCTTTTTTTGCCGGGGTTTTTTTCGCAGTTGCCATGATGGAAGTTCCTTTGATCGGAAGTTGGTTTCTCCGCTGAGAAACAGTTTGTTTTCAGCTGAACGCATGCTACTGGAGAAACAGCCTCTTTCCAAGCAGATGTGTCAACTTTTACTCAGGGTTGTTGCGTATTTGTTTCGCTCGGAGGGCATTTTTTTGCTTTCGGCCCGTTTTTTGCCTTAGGCACCCTGAAAAAAACCTGCATTTCACTCTTGGCTTTGTGCATTTTGGAATAGCTCATTGGATGACAAAGGACAGTGCGTTTTTCGTTTTCGACCTGTGATTTTTGCGATGCCCATCGGTATCCGTGGACTGGGGCTTCACACCATGCCCGCCTCAGATGCGATCGGGGGCTGCGTGATGTTGCCAGCCTTATCCAAGGCGATTGTGTGAACCCAGGTGACTGGCTCTGTGCCCACGCAGACGGCATGATGGTCCGAGCAGAAGTTGTCTGTGGTTGCTTTGACTGACGCTGTTGATGAACAGTGATAATCAGGGGATGGACATCTTGCTACAACTCATTGATTTCATCCTCCACGTAGACCGCTACTTGGAGCTCTTTGTGAGCCAGTACGGCGCCTGGGTATATGCCCTGCTGTTTGCGATCATTTTTGTCGAGACAGGTCTGGTGGTCATGCCGTTTTTGCCGGGCGACTCCTTGCTGTTCATCGTGGGGGCCTTGTGTGGTGCCGAATTGCTCAATTTGCCCTTGACCATGGGGCTGTTGCTGGCGGCGGCCATTTTGGGTGATCAGACCAACTACACCATCGGTCGGTACTTCGGTCCCAAAGTCTTTCGTTGGGAAAACTCCCGTTTTTTCAACCGGCAGGCCTTCATGCAGGCCCATGCTTTTTATGAAAAATACGGCGGCGTCACCATCATCCTGGCCCGTTTCATGCCTTTTGTTCGCACCTTTGTGCCCTTTGTCGCAGGCGTGGCTGAGATGACGCGCAGCAAATTCACGTTCTTCAACGTGGTGGGCGGGGTGATTTGGGTGGTGGGCCTGATGCTGGCAGGTTATTTGTTCGGCAACTTGCCCTTTGTGCAGACCCACCTGTCCAAAATCATTTGGGCTTTGATTCTGGTGCCCGGACTGATCGCGATTTTCGGTGCCTGGCGGGCGCGCCAATCGGTTTGAGGCCCAGTTCGGGTAGGCATGTTCTTCAGTTCATGCCCGCCCGCGTCGGTGCAAAAGCCGCCGATCGATCAACAAACCATCGCGTAGGTCGGTAGCCTCAGCCCCGACATGGGGCGCTCAAAACGCCAGCACTTCAGCCCAGGTCGGCGGCTGGCAGCCCTGGCGGGTGCAATTGATGGCGGCAGCTTTCATGGACAGCTCGAGTGTCTTGTCCACACGCCCTGCGGCATCGGCAGGCTGCAATGCCCAGTCGGCAAGGGTGTTGCCCCAAAAGGTATCGCCTGCGCCCACCGTGTCGGCCACCTTGACAAGGTGTGCAGGCAGGTTGTGGTGTTGGCCGTCAATGTCCAGATCAGCACCATCACCCCCAAAGGTCAGGGCAATGCGGCTCAATGCACCGGGCCTCGCCATGGAGCGCAGTGCAGCAAGCACGGTGGCCGATTGGGTCCGTGTGACGTTCTCAAAGCCCAGCGTGTGCAGGTCTTCGTCGCTGGCCTTGAGCCAGTCGGCGTGCACCATGACCGATCTCACCGCCGCCACGTAGGCTGCTGGATCGTCGGCTAGTTTGGGGCGCAGGTTGATGTCCACGCTCACGGTCCAGCCCAGGGCTTTGACGCCCTGCACGATGGCCAGCACTTTTTCGTTCTCGGGGGGCACCAGGGCCAGAGAGCCTGTGTGCAGGATGCCGGGCGGGGCGTTTTTCAGTTGGGCCAGCAGACCGTCCACGCTGTAGTCGCGGTCGGCAATGCCTTCGCGGTAAAAGCCGTAGCTGGGCTGGCCATTGGTGACTTGCACCACGGCCAACGAGGTGGGTTTTGTCGAGGCCAGGGTCAGCACCTGAACGCCATTGGCCACCAGCTGCGCATGCAGTTGCTGGCCAAAGTGGTCGGCGGACAGCGGGTTCAGGTAGCTCACCGCGGCGCCGCGCAATGCGGCAGCACGGGCCATGTTGAAGGGGCTGCCGCCCATGAGGGGCAAGAGTCGACCGTCAGGCTGGGCGATGCAGTCCATCAGGGCTTCGCCCAACACAAAAATGGAAGTTGTCATGTTAAAAATCAGAAGAGGGGAGATTCACTTTTTGAGCAGGTGTTTGCGGCGCACCACGTCGATCCACACCGCGATGATCACCACCGCACCGATGGCCATCATTTGTTTGAACTGCGAGACTTCCATCAGGTTCATGCCGTTGCGGATCATGGTGATCAACACCGCGCCCAGCAAGCTGCCCCAGATGCTTCCGCGCCCGCCAAACAAAGAGGTGCCGCCCAAAATGACAGCGGCAATGGCGTCCAGCTCAAACATTTGTGCCATCTTGCCGCTGGACGAATCCATGCGCGCCATCAGCACGATGGCCGCCATGGCACAGGCCAGGCCCGAGATGACGTACACGCCCAGCTTGTACCAGCGGATGTTGATGCCCACTTGGCGGGCGCCCATTTCGTTGGAGCCCATGGCGTACACATAGCGGCCGATCTTGGTGCTCGACAGCACGCAGGCCATCACCACAAAAAAGATGCCCGTGATCAAAGTCGGCATGGGAATGCCGAACACGTCGCCATAGCCGATGAAAGGGAAGGGTGCGGGCAGGCCTGCGTTGTCAAAGCCGCCGGTCAGATCAAAAGCCAGGCCGCGCCACAGCGTCAGGCCGCCCAGGGTGACGATGAACGCGGGGATGCCCACGAACGCCACCAAATACCCGTTGAACAGCCCCACGGAAGCGCCAATGGCCAGCGCCACGAGCATGGCCAGGTAGGGGTTGACGCCGAGTTTGACCATCATGTAACCCGCCACAGCCCCCGCCAAAGCGGTCAGGGCGCCCACGGCCAGGTCGACACCGCCCGTGAGGATCACAAAGGTTTGTCCACCCGCGAGCAAGGCAATGACCGAGGCCTGCACCAGGATGTTGGACAGGTTGCCGGTGGTCAAAAAGTAGGGCGAGGCCAGGCTGAGCAAGACGCCCAAAACCAGCACGGCCACCAGTGCGCCGAACCACTCTTGTCGGGTGATGGATTTCATAAATTCTCGATGTTCATTGCGGGTTTTCTGCAGGAGCCCACCCCTGTGGGCGAATGCTCGCGGGGGCACAAACGCCCATTCGCCCACAGGGGGGGGCTCCTGCATCAAAAGGTCAGCCCGAACACGCAGGTCCGGGCGCGCCATTTCTCGGCCTTGACTTATTTGGCCTTGACCTTCATGAACTGGCCCACGCCGGAGTCGGTCGCGAACTTGTCCACGTTGGCCGGCAGCACCAGGAAGGAGCCGGTGTCGATGCGGGCTTCGACTTTTTCGCCTTTGGCTGCGGCAATGGCGGTTTGCACGCCCACTTCGCCGATCTTGGCCAGCATCTGCGCGGCGTTGGCTTGTTGCCAGCCGTCTTTCATCATGTCCAGGCCGCCGGGTGATCCATCAAAGCCCGCGATCAGGACCGCGCCGGGCTTTTTGCCTGCGGCCATCAAGGCTGCCTTGGCACCCAATGCACCGCCATCCCAAGCGCAAGCAATCACCTTGGCTTTGGGGTTGGCGCGCAGGGCTGATTCGACACCGTTTTGGGCCATGGTCTGGTCCCAGGTGGTGGGCACTTCCACGATCTTCACGTTCTTGCGCACTTCGTTGAGAGCGTCCACAAAGCCTTTTTTGCGCTCTTGTCCGGTGGACTGGCCTAGATCGCCGGTGACATAAATCACGGTGTCGCCGTCCTGGATTTGCTCGGCCGCCCACTTGCCCTGCACGTTGGCCGCTTTGATGTTGTCGGTGGCTACATACGAGGTGATGTTGGCACCGGTGATGCCGGTGTCCACTGCGATGACGGGGATGCCTGCAGCCAGGGCCTTGCTCACGGCAGGGGCGATGCCTGCAGAGTCCACCGGGGCGATGGCAATGGCGTTGACTTTGCGGGTGATCATGTCTTCGACGATGGCCAGCTGCTTGGACAGCTCGCCTTTTTCAGCGGCCAGCTCAATGAACTTCACACCGGGCACGGTACCCGCCTTTTTGGCCCCACCGTTGATCAGGGTCCAGCCTTCGTTGGTGTTGCCGTTGGTGATGTAGGCAATGGTCAGCTCGCTGGCCGCAGGCGCTGCGGCTGCGGGCTTGGCTTCTTCTTTTTTGCCACAGGCGATCAAGGAGGCGGCGACGGTGGCGGCCAGGGCCATGTGGCCGAGTGTGCGTTTGCTGATCATGGGGGTTATCTCCGTTGTTGAGGTGTTGTTTGGTCGTGAAAGCGCGTTTTCTGACCGCAAACGGATTGGAAGCGAAAAAGTCGACTAAGTAAACCTAGTAGTTTTACTAATGCGCATTGGCATGTGTTCCGGCATGCTTGCGCCCATTCACCGCGAAAGTAGCCGCCATGTCGACACCCACACCTGTTCTTGAAATTCAGAAACTGACCAAGCATTACGGCGGCGTCAAAGCGCTGACTGACGCGCAATTTCGCCTTCTGCCGGGCGAGCACGCCGCCATCGTGGGCGACAACGGCGCAGGCAAAAGCACCTTTGTGCGCCTGATCACCGGGGCCGAGCAGCCCAATTCAGGCGACATCCTGCTGGACGGCGGCAAGGTGAATTTCGAGTCACCCCTCGATGCGAGAGAGCAGGGCATCGAAACCGTGTACCAGACGCTTGCACTGGCCGAAGACCTGGATGTGCCAGCCAATATTTTTTTAGGCCGAGAGATCACCCGCCTGAACTTGGGGCCGCTGTCCATCCTCAACCACAAGGCCATGCGCGAAAAATCGGCGGCCATGTTGTCCACCACGGGCGTGAAGATTCAGGACATGTCCGAAAGCCTGCGCGGCATGTCGGGCGGTCAGCGCCAGTGCGTGGCGATTGCCCGTGCCGCCGGTTTTGCCAAAAAACTCATCATCCTGGACGAGCCGACCGCCGCGCTGGGGGTGCAGGAGACGGCCCGCGTGGAAGAAATCATCAAGGGCCTCAAGCAGCGCGGCATTCCACTCATCATCATCAGCCACAACCTGCGCCAGGTGTTTGATCTGGTGGACCGCATCTGGGTGTTCCGCCAAGGCCGCATCATCTGCAGCCGCCTGACCCGCGAGACCAGCCCCGAAGAAATCGTGGGCCTGATCACCGGGGCGATTGACCCGGCCAGCCTGCGCTCTGAAGAGGCCGCCACATGCTGAAGGGGATCGACCCGCTGCTCACACCCGAGTTGCTGATGCACCTGTGCGCCATGGGGCACGGTGAATGGGTGGCGGTGGTGGATGCGAACTTCACCGCCGACCATTTGAGTCAGCGCAAGCCCGTGGTGCGCCTGCCTGGCAACAGCCTGGAGCGGGTGAGCCGCGCCGTGCTGTCGGTGATTCCGCTGGCGGTGGATGTGGCGAAACCTGCGGCTTTCATGCGGGTGTGTCACAGCCCAGACGGTCACCGCACGCCTGCTCAGCAGGCCGTGGTGGATGTCGTGGTGGCCGAAGGCTTTCAACCCGAACAGGTCGAGGCGGTGGATCGCTATGCGTTTTACGAGAAAATCAAAGGGGCCAGCCTGATCGTGCAAAGCGGTGAAGGCACGGCCTATGGCAACGCCTTGTTTTGTAAGGGCGTGATTCTTGTTTAACTTATTCCAGCATTTCTGACATGAACAGCGCCACCCCGAATTCAGCCATGCGTGGGTCCAACCACGTCGGGATGCGCCAATTCAACGAGCGCATCGTGCTGCAGGCCATCCGTCACCACGGGGCCATCCCCAAAGCCGATTTGGCCCGCCTGACCCAGCTGTCCACCCAGACAGTGGCCATCATCGTGGGCCGTTTGCTCGACGATGGTCTGCTGCTCAAACAAGACCGGGTGCGCGGCAAGATCGGCCAGCCTTCGGTGCCGCTGTCGCTCAACCCGCAAGGGGCCTTCAGCGTGGGCATTCAGGTGGGGCGGCGCAATCTGGAGCTGTTGGTGGCCGATTTCACGGGCCAGCCGGTCCATCGCGTAGAGGTGCTTTACGACTATCCAGACCCCGACGAGCTGTTTCAGTCCATGGCGCAAGGCTTGCAGACTTTGCAAGCACGCATGGGCGATCTCTGGCCTCGCACCGTGGGGGTGGGCCTGACCGCGCCGCTGTCGCTGCACAAATGGGCTGACCTGATGGGCGGGCAAGCCGCACAGGCCTTGGCCCTCTGGGAACACATCGACTTGCTTGCACAAGTGCAGCGCCTGACCGATTTGCCGGTGGTGTTTGCCAAAGACACCACCGCCGCCTGCGTGGCCGAGCTGCTGCAAGGCCATGGTCGCAGCGAGCGCAGCTTTTTGTACGTGTTTGTGGGCACCTTCATCGGAGGTGGCCTGGTGCTGTCGGGCCACATCATGAACGGAGAGCGCGGCAACGCCGGGGCGATTGGCTCACTCCCCGTGGGTTTGGCCACGTCCGAGTCCAAGGGCTCAGGCATGCCGCCGCAGCTGCTGCAAAAAGCCTCGGGCTGGCAGCTCGAACAAGCCTTGCTGGCCGCAGACCACAACCCTTTGCTCATTCACCAAAGCGCCATCATGGATGCGGCTTATGCCGAATTCACCGGTCCGTGGATCGCCCAAGCCAGTCAAGCTTTGGCCATGACCGTGGCCAGTGCCGCCGCCTTGCTCGACCTGGACGCGGTGGTGATGGACGGCTCGCTCGGTGCACCCCTCATGACCGCCTTGATGGCTGCCACGCAAGATGCGCTGGGCCAGTACCGGTTTGACGGCATGCACCAACCCCCGCTGTTGGCGGGGCAGGTGGGGGCGCATGCCCGTGCTTTGGGCGGGGCCTTGTTGCCGCTGCACAGCCAGTTTTTTCCGGACAAAGACATCTTCCTGAAACAGGACGCCGCATGAAGTTCTACCTCGACTCGGCCGATGCAAGCCAATGGGCGCTGCCCGCAGGCTGCCCGCCTGTGCAGGGCGTGACGACCAACCCCACACTGGTCATGCAAGCCGGTTTGCCGGTCAGCCTGAGCGCTTATCTGCAATTGGTGGCGCAGGCGGGCGAGGCCCGCATGCCCGAGCTGATGCTGCAACTGCCCCGCGCCGACGTGGGCGAAGCCGCCCACTGGCTGGAAGTGCTGCTGCCTGCCGCCGTGCAGGCCCGCGTGCGCCTGAACATCAAGTTGCCGTGCCACCCCGACTGGCAGCCGGTACTGCGCGAGGTGCAGGCCTGGGGCGTGCCCACCTTGCTGACGGGCTTGTCCAACCCGGTGCAGTTGCTTTGGGCGCTGGCGCAGGGTGCCAATTTCGTCGCGCCTTATGTGGGCCGTCTGCAGGCCGATGGCCGTGATGTGTGGGCCTTGATCGAGGCTTGTGTCGCGGTACAGTCCGACGGCTTGCAACTGCTGGCCGCCAGCATCAAATCGGCCGATGTGCTCTCGCGCCTGATCGCCTGTGGTGCCCACGCGGTCACGGTGCGCCCGGAGTTTGCAGCAGGCTTGGCCACCGACCCCGTGACCCTGGATGCGATGGCGCAGTTTGACCGGGATGTGCAAGCTGGCTGGGTGCGCTCCTGTTCATGACAGGCAGCCTTCGGCAACAACGCTGACAAGCAAGGGGTCACAGACTCACAGGTCCTGGCTGCACAGGCTTGTCAGGGCGGCAACAGCTTGGGTCAGTGGGCTGCGTCACAATGTGCGCCCGAGGCTGCCGCAATGGCACTTGGTATTGAACACGAACAACACATGAGCACTGACGCATCGCATCTTCGACCCTGGCAGGTCATCATTGGCGGTATTTTTGGCTTGGTGCTGACCATCGGCCTGGCCCGTTTTGCCTACACCCCTTTATTGCCTGCTTTACAAATGCAAACCGGGCTGAACGACGCGAGTGCCGGGGCCTTGGCGGCGATCAATTACGCAGGCTACATGTCGGGCGCGCTGGCCGCAGCCTGGATCGACGACGTGCGCTGGCGGCACCGGCTCTACAGCATGGGCCTGTGGCTGTCACTGCTCACCGTGGCGGGCATGGCCTTGTCGAGCTGGATGCCCGCCTGGGCGCTGTGGCGTTATCTGGGCGGTTTGTGCGGGGCCACAGGCATGTTGTTGGGTGCCGGTCTGGTGTTGGGCTGGCTGATGCGTCAAGGGCGACGGCCCGAGCTGGGGGTGCATTTCATTGGTCTGGGTCTGGGCATTGTGGTGTCGGCGGTGGGTGTTTGGGCCGTGTCCAAAATCTGGGCTTTGTGGTCAGACCAGTGGTTGGCCATGGCGGCTATCGGGTTGGTGTTTTTTGTGCCCGCCTGGGCCTGGCGGCCACCCGTGCCGCCAGCACCCGCTGTGGTCAGTGGTGCGCAGCTCTCCAATAAGGTGTCGCGCCGCTGGATGCTGACCATGGCGGGCAGCTACTTTGCCGCCGGTTGGGGCTTTGTGATCAGCGCTACTTTTACGGTGGCGATTGTGGAGCGTGAACCGGCTTTGGCCGGGCAGGGCGCACTGGCCTGGGCGCTGGTGGGTTTGGCGGCCATGCCTGCGGTGTTTTTGTGGGACAAGGTGGCCCGGCGTTGGGGTGACACACGGGCTTTGTTGTTGGCTTTTGGCTTGCAGACGGTGTCGGTGATCTTGCCTGCGTTGTCGGGGACGCTTGCGGCTGCATTGGGCGGTGCCATTGGTTACGGTGCAACTTTCATCGGGATCGTGAGCATGACGCTGGCTTTGGTGGGGCGCCGGGCGCCGCAAAACCCCGGCAAAGCCATGGCCCGCCTGACTTTGAGCTATGGGGCCGCACAAGTGATTGCGCCTGTGGTGGCCGGGGCCATGGCGCAGGCCACTGGCACATTCAAGGGGGCTCTGTGGCTCACTGCGGCTGTCATGGCGGCGGGTATGGCCTTATTGGCCACGCTGCCCAACGACACGCACAAGCCAAGGGCTTGAGCCCTTGACTGCGCGGTGAGCAGCCCCAGTATTGACTGGATTGCCGGGCTTCGCTTGCAATAACTGCCTGTGGCCTCAGATGCCGAAACTGTGCAGCTGCACCAGGCCTTTGGGGGTCTTGAGGCTGGCCACGATGTCTGCAGGGCCGCTGTCAATGGGGATGCCTTCCAGGCCGATGGCGGCATAGGCCGTTTGCAGCTTGGCTCCGCTGGGGTGGCTCACCGTCAGACTTTGCAGGGTCACGCCCGATCGGGGCAGGCTGTTGCGCGGATGCAGGCGCAGCGGTTCGGTCGCGTCAGGTTTGCCCCATTGGATCAGGGTGGGCAGAGCACCATTGAAGAGGCGTTCGCCGTCTTCACGCACGGTGATTTGCCAGTTCAAAATACCTTTGCTGGATTTGCGGCTGGCGTGCACGATTTGGCCGCGCTCGATACCTTGCGTGCGCAGAGCATGCCGCGCGGCCTTGATGTCATCGGTGCTGGCCACAAAGGTGACGAGTCGGGGTTCATGTGCCACCGCCTTTTGCAAGATCGGATCGTCCATGTCAAACCAGCGGGCCACTTGTGTTCGCTTGGGCATCACGGCTTCGGGGTTGATGGCAATGATTTCAAAATAGGCCAGTGGATGGGCGGGCGAGGCGATTTTGAACAGGCGGTTGTGGGTGCCGTATTTTTCGTGCTCGCCGCCTGCGGCCGGTGTGATGCCCAGCGTGGCTTCACACCATGCTTGGCCTTGTTCCAGTGTGGCGGCCATGACCACCAGGTGGTCGATTTGTGTCTTCATGGTTTGGAGGATTCGGCTTCTACGGGCACCCTGCGGGCACCATTGAAGCGATTTTGCCAATAAGCGCTGCGCATGTCTTCAATCTTGACGGATTTGCCAGCTCTTGGGGAATGGATGAATTTGCCGTCACCGACATAAATGCCCACGTGGCTGAAGGCACGTTTCATGGTGTTGAAAAACACCAAGTCACCGGGCTGGAGATCGCTGCGGTCAATCACATCGGTGCTGCGAGCTTGCTCTTCTGCCCGGCGGGGCAAAATTTGGCCCACCGATTTTTCATAGAGGTGACGCACAAAACCACTGCAATCGAACCCGGAAGTTTCGCTGCTGCCGCCACGCCTGTAGGGCACGCCCAGCAAATCCATGGCCTGGGTGATGAGGCCCGTGGCCTTGTCACCGGCTTTGTCTTTGGTGTTGTAGAGGTGGCCCGTCAATTGAGACACCAAACCCTTGTCCGCCAAGGGTTTGAAGGCATCTTCGTCCACAGGGGCCGCCAGGGCGGCAGAGGACGACAAGAGCCAGAAAAGTGAAACGATGAACCTGCGCATAACGCCTGAGCATAACGGAAGTCGTTTATTGAAAATCGGGTGTACACCTTTGCTGTGCATGTTGATCGTTCATGGGGCGTGTTGGCTCCTGCGACAATCTCACCCATCAAAGATGGGGTGTTTATGTTGATGGATGTTCAAGCGTGTCAGTTGGTGTTAGTCGATTTGCAAGCCAAACTCAAACCCGTAATGGTCGACGCCGACGGCGTGTGGGCCAATGCCGCCCGGTTGGCGCAGTTGGCTCAAGTGCTGGAAGTGCCGACCTGGGGCACGGAGCAAAATCCTTCCCGTTTGGGTGCCATGCCGCCTGAAATCCGCAGCCATTGCCGTCAAGTGCTGGCCAAAATGCAGTTCAGTGCTGTCGAGGAGGGCTTGGGGGAATGGCTGCAGCCTGAACCTCCTCAGGCTCTGCGTGGCAATGCGCGCAGTTTGCCGCGCCATCTGCAAAAAAACCAAGCAGCCGTGCAGGAGCGCAAGAGCATTGTGCTGGCCGGTTGTGAGGCGCACATTTGTCTGATGCAAACCGCACTCGACTTGCTGGAAGACGAGTTCGAGGTGTGGGTCGTGACCGATGCCTGCGCATCTCGCACCGAGCGCAACCGCGATGCCGCCTATGACCGTCTGGCCGGAGCAGGGGCGGAACTGGTGACCGCCGAGATGGTGGCTTTTGAATGGTTGCGCTCGGCTGAACATCCAGACTTCAAGCTGCTGCAAAGCTTGTTCAAGTGAGTAAGTTGTTGCGGCTTTGAGGGTGAAGCCGGTACAGTCTTTCGGGTGACAAAGTCAGCTTCTTGCAAGTCCTTTGCTCATAATTATGAATTCAGAAGAGTGGAGTGACTGGCCGATGGCGCACACTCGATGAATTCATTTACGCAGGCATTCAGGAGACCTTCATGGGCAGCTTTGCTGACTTTCACGCACGCTCGATCAACGACCGCGACGCTTTCTGGGCCGAGCAGGCCAAGCTGGTGGACTGGAAAGTCCAGCCCCAGCAAATTTGCGACTACAGCAATCCGCCGTTTGCCAAGTGGTTTGTGGGCGGTGAAACCAACCTCTGCCACAACGCTGTTGATCGCCACTTGGCCGAGCGTGCCGATCAGCCCGCTTTGATCTTTGTGTCGACCGAAACAGACACGGAAAAAACCTACTCCTACCGTGAGCTGCACGCCGAAGTGCAGCGCATGGCCGCCATCTTGCAAGACCTGGGTGTGGTCAAAGGCGACCGCGTGCTGATCTACATGCCCATGATCGCCGAGGCGGCTTTTGCCATGCTGGCCTGCGTGCGCCTGGGGGCCATCCATTCGGTGGTGTTTGGCGGTTTTGCCTCACACTCATTGGCCTCCCGCATCGAAGACGCTTCGCCCAAAGTCATCATCAGCGCCGACGCGGGCTCGCGCAGTGGCAAGGTCGTGGCCTACAAGCCGCTGCTCGATGAAGCCATCCAGCTCTCAGCCCACAAACCTGCCAACGTGATCATGGTGGACCGCCAATTGGCTCCGTTCACGCCCGTGGCCGGCCGCGACATGGACTACGCCACCGAACGCGCCCAGCACATGGATGCGGTGGTGCCATGCGTGTGGGTCGAATCCACCCACCCCAGCTACACCCTCTACACCTCGGGCACCACCGGCAAGCCCAAGGGCGTGCAGCGCGACACCGGGGGCTACACCGTGGCCCTGGCGGCCAGCATGCCCAACATTTTTGAAGGCAAGCCCGGCGGCACTTTTTTCTGCACCAGCGACATCGGTTGGGTGGTGGGCCACAGCTACATCATTTATGGCCCGTTGATTGGCGGCATGGCCACCATCCTCTACGAAGGCCTGCCCATCCGTCCCGACGGCGGTATCTGGTGGAGCCTGGTCGAGAAGTACAAAGTCAACGTCATGTTCAGCGCCCCCACGGCGATTCGGGTGCTCAAAAAGCAGGACCCTGCGCTGCTGACCAAGTACGACCTGTCCAGCCTGCAAGCCCTGTTCCTGGCCGGTGAGCCGCTCGACGAGCCTACCGCCAAGTGGATTTCTGAAGGCCTGAACGGAAAAGCCATCATCGACAACTACTGGCAGACCGAGACTGGCTGGCCGATCTTGAGCATTTGCAACGGCGTGGAAAAAGCGCCCAGCAAGTTCGGCTCGCCCGGCAAGGCGATTTACGGTTACAACGTCAAACTGGTCGACGACCAGACGGGCGATGAATTGACCGGTGCCCACCAAAAAGGCGTGTTGACCATCGAGGGCCCCTTGCCCCCCGGCAACCTGCAAACCATCTGGGGCGACGACGAGCGTTTCGTCAAGACCTATTGGAAAACCGTGCCGAATAAGCTGGTCTACAACACCTTCGACTGGGCCGTGCGGGATGAAGACGGTTACTTCTTCATCCTGGGCCGCACCGACGACGTGATCAACGTGGCCGGTCACCGCTTGGGCACCCGCGAGATTGAAGAAAGCATCTCCAGCCACCCCAACATCGCCGAAGTGGCGGTGGTGGGTGTGGCCGATCAGCTCAAAGGGCAGGTGGCCATGGCGTTTGCCATTGCCAAAGACGCTTCGGGCCTGGGTGATGCAACTGCGCGTCTCAAGCTCGAAGGCGAAGTCATGAAAGTGGTGGACAAGCAACTGGGCGCGGTGGCTCGCCCCTCGCGCGTGTTCTTTGTCTCGGCCTTGCCCAAGACGCGCAGCGGCAAACTGCTGCGCCGCGCCATTCAGGCGGTGGCCGAAGGGCGTGAACCTGGTGACTTGACCACCATGGACGATCCAGCCGCTTTGCAGCAGATCGTCGATCAGATCAAAGGCTGATGCCCAAGGCCCCGCTTTGTCGGGGCCTTTTTTTATTCTGCAAAGGTTCTCTCTAACCGCCTGTAAGTTGGACATCGGACAAGCCATGGCACAATGCGTGCTGTACTTAGGCCCTTCCCCTGCCACAGTCGCATCCGCCAATCGGTCCAGCCGTGTCGCGGAAGGTAAATTTCAACCAACTAATGTTTCCCAGAGGGAAACGGAGGTCAGCGAATCATGAGCGAGACAAATTCCGTCTACTCCGCCTATTCAGGCAATACCCATCTCTTCGGGGGCAATACCCCCTACGTCGAAGAGATGTATGAGAACTACCTGGCCAATCCTGGCAGCGTGCCCGATTCCTGGCGCGACTACTTTGATGCCTTGCAGCACGTTCCCGCCCTCGATGGCTCCAACGCCAAAGACGTGCCCCACCAGCCGGTCATCAATGCTTTTGCCGAGCGCGCCAAAGCCGGCGGCACCAAAGTTGTCATGGCCAGCGCTGACGTCGAGATGGGCCGCAAGCGCACTGCCGTTCAGCAGCTGATCGCCGCCTACCGCAACGTGGGCCAACGCTGGGCAGACCTGGACCCGCTCAAGCGCACCGAGCGCCCCAATATTCCTGACCTTGACCCCGCTTTCTTCGGCTTCACCGATGCCGACCAGGAAACCGTGTTCGACACCAGCAACACGTTTTTTGGCAAGAACAACATGTCCTTGCGCGAGCTGCTCAATGCGCTGCGTGAGACCTATTGCGGCACCTTGGGTGCCGAGTACATGTACACCACCGACCAGGCTGAAAAGCGCTGGTGGCAGCAAAAGCTCGAGAGCATCCGCAGCAAGCCCAACTTCACATCGGACAAGAAAAAGCAGATCCTCGACCGCCTGACAGCCGCCGAAGGTCTGGAGCGCTACCTGCACACCAAATACGTGGGTCAAAAGCGCTTCTCCCTCGAAGGAGGTGAGAGCTTCATCGCCGCCATGGACGAGCTGATCCAGCAAGCCGGTGCGCAAGGGGTGCAGGAAGTCGTGATCGGCATGGCCCACCGCGGCCGCTTGAACGTCTTGGTCAACACCATGGGCAAGCTGCCGGCTGACCTGTTTGCCGAGTTTGACCACACCGCACCGGAAGAATTGCCTGCCGGTGACGTGAAATACCACCAAGGCTTCAGCTCTGACGTGAACACAGTGGGCGGTCCCGTCCACCTGTCGCTGGCCTTCAACCCCTCGCACCTGGAAATCGTGAACCCCGTGGTCGAGGGCTCTGTGCGCGCCCGCATGGACCGCCGGGGTGACCCCCTGGGCAAGCAAGTGCTGCCCGTTCTGGTCCACGGTGATGCCGCCTTCGGTGGCCAGGGCGTGAACCAGGAAACCTTTGCCTTGGCCCAAACCCGTGGTTACTCCACAGGCGGCACAGTTCACATCATCATCAACAACCAGATTGGTTTCACCACGTCTGACCCGCGCGACATGCGCTCGAGCGTGTTCTGCACCGACATCGTCAAGATGGTCGAAGCGCCGGTCTTGCACGTCAATGGTGACGATCCAGAGGCCGTGGTCCTGGCCACTCAGCTGGCTTTGGAATACCGCATGACGTTCCAAAAAGACGTGGTGCTGGATGTGGTGTGTTTTCGCAAACTGGGTCACAACGAGCAGGACACCCCTGCACTGACCCAACCGCTGATGTACAAAAAGATCGCGGCCCACCCCGGCACACGCAAGTTGTTTGCCGACAAGCTGGCCACGCAAGGCTTGGGCGAAACCATTGGCGACGACATGGCCAAGGCCTACCGCGCTGCTTTGGACGCAGGCAAGAACACCACCGAGCCGGTGTTGACCAACTTCAAAACCAAGTTCACTGTGGACTGGGCGCCTTTCATGGGCAAGAAGTGGACCGACGCGGGTGACACCTCCATTCCTTTGGCCGACTGGAAACGTCTGGCCGAGAAAATCACCACCATCCCTGAGTCGGTCACACCGCACCAGTTGGTCAAAAAGGTGTACGACGACCGCGCCGCCATGGGCCGTGGCGACATTCCGGTGGACTGGGGCATGGGCGAGCACATGGCTTTCGCCTCACTCGTGGCCAGCGGCTACCCTGTGCGCCTGTCGGGCGAAGATTGCGGCCGTGGCACATTCACCCACCGTCATGCGGTCATTCACGATCAAAAGCGCGAGAAGTGGGACACCGGCACCTACGTCGCCCTGCAAAACGTCTCTGACAAGCAGGCCCCCTTCACCGTGATCGACTCGATCCTGTCCGAAGAAGCTGTGCTCGGCTTTGAATACGGCTATGCCTCCAACGACCCCAACACCCTGGTGATCTGGGAAGCCCAGTTCGGCGACTTTGCCAACGGCGCTCAGGTGGTGATCGACCAGTTCATTGCGTCGGGCGAAGTCAAGTGGGGCCGTGTGAACGGCCTGACCTTGATGCTGCCGCACGGCTACGAAGGCCAGGGCCCCGAGCACAGCTCAGCCCGTGTGGAGCGCTTCATGCAGCTGGCGGCTGACACCAACATGCAGCTCGTGCAGCCCACCACGGCCAGCCAGATCTTCCATGTGCTGCGCCGCCAGATGGTGCGTGACCTGCGCAAGCCGCTGGTCATCTTCACGCCCAAGTCGCTCCTGCGCAACAAGGACGCCACCAGCCCGGTGTCCGAGTTCACCAAGGGCAGCTTCCAGACGGTGATCCCCGAGAACAAGGCGCTCAAGGCCGACAAGGTCAAGCGCGTCATCGCTTGCTCGGGCAAGGTGTACTACGACCTGGTCAAGCAACGCGAATCCAAGGGCTCTGATGACGTGGCGATCATCCGCGTGGAACAGCTCTACCCCTTCCCGCACAAGGCCTTCGCAGCCGAGATCAAGAAGTACCCCAACGCCACCGACATCGTCTGGTGCCAGGACGAGCCACAGAACCAGGGTGCCTGGTTCTTCATCCAGCACAACATCCACGAGAACATGCTCGAAGGTCAAAAGCTCGGTTATGCCGGTCGCGCAGCGTCCGCGTCACCTGCGGTGGGTTACTCACACCTGCACCAGGACCAGCAAAAAGCACTGATCGAAGCGGCCTTCTCGAAGCTCAAGGGCTTCGTGCTGACCAAGTGAACTACCAGAACAACCTTGCGTTTAACCTTTAAAGAGAATTAAAAATGGCTATCGTAGAAGTCAAAGTCCCACAACTGTCCGAGTCAGTGGCTGAAGCCACCATGCTGCAGTGGAAAAAGAAAGTCGGCGAGTCTGTTGCAGCCGACGAAATCCTGATCGACATCGAGACCGATAAGGTCGTGCTCGAAGTGCCCGCGCCTGCTGCTGGCGTGATCTCTGAAATCCTCGTGGCCGATGGCGGCACTGTGGCGGCTGATCAATTGATCGCCCGCATCGACACCGAAGGCAAAGCCGGTGCCGCTGCTGCGCCTGCAGCAGCCGCCCCCGCAGCCTCTGCAGCAGCCCCTGCGGCCGCAGCAGCTACCACAAGTGGCAGTATGGCCGGTGTGGCCATGCCCGCCGCTGCCAAGCTCATGGCTGACAACAGCCTGGCTGCTGGCTCGGTTGCCGGTTCCGGCAAAGACGGCCGCGTGACCAAGGGTGACGTGCTGGCCGCCGTGCAAGGTGGCGTTTCAAGTGCCGCTGTGGCCGGTGGCGTCAAGTCCACTGCCGCTGTGATCCCCACAGGCGTGCCCACCAAGGCCCTGGCCCAGGTGGCTGCACCGGCTGTGCACCTGGGCGACCGCCCAGAGCAGCGTGTGCCCATGACCCGTCTGCGCGCCCGTGTGGCCGAGCGTTTGCTGCAATCGCAGTCGACCAACGCCATCCTGACCACCTTCAACGAAATCAACATGGCCCCGGTCATGGACATGCGCAAGCGCATGCAAGAGCGTTTCGAAAAGGAACACGGCGTCAAGCTCGGCTTCATGAGCTTCTTCGTCAAGGCCGCTGTGCACGCGCTGAAGAAATTCCCGGTGCTCAACGCATCGGTGGACGGCAACGACATCGTCTACCACGGCTACTTCGACATCGGTATCGCGGTGGGTTCCCCACGCGGTCTGGTGGTGCCCATTTTGCGCAATGCCGACCAGATGAGCTTTGCCGAGATCGAAAAGAAGATTGCCGAGTTTGGCCAGAAGGCCAAAGACGGCAAGCTGGGCATCGAAGAGATGACCGGCGGCACCTTCTCCATCAGCAACGGCGGCACTTTCGGATCGATGATGTCCACCCCCATCATCAACCCACCCCAGTCGGCCATCTTGGGCGTTCACGCCACCAAAGACCGCGCCATGGTGGAAAACGGCCAGGTTGTGGTTCGCCCCATGAACTACTTCGCCATGTCGTACGACCACCGCATCATCGACGGCCGCGAAGCCGTCTTGGGCTTGGTGGCGATGAAGGAAGCGCTGGAAGATCCGGCTCGTTTGTTGTTCGATATCTGATTTCAACGTGAGTGAAAATAAACCGAGCGTTGAGCAGGTGGCTTTGAGTCATCTGCTAGATAACGCATATGAAGAGTTCAAGTTATCTATTCATTCAGCTAGTGCTCGGTTTGTTTTATGGGGATCTTTTCGGGATGCCGCGGACCTAAAACAGCACTACTTTGCAGCAAAGAATAAGAAGTTCCTTTTGGATGGAAGACGTAGTGCAAAGAGTTTTAGCCCCAGTGATTCGACTCTTAAAGAGGTTGTCGAGCTAGGTGCAGCAGAAGCAGAGGCGTATGTCGATTGGGTGCGAGAACAAAATGGGCAACCGATCCTCCGCGAAATGCTTGTGTCCTACTGCACAGTATTCGAAAACTGTTTGAAAAACGTTGCGCTTGTTTTTCTTCTCGCAAACAAGAAGAACCAAGGTCTCCGCGGTCAGGTTTTTGTACCTGGCGACGAGTTTAGGAAAGCGCTTCACAGCATCCAGGATCGATGGCGTGCAGCTGGTAGTGCTGAAAAAAGCCGGGCAGAACAGTTTTTTGATTCGAATATTCAAACAGTAAATGTGGACTGCTCCCGCTTTCAATTTCTGCCAATGAGTGCTCCTGAATGGTCCACATGTCGCGCGGCTTATCAAGCCCGAAATGCTTTGGTGCATCAATTGGGCCGACCCTTTGAAACTCTTGAAATTGATGGAACACCATTGCCTGCTGGTTGGGAAATTCAGCTTACCCCAGCGCAGTTGCTAGCCGTACAGAGATCATTTGAAAAAATCTTGTGGCCATTGGATCCACTGAACCAACTTTAATTTTGGAGTGAACATGTCTAAACAATTCGACGTCGTTGTCATCGGCGGTGGCCCTGGTGGCTACATCGCAGCGATTCGTGCTGCACAACTCGGTTTCCAAGTCGCTTGTATCGACGAGTGGAAAAACGCGGCCGGTGGCCCAGCCCCCGGCGGCACCTGTACCAACGTGGGTTGCATCCCCTCCAAGGCTCTGCTTCAATCGAGCGAGCACTTTGAGCATGCCAACCACCACTTCGCAGAGCACGGCATCACCGCCACGGACGTGAAGATGGATGTGACCAAGATGATTGCCCGCAAAGACACCGTCGTGAAGCAAAACAATGATGGCATCTTGTACCTGTTCAAGAAAAACAAGGTCACCTTCTTCCACGGTCGTGGCAGCTTTGCGGGCAAGGCAGAAGGTGGTTACACCCTCAACGTGGCAGGCAAGACCGAAGAGTCCATCACCGCCAAGCAAGTCATCATTGCCACCGGCTCGAACGCCCGTGCCTTGCCCGGCACACCGTTTGACGAAGTCAATGTGTTGTCCAATGATGGCGCTTTGCGCGTGGGCGCTGTGCCCAAGAAGCTGGCCTTGATCGGTTCCGGCGTGATCGGTCTGGAAATGGGTTCGGTCTGGCGTCGACTGGGCGCAGAAGTCACCATCCTCGAAGGCCTGCCCACATTTTTGGGCGCGGTGGACGAGCAAATCGCCAAAGAAGCCAAGAAGGCTTTTGACAAGCAAGGCTTGAAGATTGAACTGGGCGTGAAAGTCGGCGAAATCGTCAATGACAAAAATGGCGTCACCGTCAACTACACCAACGCCAAGGGCGAGGCGGTGGTGCTGGATGCGGACAAGCTCATCGTGTCGATTGGCCGCGTGCCCAACACCATTGGCTTGAACACCGAAGCTGTGGGCCTGCAGCTGGACGAGCGCGGCGCGATCGTGGTCGATGCTGATTGCAAAACCAACCTGCCCGGCGTGTGGGCCGTGGGTGATGTGGTACGTGGCCCCATGCTCGCGCACAAAGCCGAAGAAGAGGGCGTGGCCGTGGCCGAACGCATCGCGGGCCAACACGGGCACGTCAACTTCAACACCATCCCTTGGGTCATTTACACCAGCCCCGAGATCGCTTGGGTCGGCCGCACCGAGCAGCAGCTCAAGGCCGATGGCGTGGCCTACAAGGCGGGTTCGTTCCCGTTCCTGGCCAACGGCCGTGCCCGCGCCTTGGGCGACACGACCGGCATGGTGAAAATGCTGGCCGATGCCACCACCGACGAAATCCTGGGCGTGCACATTGTGGGGCCCTCGGCTTCCGAGTTGATCGCCGAAGCTGTGGTGGCCATGGAGTTCCGAGCGAGTTCGGAGGACATTGCCCGTATTTGTCACGCCCATCCCAGCTTGAGTGAAGCCACGAAAGAAGCGGCACTGGCCGTGGATAAGCGCACCTTGAACTTCTAAGTCCATGCCACACCCCGGACAGCTGTTGGGGGTGAGTTGGGTTAAAGTTCAGGATCCCTGAAAACCCGGGCATGGTCCCGGGTTTTGTTTTTGAATTGAAGAGCAAGTCACCCATGTCCGTTCGTGCAGTTTACGAAGAAGAACTCCAAAAACGCGGTTATCAAAGTGATCCGGCTCAACTGCGGGCCATAGAGGCCCTTGAGCACTGCGCCAGCGAGTGGGCGGCGTACAAGTCCAAGCGTTCAAGCCTGTTGGGCAAAATCATCAGCCGCCCCGAAATCCCCAAAGGGGTCTACATGTTTGGTGGGGTAGGGCGCGGCAAGAGCTTTTTGATGGACTGCTTTTTTGAAGCGGTGCCGATCAAGCGAAAAACCCGCCTGCACTTTCACGAGTTCATGCGTGAGGTGCACCGCGAACTGACGGCCATGCAGGGCACCGTCAACCCGCTGGACGTGCTGGGCAAAAAAATGGCCAAGCGCTACCGGCTGATCTGCTTTGATGAATTTCATGTGGCCGACATCACCGACGCGATGATCTTGCACCGCCTGCTGGTGGCGTTGTTCGACAACGGCGTGGGATTTGTCACCACCTCCAACTTCATGCCCGATGGTTTGTACCCCAATGGCCTGCACCGCGACCGCATCTTGCCCGCCATTGCCTTGCTGAACCAGCGCATGAATGTGCTCAATGTGGACAACGGCACCGATTACCGCCGCCGCACGCTGGAGATGGTCAAGCTCTACCACACCCCCCTAGGGCCACAGGCCGATGCCGAGATGGACGACGCCTTTAACCGCCTGGCCACGGGGCCGGACGAGGATTCGGTGCTGCACATCGAGGCGCGCAAGATCCAGTCGCGCCGCCGCTCGGGTGATGTGGTCTGGTTTGATTTCATGGCTATTTGCGGAGGTCCACGCTCGCAAAACGATTACCTTGAAATTGCCACCCAGTTCCACACGGTGCTGCTCAGCAATGTGCCGCAATTGCCTGTGAGCATGGCTTCAGAGGCGCGTCGTTTTACGTGGCTGATCGACGTGCTTTATGACCGTCGGGTGAAGTTGATCATGTCGGCTGCTGTGGAGCCTGAAGCCCTTTATCGAGAAGGACCGATGTCGCATGAGTTTCCGCGCACGATCTCGCGCCTGCACGAGATGCAATCCAGTGAATTTTTGGCGCTGGCGCACCGCACTGTGGACACGCACCTGACATGATCAAACGCTTGTGTGGGCTTGTGTGGGTGTTCAGTGTCTCAGGCGTCAGTGCACAGGCACAGTCGGCTTTGCCGGAGCACATTGTGTCGGGCCGTGAGGAATTGAACCGCCAGCGCCAAGCCGTCATGGCGGTCCATGAACAACAAGCCAGAGATTGCTGGCAAAAATTTGCAGTCAATGCCTGTTTGAGCGATGCCCGCAAAGTCCGCAGGCAGGCTCTTGAGCCCATTCGGCAGGAGGAATTGCGCCTGAACGCGGACGAGCGCCAGTGGCGCACGGAGCAGCGCGAGATTCGGCTCGAAGGTAAACAGACGGACGTTCGGGGGCAGCCATGATCGAGGGTTCAAGTGCCGATTTGCGTTCGCCGCAGCGTCAGCTCATCGAGTGGCAAATGGCGCATGCTGATCTGGATGCGCTGATTGACCAAGCTTGCCTGGCACCTTTGCCTCTGGATGAGTTGCTTTTGCGTCGCCTGAAAAAACGGCGTCTGGCCTTGCGTGACCACATCAGCAAATTGCGTCAACTGATGGAACCCAAGGAGCCCGCTTGAGTCTTTTGGGGCAAAGGGTGGCCGAGACCCTGTCTGACCACGGCGTTTTGGCGCAGGTCGTGCCGGGATTTCAGCCTCGGCAGGGACAAACCGACATGGCCATGGCTGTGAGCCAGACTGTTCAAGAGGGTGGCCAACTGGTGGTGGAGGCGGGTACAGGTGTTGGCAAAACCTATGCGTATTTGGTGCCCGTTTTGCTGAGTGGGCAAAGGGCCTTGGTGTCTACGGCGACCAAGGCGCTGCAAGACCAATTGTTTTCGCGCGATATCCCCCGACTGGTTGAGGTGCTGGGTTTGCCGATTCGTGTGGCCTTGCTCAAGGGGCGCTCCAACTACCTGTGTCTGCACCGCATGGAGCAAGCCCGGCACAGCCCTGAGGCGGCCGAGCCCGGCGCACAAAGGGCTTTGGCCAAGATTGAAACTTGGTCGCAGGCCACACGCACGGGCGACATGGCCGAGCTGACCGGTCTGGATGAACGCTCATCGTTGTGGCCTTTGGTCACATCCACGCGGGACAATTGTCTGGGCTCGAGCTGTCCACGCTTTAAGGCCTGCCATGTGATGCTGGCTCGCAAAGAAGCCATGGCGGCGGATGTGGTGGTCATCAACCACCATTTGTTTTTTGCCGACATGGCCGTGCGTGAATCCGGTGTGGCTGAATTGCTGCCTACGGTACGAGTGACGGTGTTTGACGAAGCCCACCAGCTCAACGAAATCGGGGTCAATTTTTTGGGCAAGCAGTTGTCGACCGTTCAATTGCTGGAACTGTCCCGCGATGTGCTGGCCACGGGTTTGCAACTGGCACGGGGTTTGGTGGATTGGCAGCTCTTGAGTGGGCAATTGGAAAAAGCATCGCGCGACTTGCGCTTGGCCGCGGGCATGCATCGAGGGTCTGTGCGTTTACGCTGGACACAGTCCTTGCCTGAGGGGGTAGACGCGTCTGAGTGGACGGGGGCCATGCAGACCTTGAGCCAATCGCTGCAATTGCTGGAGGCAGGACTGGAGATGGTGACCGAGTTGGCACCCGATTTTCAGCGGCTGTCTGATCGCACGCGCGAACTTCTACAGGCGGTAGCGTTGTTTTCCAGCTTGCCTGATCCGGAGGGTGTGCGTTGGGCAGAGGTCACTGCGCAGCTTCGGCTGGTGGAGTCGCCGCTGGACATTGCTGATGCTTTTTCGGCCTTGACTCAACCCATCGCCTTGCCGACGGCATCTGCGCCCACGAATGAAGAAGCGGATGCAGCGTCTGAACAAGATCAAGTGCATGCCTGGCCTCTTGAACCCTCTGCCGAGACCCATCAGGAGCCTGTGGTTCAGCGAGCCTGGGTCTTCACTTCGGCCACCTTGGGTGATGACCACACGCTGCGCTGGTTCACCCAGCCCTGCGGCTTGTCTTCAGCCACGGTGCTGCAGGTCAGCAGTCCTTTTGACTATGCCCGCCAGGCCGCTTTGTATGTGCCTGAGCATTTACCCAAGCCCGGTGATCCGGGTCATGCTGTGCAGGTGGCGCATCTGGCTGCCGAGTCGGCGCGTTTGCTGGGCGGTAGAACCTTGGTGTTGACCACCACCTTGAATGCGATGCGCACGATTGGCGAGCAATTGCAGTCGCAACTGGATGCCAGTGCGAATGTGGAGGTTCTGGTGCAAGGCCAAAGCCCCAAGCGCCGATTGATGGAACGCTTTCGTGAGGGGGCGTCTGGCGGTCGGGCCGGTTGCGTGTTGGTGGCTTCAGCCTCTTTTTGGGAAGGCTTTGATGTGCCTGGTGATGCGCTGCAACTGGTCATCATCGATAAATTACCCTTTCCTCCGCCCGGTGACCCCTTGTTTGAGGCGCGAAGTCAGCGTGTGACGCGTGAAGGCCGCAGTGCATTTTCCGACCACGCCTTGCCCGAGGCCGCCGTGGCACTCAAGCAGGGGGCAGGTCGGCTCATTCGCAGTGAAGCTGACAGGGGGGTGCTGGTGGTGTGTGACAAGCGCTTGACCAGCATGTCGTACGGGAGGCGCTTGATTCGGGGTTTGCCCGAGATGCGGCGATTGAACTCGAATGAGGAGTTTCAGGCCGCTTTGTTGCAACTCACCACAGACGCCACCAACTCGACGACTTTTTGATGCCGTTGGCCTGGATGAATTTGGACTGGGGGAAGTTTTTTTCCAGAATGCGCTGGGTATCGTCGCGCAAGACCGTCATGCTCATGGCGTCGTAGGACTTGATCAAAATCGCCAGAGCTTCCTCTAGGGCGGGCACACCTGGGTAATCCGTGAGGGCTTGTTGTGCACGGTTGATGGCGGCAATGTGGGCACCACGGCTGGCGTAGTAACGTGCCACATGCACCTCATAGGCGGCCAGCGAATTGACAATGTAAGTCATGCGCTGGCGGGCTTCAGGGGCGTATTTGGAGTCTGGAAAACGCGTCACCAATTCCCGGAAGGACTCGTAAGAGTCTTTCGCAGCTTTTTGGTCCCGCTCTGACAAGTCCTGGTTGGTGATGGCCGAAAACAGCCCCAGGTTGTCATTGAAGTTGACCAAGCCTTTGAGGTAGATGGCGTAATCCAGCGCCGGGCTGGTCGGGTGCAGGCGAATGAAACGGTCCAGTGTGGCTACGGCCTGAACTTTGTCACCGGTTTTGTACTGCGCAAAAGCCTTGTCGATCTGGGCTTGTTGTGCCAGCACAGTGCCCGCAGCGCGACCTTCGAGCTTTTCGTACAAGCGAATGGCTTTGTCCCAAGCACCAGCATTGACCTCGTCGCGTGCTTCGCTGTAGATCTTTTCGGGCGTCCATCCCGCCGTGATGTCTTTGGGCGTGTTGGAGCAAGCTGCCAGTAGGAGGCTCAAAGCCACCACCAAGCTGGCTGGAACCACCGATAATCTGAAGCTTTGCATCTCTGACGTCCTTGAACTGTTCAATGGAATCCATTATATCGACCACCACCCTCAGTCCAGCGGTCATTTCCGCTTTGGCAGACGACGCTGAACGTCTGGATGAAAGTCCGGAGCTGGAAGTTCGAAGCACCCAGGTGCCCATGGATTTTCACGGTCAGCGCCTGGACCGTGCACTGGCCCAAATGGTGCCTGAGTTTTCGCGCAGTTATTTGCAGCAACTGATCGAGCAGGGTGAAGTCTTGGTCGACGGGCGCGTGACCACCAAGGTTTCAACCAAGGTGAGGCTGGGGCATCG
Organism: Limnohabitans planktonicus II-D5; assembly: GCF_001270065.2. Lineage (GTDB taxonomy): Bacteria > Pseudomonadota > Gammaproteobacteria > Burkholderiales > Burkholderiaceae_C > Limnohabitans_A > Limnohabitans_A planktonicus. Next base: position 139,302 of record NZ_LFYT02000003.1, read on the forward strand.
CGTGCAGGTGACTTTGCGTGCCACGCCGCAGTCACAAGCTTTTGTGCCCGAGGTCATGCCCATCCAGGTGGTCTATGAAGACGCCCATCTGCGCGTCATCCACAAACCTGCAGGTCTGGTGGTGCACCCTGCACCGGGCAATTGGCGAGGCACCTTGCTCAATGGTCTGCTGGCGCTTGATCCTGCAGCCGCCGATGTACCGCGTGCAGGCATCGTGCATCGGCTGGACAAAGACACCAGTGGCTTGATGGTGGTGGCCCGCACGCGTCAGGCCATGGACGCGCTGGTGCAGCAAATTGCCGCCCGCGAGGTCCATCGCCAATACCTGGCACTTGCGCACAAAGCCTGGACCTCAGCGTCGCCACTGACCATTGAGGCCGCCATCGGGCGTGACCCTGGCAATCGGTTGCGCATGGCCGTGGTTGATTTGACGCGGCAGTCGGGCAAAACAGCGGCTACCACAGTGGAAGTGCTGGAGCAAAATGGACGGTTTTGTCTGGTGCAATGCACCTTGCACACAGGCCGCACACATCAAATTCGGGTTCACATGGCGCATGTGGGGCATGCATTGCTGGCCGATGCTGTGTATGGCGGCGCGCCTGCACTGGGCATGCAGCGCCAAGCTTTACATGCTTGGCGTTTGGCATTCACCCATCCGATCACGGGGGCTGCCATTGAACTGCGCTCCGATTTGCCTGCTGACATGGTGCAAGCATTGGGCTTGGGAGGCCTCAGTTACAATGCGCGCTTCCAGGGAGCTTGAGCCGATCATCCGGTTTGGGCACATCCAGGGCTTGGCCATAGGGGTTTTAGCTCTCCAGAACGGGTTGGTTTTTAAACCGAATCAGCCACTACCTCTGCACCTTTGACGCCGTGAGGCGTCTTTTTCCCGAAAGATTGACACCATGAATACGGCGCAAGCCAAGCGTGTCCTTGAAACAGCGCTGCTCACAGCGGGCCAGCCTTTGTCATTGCGCGAGCTGCGCACCTTATTTGACGATGCACTCGGGGCCGACACTCTGCGGCAAATGCTGCAAGACATTCAATTGGAATGGGCCCAACGCGGCCTGGAACTGGCCTGTGTGGCCAGCGGTTGGCGCTTTCAGAGCCGCCCCGAGATGCGGCAGTTCCTGGACCGATTGCATCCGGAAAAACCCCCCAAATACACCCGAGCCGTGCTGGAAACGCTGGCCATCATCGCGTACCGACAACCGGTCACCCGCGGGGATATGGAAGACATTCGTGGGGTCACCATCAGTTCGCCCATCCTCAAACAGTTGGAAGACAGAGGCTGGGTGGAAGTCATTGGCCACCGCGAAACGGTAGGACGCCCGGGGCTTTATGCCACGACGCGTCAGTTTCTGGATGATCTGGGGCTGACATCGCTGGACCAGTTGCCCATGCTCACGCAGGCCGATGGCCAAGCCTCAGCACTCTCCAGTCTGGTCGAGGACTTGCCTGTACAACCCGCCTTGTCGCTCGAAGAGGCCATTGGGCAAGTGTCTGGTTCCTTGCCTTTTGATGAGCCTGAGGCCGGTGACGTGCACAACGCGCCAGGATCTGCGCAAGCTGCAGAACCTGAGCGAGAGGCATTGCCCGAGACGATGGTCGCTGACAACCCGCAGGCTGGAGTTCCCGACGTGCACGATGCGGCGCATGGGCTGGCTTCTTCCACTTCTTCTTTTTCATCTTTGGGTGCTGCCGATTCTGGCCTTGCTCAATCCTCTACACCTCAGAGCCCCTCCCACGGCGAAGAATCCGATCACCCATGACGCCCAAAACACACGACACCCCTTCAGCCGCATCTGGTGCGGACGAATCCCGCCCCCGCAAGGTCAAACCGACGCCTGCCCAGGCTGCTTACAAGCCCATTGAATTGTCCGATGTGGTTTCTGGACAGTTTGATGAAGACGAGGAGGCCTTGCCGGTTGCCGAGGCCGATTTGGGCAAGCGCGTTCTGGCCCCCGAGGTCGATTCACCCAAACTGCACAAGGTGCTGGCACAGGCGGGCATGGGCTCGCGCCTGGAGATGGAAAAGCTCATTGCCGAAGGACGTGTGGCTGTCAACAATGAACCGGCGCACGTCGGACAACGCGTGCAATACGGTGACCAGATCAAGGTCAATGGCAAGCCGATCCGCATCCGCATTGATCCGCCACCCGCACGCGTGATCGCCTACCACAAGCCCGCTGGCGAAATCGTCAGCCATGATGATCCGCAAAACCGTCCTTCGGTTTTTCGCAAATTGCCGCGGTTGATGAATGGCAAATGGCAGTCTGTCGGTCGTCTGGACCTGAACACCGAAGGTTTGCTGTTGTTCACCAGCTCGGGCGAGCTGGCCAATCAGCTGATGCACCCCCGCTTTGGTCTGGAGCGCGAATACGCCGTTCGGGTGCTGGGTGCGCTGAGCAAGGACGAAAAACAAAAATTGCTCGACGGCGTCATGCTCGACGACGGTCCGGCGCAATTTGGCTCCATCGAAGACGGCGGTGGCGAAGGCTCCAACTGCTGGTACCGCGTGACGATTTCGGAAGGTCGCAACCGCGAGGTGCGCCGCATGATGGAGTCGGTCGGGCATGCAGTGAGCCGCCTGATCCGCATTCGCTATGGGGCCATGGTCTTGCCGCATGGCTTGCGACGTGGTGCTTGGCTGGAACTGGATGAGGCGGACATTCGCGCCTTGATGCGTGCAGCGGGCACAACGGCTCGTCCGCGCCCGGTGACCGAGCCAGCTGCGCGGACCAATCGCAATGACCGTCGCCCCCGCACGGGTGGGCAAGGGCGCGCGGGTACGGCTGTGCCGCGTGCCAAACCTGCCCCCAAACCCAACAGGGTGCCTGGCGCAGCGGGGGAAGGGCAACCCGAATCCGCCAAGACATCGACGGGCTATATTGGCGCAGAAAGCTTTAACCGATTGAAGAAAAATCCGGGCGGCACGAGCCGGGGTGGTCGCGGTGGGAGTCGCAGCCGTTAAATTCAGCGTATCCCGTGGGGCCATGCGGCCTTTCTCGCCTTTGGGTGGGGGCTGCTCAGGTTAGAATCACAGGCTTTGCCCCATGGCAAAAATGCTTTAAAAACACTTCGTTACAGGAAATCACATGGCCATCGAACGCACACTCTCTATCATCAAACCCGACGCAGTTGCCAAAAACGTGATCGGTCAGATTTACGCCCGTTTTGAAGCTGCTGGTCTGAAGGTGGTCGCCGCCAAGATGGCTCACCTGTCGCGCGGCGAAGCCGAGCAGTTCTACGCTGTGCACAGCGCACGTCCTTTCTTCAAGGACCTGGTGGATTTCATGATCTCCGGCCCCGTGATGATTCAAGCCCTGCAAGGCGAGAACGCCATTGCCAAAAACCGCGACCTGATGGGCGCGACCGACCCCAAGAAAGCCGACGCAGGCACCATCCGCGCTGACTTCGCTGACAGCATCGATGCCAACGCCGTGCACGGCTCTGACGCTCCTGAAACCGCCGCCGCTGAAGTTGCCTTCTTCTTCCCCGGCATGAACGTTTACGCACGCTGATCGCGTCGCGGCTCCAGCGCGACCTCATCTGTATGACGGCCAACCTTCTCGAATTTGACCTGGAAGGTCTGGCCGTTTTTTGTGACGGATTGGGCGAAAAGCGCTTTCGGGCCACCCAGCTGTTCCGCTGGATTCACCAGCGGGGCGCTTCTGATTTCAATCAAATGAGCGATCTGGCCAAGTCCTTGCGCCAAAAGCTCCAATCTCACGCGCACATCTCTGCGCTGCCCGTGATCAGTCAACACATTTCCTCTGACGGCACCATCAAGTGGCTGTTTGATGTGGGGGATGGCAACGCCATCGAGTCGGTGTTCATTCCTGAAGATGACCGGGGCACCCTGTGCGTGTCCTCACAAGCCGGATGTGCCGTGGGTTGTCGGTTCTGCTCCACAGGGCATCAAGGCTTCAGTCGCAATTTGACGACCGGCGAAATTCTGGCTCAGCTGTGGTTTGCCGAACATTTTCTGCGCCAACACCTCAAGACAGACGAGCGGGTCATTTCCAACGTTGTGATGATGGGCATGGGCGAGCCCTTGCAAAACTACTCGGCTTTGGTGCCTGCCTTGCGCACCATGCTCGATGACCACGGTTACGGCTTGTCGCGCCGCCGTGTCACGGTTTCAACCTCTGGCGTGGTGCCGATGATGGAGCGCCTGTCGGCCGATTGCCCGGTGGCCTTGGCGGTGTCGCTGCACGCCCCCAATGACGCATTGCGTGACAACCTCGTGCCCCTTAACCGCAAATACCCGCTGGACGAGCTGATGCAAACATGCATAGCTTATCTGGCCCATGCGCCGCGAGACTTCATCACTTTTGAATATTGCATGCTGGACGGCGTGAACGACCAACCCGAGCATGCTGAACAATTGATTGATCTGGTGCAAAAGCACGCTCGCCAAGGGCTGCGCTGCAAGTTCAATCTGATCCCGTTTAATCCCTTTCCAGCTTCGGGCTTGTTGCGCTCGCCCCATGCGCGTGTGCAGGCATTTGCTAAAAAATTGCAAGATGCAGGACTGGTGACCACCATTCGCAAAACCCGAGGCGATGACATTGATGCCGCTTGCGGACAATTGGCCGGAGATGTCAAAGATCGTACCCAGGTTCAAACCCGGATTGCGCAGCAGCGCACCATTGCCCTGGTCCCTGTTTCTTCCCTTGATTACCCAAGAGATCAGTGATGTCAGAAATCCCCATGCTTGGCGAAGAAGGCATGCCGCAGCCTTCCCGACCTGATACCCCTGAGGCTGCCACTGCAGGCCAGTTGCTGCGTGCAGCCAGAATCCGTGCGGGAGTCGATTTGTCCGCACTGTCATTGACCTTGAAAGTGTCTGTGCGACAACTACAGGCCCTGGAAGACGACGAGCACGATCCTGCCAAGGGTCCTGTTTTTGTGCGCGCCTTGGCCGCCAGCGTTTGCCGCCATTTGCATGCAGACCCTGCACCCATTCTGGCTTTGCTGCCCAAGGCGGCAAGCCACGTGAGTGCCAGTCACTTGGTGGTGAAGTCGAGCATTGCCCATGCAGAACTGACCGTCTCGCGTCCGGCCTCGGCGCGGGTCTTGACCCCTCAGGCTTTGTGGGTGGCCGCTACCATGCTGGCATTGACCTTCGCACTCATTTGGCTGCCAGCCCCTTCGCAATGGGCCTGGTTTGAGCAGGTGAATGCCTGGTTCCAGTCCTCTTCACCGGAGTCGACCACCATGGTGAGTGAACCAGAGTCTGCGCCACCTGTGATCGTTTTTCCACCACCCGATGCCTTGCCTCAAGCCTCTGAAGCTGTGGTTGTCCCTTCCCAGGTGGCAGCAGTTGCTGCGCCTCAGCCTGTGTCTGTAGTGCCTGTTCAAAGCCCGGCACCCTCGCCATCGGTTGCTGCAAGCAAACCCGAGTTGTTGTTCGCTGCTTCCGATACAACCTGGATTGAAGTGCGTGGCGGACAAAATCAGCTCGTCTGGAGCGGTGTCTTGCAAGCGGGCGAATCCAAGAGCGTGCAAAACAGCTTGCCCATGAATGTCACGGTTGGGCGAGCGAATGTGGTCACGGTCAAGTACCGGGGGCAAGCCTTTGATCTCAAGCCCCACACCAAAGTCACCGTGGCGCGTTTTGAGGTGAAAGAATGAACTCTCCTGCCTTGCCCAGTTCTGCTCCTGATTCCAAGCCTATTTCGATCGCACTGCCTGCTCATCGCGTGAGTCGTCAGTCCCGTGTGGTCTGGGGTTCGCGCGTTGTCACCGTCGGTGGAGGTGCACCGGTGCGTGTGCAGTCCATGACCAACACCGACACTGTGGATGTGATTGGCACCGCCATTCAGGTCAAGGAACTGGCGATTGCCGGCTCCGAGATGGTGCGCATCACCGTCAACACCCCTGAAGCCGCTGAGGCGGTACCGCACATCCGTGACCAACTCGACAAGATGGGCATCGACGTGCCCCTGATCGGTGATTTTCATTACAACGGCCACCGTCTGTTGACCGATTACCCGGCGTGTGCCGAAGCGCTGTCCAAATATCGCATCAACCCCGGCAACGTGGGCAAGGGCGACAAGCGCGATGTCCAGTTCGGCCAGATGATCGAAGCGGCCATGCGTTACAACAAAGCCATCCGCATCGGCGTGAATTGGGGCAGCCTCGACCAAGAATTGCTGGCCGAGCTGATGGACACCAACAGTCAACGCGCCGAACCTTGGGAAGCTCGTCAGGTCATGTATGAGGCGCTGATTTCTTCGGCCATCTCCTCGGCCCAGCGTGCCGAGGCCATGGGCCTCGAGGGTGCGCAAATTGCGCTCTCGTGCAAGGTTTCGGGCGTGCAGGACTTGATCTCGGTCTATCGCGAACTCGGCCGCCGGACCGACTACGCCTTGCACCTGGGCTTGACCGAAGCGGGCATGGGCACCAAAGGCACGGTGGCTTCCGCGGCTGCCTTGTCGGTCTTGTTGCAAGAAGGCATTGGCGACACGATACGTGTGTCGCTCACTCCCCAGCCGGGGGAGGCCCGCACGCAAGAGGTGGTGATCGCGTCCGAGATTTTGCAGTCTCTGGGGTTGCGCATTTTTGTGCCCAGCGTGACCGCTTGCCCGGGTTGCGGTCGCACCACCAGTAGCACCTTCCAAGAGTTGGCCAAACAGATTGACGACTTCTTGCGCGCCCAAATGCCCGTGTGGCGCGTGCGCTACCCCGGGGTGGAAAAGCTCAAGGTAGCCGTGATGGGCTGTATCGTGAACGGCCCCGGCGAGAGCAAACACGCTGACATCGGCATCAGTCTGCCTGGCACTGGTGAAGCGCCTGCTGCGCCGGTCTTCATCGACGGCGAAAAGCGCCTGACTTTGCGCGGCGAAGGCATCGCGCAGGAGTTTCAGGTACTGGTCGAAAACTACATTGAGAACCGTTTTGGTTCAGGATCTGCCGAGAAAAAATGAGCGAACCGGTGAAAGAAAACACCCCCAAAGTCGAAAAACTGGCTAAGGCCCAAAAGCTGGTCGGCGTCAAGGGCATGAACGACATCTTGCCGCCCGACTCGGCGCGTTGGGAGTGGCTGGAGGGCCAAGTGCGCAGTTTGATGGCGGGCTATGCCTACCGCAATGTGCGCCTGCCCATCGTCGAGCCCACCGCGCTGTTTGTACGCGGTCTGGGCGAAGTGACCGACATTGTCGAAAAGGAGATGTACTCCTTTGAAGACCGCCTGAACGGTGAGCAACTGACCTTGCGCCCCGAAGGCACGGCCGGTTTGGTGCGCTCGGTGGTCGAGCACAACCTGCTGTATGAAGGTGGCAAGCGCCTGTATTACATGGGCCCCATGTTCCGCCACGAACGCCCACAGCGCGGTCGTTACCGCCAGTTCCACCAGATTGGCGCCGAGGTGCTGGGTTTTGGCGGGCCGGAGGTGGATGCCGAACTCATCTTGCTGGCCAACGATTTGTGGAAAGTGCTGGGTCTCAAGGATGTTCGCCTGGAACTCAACAGCCTGGGCCAGCCGGCCGAGCGCCAGGCCCACCGCGCGGCACTGATCGCACACCTCGAAAAGCACAGTGACGTGCTGGATGAAGAAGCCAAGCGCCGCCTGCACAGCAACCCGCTGCGCATTCTGGACACCAAAAATCCGGCCATGCAAAGCGTGGTGGAGGCGGCCCCGCGCTTGCTCGACTTTTTGGGTGAGGCGTCCTTGGCCCACTTCAATGCGGTCAAGGCCATTCTGGATGCCAACGGCGTGGCCTACAGCATCAACCCGCGCTTGGTGCGCGGCATGGATTACTACAACCTCACGGTGTTCGAATTCATCACCACCAGTTTGGGCTCGCAAGGCACCATCTGCGGTGGTGGCCGGTATGACTATCTGATTGAGCAGATCGGCGGCAAGCCCGCACCCGCTGTGGGCTGGGCCCTGGGCGTTGAGCGCGTGCTTGAACTCATCAAGGAGCAAGGCGAGGCTTTGCCCGATCTGGCTCCGGATGTGTACGCCATCATTCCCGAAACCACGGCCTTGCCCGTAGCCATGCAGGTGTTGCAGACCTTGCGCGCCTGCGGTGTGTCGGCCCAGATGCATGCGGGCAGTGGCGACGGCATGGGCAGCATGAAATCTCAATTCAAGAAAGCCGACGGTTCCGGGGCACGTTTTGCCCTGGTTTTTGGGGCTGACGAATTGGCTCAAGGTCAGGTAGCGATCAAATCGCTGCGCGACGGAGAAGGTGCCCAGCGCACCGAGTCCTTGAGCACGGTGGCCGACTGGGCCCACAGCCTACAATCTGCGCTTTAAAGCGCAATCAGCAGTAAATACAACATGGCCAAAGCACTAGACCTTGACGAACAAGAACAACTTGACCAGATCAAACATTTCTGGAAAAACTGGGGCAACCTGATTTCATGGGTGCTGATTGTGGTGCTGGGTGGCTACGCTGCCTGGAACGGTTACCAATATTGGCAGCGCAGCCAGGCGGTCAAGGCCTCAGCCCTGTACGACGAATTCGAGCGCGCCGTGGCGTCTGGTGATGCCTCTCGTGTGGAGCGCAGTTTTGCCGACATGAAAGACAAATTTGCGGCCACGCAATTTGCCCAGCAAGCCGGTTTGCTGGCGGCCAAAAGTTTGCAGGCGCAAGGCAAAACCGAAGCGGCACGCGATGCGCTCAACTGGGTTGCTGCAGGTGCGCCCGATCCGGCTTACCGCGACATCGCCCGTTTGCGTCTGGCGGGTCTGCAACTCGATGCCAAAGCCTATGACGAGGCCTTGAAGTCCCTGAATCAGGATTTCACCCCCGCCATGGCCGGGCTGGCCGCTGACATGCGTGGTGATGTGCTGCAGGCCAAAGGCCAGGGCGCTGACGCCATTGCCGCTTATCAAAAGGCCTGGACCGCATTGGCGGACACCCCCGATTACCGTCGCTTGGTTCAAGCCAAGCTCAATGCTTTGGGTGTAGACCCTGAATCTGCGACGGCCACGGAGAGCAAAAAGTGAACAAACGGAAGTCTTTGTGTTGGCCCTTGCTGGGCTTTGTGGTGGTGTTGCTGTCTGCCTGTTCCAGTGCGCCGGAAAAACCCAAACCCGCCGCTTTGCCGGCCGTCACAGGTCAGTTGGCAGTTGCAAAACTCTGGAGCACCAGCATTGGTCCGGTGACCACACCCCTGATCGCTTCGGTCAATGGCAGCCAAGTGGCGGTGGCATCCTCTGCCGGGCAAGTGGCAGTGCTGGATGCAGGCACGGGCAAGGACATCTGGCGTCTGAATTTGAATGTCCCTATTCAAGCGGGTGTAGGCGGGGATGGTCAGCGATTTGCGGTGATCACCGGTAAAAATGAAGTCGTGGCCATGGAGTCGGGCAAGGTGATGTGGCGCTATGCCTTGTCCGCCTTGTCGTACACGCCACCGGTGGTGGCCGGGCAACGTGTGTTTGTCCTGACGGCCGATCGCGCAGTCACTGCACTCGATGGTGCCACGGGTCAAAAGCTCTGGACTCAGCAACGCGCAGGCGACCCTCTGGTGCTGCAGCAGGCGGGTTTGCTGATGCCTTTTGGCGATACCTTGCTGGCCGGTTGGGGTGGCCGTCTGGCTTCATTGAACCCGACCACAGGCGCGGTGCGTTGGGAGACCTTGCTCGGCGCTTCTCGTGGTACCAATGAAGTTGAGCGTCTGGTGGACCTGGTGGCGGGTGTGAGCCGTCTGGGCAACACCGTGTGCGCCCGGGCCTTTCAGTCTGCTGTGGCCTGTCTCGATGGCCATCGGGGCACGATCCAATGGAGTCGCTCGGCTCAAGGTCACCAAGGCGTTGACGGGGATGACAAACTCATTTTTGGAGCGGAGTCTGACAGCAAAGTTGTGGCTTGGCAGCGCTCGAGTGGTCAAAACGCCTGGACCCAAGATGCCTTGCGTTTTCGCGGTTTGACAGCGCCATTGGTCATGGAACGTTCTTTGGTGTTGGGTGATGCTGATGGCCAGCTGCACTTTTTGTCCAAACAGGACGGTCAGGCTTTACAACGTTTGAGCACAGATGGCAGTGCCATCATGGGCCGACCGGTGTTGGCAGGGCAAATTTTGGTGGTGGTGACACGCACCGGGGGCGTCTTCGGATTTCGCCCTGAATGATGGATCGGAAAATTTTTAAGTGAAACCTGTTTTGGCCCTGGTGGGCCGCCCCAATGTGGGCAAATCCACGCTGTTCAACCGACTCACCAAAAGTCGTGATGCCATCGTGGCTGACTTTGCGGGCTTGACCCGTGACCGCCATTACGGCAATGGCAAACAAGGTCGTCAAGAGTTCATCGTGATTGATACGGGCGGTTTCGAGCCCGATGCCAGCACCGGCATTTACAAGGAAATGGCCAAGCAAACCCAGCAAGCGGTGGCCGAAGCTGATGTAGTGATTTTTGTGGTCGATGCGCGTGGCGGTTTGTCTGCGCAAGACCACGACATCGCCAAATACCTGCGCAAGATTGGCAAACCCACTTTGCTGGTCGCCAACAAAGCCGAGGGCATGCTCGAAGGCATCCAGCTGACCGAGTTCTATGAATTGGGTTTGGGTGAGGTGATTGCCATTTCGGCCGCGCATGGACAAGGCACGCGCGGCTTGGTGGAGCTGGCATTTGAGTTGCTCAACCTTCCGGATGAACCGGAAGAAACCGAAGAGGACCCTGCGGTCATCAAACTCGCCGTGGCAGGGCGCCCCAACGTGGGCAAGTCCACCTTGATCAACACCTGGTTGGGTGAAGAGCGCCTGGTGGCTTTTGACATGCCAGGCACGACGCGTGATGCGATTTCAGTCCCGTTTGAAAAGCAAGGCCAAAAGTTCGAGCTGATCGACACCGCGGGTTTGCGCCGCAAGGGCAAAGTATTTGAGGCCATCGAGAAGTTCTCGGTGGTCAAAACCTTACAAGCCATCGAGTCGGCCAATGTGGTGCTGTTGCTACTCGACGCGGAGCAGGGCGTGACAGACCAGGACGCGCACATCGCCGGTTACGCGCTGGAAAGCGGTCGTGCCATGGTCTTGGCCGTGAACAAATGGGATGCTGTTGACGAGTACCAGCGCCAGTTGGTGCAGCGCTCGATCGAGACGCGGCTTCCGTTTTTGAGCTTTGCCAACATGCACTTCATCTCGGCCAAAAAACGCCAGGGCCTGGGACCGGTTTGGGGCTCCATTGTTCAAGCCCACAAGGCGGCCATGTGCAAAATGAGCACACCGATTTTGACGCGTTTGTTGCTGGAGGCCGTGCAGTTCCAAAGTCCTCAGCGCGGCGGCATGTTCCGCCCCAAGTTGCGCTATGCGCATCAGGGCGGCATGAACCCGCCTGTGATCGTGGTCCACGGCAATTCGCTGGAGCATGTGACCGATTCCTACAAGCGTTTTCTGGAAGCGCGTTTCCGCAAAGCCTTTGATCTGTCGGGCACACCACTCAGGATCGAGATGAAAACCTCCACCAATCCGTATGCTGACAAGGATTCCTCCTGATTTTTGCGGATTTGTTTTTTTCAGCCAGTTCACCCGCAGCCCTGTGTTAAGGTCTGTACTTCACAACTTTTGAACACGGAGAATATCGTGAACAATAAAGGTCAACTTTTGCAAGACCCCTTCCTGAACGCTCTGCGCCGCGAACACGTGCCAGTGTCGATTTATCTGGTCAACGGCATCAAGCTGCAAGGTCAGATTGAATCCTTCGATCAGTATGTGGTTTTGTTGCGCAACACCCTCACGCAAATGGTCTACAAGCACGCCATTTCAACCATCGTGCCCGGGCGTTCTGTCACCTTCAGCACCCCAGAGTTGGGCGAAATAACCGCTTGATGCAGCCTCCAAACAAATGGTGGTGCCCCAAGGTACTGCCAGAGGTCGCTGACAGTGTCTGAAACCTCTTTCAACGCCCCAGCGCCGACCTTATTGGTCGGCGTTGACTTTGGGCGAGCACATTTCGATGCCGACTTGCAAGAGTTGGGCCTGCTGGCCGAATCCGGTGGCTTGAAACCTGTTGCTCGTTTGACCTGCAAACGCAAAGCGCCCGATCCAGCGCTGTTTGTGGGCAGTGGTAAAGCCGATGAAATCAAGGAGTTGGCCCTGATGCATGGCGCTGTCGAGGTTTTGTTTGACCAAGCCCTGAGCCCGGCGCAGCAGCGCAATCTGGAGCGTCACATCGGCTTGCCCGTGAATGACCGCACGCTGCTGATTCTTGAAATTTTTGGCCAGCGTGCGCGAAGTCACGAAGGCAAGTTGCAAGTCGAGTTGGCGCGTCAACAATACCTCAGCACACGTTTGGTGCGGCGTTGGTCGCACTTGGAGCGGCAAAGCGGCGGTATTGGCATGCGAGGTGGTCCGGGCGAAACACAAATCGAATTGGACCGCCGCATGATCAACGATTCGATCAAGCGCATCAAAGAACGCTTGGTCAAAGTCAAGCGCCAGCGCAACACACAGCGGCGTCAACGCGATCGCCGCGATACCTTCAACATTTCATTGGTGGGTTACACCAACGCAGGCAAATCCACCTTGTTCAATGCCTTGGTCAAGGCGCGCGCCTACGCGGCCGACCAACTTTTTGCCACACTGGACACCACCACCCGCCAACTGTATTTGGGCGAAGCAGGCCGGTCGGTGTCTTTGTCTGACACCGTGGGCTTCATCCGCGACTTACCCCACGGCCTGGTGGAGGCTTTTCAGGCCACCTTGCAAGAGGCCACTGATGCCGATTTGCTGCTGCATGTGGTGGATGCCGCCAACCCGGATTGGCCCGAGCAAATGGCCGAGGTACAGAAGGTGTTGACCGAAATCGGGGCCGAGGACGTGCCCCAGCTTTTGGTCTTCAACAAACTCGATGCACTGGACGCAGAACGTTACCCTGTGCAACTGCAAGACCAATACGAGATGGACGGTCAGCCCGTGCCTCGTGTGTTTTTGAGTGCCCAATCAGGCAAGGGCTTGGATTTGCTGCGTTCTGCCTTGTCCGACATTGTCAAAACCGCCTTGCCCCCCACTGTTTCTGAAGCCGCAGATCCCCGTGACTTGACCCGGGAATATCCGGGTGATCTGCATTGAAGTCCCACTGAATTCGGCACAATGCGAGTTCGTCATTTCGACAAAGACACTTCACCATGAATTTTCATCTGCCAGCGCTGCGTTGGTCTTTGCTCCCCGCCAAGATCCGAGGCATGTTCAATCTGAACGACCCACGTTGGGGTCGGGATGACGACAAATCCACCTCTGATTCGGGCAACAAACCCTCTGGCGATGTGCCACCCACTGGCCCCAAGCCAGATGCTTGGCAGCAACCACCCGGTCGTGGTTCACAGCAACAGCAAAACGGCCCACCCGATCTGGATGAACTCTGGCGTGATTTCAACCGCAAGCTGGGTCAGTTGTTTGGCGGTAAGGGTGGTCCCCAAAAGCCCCAAGGCCCTGGCGGTTCTGGCGGTCCAGGCATGCCTGTTTTCTTTAAAAACCTCGGCTTGGGTGTGATCCTGGCGGCTGCTGTGTTGGTTTGGCTCGCCACGGGATTCTTCATCGTGCAAGAGGGTCAGCAAGCCGTGATCACCCAGTTCGGCAAGTACCACTCCACCGTGGGGGCGGGTTTCAATTGGCGCATGCCTTACCCCGTGCAGCGTCACGAGTTGGTGTTTGTGACCCAAATCCGTTCGGTGGACATTGGCCGCGACAACATCATCAAAGCCACAGGCCTGCGTGAATCGGCCATGTTGACTGAAGACGAGAACATTGTGGAGATCAAGTTTGCGGTGCAATACCGTTTGAACGATGCCCGCGCCTATTTGTTTGAAAGCCGCAACCCCACTGAGGCGGTCGTTCAATCCGCTGAGACAGCTGTACGCGAAGTGGTGGGCAAGATGAAGATGGACTCTGCCCTGGCCGAAGAGCGCGACCAGATCGCGCCCCGTGTCCGCGAAAAAATGCAAACCATTTTGGACCGCTACAAAGTGGGTATCGAGGTGGTTGGCATCAACTTGCAGCAAGGTGGTGTGCGTCCACCCGAGCAGGTTCAGGCCGCGTTTGACGATGTGCTCAAAGCCGGTCAGGAACGCGAACGCGCCAAGAACGAAGCCCAAGCCTATGCCAACGATGTGGTGCCACGTGCCGTGGGTGCTGCGTCTCGCCTGAAGGAAGAAGCCGATGCTTACCGTGAGCGCATAGTGGCGCAAGCCGAAGGTGATGCCGAGCGCTTCAGAACCATCTTGCCTGAGTACCAAAGGTCGCCACAAGTCATGCGCGACCGCCTGTACACCGACACCATGCAACAGATTTACAGCAATGTGACCAAGGTGCTGGTGGACAGCAAGCAAGGCTCGAACCTCTTGTATTTGCCACTCGACAAAATCATGCAACAAGTCAGCAGTGTGGCACCGCCCGCAGTGGACAGCGCAGCTGCTGTACCTGCCACGACCAGTGGTGCCAGCACTGGGGCTGTGGACACGCGTTCGCGTGACCTGCAGCGTTCGCGTGACCGCGATCCACGATAAGGAAAAACAAAATGAATCGCATAGGATTGTGGATTTCGACTTTGCTGGTGGCCTTCGTGCTGTTCAGCTCTACCGTGTTTGTGGTTGATCAGCGCCAGTTTGGCGTGGTTTATGCCTTGGGGCAGATCAAGGAAGTGATCACCGAGCCCGGTTTGCACTTCAAACTGCCGCCCCCGCTGCAAAACGTCAACTACATCGACAAACGCCTGCTCACGCTGGACAGCCCCGACAACGAGCCCATGCTTACAGCTGAAAAGCAGCGTGTCGTGATCGACTGGTATGTGCGTTGGCGCATCACCGACCCACAGGCTTACATCCGCAACGTGGGCTTGGACGAAAAGTCCGGCACCAACCAGCTCAACCGAGTGGTGCGCAACGCCTTCCAGGAAGAAATCAACAAGCGCACCGTCAAGGAATTGCTGTCACTCAAACGTGAAGAGTTGATGGACGATGTCAAGGCCGCTGTGCTGCTGGTTGTCAAAGGTGCCAAGCCTTGGGGCGTTGATGTGGTGGATGTGCGCATCACACGAGCCGACTATGTGGACACCATCACCGAGTCGGTCTATCGCCGCATGGAAGCCGAACGCAAGCGGGTGGCCAACGAATTGCGCTCAACTGGTGGTGCCGAAGGCGAAAAAATCCGCGCCGATGCTGATCGCCAGCGTGAAGTGACCATTGCCAATGCTTACCGTGATGCCCAAAAAATCAAAGGGCAGGGCGATGCGCAAGCGGCTCGCTTGTATGCGGAATCGTTTGGCCGTGACCCCCAATTTGCGCAGTTTTACCGCAGCCTTGAAGCCTATAAATCCAGCTTCAACAGCAAGAGTGACGTGATGGTGCTCGATCCGAGCAGTTCCGAATTCTTCAAAGGCATGCGTGGCGCAGCAGGCAACGCAGCTGCTCGAAAGTAAGTTTTGCTCGATACCCTCCTGATGGCATTGGGCCTGATGCTCATCCTGGAGGGCTTGATGCCCATGGTCTCGCCGCTTCGTTGGCGCAGTCTGTTTGAGCAGTTGCTCAAGCTTGAAGATGGGCAGATCCGGTTTTTTGGCATGGTCATGGTCATCATGGGCATGTTGTTGTTCTGGTTGGTTTCCTGAACAGATTCCGGGAAACGTGCCTGCAACCCGGTAAAATCTCGTTTTTAACAGTCCCCCCTTATTCCCATGTCTGCTTGGGTCCTACCGGATCACATTGCCGATGTCTTGCCCTCCGAGGCTCGCCACATCGAAGAACTCCGCCGCGAACTGCTGGATACCGCCCGTAGCTATGGCTACGAGTTGGTCATGCCGCCGTTGCTGGAGTATCTGGAATCCCTGCTCACCGGCACGGGCGAAGCGCTCGATTTGCAAACTTTCAAGTTGGTGGATCAGTTGTCGGGTCGTACCCTGGGTTTGCGTGCAGACACCACGCCCCAAGTGGCCCGCATTGACGCCCACTTGCTCGGCCGTGCTGGCCTGACCCGCCTGTGCTACTGCGGCCCAGTTCTGCATACTCGGCCGGCACGCCCGCACGCCACCCGCGAACCTCTGCAATTGGGGGCCGAAATTTACGGCCATGCCGGGCCTGAAGCGGATCTGGAAATTTTGCAATTGGCGCTCGACAGCCTACGCGCCGCCCGCGTGGGCAATTTGCAGGTTGATTTGGCCGATGCCCGAATCGTGAACAGCTTGCTGCAGGCCGAACCCATGTCCGACGCGCTGCGTCACGACATCCATGCCGCTCTCGCGATCAAAGACGCCAGTGCCATTGTCCGTTTGACCGCTGACTTTGCACAGGCCAACCGCGACGGTTTGCTGGCCTTGGTCAATTTGTACGGCGATGCCAGCGTGCTCGAGCAGGCGGCACAATGTTTGCCCGCGACGCCCGCCATCACCGAAGCCTTGAGCCAACTGCGTGCCCTGGCTGAACAAATCCCGGGCGCAGCCATCAGTTTTGATCTGGGTGACTCGCGTGGTTACGCTTATTACAGCGGCATGCGCTTTGCGATTTACGCACAAGGCGCATCTGACGCTTTGGCGCGGGGTGGACGCTACGACGGAGTGGGCGCTGTGTTTGGTCACCGCATCGACCGCGATCGCCCCGCTGTGGGTTTCAGCCTCGATTTGAAAGAATTGGTGTCGGCCGTCAAGCCACTGGCTTTGCGAGCTGCCATCCGTGCACCGTGGGGCCATACCGCCAGCTTGCGCGCGGCGATTGCTTCATTGCGCAGCCGGGGCGAAACCGTGGTGTGTGTCTTGCCCGGGCACGAAAGTGAAATCGACGAATTCCATTGCGACCGCGAGTTGATCGAAGCGGCTGGGCAGTGGTTGGTACAGGCTCTTTGAGAAAGAACATTTCAAGCATGAACAAGTTGCAAGGCCGTAACGTGGTCGTCGTTGGCACCCAATGGGGCGACGAGGGCAAAGGCAAACTGGTCGACTGGTTGACCGAAAGCGCCCAGGGCGTGGTGCGTTTCCAGGGGGGCCATAACGCAGGCCACACCTTGGTGATCAACGGCGTGAAAACCGCTTTGCACCTGATCCCCAGCGGCATCATGCGCGCTGGCGTCAAGTGCTACATCGGCAACGGTGTGGTCCTGTCCGTGCCCAAGCTGCTCGAAGAAATTGCAGGCCTTGAAAAAGCCGGTGTCGAGGTGCGCTCGCGCTTGCGCGTGAGCGAAGCTTGCCCGCTGATCTTGCCCTACCACGTTGCTTTGGATGTGGGCCGTGAAGCCGCCAAGGAAAAAGCCGGTACCGCCAAAATCGGCACCACCGGCCGCGGCATCGGCCCCGCTTATGAAGACAAAGTGGCGCGACGTGCCCTGCGCGTGCAAGACCTCAAATACCCCGAGCGTTTTGCCACCAAGCTGCGCGAAAACCTGGCTTTGCACAACGAAATTCTGGTCAACATCCTGGGTGCCGCGCCTGTGGACTTTGACACCACTTACAACGAAGCCATGGCGTATGCCAAAGAGTTGCTGCCCATGGTGGCCGATGTCTCGCGCGAGTTGAACGACGCCCATGCTGCGGGTGCGAATTTGCTGTTCGAAGGCGCGCAAGGCACCTTGCTCGACGTGGACCACGGCACTTACCCCTTTGTGACGTCGAGCAACTGCGTGGCGGGCAATGCCGCTGCAGGCTCTGGCGTGGGGCCGGGCATGCTGCACTACATCTTGGGCATCACAAAAGCCTATTGCACCCGCGTGGGCGGTGGTCCATTCCCCACCGAACTCGATTGGGAAACCCCCGGCACACCCGGCTACCACATGTCCACCGTCGGCGCTGAAAAAGGCGTCACCACCGGCCGTTCACGCCGCTGTGGCTGGTTCGACGCCGCTTTGCTCAAGCGCAGTGCTCAGGTCAATGGTTTGAGTGGTTTGTGTATCACCAAGCTCGACGTGCTCGATGGCTTGAAAGAATTGTGGTTGTGCACCGGCTACGAGCTGGACGGCGAAACGATTGACATCCTGCCCATGGGCGCAGACGAAATCGCCCGCTGCAAGCCGATTTATGAAGTGATTCCCGGCTGGACGGAAACCACCGTGGGCGTGACCGAGATGGACAAGCTGCCGGCCACGGCCCGTTATTACCTGGACCGCATTGCCCGAGTGACCGGCGTGCCTGTGCATGTGGTCTCCACCAGCCCCGACCGTGACCACACGATCTTGCTGCACAACCCCTTTGCCGCCTGAGTCTTGGGTCAGGCAAACCGAGCTAGATTTGAAACCCTTATTTTTTGGAGTGACCCCATGTTGACCGAAGACGGCAAGCATCTGTACGTGAGCTACGACGAGTACCACAACCTGATCGAAAAACTCGCGATCAAAATTCACCAGTCCGGCTGGGAATTCGACACCATTCTGTGTCTGGCCCGTGGCGGCATGCGCCCCGGCGACATTCTCTCGCGCGTGTTCGACAAACCGCTGGCCATCATGTCCACCAGCTCCTACCGCGCCGACTCTGGCACGGTGCAGGGCCACTTGGACATCGCCCGCTTCATCACCACACCCAAAGGCGAGATCGCCGGCAAAGTGCTGTTGGTGGACGACCTGGCCGACACGGGTCACACCCTGCGTGCTGTGGTTGACCAGCTGAAAAACAATTACAAGCCGATCACCGAGCTGCGCACCGCCGTCATCTGGACCAAGGGCGTGTCCACCTTCAAGCCCGATTACTCGATTGAGGACTTGCCCACCAACCCCTGGATTCACCAGCCTTTCGAGCCGTATGACAGCATGCGCCCCGAAAAGTTGATGGAAAAGTGGCGCGTTTGAGTGGCGTCTAACTTTTCCTGAGTTGACCTCCAACAGCCTCCTTAGGGAGGCTGTTTGCATTAGGATGTCCGGATGCAAAAAGACCTCCAAAATCTGCCCTCCGAGACCAGCGTCACCGGTCTGATTCACCACCCCTACACACCACCTGCCGGGTTCGAAGCGCCACAGCCGGGCGTGTTCAAAGCCTCGACGGTTTACTTTCCCACCGTGGCCCACATGCGCCAGCGCGAGTGGAAAGACAAATCGGCCTACACCTACGGCCTGCACGGCACGCCCACCACTTATTTGCTTGAGGAACGTTTGTGCACGCTGGAGGGGGGCTTGCAATGTGTGCTGGTGCCCAGTGGGCTGGCTGCTTTGGCCCTGGTGGCTTTAGCGGTCCTGAAAACCGGCGACGAAGTCCTGATTCCGGACAACGCCTACGGCCCCAACAAAGCGCTGGCTGACGGTGAGTTGCGCCACTTCGGCATCACGCACCGCTTTTACGACCCGATGGACCCGCAAGATCTGTCCCGGCAGATCACGCCCCGTACCCGCCTGGTGTGGCTAGAAGCGCCCGGCTCGGTCAGCATGGAATTTCCCGATTTGCCCGAGATGGTGCGCCGCTGCCGCGAGCGCGGTGTCTTGTGCGCCCTGGACAACACCTGGGGCGCTGGCCTGGCCTTCAAGCCTTTTGATTTGCTGGGCGATGGCGCTGGCGGGGAGGGCAGCTTGGCGGTAGACTTCAGCGCTCATGCGCTCACCAAATACCCGAGCGGCGGTGGCGATGTGCTGATGGGCAGTGTCATCACACGCGACGCGGCCTTGCATCTCCAAATCAAACTTTGCCACATGCGCCTGGGCTTGGGCGTGGCGGCCAACGACGCCGAAACTGTGCTGCGCTCCTTGCCCAGCATTGCGCTGCGTTATGCCGCACATGATCAGACCGCCCGCACCTTGGCCGCCTGGTGGCAAAAGCAGCCGCAATGCGCACAGTTGCTACACCCTGCTTTTGAAGGTGCGCCCGGTCATGCACATTGGCAGGCCTTGTGTGATCATGCGCCCGGCGCAGGCCTGGCGGCGGGCTTATTCAGCGTCATGATCGATGCGCGTTTCAGCCAAGCCCAGGTGGATGCCTTCTGTGATGGCCTCAAGCTCTTCAAGATCGGCTACAGCTGGGGAGGCCCTGTGAGCCTGGTGGTGCCCTACGACATTGCCTCCATGCGCCAAGCCTGGCCAGGCCATTTGAAGCAGGGCACCTTGGTGCGTTTTTCGACGGGCCTGGAATCGGCGCAGGACCTGATGCTTGACTTGCATCAAGCCTTGCAGGCGCATTTGCCCATGGCCTGATTCCTTCAGACACTTGAAGGACACTTTTGGGTCAGGCCATACTGGTTTACTGGCTGTTCAAAGTCTACCGGTGGGGCTAATCTGAAATCCCTTGCCATTACAAATGGACTTTTCACATGAACGCTGACGCCAAGTCCCTTGAATCCGCCCAGGACCCAGGCCTGCCCACCATGGCCACGCCCTATGTGCCCCCGCCGCCCGTGGGGCCGCGCGCGCACATGCGGCCCTTGGGTTTCTCAGATCCTTTTCGATGGCTGGCACGGGGCTTGAAGGACATGCGCCAGCACCCGGGCATTGCTCTGTTTTACGGCCTGTGCTTTTGGGGCATGGCGCAAGTGCTGGCCCTGGTGTTCAAGCACAAGCCCGAATACACCTTGTCTCTGGTGTCGGGCTGCTTGCTGGTGGGGCCGTTCATGGCCATGGGCTTGTACGAGGTCAGCCGCCAACGCGAGCGCGGCGAGCGGCCCGAGATGGCGACGTCGCTCATGTGCTGGGTCCAACACATCCGCAGCATGGCCATGCTGGTTTTGGTGCTGATGGTGCTGGAGCTGCTGTGGGGCAGGGCATCCTTGGTGGTGTTTGCGGTGTTCTTCAACACCGGCATGCCGTCCACCACGGGCGTGATCGAAGCGGTGTTCAACCTGCAAAACCTCGAATTCTTGATGGTTTACCTGGCGGTGGGTGGCGTGTTCGCCGCCTTGGTTTATGGCCTGTCGGTGGTGTCCATCCCCATGATTTTGGACCGCGACACCGATGCGATTTCGGCCGTGATCACCAGCTTGCGGGTGGTTTTTTCGCACCCGGGCGTGATGCTGCTGTGGGGTCTGCTGCTCAGTGTGCTGGTACTCGCGGCCTTGTGGCCTTGGGCGCTGGGCATCATCGTGGTGGGGCCGTGGCTGGGTCATGCCAGCTGGCATGCCTACCGGGGCTGTGTCGAGTGGGAAGAAAACCCTGAAGAAGCTGTTACATTGGGCAGCTCAAATTAAAGGAGCCATCTTGGCCACACCCAACTACGGATTCGAAAAACGCCAGAAAGAACTGGCCAAGAAACGCAAAAAAGAAGACAAGCTCAAAGCCAAGTCCGACCGCAAGTCGGGCTTGCTGCCTGAAGACGGTTCTGAGGTTGATGGCGAGGTGAATGATGCGGGCACTGCGGCGCCCGATGCGGCGGATTCAAATGTGCCAGCTGCCTGACACGGCTGTCTGTTAACACTTACGGGACTTGCACCAGCTCACGCGCCAAAACCAGCATGTCTGCCATGCTGTGGCTCGCTGGGGTGACCAGCGGGGCTTGGGTGTAGTGCACAAAGTTGTGGCCCGTCGATGTCTCGTAGCCCGGGTCGTAGTGGCCTGAAAGCAACTCGGTCACCACCTCGCGCATTTCTCCCCGTTCAATCTGCTCTTGCCAGCCTTGCACCACGGCCTTGCCGCGCAGGGCCGTCAAGCGCTCCAAGCGGTCGGCAAACAAGGCGCGGTCTTGCGTGAAAAACGCATAGTCTTCCAGTAGCAAATTCACCCGGTTTTCCAGCGATAAATCGACGCGCAGGCAAGGGCTGGCACGCATGGCCACCATCAACTCGGCAGGCACTGCCAAGTTGCCCACTTTCTTGCTTTCGGCTTCCACAAACACCGGGCGATTGGCGCTGAAACCGCGCAAAGCGTCCCACACCTGCGTGTCAAATGCCTTTTGCGTGGGCTGCGGCGTGCCGGGGATCAGGCCCAGCACCGAGCTGCGGTGGCAGGCAATGGCCTCCAGGTCCAGCACCTGCGCACCTTCTTGCGCCAGTGCTTGCAACAGTCGCGTTTTGCCAGAACCGGTGGGCCCGCACAGCACCTTGAATTGCAGGCGCTGCGCCTGTCGCGGTGTGTCTTCCATCACCGCTTTGCGAAAGGCTTTGTAGCCGCCTTCGATCAGGTGCACCTTGAAGCCGATTTGCCCCAGGATCAGCGCCAGCGAGTTGCTGCGCTTGCCCCCGCGCCAGCAGTACACCAGCGGCTGCCAGTTTTTGGGCTTGTCCATCACCTGGGTTTCGATGTGGCGGGCGATGTTTTTAGCCACCAGCGCTGCGCCCACTTTTTGCGCTTCGAAGGGGTTGACCTGTTTGTACAGCGTGCCGACCCGGATACGCTCTTCGTTGTTGAGCGAGGGCCAGCTCAGGGCGCCGGGCAGGTGGTCTTCGGCGTGTTCGCCTTCGGAGCGCGCGTCGAGGAGGGCGTCAAACTGGTTCAGTTGGGCCATGGCTTGTTCGGCCGAGATCAGGTGAACGCTCATTTCAGTTGTTTCTTCAAGGTGGGCCAGACGTTGGCCAGCATGCGCGGTTGCGCCGCTTCATTGGGGTGGATGCGGTCGGCCTGGAACCATTTGAGCGGCTCGGGGTCGTCGCCTACGCCTTTTAAAAAGAAGGGCACCAGCGCCGCCTTTTGGCTTTTGGCCACTTGGACGTAGGCGGCTTCAAACTGACGGGCCATGTCGGGGCCGTAGTTGGGCGGCATTTGCATGCCCAGCAGCAGCACCTGGGCTCCGGCCGCTTGGGCTTGTTGGGTCATGGCCAGCAAATTGCCTTGTGTCATGTTCATGGGCAGGCCGCGCATGGCGTCGTTGCCGCCCAGCTCAATGACCACATGGCTGGGTTGGTGGCGCTTGATCAAGGCGGGCAGCCGTGAGCGCCCGCCCGAAGTGGTGTCGCCGCTGATGCTGGCGTTGATGACTTCCACGCCAGGCTTTTCTTGCGCCAATTGTTTTTGCAACAAGGCCACCCAGCCTGTGCCCCGGGCCAGGCCGTACTCGGCGCTCAAAGAGTCACCCAGCACCAAAATGCGTTGCGCTGAAGTGGCTTGGACCGACGCGGCAAAGCCCCAGCCGGCAAGGGCCAGCAGGGTCCAGTTAAAGTGGCGACGTCTCAACAAAGGTTTGTGCATGCCTGAATCCATCATTGCCGTGCGTGGCGTTTCTAAAAGTGTGCAAGATGCCAGTGGGCAACTGGACATTTTGCGCGATATCGATTTCTCATTGAACGCCGGGGAAACTGCCGCCATTGTCGGTGCTTCTGGCTCGGGCAAAAGCACTTTGCTCGCCATCCTCGCGGGCCTGGACACGCCAAGCAGCGGGCAGGTGGTGCTGGCAGGGCAGTCGCTGTTTGATTTGTCCGAAGACCAACGCGCCGCTGTGCGGGCCCAGCATGTGGGTTTTGTGTTCCAGAGCTTTCAGCTCATGCCCAACCTCACCGCGCTCGAAAACGTGATGCTGCCCCTTGAGCTGGCCGATCGGCCGGATGCCCGCAGCACCGCCACGGCCATGCTGCAGCGTGTAGGTCTGGGCGAGCGCCTGAAACACCTGCCCAAAGTCTTGTCGGGCGGTGAGCAGCAACGTGTGGCTCTGGCCCGCGCATTTGTGGTGCAGCCTGATCTGCTGCTGGCCGACGAGCCCACAGGCAGCCTGGACCACGCCACGGGCGAAGCCATCATGGACCTGATGTTCGCGCTCAACCGCGAGCAGGGCACCACCTTGGTGCTGGTCACGCACGACCGCCAGTTGGCCGCACGTTGCGAGCGCAGCCTGGTGATTCAGGCCGGACGGTTGACAGAAACGATCAGCGATCGCGTCTGAAACCACTCTGTGCAGACGACCGGCAGTTGATGTTTGTGATCGTTTTTCGCGGTGGGTCGCCGCTCCTCGAGCCCCCGTGAAGGCGTGTAAACAACAGCTTGAGAGTCCGTGTCGGGGTCAGCCAGGGCCAAGTAGTCGAAGTTCACTGCGTCGCTGTGAGCTTGGGTGGGGAGCAACCACAGACGAACTGGCGTTGTGCGGTAAAGCGAACCCGATTCGGCTGGGCGGGGCGATCCTTGTGCATCCTGAACGCAGTGAGCACGAAGACGCTCAACTTGTGGGTGACACCGCTGAGCGCCCGATGGCACATCCATGGTCGGGGTCTTCGAGCATCGACCTACAACATCGTTGAGCATTGAAAACTTCACAGGGCCGAATCAATGGGTTAAATACGCGCTGATTTGCTCTGGACTCCAAATCTCTTTCATTTTGTGATGGCCGGTGAGCATGTGAAAAATGTTTCATGGGTGTATGCCAACTCATGGGGTCATTCCAGCACCCAGACGGTCGCTTTTCAGTGGCCACCGTGCGATGTGCAGGTGTTTTCTTGAGGCATGATCGGCAACCCACATTTCCTCCAGCGCTCATGACTGACCACACCTCTGACATCCCCCTGATTCAAGAACCTCGCCTCTGGCAAAACGAGCAATGGACCGCCCAGGTCATCAAAAACGACGATGACGACGGCTGGGCGGTGGCCATGTTCAAGTCGGGGGAGTCCGAGCCTGCTCTGGTCGGCCCCTGGACCATGGGCCGCGACAAGAAGAACCCTAAGCCGCTCGACGGCTCGGCCTTCATCACCTTGGTGAAAACCGCCAGCGAATTTGTGCGCCGCAGCGAGCAGCAGCTGCATGCGCAGCTGCACCAGTCGGTGATTGTCAACGGTCAAGGGCAGGGCCGCGTGACGGTGCTGCTGGACATCGTGCCGGACGAGGACAACCCCTATGCCATGTTGAGTGCGCAGGACGAAGGGGGCGACATGCTGGCCGAGGTCAAGGTCGATGCCGGTTTCAAGCTCAACCGCCAGACCGCCCAAGCTTGGGTGGATGCCGATTTCGCCAAACCGGCCAGCGGTCGGCGATAAAAGTCGGCGAAAAAAAGGAACGCTTAGCCCTCACATGGCCCGGTTGCGCGCCAGCGGCGGGTTGCGTGCGAAGTAATGCACGATGCCGCGCATCAGCGCATCGGTCAGTTGCTGCTGGTAGGCGTCGCTGCGCAGTTTTTCT
The DNA here is from genome assembly GCF_001270065.2 of Limnohabitans planktonicus II-D5. Taxonomy (GTDB): domain Bacteria; phylum Pseudomonadota; class Gammaproteobacteria; order Burkholderiales; family Burkholderiaceae_C; genus Limnohabitans_A; species Limnohabitans_A planktonicus. The sequence continues at coordinate 164,176 of NZ_LFYT02000003.1, forward strand.
TCTTCTTGCGGATTGCTGATGAAGGCGGTTTCGACCAGCACGCTAGGGATGTCGGGGGCTTTGAGTACCGCGAAACCGGCTTGTTCAACACGGGGCTTGTGCAGGCGGCCCACGCCGCCAATTTCGCGCAACAAGCTGCCGCCCAATTGCAGACTGTCCTTGATTTGTGCGGCAGTGCTCATGTCCAGCATGGCGCGCTGCACTTGCGCGTCTTGAGCCCCAAGATTGAGACCACCGATCAGGTCGGCTTTGTTTTCCTTTTGCGCCATCCAGCGGGCAGCGCTGCTCGAAGCTGCGCCTTGGCTGAGTGCGAACACGCTGGCACCGCTGGCTTGGGGCGTAAAAAATGCGTCAGCATGGATGCTGACAAACAAATCGGCTTGCACACGTCGGGCCTTTTGCACCCGCACATGCAGGGGCACAAAAAAGTCGGCGTCGCGCGTCAAGAATGCCCGCATGGGGCTGCCATTGACGCTGCTGGCGTTGATGCGGTCACGCAGCAGTTTGGCAATTTTCAGCACCACGTCTTTTTCCCGCGTGCCGCCAGGCCCCACGGCACCTGGGTCTTCACCGCCGTGACCGGGGTCCAGGGCAATCACGATGAGCCGGTCTGTGGACTTGCCCGTGGCCGCTCTGGGGGGATGGTTGGGACTGTCCATCTCGGCTCCGGGGGGCTCGAAGCCTTGCTTGCGGGTGGAGGGGGCGGGCACCAGGGGCACTGAGGGCGCGGTGGGCGCGGCGGTAGGCAGGCTTTGCCGAGCGATCAACTCGCCCAAAGGGTCATTCAGCGGCGAAGGCGTGGGCAGTTGACCTGCAGCCGCAGGTTCAGCCTTTGCCAGGATGCGCTCTTGGATGAGTTGCTCCAGGGGGTCAATGGCTTTGCTGGGGTACAGATCGAGCACCAGCCGGTGCGCATAGTTGGCCACCGGCTGCAAGGTGAACACCTGTGGGGCGATGGGGCGTTTGAGGTCGATCACCAGTCGCACCACGCCGGGGCTGAACTGGCCCACTCGGATACCTGCAATGTTGGGGTCTGAGGCCTGCACTTTGCCCACCAGTTCGCGCAAGGCGGCATTGAGTTCCATGTCTTCAATGTCGACTGCGAGCCGGGGAGGCGACTGGATGAAGGTTTGCCGGGTTTTCAGCGCCGTGTCTGATTCAAGGGTGACGCGGCTGTAGTCGGGCGCAGGCCAGATGCGCACGGCCAGCATGCTGGCGCCGCGCGCCAAGTGCGAGACCCCCAGGCTCAGCACCACGAGCCCGGTTTGCAGGAGTTGGCGACGGTCAATCGGCATGGCAAACCCCGGGGGCTGAGGCCATCCATGCTTTCAGCCAATCTTGGCCATTCGGCGTTTGGGCGCTGATGCACACGCGGCGCTGGTCTTCGTCGATGGCCTCCAGACCAATCACCCAGTCGGCGGGGGGCAGTTGCCCGGCCACTTTGTCGGGCCACTCCATGAGCTTGAGGCCCGGCCCGGCAAAGATGTCCCGAAAACCCGCGTCTTCCCATTCTTGAGGGTCGTTGAAGCGGTAAAAATCAAAATGCCAGATCGACCAGGCACTCTCGCCCGAGCCCGCCAGGTGGGGCTCGACCACGGCATAGGTCGGGCTTTTGATGCGGCCTTGCACCCCGGCGGCGCGCAAAAGGTGGCGCACCAGGGTGGTTTTGCCTGCGCCCAGGTTGCCGCGCAATTCGATGCGGGCATCGCGCCCACCTGGCCAGCCGGGCAGGGCTGCGGCCAGCGCAGTGGCAAAGGCCTGTGTGGCGGCTTCGTCGGGCCAAATGCCATTCCAAACCAGCGTCTGCTCCGAATGGGGGGCAAGGGCTGAGTCGGTGGTGTGGGCAGGGGAGCCGGGGCTTCCTACAATCGGCGGGTGACTGCTCAACGTATTCAAATCGACCTTCTTGAACTGTGGCCCCAGATCCAGATCTGGGCGCGTGAGTTGGGATTGTCCCAAATTGCCGTGACGGGTATCGATTTGTCCTCGGCAGAGCCCGGATTACAGGCCTGGCTGGCAGCTGGGTTTCACGGCAGTATGGGCTATATGGCCAGTCACGGCATGAAGCGCGCGCGACCCGCCGAGCTGGTGCCGGGCACGGTGAGCGTGATCACGGCCCGCATGGATTATTTGCCGCAGGACACGCCGCCCGACTGGCTGGCCCACGAAACTGCGCGCAGCCTGCAGCCGGGTGAGGCGGTGGTGTCGGTTTATGCCCGAGGTCGCGACTATCACAAGGTTTTGCGCAGCCGATTACAAAAGCTGCAAGACCGCATTGCTGAGGCGATTGGCCCTTTTGGCCACCGCGTGTTCACCGATTCGGCCCCTGTGCTGGAGGCTGAGCTGGCCACCCGCAGCGGCCTGGGCTGGCGCGGCAAGCACACCTTGGTGCTGAGCCGCGAGGCGGGGTCGATGTTCTTTCTGGGCGAGTTGTTTGTGGACTTTGCGCTGCCTGAAACGCCAGCGGTGTCGGCACATTGCGGCCAATGCACCGCCTGCATGGACCTGTGCCCCACGCAGGCCATCGTCGGGCCTTACCGGCTGGATGCACGGCGCTGCATTTCTTATCTGACGATCGAGCACGCCGGGCCGATTGATGAAGCGCTGCGCCCGCTGATCGGCAACCGCATTTATGGCTGCGACGACTGCCAACTGGCCTGCCCCTGGAACAAGTTTGCACAAGTCAGCGCCTTGCCCGACTGGCAGCCCCGGGATGGCCTGAAGGCTTCGAGCATCGTCTCTCTCATGCGTTGGGACGAAGCCGAGTTCCTGCGCCGCACCGAAGGCAGCGCCATCCGACGCATTGGCCATGACCGCTGGCTGCGCAACTTGGCACTGGCAGCGGGCAATGCGCTGGCGTCGATGGGCATGAATACAGAGGACCGACTGGCTTTGCAACAAGCCCTGACCACACATGCGGCGCATCCCGACCCGGTGGTGCAAGAGCAAGTAGCTTGGTCTCTGGCCAAGGTTTGATGCAAAGATCAACCCCGAGATTGGCGGCTTGAGCCCCGACATGTGCCTGAAGTCCTTCAACCCAAGTTGCTGCTGAAACTTGCGTTCTGCAAAGTCAGTTGCTTGATCACTCAACGCTCAACGCTCAACGCTCAACGCTCAACGCTCAACGCTCAACGCTCAACGCTCAACGCAAAACACCTAAAGCAAATGGCAGGCTCAGCATGCCCGAAAGGGTGGACAGCGTGACCAGGCCAGCCACGTAAGGGCCGTTGTAGCCCATGCGGGCAGCCAGCACGTAGCAAGTCGATGCTGTGGGCAAGGCCGAAAAGGCCAGCAAAACGGTGGTTTGTGCGGAGCCGAGATGAAAAACATGGGACATGCCCAGCGCCACCAAGGGCAGCAGCAGGTGTTTGATGCTCAACACGCTCAGGCCCAGCAGCTTGCCCTGGCGCAGCGTGCCCAATTGCATGCCGGCACCTGCAGCCATCAGACCCAGTGCCAAAGAGGCCGCGCCGATGCGGCTGATACTGGGGTCCAGCCAATCGGGGATGCGAAAGCCCAGCAAATTGCCAATCAGTCCCGAGCAGGTGGCGATGATCAAGGGGTTGCGCACCAACTCTCGCAGAAAGCTGGAATTGGCATGCCGTGCCATCGGCCAGACCGCACCCACGTTGAACAGTGGCACACAGACGCCAATCAGCATCGAGATCATCAACAAACCTTCAGGGCCTGCCAGTCGGTCAGCCAGTGCCAAGGCGATGAAAGAGTTGAATCGAAAGGCCACTTGCGCACTGGCGGCGTGGTCACGCTTGTCCAGTCGTTTGCCCAGAAGTGGCCAATAGGGCAGGCTGTAGGACAAAGCAATGGCACACAGCCCCAGGCATACCCCTGCACCGATCAGGCTGGAGGCGGCATTCAAGTCGATGGGGCTTTTCAAAATCGAATGAAACAGCAGCACCGGGAACAGGAAAAAATAGACCAGGGTTTCAACCTGTTGCCACAGCGGCCGGTTGAGCGCCGTGAAGCGGCAAATCAGATAGCCGCACAAGATGAGGGAAAAGTCGGGGAATAGAAGTTGCGCGAAGTTCACATGCATAGGATAACCGGCTGTGTTCGCGACGGGCTTGGCAGACTGTCGCTTCGGCGCATGAATTGCGCATGGCTTGCTGGTTTTGTGGGTTTCCCCTTTGTCGCTGGCCTGATTAATTGCCTATGATCGAAGGATGTTTATGAGGAGTTATGACATGAAGCGTCGTGAATGGATTTCGGTGGCCGCTTTGGCTGCATCGGCTGTGGCCAGTGGTTCTGTGTGGGCGCAGGCCTATCCCAATCGAGTGATCAAGTTGCAAGTGCCTTTTGCGCCAGGCGGCACCACCGACATCGTGGCTCGGGTGATTTCCGAGCCCTTGGCCAAAGCCTTGGGGCAGTCCGTGATCGTTGAAAACAAGGCGGGTGGCGGTGGCGTGGTGGGCGCAAACGAGACAGCCAAAGCAGCCCCCGATGGTTATTCACTGGGCATGGCCACGGTGTCCACCACCGCTGCCAACCCGGCCATCAACCCCAGGATTCCGTACAACGTCCTGACCGACTTCACGCCCATCATCAATATTGCGGCGACGCCCAATGTGATTGCGGTGCACCCCAGCTTTCCGGCCAAGGATTACGCGGGTTTTGTGGCTGAGTTGAAGAAAAACCCCGGCAAATATTCCTACGCTTCTTCGGGCACGGGTGGTATCGGCCACTTGCAAACCGAGTTGTGGAAGAGTTTGTCGGGCGTTTTCATCACCCACATCCCTTACCGTGGCGCAGGCCCTGCACTGAACGACACTGTGGCCGGCCAGGTGCCGATCATTTTTGACAATCTGCCCTCGGCATTGCCTTTCATCCAAACCGGCAAGTTGGTGCCGATTGTGGTGGCCGCGCCTCAGCGCTTGCCCCAGTTGCCCAATGTGCCTACCTTCAAGGAAATTGGTCTGGAACCCGTCAACCGCATGGCTTATTACGGCATCCTAGGGCCCAAAAACTTGCCCAAAGAAGTGGTGGACAAGGTCAGCGCCGGCGTGAAAAAAGCCCTGCAAGATCCTGCTGTCGTCAAGCGCATCAACGACACCGGCTCTTTGGTGATCGCCAATACGCCTGATGAGTTCACAGCCCAAATCAAGGCCGAGTTTGAGGTCTACAAGAAAGTCGTGGACCAGCAAAAACTCAAGCTCGATTGATGCACGCAGCCAGCCTGGGGGCGATTGACCGCTTTGCAGACGCCCTCTGGCTGGAGGATGGTCTGGCCGCCAACACCTTGGCGGCTTACCGCCGGGACCTGGGGCTTTTTGCCACTTGGTTGTTTATGCAGCACCGCCTGGCACTCGACGATACGCAAGAGCACCATCTGCAAGCTTATTTTGCCGAGCGCCACGGCCAGACCAAGGCCACTTCGGCCAATCGGCGTTTGACGGTGTTCAAACGCTATTTCCGCTGGGCTTTGCGCGAACGCCTGATGTTGCAAGACCCGACGCTGCGCCTGCTGGCTGCCAAACAGGCTTTGCGGGTGCCCAAGACTTTGGGTGAGGCGCAAGTGGACGCCTTGTTGCGTGCACCGGATGCGGCCACCGATCTGGGCTTGCGAGACCGCGCCATGCTGGAGCTGATGTATGCCAGTGGCCTGCGCGTGAGCGAGTTGGTGGGCCTGAAGACACTTCATGTGTCGCTCAATGAGGGCGTGCTGCGCATCATGGGCAAAGGCAGCAAAGAGCGCCTGGTGCCCTTTGGCGAGGAAGCGCGTGAGTGTTTGCAGCGCTACATGGGCCGAGCCCGACCGGCCTTGCTTGGGGGACGTCAGACCGAGGACCTGTTCATCACCACCAGCGGCCCCAAGCCCGGCACGGGGATGTCGCGCATCATGTTCTGGAGCCTGGTCAAGCGCTACGCTATTGAGGCGGGCATCACCTCGCCACTGTCGCCGCACACCCTGCGCCACGCCTTTGCCACGCATTTGCTCAACCACGGGGCCGATTTGCGGGCGGTGCAGATGCTGCTGGGCCACGCCGACATCTCGACCACCACCATTTACACCCATGTGGCCCGTGAACGGCTTAAAACCCTGCACGCGCAGCATCATCCGCGCGGTTGATGTGTTGTGCATGGGATTTTCTTTGCAAGCGATTTGGCGGGCATGCTTTTATTCTGTCATTGCGAGGAGCGCAGCGACGCGGCAATCCAGCATGGGGCGCATGCAAAAGGCTTGAATGGCGGATTGACCTCACAAGCTGGATGGCCACGCTCCGCTCGCCATGACGGGAAATGAAAGCTGGATGACAACGCATAACTGTTCATGACGAACAGGGGCAATGTCGGCGATGAAGGACCTCAAGAAAGGGCGCTTCCTGGCAATCGATTGGTAAAGGCCTGCTCATCGTTAGATTTCGGGCCATTGTTTGCCCACCCATGCCAGCACCCTCTTGGTTGTCCAGCGGCGTTTGTTAGGGTCAAGTCTTATATGCTTGTCGCTTGAATCGTTCAATGGAGTCCCTATGCAAGCCATCGAGAACATCAACCTTTTATCGGCACTGGACACGACAGTGAGCCTGGTCGCCGCCTTCATATTGGGGGGACTCATTGGCTTGGAGCGACAGTACCGCCAGCGGACAGCGGGCCTGCGAACCAATGTGTTGGTCGCCGTAGGGGCCGCTATTTTTGTGGATATGGCCAATCGTCTCGGTGGCCACGAAAGCGCAGTTCATGTCACGGCATATGTCGTGTCGGGCATTGGTTTCCTGGGTGCCGGTGTGATCATGCGGGAGGAGGGCAATGTCCGAGGGCTGAACACGGCCGCGACTTTGTGGGGTTCTGCAGCGGTTGGGGCCTGTGCTGGTGCAGATTTACTCATTGAAGCGCTGCTTGCAACTGTTTTTGTTCTTTCCGCCAATACCTTGTTGCGTCCTGTGGTCAACAAAATCAATCGCAAGCCCATCGACACGGAGGCTGTTGAAGCTACCTACACCGTATATGTGATCTCCCCTAAGGGAATGCAGCGTGTGGCATTGACGCAATTAGAAGAGGAGCTTGAGGCCGCTCAATTTCCAATACAAGACCTCAACATGCACGCTTTCGGTTCTGATGCGGTGGAGATCGAGGCGGTGTTGGCGTCCACATCCATTGAGGGCGATCAGCTTGACAGTGTCATTGCAAAACTTTCAGGGTTGCCGTGTGTGACGCAGGCGTTCTGGAGTCCCTCGACAGCCGAATAAAGGCGCTGCGATGCTGTTGGTTTGGGGGTCTCCACCGTAACTGGTTGCCACCACGAATGCTTGCATTGCACATCACAACAAAAATACCTAGCCCTTCATCTGGACAAAATAATCCGCGACATTTTGGAATAGGCCATTTGTGTCAAAAGCAAATTATTGATCCGGCACTTTGAAGTCTGCAGGATCAATTCAATCTTGCACCTTGTGGGAGCAAGACCTGCTGGCGATCAGACGCTTGTAGACCACAGGCATTTCGCTTGGCTGGCAAACTCCAAAAAAATCCTCTCAACGGGCAACACAAGGCTCAGACTTCATCGGGCTGAATCTATAAATTCCAAACAGAATGAAACACGGCACTATTGATGTGGCCCGTTGATGTTTGCATCAACGCTTTTTTGTGAGAACGGTGCCCACGCAGCGATGGAGCCTTGCAGGCCAATACACATCGCCCAGGCGGTGGGGCTCCTACACTGATTGTGTAGCTGATCGCTCTGCCCAAGACAAGATCTTCACTTCAAACTTCACAGGGACGGATCAACAGGTCACTGGCCTCGCCAGCACCGTGAGCCGCTCATAATTTGCGCGAAACAGAGCCAGGGTATTTTCGCAGTGTGTGGGGTTGGTAATTTTCACTTGTGTCCAATGCCGATAGGTGGGGTCAGCGCGGTAGCGAAAGGGCTGGGCCTTGCCTTGTTCTATGAAGGATTGGCTTATTTGCGCATCGGTGGCGACGTGGGCTTCACCATCGAAGTGGATGTGACCGATTTCATTGTCGCCAATGTAAAAGTCAGCACCATCAGCCACGCTGGGTCGGTAAAGATCCCAGTGTGTGGCAGAGATGACACCAGGCCATTTTTGAATCGTTTCGACCAAGTCACCCAAGAGGCCGGGCATGGTGGGTGGCGGCTTGATGGGGCCTTTGTCAGACAGTTTCATCGTGTGCGGTAGGTAAATTTTTTGGGGTAAAAATTGTTTGAGTTTATGCATGAGATGTCGCAAACTTCAACAGGGCAGTTATGGCTTCGTGAAGTGTGACCGTACCTCGTCTGGTTTCATGTTGGCCATCGAATGCGATCCATCCAGAGTTGAAGCCTGCAAACATCTCCATAAACGCGCTGACTGTTTTCTCGGGAAATCCTTTGGCTGTCATGATGGCTGACAGCTTATCTGCGCTGTCTTGCACCGCCTGTACCGGGCGACCTAACAACGCTGAAAGCACAGTGGCGGCATCGTTGGGAGAGTAGTCTTGTGGGCCATGCAGTTCGATCAAGCGCCGCGCTGTGGGGCGCTCGATCATCAGTGTCGCAGCGGTACGTCCGATGTCCGTCGCACTGACCATGGGCAAGGCTTTGTCCAGCGGGTGGAACATGGAAGGGAGCACACTGTTTTCCAAAACGGGGTGCAGTGACCAGGCCCAGTTTTCTATGAAGTTGGCCGCTCGCAAAATGGTCAACTGGCCTTTGTAGTTGTGCAGTTGATGCTCAAAGTCGTTGGTCGTCAAGATGTTGCCCGTGCCTTGCGGATGCTGGGCTCCAACCGAGGACAGTGCGACGGCATAGGGCACGTTTGCCGCATTGGCTGCAGCCACCAGGTTCGCATGAACTGCATGAGCATGCGCAAACATGTCAGGCACAAAGTAGGCTGGTGGATTCATGAGGTAGACCACCTCAGCCTGATGCAAGGCACGGGTGAGGCTGTCTACATCGGTGACATCGGCCACAACCACTTGAGCGCCTTTGGCGCGCCATGTTTGGGCTTGCTCATCATCTCGGCGAACGATCATGCGAATAGGCTTGCCCGCATCGAGCAAAGTTTGACTTAAAGCGAGGCCGGTTTGCCCGAAGGCTCCTGTGATGGCGTACATGGGTGATATCTTTCGAACTTGAGTAGGGTTTACTTGGAGATCAGTTGCGGCAGGGCTTAGATCCGGTCTTCAACTTGCAGAGCTGGATTTTGGGCCTTTGCGAGATAATCAAAAAGATCAATACCGGGATGTTGAGCATGCATAAATCGAATGTTGATGTGGATTTGGACACCTTTGACATTGGGTTGCTCAAGTTCCTGCAAGCCCTGTTGGATACCCGCGGTATTACACGCGCGGGTGAATTGCTTGCGATGACGCAACCTGCGGCTTCGAGGGCCATGACCCGATTGAGGCAGCATTTTGGCGATCCTTTGTTGGTCCGGACATCGCGCGGTTATGTGCTCACACCCGTGGCCGAATTGCTGCGCCCGTCTGTGCACGCATGTTTGGACAGCATGCATGCTTTGTTCGACGTGGCCGCATTTGACATTGCGGACACCGCGCGCACTTTTCGAATCGCCAGTACCGATTACGGTTTGTCAGTCGTCCTTCAGCCTCAGTTGGCGAGTCTTCGTCAGATCGCCCCTTTTGTCGCATGGCAGACAGACCCGTGGTCGGATGACACCATGGCCAAACTTGAGCGTGGAGAGCTCGACTGCGCTTTGTATTCAGATGAGCCGCTGTCCCCTGATTTCCATTACCGAACGCTGTTTACTGATGGTTATGCTTTGGTGTGCCAGCCCAATCATCCATTGGCTTCACTGGGGAAAATGGACAGCAAATCACTGCTTGAAGATGCAGCCCACTATCCGCAGTGGGCACCGCGCTACCTCAGTTCAAGGCGCTACATGACGGACAATGTTTATGAGCGTTTGGGACTCAAGTCTTCAAACATCGTGCTGGCCACCCCAAGTTTTCATACGGCTTTGGAATGTATCTTGCAAAGCGATTGGCTGGCGGTGGTGCCCGAACGGTTGGCCCGTATATGGGCCAAAACCTTTGTCATTGCGGTGCTGCCGATCCAAGAAAAAAACCTGCGATTTGAATACAGGCTCATTTGGCACGAACGTGCTCATCGCGACAAGGGCTTGCAATGGTTCAAAGAGCAATTGGTTCGAAATACTGTGTCTTGATGCGGCACATTGGATGTTGCGCTCAAGGGGCGGTCCATCCATTCAGCTTAAAGGCTTTTTCCTCAGGCCCGATGACTGTCAAGCATTTGCCAACGGCCGCCATCAAGTCGTGGTGGAGTCTTTATTTGGCCTCATTCATGGTCCTGGAAAACGCAGTTGACCGCTTTGAACCCGCTGGAAACCCTGATGTATCCTCATCTTTGTGAGCACGAAGACGCTCACCTTGTGGGTGATTCCGCGATGCACCCGATGGCACAGCCCTGGGGGGCACTGGCGGCGTTGCTCGTCGTTGCAGGGGTGCAGCCTGCGGCCTTCTCGCGCCTGGCCATTGCCCCCAATGGCAGCACCCTCGGGCGCGTTCAACTGCGTTTTCTAGGATAAAGGCTGGTTTCTCGCTGTGGCAAGCAAGCGGTGCGCCCATCAGTGACAAGCGGGCTGCCTATCGTAAACGAGCGTTCGCGAAGGTGGACTCATTGCGCAGCAGGCCGGTTCTTGCGAGGGCGTTTGTCACAAGAGATGGACAGCGCTTGACTGGCGCTTCATCCCATTGCTGCCAACTCGGCCTCTTCAAACCCCGCCAGCCGCCGCGCCGCCATGTTGAAGGGCGGGCGCAGTTTGGGGGCGTCGTATTGCGCGATCAATTCGGCATAGGTGTGCACCGGCTCCAGGCCCCGCTCTTTGCACAGGTAGCGGTACCAGCGGTTGCCTGCGGCCACATGGCCGATTTCTTCTTCCAGAATGATGTCAAGGATCTCGCCTGCCCGGTGGTCGCCCACACTGACCAATTTGTTTTTCACGCCGGGTGAGGCGTCCAGGCCCCGCGCTTCCATGGTGCGCGGCACGATGCCGATGCGGGCCAGGATGTCGTCCTTTGTTCGCTCGGCCATGTCCCACAAGGTGTTGTGGGCGGGAAAGTCGCCGTAGTCAAACCCCAGGCTGACCAAATGCTGGCGCAGCAGGCTGTAATGCTTGGCCTCTTCTTGGGCGATGCGCACCCAGTCGGTATAAAAAGCCTCGGGCATGCCCGCAAAGCGCCAAACCACGTCGAGCGCCAGGTCGATGGCGTTGAGCTCGATGTGGGCGATCGAATGCACCAGCATGGCCCGGCCCTCGGGCGTGGCCATGGATTTGGCTTTGAGCTGGGTGTGCGGCACCAGCAGCGGGCGGGCAGCGCGGCCGGGGCCTGCATTGGGTGCGCTCAGGCTGTCGAGCGCGCCCACGGGCAGGCTCAGGTCCAGTGCCAAAGTGGCCTGGGCCTTCAGGTTTGGGTCGGTTTGCGCCCAAGGGATCAGGGCGGAGGAGCGCAGGGTTTGCATGGTGATCGCTGGCAGCGCCCACGGCAGGTGGTGGGCTTCCCTACAATTGTAGGTTTTCAAGAAAACCCAACCGACAGGAAACCGCCATGACCATTTACCAGCTGGATGATCAAACCCCCGACGTGGCCGACACCGCCTGGGTGGCCGACAACGCGCAGGTCATGGGGGCGGTCAAGATCTCGGCCGACGCCAGTGTCTGGTTTGGTGTGACGGTGCGTGGGGACACCGAGACCATTGAGATTGGCGAGGGCAGCAACATCCAGGACGGCAGCGTCATGCACGCCGACCACGGCAAACCCATCGTGGTCGGCAAGCACGTCACGGTGGGCCACATGGTCATGCTGCACGGCTGCACGATTGGCGATGAGTCGCTGATCGGCATTGGCGCGGTGGTGCTCAACGGTGCCAAAATTGGCAAGAACTGTCTGGTAGGTGCTGGTTCGCTGGTGACCGAAGGCAAGGAATTCCCAGATGGCTCGATGATCATGGGCACGCCTGCCAAGGTGGTGCGTGAACTCAGCCCCGAGCAGATCGAAGGCCTGCGCCAAAGCGCCAAACATTACGTCGAGAACGCCCGCCGATTCAAGGCGGGCCTGAAAAAAATCAGCTGATTGGTTGGTTGTCGCGAACGCTTTTTAACTTTTGAGGATCGGCCCCATGGGGCTGTTGATTGAACTTTGTCTGAACTCCATAAATTCATTTTCGAAGGCCTGCCGGTGCGCGGCATGCTCGTGCGCCTGACCGATGCCTGGCAAGACATCCTGGCGCGGCGCGCCGCCAATTCCGAAACCGGCGCTTACCCCGCGCCCGTGCGCCAGTTGCTGGGCGAGATGGCCGCGGCCGGTGTGTTGATGCAGGGCAACATCAAGTTCAACGGCGCTTTGGTGCTGCAGATTTTTGGCGATGGACCGGTCAAGCTGGGTGTGGTCGAGGTGCAACCGGATTTGAGCTTGCGCGCGACTTGCACCCAAGTGGGCGAGGTGGCCGAAGACGCCACCTTGAGCCAGATGGTCAACGTGAACAACGAAGGCCGCTGCGCCATCACCCTGGACCCCCAAGACCGCTTGCCCGGCCAGCAGCCCTACCAAGGCGTGGTGCCGCTGTTTGGTGACCGGGGCGAAAAATTGGAAAACATCAGCGAGGTGCTGGAGCACTACATGCTGCAGTCTGAGCAGTTGGACACGGTGTTGGTGCTGGCGGCCGATGACAAGGTGGCGGCCGGTTTGTTGATCCAGCGTTTGCCCATCGAAGGTGAGGGCAACCTGGCCGGTCAAACCGATTCACTTTTGCGTGAGTCGGTGCTGGGCCAAAGTGAAGACTTCAGCCGCATTTCGATTTTGACCAAGAGCCTCAAGCGCGAAGAGCTGCTGGGGCTGGACGCCGAAACCATCTTGCACCGTCTGTATTGGGAAGAGCCGCTGGCGCGTTTTGAACCCTTGATGGGCGAGACCGGCCCGCGCTTTGCCTGTCGATGCAACCGTGAGCGTGTGGGCCACATGATTCGTAGCTTGGGCACCGAAGAGGTGGAAGGCATCATCGCCGAGCAGGGCCAAGTGGAAGTGGGCTGTGACTTTTGCGGTGCGCAATACCGTTTTGACCCGGTGGATGCGGCGGGACTTTTCACGGGCTTGCCTACAGATATCTCGGGAGGCTCGCTGCACTGAAAACGTCGGACTCTGCGAGTGCCGACCTGCGGGGTGTTGCCATTTTGTAGGTCGGCGGTCGAAGACCCCGACATGGTGCCTATGCCTCAGGCTGAAAACGTCGGACTCTACGAGTGCCTACCTACGGGGCGTTGCCTTTTTGTAGGTCGGCGGTCGAAGACCCCGACAGGGGACCTGTGCCGGAGGCTGAAAACGTCGGACTCTGCGAGTGCCGACCTACGGGGCGTTGCCATCTGGTAGGTCGGCGGTCGAAGACTCCGACATGGTTTGAATCACTGCTGATGCTTGTTTCAATCGACGAAGCTTGAGCAGGCCATTGTCGGACTCTGAGAGTACCGACCTGCGGGGCGTTGCCATCTGGTAGGTCGGCGGTCGAAGACTCCGACATGGGCGTGTGCCTATTGATTCGGCCCGATGAAGTCTGAACCGTGTGTTGCCAGTTGGAGGATTTTGTGGGAGCTTGCCCTGCAAGCGAAGAGCCTGCGGTCCACAAGTGTCTGATCGCCAGCAGGGCTAGCTCCCACAAGGTGCAAGATTGAAGTCATTCTGCAGACTTCATAGGGCCGGATCCATAAGGCTGTCATCGTCGGACCCCTGAGTGTGTCGATTTGCGAGGTCAAGTTGAACGCTGCGCCAGCAGACCCGTGAACAGTTTGTGTTCGCACTCGGGGTCGCTGCATTCATTGCATTGCCACACGGTGCGGCCTTGGTTGATGGCATATTGCGCGTTTTCACGGATCAGGCGGGCGGCTTCGTCTTCGCCCGGCAAGCCCAGGGCCAGCAGGGCATTGTTGAGCCGTTGATGGCCTTGTCCGTAAACCACGCGGTAGTTGATGCCTGCTCTGTCCAGTGCCTGGCGCACAAGGGTGTCCACCGGGCCTCGAACATGCGGGCCATCGCGCTGCAGGCCATCGGCCACCCAGGGTAAATCCAGGCCGGTGATCAGGGTGTGGTCGTACAGGGCCTGATGCGCCAAAGCCATGGTGTAGAGGCTCTCGTCTGCAAACAGCATGTGGCTGTAGACGGCGGTCATCAGGGGTGTGGTGTCTGAAATGACCCACCCCGGCGGCGCCTGTTCCACGGCCTGGGCTTGCGTGTGTGCAATGCCCGCTTGTTCATGGGGCAGGGGTGTGCGGCCTTCACGGTCGCACCAACTGCGCAGGACTTCATCCACGGTGTGCACCGTTTGCCCACGCAGGCGAATCACAGCGGTCAATGCTTGCGTCAGCCAGGATTTGCCGGTGCTCTCGGCACCGACGATGGCAATGCGCCGGGCGTTCATGGATGCGCTGCCTTGAGCCGGGCTTGCCAAACGCGCCAACCCCACACACTCATGAGCGTGAACAGCGCATACAACACACAAGTCAGCCACAGCCCTTTGTGGGCAAACAGCGCCACACTGATGACGTTGACCACCAACCAGACCAGCCAGTTTTCGATGTATTTGCGCCCCAGCAGGGCTTGGCCCACCAGGCTCAGGGCTGTGGGCAAGGCGTCCCACCAGGCCACATCGCTGTCGGTGAAGTGTTGCAGCAGCAGGGCCAGCGTGGGCCACAACAATGCGCTGGTGATCAGCACCAGCCACCAGCCACGGGTTGGCAGCCGCTGGATCACGAGAGCAGGCTGCGCATCATCGCCCAGGCGCAGCCATTGCCACCAGCCCCACAAAGCCAAAGTGGCAAACACCAGTTGCAAGCCGGCTTCGCCATACAACAGGCTGTCCTTGAACACAAAAAAGTAGAGCAGGGAGCTGAGGATGGCCAGTGGCCAGCTCCAGTGCAGTTCGCGGATGCTGCACACCACCATCACCAAGCCCAGCGCGAAGCCGGTGATCTCGGTCAAGGACATCATTTGGCGATTTGCACGAAGATTTCGTTGGGCTTGACCATGCCCAGCTCGTGCCGGGCCCGCTCTTCCACCATGTTGAGGCCTTCCTTGAGGTCGTTGACCTCGGCGCTCAGCTGCTCATTGGTGCGGCGGGCTTCTTCATTGGCGGCTTTTTGTTGCTTGACCTGACGTTCCAAGTCTGCCGCGTTGGGCAAGCTGCCCCGTCCGAACCACAGTTGGGCCTGAATGATCGCCAGCAAGGCGATCAGCACAATTGGAACGAGGCGGTTGCCCATCGGGTTTTAACGCAAGTTGTAAAACGCGCTGCGTCCAGGGTACACGGCCACGTCGCCCAGGTCTTCTTCGATGCGCAGCAGCTGGTTGTACTTGGCCATGCGGTCCGAGCGGCTCATCGAGCCGGTCTTGATCTGGCCCGCGTTCAGGCCCACGGCGATGTCAGCGATGGTGCTGTCTTCGGTCTCGCCCGAACGGTGTGAGATGACGGCGGTGTAACCGGCGCGCTTGGCCATTTCGATGGCTTCAAAGGTTTCGGTCAAGGTGCCAATCTGGTTGATCTTGATCAGAATCGAGTTGGCGATGCCTTTGTCGATGCCTTCCTTGAAGATCTTGGTGTTGGTCACGAACAGGTCGTCACCCACGATTTGCACGTTTTTGGCCAAGCGGTCGGTCAGCACTTTCCAGCCGTCCCAGTCGCTTTCGGCCATGCCGTCTTCGATGCTGATGATCGGGTACTTGTCACACCAAGTGGCCAGCATGTCGGTCCACTGCTCGGACGTCAGGCTGTTGCCACCTTCACCGGCGAGCACGTACTTGCCGTCTTTGTAGAACTCGCTGGCTGCGCAATCGAGGCCAATGGCGATTTGCTCGCCAGCGGTGTAGCCGGCGGCAGCAATCGCGTCCAGCACCATCTGAATGGCCGCTTCGTGGCTGTCCACGTTGGGGGCAAAGCCGCCTTCGTCGCCCACGGCAATGCTCATGCCTTTGTCGTGGATGATTTTCTTGAGCGCGTGGAACACTTCAGCGCCCCAGCGCACGGCTTCGCGGAACGACGGTGCGCCCACGGGGATGATCATGAACTCTTGCAGGTCCAGGTTGTTGTTGGCGTGTGCGCCGCCGTTGATGACGTTCATCATGGGCACGGGCAGCTGGTTGCCGTTCATGCCGCCAAAGTAGCGGTACAGGGGCAGGCCGGACTCTTCGGCCGCAGCACGGGCCACCGCCATGGACACAGCCAGCATGGCGTTGGCACCCAGACGGCTCTTGTTGTCGGTGCCGTCCAGGTCGATCAGGGTGCGGTCCAAAAAGGCTTGCTCAGAGGCGTCGAGGCCCAGGACGGCTTCGGAAATTTCGGTGTTGATGTGCTCAACGGCCTTGAGCACGCCTTTGCCGAGGTATCGGCTCTTGTCGCCGTCACGCAGCTCGATGGCTTCGCGGCTACCGGTGGATGCGCCGGATGGCACAGCGGCGCGGCCCATGACGCCCGATTCCAGCAGCACGTCGCATTCGACGGTAGGGTTGCCACGGCTGTCGAGGATTTCACGGCCGACGATATCAACGATTGCACTCATTTTTGAACTCTCTCAATTTAAAACAAAACGGGTTGGACATGCCAGCGGCTCAAACGCCTTCGATGGCCACCATGCGCATGATGGCAGCACCTTCTCGGGCTTCGCGGGCTTTGAGGTATTCGGGCAGTTCGTGAAAGGCCTTGGCGGCTTCAAAAGACGGAAATTTCAGGATGACGATGCGCTCCGGGGCCCAGTCGCCTTCGAGCACATGCACCTGGCCACCGCGCACGCACACTTCGGCACCTGCGGTTTTCATGGCGGCTGTAGACCACTTTTTGTACTCTTCGTACTGGGTGGGGTTGGTCACCTGAACGTGGGCGATGATATAGCCGCTCATGCGAAATCTTCCTCTAAAAACTGGTTCTTTTTGGTGACGGAATCGAGCTGCACCAGGGTCTCCAGCAAGGCCTTCATTTTGCCCAAAGGCACCGCGTTGGGACCGTCAGACCAGGCCTCTGCGGGCTTGGGATGGGTTTCCATGAAGAGACCCGCCACGCCCACGGCCACGCCTGCGCGGGCCAGCACCGGCACCATGTCGCGGGCACCCCCGCTGCTGGTGCCTTGGCCACCGGGCTTTTGCACCGAGTGGGTCACGTCGAACACCACGGGTGCGCCGGTCTTGCGCATCTCGGCCAGGCTCGTCATGTCTGCTACGAGGTTGTTGTAGCCAAAGCTCACACCGCGCTCGCAGGCCAGGAAGTTGTCTTCGGGCAGACCCACTTCACGCGCTGCGCTGCGGGCTTTGTCGATGACGTTTTTCATGTCCCAAGGCGCCAAAAACTGGCCCTTTTTGATGTTCACCGGCTTGCCCGACTGGGCCACGGCGCGGATGAAATCGGTCTGGCGGCACAAAAACGCCGGAGTCTGCAACACATCCACCACGCTGGCCACGGTTTTGACCTGCGACTCATCGTGCACGTCGGTGAGGATCGGCACCCCAATCTGGCGGCGCACTTCATCCAGAATTTTCAGGCCCACATCGATGCCCACACCGCGCTGGGTACTGCCCGATGAGCGGTTGGCCTTGTCGAAGGAGCCTTTGTAAATGAGGGGAATGCCCAGCGCCGAGCAAGCCTCTTTGAGGCGGCCTGCCACCTCAATGGACATCTCCAGGCCTTCGATGGAGCAGGTGCCCGCGATCAAAAAGAAGGGTTGGTGCAGGCCAACGTCAAATCCGCAGAGTTTCATGGAGCTGTCCTTGATCTGGTGTTTCAGGCGGCAGCCTTGTGCGCAACGGCCGCCTTGACGAAGGCGTTGAACAGAGGGTGGCCATCCCACGGTGTGGACTTGAATTCGGGGTGGAACTGCACGCCCACAAACCAGGGGTGCACACTTTGCGGCAGCTCGACGATTTCGGTCAGATGCTCGCGTTGGGTCAGGGCCGAAATCACCAGACCGGCTTTGCGCAGGTCGTCCAGGTAATTGACGTTGGCCTCGTAGCGGTGGCGGTGACGCTCGGTGACCACGTCGCCGTAGATCTGGTGCGCCAGGGTGCCCTTGGCCACGTCGGAGCTTTGTGCCCCCAGGCGCATGGTGCCGCCCAAGTCGGAGTTTTCGTCGCGCTTTTGGATCGAGCCGTCGGCATCTTTCCATTCGTTGATCAGTGCGATCACGGGGAAGGGCGTCTCGGGCTCGAATTCGGTGCTGTTGGCGTCCTTCATGCCAGCCACATGGCGGGCGTATTCGATGGTGGCCACTTGCATGCCCAGGCAGATGCCCAGATAGGGCACTTTGTGGGTGCGGGCGAATTGCGCGGTTTCGATCTTGCCTTCCACGCCGCGCTTGCCAAAGCCACCGGGCACCAACACGCCGTCGAAGTGGGCCAGGCTGGCCACGGTCTCGGGGGTGATGGTTTCGGAGTCGATGTGCTCGATCTTCACGCGCACATGGTTGCGCATGCCCGCGTGGCGCAGCGCTTCGTTGACCGATTTGTAGCTGTCCGACAGCTCGACGTATTTGCCCACCATGGCAATCGTCACTTCGCCCTTGGGGTTGGCGGTCTCGTACACCAAATCGTCCCAGCGCTTGAGGTTGGCCGGCGGCGTGTTCAGGCGCAGTTTGTCGCAGATGAGGCCATCGAGGCCTTGTTCGTGCAGCACGCGGGGCACTTTGTAGATGGTGTCCACATCGGGCATGGAGATCACACCCCAGCCTTGAACGTTGGTGAACAATGAAATCTTGTCGCGCTCGTCATCGGGGATGTAGCGGTCAGCGCGGCACAACAGCGCATCGGGCTGGATGCCGATTTCGCGCAGTTTTTGCACCGTGTGCTGGGTGGGTTTGGTCTTGAGCTCGCCTGCAGTGGCAATCCAGGGCAGGTAAGTCAGGTGAACAAAGGCCGAGTTGTTGGGCCCCAGACGCAGGCTGAGTTGGCGCACGGCTTCCAGAAACGGCAGGGACTCGATGTCGCCCACGGTGCCGCCGATTTCGACGATGGCCACATCGACCGCTTCGGGCGTGCCGTAGCCCGCGCCGCGCTTGACGAAGTCCTGGATTTCATTGGTGACGTGGGGGATGACCTGCACGGTCTTGCCCAGGTAGTCGCCACGGCGCTCTTTTTCGAGCACGCTTTTGTAGATTTGGCCGGTCGTGAAGTTGTTGGCCTTCTTCATCCGGGTGTTGATGAAGCGCTCATAGTGGCCCAGGTCCAGGTCGGTTTCAGCGCCGTCGTCGGTCACAAACACCTCGCCGTGCTGTATGGGCGACATGGTGCCGGGGTCGACGTTGAGGTAGGGATCGAGCTTGATGAGGGTGACAGACAGGCCGCGCGATTCAAGGATGGCGGCGAGCGATGCGGAGGCGATTCCCTTGCCCAGGGAAGACACCACACCGCCGGTGACGAAGACGAATTTGGTCATGTCCAAGACGGGAACCAGGGGCTCCCGGAAGGTGGAAATCGTGATTATAGACAGTCGGGGTCGGGGTTTTCCCGGTGAACGCTGAATCTTGCTTGTTTCCGTCTTGGCATCAGATTGCGCCCGACGTGGGCTTGGGTGCAGATTCAAGCAGAGGCTGCCAATGTTGGACTCTGCGAGTGCGACCAACTGCAAGGCCTGTGGTTTTCCGCAGGTCGGCAGCTTCAGCTCCGACATTGCGGGATCCGGCGCCACTGCTTGTTGTTACCGGGGGCGCTTGCGTGCTCTCTGCTACATTCCCCGCCATGAGCACATTGGCTGGAAAACACATCGTTCTGGGCTTGTCGGGCGGTATTGCTGCCTTCAAGTCGGCAGAACTCTGCCGCGCCTTGGTCAAGGCTGGCGTCACGGTGCAAGTCGTGATGACCGAGGCGGCTGAGCACTTCATGACGGCAGTGACCATGCAAGCCCTGTCGGGCAGGCCCGTTTACACCTCGCAGTGGGACCCGCGTGAGGCCAATAACATGGCGCACATCAACCTGAGCCGAGAGGCCGATGCGATTGTGGTGGCGCCTGCCAGTGCCGATTTCATGGCCAAGCTGTTGCACGGCGGTGCCGACGAGTTGCTCAGCCTCATGTGCCTGGCCCGGCCGCTGGACAAGGTACCGCTGATCGTGGCCCCGGCCATGAACCGCGAAATGTGGTCCAACCCCGCCACGCAGCGCAATGTGGCGCAGCTCAAGGCCGACGGCATCCATGTGTTGGACGTGGGGCAGGGCGACCAGGCCTGCGGCGAGACGGGCGACGGGCGCATGCTCGAAGCCGATGAAATTCTGGAAGAACTCGAAGCGTTTTTCACACCCAAGGTGCTGGCGGGCAAGCAAGTGCTGGTCACGGCCGGGCCGACCTACGAAGCCATCGACCCGGTGCGCGGCATCACCAATTTGTCGAGCGGCAAGATGGGCTTTGCGATTGCCCGTGCAGCGCGCATGGCCGGTGCCCGGGTCACGCTGGTGGCAGGGCCTGTGCATTTGCCAACGCCCAGGGGCGTTGAGCGTTTGAATGTCCAGTCAGCCCGCCAGATGCTGGACGCGGTGGCGCTGCATGTGGGTGAGGCAGACGTGTTCATTTCTACAGCGGCTGTGGCCGATTGGCGCCCCGCAAATTCAGCCGATCAGAAAATCAAGAAAGACGGCTCGGGTCAGACGCCCCAGCTGAGTTTCGTTGAAAACCCGGACATTCTGGCCACTGTGGCGCACTCGTCCCGAGCCGTGTCGGGTCAATTGTTTTGCGTGGGTTTTGCCGCCGAAAGCCACGATTTGCTGGCCCATGCCACCACCAAGCGCATCCGCAAGGGTGTGCCGTTGTTGGTGGGTAATATTGGCCCGGCCACCTTCGGTCAAGACGACAACGCCTTGCTGCTGGTGGACGAGGCCGGCGCGCGTGAGCTGCCCCACGGCCGCAAGCAGGATCTGGCCGTCCAATTAATCGCCGACATTGCCACCCGTTTGATCTAGCATCCGGGTTCGTCCGGCGTTGAGGGTTCAGCGTTCAGCGTTCAGCGTACAGTGTTGAGCGTTCAGCGAAAAAACCTGAAGCCAACGCCCAACACTCAGCGCTCAACCCTCCACGCTCAACGCCCAACGCCCAACGCCCAACGCCCAACGCCCAACGCCCAACGCCCAACGCCCAACCTCACATGAACATTGACATCAAAATCATCGACACCCGCATGGCCGAACAACTGCCTGCCTATGCCACGCCAGGCAGCGCAGGCCTGGATTTGCGGGCCTGTCTGAACGAGCCGTTGACCCTGCATCCCAACGCCTGGCAGCTGGTGCCCACGGGCATTGCGGTGCATCTGAAAGACCCAGGTTATGCCGCCATGCTGCTGCCGCGTTCCGGTTTGGGCCACAAGCACGGCATCGTGCTGGGCAATCTGGTGGGCTTGATCGACAGCGACTACCAGGGGCAGCTCATGGTCAGTGCCTGGAACCGCAGCGATGTAGCCTTCACCATCGAGCCCATGGAGCGCATTGCGCAAATGGTCATCGTGCCGGTGGTGCAGGCCACGTTCAATGTCGTGACTGAATTTGACGCACCCAGTGAGCGCGGTGAGGGCGGTTATGGTTCGACCGGCAAAAGATAAGGTCGGGGTGAAGATGTCGGACTCTTCGAGTGCCGACCTGCGGGATGATCTTTTGTAGGTGGGTACTCGAAGAGTCCAACGACGACTTTTGATGGGCCGGTGCATGTCGCTGCGTAAGCCGCCGACATGCCTCTGTCGGAATTGCCCTGATGGATCAGTGCAAAGTAGGCCCGGTGGGCAGGCCTTCATCACCCACTTCGATTTTGAAGAATCCCGTGCCGCAGCTGCCGCTGCCCACTTCGGCCTCGGTGGGCTCGCGCACCGACTCCACCTTCAGGCTCAAGCGCAGGGCGATGCCTGACAGCGGGTGGTTGCCGTCCAGCACCACGTGCTCGGGATAGATTTCGGTCACGGTGTAGAGCACATTGCGCGGCGCATCGGGGTGGCAGCCTTCGGGCAAGGCGGTGCCTTCAATGGTCAGGCCTTCTTCCAAGCCTTCAGGAAACAGCGCGAGCGGCTCCAGAAACAGAAGATTTTCATCAAAGTCGCCAAAGGCATCTTCGGGCTCCAGATGCAGGTCGAGCTTGGCGCCTTTTTCGTGGCCTTGCAGGGCTTCCTCGATCTTGGGCAGCAAATCTTTGCCGCCAATGAAAAATTCAACGGGTTCGTTCAGGGTGTCCAGAATTTCGCCCAGTGTGTCTTTGAGTGTCCAGGTCAGTGCGACCACGGAAGGTGTCTTGATTTCCATAGGACAATTGTCGCAGTTTGGCGGCCAGTTTTGGCCGCTTGCGTTTTTATGAGGCCGCTCCATGGCGTCCTCAAAGGAATAGACAGATGAACACAGAACACCCCTTGGCCCTCTTGGGCGGCCTGACACCCAGCCAATTCATGAAGCGCCATTGGCAGAAAAAGCCATTGCTGGTGCGCAATGCCATCCCGGGTTTTGTGCCCAGCGTGGGCCGCGCCGACTTGGTGGTGCTGGCGGAGCAAGAGGGTGTGGAGTCGCGTTTGATTGTGGATTCGCCCAAGGGCTGGAAGATGAAGCACGGCCCATTGCCGAAGCGGAGTTTGCCGCCCTTCAGTCAGAAAAAATGGACTTTTCTGGTGCAGGGCGTCGACTTGCACCACGATGGCGTGCACGCGCTGATGCAGCAGTTTCGCTTTGTGCCCGATGCACGGCTCGATGATCTGATGATCAGTTACGCCACCGATGGCGGGGGCGTTGGGCCGCACTTTGACAGCTACGACGTGTTTTTGTTGCAGGCCCACGGTCAGCGCAAATGGCGCATTGGCCGCTCAAAAGACCTGAGCCTGCAGCCGGGCGTGCCGCTCAAGATTTTGCAGAACTTTGAAGCCGAAGAGGAATTCATCCTCAATCCCGGCGACATGCTGTATCTGCCGCCCAAATATGCGCATGACGGCATTGCCCAGGGCGAATGCATGACCTGGTCAATTGGCTTTCGCTCACCGCAAGAAGGGGAGTTGGCCCGTGAGTTGCTGCTCGGTTTGGCCGATGAAGCCTTTGATGGCTTGGGTGATGCGCTGTACCGTGACCCGAAGCAGGCCGCTGTCAGCGAGCCTGCAGCCATGCCCTCTGAATTGGGCGATTTTGCGCGGCAGGCCATTGCCAAGGCTTTGAACGACCGGCATTTGATCGACAGTTTGCTCGGTGAATACCTCACAGAGCCCAAGGCCCAGGTGTGGTTTGAGCCCGTGGACGCTGAGCCCGATTTGTCGGTAGGTGTGCAATTGGATCGGCGCACCAAAATGATGTACGACGAGCGTCATCTGTTCATCAATGGCGAGAGCTTCAAAGTGGGTGGACGCGATGCCCGGCATTTGCGTCAATTGGCCAATGAGCGCCAGTTGCCTGCCAAGGCGCTGTGCGCATTGAGCCCGGCGGCACAAGAGGCCTTGCGTGATTGGATCGCGGCGGGTTGGATGAAAGCCCTGAAGCATTAGGCCTATTGATCCGGCCCTGTGAGGTCTGCCGTGTGACTTCAATCTTGCGCCTTGTGGGAGCTAGCCCTGATGGCGATCAGACGCTTGTGGACCACAGGCTTTTCGCTTGCATTGCAAGCGCCCACAAAATCCTACCAACCGGCCACACACGGCTCAGACTTCATCGGGTTGAATCTACTGGAATGCTTCAATTTGAAGGTTTGGTGTCAGCTTTTCATTTTTGTTTAGGGAAAACGCTATAATTTGAGGCTGAGTACAAAAGAGCTCGAGTGCTTTTGCCTCAGTCCAGACAAACTCAAAAGTCTGTCTAACAATTTCCGGAAATTGTTTTTAACCCCCATCAAGGAAAAATCATCATGAACAAATCCCTCGTTCTGGCCGCCGTGATCGCTGCTGCTGCTTTGGCCGCTTGCGGTAAAAAAGAAGAAGCCGCTGCACCCGTGGTTGCTCCTGCTCCTGCCGCTGAAGCTTCGGCTCCTGCTGCTGACGCATCTGCCGCTGCTGCGCCTGCTGCTGACGCATCTGCTGCCAAGTAATTGGCCAGTGCTGCCCCGACCTCAGTCGGGCGGACATGAAAAAAACCCCGCATTGCGGGGTTTTTTCATGTCTGCGCCCCTGGCCCTTGAGGGCCTCAGGGCTGGGGATTACTGCAACTCGTTGGCGATGAGCTTCAAGATAGTGCTGGCGTTGGCAGTGCTTTCAGCCTGTCCTGCTGCATTGAGTACACGAATCTGGCTGCTGTCATTGCCTTTGTCCGACAGCGCGATCCGGTAGCGGGACAAGGTCGAAACTTCCTTGGGACTGCTGAACAAACGGGCAAAAAAGCCTGGTTCCTTGTCGGCGGTGCCAGGGGCCACGTAACGCACAAAATAAATTCCTTTGGCACGGTCACGGTCTTCAACCGTGAAGCCGCTGCGGTCCAAGGCCACGCCTGTGCGACGCCATGCGCGGTCCATGCTGTCAGTCAGTGCCAGGGTCGGTTGGCCATCAACTGTAGTGACCTCGATGCCCTTGGGCGCTCTGGCGGTCAGGGTTTCAGCTTTGGCTTTTTCGGGGGAAGCCCCCAGTTTGACCATCAGGCGGCGCAAGAATTCAATTTCCAGTTCGGGATCTGTAGCACGAGGCTTCCAGATGGTTTTGGTTTTTTGGGCGTCCGCGTAGTCTTCGACCATGCCGCGATGGGTGATGTAAATTTCCACACCGCCTTGTGCATTGCGTTCTATACGGGTGCGGAATTTGTCGCGCTCGCCGGTGGAATACAAAGAGTCGAGCACCTTGCCCAAAGTTTTGCGAATGAAGTCCTGCGGCAATTTGGCGCGGTTTTCAGCCCACTCGGTTTCCATGATGCCCACTTCGGGCGAATCGGTGACCAAAACAAACCCATTACTTGTCCAGAATTCGCGCAAAGGATCCCAGAGCTTGTCAGCTGAACGCGACACCACCAGCCAGCGCTGATTGCCTTGGCGTTCCATGCGAACATCGCCCAAAGTATTGGTTGCTGTGCCTGCATCGGAAACCTTGCCCGCAGCGCTTTGGAAGCCGGAGGCTGTGGCAGAGGTACTTTCCAGTGCATAGCGCGATTCTTTGCGCAGTTGCGTCAGATCGGGTGGTATCTCCAGCGTCGGCGCTTTGGCCGCGCTTTTGTAATTGATTTTGTCTTCTTCGAGAAGAGAGCAGGCACTGAGCAAAACAGCCAAACCCAACACCGATAGGGTGCGTGTCGAGTGCAATTGAGAGGTCGTGCGATGGTTGGAAAATTTCACAGGCATCCTTGGGTGGAAATCAAATCAGGCCGCTGGCCTTGAGTGCGGCTTCGAGCACGGGTCGTTGAGAATCAGACAGTTCGGTCATGGGCAAACGCAAAGTGGGGCCACTCAGTCCCATGCGGGTCATGGCCCATTTCACGGGAATAGGGTTGGCTTCAACAAACAGATTTTTGTGCACGGGCAAAAGCTGAAACTGGATGCGCATGGCCTCGGCAATGTCGCCACGGATGGCGGCCATGCACAACTCGTGCATCAGGCGCGGGGCCACGTTGGCCGTCACGCTCACATTGCCAGCGCCGCCGCACAGCATCAAGGCCACAGCGGTGGGGTCATCGCCCGAATACACGGCGAATTCTTTGGGCAGATCGCGGATCAGCCATTGGGCGCGTTCGATGTTGCCGGTGGCTTCCTTGATGCCGACGATGCCGGGCACCTGGGCCAGGCGCAGCACAGTGTCGTGCTGCAAATCTGCCACCGTGCGGCCTGGCACGTTGTACAAAATCACGGGCAGGCCGGGCACGGCTTCGGCGATCGCCTTGAAGTGCTGATACAGGCCCTCTTGGGTGGGCTTGTTGTAGTAAGGCACCACCTGCAACTGGGCATCAGCGCCAACTTTTTGGGCAAAACTTGCCAATTCAATGGCTTCGGCTGTGGAGTTGGCACCACAACCTGCAATGATCGGGATGCGTTTGGCAGCTTGCTCGACCGAGACACGGATGATCTCGCAATGCTCGTCCAATGTCACGGTGGGTGATTCCCCCGAAGTACCCACAACCACGATGGCATCGGTGCCTTCTGCGATATGCCAGTCGATGAGTTTTCGCAAGGTGGGGTAATCCACTTTGCCGTCTTCAAGCATGGGGGTGATCAGGGCAGGGATGCTGCCTTTGATGGGGCGAAAATCGGAGGTCATGTCAGGTGCTTCTGAATGAAAAAAGACATTCTAACGATTGCAGCCCGTTTTTTCGGGGGCTGCGCGTGAGCTTGTCACAGGAAGTGACAACTTAGGTCTCGCCAAAATCAGGCAGGACGCAAATCAAAGCGTTTGAGACCGTTGTCGGTGTGTTGGCGAACGGCCGCGATGCGTTGCACAAATCGATCAGGCGAGGTTTCAAAACCATCTTCATAGGCCACG
Source organism: Limnohabitans planktonicus II-D5 (assembly GCF_001270065.2). GTDB lineage: Bacteria > Pseudomonadota > Gammaproteobacteria > Burkholderiales > Burkholderiaceae_C > Limnohabitans_A > Limnohabitans_A planktonicus. The sequence goes on from NZ_LFYT02000003.1 coordinate 190,518, forward strand.
GTGTGCAAGTCGACAGACACACGCAGCAGTTCTCCTGCTTGCAGCAAAAAATCGGGCCGCGAGGGTTTACCCACCGTCTCGTTGCCAGCGGCAAAAGTTTCGTAAATCAGCACGCCTCCTTCGGCCACGCTGCCGATGATGTCGGGCCACAAGGGGCGCCACAGGTAATTCGTCACGATCACGGCATCAAAAGTTTGACCGGCAAAGGGCCAGGGGCCGTTTTCAATGTCTGCCAAAACGGTGTCGCCGCAAGCGGCCACCAGCGCCAAAGCTTCGGGGTTGCGGTCCACCCCCGTGACGTGGTGTCCCCGTGCTGCCAACCAGCGCATGTGACGGCCTGCACCGCAGGCCACATCCAGAACGCGCCCGCCCGGGGCTATCAGATGGGCCCAGCGCTGGACCCAGGGGGAAGCTTGTTCAGTACCGTGCATGAAAGTAGCTCAGAAACAGGCCCACAGCTGGTCTGACAACTGGATCAGCATTTCCGGGCGTTGATAAAGAAAAAACACAATGGCTGACACACCCGCTACCAGGCCCCAGGCCAAGGCGCGGGCCCACCAGCGTTGCTGCATGGGGCGGTGTCGTTGCGGGATCATGGCGTGCAAATCAGGTCAGGCCGCCTGGGCTTGGCGGCGGGCAATCGGGCTTTCTCGCACCGGTAAATTCACCAGTGCAGCCATCACGCCCAAGGCAATGGACAGGTACCACACGATGTCGTAGCTGCCCGTTTTGTCATACAGATAGCCGCCCAGCCAAACACCCAAAAACGAGCCAATTTGGTGGCTGAAAAAGATGAAGCCGCTGAGCATGGACAGGTGCGAGATGCCAAAAATCTGGGCTACAGCCGCGTTGGTTGGCGGCACGGTGGACAGCCACAGCAAGCCCATGACGGCAGAAAACAGGTACACGCTGGTGGGCGTCAGGGGTGCCCACAGGAACAACACAATCGCCACAGAACGGGCTGCATAAATGAAGGCCAGGATGTTCTTTTTGGCAAACTTCTGACCGAGCGTGCCTGCAATGTAGGTCCCAAACACGTTGAACAAACCGATCAAGGCCAGCGCGTAACTGGCCACCTGCGGGGCCAAACCGTGGTCCTTCAGGTAGCTGGGCATGTGCACGCCAATGAATACCACCTGAAAACCACACACAAAATAACCCGCCATCAGTAGCTGGAAACTGGGGTATTTGAAAGCTTCCTTCAAAGCCTGGCCAATGGTTTGGTCTCGCTTGACTTGGCCGGGTGCGTTCAGGGCAGGTTCGCGCAGGCCCCAGGCCAGAGGGATGATCAGCATCGCTGCCGCCGCCAATATGACCAGAGCGGTTTGCCAGCCCATTTGGCTGATCAACAAGCCCTCAACGGGCACCATCAAAAACTGGCCAAAACTGCCGGCTGCCGCCGCCACGCCCATGGCCCAGGAGCGGCGTTCGGCGGGCACATTGCGGCCAATCACGCCGTAAATGACCGCGTAGGTCGTGCCCGCTTGGGCTGTGCCGATGATCACCCCGGTGAACAGGGCAAACACCCACGGGTCGGTGGCCCAGGCCATGCCCAGCAGGCCCACCCCGTAGACCACGGCACCCAAGGCAATCACGCGGAACGCGCCAAATTTGTCGGCGACCATGCCCGCAAAAATGCCCATGAAGCCCCAAGCCAGGTTCTGGATCGCCATGGCAAAACCAAACTCCTGGCGGCCCCAACCTTGGGCTTGGGTGATGGGCTGCAGCCACAGGCCAAAGCCGTGGCGAATGCCCATGGAGAGGGTGACGATGGCAGCGCCGCAAATCAGCACCTGCGTCAGGGAAAGGGGTTTGTGTTGCATCCCCTGACTTTAACCAATGTCACGCAACCCGAGGTCGCGCAGATGCCTGCACGCGATGCAAAGATTGAGTACTGTCTATGCATCCAGTGCGTGGCGTGAAATCCCACTACAATTCGCCACCATGGCTACCCAATCAACTGTCAAAACCTCTAGCGCCTCGAGTGAATATTCCGAAGGCTCCATCCGCGTCTTGAAGGGCCTTGAGCCCGTCAAGCAACGCCCGGGCATGTACACCCGCACCGACAACCCCCTGCACATCATCCAAGAGGTGCTGGACAACGCCGCCGACGAGGCGCTGGCGGGTTACGGCAAAAAGATCAAAGTCATCTTGCACGCCGACGGCTCGGTCAGCATCGAAGACGATGGCCGGGGCATTCCCTTTGGCTTGCATCCCGAAGAAAACGCCCCGGTGATCGAGTTGGTCTTCACCCGCTTGCACGCAGGTGGCAAGTTCGACAAGGGCAAGGGCGGCGCCTACAGCTTCTCGGGCGGCTTGCACGGCGTGGGCGTGTCGGTGACCAACGCGCTGTCCAAGCGCCTGGAAGCCACCAGCTACCGCGAAGGCCAAGTGGCGACCTTGGTGTTCTCGGGCGGCGACGTGACCGAGCCGCTGGTCAAACGCGCCACAGGCGAGGGCGACCGCAAACAGGGCACCACGGTGCGTGCTTGGCCTGACGCCAAATATTTCGAATCCAGCGCTCTGCCCATGAACGAGCTGACCCACCTGCTGCGCAGCAAGGCGGTGCTCATGCCCGGCGTGACGGTGACTTTGGTGAACGAAAAAACCAAAGAAACCCAGCAGTGGCAATACAAAGCCGGTCTGCGCGACTACCTGACCCAGACCCTGAACGGCGACCCGGTCATCCCGTTGTTTGAAGGCGAAGGTTTTGCCGACGGCAACAGCGAGAGCTTTGCCGAAGGTGAGGGCGCAAGCTGGGCCGTGGCTTTCACCGAAGACGGTGCGCCGGTACGCGAGAGCTACGTGAATTTGATCCCCACCAGCGCAGGCGGTACGCACGACAGCGGCTTGCGCGACGGCTTGTTCACGGCCGTCAAAAGCTTCATCGAGCTGCATGGCTTGCTGCCCAAGGGCGTCAAGCTCATGCCCGAAGACGTGTTTGCCCGCGCCAGCTATGTGCTGAGCGCCAAGGTGCTGGACCCGCAGTTTCAGGGCCAGATCAAGGAACGACTGAACTCGCGCGATGCGGTGCGCCTGGTCTCCAGCTTTGTCCGTCCGGCCTTGGAGTTGTGGCTGAACGAGCATGTGGATTACGGCAAAAAGCTGGCCGAACTCGCCATCAAGGCCGCACAAACTCGCCAAAAGGCGGGCCAAAAGGTGGAAAAGCGCAAGAGTTCGGGCGTGGCCGTGCTGCCCGGCAAGCTGACCGACTGCGAGAGCAAAGACATCCTGCACAACGAGGTGTTTTTGGTCGAAGGCGACTCGGCTGGCGGCAGCGCCAAAATGGGCCGCAACAAAGAAAGCCAGGCCATCTTGCCCCTGCGTGGCAAGGTGCTCAACACCTGGGAAGTGGACCGCGACCGCTTGTTTGCCAACAACGAAATCCACGACATCTCGGTGGCCATTGGCGTGGACCCGCACGGCCCCAACGACAACCCCGATATGAGCAACCTGCGCTACGGCAAGGTCTGCATCTTGTCGGACGCGGACGTGGACGGCTCGCACATCCAGGTGCTCCTTCTCACCTTGTTTTTCCGTCATTTCCCCAAGCTGATCGAAGCGGGCCACTTGTATGTGGCCAGGCCGCCCTTGTTCCGCGTCGATGCGCCTGCACGCGGCAAAAAGCCCGCGTCCAAAGCCTATGCGCTGGACGAGGGCGAGCTGACCGCCATCATCGACAAGCTGCGCAAAGACGGCGTGAAAGAAGGCGGCTGGAGCATCAGCCGCTTCAAGGGCCTGGGCGAGATGAGCGCCGAGCAGTTGTGGGACACCACGCTCAACCCCGACACGCGCCGCTTGCTGCCGATTGAGCTGGGCCCCTTGGACAACGCGGGCACCGAAAACCTCATGACCCAGCTCATGGGCAAAGGCGAAGCCGCTGCCCGCCGTGAGCTGATGGAGTTGCACGGCGACTCGATTGAGATCGACGTGTAAATCGGTGTCAATTCTTACTCGGTAATACAATGCAATGGTGCTTTCACCAGCCCCCAGATCAACCCGGATGTCAACCATGCTTTCCACACTGACCAGCAAAGGCCAAGTCACCATTCCGCAAGCCCTGCGCCAGCAACTGGGCTTGATGCCGGGGCAAGCGGTGACGTTTGACCTCAGCGCCGACGCCAGTTGTATCACCTTGCGCCCCGCAGTCCCTGCCAAAAAGTCGCCCCAACCCGGTTTTGGCATGGTCAAAGTCAAGGGGCCGCACGTGGCTGCCGATTGGGATGCAGCCCAAGCGCTCAAGCCATGAAGCAACGCACCTCGCAGCTGACGGCGTTGGACACCAATGTGTTGGCGCGTTATTACGTGCAGACCGAGCAAACCGATGCCGCCACGGCGCTCCAATGTGAGCATGCCCGTGCCTTGCTGGAGAGTGGCAAACCCCTCTTCGTGGCCACCACCGTGGCCTTGGAGTTGGAGTGGGTTTTGCGTGGCTTCTACAAACTGGAGCCACGCACGGTGGCCAAGGTGTTCCACCACTTGCTCAGCATTCCCCAGGTGCAAATGCAAGACCGCCAAGCCTTGCAAAGTGCCTGCGATGCCTTGAGCCAAGGTTTCGACTTTGCCGATGCCTTACACCACGCCAGCAGCCGCCAATGCGATGCGCTGGTCACCTTTGATGCCAAAGGCTTTGCCAAGCGGGCCACTGCAAAAGGTTGGGTGCCCAAGGTGCTCGTTCCCTAAACCCTGAGTTTCAATCGCCCATGACTTTGGCTTACCAACTGCGCATTGAATTGCGCGATTTCAAACCCGCTATTTACCGCGATGTGCTGGTTGATCCGGCCACGCCATTGCCCAAGTTCCACAAACTGATCCAGGCGGCCATGGGCTGGGAAGACGAGCACATGCATGGTTTTGCTGTGCCAATCAAAAGCGAACGCTATTACAGGGTTCAGGCCAACCGCCGCTTTGAAAAGCCCTATGCCGACAACTGGGGCGAACCGTCCAACAACGAATCACGTTTCAAACTTCAAGACGTGATGGCCGCCCCCAAAGACAAACTGCTTTATTTGTATGACTTTGGCGACGACTGGGAGCACGTCATCACCCTCAACGCAGTGGTGGAGACCGACACCTCGCTGCCGCACTTGCTCAAAGCGCAAAACGGCTGCCCGCCCGAGGACTGTGGTGGCCCCGTTGGGGCTGAGCATTGGGCCAGCGTCTGGAGCGACAAAGCCCACGCAGACCATCGCGTGGCACTGGAGATGTTTGGTGAACATGAACCCGGCTGGCTGGACTTTGAGGCGCTGCAAAAAGCGGTGACCAAGTTGCAGCCCAAATCGCGCCGAGTCAAATGAATTCGCACACTCAGGCATGCCAAGCTGTCAAACTGTTTGAGTCCACCCGCGTGCGCTCGCATGGGGATGCCGCGCAAGAGAAGTGGTATTGCTCTGTGGTGGATGTGGTGCAGGTGCTGACCGATAGCATCATTCCCAAACGCTATTGGAGTGACTTGCGTCGCAAGCTGGAGAAGGAATCAGGTCAACCGTACGAAGAAGTCGTACGGTTGAAAATGCCCGCAGCCGACGGACGTTTGCGCGAAACCGACGCCGCCGATGTGCCCACACTCTTGCGCCTCATCCAGTCCAACCCCTCACCCAAGGCCGAACCGTTCAAGCGCTGGCAGGCCAAGGTGGGTCATGAGCGCATGCAAGAAATGGCAGGCTCCGCGCAAAGCCAGGACCGCGCTCGTGAGAACTGGCAAAAGCTGGGACGCAGCACCAAGTGGATTCAGCAGCGCATGACGGGGCAAGAAACCCGCAAGAAGCTGACCGATGACTGGAAAGAAAGCGGTGTTGAAAAGACGGATGAATTCGCACTGCTGAACCACATCATTCACCAAGAGTGGATGGGTTTGAGCGTGCAGGCGCACAAGTGACGGGCATTAACTTTTTGCCGCCCGGCCAATCAAAGCCCACCCAACTCCCCACCACACCCCAACGCAAAACCAACAATTCGCAGAAAAAATGACCGATTTGCTGACCCCTGAAGCTTCACTTCAACCTGCCGCCCCTGAAGGCGACCACCTGGGCGCCTACGCCCAGCGGGCCTATCTCGAATACGCGCTGTCCGTCGTCAAAGGCCGCGCCTTGCCCGATGTGTGTGACGGCCAAAAGCCGGTGCAGCGCCGCATTTTGTATTCGATGGACCGCATGGGTTTGTCTTACAGCGGCCCCAACAACAACACCGCGGCCAAGCCCGTCAAAAGCGCCCGCGTGGTGGGCGATGTGCTGGGTCGTTACCACCCGCACGGCGACACCGCCGCCTACGACGCGCTGGTGCGCATGGCGCAAGACTTTTCGCAGCGCTACCCGCTGATCGATGGCCAGGGCAACTTTGGCAGCCGTGACGGCGACGGCGCAGCGGCCATGCGTTACACCGAGGCGCGTTTGTCGCGCATCACCAGCTTGCTGCTCGACGAGATCGACATGGGCACGGTGGACTTCATCCCCAACTACGACGGCTCGACCGAAGAGCCGCGCCAGCTGCCCGCCCGCTTGCCCTTCAGCTTGCTCAATGGCGCCAGCGGCATTGCCGTGGGCTTGGCCACCGAAATCCCCAGCCACAACCTGCGCGAAGTGGCCGATGCCTGCGTGGCCTTGATCAAAAACGACAAGCTGAGCGACAGCGAATTGATGGCCATCATTCCTGGCCCCGACTACCCCGGTGGCGGCCAGATCATCAGCCCGGCCAGTGACATTGCCGACGCTTACCGCACGGGTCGTGGCAGCCTGAAAGTGCGCGCCCGGTGGAAGATCGAAGAACTCGCCCGTGGCCAATGGCAACTGGTGGTGACCGAGTTGCCGCAGGGCGTCAGCTCCCAGCGCGTGCTGGAAGAGATCGAAGAGCTCACCAACCCCAAGGTCAAGGCCGGCAAAAAAGCGCTCAGCGCTGACCAAGTCCAGCTCAAAGCCAGCATCCTGAATGTGCTGGATGTGGTGCGTGACGAATCCAGCAAAGACGCCGCTGTGCGCCTGGTTTTCGAGCCCAAAACCAGCCGCATTGAACAGCAAGAACTCATCACCGCCTTGCTGGCCCACACCAGTCTCGAAACGTCTGCGCCGATCAACATGACCTCGGTCGGCATCGACGGCAAACCGATTCAAAAGTCGCTGCGCCAGATGCTGGTGGAGTGGATCAGCTTCCGCCAGACCACCATCACCCGCCGCAGCCAGCACCGCCTGAACAAAGTGCTGGACCGTATCCACATTTTGGAAGGCCGCCAGCTGGTCTTGCTGAACATCGACGAGGTGATCCGCATCATCCGCCACAGCGACGAGCCCAAGCCCTCGCTGATCGAAGCCTTCAAGCTCAGCGACCGCCAGGCGGAAGACATCCTTGAGATTCGCCTGCGCCAACTGGCGCGCCTGGAGGCCATCAAGATCGAGCAAGAGCTGAGCGAACTGCGCGGTGAGCAGGGCAAGCTCGAAGAAATTCTGGGCAGCCCCGCCGCGCTGCGCCGCCTGATGATCAAAGAGATCGAGGCCGATGCCAAAACCTTTGCCGATCCGCGCCGCACGCTGATTCAGGAAGAGAAAAAAGCCGTGGCCGAAGTCAAGGTGGTGGACGAACCCGTGACCGTGGTCGTGTCGGAAAAAGGCTGGGTGCGCGCCCGCACGGGCCATGGCCACGACGCCACGAGTTTTGCCTTCAAGGCGGGCGACGGCTTGTATGGCACCTTCGAGTGCCGCACGGTGGACACGCTGCTGATCTTTGGCAGCAACGGAAGAATCTACAGCGTGCCCGTGGCCACCTTGCCTGGCGCACGCGGCGACGGCCAGCCGATCACCACCCTCATCGATCTGGAAACCGGCACGCAACCCGCCCACTACTTTGCAGGCCCCGCCAACGCCACGCTGCTGCTCAGCGGCTCAGGCGGCTACGGCTTCAAGGCCTCGGTCGAGAACATGATTTCGCGCAACAAAGCGGGCAAAGCCTTCATCAGCCTGGGCGAGGGTGAAACCATCTGCGCGCCCAGCCATGTGAGTGGCAGCAGTGCCACTGTGCCTGCCGACAAACAGCCTATGCCCGCCGCCACCAGCGTCTGCTGCGCGAGTACCGGCGGCCGAGTGCTGACGTTTGAGATCAGCGAACTCAAGATCATGGAAAAAGGCGGCCGGGGCTTGATGCTCATCGACCTCGAAGCCAAAGACACCTTGGCGGGTGCTGCGGCCTACACCCGCAGCGTCAAGATAGAAGGCATTGGCCGTGGCGGCAAAGAGCGAGAAGAAACGCTGGAGATCCGCAGCCTCAACAACGCCAAAGCGGCGCGGGCCAAGAAGGGCCGCGTGGCGGACTTGGGCTTCAAGCCGAACCGGGTGACGCGGGTGGAGTAACCCGGGCAGCGTGATGCTTTTTTAAGCACGCCCCGCCAGCCCTTACGGGGCGGGGCTTTTGCGGCTTGTCCCTGCACTTGTCCACAGCTTTGGGCACGGGGTTTGGGGACAGTTGACGGGTTGTAACAACAAGTGCGTTCTATGCCTCTCGCTCAGGACGTCCAAGGGCCTGGATCAATCACTCAATACACCGCATCGTGGTCGCCCACATTGATGGGGATGATTTGTTGATCCTGAATCAGCAGTTCCAGCGTGATGCGGTAGGACAGGTTGATCGACACCGAATGCATGCCCGTCAGTCGTCCAGACAGGGCGTGCAAGCGCAGCGAGGGGTGGTGCGGGTTCAGTTCCAAAAGAGCCAATGTTTTAGCGTATGGGGTGCGAAGTTCAGGATGTCGCCTGATGAAGCGCACGGCTCGGCGCATATAGGCGTCTGTAAAGACCAGCGTGTAGGGCATGCTTTACTCGCCGATGGGCTCAGTGGGCTGCTTTGTTCAGGAGTGCATCCAGGCGGGCCATGTGGGCTTCGGCGCTTTCTTGTACGGCGCGGCCAGCGGCCAGGTCGGCGCGGCTTTGGATCAAGGCCGCGTCCAGCTCGCATTCGCGCAGGTAGTGGTATTGCGCCATGTCCATCACCACAAACCGGTCTTTTCCCCGCACCGAGATGGTGGCTTCGGTCTGGTCGGCCAGGGCAGATTCAATCGCAGCAATGCCGCGAACTTTGAGGTCATTGGCGGTCAGTTGGGTCATGGTTGTTGGGTGGATGGGGTGATGAAGTGTGTGATTTTAAGTGCTGTCAATCACGCTGTAAATCGTGTGATGCACGTTTGTGCCAAAAGATTCAGCACGCCCTGCCAGTCCTTGCGGGGCGGGGCTTTGGCGGCTTGTCCCTGCACTTGTCCACAGCTTTGGGCACGATGTTTGGGGACAGTTTCAGGGGGCTTGCGCCCCTTGTGTGTGTTGGTTCACACAAACCCTGCTTGGGAGGGAAAAGTACCGGTCCATGTTGATTGTTAAGCCTCATCGACTTCGATAGGATGAATCAGACCAGCTGCTTTGACTTTTTGCTTGAAGCGGCTCAAACAAGCAACAAGGATCGAAGGATGGGTGCTTCTCGGGGTCAACTTGTGATCATGGCGCCCTTGTCGGGTGTTTTGGTGAGTTTGGATTCGGTGCCCGATCCGGTGTTTGCCCAGAAGTTGGTGGGTGATGGTGTCTCCATAGACCCGACCTCAGATGTGCTCCTGGCCCCCGTCGCGGGCACCATCACTCAGCTGCACAAAAGCCACCACGCCCTGACCATCACCACGGCACAAGGTGTTGAAGTCTTGCTGCACATTGGTGTGGACACCGTCACCCTCAAGGGCGAGGGGTTTACGGCTTTGGTGCATGTGGGCGATGCGGTGACTGTAGGGCAAGCCTTGGTGCGCTTTGACATGGACTTTGTGGCCCGCAATGCGCGCAGCTTGCTCACGCAAGTGGTGGTTGCCAATGTCGACAAAGTGTCTCGCTTTGTGCCTGCCACTGGTTTGGTTGAGGCAGGCCAGTCAGTGGTCTTGACCTTGGAATTGGCCGATACCGAGCCCTCACTGGAGTCGGTGTCACAAGACCTGGTCTTGGGTGATCCTGTGGTGTTGCCCAACCCGGCGGGTTTGCATGCACGCCCCGCAGCGGTGCTGGCGGCGCAGGCCAAACAGTTTCAATCCGATATTCGGTTGGTGTTGGGGACGCAAGAGGCCAATGCCAAGTCCTTGGTGGCCATCATGGGCCTGGGCACAGCGCATGGCGATGTGCTGCACGTCAAAGCCCAGGGCGTCGATGCGGCTGAGGCGGTGCGCTGCGTATCTTCCATGCTGGCCCAAGGTTGCGGGGAGGAGGCTGGGGCGGTGCCAACACCACTCATGCCCGTGCTCGAATCCGCTGCCCCCATGTTGGCCAGCACCGTCAAGACCTTGGGGGCTGTCACTGCAAGTGTGTTGACGGGCGTTTCGGCCTCGCCCGGCTTGGCGGTCGGGCAGATTGTGCAGTGGCGTGCCCCCAGCGTGGAGGTGGTCGAGCAGGGCGGCACCGTTGATCAAGAGCTGGCCAAGTTGGACGCCGCACTGGCGCAAGCGCATGAGCAAATTGATGCGCTCAAAAGCACGTTCAAGGATGCTTCGCAAGTGAATATTTTGGCGGTGCACCAAGCCCTGCTGGAAGACCCGGATTTGCTGGAGCAGGCGATACAAGTGATCTCGAAGCAAAAAAGTGCCGCCTTTGCCTGGCAATCCGCTTTCATCAATCACGCCGAGCGACTCGAAAATTTGCAGGGCAGCAGCAATGCCTTGTTGCGCGAGCGGGGCAAAGATATCCGCGACGTCGGCGGGCGTGTTTTGGGTTTGCTCGCGGGGGTTGAACACCGGCAGGCCACGCTGCCAGAACAAGCCATTGTGATGGCCGAAGACCTCTCGCCCTCTGACATTGCAGGCGTTGACCGCAGCAAACTGCTGGGGTTTTGCACGGTCAGCGGCGGGGCAACCAACCATGTGGCCATTTTGGCGCGCTCTTTTGGCATTCCGGCCATTTGTGGCATGGACCAAGCAGTGCTGTCATTGGTGCCAGGCACGACCGTGGTGCTCGATGGTGACCAAGGGCTTTTGTACACGCAGCCCAGTGCGCAAGTGCTCAGCCAAGTTCGCCAACGCATCGCTGAGCAAGCCGATTTGCGTGCTCAGGAAAAACGGGGGGCGCAAGCACCGGCCAGCACCACAGATGGGCAAGCGATGGACGTGGTGGCCAATGTGCGCAATCTCCAGGAGACGCAAGAGGGCGTGGCCCATGGCGCGCAGGGCGTTGGCTTGCTGCGCTCAGAGTTTTTGTTCGATGACCGTGCCAGCGCGCCCGATGAGAACGAACAAGCCGCAGCCTATATGGCCATCGCCCAGGCCTTGGGGCCGCAACGCAGCTTGGTCGTTCGCACGCTGGATGTGGGGGGCGACAAGCCCTTGTCCTATTGGCCAATACCGCCGGAAGCGAACCCTTTTTTGGGTTTGCGCGGTATCCGCGTCAGCCTCGATCAGCCCGAGATGCTGCGCACCCAGTTGCGGGCCATTTTGAGGGCGGCACCGCTGGTGCAGATGCACATCATGTTTCCCATGGTGGCCTTGGTCGAAGAGTTGCGCCAGGCCAAAGCCATCTTGGCGGAAGAACAAAAGGCGCTCGGGCAGCCCCGTGTTCAGGTGGGCATGATGGTGGAGGTGCCTTCTGCGGCCGTGATGGCGGAGCAGTTTGCCCGGGAAGTGGATTTTTTCTCCATTGGCACCAACGATTTGACGCAATACACCCTGGCAATGGACCGGGGCCATCCCAAGTTGGCCAAGCTGGCCGATGGCTTTCATCCTTCGGTGCTGAAGATGATTGCCCTGACGTGTGCCGGCGCCCGGCAGCATGGGAAATGGGTGGGCGTGTGCGGTGGCATGGCCTCCGAGCGCATGGCGGTGCCGGTGTTGATCGGTTTGGGCGTGCGCGAATTGTCTGTGTCTGTGCCCGCCATTGCGGCCATCAAAGCCTGTGTCCGAAGTTTGTCGTTGACGGCTTGCCAAGCCTTGGCCCAAGAGGTGCTGCAAATGTCCACCAGTGCCGAAGTGCGTGCCCGGTTGGCGTCTTTTGCAGAAGGACTGTCCCCCCATGCAAGCCTGCGATGAAAACAAGGAGTGATGCAGATGTTTGACAAAGCACTTTCGCGGCTGAAGAACATCGGTCAAACGCTGCACAAGGCCCCAGCAGGTGGGCAAGAAGCGGCGGTGGCAGCGCATGCCGCAGCCCAATTGCAGGGCGCAGTCCTTGCCCAAACGCAGACACCCGATGCCCCCGCATTGCGCCAGACGGCCGATGCCATTTGGGCCTGCCTGGGCGGGCCAGGCAATGTGCGTGCGTTCGAAGCCGTGGCCGGTACAAGGCTGCGGGTGGAACTGGCAGATGCCACCCAATTCAAGCCACAGCAGGCCAAGCTGGCGGGTGTGTTGGCGGTGGCCCAAGTGGCCACACAGGTCATGCATTTGATTGTGGGACCCCAAGCACCTTTGATCGCGGCAGATTGGCGTGCGCGCTGGCGTGTTCCATGAATCAGTCAATCGCTCATGTGTGACGCCTCAGGGCATGCAATGGGCATGGCCTGCTGGTTCAAGCATTTTTTCAATGTCAGAAAAGGGGAACTGTCATGAATATTCTGGGTTACCTTCAAAAAATTGGCCGAGCCCTCATGGTGCCGGTGGCCACACTGCCTGCAGCGGCCATCATGATGGGCGTGGGGTATTGGATGGACCCCAATGGCTGGGGCTCGGGCAATGTCGTGGCGGCCTTCTTGATCAAGGCGGGTGGGGCCATCATTGAAAACATGTCGATCTTGTTTGCGGTCGGGGTGGCCTACGGCATGTCCAAAGACAAAGATGGTGCCGCCGCATTGACCGGGTTGGTGGGCTTTTTCGTGCTGACGACGCTGCTGTCACCTGCGGCCGTGTCGCAAATACAGGGCATCGCTTTGGAGAAGGTGCCCTCCGCTTTTGGCAAGATCAACAACCAGTTTGTGGGCATTTTGACCGGCGTGATTGCGGCCGAGCTTTACAACCGCTACAGCCATGTGGAGTTGAACAAGGCCTTGGCGTTTTTCAGCGGCCGCCGCCTGGTGCCCATCCTGATGTCGTTTGCCATGATTGCGTTGTCGGTGGTGTTGATGGCTGTCTGGCCCTGGATTTACAACGGACTGGTGCAGTTTGGGCTGAGCATCAAGGACATGGGGCCTGTGGGGGCTGGTATTTATGGATTTTTCAACCGTTTGTTGATTCCTGTCGGTTTGCACCATGCCTTGAACTCGGTGTTCTGGTTTGACGTGGCGGGCATCAATGACATTCCCAACTTTTTGGGCGGTGCCAAGTCACTGGCTGAGGGGAAAGCTGTGCTCGGCGTGACAGGCATGTACCAAGCCGGATTTTTCCCCATCATGATGTTTGGCCTGCCCGGCGCTGCGCTGGCCATCTACCAGATGGCCCGGCCCGAGAACAAAGTGCGTGTGGCATCCATCATGGTGGCAGCGAGTTTGGCCTCATTTTTCACGGGCATCACAGAGCCGCTGGAGTTCGCGTTCATGTTCGTCGCCCCAGTTTTGTATGGCTTGCACGCGCTGCTCACGGGCATCTCGGTCTACATCGCGGCCTCCATGCACTGGATTGCGGGCTTTGGCTTCAGTGCTGGCCTGGTGGATTTGGTGCTGTCGTCCAAAAACCCCTTGGCCACCCAGTGGCCCATGCTGCTGGTGCAAGGCTTGGTGTTCTTTGGCATTTACTACCTCGTTTTCCGTTTTGCCATTTCCACCTTCAATCTCAAAACGCCGGGACGCGAGGATGCCGAGATCTTGGCAACCTCTTTGGCCACCTCCAAGGACATTGCGCCTGCGAGTCCGGCCACTGCGCTCACGGCTGCGGCCGTGGCTCAAACGGCCCCTGTGACGAAGAACCGCACCATGGCCGAGTTGGGTCAGGCCTATGTCGACGTGGTGGGTGGGCCCGAGAATTTGGTGAACATCGATGCCTGCATCACGCGTTTGCGTTTAACGGTGGTGGACTCCGAGCGGGTCAATGCCGCCAGCGCCAAGGCCATTGGCGCGAGTGGGGTGATCAAATTGGACAAGCAAAACGTGCAAATCATCACCGGCACCCAAGCCGAACTGATCGCCGGGGAGATGCGCAAACATCTGGAGGGTTTGGCTTCTGGCAATAGGACATGACATGACTCAAACAGTTGCGGGCTGCATTTTGACCCCTCAAGGTTGGGTGCGTGGACAAATGCTTTTCACGGACCGCATTCATGCGATTGAAGGCACGCCTGTTGCAGAGCCAGCTTTTGACGAAGCATTGGTCTTGCCAGGCTTCGTGGATTTGCATGTGCACGGCGGCGGAGGGGCCGATGTCATGGATGGACATGGCGCGATGGACACCATTGCACGCATCCACGCAAGCCATGGCACTACCAGTTTGCTGGCCACCACCATGACAGCGCCACGCAGCGCTATTGAACTAGCCATGGCAGATGTCGGCCGCGCGATGCAAAACCCCATGCCCGGTGCGGCCCACATCCTGGGCGTGCACTTGGAGGGGCCCTTCATCAGTCCCGCCAAATTGGGCGCGCAGCCCGACGTCGTTCGATTGGGCACCACACAAGAGGTGAGCGCATTGAGCGCCTTGGCCCGTATTCGGGTGTTGACTCTGGCACCAGAAATGGCGGGGCATCTGGACTTGATTCGTGAGCTGGGGGGCATGGGCATCCTGGCTCAAATCGGGCACAGCAGTGGCAGCTATGAAGACGGTGTGGCGGCTTTGAACGCGGGGGCGAGCGGCTTTACCCATTTGTTCAACGCCATGAGCCCTTTGCACCACCGGGCTCCCGGCATGGTGGGCGCGGCCTTGGCGCATGCGCAATACGCCGAACTCATCCCCGACTTGCTGCATGTACACCCTGGTGCGATTCGCGCTGCCCGCAGGGCGATTCCCAAATTGTTTTGTGTGACCGATGCCACTTCGGGCACGGGCATGCCCGATGGCACCTATCACCTGGGTTCGCACACTGTCACCAAGTGCATGGGCGGCGTACGCCTGGCCGATGGCACCTTGGCCGGCAGCGTCTTGACCATGGACCAAGCCTTGCGCAACCTGGTGTCCATCGGCATACCGCTGCGCGATGCGGCGCTGCATGTGTCGACCCATGCGGCCGACTATGTGGGCGAACACGAGCGCGGTCGTCTTCAGCGGGGGGCTCATGCGGATGTCGTCGTGATGTCGCCCGACCTGCAGCTGCGCCATGTTTTTGCCCAAGGTCATGCCGTGAACTTGGCCGTCCATTGATTTGTTGCCTCTTGGCCCGCTTGAGCCTTGAAGGTGTTGTTGTGGGAGCCCGCCATGGAAATCATCATTCAAGCCTCAGCCCAGGCGGCCACTGAGATCGCCTCACGCACCATTGCACATGTGTTGCGCCGTAAGCCGAATGCGGTGCTGGGACTGGCCACGGGCAGCACCCCTGTGCAACTCTACAAATTGCTCATAGACATGAACTTGGACTGGCGCCAAGTGAGCACCTTCAACCTCGACGAATATGTGGGCTTGCCCAAAGCGCATCCGCAGTCTTACCACAGCTTCATGTGGGCCAATTTGTTCAAACACATCAACATCGACCCGCAAAACGTCCACATTCCCGACGGCAATGCACCAGATATGGCCTTGCATTGTTTGGCATACGAGCAAAAAATCCGCCAAGCCGGGGGCATTGATTTGCAAGTGCTGGGCATCGGCACAGATGGGCACATTGGCTTCAATGAGCCCTCGTCCTCACTGGGCTCGCGCACTCGCATCAAAACCCTGACCCGACAAACGCGGCAAGACAATGCCCGCTTTTTTGGCAACGAAGACCAAGTGCCCAGCCACGTCATCACCATGGGCATAGGCACCATCATGGATGCTCGGCAACATGTGCTGCTGGCCTTTGGCCCTCACAAAGCCCGCGCTGTGGCCCTAACCGTCGAAGGCCCCATCACCGCAATGGTCCCAGCTTCAATCTTGCAGATGCACCCAGATACCCGGGTCTATCTGGACCCAGAAGCCGCAGCGCAACTTCAGCGGTCCGATTACTACCGCTGGGTTTTTGAACACAAACCACTTTGGCAGCGGGTCTGACAAGGGCTCGGGTTTTTACTGCTCACAGGTAGAAGACTTCGGCGTTCACGACTTGTGCTCAGGCCTGCTTCACGCGCTGGTGCTCAGTTGCAAGGCGTTGGTGGGCAGTATCACCACCACATCGGTGAGGTTTCCATGGTTTGCGTCTGTTCAGCTCAGCCGCTGGATGTGGCTTTGAATGACTTGTGCAATTCGCTTGACCGTATCTTTGCGGATGGGGTGTTGCATGGCCAGTGCTTGGAAATGGGTGGCTTGCGTGCAAATGTCCGACATCATTGCTTGGCATGTCGGGGCGTGAAGCCCGGCTTTGTCGGCCAGGCGCAGGAGCTGTGTTCGAGTGGGGGTCAGGCCTTCGCCTTCGATGTCCATTTGGTGTTCGCCGCGTGGGCTTTCGCAATAGGTCAGGTCGTAGCCGGGGGCCAGTTGCCAGTGGCCTTGCGGGTTGAGCAGGTAAGAGAAGTTTTTGGTGTGGTCGTCGCGGTTATGGAAGACGACATTGAAGACGCAGCGGCGAAAGGCTTTGAGGACTTCGTGCTCGCTGCGTGTCATGAGGCGTGTCATGCGCAGCAAGGTGAGGTAGTCGCAACTTGGGATGCGGTAGTCCGCATGCAGGGCTCCGGCCAAGGTGTGCATGGGCACGCGCATGGGGCCTGCGCGGTCAAAGCGCTGTACGGCAAATGCGGCCAGTGAATGGGCCAATTCAAAGTACCGGGTGGGTGGCATGTCGATGCCGCACAGACGGGCCATTTCGGCATAAACGTGTTCCAGTGCGCAGACTTCAGGGTGTTCGTTTGCAGCCGGAAATTTGACCATCCACGCTTGGCCAGGGGCGCTGGCCAGGGTGCTCATGTGGCCTGTGTCGGGTTCGAATTGCACCAGGGCTTTGGGGCGTGCTCCTTGAGGTGAGCCGCCCAGGGTGATGAGCTGTTGGAGTGTTTCGCTGTCTTGTCCTTGCACAACGCTTTGCACTTCTTGTGCGAGTTGTTGCAGCGCCCAATCGACGGGGGTGTGCGGGTCATCGCTGGCAGGTTCAAAGCTGAGCGCACCCATGGCGCGGTCACCCAGAAAAGCCAGGCGATCGAGTGGGCTGATGTGGTGGCGTTCGAGGTGTCGGTGGGCTTTGAAGAAGCGGTCCATCAAGAGCAGGCCCCATCCGTCGGGCAGGCTGTCGGCCACCAGGCCAGGCAGTTGCATTTGATGGGCCGGAAAATTGCCGTAAGTCTGCGGCCTGAGTTTGAGGTGCAGGGGCGAGAGTTCAAGGCCGCGTTGCAGTGCTTGAGGGCTGTACTCAAAGAGCAGTTGGCGTGAGTCTTGTGCCAGTGTGCCCAGAGGCCAGTGTTCACCCCAGCCTTGGTAGTGGACGGTGATTTTTTTCATGTGCCAGGCGGCCAGGCTGTGCCGCTGCGTTTGGTGGCGCGTTGTCGGGGTTTGTGGGCGGCGGCTTGTTCCATGGCGGCAATGGATGTGAGGGGGATGTTGAAGATTTCGGTCAGTTCGCTGGCCAGGCCCAGGGCCATCACGGTGCGCAGAAAGTTTTCGAGGGTGCTGCCGTGCCCGGCTTCCAGTCGTTGAAGGGTGAGCACGCTCAGGCCTGCACGTTGAGCCAGATCGGTTTGGCTCAGGTTTTGGTGCAGGCGTTGAGCGCGCAATTTTTGGCAGAGTGTCTGGCGAATTTCGCGTTCGCTGGCCAGTCCAAAGTCGAGCATGGGTGCATGTTTGAATTGAAAAATCAATGATAAATAATTGTTGCATTGAAGTCAAATATGGCTGTCAATGCAACAAAAATGGTGTTTTGTTTTATGGCTTGATCTCTTTGCCTTTGTGCATGACACGTCCTTGTGTGTAATGTGGATAAATGGTGCGCAATTGGTGCATTGCTGTTCGTTGGAAGTCCATTAATGCAAACAACCGCTCTTCAATTTTCCCCTGCACTCAGCCATGGCTTTGAAGGGTTTATCGATTTCTTGCGCGACAAAGACGCGGGGGCCTCAACGCTTTCACCCAAGCGATTTGGCGACGTGCTGAGCATCGATGTCCAGACGCTGGCCACTCAGGCCCACGTTCATCGAAACACGATCAGTCGTGCCCCGGCGTCGGAGAGTGTCCAGAAATTTTTGCGTGAGGCTTTGCGCGTCATGCGAGCGGCCCATGATCTGTCAGGCGATGTGGGTCGTTCGATTTTTTGGTACCGCAACGAACCATTGCCGCCATTTGGCTACAAAACCGCAGAGCAGTTGGTCATCGAAGGGCGCACCGAAGATGTACTGCGCTATGTCAGTTCGCTCGAAGCGGGTGCCGCAGGATGAAGTTGACCGCACTGACCGATGCCACTGCGTACCGGATGCATGTGCCGCGTTGGGCTGTAGTGCCAACCTGATCACTGTGCGGGCATAGACGCTAACTGAGCCACCGCTTGTTCCAAACCACCCAGAATACGATCCAACACCACTTGAGAAAATCCGGGCGGTAGATCGCGTTGAACCGAGGCCATTGCCTGCGGTGTCTTGGCAATCAAGTCTTCCATGATGGCCTCGGCATCAGGACCCCATCCAACTTGCTTGGCCGTGCTGTTGAAATGCCTGCGCTGAATGCTGGCCATTTGGTAATGCTTGTTTTTGCCAAGCAAAGCCATGGCCAATTTCACTTCCCGACCGGACCACAGATTGGGGCCATTTCCAATGATCGGATAGGCCGACATCACGTCATACAAAGGTGTGAGCTGAAATGCCCCGCCGGGCAAAAGATGGATGCTGAAATTTTTGCCATGACCGTCCGGCGCCTGAAGAAGCCAAAACAAAATTTGGGCCGCCATCAATGTGCGCATGTCCAATTCCGGTGCGCGAGATTGTGCAAGGAGCGAGAAAATTTTGCGCAAGCCAGGTCCGCCCTCATGTTCATACTTGATCAACGCAGAAGTCCCCGTTGCCTGGCAGAAATCTTCTTGGGGGAGTCTGAAAATTTGGCCTGCGACAAGCCTGCGGTCAAACCGTTCGACAACAAGTACACGTTGCGAGCCAAAGCTGGCAATTTCTGCCGAGGCTACTGGCAAGCCATAAGCCTTGAGCAAGCGCAAGCACAACCATTCGTTGTCGACCGATGTGCTGAAGTCAGCCTGCCTGCCGCCCACCAAGCCCAGCGCAAGTTTGAAGATATGTGTGGTGGGTGTCGACCCGCGAGGTTTATGCCATGCATTGTTCCACCACAGGTAAGCATCTTTTTCTTGTGCGCCCGCTAAGGAAATCCGGAAGTCATCATCAGATTCAAAAGCTGCATCCGAGGCATGTGGCGTGACAACACTCTTCAAGTGACGCTCAATCGCATCATCATCAACGGGCACGGCCTCAACCTTGTCCACATTGTGCGGAACTTCAGATTCATCAAGAAGCTGTACAGCACCCACACAGTCGCGCCCGATGGCTCGCAACAAATCAAATGCGGCAATAGATCCCGTTTTGAATCGGATGGCCACCCGTTTTCGGATGCTGTCGCTGTCGGGCAGAAGATTTTCAAAGTAATGAGCAACCGCATCACCCTTGATCGCCTCATTAAACGGGGTGAATGGCAAAGACAGCGATATGGGTCTGCCTCGTGGGGACCGGACCCAGGCATCGTCATATTGCAGTTCCATGTCGCCGCGCGCCGTCACTGTCCAGCGACCCATGCGTTCGCCGTTTGCCCAAAGTCCTAAAGTTTGACTGCCCGATTTGCGCCCCATGTCACCACTCCGCAGCATCACTGTCCAATGCAGTCGCAGTGTCACGGGCCCCCAACCTCAGATCAAGCCCCAGCGCTGAGCACCAAGCCAGAAGTTGAGAAAAGCTCAATGTGTCGGGATGGAGCTCCAGATAGGAAACACGGTTTTGACTCAAGTTCAAACGGTTTGCAATCGCTGTTTGCGACAACTTCAAACCTTTGCGCGTGCTGCGCAAAAGATGACCCAGTTGATCACCAGAAATGAGAATTTGTGGGGGTAGTGGTGACATCATTTTTAGCTGTTAAGCAGATATTTGCATCATAGCTGTATTTGAGCTAATTTGAAAATATCCTGATTTCAGCTAAGTATGTGATGCACCAGTTTGCTTGCAAATGGGTGTGCCGCATAGCCCTCCCATGCGGCGGCTCACCTTGTCCATGCTTTAAATTACTTGATTTCCTTGTCCTGGAACGTGACGCGGCCTTGTGCGTAGCGGTAGGTTTCTTTGCTCATGGCGGCTTGGCGTTGTTCTTTTTCCGAGCCCATGGGTCCGAAGTAGCCGAGCATGTCGATGGTGATGGTTTGCTGGCCGTCCCAGCGGGGGTAAATGATGTCCGAGCAGCTGCCAAATTCAGGTGTGGCTTTGACGCTGCCTGCTTGCACGATGATGAACTGGTAGAGCGCCGGGCAGGCGCTGCCGCCGGTGTTTTGCAGCAAGATCACGTCCTGGTTGCCGATGCTGTAGTCCATGACGATGCTCAGGAAGTTGTTGCCTTGCACATGGGGCAAGATGGGTTTGCCGCGCAGGCGCAAGGTGTTGTCTTCGGCAATGACCAGCGGCCCTTGGCGTGTGCCGACCGCTTGGCGGGTGTTGGACAGGGCTGAGGTCATGCGTGGGTCGCGCCCGGACGTGATGTCGTACCAGCCCATGGCTTGGCTGCTGAACTTTTGCGGCACCTGGCCCTCCAGGGGGCGACGTTGGCCTTGCTCGATTTGGCAAGGCATGTCGGGTAGGCAATGGGCCAAAATGGTTTTACCCAAGGCTGATTGGTTGCGAAAAATCTGGCCGATGCTGTCGCCCGATTCGCCACTGACGCTGAAAAGTGATGACCATGTGGCGCCTTTCTCAAGGACGCCGTTGATGGTTTCAGCATGCAGGGCTGAACTGCTGATGGACAAAAGAGCCCACACGGTGGCGGACAGCAGCAGGTGTTTTTTCGGTGGGTGTTGGCGATGCGTCATGGTTCTCCCTTTTTGATGTATGCGATGTATCAGTGCGCCGCAGAGGATGCAGCTTGCAGCGGCTGGAGCTTTTCCAGGCGGACTTCCCATTGGTCAATCTGGGCTTGCAGGCGATGGGTTTGCGCCTCGTCTTGGTCGAAGTCCTTTTGCAATTGGTCTTGCCTCGCTTGCAGGCTGCCCCACATCTCGTCGTCCTTGAGTACGCCCAAAAAATTGAGCAGGACTTCTTTGGGGGTGAATGCTTGGCTGCTATTGACGCGCTGGGTGGAGGCGCTCAGTGACTGCCGGACCTGTTGCCAATAACGCACATTGGCCTGCTGGAGTGCTTGTTCTGCAGTAGCGATGTCTTCGGAGCAGATGTGTGCGCTCAGGATGTCCAAGCTGGTGGTGACTGGAGCGGCATCCAGCCATGACATGCGTTCTTCAAAGCTGTTGGCGGGCAGGCTGGTGCGGGGGGATGGCTGGGTGATGGCTGTTATATGGGCGGGTGGGGTGTTCACGGGGGCTCCTCGGGGTGAATGGATTTCAGGCTTGTGCCACAACGCGCCATGCCAAATAGATCAACAGTGCCATGAGTAACCACGGCAAAAGCAGTCGCAGCACGGCCAGGAAGACGAGCAGCAAAATCCAGGTCAGGTGCAAAGCTGTTGCAAGGACAAAGATGCGGATCAAGGTTTTGTGCATGCCAGTTTTCCAGGTGCGGGGTGGTCTGAAAATTCTAAAAATCCCCTGCGACAAGGTGTGTCGGTTTTGAAGGATCCGAAATTATTTTTTTAAGTTGAACCTGGCCGAGCCGATCAGCCAGATTTATACAAAATCAGGGCGCTTCATGATGTCGGTCAACTTGATGGCAGTCCTGCGGGGGGGGGGGCGAACTAGCGGTCTTAAAGCGGATGTTGACCAGGGTGCCCTCATTTGCAGCGGACTCACGGCAAGTCTGTGCCATGGGGCCATATGGCTGGGTTAACATCTCAGACTCTTCCGAATCGGGGATTGAATCCTTTGATTCGTGATTTTTTGAGGGTTTTGGCAATGTCTTGACGGCTTGCAGCCAGCCCTTGGGTTTTTTCAGCTTTTCATTGGATCGACCAGACCGCCGTGCGTCTCAATTCCATCAAGCTTTCGGGCTTCAAATCGTTCGCCGAACCGACCAACTTCTTGCTGCCCGGGCAGCTGGTGGGCGTGGTCGGCCCCAACGGTTGCGGCAAATCCAACATCATGGACGCGGTGCGTTGGGTGTTGGGTGAGTCCAAGGCGTCTGAATTGCGTGGCGAATCCATGCAGGACGTCATCTTCAACGGCACCAACACCCGCAAACCGGCCAGCCGGGCCAGCGTGGAGCTGGTGTTCAGCAACGAAGACCACCGCGCAGGCGGCCAATGGGGCCAGTTTGCCGAAATCGCCGTCAAACGCGTGCTCACGCGTGACGGCAACAGCAGTTACTTCATCAACAACCAGCCGGTGCGCCGCCGCGACGTGCAGGATGTGTTTTTGGGCACCGGTTTGGGCCCACGCGCCTACGCCATCATCGGTCAGGGCACCATCAGCCGCATCATCGAGTCGCGTCCTGAAGAACTGCGCTTGTTTCTGGAAGAAGCTGCAGGCGTGTCCAAATACAAAGAGCGCCGCCGCGAGACCGAAAACCGCCTGTCCGACACGCGTGAGAACCTGACCCGTGTCGACGACATCTTGCGCGAGCTGAACGCCAACCTGGAAAAGCTCGAAAAGCAGGCCGAGGTCGCCCACCGCTACAACAACCTGCAGGCTGACAGCACGCTCAAGCAGCACCAGCTGTGGTTTTTGAAGCGCCGCGATGCTGAGGCCGACCAGGGCCGCATGAAGTCCGATGTGGACCAAGCTGTCAACGCCCTGGAGTCGCGCATGGCCGACCTGCGCCATGTGGAGGCCGATCTGGAGACCATTCGCCAGGCGCACTACGACGCGGGCGATCAGGTCAACCAGGCGCAAGGCAAGCTGTATGAAGCCAGCGCCGAAGTGGGCCGGCTGGAAGCCGAAATCCGCTTTGTGGTCGAAGGCCGCCAGCGTGCCGAACAGCGCTTGCAGCAGCTGATTGAGCAAACCGCCCAATGGGGCACCCGCAGCGAAGACGCCCAGACCGAGCTGGAAACCTTGTCCGAGCAGGCCGCCATGGCCGAAGACCAGAGCATGACGCTGGCCGCCCAGGTCGAAGACCAGGCCATGGCCTTGCCCGATCTGGAAGAAGCCCTGCGCAAAGCCCAACACGACGCCAATGCCCAGCGCGCCAGTGTGGTGCAGGTGCAGCAGCAAATTGGCGTGCTGGCCGCTGACCAGCGCAACGTCGAAGAACAATCGCGCCAGCTCGAAAACCGCCGCGAACGCCTGCTGGCCGACCGCAACGCCTTGGCCGCCCCCGACGAGGCCCGTCTGCACAATCTTCAGGAACAGCTGGCCACCGCCGAAGCCCAGGCCGCCGAATCTGAAGCCCGCCTGCACGAGCTGCAAGAGCGGGTGCCCGCGCTGGACGAAGACCGCCGTGAGCGGCAAAAGGCCGTCAACGATGAATCGGCCCGCTTGGCCGATCTGAGCGCCCGCATCGAAGCGCTCAAGGCCTTGCAGGAAAAAGTGCGCACCGACGGCAAGCTCAAACCCTGGCTGGCCAAGCACGGCATGGACGGGCTCGAAGGCCTTTGGAGCCGCATTCACATTGAATCGGGTTGGGAAAACGCCCTCGAATCAGCCCTGCGTGAACGCCTGTCTGCGCTGGAGGTGTCGCGCCTGGACATGGTGCGGGCCTTTGCCAATGACGCGCCCCCGGCCAAGCTCTCGTTTTTCAGCCCGCCGCTGGCGTCCAAAGCCGTCTCGCGCAGCGGCTTGCCTGCAGGCTGCCGCCCGCTGGCCGATTACCTGCGCATTCCCGATGCGGGGCTTTTGGCCCTGGTGACTGATTGGCTGCAAGGCTGTTACACCGCGCCCCAGATCGAAGATGCGCTGGCCTGGCGCAGCCAGCTGCAGCCGGGCGAAACCCTGTTGGTGCAGGCAGGCCACGCGGTGGATCTGAACAGCGTGGTGTTTTACGCGCAGGACTCCGAACAAGCCGGTTTGCTGGCCCGTGCGCAAGACATTGAAAACCTGGAAAAACAGCAACGCGCCCAGACCCTGATTGCCGAAGAAAGCCGCAGCGCCTTGGTGCGGGCCGAAGCCGCCTATGCAGACGCCTCGCAGCGCCTGGTCAGCGTGCGCCGCGAAGCGGCCGAAAGCCAGTCGCGCACCCATGAGCTGCAGGTCGAAACCCTGCGCTTGTCGCAGCTGGTGGAACAAACCCGCGCCCGCAGCGCACAAATCAACAACGACCTGGCCGAAGTCGACGCCTTGCTCGATGAATTGCAAGAGCGCCGTGTCACGGCCGAAGCCCGTTTTGAAGAGCTGGACATGCAGTTGGCCGACAGCCAGGAGCGCCACGCCCAGCTGGACGAACGGGTGATCGACTCCGAGCGCAAGCTGGCCGAATGCCGCGAACAGCAGCGCAGTCTGGAGCGCCTTGCCCAGGAGGCGCAGTTCTCGCAGCGCAGCCTGGACGCCCGGCGGGCCGAGCTGAACCGCACCATCGAAACCGCGCAGCAGCAAGTGGCCAGCATCGCCGCCGAAATGCAGCGGGCCCGCGACGAACTCAGTCGCCTGACCGATGCCGCCGCGCAGGCTGGTTTGCAAAACGTGCTGGCCGTCAAGATGGAGCGCGAGCAGGCACTGGGCGCTTGCCGCAGCGCCTACGACGACCTCACGGCCAAATTGCGTGCCAGCGATGAACGCCGCGTGGCCTTTGAGCGCGAACTCGACCCCCTGCGCCAACGCATCACCGACTTGCAGCTCAAGGAACAAGCCGCCCGATTGGGGCTTGAGCAATACACCCAGCTGCTGGCAGATGCACAGGCCGACCTCGAAGCCGTGGCCCAGTCCATCGAAACCGGCCAGGTGCGCGTGACGGGCCTGCAAGGCGAGATCGACCGCATCCACCGCGAAATCACGGCTTTGGGCCCGGTCAACCTGGCGGCTTTGGAAGAGCTGACCACCTCGCGAGAGCGCAAGACCTTCCTCGACTCGCAGTGCGCCGACCTGACCGATGCCATGAACACGCTGGAAGACGCCATCCGCAAGATCGACGCCGAAACCCGCGAGCTGCTGGGTGGCACCTTCAAGATCGTCAACGAGCATTTCAGCCGCATGTTCCCCGAGCTGTTTGGCGGCGGCAATGCGCGTTTGGTCATGACCGGTGACGAAATTCTGGACGCCGGGGTTCAGGTGCTGGCCCAGCCGCCGGGCAAGAAAAACCAGACGATTCACCTGCTGTCGGGTGGCGAAAAAGCCCTGACCGCGATCGCGCTGGTGTTTGCGATTTTTCAGCTCAACCCGGCCCCGTTTTGCTTGCTGGATGAGGTGGACGCGCCGCTGGACGACGCCAACACTGAGCGCTACGCGAAGCTGGTGGCGGGCATGGGCAAGGAAACCCAGTTCCTGTTCATCAGCCACAACAAGATCGCCATGGAAATGGCTGAGCAGTTGATTGGTGTGACCATGCAAGAGCAGGGCGTGTCCCGCATTGTGGCTGTGGACATGGAGTCCGCAGTGTCTATGGCCGACATGGCCTGAACCCGAGAATTTTTATGTTGGATTTGTTGAGTGCATTGAGTCCATTGCAAGTCAGCCTGGTGGCCCTGGGGGGCCTGACGGTGGTCGGGGTGGTGGCCTATAACTACTGGACCTCGCGCAAGAGTTCGCCCAGGTTGCCTGAGCCCCTTTCCGAACCCACCCACACCCTGGAGCCCCTGCTCGATCTGTCTGGAGCCACAGAGCCTGTGCTGGATGAAGACTTTGCCAATTTGCCCCAGCCCGAGCGCAAGCCCCTGCTGGATGCCTTGATCGATGTGATCTCCACCATCGAGGTCGATCAGCCCGTGTCGGGTGACGCCGCACTCGCGGCGCTGCCCAGCACGCGCCGTGTGGGCACCAAACTCTTCACGGTCGAAGGCTGCAGCCAGCTCAGCGGCGAATGGGAAGCCATCGTGCCCGGTCAGCGTTATTCGGCCTTCCAGGCAGGTGTGCAGTTGGCCAACCGCATGGGGGCGCTCAATGACATCGAGTTTTCTGAATTTGTGGTCAAAACCCAGGCATTTGCCGATGCCGTGGGGGGCACAGCCACCTTCAGCGACATGCTCGAAGAGGTGGCCCGTGCGCGTGAACTTGACCAGTTTGCCAACGCCCACGACGCCCAACTGAGCGTCACCCTGTGCGCACGTGATGCCGCCTGGAGCCCGGGTTACATCCAGCAGCATGCGGCTCGCCTGGGCTTCATTGCAGGCTCCATTCCCGGCCGCATGGTGCTGCCTGGGGCAGTGCCCGGCTTGCCGCCAGTGCTGTCCTTGGCTTTTGACATGCAAGCGGCCTTGGCCGAAGACCCGGCCTTGTCGGCGGTGCGTGAGTTTTCCCTGAGCCTGGATGTGCCTCAAACGGCGCGCGAAGACCAGCCCTTTGACCGCCTGCGCCAAGCGGCCCGTTTGCTGGCCCAGTCCATGGACGGGGTGGTCACCGATGGCCGTGGGCAGGTGCTGGTCGATGAAGCACTCGACGACATTGCCCATGACCTGGAGCGGCTGTACAGCGCCCTGGATCAGCGCGAGTTGTCAGCAGGTTTGCCACAAACCCGACGTTTGTTTTCGTGATGGGACTTGAGCACATGCCGCAGTCAGATTTGTTTGGTGACGCATCGCCTGCCGCTGCCCATGGGGTGGCCAGTGCTGCCACGTCGCCTGCTGAACGTGCGGCCAGCTTGCGCAAGGCCTTGCACCACCACGCCCATTGCTACTACACGCTTGACGCCCCCGAGGTGCCCGATGCCGAGTACGACCGCCTGTTTCGGCAATTGCAGGCGCTGGAAGCTGAGCACCCCGAGCTGTTGACGCCAGACTCCCCCACGCAGCGCGTGGGCGGCAAAATTCTGGCCGAATTTGCCCAGGTCACGCACCGCGTGCCCATGCTCAGCATCCGCACCGAAACCGACACCGAAGCCAGTGGAGCCGAGGCGTTTGACACCCGCATCCGCAAGGAATGGGGCCTGACGGATGCAACGCCGGTGGAATACGTGGCGGAGCTGAAGTTTGACGGCTTGGCCATGAGCCTGCGCTACGAAGGCGGTGTGCTGGTGCAAGCGGCCACCCGGGGGGATGGTGAAACCGGTGAAGACGTCACCACCAACATCCGCACCATTGGCCAAATTCCGCTGCGCCTGCCCGCCGATGCGCCCGCCGTGCTCGAAGTGCGCGGCGAGGTGTACATGCGCCGGGATGATTTTGAGGCTCTCAATGAGCGCCAGCGCCAGCGTATTGCTCAAGGCATGAAGGGTGAAAAAACTTTTGTGAACCCGCGCAACGCGGCTGCCGGAGCGGTGCGACAGCTCGACTCGGGCATCGCCGCCGAGAGGCCCTTGAGCTTTTTTGCCTACGGCTGGGGCGACGTCAGCGCACCGTCTGAAGGCGGCCCCGTCTGGACCACGCACTACCAGGCCTTGCAGCAACTCAAACGCTGGGGTTTTCCTGTGGCCGAGCAAACCTCTTGCGTGCAGGGCGCAGCGGGCCTGGTCGGTTTTCACCGGCGCATGGCGGCTGAACGTGATGCATTGCCCTACGACATTGATGGCGTGGTCTACAAAGTCAACCGCCTCGATGGGCAGCAGCAACTGGGCTTTGTCAGCCGCGAGCCCCGTTGGGCAGTGGCCCACAAATACCCGGCACAAGAAGAAATGACCCAGGTGCTGGCCATCGACGTGCAGGTGGGTCGCACCGGCAAGCTCACCCCGGTGGCCAAACTGGCCCCCGTATTTGTG
The DNA here is from genome assembly GCF_001270065.2 of Limnohabitans planktonicus II-D5. Classification (GTDB taxonomy): domain Bacteria; phylum Pseudomonadota; class Gammaproteobacteria; order Burkholderiales; family Burkholderiaceae_C; genus Limnohabitans_A; species Limnohabitans_A planktonicus. The sequence continues at coordinate 218,346 of NZ_LFYT02000003.1, forward strand.
GGTGGCGTGACGGTGACCAATGCCACGCTGCACAACGAATTGGAGGCCCGCCGCAAAGACGTGCGCGTGGGCGACACCGTGATCGTGCGCCGGGCAGGCGACGTGATCCCCGAGGTGGTTTCGGTGGTGCTGGACAAGCGCCCGGCAGGTGCCGTGTTGTTCACCATGATGAGCCACTGCCCGGTGTGCGGTAGCCTGGCCGAACGGGAAGAGGGCGAAGCTGACCACCGTTGCACGGGCGGGCTGTTTTGCAGCGCGCAGCGCAAACAAGCCGTGTGGCACTTTGCGCACCGCCGCGCCATGGACATCGAGGGCCTGGGCGACAAACTGGTGGACCAGCTGGTTGATTCGGGCCGCGTCAACACCTTGGCCGACCTTTACAGCCTGCAGCTGCAGGACCTGGCGGGCATGGACCGCATGGCCGAAAAATCAGCCCGAAACCTGCTCGATGCGCTGGAGAAATCCAAGCACGCCACACTGCCCCGCTTTTTGTTTGGCCTGGGCATACGCCATGTGGGCGAGGCCACGGCCAAGGAGCTGGCCCGGCACTTTGGCCAACTGAATGCGATCATGGCGGCCAGCGAAGACGCGCTCTTGCAAGTGTCCGATGTCGGTCCCATCGTCGCCCACAGCATCCGCACCTTTTTTGACCAGCCCCACAACCGCGAAGTGGTGCAGGCCTTGCGCGATGCTGGCATCATCTGGGCTGAGGGTGATGCCTTGGCCCCGACCGAAATGCCGCTGGCAGGCGTCACGGTCGTGTTGACCGGCACTTTGCAAAGCATGGGCCGCGACGAGGCCAAAGACAAACTCGAAGCCCTGGGTGCCAAGGTGGCCGGCTCGGTGAGCAAGAAAACGAGCTACGTGGTGGCGGGCACGGAAGCGGGCAGCAAGCTCGACAAGGCGCAGGCCCTCGGTGTGCCGGTGCTCGATGATGCGGGCTTGGCGGTGCTGTTGTCGGGCAACAAGCCATGATGAACTGAATGTTGAGCCCGTTCGCTCAGTAGATTTTTGGAAGGGGAAGCAGAGATGGCGATCCGTGAAATTCTGAAAATGGGCGATCCGCGTCTTTTGCGTGTGGCTCAGGCCGTGTCACCGCAGCAAATGCGGGGCTTGGGCCAACTCGTGCAGGACATGCAGGACACCATGGCGGCCGTCAACGGTGCCGGTCTGGCTGCGCCGCAAATCGGGGTCGATTTGCAGGTCGTGATTTTTGGCACTGATCGCGTCAATCCCCGTTATCCCAATGCACCCGCCATCCCGCGCACGGTCTTGATCAACCCTGTCATCATCCCGCTGGATGATACTGAAGTAGAGGATTGGGAGGGTTGCCTGTCGGTGCCGGGACTGCGGGGGGTGGTGCCCCGCTATGCGCGCATCCGCTATGCCGGTCTGGACGAGTCCGGCGACATGATTGACCGCACGGTCGATGGTTTTCATGCCCGGGTGGTGCAGCACGAATGCGACCACCTGCAGGGCAAGCTGTACCCGATGCGCGTGCGGGACTTCACGCGCTTTGGCTACACCGAGGTGCTGTTTCCGGGCATCAACGCGGTCGAGGACGACTGAACCCGCTCACAGCCTGGCCAGTCGCTGCAGCGCCAGTTGCAGTGTTTCATCTTTCTTGGCAAAGCAAAACCGGATGACTTTCTGGTCAAAACCGTTGCCGTAAAAGGCCGACAGCGGAATGGCGGCCACCCCGATGTCGCTTGTGAGCCATTGGCAAAACTGGGCTTCACTCAGGTTTTTCTCGGGCACATCCAGACCCGAGATGTCCACACACTGGAAGTAGGTGCCTTCACCGGGCAGCAGTTTGAATTTGGTTTGCGCCAGACCTTGGCGGAACAGGTCACGCTTGCGTTGGTAAAACGCAGGCAGCTCCAGATAGGGTGCCGTGTCGGCCATGAAGCGCGCCAAGGCGTGCTGCATGGGGGTGTTGACGGTGAACACGTTGAACTGGTGCACCTTGCGAAATTCGGCAGTGAAGGCTGCCGGTGCCGCCACGGTGCCGATTTTCCAGCCCGTCACATGGTAGGTCTTGCCAAAGCTGGAGACGATGAAGGCGCGAGCGGCCAGGCCGTCAAAGTGCGCCGCGCTCCAGTGCTGGTTGGGCGCGTAGACCATGTGTTCATAGACCTCGTCGCTGATCAGCACGATGTCGGTGGGCGCCAGAATCTCTTGCAGTGTGAGCATGTCCTGGCGTGACCAGATCATGCCGCTGGGGTTGTGGGGCGAGTTGATGAGGATGGCGCGGGTTTGGGGGCTGATGGCTGCTCGGATTTTGTCAAAGTCGGGGCGAAAGGTTCCCGGTGTGAGCGGCACACGCACCACCACGCCGCCGGCCAGTTCGATGTTGGGCACATAGCTGTCGTAGCAAGGCTCCAGCACGATGACTTCGTCGCCAGGGTGCACGATGGCCAGGATGGCGGTCAGGATGGCCTGGGTGGCCCCTGCGGTCACGGTGATTTCGCTGGCCGGGTCGTAGTGGCGGCCATAAAGGGTTTCAATTTTTTTCGACACAGCTTCGCGCAGCGGGGCCACACCGGGCATGGGTGGGTATTGGTTGAGCCCTTCGCGCATGGCACCATCCACCAGATCGAGCAACTTGGACTCGCACGGAAAGTCTGGAAAGCCCTGGCCCAGGTTGACCGCGTTTTTCTCGGTGGCCAGGGCCGACATGACCGTGAAAATGGTGGTGCCCATGTTCGGGGCTTTGGAGACCAGCTGGGGCGTGCGTGCATTCATGGTGCGGCCAGAAAAGTAAAGGGTTGAAAAAAAACGTGCTCAGGGGCAGAGCACTCACAACTCGTAATCGTTGACGTGCCCGGTCATGGCTTTGGCGATCAGGGGAGCGGTGAGCCGGTCGCTGAGCAGTTCGGCGAAATGGTAGACAAAGTGGCGCAGGTAAGCGCCTCGCTTGAAGGCCACGCGGGCCACGTTCAGGCCCAGCAAGTCGGCCAGAGGCCGCACGGCCAGGTCTTGCACGGGGTCGTCCTTGACGGCCATCTCGGCCACGATGCCAATGCCCAGCCCCAGCCGCACATAGGTCTTGATCACGTCTGAGTCGATGGCTTCCAGTGCAATACGCGGGTGCAGTTTTTTGGCCGTAAAAGCGTGGTCAATGCGGCTGCGCCCGGTGAACGAGGGGTGGTAGGTGATGATGGGCTCGCTGGCAATGTCTTCTAACGACAAGTGCTCTTTTCGGGCCAGCGGGTGGTCCATGGGCAGCACCAGAACGTGTTGCCATTCATAGCAGGGCAGGGTGACCAGGTCTTCGTAAGCCGACAGGGACTCGGTGGCGATGCCGATCTCGGCCGTGTCGTCGAGCAGCATTTTGGCCACCTGATCGGGGGCACCTTGGTGCAGGCTGATGTTGACCTTGGGGTATTTTTCGCGCAGCTTGGCCACCGGCATGGGCAGCACGTAGCGTGCCTGGGTGTGGGTGGTGGCAATCGACAGGGTGCCGCTGTCCTGTGCACTGTATTGGTCACCAATTTTGCGCAGGTTGCTCACTTCGCGCAGGATCGCTTCGATGCTGTGCAGCACATGCTGGCCGGGCTCGGTGATGCGTTTGAGCCGTTTGCCGTGGCGGGCAAAAATTTCGATACCCAGCTCTTCTTCGAGTTCAATGATGGCCTTGGAGACACCCGGCTGCGAGGTGTGCAGAGCCTTGGCCGTTTCCGTCAGGTTGAGGTTGCGGCGTGCGGCTTCTTGGACAAAACGAAATTGGTGCAGGTTCATACGCTCAAGGCTATATTGAATTGCATCATTATGCTTTAGCTGTCTATGACTGCTTTTTCTCAGCGTTTCTGGTTTGACCTGCTGCGATGTCGGCCATGAGGGCTGTCATGGCTGGGTGTTCGCCAATGGCGGGCATCAGCTCGAAGTGCATCTGCGGATAGGCTTGTTGCAAGTCTTGCACCAATGCAGGCAGGTCTTCACGGGCATGACGTCCCACCCCCAGAAACATGGGCACGATGCGGATGTGCGACAAACCCTGCGACATCAGTTGCTCGACGGTCGTGTTCAGGTCAGGCGCGGTCAGCTCTAAAAAGGCGCATGCCACTGCCAACTCAGGCCAGCGGGCTTTCATGTTGTCGGCCACGGCGTCGATGGGCAAACGCCACAGGGGGTCGCGTGAACCGTGGGCAAAAAGAATCACGCCCGTTTGGGCCGGGTTGTTGTTCATCGTCTTAAAACCATCCACCAAAATGCGCCCAAAGAAACAGCGCTGTAAATCAAGGCCGGAGCCGCCGAGGTCAGCCAGGGCTGCCAGTTGTGCAGGTTACCCACAAAGCCAAACAAGTTGCTCAGCAGCGTAAAGCTGATGCCGGCTAGCACGCCCAGAAAGACGTGCCCCGCAATTTGCCCCGAGCGAAAGTGCAAATAGGCAAAGGGCATGGCCAGGACCAGCATCACCAGGCAGCTGAGCGGGTAAAACACCTTGCGCCAAAACTCGATTTCATAGGCTTGGGCATTTTGTTTGTTCTGGGACAGGTGGCGCATGTACCTGAACAGTTCCCAGGTACGCATGCGCTCGGGGCTGAGCAAGGCGGCTGCCACCATGTCAGCGCTGATTTGGGTGGGCCATACCTGTTCTTTGGCATGTTCGACTGTGAAGTTGAGCTGCTTGGCATCTGCGGTGGGCGCAATCGTTTGGCGCTCCACATCCGAGAGCAACCAGGCCTTAGGCTGGATCAGCGCTTTGGACGCAGTGCTGATGCTCAGCAATTTGCCTTGTGTGTTGAACTCGTGAATGCGGATGTTTTCCATGTGTTCAAGGCCATCGAACAAGCGCACATTGACCGCAAAGTGTCGCTGCCCTTGAGTTTCTTTGAGCCAAGCACCGGTTTGACCGATGGTCAGTCGCCCCTGAAATTGCCCTTTGAGCTGGATGGCCTGCCGATCTGCCCAAGGCGCAGCATAGTCGCCAATCAAAAAGGTGAGGGCGACAAAAATAAGGCCCAAGCTCATCAAGGAACTCAAGGCACGCATAGGGTCCAGGCCGCCCGTTCGCAAGATGGTGAATTCCGAACTTTGCGCCAAGCGGGCCATGACCAAAATGGTGCCGATCAACACCGAAATGGGCAAAAGCTCGTACAGGTGAACCGGAATTTTCAGGGCAATGAACAGCAAGGCATGGTGCAGTCGATAGCCTTGGGCTTCGTAGCGGTTGAGCTCTTGCAGCTCAGCCACCATGTCAAAAAAGCCAAACAAGGCCAGAAAACTGGCCGCGACAAAAGCCACAGCCCGCAATATCTCGCCATGCAGCAAACGCCGTACGGTTTTCATGTGCGGGCCTCAGTGGGCGTGGTGGCAAAGTTCAAGGGCAGAAGCTTTTAGGTTGTCGCAATTCAGATGGCCTGCCAGCAGCTGGGGCTGCACAGCTTGGAAATCGTGAGCCAAGGCTTTGCGAAGGGGAGAATGGAATAACATCGGCGAGAAGGAAACCCTCAATTATGAACTTCGAAATCCAAAAACGCGCACTTTCACGCATCATCCGCGACGATCACGATGCACTGGTTGTCTTGTGGCCCGCTCAGCTGCCTGAATCGGTGGACGTGTCCAACCCGATTGTCGCCGTGGTGCGTTCGGCCATCGCGCGTGGTGATTTGGAACTCAAGGCGGGCGCGCTCCTGTCTTTGTATGCCTTGGCAGGTGTGAAGGCGCGTCAGGTGGTGGTGGTGTGCACGCAAGACGGCACCTCCCGGCACATGCGCACCGCCATGACGGCAGCTTGGGGAGCCTTGAAGGCCCTCAAGCTCACCAATCTGGGCGTGCATGCGCTGGTGGATTTGAGCGCGCAAGCACTGGAATCGGCTGCCAGCGCCTTGGCCGATGCCTCCTACAGCTACGCCAGCACGCTGAGCAAGCCCAAACCCAGAACCCTGAAAAACGTCGTCTTCACCTTGGAGACAATGGAGGCCGCTCACCGTGGTGCCGTGGTGCGTGCACAGGCCTTGGTGCAGGGCATTGAAGTGGCCAAAGAGTGGGCCAACCGGCCTGCCAACCACGCCACGCCCACCCTGCTGGCGCAGGCGGCCCAAGCCATTGCCAAGGGGCCAGGCTTCAAATGCGAGGGCTTGGGCATTCGTGAAGTCACCAAACTGGGCATGGGTTCCTTTTTGGCTGTGGCGCAAGGTGCGGCCGAGCCGCTCAAATTCATCGTCATGCGCTACAGCGGTGCAGCGACAAGCCAAGCGCCAGTTGTGCTGGTGGGCAAGGGCATCACCTTTGACACGGGCGGTATTTCCATCAAGCCAGCGGCTGAAATGGATGAGATGAAATACGACATGAGTGGCGCTGCCAGTGTTTTGGGTGTGTTCAAGGCCTTGGCCCAATTGCGGCCCGCCATCAACGTGGTGGGGTTGATTCCTGCCACCGAGAACATGCCCAGCGGTCAGGCCGTCAAGCCTGGTGATGTGGTCACCAGCATGAGTGGGCAGACCATTGAAATCCTCAACACCGATGCAGAAGGCCGTTTGGTCCTGTGCGATGCACTGACATATGCCGAGCGTTTCAAGCCCAAGGCGGTGATCGACATCGCCACCTTGACCGGTGCCTGTGTGATTGCCTTGGGCGCTGTCCGCTCGGGGCTTTTTTCCAGCGATGATGACTTGGCTTTGGCCTTGCAAAAAGCAGGCGAAGACTCGGGCGATGTGTGTTGGCGCATGCCATTGGACGAGGACTATGCCGAGGGGCTGAAAACCCGTTTTGCCGATGTGGCCAACGTGGGGGGCAGGGCTGGCGGCTCCATCACGGCTGCCAAATTCCTGCAGCGTTTCGCCACGCAATTTCCTTGGGCACATCTGGACATCGCAGGCACTGCGTGGCGCAGTGGTGCGGCCAAAGGGGCCACGGGTCGGCCGGTGGGCCTGCTGCTGAACTACCTGTTGGCACAGACCGCTTCCAGCACCGCGACCCCAGCACGCGTGAAAGTGGCTGCCAAAACCAAGGGCAAAGCCAACACCGAGCGCACTTGACGGTGACGTGCATGACCCGCATCGAATTTCATTTCAACGCCCCTGAGCGATTGCAATACGCCTGTCGGCTTTTGCGAAAAGCCCATGGGCGCAGTCTGCGCGTGGGCGTTGTCGGGGCACCAGCGACTTTGCGTCAACTCGATGCCGCGTTGTGGACATTTTCAGCCACTGATTTTTTGCCGCACAGCACCACCGCCCATCCCGCTGACATTCAGGACGCCTCGGCCATCTTGCTCAGCCACAACACCACCGATTTGGGCGTATTGGATGTGCTGCTCAATTTGGGCGATGAAGTCCCCGAGGGTTTTGAGCGCTTTGAACGCTTGATTGAAATTGTCGCGATGGACGACCACAGCCGAATGTGCGCGCGCCAACGCTGGAAGCACTACACCGCGCAGGGCTATGATTTGTTGCAACATGACTTGTCCAAGGTTTCTGCACCATGACCCTGCCATTGACCTCAACTGATGCGCCAGGCGGCATGCCGGACGCGGCAGGCATTCCCACTCTGACACTGGCGCTCGAGACATCCAGCATTCCAGAAGCCGTTCGTGTGGCGCTGGATGTGCGCGAAGCCGAACGAGCCGCCTTGTTTGCCATGTCCCATGAATTGCTGGACGGATTGCGGCCTGAGTTGGACCGCTTGACCACCGAGTTGGTGCGCAAAAGCATTCAAGGCTTGTGGGAAAAACGTTCTGAAAAATATGAAAATCCGCGCACCCAGTGAATGTAAAAAAACGCACAGACTTTTGGTTTTCCCTGAGGCACAGTGTTCGTTTTTGCAGTATCTTCAGAGGCTGCTTGATTGAAGCAATTTTTTCTTCGGAGTTTCTATGAAAATTTCAGGTAATCGTTCTTTGACTTTTGTCGCTGTGGCCGTTGCTGCAGTCGTTTTGGCCGCTTGCGGCAAAAAAGAGGCTGCGTCTGACGGCGTAGTGGTCAAAATCGGTCACGTCGGACCGGTCAGCGGTGCCATTGCCCACCTGGGTAAAGACAATGAAAACGGTGCCCGCATGGCCATCGAAGAACTCAACGCCGCCGGCCTGAAATTCGGCGACAAGGCTGTCAAGTTCGAATTGCTGGCGGAAGACGACGCAGCTGACCCCAAGCAGGGCACCGCTGCGGCCCAGAAGCTGGTCGACGCCAAAGTCAATGGCGTGATCGGTCACCTGAACTCGGGCACCACCATTCCTGCTTCGCAGATCTACAACACTGCAGGCATTCCCCAAATTTCGCCATCGGCCACCAACCCCAAGTACACCCGTCAAGGTTATGCGGGCGCGTTCCGTGTGGTGGCTGACGATGTGCACCTGGGCGGCACCCTCGGTAAATACGCTGTGGAAACCCTCAAGGGCAAAAACATCGCCGTCATCGATGACCGCACCGCTTACGGCCAAGGCGTTGCTGAAGAATTCAAAAAAGCCGCCACAGCTGCTGGCGGTGCCATCGTCGGCCACGAGTTCACCACCGACAAAGCCTCTGACTTCAACGCCATCCTGACCACCCTGAAAGCCAAGAAGCCTGATGTCGTGTTCTTCGGCGGCATGGACGCTGTGGCTGGCCCCATGTTGCGCCAAATGAAATCCTTGGGCATTCAGGCCAAGTTCATGGGTGGTGACGGCATCTGCACAGCCGAGCTGGCCAAACTGGCTGGCGACGCCATGAAAGACGAGACTGTCTTCTGCGCTGAGGCAGGTGGTGTGGAAGGCGAGCAAAAAGCTGGCATGGATAAATTCCGTACCGACTTCAAAGCCAAATTCAATGCCGACGTGCAGGTGTACGCACCCTACGTGTATGACGCTGTGAAAGTCATGGCCACCGCCATGGTGACTGCCGGTTCTTCCGATCCTGCCAAGTACCTGCCAGTCCTCAAAGCCATCAGCTACAAAGGCGTGACGGGCGACATCGCGTTTGACGAAAAAGGCGACATCAAAAATGGCGCTTTGACCTTGTACACCTACAAAGGTGGTGAGCGCACTCAGTTGGCTGTGGTTCGCTGATCCAAACGCCCCCGAAATTGGGGGGCGTTGTTCAAACCCCAGCCCGGCTGGGGTTTGGATGCAAGGCCAATACAGACGAAAAAAAGCCTGCACATGTGCAGGCTTTTTTTGGTTTTTGGCGGAGCAGGCGGGATTCGAACCCGCGGTGGGCTATTAACCCACACACGCTTTCCAGGCGTGCGACTTAAACCACTCATCCACCGCTCCGAAGCCTTGTATTGTAGCAGTGTAAACACGCATTTTTCCCTCTTCGCATTCACAAGCGATGAACTTTGTCAGTCAATGGCTGCACGGTGGTTTTTTCATGAATTCTCAATGACAGCTGCACTACGGGGCAGTTTTGTCCTTAAACTTCGCGCCTGTTTGTCTTTCTTTTGGCCTTTACCCACTTCTGCCCATGAAATTCCGTTTCCCCATCGTCATCATTGACGAAGATTACCGCTCCGAGAACACATCGGGTCTGGGCATTCGCGCTTTGGCAGACGCCATCGTCAGCGAGGGGCTGGAGGTCTTGGGCGTGACCAGTTACGGCGACTTGTCGCAGTTTGCGCAGCAGCAAAGCCGCGCCAGTGCGTTCATCCTGTCCATCGACGACGAAGAGTTTTCACCCGGACCCGATTTGGACCCGGCCGTGATCAACTTGCGGGCCTTCATTGATGAAGTGCGCCGCAAGAATGCCGACGTGCCCATTTACATCTATGGCGAGACCAAAACCTCGCGCCATTTGCCCAACGACATCCTGCGCGAGTTGCACGGCTTCATCCACATGTTTGAAGACACGCCTGAGTTTGTGGCGCGCCACATCATTCGTGAAGCCAAGAGCTACCTGGAAGGCGTGCAGCCACCATTTTTCAAGGCGCTGCTCGACTATGCCGAAGATGGCTCCTATTCGTGGCATTGCCCAGGGCACTCCGGTGGCGTGGCTTTCCTCAAAAGCCCCGTGGGCCAGATGTACCACCAGTTTTATGGCGAAAACATGTTGCGCGCCGACGTGTGCAATGCGGTGGAAGAGTTGGGCCAATTGCTCGACCACAACGGCGCCATTGGCGAGAGCGAGCGCAATGCCGCTCGCATCTTCAACGCCGACCATTGCTTTTTTGTGACCAACGGCACCAGCACCTCCAACAAGATCGTTTGGCACCACACCGTGGCTCCGGGTGACGTGGTGGTGGTGGACCGCAACTGCCACAAGTCCATCTTGCACGCGATCATCATGACGGGTGCCGTGCCCGTGTTCATGAAGCCCACGCGCAACCATTTCGGCATCATTGGCCCCATCCCCAAAAGCGAGTTCGAGCCTGCCGCCATCATGACCAAGATCAAGGCCAATCCCTTGCTCAAGGGTATCGACCCCAAGAAGGTCAAGCCGCGTGTGATGACACTCACACAGTCCACCTACGATGGTGTGCTCTACAACACCGAAACCATCAAGAGCATGCTCGATGGTTACGTGGAAAACCTGCACTTTGACGAAGCCTGGCTGCCGCACGCCGCCTTTCATCCGTTTTATGGCCCGTACCATGCCATGGGCAAAAAGCGCGCACGCCCCAAAGAGTCCATGGTGTACGCCACCCAATCCATCCACAAGCTGCTGGCCGGTATCAGCCAGGCCAGCCACGTGCTGGTGCAAGACGCGCAAAGCGTCAAACTCGACAGGCCGCTGTTCAACGAGGCCTATTTGATGCACACCTCGACCTCGCCGCAGTACAGCATCATCGCCAGTTGCGATGTGGCGGCTGCCATGATGGAGCCACCCGGTGGCACTGCGCTGGTGGAAGAAAGCATTGCCGAGGCCCTGGATTTCCGCCGCGCCATGCGCAAGGTGGATGAGGATTACGGCAAGGACTGGTGGTTCAAGGTGTGGGGCCCCGAGAAGTTTGCCGAAGAAGGCATTGGCCGTGCCGACGATTGGATCTTGCGCAACGACCCTCGCAAAAAGGCCAGCAAGTGGCATGGCTTTGGCCAGCAGCTGGCCGATGGCTTCAACATGCTCGACCCCATCAAGTCGACCATCGTGACGCCGGGCCTGAACCTGGACGGCAAGTTCGACAAGACCGGCATCCCCGCATCCATCGTCAGCAAGTTCCTCACCGAGCATGGCGTGGTGGTCGAAAAGACCGGCCTCTACAGCTTCTTCATCATGTTCACCATCGGCATCACCAAGGGCCGCTGGAACACGCTGCTCACCGCTTTGCAGCAGTTCAAGGATGAATACGCCAAGAACCAGCCCATGTGGAAAATCATGCCGGAGTTCTGTCAGAAGCACCCACGCTACGAGCGCATGGGCCTGCGCGATCTGTGCCAGCATGTGCACGAGATGTATGCCAAGTACGACATCGCCATCTTGACCACCGACATGTATTTGTCGGACCTGGCCCCGGCCATGCGACCTTCAGACGCGTACGCCCACATTGCCCAACGTAAAACCGAACGTGTGGAGATCGACCACTTGGAAGGCCGCGTCACCGTGGGCCTGGTGACGCCTTACCCACCGGGCATTCCTTTGTTGATTCCGGGTGAAGTCTTCAACAAGAAAATCGTGGACTACCTCAAGTTCGCGCGCGAATTCAACGAGAAGTGCCCCGGCTTTGAAACTGACATCCACGGCTTGGTGGAGATCAAGGATGAAGACGGCAAGAAACGTTACTACGCCGATTGCGTGAAGGCTTGAACGCTGTGTGGCAGGTGACAGAATAAAAAAAGCGGCCTTGGCCGCTTTTTTTTTATTCTGCACAGCGTAACTTCAAGCTGCAGCCGCAGGCTCCGCAATGCCACCGACCACCTGGCTGAAACCACCGTCCACATAGGTGATTTCGGCGGTCACGCCCGCAGCGAGATCGCTCATCAAGAACGCGGCCACATTGCCCACGTCCTCAATGGTCACATTGCGGCGAATGGGCGAGGCTTCGGCCACCACCGACAAAATCTTGCCAAAACCCTTGATGCCGCTGGCGGCCAGCGTTTTGATGGGGCCGGCCGAGATGCCGTTGGCGCGTAGGCCACGGTTTTGGCTGCCCAGCGATTCGGCCAGGTAACGCACCGAGGCTTCCAGACTGGCCTTGGCCAAGCCCATGGTGTTGTAGTTGGGCACGGTGCGGATGGCACCCAGATAAGTCAGGGTCAGTACAGCCGATTTGTCGTTCAAATAGGGCAGGGCAGCCTTGGCCATGGCGGGGAAGCTGTAGGCGCTGATGTCGTGCGCGATCTTGAAGCCTTCGCGGGACAAGCCGTCCAGAAAGTCGCCAGCAATCGCCTCGCGGGGTGCATAACCAATGGCATGTACAAAGCCGTCCAGCTTGGGCCAGGTGGCCGACAAGTCAGCGAACAGTTTTTCAATTTGTTCGTCGCTGCCTACATCGCAGTCAAAAATCAATTTGGAATCGAAGTCAGCCGCAAATTCGGTGATGCGGTCCTTGAAACGTTCACCCACATAACTGAAGGCCAGCTCTGCGCCTTGTGCGTGACAGGCTTTGGCGATGCCATAGGCAATGGATCGGTTGGACAAAACGCCGGTGATCAGCAATTTTTTACCCGCCAGAAATCCTGTTTTTGTACTCATGTCTTCAACTCCAAGAAAATGTGGGCAGAATTGTCGCATGCGAAGACCCATGGCCCGATTTTTGAAAAACTGCTTGCTGGCCCTCGGGCTGTGGATGTCGGGCACCGCCTGGGCTGCACATGCCTATGCGCAGTTTGGCGACATCCGCTACCCCGCAGGTTTTGCCCATTTTGCTTATGTCAGCCCTGATGCGCCCAAAGGCGGAGAGATCGTTTTGGTGCCGCCCACGCGGCAGACCCATTTCGACAAGTACAACCCCTTCACGCTCAAAGGCAGTGCGCCGCCGTCCATGCTGAACATGTTGTTCGACACCTTGCTGGTGGGCAATATGGACGAGCCGAACACGGCCTATGGCTTGCTGGCCTCCGACATTCAGGTGGCCACCGACCGCATGTCGGTGGTTTTTCAAATTCACCCACAAGCGCGTTTCCACAATGGTGACCCGGTGTTGGCCGTCGATGTTCGCCACACCTTTGAACGCCTGACCAGCAAGCAGGCAGCGCCCCAGTACCGCACTTATTTCGGTGAAGTCAAAAGCGCCACGGTGTTGGCCGAGCGCAGCATACGCTTTGATTTTGTGCGGCCCAACAGCGAATTGCCCTTGATCGTGGGCTCCATGCCGGTGTTCAGTCGCAAGTGGGGTTTGCAGGGCAACACGCACAAGGCATTTGATCAAATGGTCATGGACATCCCCATCGCTTCCGGCCCCTACCGCATCGGCCCGGTGCAGTTTGGCAAAGACATCACCTATGTGCGTGACCCGGCTTATTGGGCCCAGGACCTGAATGTGCGCAAAGGCCAGTTCAACTTTGACCGCATCACCTACAAAATTTACAAGGACAGCACCGCCCAGCTCGAAGCCTTTAAAGCGGGCGAGTTCGATTACATGCAGTCCTTTGTAGCGCGTGAATGGGCCCGGGCTTTCACGGGCAGGGCGTTTGAGCGCGGGGCATTGATCAAGGCCGAACTGCCCCATGGCAATGCCGGTGACTTTCAGGGCTTTCAGTTCAATCTGAGGCGCGAACAGTTCAAAGATGTGCGGGTGCGCCAAGCGATTGCCTTGGCCATGGATTTTGAATGGCTGAATCGGCAATTGTTCTACAACGCCTACAGCCGGGTACGTGGTTTTTTTGTGGCCAGCGATTTCGAGGCCAAGGGCTTGCCCGGCCCGGATGAGTTGGCACTGTTGCAGCCCTTGCGTGCCCAACTGCCTGCCGCCGTGTTTGAGCAAGCCGTGCCCCAACCGCCCCAAACCGCGCTCGACCCCGCATCGGGCCACACGCTGCGTGACCATTTGCGCCAAGCGCGGGATTTGCTGAAAGACGCGGGATGGACCTACCGCGATGGCGCTTTGCGCAATGCCAAGGGCCAGGCCTTCAGCATCGAGTTTCTCGACAGTTCAGGCTCCATGGGGCGCGTGGTCACGCCCTTTGCCAAGAACCTGGAAAAACTGGGCATTCAGGTGCGTTACAAAGTGATCGACTTTGCACTGCTGCAAAAGCGCATGGACGTGTTTGACTTTGACATCGTGAGCAACCGCAGCGTGGGCAGCGAGGCACCGGGCACGGAATTGCTCGAGCGCTTTGGCGCCAAGTCGGCCGACGTGGAAGGTTCGGGTAATATTTTGGGCCTCAAAGACCCGGCCGTGGACGCGCTGCTCGACCAAGCTGTCAGCGCCACCACCCGACCCGAACTGGTCACTCGGCTGCGTGCACTTGACCGGGTGCTGCGCCATGGGCATTACGTGGTGCCACATTGGTACGGTGCGGTGCACCGGGTGTCTTGGCGTGCGGCAGCATTTGAGCGCCCGGCCGAGCTGCCGCGTTTTTACCAACCTGAAAAACTGGTGACTTCAGTGTGGTGGTCTCCGGCTGCGGCACGGCCCAAAGCGCCATCTTCAGCCACCCAGAAAGCCCCTTGACCCATGTTGGCCTACATCTTCAAACGTTTGCTGCTGATGATCCCGACCTTGTTCGGGGTGCTCTTGATGACCTTCGTGGTGATCCAGTTTGTGCCCGGTGGCCCGGTGGAGCAAATGGTGGCGCAGCTGCAGGGGCGCGACACAGGCGGGGAGGGCGCTGCGGCAGCGGGCAGCGGTTACCGCGGTCGACAAGGCGTGGACGCCGCCCGCATTGCCGAAATCAAAACCCTCTACGGCTTTGACAAACCACCGGTCGAGCGGTTCTGGATGATGCTCAAACAGTTTGCCCAATTCGATCTGGGCAAGAGCTTCTTCTACCCCAAGGACGTCTGGAGCCTGATTCAGGAAAAACTGCCCGTGTCCATCAGTTTGGGCTTGTGGACGTTTTTTCTCAGTTACTTGATATCCGTGCCTTTGGGCATTGCCAAGGCGGTTCGCGCCGGCTCGCGCTTTGACACCCTCACCAGTTTGCTGGTGTTGGTGGGTTATGCCATTCCGGGCTTTGTGCTGGGCGTGGCTTTGCTGGTGGTGTTTGGCGGGCAGTTGCAGTGGTTTCCCTTGCGCGGCTTGACCTCTTCCAATTGGGAGCAGCTCAGCTGGGGCAGCAAGGTGGTGGACTATCTTTGGCACATCGCCTTGCCTGTGCTGGCCAGTGTGCTGGGCGCGTTTGCGGTCATCACCATGCTGACCAAAAATGCCTTTCTCGAAGAAATCCGCAAGCAATACGTGCTGACCGCCCGAGCCAAAGGCCTCAGTGAGCGCCGCGTGCTCTACCGCCACGTCATGCGCAACGCCCTGATTCCCTTGGTGACCGGTTTCCCGGCTGCCTTCATCGGGGCCTTTTTCACAGGATCGCTGCTGATAGAAACCTTGTTCTCGCTCGACGGCCTGGGCTTGCTCAGCTATGAATCGGTGATCCGCAGGGACTACCCGGTTGTTCTGGGCACCCTGTATCTGTTCACCCTGATCGGCCTGGTCACCAAACTCATCAGTGACCTGTGCTACTTGTGGGTCGATCCCCGCGTCAAGTTTGACCAATGACCGCATCCACTTCAACGCTTTCTTCGCCGCAGTTGTCCCCTTCGCGCAGGGCCTGGCTGCGTTTCAAGCGCAACCGCCTGGGCTTTGGCAGCCTGATCATCTTTGCCTCGCTGTTTGTGCTCAGCCTGGGCGCTGAACTGTTGTCCAACGACAAACCCTGGGTGGTCCGCTACGAGGGGCACTGGTACTTTCCGTTTGTGCAGCAACTGCCCGAGACCGTGTTCGGGGGCGATTTTGAAACCCCCACGGATTACCTGGACCCCTTCATCCAGCAGCAATTGGCGCGGGATGGCCACTGGGCCTTGAGAGCGCCCAACCCTTATCACCACGGCACGCTCGATTACTTTGCCCCCTTGCCCAATCCCGCACCGCCTTCGGCACGCAACCTGCTGGGCACCGACGACCGGGGGCGCGACGTGCTGGCGCGCTTGCTCTATGGCTTTCGGGTCTCGGTGCTGTTTGCCTTGGCCTTGACGCTGTTTGGCGTCGTGCTGGGCGTGCTGACGGGGGCCGTGCAAGGCTTTTTCGTGGGCAAGACCGATTTGGTGTTCCAGCGCTTCATCGAAATCTGGAGCGCCATGCCCGAGCTGTATTTGCTCATCATTTTTTCGGCGGTGTTCGAGCCCAGCGTCGGCCTGTTGCTGGTTTTGCTCAGCTTGTTCGGCTGGATGGGCTTGTCGGACTATGTGCGTGCCGAATTTTTGCGCAACCGCCAGCTCGACTACGTCAAATCCGCCCGGGCGCTGGGCCTGGGGCACTGGCCCATCATCTGGCGGCATGTGCTGCCCAACAGCATGACGCCGGTGGTGACCTTTTTGCCGTTCCGCATGAGCGGTGCCATTTTGGCGCTGACCTCGCTGGACTTTCTGGGCCTGGGCGTGCCCCCCGGCACGCCGTCGCTGGGCGAATTGCTCGCGCAGGGCAAAAACAACATCGACGCCTGGTGGATTTCCCTGTCCACCTTTGGCGTGCTGGTGGTGACCTTGCTGCTCTTGACCTTCATGGGCGATGCCTTGCGCGACGCGCTTGACCCCCGAAAGGTGGATGCATGAACAACACCACGCCCTTGCTGCAGCTCAAGCAACTGCGCGTCGCCTTTGGCGACACCGAAGTGGTGCATGGCATCGACCTGAGCATCCAGCCTGGTGAGCGCCTGGCCTTGGTGGGTGAATCGGGCTCCGGCAAATCGGTCACGGCCCTGTCTGTGCTGCGCTTGATGGAATCGGCCCGGCTGAGCGGCCAGGTGCTGTGGCAAGGGCAGGATTTGCTGCAGCAGCCGCTGGCCGAAATGCAGCGCATCCGGGGCGATGACATCGCCATGATCTTTCAAGAACCGATGACGGCCCTCAACCCGCTGATGACCGTGGGCCAGCAAATCTCCGAAGTCCTGCAACTCAAAAAAGGACACATCAGGCGCGATGCGGACTTGCGGGCCGTGGCTTTGCTGGGCGAAACCGGCATCGATGAACCCGAGCGCCGCTTTCAGGCCTATCCGCACCAACTGTCGGGCGGTCAACGCCAGCGGGCCATGATGGCCATGGCCTTGGCCTGCGAGCCCAAACTCTTGCTGGCCGACGAACCCACCACCGCGCTGGACGCCAGCTTGCGTCTGCAAATGCTGGCGCTTTTGTCTGCGCTACAAGAAAAAACGGGCATGGCCGTCTTGCTCATCACCCATGACCTGGCCTTGGTGCGGCATTTCGCACACCGCGTGGCCGTCATGGAAAAAGGCCACCTGGTCGAGCAAGGCGAGTTGCGGGCCGTGTTTTCCAGCCCGCAGCATGCCTACACCCAAAAACTCTTGGACAGTCGCCCTCGTCGCGATGATTTGCACGAAGCCGACGCTCAGGCCAAGCCCGCATCGGTGGTGCAAGCCAGAGGTCTGCGCGTGCGCTATCCCATGACAGTGCCCGGCTGGCGCGGCTGGTTTCAGAAAAACCACTTCACCGCACTGCAGGGCGCTGATTTCAGCATCTCGGCGGGCACCACCTTGGGCGTCATGGGCGAATCCGGTTCGGGCAAATCCAGCTTGGCTCAGGCGGTGCTGGGGTTGATGCCATTTGAAGGTGAGGTCACTTTTGCCGGGGACCGCTGGCAAGGCCAACCACGCCAAGACAAAGCTTTGCGTCAACGTGTGCAGGTGGTGTTTCAAGACCCTTATGGCAGCCTCTCGCCGCGCATGACCGTGGGCGAAATCGTCTCGGAAGGCTTGAAGCTTCACCAGCCTCAACTGACAGCGGCGCAAATCGAGCAACGCGTCCTGGCCACCTTGGCGGAAGTGGGCTTGTCGAGTGACGATTTTCCGCAATTGCTCAACCGTTACCCGCACGCTTTTTCAGGTGGGCAACGCCAACGCATCGCATTGGCCAGGGCCTTGGTGGTCGAGCCTGCGCTCTTGGTGCTCGACGAGCCCACCAGCGCGCTCGACGTCACGGTGCAAAAGCAAATCCTGACATTGCTCAAGTCCTTGCAAGTGCGCAGGGGTATTGCATATTTAATGATTACCCACGATGTGGACGTGCTGCGAGCCATGGCGCATCAAGTGCTGGTTTTGCAAGGCGGCAAAGTGGTCGAGTCCGGACCCGCCATGCAAGTGCTTGGCCAACCGCAACATGCTTACACCCGCCAGTTGATCGACGCCTTCCCGGATTAATGGGGATAACGGCCATTTTTGTGTGTCTTGTTTTCCTTAAAAATCACACACTTAGCACGTTTTTCAGTTAGAATACGAGCTTCACGACCAAACGGGCGGGTTTTCACCGCCCGTTTTTTTTGGGTCTTTCCTTTTTAAGTTTGGCATTTCGAAGTTCTGTGGCATTGCAGCAAATCGTTGAAGAAACCGTAACCGGCCTGGGCTATGACCTGGTTGAAATAGAGCGCTCTGCGGGGGGCTTGTTGCGCATCACCATCGACTGGCCCTGGCAGCCCGGATCTGACCTGTTCATCAACGTGGAAGACTGCGAAAAGGTCAACCGGCAACTGCAGTTTGCCCTCGAGGTGGACGGTGTGACCTACAACCGGCTGGAAGTCTCCTCGCCCGGCATTGACCGCCCCTTGCGGCATGAAAAAGATTTCGAGCGTTTTGTCGGTGAATTGATCGACATCACCCTCAAAGCCCCCATGGGCGAAAACGCGGCAGGCATGGTCAGTGCCAACCGCAAAAAATTTCGTGGCACGCTCGAGCGCGATGCCACAGGTGCTGGCTGGCAGATCGTCTGGAGCGATGAGCCTGCCGTCAAGCCCGGACAAAAAATCAGCAAGAAACGAGTCCCTGCGCCACTGCATGCGCTGGGCTTCACGCTGGATGAATTGCAGGCTGCCCGACTGGCACCCGTGGTCGATTTCAAAGGGCGCAAGCCCAAGGGTCAAGCCTGAATTCAGGCTTGATTGGTTAAGCATTTTTATCGGGTCTGAATTCCAGACCCAGTGGAACAGGAGAGTCGAGTCATGAATCGCGAAATGTTGATGTTGGTCGAAGCCATCTCACGTGAAAAGAACGTTGAGCGCGACGTGGTGTTTGGAGCTGTGGAAGCCGCCTTGGCGCAAGCCACCAAAAAGCTGTACGCCGGAGAGGTGGACATCCGTGTGTCCGTGGACCGAGACAGCGGCAATTACGACAGTTTCCGCCGCTGGCACGTCGTGCCCGATGAAGCCGGTCTGCAGCAGCCTGACCAGGAAATTCTGTTGTTTGAAGCCAAAGAGCAAATTCCCGACATCGAAGTCGACGAATACATCGAAGAGCCCATCGAGTCCCTGCCCATTGGCCGCATTGGTGCCATGGCCGCCAAGCAGGTCATCCTGCAAAAAATCCGCGACGCCGAGCGCGAAATGCTGCTCAACGACTTCATGTCGCGTGGCGAGAAAATTTTTGTGGGCACCGTCAAGCGCATGGACAAGGGCGATCTCATCTGTGAAGCCGGCCGCGTCGAAGGCCGCCTGCGTCGCAGCGAAATGATCCCCAAGGAAAACCTGCGCAGCGGGGACCGTGTGCGCGCCATGATCATGGAAGTGGACCTGACCCTGCGCGGCGCCCCCATCATCTTGTCGCGTTCGGCCCCCGAATTCATGATCGAGCTGTTCCGCCAGGAAGTGCCCGAAATTGAGCAAGGCTTGCTCGAAATCAAGACCTGTGCCCGTGACCCCGGCTCCCGCGCCAAAATTGCTGTGCTCTCGCATGACAAGCGCGTGGACCCGATTGGCACCTGCGTTGGCGTGCGCGGCACCCGCGTGAACGCCGTGACCAACGAACTCGCTGGTGAGCGCGTGGACATCGTGTTGTGGAGCGAAGACCCCGCTCAGTTCGTGATTGGTGCCTTGGCCCCTGCCAACGTGCAGTCCATCGTGGTGGACGAAGAAAAGCACGCCATGGACGTGGTGGTGGACGAGGAAAACCTGGCCATTGCGATCGGTCGCGGTGGTCAGAACGTGCGCCTGGCTTCTGACCTCACCGGCTGGAAAATCAACATCATGGACGCGGCCGAGTCTGCCCAAAAGCAGGCCGAAGAAACCACCGGTATCCGTCAGCTGTTCATGGAAAAGCTCGACGTGGACCAGGAAATCGCCGACATCCTGATCGACGAAGGTTTCACCAGCCTGGAAGAAGTGGCCTATGTGCCCCTCCAGGAAATGCAAGAGATCGAAAGCTTCGACGAAGACACGATCAACGAATTGCGCGCACGTGCCAAAGACGCCTTGCTGACCATGGAAATCGCTCGCGAAGAAAGCGTCGAAGAAGTGTCGCAAGATTTGCGTGACCTGCCGGGCCTCACGCCTGAGCTGATTTCCAAGCTGGTCGAAGCGGGTATCCACACCCGTGACGACCTGGCTGACCTTGCCACTGACGAACTGACCGATATCTCGGGTCAAACTTCCGAAGAGGCCACCGCCCTGATCATGAAAGCCCGCGAACATTGGTTCGCAGGCCAGGCCTGAAGTCTGATGGAGGCTTGAACAAAATTATGTCCAGTACCACTGTTGCCGAGTTCGCCAATGAACTCAAAAAATCTGCCGATGTCTTGTTGGAACAATTGCGTTCAGCAGGCGTTGCCAAAAGCTCTGACAGCGACGCACTCAACGACGCTGACAAGCAAAAACTGCTCAGCTACTTGCAAGCCAGTCATGGCACGCAAGCCGGTGATCGCAAAAAAATCACCTTGGTGAAAAAATCCACCAGCGAGATCAAGCAAGCCGACGCTTCTGGCAAGGCCCGCACGATTCAGGTGGAAGTGCGCAAAAAACGCACCCTGATCAAACGCGAAGACGAACCCGAGTCGCAGGTGCAAGAGGCTCAAGAGCCCGTCATCGACCATGCCGATCTGGCTCGCCGCGAAGAAGAAGCCCGTCGTCAAGCTGAGCTGATCCGCCGTCAGGAAGAAGAGCTGTCTGAAAAACGCCGAATTCGCGAAGAGCAAGAAGCTGTCCAACGCGCACAAGCATTGGCACAAGAGCAGCAAGCCCAAGCCGAAGTCAAGGCCGCAGCACAAGCTGCTGCCGATGCGCAAGCAGCCAAACCTGCATTGACCCGCGAAGAGCGTGAACAATTGGCCCGCGCCGAAGCGGCCAGCATCAATGCCGCTTCGCAGCAGCAAGCCAAGCCAGCTGTGCCCGTGGTGTCTGCCGCTGAAGCAGCCGCCATCAAAGCGACCAAAGCAGCCGAACAAGCCGCTGAAAAAGCCAAAGCCGACCAGCAAGCGCGTGACGCGGCCGCCCAAAAAGCCGCCGCCGAATCCAAAGCCCGCGCCGATGAAGAGGCGGCCCGCGCACGCGATCTCGATGAGCGCCGCCGCAAAGCACTGGCCGAAGCCGAAGCCATTCGCAACATGATGAACGCCCCCAAGAAGGTCTTGGTTGCGAAAAAAGAAGAGCCCAAAACCGAAGCCAAAGCTCCGGTCAAGGGCACCTTGCACAAGCCTGCTGGCACACCCGCGCCTGGCGCCCGTGCAGCTGCCGCTGCTGCAGCCAAAGCTGCCGAGCCCGCATCGCCAGGTGCCAACAAGGAAGTCAAATCTGCCAAGCTGTCGTCCAGCTGGGCTGGTGATCCGGCCAAGAAGAAAGCCATCCCCACCCGTGGTGACACGAGCGGTGGTGTGGGCCGAAACAACTGGCGCGGTGGTCCCCGTGGCCGCCGTGGCAACGAGCGTGATCGCGATGACTCGCATGGCCAGTCAGCACCGGCTGAAGTGCGCGTGCTCGAAGTCCATGTGCCAGAAACCATCACGGTGGCCGAGCTGGCGCACAAGATGGCCATCAAAGCCTCCGAGGTCATCAAGCATCTGATGAAGCTGGGCCAGATGGCCACCATGAACCAACCGCTGGACCAAGACACCGCCATGATCGTGGTGGAAGAAATGGGCCACAAAGCGGTGGTGGCGGCACTGGATGATCCGGAAGCCTTCACCGACGACGAAGTGTCGGACCAACACGCTGAATTGCTGCCACGTGCCCCTGTGGTCACGGTCATGGGTCACGTTGACCACGGCAAAACCTCGCTGCTCGATTACATCCGCCGTGCCAAAGTGGCCTCGGGTGAAGCAGGTGGCATCACGCAGCACATTGGTGCCTACCACGTCGAAACGCCACGCGGCATGATTTCTTTCCTGGACACCCCCGGTCACGAGGCCTTCACGGCCATGCGTGCACGTGGTGCGCAAGCCACCGACATCGTCATCCTGGTGGTGGCGGGTGACGACGGCGTCATGCCCCAGACCAAGGAAGCCATCAAACACGCCAAAGCGGCCGGTGTGCCCATCGTGGTGGCCATCAACAAGATGGACAAGCCCGATTCGAACATCGAACGCGTGCGCGCTGAGTTGATTACCGAAGAAGTCGTGCCCGAAGAATTCGGCGGTGATTCGCCTTTCGTGTCCGTGTCTGCCAAAACCGGCATGGGCATTGATGACCTGCTCGAGCAAGTGCTTTTGCAAGCTGAAGTGCTTGAACTCAAAGCCCCGGTGCAAGCCGCGGCCAAGGGCTTGGTCATCGAAGCGCGTCTGGACAAAGGTCGCGGTCCCGTGGCCACCATCCTGGTGCAGTCGGGCACCTTGAACACTGGCGACGTGGTGCTGGCCGGTCAAACCTTTGGTCGCGTGCGCGCCATGCTGGACGAAAACGGTCAGACCATCAAAACGGCCGGCCCTTCGATCCCGGTCGAAATTCAGGGCCTGACCGAAGTTCCGCAAGCTGGCGACGAATTCATGGTCATGGGCGACGAACGCCGTGCCCGCGAAATTGCCACCTACCGTGCAGGCAAGTTCCGCAACACCAAGCTGGCCAAGCAACAAGCTGCCAAGCTCGAAAACATGTTTACCGACATGGCGGCGGGCGAGATCAAGATGCTGCCCATCATCGTCAAGGCCGACGTGCAAGGCTCGCAAGAAGCCCTGGGCGCTTCCTTGCTCAAGCTCTCGACCGACGAAGTCAAAGTGCAGATGGTCTACTCCGGCGTGGGTGGCATCAGCGAATCGGACGTGAACCTGGCCATTGCCTCCAAGGCCATCGTCATCGGCTTCAACGTGCGCGCCGATGCAGGTGCCCGCAAGTTGGCCGAAGGCAATGGCGTGGACATCCATTACTACAACATCATTTATGACGCTGTAGATGAACTCAAAGCGGCCATGTCCGGCATGTTGGCCCCCGAGCAACGCGAAGAAATCATGGGTATGGCCGAAATCCGCACCGTGTTCGTCGCGTCCAAGATCGGCACCGTTGCAGGTTGTATGGTCACTTCGGGTCAAGTCACCCGCAATGCCAAATTCCGTCTGCTGCGTGACAACGTGGTCATCTACACCGGTGAACTCGACTCGCTCAAGCGCCTCAAGGACGACGTGCGCGAAGTCAAAGAAGGCTTCGAGTGCGGTATCAAGCTCAAGAACTACAACGACATCAAAGAAGGCGATCAGCTCGAATTCTTCGACGTCAAGGAAATCGCGAGAACGCTGTAAATGGCCCGCAAGAAGGTTTCATCCGTTCCAAACCGCGGTTTCCGCGTGGCCGACCAGATCCAGCGCGATCTGGCCGAATTGATCGCTCGCGAGTTGAAAGACCCGCGTGTGGGCATGGTCACGATCAACGCTGTCGAGGTGACGCCAGACTACGCACACGCCAAAGTGTTCTTCAGCGTCTTGACGGGCAACCCCGACGAAGCCACTGAAGGCCTGAACGCGGCAGCCGGTTTCTTGCGCAACGGATTGTTCAAGCGACTGCACATCCACACCGTGCCCACGCTGCACTTCATGTTTGACCGCACCACCGAGCGTGCGTCTGACATGAATGCACTGATCTCCAAGGCTGTGGCTTCACGCGCAAAAGACGACGACGAATGACCACAGCGCCACGCACCCGGGTGCAACGGCGCCCTGTGCATGGGGTGATGTTGCTCGACAAACCACTGGGACTCTCCAGCAACCAGGCTTTGCAAAAGGTCAAGTGGTTGCTGCGTGCGGAAAAAGCGGGTCATACAGGCACGCTCGACCCCTTGGCCACAGGCGTGTTGCCTTTGTGCTTTGGTGCGGCGACCAAATTCAGTCAGCAGCATTTGGATGCTGACAAGGTGTATGAAACCACCGTCCGCTTGGGGGTGAAAACCACCACGGCAGATGCAGAAGGCGATGTGACTTCTGTCCGCGAAGTGTCATGTACACCGGGTATGGTTGTTGAAGTTTTAGACCGGTTCGTGGGGCCGATCAGCCAGGTGCCGCCGATGTACAGCGCCTTGAAAAAGGACGGCAAAGCCCTGTACGAATACGCCCGGGAGGGCGAAACCGTGGAGCGCGAGCCGCGCAACGTGGTGATCCATGACCTGGAGTTGCTGGACATGGGGCTGCAGGGCGATGCGCCTTTTTTGCAATTGCGTGTGCATTGCAGCAAAGGCACCTACATCCGCACGCTGGGCGAAGACATCGCCGAGGCCCTGGGTTGTGGTGGTCATTTGAGCGCGCTGCGCCGAGTGGTCACCGGGCCGTTTGAAGCGTCACAGTGTGTGACGCTGCCCGAGCTGGAGGCCATGGCGCAAGACGCTCGCCTGGATGCATTGCTGCCGGTCGATGTGCTGCTGCCGGGCTATACCGAGGTGAGCCTTAACAGCGAGAGCGCTGGAAGATTTTTGAGTGGGGTGCGCAGACGCGGCCCTTGGGTTGATTGTGATCAAGTCGTGGTGTATGGAGAACATCCTCGTGCCTTGCTGGGAACAGCGCATGTGCATGGCGGCGAATTGATTCCGGGTCGATTGTTGAGCCCGATCGAAATTCAACAGATTTTGGAAAGATCACCTGTTCCCGAGCCGTTGCTGGCCGCGCAGGTTTAAAGGAAGAAAGCATGAGCAAGCAAATTCGCAACATCGCCATCATCGCGCACGTTGACCACGGTAAAACCACCATGGTCGACCAACTGCTGCGCCAATCCGGTACCTTCGCTGACCACGAAAAAGTCGTGGACACCGTCATGGACAACAACGCCATCGAACGTGAGCGCGGCATCACCATCCTGGCCAAAAACTGCGCCGTGAGCTGGGAAGGCACCCACATCAACATCGTGGACACCCCCGGACACGCGGACTTCGGCGGCGAAGTCGAACGCGCTTTGTCCATGGTCGACGGCGTGGTCTTGCTGATCGACGCCCAAGAAGGTCCCATGCCCCAGACTCGCTTTGTGACCAAAAAGGCCTTGGCCTTGGGTCTCAAGCCCATCGTGGTCGTGAACAAGGTCGACAAGCCCGGTGCCAACCCCGACAAAGTGGTCAACGCCGCTTTCGATTTGTTCGACAAACTTGGTGCCAACGACGAGCAACTCGACTTCCCTGTGGTGTATGCCTCGGGCATCAATGGCTGGACCTCTTTGGAAGAGGGCGCACCCGGTGAGCAGTGGGGCCCTGACATGTCGGCCCTGTTCAACACCGTGCTCAAGCACGTCAAGCCCAACGCGGGCGATCCAGCAGCTCCCCTGCAATTGCAAATCTCGGCACTCGACTTCTCGACCTTTGTCGGCCGTATCGGCGTGGGCCGCATCAGCCAGGGCACCATCAAGCCCAATATGGACGTGGTCGTCATGGAAGGCCCAGACGGCTCGACCATCAAAGGCCGTGTCAACCAGGTGCTGACCTTCCAGGGTCTGGACCGTGTGCAAGTGACCCAAGCCGGTCCTGGCGACATCGTCTTGATCAACGGCATTGCAGACCTGAACATCGGCGTGACGGTGACCGATCCCACCAATCCTGCACCGCTGCCCATGCTCAAGGTGGACGAGCCCACGCTGACCATGAACTTCTGCGTGAACACCTCGCCTTTGGCTGGTCGTGAAGGCAAGTACGTCACCAGCCGACAAATCTGGGACCGCCTGCAAAAAGAGCTGCAACACAACGTGGCCCTGCGCGTCAACGAAACCGACGAAGAAGGCATCTTTGAAGTCATGGGGCGCGGTGAATTGCACTTGACCATCTTGCTGGAAAACATGCGCCGTGAAGGCTACGAGCTGGCCGTGTCCAAGCCCCGCGTGCTGTTCCGTGATGTCGATGGCGAGCGCCATGAGCCTATCGAGCTGGTCACCGCCGACATCGAAGAAACTCACCAGGGCGGCGTCATGCAAGCCTTGGGCGAGCGCAAGGGCGAGCTGGTCAACATGGAACCCGATGGCCGCGGTCGTGTCCGTCTCGAATACCGAATCCCGGCCCGTGGCCTGATCGGTTTCTCCAACGAATTCCTGAACCTGACCCGTGGCTCCGGCCTGATCTCCAACATCTTTGACGGCTACGAGCCACACAAAGGTGACATCGGCGGTCGCAAAAACGGCGTGCTGATCTCCATGGACGACGGTGAAATCTTCACCTATGCATTGGGCAAGCTCGACGACCGTGGCCGCATGTTCGTCAAGGCCAATGACCCGGTGTACGAAGGCATGATTGTGGGCATCCACAGCCGTGACAACGACCTGGTGGTCAACGCCACCCGCACCAAGCAGCTGACCAACTTCCGTGTGTCCGGCAAAGAAGACGCGATCAAGATCACGCCCCCGATTGACCTGACTCTGGAATACGGCGTCGAATTCATTGAGGACGATGAGTTGGTCGAAATCACGCCCAAGAGCGTGCGTCTGCGCAAGCGCTTCCTCAAGGAAAGCGACCGCAAGCGCAACAAGTGATCTGTCCACAGTGATGCAAAGCAGGGCCTGAATCATGAAACTCCGGCATGGCCAAGCAGTGGCGATGATGGTCTTGATCACCGCCATGTGGTCCATGGCGGGTGTCGTTACCCGCCATCTGGAGCAGGCCCGCAGCTTTGAGGTCACTTTCTGGCGCAGCTTCTTCACGGCGCTGTCGCTGGTGATCATCTTGCCGCTGTGGCAGGGCAGGGGCGTGTGGTCGCGCATGCCTTGGCGAAGCCCCTATTTCTGGCTCTCTGGCGTGTGCTGGAGCGTCATGTTCACCGCCTTCATGGTGGCCCTCACGCTCACGGCGGTGGCCAACGTCCTCATCACCATGGCGCTGGGCCCCTTGCTCACCGCCTTGATCACCCGAGTCTTTTTGGGGCACCAGCTGCCCCGGCGCACCTGGGGTGCCATCGTGCTTGCGGGCATCGGCATTGGCTGGATGTATGGCAGTCAAATGAGCCTTGGCGCACCCAACTTCCTGCTCGGGACTGCATTGGCCCTGTGCGTGCCGATTGCAGGCGCTGTGCAATGGACCTTGGTTCAAAAAAGCCACGCCGAAGGTCTCGATCTGGACCTGGTGCCCTCGGTCTTGCTGGGTGCAGTTCTTTCTTCACTGTTCACCTTGCCGCTGGCCATGCCATTTCAGGCTTCAGCCCATGATGTGGGTCTGCTGGCCCTGCTTGGCCTGTTTCAGTTGGCCATTCCCTGTGCCTTGTCAGTGATCTGCGCCCGTGTGCTCAAAGCGCCCGAAGTGTCCCTTTTGGCATTGCTTGAAATCGTTTTTGGAATTGCGCTCGCCTGGTGGGGGGCACACGAAGCCCCGCAGCCCAGCGTCTTGCTCGGCGGTGCCCTGGTGCTGAGCGCCTTGCTCATGAACGAATATTTAGCCTGGAAAAACAATGTCTGATGTCATCGCCACCATCGAAGGCCGTATCGGCTGCATCACGCTGAACCGTCCCAAGGCGCTCAACGCTTTGTCGCTGGGCATGGTGCGGCAAATCACCCAGGCACTGCTCGACTGGCAGCAGCATGAGCAAGTTCTGGCAGTGGTCGTTCGCGGCACCAACAAGGAAGGGCCATTTGGCGCCTTTTGTGCCGGTGGTGACATCCGCTTCTTTCACCAGGCGGCCACCTCGGGCAATCCGCAACTGGAAGACTTCTTCACTGAAGAGTACCGCCTGAACCACCTGATTCACACCTACCCCAAGCCCTACATCGCCTTGATGGACGGCATCGTCATGGGCGGCGGCATGGGCATCAGCCAGGGCGCCAGTGTGCGCGTGGTGACCGAGCGCAGCAAAATGGCCATGCCCGAGACCCACATTGGCTTGTTCCCCGATGTCGGCGGCGGCTATTTCCTCAGCCGCTGCGCAGGCCGCCTGGGCGAATACCTGGGCCTGACAGGCCATATGCTGCAAGGTGAAGACGCGGTGCATGCGGGTCTGGCCGATGGTTTGGTGGCCTCCGGCAAATTGGCCCACCTGTGGCAAACGCTGATCGAAACCCCTTTTGAAAACGGCGAAGCCGTCGAACGCTGGGTGCGCACACGCTTTGACCATTTGCAAAAAACCGGCTTGCCACACCGCGCAGAGATGGACGCCGCCTTTGCCATGCCGCATGTGAACGACATCGTGCAGCAGCTGGAATCGGCCAGTGATGAATGGTCTCAAGACACCGCCAAAACCTTGCGTCAGCGTTCGCCCCTGATGCTGCATGTGGTGCTGGAACAAATTCGCCGCGCCCGCACCATGAGCCTGGCCGATGACCTGCGCATGGAGCGTGATTTGGTCCGCCACTGCTTTTCCCTGCGTCCTGTGGTTGACAGCGAAACGGTGGAGGGCATCCGCGCCCTGGCGGTCGACAAAGACCACAGCCCCCAATGGAAGCCCGCACGTGTCGAAGAGGTGGATGCCGCCGAAGTGGCCGCGTTTTTTGTCAGCCCCTGGCCCGCACACGCCCACCCGCTGCGCGAATTAACCTGAAACCGTAGGTCTGTCTCCTTAGCTCGGCACTCGAAGAGTCCGACGTTTACAGCCTTTGGCTCAGGCCCATGTCGGAGTCTTCGACCACCGACCTGCCAATCAGCCAATAACAGTCGCATATCGTAGGTCGGCACTCGAAGAGTCCGACGTGTGCAGCCTTCGGCACAAACCCATGTCGGGGTCTTCGACCACCGACCTACCAATCAGCCAATGACGGTCGCAGCTCGTAGGTCGGCACTCGAAGAGTCCGACGTTTACAGCCTTTGGCTCAGGCCCATGTCGGGGTCTTCGACCACCGACCTACCAATCAGCCAATGACGGTCGCAGCTCGTAGGTCGGCACTCGAAGAGTCCGACGTTTGCAGCCTTCGGCACAGCCCCATGTCGGGGTCTTCGACCACCGACCCACCAATCAGCCAATAACGGTCGCATATCGTAGGTCGGCACTCGAAGAGTCCGACGTTTGCAGCCTTCGGCACAGCCCCATGTCGGGGTTTTCGACCACCGACCTACCAATCAGCCCATCGAGCTTTAACGGTGGCGGCTTTTCATCACGCGTTCGACTTCGCGTTTGCCTTCTCGGTCCTTGATGGTGTTGCGCTTGTCGTGCTCGGCCTTGCCCTTGGCCAGCGCGATGTCGCATTTCACCTTGCCTGATTTCCAATGCAGGTTGATCGGCACCAGGGTGTAGCCCTTTTGTTCGATCTTGCCGATCAGGCGCTTGATCTCTTCCTTGTTCAGCAGCAGCTTGCGCGTGCGTGCGGCCTCGGGGTTGATGTGGGTCGATGCCGTTTTGAGCGGGTTGATCAGGCAGCCGATGATGAACAACTCGCCATTACGGATCACCACATAACCGTCCGTCAGCTGCACCTTGCCTTCACGAATCGCCTTGACCTCCCAGCCTTCAAGCACCATACCCGCCTCGTAGCGTTCCTCGAAGAAATAGTCAAAAGCCGCCTTCTTGTTCTCGGCGATCTTGGCAAAAGTGGGGGCGGCTGTTGATTTTTTGGAGGTGGCCATGGTGAGCAAATAAGGACGGACTGGCCGTTCGCAAGAGCGTGCAGATGAGTTGCAGCCCAAAGGGGCGGAATGAAAAAACTACAATCCCAGCACTCTAAGCATTGTATGAAGAATATCCACAAGTCCGTCCTCATCTGGTACAGCCCGGATGAAATGTTTCGCCTCGTCACCGACGTGGCCCGATACCCCGAATTTTTGCCATGGTGCGATCAAGCCCGCGTGCTTGAAAGCGATGAACACGGCATGCTCGCCGAAGTGGGCATCAGCCTGGGCGGCATCCAGCAAAGCTTCACCACCCGCAACACGCACGAAGCCGGGCGCTCGGTGGGCATGAGTCTGGTCAAGGGGCCGTTTTCCAACCTCAGCGGCATTTGGCAATTCATCCCCGTGGGCGATGGCACGCAACGTGCCTGTAAGGTCGAGCTGGACCTGCAATACGGCTTTTCCAGCAAAACCCTGGCCGCGCTCGTGGGACCGGTCTTCGACAAAATCGCCGCCAGCCTGGTCGACGCTTTCGTCAAACGAGCCGAAACGGTCTATGCCTGAGACGCCCGCCATGGTCGAGGTCACGCTGTGCTGGAGCCTGCAGCCCCGGAAGGTGCACGAACTCACGGTCAGCGTGGCAGCAGGCAGCAGCGTGCAAGCGGTGGTTGAGCAGTTCATCGCAGGGCAGGGCCATGTGTTGTCATCAGCCGAATCGGCACAATTGAAATTCATGCAGCCCGGCATCTGGAACCGCAAAGTGGCCTGGACAGCACCCGTGCACGCTGGCGACCGCGTAGAGCTGTACCGCCTCCTCAAAGTCGACCCCAAAGTCGCCCGCAGGCAACGCTTCAAACGCCAAGGCAAAGGCCGCACCGGCCTGTTTGCCAACCGCAAAAGCGGCTCAGCAGCGGGTTATTGAGTGCAAGTCCACAACCCATAGGTCGGTAGCTTCAGCTCCGAAGTTTGTCCGCTTCGCCAAAGGCCTAAGTCGGGGCTGAAGCCGCCGACCTACAAATTCAGTTTCCCCGTAGGTCGGCACTCGAAGAGTCCGACATAGGCTGTTGACCGGTGTAGCTGCTTTTTGCCGCTGTTGCTGAACAAAAATCTGTCGGGGTCTTCGACCACCGACCTACGACACTGCGATGGCTTCACGTAGGTCGGTACTCGAAGAGTCCGACATGGGCTGTTGACCTCTGTCGCTGCTTTTGCCGCTGTTGCTGAACAAAAATCTGTCGGGGTCTTCGACCACCGACCTACGGCAATGCGATGGTTCCTCGTAGGTCGGTACTCGAAGAGTCCGACATGGGCTGTTGACCTCTGTCGCTGTTTTTGCCGTTGCTGCTGAACAAAAATCTGTCGGGGTCTTCGACCACCGACCTACGGCAATGAAGCCGCTGCAAGAATCTGTCGGAGTCTTCAACCACCAACCTACGACAATGCTGTCATCGGATTGGCTTATCAGCCACCGATTCATCAAAACATATTGAACCCCCAATCCCATGCAAGCCCTTTTGACCGCCATCGCCCACATGCACAACACCCCCGACGCGCAGCGGGTGTTTCATGGTCGGGGTGGTGTCTATCCCGACAGCGAACAATGGAGCCTGGACTGGTTTGCGCCCGTGTGGGTTTTGACCAGCTTCAAGCCGGTCACCGACGAAGAACTGGCGCAATGCCACCATGCACTGCAAGAACGCTGGCAAACGCTGGTGCCGGGTGAGCCGCTCAACTGGGTCTTCCAGTGCCGCGCCACCGGGCAGACCGAAACACGCCTCATGGCCGGCAGCGTGCCTGAGCCCCATGTGGTGACAGAGCAGGGCGCCCGTTACCTCGTGCATGTGCTGCGCGGCCAAAACCACGGCCTGTTTCTGGACATGGCCCATGGCCGCGAATGGCTCAAAAGCCACGCCCAACACGAAAACGTGCTCAACCTTTTTGCCTATACCTGCGCGTTTTCGGTGGTCGCCCTTCAAGGCGGCGCGGCCCAGGTCGTCAACGTCGACATGAGCCAGGGTGCACTGGCCATTGGCCAGCAAAACCACCGCCTCAACAACTTGCCCCTCAAGGCCCGATTTCTGGGCCACGACATCTTCAAAACCTGGGGCAAGATCAACAAAATGGGGCCTTACGGCATCATCATCATCGACCCGCCCAGCTACCAAAAAGGCAGCTTCATCGCCACCAAGGACTACATCAAACTGATCCGCCGCCTGCCCGACCTGCTCGAACCCCAAGGCCATGTGCTGCTGTGCCTGAACGCCCCCGAGCTGGGCACCCAGTTCCTGCACACCCAGGTGGCCGAAGCGGCACCTAGTTTGCAATTTATTGAGCGCCTGTCCAACCCGGCCGCATTTGTAGACACAGACCCCGAAAAATCCCTCAAAGTGCTGCATTACAGACTGGGGGCGGAGGACGCGCACCCTTATTGATTCGGCCCAGTGAAGTTTTCAATGCGCGACGATGTTGTAGGTCGGCGGTCGAAGACCCCGACATGAGGCTGTGCCGAAGCCCATGACGTCGGACTCTGCGAGTACCGAGCTACGGTGGCCATTTGTAGGTCGGCGGTCGAAAACCCCGACATGGGCCTGTGCCGAAACCCATAACGTCGGACTCTGCGAGTACCGAGCTACGGGGGCCATTTGTAGGTCGGCGGTCGAAGACCCCGACATGGGCCTGTGCCGAA
This sequence comes from Limnohabitans planktonicus II-D5, assembly GCF_001270065.2. Classification (GTDB taxonomy): domain Bacteria; phylum Pseudomonadota; class Gammaproteobacteria; order Burkholderiales; family Burkholderiaceae_C; genus Limnohabitans_A; species Limnohabitans_A planktonicus. Next base: position 250,658 of record NZ_LFYT02000003.1, read on the forward strand.
ACCCATGACGTCGGACTCTGCGAGTGCCGACCTACGGGGTCCGTTTGTAGGTCGGCGGTCGAAGACCCCGACATGGGCCTGTGCCGAAACCCATAACGTCGGACTCTGCGAGTGCCGACCTACGGGGTTCATTTGTAGGTCGGCGGTCGAAGACCCCGACATGAGCCTGTGCCGTAACCCATAACGTCTGACTCTGCGAGTACCGACGGGATCCATTTGTAGGTCGGCGGTCGAAGACCCCGACGTGGGCCTGTGCCACAACCCATCATGTCGGACTCTGCGAGTGTTGACCTGCGAGACGACATTGCTCGCGCATTTCCAACTTCAGCGTGCCGGATCAATAGGTGGACATCGATTTGGGCAGTGGCGACCGCGAGGGACTGGACGCCATCTCTCAGCGCATTCAAGACTGTGGCTCAAGCCCCAGCGCCTGCCAGACCCTGAACGCCGCATAGGCGTCATTGGCGGCGTAGACCAGTTGCGCTTCACTCAGCCTGGCATTGGCCCAGTTGCTGGTGGCGGCTTTTTTGGACTTGATGAAGCGCTGGTTGAACAACACGGCCACAGCGCCTTTGACGCCCATGTCTTTGCGGTAGCCGCGTTGATGGAACACGGTGTTGAGTTCCAAAATGCCTTGGGGCTCGATTCCCAGTTTGTGGATGATGCGTTTGCGGTCATCACCCAGACCAAAACCGGCTTTAGCAGTGCCGCCCAGCGCCAGCAAGTCGGCTGCCACGGCGCGGCATTCGGGCTCGTGCAGCTGAAAGACCCACGCTCGCTCAGCGGTGGACAGTTGAAGAATGTGCGGGCCGTCAGAGGCCTCGCCCACCCGAAACGTGGGTTTGGATTCGGTGTCAAAACCCCAGGCACTCGCTTGCGTCAGATGGCTGTGAGCTTGGCGAGCTTGCGTGGCGTTGCTGACCAGCGTGATGCGGTCAAGCCCCAGCCGTTCAAACGGCGGGAGCAGGGCGATGGCGTCTTTGTCGGGCGTGGCGAGTCGGGTGTTCATGCAGGCGTTTCAAAATCCCAAAGGTGGGACTCTATCGCCTTGGGCAAGCACTTGCGCCAGCATGGTTTGAACCCTGACGGTTTTTTGCCTATTGATCCGGCTCGTTGAGGTGTGAAGTTTTGCCACCGCGACCCCCAGTGCTGTGGCAACATCCTTGACCATTGAACTCAGGGCCGGATCAATAGGGCGCAAACGACACTGGCGGGGAATCAAGGCAAGCGGCCTTTCATTTGCGGGGAGACTTCTTGGTCTTGTCGATGGCTTCCTTGCGCAAGGCGCGCTCGGCATCGGCCTTTTTGCCTTCGGCCAGCCACTGGGCAAATTGGGCGGGGGTTTCAAGCGTGATGCGTCCCAGCGCCGCTGAGCGGAAGTCGTGGATCACGATGTGTGCGGCCTTGGTGGTGTTGATGCGCCCGCCGCTTTGCATGGCACCGCGCACACGGCCAATGGCTTCGAGCAGGGTTTCGTCGGTGTGGCTGGCCACGTTGACGATTTTGTAGCGTTCGGCCAGCGCCTCGGGGTAATGCGGGATCAGGTAGTTCAGCAGTTCCAGCGCCACGACTTCTTCGTCAAACGCATTCACGCCAATCGCACCACTGGCAGCCAGGTTGTAGCCGCTTTGCTCGACGATGATGCGCGGCCACAGCACGCCGGGGGTGTCGTAGAGGTAAAAATCGTCGGCCAGCGCGATGCGCAGCTCTTGTTTGGTCACACCGGCTTCGTCACCGGTTTTGGCGGCGCGTTTGCCTTTGAGGGTGTTGATCAGTGTCGATTTGCCCACGTTGGGGATGCCGCAGATGAGCACGCGCATGGGCTTGACCATGCCGCCCCGGTTGGGCGCAAGTTGACGGCAAGCGTCGATCAAGGCCTTGGAGGGTGAGACCATGCTGGTGTCCAGACCCAGCGCGCTCACGCCAGGCAGGGCGTTGTAGTGGGCCAGCCAGAGGGCTGTGCGGGTCGGATCGGCCAAGTCTTGTTTGCTCAGGATTTTGAGCGCGGGCTTGCCCTTGATCAGCTCGGCCAGCATGGGGTTGGCGCTCGAGCCGGGAAGGCGGGCGTCGAGCATCTCAATGACGACGTCGATGTCTTTGATGCGCTCCCCGATCGCCTTGCGCGTGAGGTGCATGTGTCCGGGGAACCATTGAATCGCCATAGAAAACCGCTGTTGACTGAAAGTGCCAAAGGGGTGATTGTCGGGCAGTTCGGTGCCAGGGTGGCTGTATTTCCAGGTGTGGCCACATCACTGCGCCCTGTTTGCGTCAGCCGTGCAGCTGTGTTTACTTGCGCCCGTAAGTGCTGTCGTGGTCTGGAGACACCGTCAACAATCGCATGAAATCCCCGTCGCGGTGTGCTGTGCAGCGACGGCTCTGGGTGATTCGCAATGAATAGATGGCGTCAATGCCTGGCGGTGGTTTGACGCTGGCGATCTTTTCCCATTTCAGCCCGTTGTCGCGGTAGAGCTGGTTCCAGCTCATTTGCCGGATTTTTCTCAAAGTATCTATGGCTGCGTTGCGTTCCGGTTTTTGTAAACCGAACAGGTTTTCTTGAAACACCGGGTTGTTCAAATCCAGGCGAATGGGGTTGTCGTTTGCGCCCATCGCCATCACTCGCTGGGGGATGCGGACGACAAAACAGAGGAAAACAGGGCGTCGGTTTGTGCGTCCGAGGCCGGGTTATTTGCAGACCAAGCCAAAGCATTTGAAAGGTCGGCTGCGGCTTGCGGTTCATGCAGCCACCGTTCGTTGTCCGGAATGACGGTGGCCGTGCGAATCAGCCAAACGCCGGCCTCTTTTTCTTCGACCAAAACCTGACGGCCCGCAAACTGCTTGCCCAAGGAAATTTGGCCGTTGGCACCGATGATTTTGACGCTGGGGGATGAAGTGAGGGCGGGCATGGCAACTCCTGATTAAATTTCTAAATTCGTGCGGCACGAAAATAGTGTACGTCAAGGGTTGGGACTGTCAAGTTGTTGTGTGGGCCAAGGCTGGCGGCTTTGAGGGGAAGGCCATGGCCCGCCAACCGCAGATTGCCAAGGACGCTTGGCGCACCGAGCCCAACGACCGCATCACTCAGCTGCAAACCGGGCGGGCTTAAGTGCGGGCCCAACTGGCCGCCACGGCGCAGGGCTTGTCGATGCACCCCTTGTTGCAGTCCTTGCAGGAATACCCCGAGCAAAAACCGCATTACCATGCCGTGCACCAGTTGCTGGGCCCTTCTGAGCGCTGGCATACGATGCAGATGTGGACGCGGCTGAGTGACGGCCCCGCGATTGGCCCGTCACCGCGCCGTGGTCTGAAATCGCATGTGCGCAGGGCGTCATGGGCTGGCGGTGGTGGGGGTTTTGGCCCCAAAATAGCCCTCCAATACAAACGCCGCAAAAGGCGACAGGGGAGCTTTTAAATGACCACCACCGACAGGGTTGAGCGCGAATTTGCAGAGCAGCACATGCACACCATCTTGGCCCGCTTGGCCGGGCCGGGCGCGGTGCCTCGCGCAGATCAGGTGGACGCGGTACACGCCGTGCTGCAGCCCGCCTCGCGGGTGCTGGTGGTGCAGGCCACGGGCTGGGGCAAGTCGGCGGTGTACTGGGCAGCCACGCACGCCATCCGCAGCACAGGCGCAGGGCCCACGCTGGTGGTGTCGCCGCTCTTGGCGCTGATGCGCGACCAGGTCAGTGCGGCCGAACGGGCGGGCCTGAAGGCGGCCACCGTGAATTCCACCAACATCGACGACTGGGACGATGTGTTCCAGCGGCTGGACGATGACGTCATTGACGTTCTGCTGGTCTCGCCCGAGCGCTTGGGCAACCCGCGCTTTGCGGCGCGGCTGGGCGCTTTGCTGGCCCGGGTGGGCCTGATCGTGATCGATGAGGCGCATTGCATCAGCGACTGGGGTTTTGACTTTCGGCCCGACTACCAGCGGCTAGCGCGGGCGCTTTTGTCCACGCCCACGGCCAGCGTGTTGGCCACCACGGCCACGGCCAACGAGCGGGTGACGCTAGACATTGGCAAGCAGTTGGGCGAGTCCACGGTGACTTTTCGCGGCACGCTGGCCCGCACCTCGCTCACCCTGTCGGTGGTGCCGGGTTTGTCGCCCTTGCAGCGCTACGCCTGGATCGCCGATGCCCTGGAGCAGCTGCCCGGCTCGGGCATTGTGTATGTGCTGACGGTGGCCGAGGCCGAGCGACTCACAGCGTTTTTGCGCAGCTGTGGCCATGCGGTCGACGCCTATACCGGGCAGATCGACGCCGACACGCGGCTGAAAGTGGAAGACCGTTTGCGCCACAACCAGGTCAAGGCGGTGGTGGCCACCTCGGCGCTGGGCATGGGTTACGACAAGCCCGACTTGGGCTTTTGTGTGCATGTGGGCTCACCCTCCACCCCGGTGGCCTATTACCAGCAGGTGGGCCGGGCGGGCAGGGCGGTGGCGCATGCCGAAGGGGTGTTGCTGCCGTCTGATGCCGATGAGCGCATTTGGGATTACTTCGCCACCGCCTCGATTCCCGATCCGACGACGGCAGCCAAGGTTTTGCAAAGCCTGGGCGGTGACGAACGCAGCCTGATCGAGATCGAAGCCGACACCGGCGTGCGGCGGGGGCGACTGGAAGCCTTGCTCAAAATTTTGGCGGTCGAAGGTGTGGTGGCCAAAGACGGCTCGGCCTGGCAAGCCACCGGCGTGCCCTATGTGCACGACACGGCCAAATGGACGGCGCTGGCCCTGGTGCGCCAGCAAGAGGCGGGCATCATGCGCCAGTACGCGCACGGTGCGGGTTGCCTGATGGCGTATTTGCAAACCGCGCTGGACGACCCGTCGCCTGCGCCTTGTGGGCGTTGCTCAGTGTGCACCGGGCATGTGCCGTTTCCGGGCTTAACGCCTTCGCAAGAGAAGCTGATTGCAGCCCGCAACTTCTTGCGCGGCATGGACGTGGACATCGAGCCGCGCAAACGCTGGCCCGCCGGGGTGGGGCGTAAAGGTGCGATTCGCGGGTTTGATGCGGGCCGTGCCGTGGCCTTTGCCGACGATCCGGGTTGGGTGGTCGAGCTGCAGGCCTTGCGAGGGTCTACACACGGGGAGGGCGCTATATCTGGGGATGTGCCGCCCGAGCTGCTGGCCGGGGCCTTGTCCACCCTGGGCCGTTGGGCGAAAACCTGGCCCGCTCGGCCAGTGTGCGTGGTACCGCTGCCTGCACCGAGCATGGCCGCCAACCAGCAATTGGCAGCGCACATCGCCCAAAAAGGCCGCTTGCCCCTGCACGACGTGTTCAGCTGGCGCGGCGGTCCCGCGCCCGACGACACCGCCTCCACCCCCGTGGTGGCCCACCTGGAGGCAGCCATCCGTCTGTCACCCGATGCCGCATTGCCCGAAGGGCCGGTTCTGCTGGTAGCCACCCACGTTCGTACCCGCTGGGCCGCCACGGTGGCGGCAGCGCTTTTGCGCGAACACGGCGTCACGCAGGTCATCTTGCTTGCTTTGCATTTGCAGCCCTGATAGCAAACATCGACAGGGCAGGCACGTCATGTCAGTGCTGTCAGCAGCGCTTTTGTCGCGTTTGCCCATGGCAACGTCGGACTCTGCGAGTTCCGACCTACGGGAATGCATTGGTAGGTCGGCGGCTTCAGCCCCGACATGGGGCCTGAGCCGAAGCGGACAATCGTCGGACTCTTCGAGTGCCGATCTACAGGTATGCATTCGTAGGTCGGCGGCTTCAGCCCCGACATGGGGCCTGTGCCGGAGCGGGCAAACGTCGGACTCTTCGAGTGCCGACCTACGGGGATGCATTGGTAGGTCGGTGGCTTCAGCCCCGACATGGGGCCTGTGCCGAAGCGGGCAAACGTCGGACTCTTCGAGTGCCGACCTACGGGGATGCATTGGTAGGTCGGTGGTCGAAGACCCCGACAGGGGCCTGTGCCGAAGCGGACAATCGTCGGACTCTTCGAGTGCCGAGCTACGGGGATGCATTGGTAGGTCGGCGGTCGAAGACCCCGACAGGGGCCGTTGCCGAAGCGGACAAACGTCGGAGCAGTAGCTGCCGACCTGCGGGACGTATGCGTCGGCGGCAACAGAGCCGACTTGCCAATGGTTCATTGCGTCGTTTTCATGACCCAGCGTTGATACGCGTAGCGCAAGCGTTCCAGCTTGCCCGAAAAATAGCTCGCGTTGGCGCGGTCTGAATCGAGCAGTACATGGCTCACATAGTTGGGAATGGCGGGCTCTACCCAGGCTTTTTGGTAAATCGGTGCGCCGTTTGAATAGGCCAGCCAGTTTTCCGTTTCCCGGTTGATCGGGCTGAGCAAACTCAGGCCCAAGCGCGGCGTTCCCTTGATCTGCCAGCCCGAATCTGCGTTCATGGCCTTGCGGGGTGTCAACGGCAAGGTCAGCTCCACCCCTGCCACGGTGATGGACTGTTTGCCCGGCCAAAAGCGCTCAGGTGGGACCGAGTGGCGCACAAAATAGCTGAACTTGGTATCCCCGAACCAATGGCTTGAGCTTGCTGTCATCCCTTTGTCCTTGAACCAATACTCGCCCCCGGACACCTCCAAACTCCAGTCGCTGCCTGTGGGCGCATAGCGAACAAACCCCAGCTTGGTGCCGCCGGTCGGCATGCTGGTGGTGTTTTTGGGGGCTTGCCAATGCGACACATTCACACCCATGGCCCACTCACCGCTCTTGGCATCCCAGCGGGTTTCAGTTTGGCCGCCGCGCAAATTGCCCTGCATCAACTCACCCGCGCTCAGGCGAACCGACACGCCATGTTTGAGCTTTTGCATGTGGTGCAGCAACACCCGGCGATTGGCGTCAGGAATGCGGCTGTAATGCAAATTGCCGCCGGGCTGAAACTCTTTGCTGCTGGTCATGTGCGCCGAGCGCGAAAACTCCAGCGCCCCCCCATCCCACAAGTGAATGAAGGGGTTGATGTTCAAGCCCATCGAATAGTCCAGCAATGAATACTCAATCGCCCAGTAATAGTTGTAAATCGGGTTCACCTTCACCCGCAGCTTGTAGCGGTAGGGCGCATGGTCGCGCACCCGCCAGTCCACACCCGCCAAAGCCGCATCCAGATCTCTGAAGACCGGTTGCACCGCCTCATGGGCAGAGCAGGGCAGCACCAAGAGCCACTGCGCCAGGCAAGCCAGTTGCCCATTGAAGCCCACACTGGGCGTGCCCCAGCGAGCTTGCACCAAACGGTAATTGTCAAATTCACCGGCCAACTGGCTCAGCAGGCCCAGGGCCACACCGGCGCCATCGAGCAGGCTGTGCTCGTACACAAAGTCGGACACCTTGACAACCAAAGTGTTGCCCGACTGCCCCACATCAATGCCTTCAAACCCATGCTCTGCCAAAGCCTGGGCCAGGCGTTCCATGGCTGCGAGTCGGCTGCCCGGTGCGGGTGCAGGAGAAGACGCTGCCTCACTCAAGGGCAGCGCAACTGTGGCGACAGGCGCTTGCGCCAGCACTTTTTCAGCCGGACTGGTTTCGGCTGAGGCCACAGCCAAATCCACAGCCGGGGCCGTCGACAAGGCTTGAATGGTTGGCGGGGACACCGCTTGCGCCTGACGGCTGGGTGCACTTTGCCGCCCCAGGCTCCAGTCCAGCGGCAGGCTCACACCCACACCCAGCCAGGGCTTGCGACCTTCGGCCGTGGCCACACCGCGCACCTGCTGATCCACATTCAAATACACAGAGGCACCCACCGGCGCATTGATTTTGGCCAGCCAACTTTCGTTGGACAGCGTCAACCCCGCCCAAGACCGTTCCTCGTTCGATTCGGCCCGCACCCGCAACCAGGGCGTGGCCTGAAGCGCTGCACTGCCAAACACCCCATGAATCGGGTTGTTCGGGTTTTTTTCGGCACTGGCATAGCCCAGCGATGCCGCCCACTTCGGCTGGTCATGCGTGATCACCGCATAGTTGGACCGAAAATTCGTGGCCGCACCCCCGTGGTCAGTCGCCCCGACCGCCAGCTTCCATGGCGAATCTTTCAACCCCAGAAAAGGGTTGAACTGCAGCTTTCCCGACGCCGACAAGTCCCTGATGCCACCGCCGCCGTCATACATGCTCCGCTTGGTCGTGGTGTCGGCCGTTCGTATGCCCAGTTCTGCAAAACTGTTCAAGCCCACCGCCAAAGAGTGGTTTAAACCCTGTCTCCCGTCCGAATCCATCACCCGGTTTTGGTATTGGTACACCAACGACCCCGTCGGTATGGTTGCCATCGGAAACACCGTCAAGCCCGCCACGCCGTTAGAGCCCACCCCCAAATCGAGTGCCGCAGCAGGGGAGGCCATGACCACATAAAGCGTGGCTTGTAAATAACTGGATCGCATCTTGTATCACTGCGCGTTTCACGCAGCCTCCCTGAATATGTGAATGAATCAGAACCTGTGACAGAGGCTCAGTTGAAGGTGCTGGTGCTGCCGCTTGTGAAACTGGCGCTCCCGCCAGCACGGGGCACCACAGGGGCAGTCGGCACCACGGGCGGGGCCAAACTGGCCCGAACGGAGGGTCTGATCAAAGCCACTTGCTGCGCCAAGCGTGCGGGGTCATTGATCAAAGCCTGCGCATCTGAAATCTCAATGCCCATGGCCCCAGCCGATGCCTGCAAAGCCAGGTTCAAGTCCACCAGCGTCTGAGCGCTGGCCACCACCCCTTGGCGGGTGATGGCTTGCGCCAAACTGGCCGCTTGTGTGAAGGCGTTGTTGCCAGGCCCCGCATTGATGGCCAATTGGGCCAACAACTTGCCATACACCGAAGCCGGATTCTTGTTGTTGGGGCTGGCCGCCACGGGCGCTGCAAACAAGTCAAAGTCGGCCGGCAAACCCAACACCGCCATCACCGTGGCCACCGCATCAGCCAGCTTGTCCAAAGACAAGGCACCCGCTGCGCTGGTGCCCAGCATCTCGGGCTCAATGCCTGCCAGCCGCACCGCCATATTGCTCAGCGCCGTGATGCCCACCTCAGCCGAAGTCGTTGTGGCCACCGACAACATGGTCAAGCTCTCGTTGGGGGCCACCGTGACCACCGCATCCAGACCCTCGTCGTAATAGCGACTGCCGCCTGACAACACCACCTTGTAAAGAAATGGCCCCAAAGCCGCAGAAGACACCGACAAGCTTGCCTTGCCCGTGACGGCGTCCGTGGTGCCCGTGCTCAGCAACTGCCCGGCCGTGTTGTAAACATAGACCGAGGCGCCATACACCGCCCCCAATGCGGGCACAGAAGTGGTTTGCACATTGCTGGCCACGGGGCTGTCAGGGCTGCCGCCGCCGCATGCCGTCATCACAACACTGACCGCCAAACCGCTCAAGAGAGCACTAAATGAGGTTTTCATGAATTTTTACGCCACCAGATGTTTAAGTTTTGCCAAATCTTAAACGTATGAATTGTAAAAATCAACAAAAGATCATCTTTAAGGTTTTTTGTGTTCCGTGAGCGTTTGTGTTTTTGAAATTGCAAATTTGTTGAAAAACTTGATTTTTCACAGGATGCAATGAATTGTGGTTCTTGGTGTTTCGTTTGAAAAGTGAATGTTTTGACAAAATTTATCGATAAAAGACTGTTCGTTTGGTAACAAAAGAATGTGTTTTAGGAGACAGAAAATTCCATTTTTTAGTCTTTTGTAATTATTTTTGGAACTCCAAGCCACTAGAATCCAGCTTCCTCTCAAAACCGCGTGTTGACGTCACTTGCGTCAGCCGCCAGACAGTTTCAGACCCTGCCCAACTGTGAAAACAGCCCCGGGCACTGCGGTAGCCTGCACGCTCCATGTTGGGGCCCAGCGCACCCTCCTCAAATTTTGTTTCTCGACGCCATGAAAATTTCACCCCCCCTGAAATCACTCATCCAGCTTGGTCTGGGGGTCTTGTGGGTTGCAGGAACAGCCCCGCAGGCCTTGGCACAGCGCAACTGGGCTACAGATGCCAGCTACACACCCGCCGTCACCGTTGCTGCCCTTGCACCCTCGGCAGTAATACCTGCTGCCACGGGCGGCATGCTGGGCATGGAAGGCGCATCTGCCAGAGGCAACGGTTTGCCCGGCTTGCAAAGCCCCAACGCTGCGGATGCCGCCCGCACACCCGGCGCTGGTTTTTCTGACATGGGGCAGGGCACCGGTCCTGTCGCTGTCCAGGGTCTCAAAAATGATGGGGGCCCCCTGGCCGTCAACCAATTTCAGCGCTTTGTGGCCTCCGCCTCGGGCCAAGCCCTGCCGCTTTATGGCTACAACCTGTTCAACGGCAACAACTTCAATTCGCTGACCAACGTGCCCGTGCCGGCCAACTACGTGGTCGGCCCCGGCGACGATATCGACCTCAAACTCTGGGGCTCCATCGACACCGCCATTCGCCTGACCGTCGACCGCAACGGCCAAATCACCATCCCCAAAGTCGGCCCCGTCACCGTGGCAGGCATCCGCGCCGACCAGCTCGAAAAACAACTAAAAGCCCAAGTGGGCCGCGTGTTCAACAACTTCGAACTCAACGCCACCCTCGGGCGCCTGCGCAGCATCCAGGTCTATGTGGTCGGTCAGGCGCGCAAACCCGGGGCCTACACCGTCTCGGGCCTGTCCACCCTCATCAGCACCCTGTTTGAAAGCGGTGGCCCCGCTGCCACCGGCAGCATGCGCCAAATCCAGCTGGTGCGCGATGGCAAAACCATCACCACCCTCGACCTGTACGCCTTCATCCACAGCGGAAAAACCGCAGCCGACGCACAGCTTTTGCCCGGAGACGTGATCGTCATCCCCCCCGCAGGCCCACGCGTGGCCATGCTGGGCGCACTGGACACCCCGGCCATTTACGAACTCAAATCCCCAGAAGAACCACTTCAGGCCGTGCTGGGCTACAGCGGCGGGCTCAATGTGCTGACCACCCCGCACAAAGCCCTGGTCGAACGCATCGACAACGCCAACAGTCAGGCCCCCCGCAGCGTGCAAGAACGCAGCCTGGACGCTGCTGGCCTGAAAACCACCGTGCGCAATGGCGACATGGTCACCTTGCTGCCCATCGCCGCCCAGTTCTCCAATGCCGTCACCCTGCGCGGCAACGTGGCCGCGCCCCTGCGCTACAGCTTCAAGCCTGGCATGCGCGTGTCCGATTTGATTCCAGAGCCAGCTGCGCTGATTCAAGGCGACTACTACACCCGCAAAAACAGCATGGTCCAGTTTGAAAGCGGCAAAGCCATCAGCGTGGACCGTGTGGCGGGCGATGTCAAAAACCTGCTGACCGAAATCAACTGGGACTACGCCGCCATCGAACGGCTGGACGCCAAAGAAGTCAAAACCGTGCTCATTCCCTTCAACCTGGGCAAAGCCATCAAAGACAAAGACCCCGCCAACAACCTGCAACTGCAGCCTGGCGACGTGGTCACCATCTTTGGCGTGAACGACTTGCCCGTGCCCATTGAAAAGCGCAACCAGTTTGTGCGCCTGGCCGGTGAAGTCATGGTGCCCGGTGTTTACCAAATCGCCCCCGGCGAAACCTTGCCCGACGTCGTCAAGCGGGCAGGGGGCCTGAGCCGCAATTCATTCCTGTATGCCACGGTGCTCACCCGCGAAAGCACCCGGCTGCAACAACAAGCCAACCTCGACAAAGCCACCCGCCAGCTTGAAGCCAACATCGCCAGCCAATCGGCCAGCCTGGCCCAAAACGCCAGCGACGCCGAAAAAATCAGCCAACAAGCCCAAGCCGCCGCCCAAAAAGCGCTGCTCGATCGCGTTCGCAACCTCAAAGCCAGTGGCCGCATCAGCCTAGAGATGGAGCCCACCGACCCCGTCATGCCAGCCCTGGCCCTGGAAGACGGCGACAGCATCGTCATTCCGCACAAGCCCAGCTTTGTGGGCGTGTTTGGCGCCGTGTTGTCTGAAACCAGCTTCATCCACAAAGCCACCCACACCGTGGGCGACTACCTTGAAAAAGCAGGCCCCACACGCGAAGCCGACCTCGAAGCCGTCTTGCTCATCCGCGCCGACGGCAGTGTGCTGGCCAACAAAGCCCAACGCAGCTGGCTGGGCTTTGGCCACGGCACCTTTTTGCGCACCCCCATGTACCCCGGCGACTCACTCTTTGTGCCCGAATTGGTGGACCGCCGCACCGCCTACACCCAGTTCATTCAGGGCGCCAAAGACTGGACGCAGCTGTTTTACCAATTTGGTTTGGGGGCCGCAGGCCTGAAGACATTGCGTTGATGATGCTTGACCCAACACGTCGGGGTCTTCGACCACCGACCTACAAAAACCAAGTGTCGCTTCGCGAAATGAACGAACGTCGGGGCTGAAGCCACCGACCTACAACACCAAGTGTCGCTTCGCGAAATGAACGCATGTCGGGGCTGAAGCCACCGACCTACAAAACGCCAACACCTCGTAGGTCGGTACTCGAAGAGTCCGACATCAATCGCCAGCCAACCTGAAGCCTCTGGGCACCACACGTCGGGGTCTTCGACCACCGACCTACAAAAACCAAGTGTCGCTTCGCGAAATGAACGCATGTCGGGGCTGAAGCCACCGACCTACAACGCCAAGTGTCGCTTCGCGAATTGAACGAACGTCGGACCTAAAGGTGCCGACCTACAAAAACCAACACCTTCGTAGGTCGGCGGCTTTAGCCCCGACATTGATCGCAAAACCCCAACACCCCATCCCCCGTAGGTCGGTGGCTTTAGCCCCGACATTGACCGCACATGACAGACACCCCATATAACCCCGCAGACACAGAAGAAGACGAAATCAGCCTGCTTGACCTGCTGCAAACCGTCGTCGACAACCTGCGTCTGCTGGTGCTCGGCCCCTTGGCTGTGGGCGTGTTGGCCTTGGCCGTCACCTTTGTCATCCCCCCCATCTACACCGCCAAAACCCAATTTCTGCCCCCCCAACAACAGCAAAGCGCTGCCGCCAGCATGCTCGCCAGCCTGGGCGGTTTGGGGGGACTGGCCGGTGCTGCCGCAGGTCTTAAAAACCCGTCTGACCAATACATTGCCTTCATGAAAAGCAATGCCATCGAAGACGCCCTGATCGAGCGCTTTAAATTGCAAGAGCGCTACAAAGCCGACTTCAAAACCGACGCCCGCAAAAGCCTGGAAGCCAACACCCGCATCACCGCAGGCAAAGACGGCCTGATCAGTGCCGAGTTTGACGATAAAGACCCCCAGTTTGCCGCTGATGTGGCCAATGCCTATGTGCAAGAGCTGCGCACCCTGCTGGGCAAATTGGCGGTCACCGAAGCCCAGCAACGCCGCGTGTTCTTTGAAAAACAACTGCTTCAGTCCAAAGACAAACTCATCCAGGCCGAAGCCGCTTTGAAATCCACAGGCATCAGCGGCAGCGTGCTCAAATCCAACCCCGCATCGGCCGTGGCCGGTGTGGCCGCATTGCAGGCGCAAGTCACCGCCCAAGAAGTCAAGTTGGGAGCCATGCGTGGCTACCTGGCCGAAAGCGCCCCCGACTTCAAGCAAGCCATGAACGAGCTGGCCACCTTGCGCGCACAGCTTGGCAAACAAGAAAAAGACACCACGGGCGACGCCGCAGGGCAGGGCGACTACGTGGCCAAATACCGCGACTTCAAGTACCACGAAACCCTGTTCGACCTGTTCGCCAAACAGTACGAACTGGCCAAGGTCGACGAAGCCCGCGAAGGTGCCGTCGTCCAGGTGCTCGACGCAGCCCAGCCCCCCGAACGCAAAGCCAAACCCAAAAAAGCCCTGATCGCCATCATCGCCACCCTGGCCACCGGCTTTGCATTGCTGCTGTTCGTGTTCATCCGCCAAGCCCTGCGCAACGCCAACCAAGACCAAGAATCTGCCCAAAAACTCAGCGCCCTCAAAGCCTCTTGGCACAAAGCCATCGGCAAAACCCGCTGAACTTCACCCGTAGGTCGGTACTCGAAGAGTCCGACGTTTACAAGCTCTGGCGCTGGCCCCATGTCGGGGTCTTCGACCACCGACCTACAAAACTCAACACCTCGTAGGTCGGTACTCGAAGAGTCCGACGTTTCCAAGTTCTGGCACAGGCCCCATGTCGGGGTCTACGACCACCGACCTACAAAAAACCATCTCCCCGTAGGTCGGCGGCTTCAGCCCCGACAAACGTACAAAAACCATTCCCTGTAGGTCGGCACTCGAAGAGTCCGACGTTTACAAGCTCTGGCACAGGCCATATGTCGGGGTCTTCGACCACCGACCTACAAAAAACCAACTCCCCGTAGGTCGGCGGCTTCAGCCCCGACAAACGTACAAAAACCATTTCCCCGTAGGTCGGCACTCGAAGAGTCCGACGTTTCCAAGCTCTGGCGCAGGCCCCATGTCGGGGTCTTCGACCACCGACCTACAAAACCAACACCCCCTAGGTCGGCGGCTTCAGCCCCGACGAAAGCCAACAGATGATTACAATGAAATCATTGCAATCATTTAAACACCCCACCCCATGAGCAGCATCACCATACGCAACCTCGACGACAAGCTCAAAGCCAGTTTACAAGCTCTGGCACAGGCCCCATGTCGGGGTCTTCGACCACCGAACTACAAAACCAACACCCCCTAGGTCGGCGGCTTCAGCCCCGACGAAAGCCAACAGATGATTACAATGAAATCATTGCAATCATTTAAACACCCCACCCCATGAGCAGCATCACCATACGCAACCTCGACGACAAGCTCAAAGCCAGCCTGCGCCTGCGTGCTGCACGTCACGGTTTGTCCATGGAGCAAGAAGTCAGGAACATCTTGCAAAACACACTCGCTGCTGAAACCACCCCCTCCAGCGGCCTGGAGTTTGCACTTCGTATCAACCAGCGCTTCAAAGGCCTGGGTGCCGAAAACCTGCCTGTGCCAGAACGCTTGCCCGCACGTCCGGTCCCGAACTTTGACCCCGCATGAGCGCAGGATTCCTCATTGACACCAACGTCCTTTCGGAACTCATGCGCGAAAACCCGGCACCCCAAGTGCTTGCTTGGTTCGCAGGACAAAACGCCAATTTGATGCAAACCAGTGTCATCACCCAAGCAGAAATTTTGGCAGGCATTGCACTCTTGCCCGCAGGCAAACGCCGCGAAGCCATGGCGCTGGCGGCATGTCAAATCTTTGAAGAAGACTTTTTGGGCAGATGCATCGATTTTGGAGGGCAGGCCACAGGCCGCTACGCCATGATCAGGGCGCAACGCCAGTTAGCTGGCAGACCCATAGACACCGCCGACGCACAAATTGCCGCCATCGCCTTGCAAGCCAATTTGACCCTGGTGACTCGCAACACCAAAGACTTTGAAGGCATCGATGACTTGCAACTCATCAACCCTTGGCTTCATCATTGAGCATCAGGCCGAAAATAGTCGCGGTACACTGACTCGATCCACGCAGCAAGCAGGAGTCCATCATGCAAATTGCCATTGACCTTCCTGATGACTTTGTTTTTCTTCAAGGGGCGAGCCAAGTCCAAAAAGAAATCCGTATTTCTTACGCACTATGGCTGTTTCAACAAGCGCGTGTGACTTTGGCAAAAGCAGCCGAATTGGCCGACATGGACATTTATGAATTCATGAGCGTTTGTAAATCCAATCAAGTGCCTACATTGGACATCAGCCCGGAAGAGTTGGCGCAGGAACTGACCGACTTCAGAACTGCATGATTTTGGTTGCAGATGCTTCAGCGCTCATCGCGCTTGCAACGTGTGATGGGCTGGTTTGGCTTGACATGCTTTTTGGGGAGGTGCTGGTTCCAGAAACAGTGTTTCAAGAAGTCGCAGTCTCCCCTAAACCACAATCGAAGCGATTGCATGGGTAATTGCAAGGCAAAGTCCGCAAGGTTGACATGACGGGTTATGTTTATTTGGACGCATATGCTGATGCAGGCGAAACACAGGCCATGCTGCTCTACAAAGCAGTCAATGCAGACTATCTTCTGATTGATGACAGGAGGGGGCGCAAAGTTGCACAGATCAATCAAATCAAGATCATCGGATCACTCGGTGTACTGATACAGGCAAAAAATGCAGGCTTGATCACCCAAGTCAAGCCAAGTCTTGACCTGATCGCTGGTAGTCAAATTCACATTGCCCCTAGTTTGCTCAATGCCGTACTTGCCATGGCTGGCGAGCAATAAACTGATAAAAACGTGCAATAAACAATGTCGGACTTGAAAGCCCCGACCTACAAAAACCAACTCCCCGTAGGTCGGCGGCTTCAGCCCCGACAAACGCACAAAACCAACTCCCCGTAGGTCGGTACTCGAAGAGTCCGACGTTTACAGGCTCTGGCACAGGCCCCTGAACGGCAACTACCTTTGGATCAGCCCACAAACCAACACCAGCCTTGGGTGGATATACAATTAAATTTTGTATATCCATGAGGACTCAAACATGCAAGTCGCTAAATGGGGAAATTCTCTTGCAGTGCGTTTTCCGGCAAGCCTGGTCGCCGCGCTCGACCTCAAAGAAGGTGAAGAAATCGAGCTGCATCTGGTTGGTGAAAAAAACTTTGAAGTCAGCAAAAAACCGGGGCGAGTCGAATTGCTGGCCCGTCTGCGCCAAATGCGAGGCCGACTTCCTGCCGACTTTCACTTTGACCGTCTGCAAGCCAACGAAGAACAATGACCATCACGTTTTTGGACAGCAACGTCATTCTTTATTTGCTTTCCGCAGACACGCGCAAGGCAGACATTGCAGAGACCTTGTTGAGCTCAATGCCCAGCATCAGCGTTCAAGTTCTCAATGAAGTCACTTCCGTCTGTTTGCGCAAACTCAAGCTATCCTGGCCAGAGATTCATGACGTGCTGAACGCCGTCAAAGCCCACTGCCAAATTGTGCCCCTCACGGTTGAAACTCACGCCCAAGCTATGCAGATTGCAGAGCAACACCATTTGTCTTTTTATGACGCCCATATAGTGGCCGCTGCAAAAGCCTGTGGAGCCAACACGCTCATGAGCGAAGACATGCACAACGGCCAAACGCTGCTGGGCATACACATCAAAAACCCGTTTACCCAGCTTTAAGCGGCAAACCAACACCCCGTAGGTAGGCGGCTTTAGCCCCGACTTGAAATCAAAGGGCAGCCAAATTGTCCGACGTACCTCACCACATATGCACAAACCCACATTTGTGAAATACTGGCACCCACTTCAAACGATTTCGGAGCCAACAACATGAGCCGACTCACCATTGACGTCACCGAGCAACAGCACCAATCGCTCAAAGCTCTTGCCGCTTTGGCCGGAAAAAGTATCAAGCAATACACCTTGGAACGCCTTTTCCCATCTGCAACCACAGAAGATGAGGCCTTGCAAGAAATCAAAGCTCTGCTTGCTGAGCGTGTTGCACAAGCTCAGCGCGGAGAATGCGTTCAAGACAGCATTTCAGCCATTGCTGAGGCCGAGTTGAAAACAGCCCTCAGACAATGACACTGCCATACATCCTCACCCGAAGTGCTGCCGCTGATTTACGAAATATCGTTCGTTACAGTATCCAAACATGGGGTGAGGCACAGTGCAGAGCCTATGTCGCTCAAATCGAAAGCGCTGCGACAGAAGTGGCGCTGAGCAAGGGTGTCTTTCGCACAAGAGACGATCTCTATCCAGGTCTTAGGGTGAAATGGGTCGGTCAACATTTCATTTTTTGCCTACCGCAAGTTGGACAGCCCGCGCTCATTCTTGCCATATTGCATGAGCGCATGGAGATGGTTGATCGTTTGAAATCAAGATTGAAGTGATCGACATTGCCAATAACCAATCTGGCAAATAAATAGCTTCTGAAAAAAATGTCGGACCTGAAGGTACCGACCTACAAAAACCAATACCTCGTAGTTCGGCGGCTTCAGCCCCGACAAACGTACAAAAACCATTCCCCCGTAGGTCGGTACTCGAAGAGTCCGACGTTTACAAGCTCCGGCACAGGCCCCATGTCGGGGTCTTCGACCACCGACCTACAAAAAACCAACACCCCGTAGGTCGGTACTCGAAGAGTCCGACGCTTCCAAGCTCTGGCGCAAGCCCCATGCCGGGGTCTACGACCACCGACCTACAAAGCTCCCCCATCACCCCCGACCCATTCGGTGGTGCATGCCTCAACGTTTCATGAACATCATCCAAGCCGTCAACGGCGTATTTCATTCGCCCGCCATCACCGCGGCGGCATGGGGCTTTGTGTCCAGCTTTGCCCTGTGTGTGTTGTTGGTGCTGACCAAGCGTTGGCATGGTGTGTGGAGCATGGACTTCACCGACGGCGTGCAAAAATTTCACACCGCGCCCACACCCCGCGTGGGCGGCATCCCCATTGTGCTGAGCCTTGGCGTGGCATGGACTCATGCGCCCGCCAACGTGCAAGCCATGCTCACCCCGCTGCTGATTGCGGGCATGCCCGCCTTCATCTTTGGTGTGGCCGAAGACATCAGCAATCGCGTGGGCGTCGCGCTGCGCCTGCTGGCTACCATGGCATCGGGCATGCTGGCCTGGTGGCTGACCGATCAGTCACTGCACCGGGTCGACATCTGGGGTGTGGACTGGGTGCTGCACTTCACCATCGTGTCCGTCATCTTCACCGCCTTTGCCGTGGGCGGCGTGGCCAACGCCATCAACATCATCGACGGATTCAACGGGTTGGCCAGCACCATGTCCACCCTGGCCTTTCTGGGCTACGCCATGATCGCCTGGCAAGTGGGGGACACCACGCTGGCTGGCGTGTCGCTGCTGCTGGCGGCCTGTGTGTGGGGCTTTTTCTGGGTCAACTGGCCATTTGGCAAACTCTTTTTGGGCGACGGCGGCTCTTACTTCATTGGCTTTGCATTGGCTTGGGTGGCTGTCTTGTTGCTGGAGCGCAATCCGTCTGTGTCAGCCTTTGCCGCCTTGGCCGTTTGCGTACACCCGGTCACCGAAGTGCTGTTCAGCATCTACAGGCGCAAGGTCAAAAAAGCCAACCCCGGTCACCCCGACCGCCTGCACTTTCACAGCCTGGTCAAGCGCCGCTATGTGGCCCGCTGGTTTGGGCAATACACAGCAAACATCAGAAACTCCATCACTGGCGTGTTGATCGGTCTCTTGACCTTGACGGCCATTGTCCTGGCCAACCTGACTTATGAATCAACGGCGCTGTCAGTGCTGGCCTTTGTGGGGCTAGGGCTGGGCTATGTGGCCTTCTATGCACGCATGGTGCGGCACAGCTGGTGTTCACCCCTTGCATTTTTGCTGGTCAAACGCAAACCACCTATTGATTCGGCCCTGTGAAGTTTTCATTGCTCAAACATGTTGTAGGTCGGCGGTCAAAGACCCCGACATGGGCCTGTGCCGAAACCAAAAATGTCGGACTCTGCGAGTACCGACCTACGGGAATACCGTGTATTCGTAGGTCGGTGGTCGAAGATCCCGACAACTGCATGCACGCCAATGTGCTGCGCAAAGAGGCTACCGGCCTGCCCACAACGTCGGACTCTGCGAGTACCGACCTACGGGAATACCGTGTATTCGTAGGTCGGCGGTCGAAGACCCCGACATGGGCCTGTGCTGAAACCAAAAATGTCGGACTCTGCGAGTACCGACCTACGGGAAAACCGAGTATTCGTAGGTCGGTGGTCGAAGACCCCGACAACTGCATGCACGCCAATGTGCTGCGCAAGGAGTCTACCGGCCTGCCCACAACGTCGGACTCTGCGAGTACCGACCTACGGGAATACCGTGTATTCGTAGGTCGGCGGTCGAAGACCCCGACATGGGCCTTTGCCAAAACCAAAAATGTCGGACTCTTCAAGTACCGACCTATGGTGTGACAGTGTCATCCACCCGATTCGTTTTCAGTACCTTTTATCCATGATCCAAGTTACCCCAGTCATCCTTTGCGGCGGCTCTGGCACACGCCTTTGGCCGCTGTCTCGCACAGGTTTTCCCAAGCAGTTTTTGTGTCTGACGGGCCAAGACAGTTTGTTTCAGCAAGCCGCACAACGACTCAATGGTCTGGGCAATGCCAGCATTCAAATGGCTGCGCCGGTCATCGTCAGCGGTGAAGATCATCGCTTTTTGGCCGCTGAGCAATTGCGCGAAGCGGGGATTGCACTGGGCACCGCACTGCTCGAACCCGTGGGCCGCAACACAGCCCCCGCACTCACATTGGCCGCCCTGGCTGCCACAGAAAACGGACAAGACCCCGTGCTGGTCGTCACCCCGGCAGACCAGACCGTGACTGATAGAGCCGCATTCACAGCCGCAGTCCAACAAGCCATCGCCCAAGCAGAGCAGGGCAGCATCGTCATATTGGGCGTCACCCCCGACAAACCCGAAACCGGCTATGGCTACATCCAGGCTGCCCCCCACGCCCGTCATTGCGAGGAGCGCAGCGACGCGGCAATCCAGTGCCAAGCCGTCCTCAAGTTCGTCGAAAAACCCGACCTGCAAACCGCCCAGCAATACCTTCAAGAAGGCAACTACTTCTGGAACGCCGGCATGTTTGTGCTGCGTGCATCGGTCTGGCTCAAAGCCCTGCAAACCTTTCGCCCCGACATCGCCCAAGCCTGCCAAGCCGCATGGGCCGTCAAAAAACAAGACGCCCAATTCATCCGGCCTGGCAAAGCAGAATTTGCCGCTATTCCCTCAGAGTCGGTGGACTACGCAGTCATGGAACACTGCCCCGGCAGCGTATTCCCCATCCAGATGGTGCCCCTGAATGCAGGCTGGAGCGACCTGGGCGCATGGGACGCCGTGTGGAGCGTGCAGGGCAAAGACGCCAACGGGAACGCCCACACCGGCGACGTGCTGGCCACCGACAGCCGCAACACCCTGGTGCACGCCAGCAGCCGCCTGGTCACCCTGGTGGGCGTGAGCGACCTCATCGTGGTGGAAACCGCAGATGCGGTGCTGGTGGCCGACAAAAGCCGCTGCCAGGACGTGAAACACATCGTGGCCCAGCTGCAAAACAGCCAGCGCGAAGAACACACCCTGCACCGCAAAGTGCACCGCCCCTGGGGCTGGTACGACAGCATTGACGAAGGAGGGCGCTTCAAGGTCAAGCGCATCCAGGTCAAGCCCAAAGCCAGCCTGAGCCTGCAAATGCACCACCATCGCGCAGAGCACTGGATCGTGGTCAAAGGCACAGCCGAAATCACCAATGGCGACAAAGTGCTTTTGCTCACCGAAAACCAGTCCACCTACATCCCACTGGGCGAGGTGCACCGCCTGGCCAACCCCGGCAGCATTCCACTCGAAATCATCGAAGTGCAGTCGGGCAGCTATCTGGGCGAGGACGACATCGTCCGGTTTCAAGACACCTACGGGCGCTCAGTATGAGCTGGGAATCTAAAAAATGAATAGCAAACCAATCTACGTAACACAGCCTTATCTTCCGCCATTGGAGGAATTCACGCCTTATCTCGAGCAAATTTGGGAAAATAAAATCCTCACCAATGGGGGACAATTCCACCAGCAACTTGAAAAATCCCTCTGTGAATACCTTGGAGTAGAACATGTGGCACTTTTCTCGAATGGCACGTTGGCGCTGATCACAGCGTTGCAAGCCCTTCGGATTACTGGAGAGGTCATTACAACGCCTTACAGCTTTGTTGCCACAGCGCACTCCTTGCTCTGGAATGGCAATAAACCAGTGTTTGTAGATATAGAGCCTGAAACACTAAATCTTGATCCGACCAAAATTGAGTCAGCGATTACCCCTCAAACCACGGCAATCATGCCTGTGCATTGTTACGGTAACCCTTGTGACGTGGATGCGATCCAGAAAATTGCTGACAACTACAACCTGAAGGTTATTTACGATGCCGCTCATGCCTTTGGTGTCCAGTGTCATTGCGGTAGTGTGCTCAATCATGGCGATCTGTCTGTGCTCAGCTTTCATGCAACTAAGGTATTCAACACTTTTGAAGGTGGAGCAATCATCTGCCCGGATGCAAAAACGAAACAACGCATTGACCACTTGAAAAACTTTGGTTTTGTGGATGAGACAACTGTGGTAGCGCCAGGTATCAACGGAAAGATGAGCGAAATCAACGCTGCCTTTGGTTTGTTGCAACTGAAGCATATGCCGTACATCATCGAGAGACGAGCTTTAATTGATGCAACCTACCGAGATGGTTTAAAAGGTGTACAAGGAATTCGCTGCTTGCCGCAAGCGGGTCAAATCGTAGCTAATCATTCGTATTTTCCAATCCTAGTAGATGATGATTACCCGCTAAGTCGCGATACGCTTTACCAAAAGCTCAAAGACCATGGCGTAAATGGACGACGATACTTTTACCCATTAATATCAGACTTTTCAATGTACAGAGGAATGCCATCCTCGAGTAAAGGAAACTTGCCAGTCGCAACAGATGCAGCAACGAGAGTACTATGCCTGCCAATTTATCCGAACCTACAAGACGCTGAAGTGGAAAAAATAATAAATTTAATTTGTATGATGGGGGTGCAAAAATGAAAAAAATTGGAATAATGCAGCCGTATTTTTTTCCATATCTTGGATATTATAGCTTGATTAAAAAAACAGATTTATTTATTTTATTTGATACGGTTCAATTTATTAGACACGGCTGGATAGAAAGAAATCGAATCTTAAAGCCACAAGATAGTTGGCAATATATCGCAGCACCACTTGAAAAATTTAATCTTGGAACGAAGATTCAAGATGTCAAAACTAGAACAAATGAAGATTGGCAAGAAAAAATAATAAGACAGCTAGATCATTACAAAAAAAAATCTCCATTCTATCACGATACACTGGCAGTTATACGGGAGTCGTTAAAATCGGAGAAGACAAGCATAACTGAAATCAATAAAAACATTTTAGAAAAAACTTGCCAATATATAGGATTAACTCCAAAAATTCACATATACAGCGAGATGGATTTGAAAATAGAGGAGGTAACACACCCAGGAGAGTGGGCCTTAAATATATCAAAATCAATGGGTGCAACAGAGTACATAAATCCTACCGGTGGAGTTGAAATATTTAAAAGAAAACAATTCGATGAAGCTGGAATAAAGCTGTCGTTTATGGGTAATAATTTACCACCTTATCCGCAGAGACGACCAACATTTGAAAATGGACTCTCAATCATCGATGTTATGATGTTTAACTCGCCAAAAGATATTTGTGAAATGCTGGATAACGTTTTCTTCTTGAATGAATGAAATGAGCGATTAAAATATGAATAAAAATCCAACATCTATTGAAACTTGTAAAACAAGAGCAATTTTCACCAAAAATGCTCGAACGGCTTGGGCGAAGATTATCTCCAGTGCATCAGGCCAAGAGAAGAAAAAAATTCTTCTGCCTTCTTACATTGGATACACAGATCGAGAAGGCTCTGGAGTGTTTGATCCAATTCAATCCAGTGCATCTGACTTTGTATTTTACAAACTGAAGGAAGATTTGAGTCCAGATTTAGAGGACTTACAGCAAAAAATGAATTCAGATATTGATATTGTTCTAATTATTCATTATTTTGGATTTTGTAGAACCAATCTAAAATTCATAAGAAAACTATGTAATGATAATGATGCAGTAATGGTGGAGGATTGCGCTCATGCATTTTATCTTTCAACCAATCCACTTGAATTGGGTGAAGTTGGCGATTACAGCTTCTATTCAATCCATAAATATCTTGCAACACAGACTGGTGGATTGCTAAAGGTAAACAACGGCCAACTGTCGATACCTGAAATACATGGACACGAAGCTGCTACGGCTTCTGTAGTTGAAGCTTATGCACTCGCGAATTTTGAGCAGATAGCAGAAATAAGAAGAATAAATTATAGAATATTTTTCGAACAGCTTCAAGATATTCAAGAAATCGAAATACTATTCGAGCTCCAAAATCATGAAATACCACAAACTTTTCCGATTAAAGTTGCGAATAATCTTAGAGAAAAATTATATTTTTATTTAATGGATCGTAAGCTCGAGACCACCGCATTATACTATCGTCTTATTACGGAAATCTCTGAACAAGAATATCCAACTTCGCACTCAATATCAAAGTCGATCCTAAATCTACCGATTCATCAGGACATTAGTATGGACCAGGTTGATAGCATGTGCGCTGAAATAAAAAAATTTTTCAAAACGCATTAACAGTTTTTTTAAATTATATTCAATCGGATTAGTAGGATTGTATGAGTATTTCAGCGCTTATAGAGGAGCTATTAAACGATGTCTCCGATGACTTCACACCACCTCTTAAAGAGGAAATAAAATTAAATGAGTACGCTGAAAAAATTACGAGACACGCAACGATATTTTCAATAATTGAAGGTGGAAAATTAGCGGGTTTTATTGCTGTATATTGTAATGATCCCGAAAAACAGATTGCATACGTAACAATGCTCGCAGTATCTAAATCGCACAGAATTAATGGTATAGGAACTCAACTGATTGAAATGACTGTTGATTACTTGAAAAAAATCGGCTTCGGAAAAATTACCCTAGAGATTTACAAAACAAATCTTAAAGCAGTCAATTTCTATAGAGGATTAGGTTTTTTAATTGAAAAAGAAACAGATAAATCATTTATTGCTTACAAAAATATTTTTAATTAAAAATAAAATTTATTCTAAAAAACGCAGAAAAATAATAAAAATTTGCAATCTAATTAATAATATAAAGAACAGAAAATTGTTTAATGGAATTAAAGAAAAAAATTACAGCTAATATTGTCGCGCAAGTGTATATGGCCGGCACCGGCATAATCGTGACCCCCATTTACTTGAAATTAATGGGCCCCGAAGCATATGGTCTTATCGGAATATTTACGTTAATTCAAGCAATATTTAACATTCTAGACCTCGGGTTGACGCCGACGCTAGCCCGCGAAACTGCACGTGCAAGGGGAAACGAAAAAAGCAAGTCCGAGTATTTTGATATTCTTTCCGCAATTAAAAAGATTTTTATTGTAATTTCGATATCTGGTTGTTTGGCATTAGTAATAGGAACTGATTTTATTGTAAATAATTGGTTGAAAATAAACCAATTGGATAAATTTGAGGTTCAACAAGCCCTGGTGGCTATTGCTGTTTGCGTGTCTTTACGCTGGATGTCAGGACTCTACCGTGCGTCCATCACGGGATTTGAAGAATTCCAATGGCTAAGCTATTGGAATATATTTATTACTACATTGAGATTCTTAATTGTGATCCCAATTTTATACATCACCGAAGGATCTTTTGTAGTTTTTTTTGTCTATCAAGTAGCAATCGCATGTCTTGAAATATATGGATTAGCAAATAAAAGCCAGCGCCTGATAAGGTGCAATTTAGGTGAAAACAACAGCAGTCGTCACGCTAATCCTATGCAAGCGATACGACCATTGATGGGATTCTCTGGCGGCGTGGCATTCACGTCTGCTATATGGGCGCTTATAACTCAAACTGATAAAATTGTCCTCTCAAAATTGCTTACACTCAGTGACTATGGCTATTTTTCTATCGGTGTTTTGTTAGCTAGTGGGATTACCGTAATTGGAGGACCAATAACAAGTACAGCTATTCCAAAACTTGCGTTATTGTATTCAACGCAAGACATTGTGGGAATGAAGTTTATTTATAGGAAAATAAGTCAATATACGTCCATTGCCGTGATACCAGCAACTTTAATTTTGTGTTTTTTTCATGCGCAAATCATCGAAATATGGACTGGGGATTCAATAGCCGCTGAAAGATCCGGATATGTTCTCGCGTTTTATGCTGCTGGCAACTGCCTGATGACAATTGCTTCCCTTCCATTACTTTTGCAGTATGCAGAAGGTAAGTTGAAACTACACGTAATAGGGAATACACTATATGCACTAATTCTTTATCCAACACTAGTATGGTCAGTTTCCATTTATGGGATTAGTGGTGCTTGCTGGAGTTGGCTGATTGTCAACTCTCTATCATTTTTGTTCTGGACACCGATTGTGCATCGGAACTTTTTTAAAAATGAACATTTCAATTGGTTATGGAATGACATAATTAAAGTTATTTTTTTTCCATTTATTGTCATAGTTACTGCAAAAATAATTGTCCCTTTGACGGATGATAAATTATTAAACTCCATATCAATAATAACAATATATGTAGCAGCGCTACTCTTCAGCCCAATCGTAATTAAGTTCTTTTCCAAAATAATTTTATCGAAATTTTGATTTTTAAATAACAAATGACATATACAATCTCAAAAAAAATAGCCTACTTAAGTCGTCGAGGTGAGTCTCTCTTGAATAGGCACACAATGTTGGTTAAACTTAAAGATTCAAGTTTGGTGCATGTTGGAAGGCGACTAAAGAAATTGGTTAATCAGTTAAAACCGAATAGGATTAAATTAGGGCGCACCTCTGAGTTGAACGACTTGATTATTATATTTAGGCATGTATATATCAATAGTGACGTCACTCGCTTTCCCCACAAATCAAGGCCAGCAGCATTTTCTCATCTTGGCTGTCTGCAAAACTTAGTTGAGACTATTTTGGCGAGTAAATACACTCACAGAGTACAATTGCATATATTTTATAACGGTACCTTAGATGAGTTTCAAAGTGACGAAATATCGACTTTTCTTGCAAGCTCAGATGTGAATGCTTCCATAAAACTAGTAGAGGCGAAATCAGCCGTTGAATCCGCATTAGTGATGCTAGAAACTATTGATGAAATATCTAAAAATAATAATGATTTAATATATATTTTGGAGAATGATTATATTCATGCTACTAATTGGATAGAGGAAGTCATCGATGTATACTCATCTGATATAAGTTTTGACTATCTATCCTTATACGATCACCCTGATCGTTATAAATTTCCCCAAAATTACAAAAATTCGTGCTTGTACGCAACCAGTAAAAGGCACTGGATTTCTGCGCCTTCAACATGCGGCACATTTATATTTAAAAAGTCCGTTTATATTCGAGATTTCCAATGGTTATTTTCAACGAAAAATGATCATCAAATGTTCAAAAAATTAACAGTCAAGTTAAAAAGAACACTTATAACGCCAATCCCAGGTCTATCCGTCCACTGTATGAATGATCATCTGGACCCCGTTCAGCAGTTTGAAAAATATTTCAGGAATTGAAAAATGACTGATTTGATAGTTTTTGATGTAGATAAAACTCTTGTGAAGGGAAATTTGCATGAAATTATTATTAAATATTGGGTGGGTGAAAATAAATCAAGAGTATTGTCCCATTCAATATTTTCTTATTTTGTCAAGTTATTGCCTCATTCGATGTTAAGGCGGAAATTTGAATATTTTCCGATAAATTTAATATCCGAAGAAGATTTTAAAAAATTGACGATTAACGTGATTGATCAAAGCATGTTAATTAATACAGAAGTATTGCGCAGGATTAATCGGTATAAAAATAAAGGTGTTGCTATTGCGCTTGTTACTGCAGCACCAACAAAGGTAGTGAGACACCTTTCTTTACATTTTGAGATTCCAGTGTACGCAAGTAAGTCTTTCCTAGGGGTAATATATGATGATCTACTGGCTAAAAAAAGTAAAGTATACGGCAAGCTAACAGCTCAAGGCTATATAATTAGATCAATTTATTCGGATAGTCATTTGGATTTTAAAATAGGGTCGAAAAATTTCTTGATTTCTGATGCCTTTAAAATAGAAAAGCCGCTATGAAAGAAATTTTTTTAGGACTGGTTCCTGGATCAGTTTTTCTCTATAGGTACACACCAAAATTTTCTCTCGGTACAGTGAGTGGTTTGTTTTTAATGGAGATTATGCCATTTTTAATTATATCCTTCATTGAGTCAATAAGCCTAATTTATGTTCTTATTGGATTTTTATTATTATATAGCGTTTATGATCTTGGGTACTTGGATAATGATTCTAAGGCAGGCCAGGAAAAAATTGGTGCTACAATTCGAAATCAATTTTCAAAATTCAATTACAAACTATTTTTTCTGATACGCATACCACTTATCGCATATGCATTTATATACGTCACTACGATGAATGTAGCCATATCAGGCTTGAGCCTTGGAACCATCCTAGCAATAATTCCGGTTTTTATTCTTCACAACAGGTTGGAAAATAGGATGCTTCGGATATCGACCTTCATAGCATTAAACAACCTAAAAATTATTGCAAGATTACTTTTATTAAGCCCCTTACTGGGCTATTATTTACTTTCTGCTATTCCACATCTTTTCATAAAGTCATTGCATTACATGAATACTAAGGGATTGATAGCCATCGACGACGCCTGCATCAAGGCTATTACCTTGCCTATATACATAGGCTTCTTTTGTGGCTTCATATTTATTGATCCATGGCTTATTGTTGTCTCTACTCCATATTTTATAAATCATACCAAATCAATCTTATTTGGAATAATCCTCAATAAGTCTAAGTTTTTCATTGAAAAAGACTGAAATTAACCCAATGTACATCATTTTAACATTAATTTCTATCGCATGAAATTAAGGATATTTTTTCAGAGAAATCCCAGGTTAATTTGGCTTGCTGGCCATTTGGCACTTAATATTCTTTATACCATAATCATACTGAACTTGGGAAAGCTGTTCGGCGAAGCAAGTGCGATAGCTATCAGTTCGGATACTCCGATAATTTTTATATCCATATTGCTATTTTTTTCTTTCATTTACTTTAATATATTTTTATTTAATATTACTTTTAAATTTTCACTTATTCCAATTAAGTTTAAAGCTAATGAGGCTGGAAAAAATAGGATTGGGCTAGTTCTACTGGTTCTCCAACTTCTATATTTTGCTTATTTCTTGATGAGTGGAGTAGGGGTTGCAGGCTCCACTGAGAAACACCAATCTATACTTTCGCAAATTTGGGTATTGATACCTGTTGATGTGCTATTCTTGCTATATTATTCAACGTATAGAGGTTCAAAATATTTCCTCCTAAACTTAATTGTCAATATTGTGTCTAATTTGATACGTGGTTGGAGCGGATTTTTGCTTACAATTATATTTATTGAGTCATGTATTTTAATTAGGCAAGGGCGAGCAAGTTGGCCTAAATTATTTTATTTTTCTTTGGTGATTATTTCACTCTATCCAGTTTTATATTACGGTAAAATTTTTTCAAGATATTACGGACTTTCAAGTGATGCATCATTTGATGACTTTTTAAATACATTATCTTCTTTTGATTTAATTAATCTTCTTCAAGAAGCAATTATTCAGGTCGGCGATCGAATTCAACTGATATCCAGTGCTATTTCAACCTACGAAATCTCTAATCAACTAGGCGATCTTATCGCTATTGAGATAGTTGCTCCTTTCTGGAACGAAGGAATTCACACATTGGCATGGGATCGTCTTTTTTCAGAAACGCAAAGACTTGATGTTGGAAAAGCTATCGCAAATATCTTAGACCCTTATTCTTTAAACATTAATTGGAATTCAAACCCTACATTCATTGGATGGTTTTTCATAATTCCGATTCTAAGTTTTTTAAATATAATTTATGCGTCTTTATTGGTGTGCATTACCTCTATGCTTATTAAGCCAATATCGACGGCTGAAGTTACAAAAGACTTTTTATGGTATATGATACTGGTTTTAATAATTCCTGGATGGTACGGGGCCTACGTTTTATTTGTTTATGGATGTTTTCTATATTTTCTTCTGCACATTTTATTTATTTCAAAAATCAAGGTGGTTAAATCCTGTCAGAATCGACCCACGTGAAATGGATGATATTGCTTAAAAATTTTTCAGCAAGCTATTTAACTGATTAACACTTTCTAATTTGAAATGATTGTTGCGAATTTATATCATATAAAAAATACTAATGGTTTGTTTTACTACGGACTTGACTATCTTCGAGAGAATTTAGATCTCGTGCGTCTAATTTTAGTGCGGCCGTCCATGGAGAATCAAGTTCGTGCGGCCTTACCCCGCAGTAATGTCATTGTTTGCTCTATCAGCCGCTACGTGCTTGAATTCTCTCGGGCCGCTTGGCGACATGATTTACTTTACACACCAACTTCCCATCCTATCCCGGGCATCAGCCGTCAATTGATTGTTTTACATGATTCTTATCCATTCGAAGTTGGTGCTATTTCCACTTTGAAACTTCTGTTGCTCAGGTGGTCCTTGTCGTTATCCCGCTGTCGTGTTGCCTACATCAATTGCACTGATGCCAAACCATTTTTGGTCAAACTGGGGGTACCAAATCAACGCATGATCTTTGCCCCGAACAAATTTCCTCCACCAGCAGTTCGAATACCTTCTGTTGACGCGACTGCAGGGCCGACGACGGTAGGTCTGTTGGGAACTGATTCTAAAAAAAAGAACTATGAATGCCTTTTTGCTGCTGTTAGGCTGGCTGATTTATCGTCTCGTCTAGTTTTCCGTGTATATGGTCATCAATCCACTTATTTCCGTGATCTTTGTCAGCAGTTTCCCGACCTTCGGATTCAACTCGCCAAAAGTGATGAGGTGAGTCTTGACCAGTTCATGAATTACGTAGATGTGTTGGCGTCTGCGGCAGAGCGGGAAGGTTTTGGGCGGCCGATTGCATCGGCTTTGCTATCAGGTCTTCCTGTGGAATTGCTTGATCGTCCAGTGTTTAGAGAGTTCTTTAGTGGTGGTGCGAACTTCCACACCACAATCCATATGCTCGTGGGTGCCCTCGCTTCACATTCTGGCAAAAGGTTGCAAACAGCATATAGCCCACCTGCACACGTTGTTGACGCTTACGTTACAGCCAATTATGAGATTCGACAACTCGGTTCGGCCAGTCTAAACTGATGCTGTTTTATCACTCTTAGACACGTTAAGTGACATCGAGAATACATGTTTCATCCATCTAACGAAATTACACTATCCATCGTTAGCCATGGCCAAGCGGCCCTGATTAGTTTACTCTTATCAGACTTGGCACATTTGTCACAGCAAAATTTTCAAGTATTGATCACCATCAATATTCCAGAGGATGAGTCGGTGTATCAAGGACATTCTTTTCCTGTACGCATTATTCGCAACACCCTACCTAAAGGTTTTGGTGCGAACCATAATGCGGCATTTTTGCACTCTAACACCCCATGGTTTGCAGTCGTCAACCCAGACATTCGAATTGAAACCCTTAACTTTGATAGATTACTATCACCCTTTGATAATCAAACCATAGCTGCAGTGGCTCCCTTGGTTCTCTCAGCCGATGGTAAAATTGAAGACAGTGCAAGGCGCTTTCCTACCTTTATGCGTTTTGCTAAACGGGTTTTATTGAGAATTCGCGAACCGGATTATACCGTCCAAGCCAGGCCTTATTCGGTTGATTGGGTGGCCGGTATGTTTGTTGTTTACAGAAGAGGCGCATTTCATAAAATAGGAGGATTTGATGATCGTCGTTTTTTTATGTATTTAGAAGATGCTGATATTTGCCTTCGTTTATATAAAAAAGGGTGGAAAATTTTTTTGAATCCTTGTGTGAGTGTAATCCATATGGCACAACGTGAAAGTCATCGAAATTTAAAGCATATGCGGTGGCACGTAGTTAGCGCTTTACGTTATTTAACTGGTTTGTAAATATAATCTAATACTTTTATCTGATTTAACTCAATTATTTGAACAGCAAATCAAATACAGCTTGATTTTTCTTTATTTTTTTGTGAGCTGGTGTTTCCACAGACGGAGTGGCAATAATTAAAGGTACTTTGGTTGATATTTGTGATGCATCTGGCGTGCATCCAAATTCTATGTATTGCTTACCTGCGCACCATATTTCGGGTCGCAAGGGGTGATCAGAAAAAATGATAATTTTGAAGTCGTTGCCAAATACCAATTTGGCTTTTTGAGCCACAAGTTTGACCAGTCTAGCGCCATTGGCGATGTTGTCGGTGTATTCATCACTTAATGACTTCATAGGAACGCCCATGAGTGGGTGTGGGACCAATAAGTGCGCAAACAGAATCCCACCTTTTTGCCAGAAAGGTGCTTCTAGTAGAGAGTTCTGCATGCTGTCGCGCATGGATATGGATAACGCTCTGATATCTGTCTTCTCATCACATCCCAAAAACTCCAACATGCTGAGTCCAGGGAAACTGCAGGCCAACCCTGAACCATCGGTCGCTGTAGGAACAGGGAAAGAACAGGACCTCAGCCCCTGTATGGAGCAATAGCGGTGAAAGAACCCCACGATGTCGATATTCGCTGAGCTGGCTCGCACTTTGGCAAAGTCCAGCACATGACTTGCGCTGCACAGTTGGGTGGGGCCACAGGCCACAGACTGATCAAAATTGCTTCGTGTCCAAATGGCGGGGATCACGTTGATGGTGTTTTTGCCTGCTGGGTCTATGCTGGTTGATGTGACATGTAGCCCAGCATCTTTCAGTTGGTCCACCACTGGCCCGGCTGCGCTGGCACTGAACTCGTCTAACAACAAAACAATGGTGTTTTGCGCTGGCAACTTGGGTGCTTGTTGTGTTGGCGGTTGATCGCTTGGGCTTGGCCAATAGACCGTGGGGGCAAGGGTGTTGGCCAACACAACTGGGAGTAGGGTGAAGATCAGCCCCCCCACGATGACGGCCAAGTGAAGGCGTTTCCAAATATCTTGTCTGATTTTGAGGGTCAACAGGCCTGCAGCAAGCCCTGATGCAAGGGCCAGCGTTTTGTGCAGGGTTGTTGGGTGCGCAGGAATCAGCTCAATCTGTTGCAAGTACCTGAACACGACAAGGCTGAACACCAGGGCAATGCCCACGTTGGTCACTTTGTAGCTGATGGCTTGGCCCAAAATAAGGCGCAGCAGTGCCACACCAGCTATGACCCAGACAAGCATCAGCCCCAGTGCGATGACGACCTCGGCCAAGGTGTGATGTTGAAAGTACAGGCTACCCCATATCCAGCTGGTTTGCTTTACCAGCAACAGGGTGCTGAGGGCCAGCAGCGCTGTTAAGAGTGGCTGCTGCGCACTCGGTTGGCTTAAATTTTCTTGAGTAGACACAGCGTGCGCAACGTGTTGGGTATGGAGTAGCTGGCAACGGTGGAGAAGTATTGGCCAAAGGCTGCCATTTGCGCCGCTACAGAAAAATCTTGCGGATTGCGTTTTCGTTGGTTGCAAAGGTGCTGAACCATGGGGTCTGATTCGTCCAGCATTTCCACGATGGTAAATTCACGCGTGATGTGCGCCGCCATCTGTGCAATTTTTTGCAAGTAAACGCCTTCTGATATGGCCAGGTGATGGGTCAGGGCCAGCATCATCACCATGTCGGCCTGCTGGTGCAGCCGTGTCATGAGCGACGGAAACTCATCGCCACACCATCCGCGCCCGCCCACCATGTCGCCCAGGTTGGAGACGAGGGGGTGAATGTGGGTGGCCTTGCTTTGTGAAAGCACAAGCTTTTGAATGGAGTCGTGGTCCAGGTCAATGGCGATCACGTCCGCCCCGGTGCCGGCCGCGAGCTTTGTAAATTCTCCAGTGTTGCAACCCAGGTCCACCACCCATTTGGGCTTTGTGCTTTCTAGCCATTCGCCTACTTTTTGATATTTGTCTGCTGACGCTGCGTCTGTGTAGTGGTGGCGAGTGTCGGTGTAGTCTGCCCAGTGGCTGCCTGCCTGGTTGGGTTTGCCTCCATTGAGCAGGAATTGGCTGAAGCCGTAGAGGCTCCCGTGCAGGGGTTTGCCGTCTTTGGGGGGCATTGGCTTGGCGTGCTGTGCATCACGCTTGCTGGCCAGCATGAGTGGCCAGTAGCGTGTCAGGTACCGGGACAGGCCCAACATGTCGCTGGCCACGCTTGGCTGAATGCCGTCGCGGTAGGTGCTGTAGCTTTGGTGGGGCTTAAGGCCGCGCTGTTGTGACACTGCCAAGGGCAGCAAGAAATGACGCACAAACTGCCCAAACGCCCACCACTGCGGTGTTGCGATTGGCTGAAAAGACAGGTGGTCACAGAACATGGGCCGATTGCCCTGAAAGATCACGTTCCAGGCAGAGGCGTCTTTCAGCTCATAGCCTTGAGCGAGGATTTCACGCGAAATATCCAGGCTGAGTTGTCCGGCCAAATAAAGTTGCGCGTCACACCACTCGAATGGATAGCTGACAAAGGGCAGGCGGGGTGATTCGACGGTATCAGGGGCCGTGAACGCATATGGCACAAGCTGGCCCTGATCTACAAGCGCTGCAGCTTGTTTGGATTGCAAAAACGGTTTGGCTGCCGCTTCGGGGTGAATTCGACGAACAACTTGGTTGCCCAAGAATTCGATCACACCCTCAGGGTCACGCATCGTTTTTCTCGCTTGTCTTTTTCCGACTGAAAATTTTGGCAATCAGCTGCCCAGGCTTCTTGAGGAAAACCAAGGCTGCACCGATGGCTGCAAACGCGCCCTGAAGCAGCAGCAGAGCCGTGCCGCCATCTACATAAGCATGGGCAGTGGAGGAAAATAATGTACTCAAAATTAATATTTCCGAGATAAAATATATTTTATTCATAAAATGTAATTTTTTATTAGTTCCAATGATATGGAGAACGATGACTATATCATGCACTAAAGTATTCTTTTGGATGAAATTCATCAGAGTCAGTTACCAATTGTGTCCAAAGCAGCTGCTTTGTTGGTCTTGATCACCAGCACCCCATCTGCCCAGCTGGTCCAATTCATTCACAACCCCCACATGGGCCTGTGCCGAACCCTTCATGTCGGACTCTGCGAGTACCGACCTACGAAGTAAATTGGGGTCAGATCCCCATTTCCGGATTGCGAAAGCGCCTCTCGGCTCTTTTGTCGTTTGTGGGCTCTGAATAATGTGCCTCTGTTCGTTTTTCCAGATTGATGTCTGCCGTCACCCAGCCTTTGATTTTCTTGAAGGGGGCGGCGGCGATCAATGAGTCCGTCATCGCGAGGAGCTTGCGACGCGGCGATCCAGCTGCGGAGCTTGCCGGGCACTGGATTGCCACGCTTCGCTCGCAATGACGGGGTTGGGGGGCGCAATGACGGGGTTGGGGGGCGCAATGACGGGGTTGGGGGGCGCAATGACGGGGTGGGGGAGCAATGACGTAAAAGCCGCCTTTGGGTGGCTTTGCTGTATGTGGGACCTCGATTTGCAGGAGATGCTGGTGAGGAAAGCCTATTGAAAACTTTATCATCGGATGATACATTTTCGTATGCGTGATGATCTTGGCATAACCATTCTCATCGATCTCCATGATCAGATCATTGATCAGGGAGACGGGTATTGGGTCAAGTTCGAGGCTTGGGTTGTCCCAGTTTCAAAGGACATTCCGCATGGGGTTCGTTATGCACTGACTCTGCACGAGCCCTATGGCAAACGAATTCTTGGATACGACAATGCCCATGCGGTGAAGCCTCCCAAGAAATTCAAGTATGCCGGGACAAAGTTGCCGTATGACCACAAACATCAACATGTCAGCGATAAGGGTGTGCCTTATGAGTTCAAGGATGCACATCAATTGTTATCCGACTTTTTTGTGGAAGTCGATCGTGTGTTGAAGGAGGCTAGGAAGTCATGAAGACAATCGTTGTTGGAATCTTGTCGCAAGAGAAAATTCGCGAGCGGATGTTGTCTATCGCTCGTGGCGATTACAAGCCAAAATCATCCGACCCCAAAATATGGTTCACATCTATGAGATCGTTGGCAGAGGTTTTGAGTGATGACAACCGCGCTTTGCTCAAAGTGATTCAGGATTCAAAACCACAGTCAATTTCCTCTTTGGCTGACATCACTGGGCGCAAGCCAGGTAACCTTTCTCGAACATTGAAAACAATGTCCAACTACGGATTTGTTGAAATGAAACGTGAGAACAGGCACGTTCGTCCGATCGTGAAGGGAACGGACTTTCGTATCGTTGCCTGACAAGAATTAATGGGGTTCCGATAACGCATGCACCGGTCAATGACCGAGTTCGCGGCGGTGGGTCGCCGGGTGACGGCGTATCCAACAGTTGAGCTTATCCTGGCACTGGATTGCCACGCTCCGCTCGCAATGACGGGGTGGGGGCGCGCAATGACTTGGTTTCGTCATCGCGAGGAGCCGCCTTTAGCCGCGAGGAGCGAAGCGACGTGGCGGGACGCGGCGATCCAGCAGCTGAGCTTGTCCTGGCACTGGATTGCCACGCTGCGCTCGCAATGACAGGGTGACTATGCCACGCCCTGAACCGAGTATTCGTTGGCCCGCTGCTTGTTGCTGTGTCAAACCGTTTTGCATGAGTGGCTGGGCTTGGGTGTGTATGGGGTGACGCGGTGAGGGATGGAGAGGGGAGCTTTGCAGATCGATATGGTAAGGTGATACCTTGAAATACACGATGGAGTCTGACATGACTGCTGCTCTGATTCGCCCTGTGGCAATCAAGCTTGATGAGGTGACGAAAGCCCGGGTTAAACGCTTGGCTGAAGCCCGTCATCGCACGTCCCACTGGTTGATGCGCGAAGCGATTACCCAGTACGTGGACCGTGAAGAAAAGCGAGAGGCTTTTCGTCAGGATACGCTCAGGGCTTGGGACGAGTACCGCTCCACAGGTTTACATGTGCGCGCCGATGAGGCCGATGCTTGGCTGGCTGAGCTGGAGCAGGGCAAGGATATCGAGCCGCCGCCATGCCACAAGTGATTTGGTCGCCTGAGGCGTTGCTGGATGTTCAGCGCCTCTATCGTTTCCTCGCACCCAAGAATATGGATGCCGCCAAGCGGGCTGTAAGAGCTGTGCGTCATGGTGTGAAGGTGCTGGGGCTTCAGTCGAGTGTTGGACGGCCCATTGAGGACATGCCGGTCGATTTTCGTGAGTGGATCATTGATTTTGGTGATAGTGGTTATGTCGCCCGTTACCGGATCAATTCAGATGTGGTCATTATTTTGGCTGTACGGCATCAAAAAGAAGTGGGTTTCTGAGCATCGAAAATTGGATTACTTGGAGTCGTTAATTGGGGTCAGATCCCAATTGTTTTGCAGCCATGTTATTGATCCGTGCCTTTGAAGTTTGCAGGATGACTTCAATCTTGCACCTCGTGGGAACTAGCCCTGCTGGCGATCAGACGCTTGTGGACCACAGGCTTTTCGCTTGCAGGGCAAGCTCCTACAACCCCCCCCAACGGGCAACACACGGCTCAGACTTCATTGGTCGAGATTAATTGGGGTCAGATCCCAATTGTTCTAAAAGCCAGCCCGCCTTTGGGTGGTTTTTTGGGCGCCTTGTTTGTTTCTGGGGTTTGTTTTGTCCAGAGATCGGCCAACTATCGTGACAGAGGGGGTCAGCTGCGACCCTTGAGTTCAGGTGCGCACTTCAGCGCGACGTCCCAATCCCTCGGCAATGAATGCCAGCACCAAAGAATTGAGTGACACGCCTTCAGTTTTTGCCCTTGCAGTCAACTGAAGGTGCATAGAGCGGGGCAGACGGGCAAGAACTTTTCCCGATGCCGATGCAGGTGCTCTTTGCGGCCGTATGATTTGCAAAAAGGGCTCGAAAAGATGATTCGTTCCAAAGGCTTTTCCTCGGAGATGGCGTTGTTGTTCTTGTTCACACAAGTTCAACAGCTCAAAGTGCATCCCGCGTATAAGTTGGCCAAGGCAGGTGATCAAGATGCTGCTTTGGAGTTGGTCATTGATGTTGCTGTGCCTTGGCTTTACGAACAGCGTTACCGCTTTGGGTCAGGCTTGTTGTTTGTTGCGCCTCATGCGCAAGAGGCGACAGGGGATAATGCCATTCCACAAACATTGTCTTCGGTTTGTGCTGAGATTTTTGACGGCACCTCAGATACGGAAATTGTTCAGTCTGATAGGGTTTATCACACCGGTGCTGACCCGATGGAGCGCATGGCAGCGCGTGCTCAGTTTGTTGGTCGTGTGCTGCCTGGGGCTGAGTATGTTCTTGTCGACGATGTGACCAGTTTGGGTGGCACTCTGGCAGAATTGGCCAATTACATCCAGCTTTATGGCGGTATTGTCAAAGGTGCAGTGGTCTTGGTGAATGCTGGCCGCAACCCTGAATTGGTGCCTAAAGCGAAGTTTGTTCAACTGATCAAAGAGAGGTTTGATGATGAATTCACAGATGTTTTCGGCATCGA
The DNA here is from genome assembly GCF_001270065.2 of Limnohabitans planktonicus II-D5. Taxonomy (GTDB): domain Bacteria; phylum Pseudomonadota; class Gammaproteobacteria; order Burkholderiales; family Burkholderiaceae_C; genus Limnohabitans_A; species Limnohabitans_A planktonicus. The sequence goes on from NZ_LFYT02000003.1 coordinate 288,606, forward strand.
GCCAAATGCACTTACCGCCAACGAGGCTCAATACCTCGCGGGCTTCCGATCTGTTGACGCCATCCGAAATCGACTTGTTGCGGCAGAGCAAGAAATCGATCGCCGATTACGTTCAAAAGGAATTACCCGTACGCCTTAAACAGCGTCACTTGGATCATTTGTTGAACAAAACTTGAGTTCATCTGGGGTAGATCCTAATTTTTTATAACAAGAGAGCCGCGTGGCTCTTTTGTCGTTGGATTAATTGGGGTCAGATTCCAATTGTTCGTGGTAGTGGGGTGTCGTTTACCGATCATCGGTATAAAATCTAAGTCATGATCATCTCATTTGCATGCGCTGACACCAGAGCCCTTTTTGAGGGCGGTAAGGTCAAGAGGTTCAATGCGATGAAAACGGTTGTTGAACGCAAGTTGCAGATGCTCGACAGTGCCGCATCTTTGGAGTTTCTGCGTTCACCCCCTGGCAACAGGTTAGAGGTTTTGCGCGGTGATCGTACTGGGCAGCACAGCATCCGGGTCAATGATCAGTTTCGCATTTGCTTTGTCTGGACTGAGCGTGGCCCGATGAGTGTGGAGATTGTGGATGACCACTGAGTTTGGAGTTTTTATGAAAAATCAAATGCGTGCCATTCATCCTGGGGAGGTCCTCAAAGAGGAATACCTCGTGCCCTTGGGCTTGAGTGTCAATGCGTTGGCCAAGGCGCTTCATGTGACGCCGTCTCGAATGAACGATATTGTGTTGTGTCGACGCGGCGTGTCGCCAGATACGGCATTGCGTTTGGCCCGTTACTTTGGTGGGGATGCGCAGTCGTGGCTCAATTTGCAGCAAAGTTATGACCTCAAAGTGGCCGAGCAGTCGATGCTCAAGACCATCCTCAAAACGGTGATCCCCATGGGCCGTGTTTCGTTGGCTTGAACGCCAGTTGACGGCGCAACACGAAGGGGCCTGCGGGCCCTTTCGTCGTTTCTGGCGCCCAAGATTAATTGGGGTCAGATCCCAATTGTTTGAAAACAAAAGAGCCAGATGGCTCTTTTGTTGTTTGTGCGCTCTGAAAAATTTCCCTATGTTTGTTTTCTCCAAATTAATGTCTGCCATCACCCAGCCTTTGTTTTTCTTGCAGGGGGGCGGCGGCGATCTATGAGTCCGTCTTCGCGAGGAGCTTGCGACGCGGCGATCCAGCTGCTGTGCTTGTCCTGGCACTGGATTGCCACGCTTCGCTCGCAATGACGGAGTGGGGGCGCTCAATGACGGGGTGGGGCGATAAGACTTGGTTCCGTCATCGCGAGGAGCCGCCTTTAGCCGCGAGGAGCGAAGCGACGTGGCGGGACGCGGCGATCCAGCAGTTGAGCTTGTCCGGGCACTGGATTGCCACGCTTCGCTCGCAATGACGGAGTGGGACTGCAAACATCATGGGTATTGATCTATTGAGCCGTCCCGGTGAAGTTTGCGGGGTGACTTCAATCTTGCACCTTGTGAGAGCTAGCCCTGCTGGCGATCAGGCGCTTGTGGACCACAGGCTTTTCGCTTGCAAGGCAAGCTCCCACAAAATCCTCCTCGTTGACAACACACGGCTCAGGCTTCAGCGTGCCGGATCAATAAGTTTGGCTGCAGCGTTTCGCAACAATTCAGCTCAAGTCTCTTCATTGCGAGCGGAGGGCGGCGATGCAGCGGTTTTTGGGGCTTGAAGATCGCAAATGAATATAGATGGCGTATTTGCCGCTTTACACACCCGAGCAGACCCGCCGCCACGAGGTGCGCGTTGGTGCGTGATGTCATGAGCAAGGCGGGCGAGGCGACGATGCCGAGGTTTGAAGGCAGTACACGAAAGGGTGTTGTCACCGGGCCAGATGAGTCTATTAAATACAATAGACTCATCTAGTAAATTGTTGAATCACGCTATCCATGACCTACCAACGTCCGTTTGTTGCCACCTTGAGCGAGCGTTTTACGGCTGAGCGGCCTTTGATCCAGGTGTTGGCGGGGCCGCGCCAGGTGGGCAAGACCACGGGAGTGCGGCAGTTGATGGCGCAAGGGGTGTGGCCGCACCATTACGCCAATGCCGATGACGTGTTGGTGAGTGACCGCAATTGGTTGCTGGAGCAATGGCAGAAGGCGCTGTTGTGGGGCGATGGCGCTTTGCTGGTGATTGACGAGATTCAGAAGGTGGTCAATTGGCCCGAAACGATCAAGGCGCTTTGGGATGCACAACCAGGCAGGCTGAGGGTGCTGTTGCTGGGTTCGAGCGCATTGCAGATTCAGGCCGGGGTGACGGAGAGTCTGGCGGGGCGGTTTGAGTTGCTGCGGGTGCACCATTGGACCTTTGCCGAACTGCAGGCGGCTTTTGGCTATGACTTGCCGCGCTATCTGGCGTTTGGCGGTTACCCGGGGGCGGTGGCTTTGGAGAGTGACCCCGATCGGTGGTATGCCTATATGAAAGACGCGATTGTGGAGGCGGTGATTGGCAAGGACATCTTGCAAAGCCACAAGGTAGCGAATCCGGCCTTGTTTCGCCAAGCCTTCCAGATTTTGTGTGCGTATCCGGCTCAGGAGATCAGTTACACGAAGCTGCTGGGTCAGTTGCAGGACAAGGGCAACACGGATTTGATCAAGCATTACATCGATTTGTATGGCGGGGCTTTTTTGCTGCACGCGCTGCAAAAGTATTCACCCAAGGCATGGCTGGCGCGAAGTTCGAGCCCCAAGATGCTGCCGGCTTGCCCGGCGCTTTACAGCATGGCTGCGGGTGTAAATGTGGTGCAAAACGCCGAGCAGCGTGGACGCGCTTTTGAGCTGGCGGTGGGGGCCGAGTTGCTGCAGCAGCCGGGGCAAGTGTTTTATTGGCGCGAGCGAAACGATGAGGTTGATTTTGTGTACCAGTACCGTGATGCTTTGTACGCCATTGAAGTGAAGTCGGGTCGCAAGAAGTCTGCCAAGGGATTGGCCACATTTTGCGCACAGGTGCCACAGGCTTTGCGGGTGATCGTGACCTTGGAAAACTTTCCTCATTTCTCAGCCAACCCGCGTGGCTTTTTGGCGCAAGTGGCGGTGTAGTGGTGGGGCGCAAACGCAATGAATATTAATTGGGGTCAGATCCCAATTTTGGGTAGCAAAAGTGCAGCCTATTGATCCGGCCCTTTGAAGTCTGCAGGGTGACTTCAATCTTGCACCTTGTGAGAGCTAGCCCTGCTGGCGATCAGGCGCTTGTGGACCACAGGCTTTTCGCTTGCAAGGCAAGCTCCCACAAAATCCTCCTCATTGACAACACACGGCTCAGACTTCATCGGCCAGAATAAATAAGCAGTGAAGGCGCAAAAAAATCAAACTTCAACGTGCCGAATCCATAGCTCTTTTGTCATTTGAATTGCTGAAAAATTTTCCCTATGTTCGTTTTCTCCAAATTGATGTCAGCCATCACCCAGCCTCTGTTTTGGCTGGCTGTGTGGTGGTGCGCGGCGCTTTGCCTGCTGAGTTTGTCTGTGTCTTGGCGGCGGGCTGCGCTGCGCATGTTGTGGGCTGGCTTGGCTGTGCTGGGGCTGTTGGGTTTCGAGGCTTTGCCGCATGCGCTGTTGCGGCCGCTGGAAAACCGATACCCCGTGCCGAGCCCGCAGACCGTTGGGCGCCATGTGGGGGTGATTGTGTTGGGCGGTGCCACGCATAACCATGCCAGTTTTCTGGCGCATGGGCAGGTGCCTTTGAGTGATGCGGCAGAGCGTTTGACGGTGTCGGCGGAGCTGATGCGCCAGCATCCGAATTTGCCATTGATTTTCACGGGTGGGGAAGGGCGTTTGCTGGCCACGGGGGTGACCGAGGCCGAATTGGCCCGGATTTTTTATTCACAGCAGGGCCTGGACACGGCCCGCGTGCAGTTGGAAGCCGCCTCTCGCACCACCCGCGAAAACGCCCGCCAAGTGGCCAAGCTGCTGGGGCCGCGCTGCCAAGAGCCGTGGTTGCTGGTGACTTCGGCCTGGCACATGCCACGGTCAATGGCCGAGTTCGAGGCGGTGGGTTGCCGGGTGACGGCCTATCCGGTGGATTTCAGAACCGGCGATGCCACACCCTGGACGGAGTATTCATTGGCCCGCAGCTTGCTGCTTTGGCAGACGGCTTTGCATGAGTGGCTGGGGTTGGGGGTGTATGGGGTGACGCGGTGAGGGATGGATGTGGGGCCTATGGATTAATTGGGGTCGATTAATTGGGGTCAGATACCAATTTATTCTTGATCCGGCAAGCTGAAGTTTGAAATGTGTGAGGAATGTCATCTCGCAGGTCGGTACTCAAAGAGTCCGACATGATTCGGTTCACCATAGGGCCATGTCGGGGTCTTCGACCGCCGACCTACAAAATCCGCTGACTATGGTGCTTGATGCTGTGGCCCGACAACCGCTCGCGACACATGGCCGTTTGGGCTGAGGCGTGGTGTCGCCGTTCTCTATCAAGGGCCTATGAATGCGCTTGTCAGACGCCTTGGGCAGTGTGGCGCTCATTCTTTTGAGATGCAATGGGCAAGGCCTGTTTTTGCCGCAAAGGACAGTTGCGTCCTTGGTTGCAGTCGTACTGAGTCGTTACACAGCAGCTGTTGGGGGCTGTGATGGAGGTTTTAAGGGCCTGTAAAAGACGGAATATTTTCATGATGGGTCCCTTCCTAACTGCAATGCTGTGGTGTGTGTCTAGTGTTTGAATTGCGGCTTTTTTGATGTTTTATTGAATTAAATCACAAATACAAATTTTTCGTCAATTTCTCTTGATGGTGGATGTTCTGTTGATTGATGTTGGGCGACTTGAATCCCCGGGAAGGGGAACATCTTTTTTTGTAGCAAAAGTGCCAGAGGCTCTTTTTGTCTTTTTTGACTTGCTTTTGATGAAGACTATTGGTTCGGCCCAGTGAAGCTTTCAATGCTCAAAGATGTTGCAGGTCGGCGGTCAAAGACCCCGACATGAGCCTTTGCCGAAATCAAAAATGTCGGACTCTGCGAGTGCCGACCTTCGAGATGACGGTGATTGGTAGGTCGGTGGTCGAAGACCCCGACGTGGGCCTGTGCCGAAACCAAAAGTGTCGGACTCTGCGAGTGCCGACCTACGAGATCAATGCTCAAAGATGTTGCAGGTCGGCGGTCGAAGACTCCGACGTGGTCCTGTGCCGAAACCAACAACGTCGGACTCTGCGAGTACCGACCTACGTGATCAATGCTCAAAGATGTTGTAGGTCGGCGGTCGAAGACTCCGACGTGGGCCTGTGCCGAAACCAACAACGTCGGACTCTGCGAGTACCGACCTACGTGATCAATGCTCAAAGATGTTGTAGGTCGGTGGTCGAAGACCCCGACGTGGGCCTGCGGCGACACCAAAAATGTCGGACTCTGCGAGTACTGACCTGCGAGATGACATTTCTCGCACATTTCAAACTTCAGCGTGCCGAATCAATAGGCAGCGAGTTCAAACTGTCGGTCTCTTTGAGTGCCCAGTTGCAAAATACCTAATCGTTCTGGTGACGAGCAGCACAAAAGACCCGCAAAGGCTGTGCGGGGACGCCATTTGGGCGCGGGTACAATCCATCTTTTGGAGCCCTAGCTTATGCGCCTACTCGGTAAAGCCCTTACCTTTGACGACGTTCTCCTCGTCCCCGCTTATTCCCAAGTCCTGCCCAAGGACACATCGCTGGCGACGCAATTCACCCGCAACATCCGCTTGAACCTGCCTCTGGTGTCTGCCGCCATGGACACCGTGACAGAGGCCCGACTGGCCATTGCCATCGCGCAAGAAGGCGGCATCGGCATCGTGCACAAAAACCTCACTGCGCAAGAGCAGGCCGCCCAAGTGGCCAAGGTCAAACGCTATGAGTCGGGCGTGCTGCGCGACCCGGTCGTCATCACCCCCGACACCACCGTGCGCCAGGTCATGGCCTTGAGCGACGAGCTGGGAGTTTCGGGGTTCCCGGTGTGTGACGGCGGCAAAGTCGTCGGCATTGTGACCGGCCGAGATCTGCGTTTTGAAACCCGCTACGACCAGAAGGTCAGTGAGATCATGACGCCGCGTGAGCGCCTGATCACCGTGCCCGAAGGCACTACGCCAGAGCAAGCCAAGCAGCTGCTGAACAAACATAAATTGGAGCGCCTGTTGGTGGTCAACGATGCCTTCGAACTCAAGGGCCTGATCACTGTCAAGGACATCACCAAACAGCTCAATTTTCCCAACGCTGCACGCGACGGAGCAGGCAAACTGCGTGTGGGCGCGGCCGTGGGTGTGGGCGAGGGCACTGAAGAGCGTGTGGAAGCGCTCGCCCGTGCTGGCGTGGACGCCATCGTGGTGGACACCGCGCACGGCCACAGCAAAGGCGTGATTGACCGTGTGCGCTGGGTCAAGCAAAACTACCCGCACATCGAAGTCATTGGCGGCAACATCGCCACGGGCGCTGCGGCTTTGGCCTTGGTTGAGGCCGGTGCTGACGCGGTCAAGGTGGGCATTGGCCCCGGATCAATCTGCACCACCCGCATCGTGGCGGGCGTGGGTGTGCCGCAAATCATGGCGGTGGACTCTGTGGCCACAGCACTCAAAGGAACAGGCGTGCCGCTGATTGCTGACGGCGGTATCCGCTACAGCGGCGACATCGCCAAAGCCATTGCTGCAGGCGCAGGCACGGTGATGATGGGCGGCATGTTTGCGGGCACCGAAGAAGCGCCCGGCGAAATCGTGTTGTTCCAGGGCCGCAGCTACAAGAGCTACCGCGGCATGGGATCGATTGGCGCCATGCAGCAGGGCAGCGCTGACCGCTATTTCCAGGAGTCCAGCACTGGCAACCCCAACGCCGACAAACTGGTGCCCGAAGGCATCGAAGGCCGCGTGCCCTACAAAGGCTCGGTCGTTTCCATCATTTACCAAATGGCCGGCGGTTTGCGGGCCAGCATGGGGTATTGCGGATGCGCCACCATTGAGGCCATGCACAACGAATCGCAGTTTGTGGAAATCACCGCAGCGGGTATCCGCGAAAGCCATGTGCACGACGTGCAGATCACCAAGGAAGCGCCGAATTATCGGGCTGAGTGAGCTTGATAAACGGCCTCTGTGAGCAACCATGCCTGAAATCAGTCGCTTCTTCGGCATCATCATCACGATGTACTACGATGACCATAACCCGCCACATTTTCATGTGCGTTACAACGAACACAAGGCAGAAATTTCGATTTCCAACCTGGCTTTGTTGGCAGGGCGATTACCGCCTCGGGTGATGGGCATGGTCATGGAATGGGCCAGTCTTCATCAAACAGAGTTGGTAGCAGATTGGGCCTTGGCTTGCGAAGAAGCTGAACTCAAAAAAATTGCCCCCTTGGAGTGAAACATGTTTCTCATTGATGTTGTCGGTGTGCGTCATGTGCAAGGACACCAACTTGAACTCAAATTTGCAGATGGTCTGTGTGCCGAAGTCGACATGGACAAGGTCATCAAGCGTTATTCGGGTGTGTTTTTGCCACTCAAAGACGATGCTTACTTTGCGCAAGTTCGTGTAGATCCCGAACTGGGCACCATCACTTGGCCCAACGGGGCCGATGTTTGCCCGGATGTCTTGTATTCCTTTGCCTCAGGTCGGCCCATCGTGGTCAATGGTGAGCGCGTTCTCAACTGATTTTTTATATGTCCCATTCCAAAATCCTCATCCTCGATTTCGGCTCACAAGTCACCCAGCTGATTGCCCGCCGCGTGCGCGAAGCGCATGTGTTTTGCGAAGTGCACCCCTGTGACGTGAGCAGCGACTGGGTGCGCGAATACGCCAAAGACGGCAACCTGAAAGGCATCATTTTGTCCGGCTCGCACGCCAGCGTGTACGAAGTTGATGACCGCGCACCGGATGCCGTTTTTGAATTGGGCATTCCGGTGCTGGGCATTTGCTACGGCATGCAAACCATGGCCGAACAACTGGGCGGCAAGGTCGAAGCAGGGCACACCCGTGAATTTGGCTATGCCGAAGTGCGGGCGCACGGCCACACCGAGCTGCTCAAGGGCATCGAAGACTTCGCCACGCCTGAAGGCCACGGCATGCTCAAGGTGTGGATGAGCCACGGCGACAAAGTCACCCAGTTGCCCGAAGGCTTCAAGGTCATGGCCTCGACACCGGCTTGCCCGATTGCGGGCATGGCAGATGAATCGCGCCATTTCTATGCGGTACAGTTCCACCCCGAAGTCACGCACACCGTGCAGGGCCAGGCGCTGCTCAACCGCTTTGTGCTCGACATTTGCAAGGCCAGCCCCGACTGGATCATGGGCAACTACATCGAAGAAGCCGTGGCCAAAATCCGCGAGCAAGTGGGTGACGAAGAGGTCATTCTGGGCTTGTCCGGTGGCGTCGATTCCTCCGTTGCCGCCGCACTGATCCACCGCGCCATCGGCGACAAGCTGACCTGCGTGTTTGTGGACCACGGCCTGTTGCGGCTGAATGAAGGCGACATGGTCATGGACATGTTTGTGGGCAAGCTGCACGCGAAAGTGATCCGCGTCGATGCCAGCGACTTGTTCTTGGGCAAGCTGGCAGGCGTGAGCGAACCCGAAGCCAAACGCAAAATCATTGGCGGTTTGTTTGTGGATGTGTTCAAAGAACAAGCTGCAAAACTGAAGGCTGGCGACGGTGGTCACAAGGGAGCGACATTCCTGGCCCAAGGCACGATTTACCCCGACGTGATCGAGTCGGGTGGTGCCAAGAGCAAAAAAGCAGTGACCATCAAGAGCCACCACAACGTGGGTGGCTTGCCCGAGCAACTGGGCCTGAAACTGCTGGAGCCTTTGCGCGAATTGTTCAAGGACGAAGTGCGCGAACTCGGTGTGGCGCTAGGCTTGCCGCGTGAAATGGTCTACCGCCACCCCTTCCCAGGCCCAGGTTTGGGCGTGCGCATTTTGGGCGAAGTCAAAAAAGAATACGCCGACCTGCTGCGCCGTGCGGACGCGATCTTCATCGAAGAGCTGCGCAACTTCACGGATGAGAGCGGCAAGACTTGGTACGACCTGACGAGCCAAGCTTTTACGGTGTTCTTGCCCGTGAAAAGCGTGGGCGTGATGGGCGACGGCCGCACTTACGACTATGTGGTGGCTTTGCGCGCCGTGCAAACCAGCGACTTCATGACCGCCGACTGGGCCGAGCTGCCTTATGCGCTGCTCAAGAAAGTCTCGGGCCGCATCATCAACGAGGTGCGCGGCATCAACCGGGTGACTTACGACGTGAGTTCAAAACCACCGGCGACGATCGAGTGGGAATGAACAAAAGGCACCTCAGGGTGCCTTTGTTTTATCTGGCCTGCACAGGCTGATATTCCCGAATCCTGTCCAGCGCATCCTGAATCGACGGGCGAGCCACGGCCATGTCAAAGTCGGTTTGCAGGCCCATCCAGAATTCGGCGCTGTTGCCAAAAAACTTGGCCAGACGCAGAGCTGTGTCCACAGTGATGGCTCGTTTTTCGCGCACGATGTCGTTGATGCGCGGGGCGGGCACTTGCAGCGCCATGGACAGCGCGTGCGCCGTGAGTTGGTAGGGCATTAAAAACTCTTCGCGCAGCACTTCGCCGGGATGAATCGGGCGCATGCCGTTAACGGGTACGAAGTAGGACGGGGTGGCTTCTTCAACTTTCATTGCAATTCCTTTCAGTGGTCATCCACGATCTCGACATCGAACACATGGCCGCTTTCAAAGCGAAAACAAATTCGCCACTGGTCATTGATGCGGATGCTGTATTGACCAAAGCGATTACCTTTGAGCGCTTCAAGCCGGTTGTTCGGCGGGACCCGCAAGTCATCCAACCGTACCGATCGATGCAACATGGCCATTTTGTGTTCAGCAACTGCTCGGATGTTGACGAAACGTGCAACCGGTTGGCCTGAAAACAAGGCCGATGTGTCTTTGCAGCGAAACGATTCGATCATGCGGCGCATCGTATAACGTCAGGCGTTAAACGTCAAGGAAATTTGCGGTTCCAAGTGATGGGGGAGTCGCTAGACTCATACCCGGGTTTGGTACATTCATCTGCATGTACTTGCCCCAACAATTCAACCACCCCCAGCACGCTGCGGCCATCATGCGCGAGCACCCGTTTGCCAGTCTGGTCTCTACAGACGGCGATGGTTTTCCTTTTGTCACGCATTTGCCGCTCAAACTGATCGAGGAGGGCGGCCAACCCGTCACGCTGCTGGGCCACTGTGCGCGTGCCAATCCGCATGCCAAATTTCTGCAAGACCGGCCGCAGGCGCTGGTGACCTTCATAGGGCCACAGGCTTACATGTCGCCAGCCGTTTACCCTGATCTGCAGCGCGTGCCGACCTGGACTTACTTGGCGGTGCATGCCCGGGTAGAGGCCCGCATGCTCGATGGCGACGATGCGAAAGACGCCATGCTCAAGCAAATGATCGCCGACCACGAACCTGCTTACGCCGATCAGTGGCGAGCGCTGCCCGAGAGCTACGCCCACGGCATGTTGAACGGCATCGTGGCGTTTGAGTTGAAGATTCTGGACCTGAAAACCAAGGTCAAAATTAACCAGCACCGCCCCGAGGCGCATGCCGCCATGCACGCGGCCTACGCCCAGGGCGGCGAACAAGAGCAAGCCCTGGCGCAATGGATGCAGCGTTTGGGCATGGTGGCTTGACCGTGGACACTGCAACTCAAGACGCCCACTGGATGGGCTTGGCGCTGGAGCAGGCCCGCCAGGCTGCCGCAGCGGGCGAGGTGCCTGTGGGTGCAGTGGTCGTCAAGGATGGCCAAATCATCGCCACAGGCCGCAACGCCCCCATAGCCAGCCACGACCCCACAGCCCACGCCGAGGTGGTGGCGCTGCGCGAAGCGGCCCGGGTGCTGGGCAATTACAGGCTCGACGGTTGCACGCTGTATGTGACGCTGGAGCCCTGCGCCATGTGCAGCGGCGCGATGCTGCACGCCCGTGTGGACCGGGTGGTGTTTGGCGCGGCCGACCCACGCACGGGCGTGGCGGGCTCGGTGCTCAACCTGTTTGGCCACACGCAGCTGAACCATCAGACGCAGGTGACGGGCGGTGTGCTGGCCGGGGAATGCGGACAGTTGCTCAAGGATTTTTTCAGGCCCAAACGCGTGAATGTCGACCCGGTGCGCGAAGACGCGCTGCGCACGCCCGATGCCGCGTTTGCCGAATTGCCCGATTACCCCTGGCAGCCGCATTACGTGAACGACCTGCCCAGCATCGCGGGCTTGCGCATGCATTACCTGGACGAGGGCGACACGCATGCGCCGCTGACTTGGCTGTGCTTGCACGGCAATCCAACATGGAGTTACCTTTACCGCAAGATGATCCCGGTCTGGCTGGCGGCGGGACACCGAGTGGTGGTGCCCGACTTGATCGGCTTTGGCAAGAGCGACAAGCCCAAGAAGGACAGTTTTCACCAGTTTGAAATCCACCGCCAGTCTTTGCTCGATTTGATCGAGCGCCTTGACCTGCAGCGCGTGGTGCTGGTGGTGCAAGACTGGGGCGGCATTTTGGGCCTGACTTTGCCCATGGCTGCGCCGGAGCGTTACAAGGGTTTGCTGGCCATGAACACCACACTGGCCACGGGCGAACAGCCACTCAGCGATGGCTTTTTGGCCTGGCGCGATTGGTGCCAGAGCCAGCCGCTGTTTGACGTGGGCAAGTTGTTCAAGCGCGGCAACCCCGGCATGTCGCCACAAGAGACGGCGGCTTACAACGCACCGTTTCCTGACAAGGGATTTCGGGCCTCGCTCAGGGCTTTTCCGCCCATGGTGCCGGAGTTTGCCGATTCACCCGGCGCAGCCATTTCGCGCCAAGCGCAAGCCTTTTGGCGCGATGCCTGGCAGGGGCAAAGCTTGATGGCCATTGGCCAGCAAGACCCGGTGCTGGGCGAGCCCGTGATGCGCCAGTTGCAAAGCCGGATTTTGGGCTGCCCCGAGCCGATGCTTCTGCCCGATGCAGGCCATTTTGTGCAGGAACAGGGTAGGGCAATTGCGCAGGCGGCTGTGCGACACTTCAAGCCTTGATACGTTCGCTTTTCAAGGGCAGCCGAGCCAGGCCAGAGCGTGACATCAGCCTCCAATCCACAAAATAATCATGGCCCACATTTACATTTTTTCCCCCTCTAGCGCCGTGCGCGACAAAGCCGCTTTTCGCAGAGGCGTGAAGCGCCTGAAAGCCCAAGGCCACGAGGTGGAAGTCGACGAAGCCGCTTTGGCCAGCCACATGCGCTTTGCAGGCGACGACGCCACGCGCATAGCCGCCATCAGCCGCGCGGCGGCCAGTGGCGCCAACGTGGCGCTCATCTCCCGGGGCGGCTACGGCCTCACGCGCATCCTGCCCGCCTTGCCCTACAAACAGATTGCCAAAGCCATTGACGGCGGCACGCAGTTTGTGGGCCTGAGCGATTTCACCGCGTTCAACCAGGCCGTGTTTGCCAAGACCGGCCGCATCAGCTGGCAGGGCCCGGCGCTGGGCGGAGACTTTGGCACCGAACAAGAGCCGGACGACATCATGCAGGCCTGCTTTGACGACCTGCTGCTGGAGCAAGGGGAGGGCACGGGCTGGCAACTGCCCAAAGCCGAGGCCGAGCGCCGCGTGGTGGTGAAAGACGCGCCGCTGTGGGGTGGCAACTTGGCGGTGCTGACCTCTTTGCTGGGCACGCCATACTTTCCGCCAATCAAGGGTGGTGTGCTGTTCTTCGAAGACGTGGGCGAGCACCCTTACCGCGTTGAGCGCATGCTGACCCAGCTGCTGCATGCAGGCGTTTTGGCCCAGCAAAAGGCGGTGCTGATCGGCCAGTTCAGCAACTACAAACTGGTGCCCACCCACGACAAAGGCTTCAAACTGGCCACCGTGGTCGACTGGCTGCGCAGCCAGATCAAAGCCCCAGTGCTCACGGGCCTGCCCTTTGGCCATGTCGAGACCAAGGTGTTGCTGCCAGTGGGTGCCAAGGTGGACCTTGTCACCGAAGGACGTGACGCGCTGATGGTTTGGGGCCATATTTGATTTTGATATTGCGGGGTCTTTGAAGGACAAATGTCGGACTCTTCGAGTGCCGACCTACGGCAAAGCATTCGGACCTTTGCAATGCTGACCTTTGGGCTGCCTTGTAGGTCGGCGGTCGAAGACCCCGACATGGGTGCCGACAAGGGCAAATGCCCCTAAAAACAGGAGACACACATGAAATGGTTTGGACGATTGGCGCTTCTGTGCGTGGTGGCAGCATTGGCAACTGGCGGCGTGGTCAGTGTGCACCTCTTGCGCAGCATGCCCAAGCTGGACGGCCAAGCCTCGCTCAAGGGTTTGAAAGGCCCCGTGCAGGTTGCGCGTGATGCCTCGGATGTGACCCACATCAGCGCTGGCAGTGCCATGGATGCCTGGCGTGCCATGGGTTTTGTGCATGCGCAAGAGCGCGGCTGGCAACTCGAATTCAACCGCCGACTGATGCGCGGCGAGTTGTCTGAAATTCTGGGTGCTGCCACGCTGGACACCGACAAATTGATGCGCACCCTGGGCATCATCGGCATGGCCCGCCAGCAACTGAAGGGTTTGTCGCCCGCTGCCCAGGCCGCTTTGCAGGCTTACAGCGAAGGGATTCAGGACGCCTGGCAAAGTGGTCAGGTGCGGCCTTCACCAGAATTCAAACTGCTGGGCACGCAGGCCGGTGGCCAAAGCGGCCAGGCCTGGAGCCCTGAGGACAGCGTGGGCTGGGCACTCATGATGGCGCTGGATCTGGGCGGCAATTGGGGCCAGGAATTTGCCCGTTTGTCGGCTTCGCAGGTGCTGAAACACGAACAACTGTGGCAATTGTTGCCCGCCTACCCCGGCGAAAAACCCGCCACCGCGGTGGACTTGCCCGCCTTGTATGCCCGACTGGGCGTGTATGCGCCAGCCACCGCCAAAGCCGCGCAGGTCCAGCCACCCGTCTCGGCTTTGGCCCAGTGGTCGGATGATTGGGTGCGAGACATGGGCATTCTGGAAGGCAAGGGCAGCAACAACTGGGTGGTGCCCGGCAACCGAACGGTGTCGGGCAAGCCTTTGCTGGCCAATGACCCGCACCTGGCCCTGAGTTCCCCTGCGATTTGGTACTTTGCCCACCTCAAGGCACCGGCAGGGGAGTTGCCCGGCGGCCAAAAACACCCCGCGCTGAACGTGATGGGCGCCACATTGCCGGGCTTGCCTTTTGTGGTGCTGGGGCGCACGCTGGGCGTGGCCTGGGGCTTTACCAACACCGGGCCCGACGTACAAGACCTTTATCTGGAACAACTCGACAGCGCCAAGCCCGATCAGTACCGCACACCTGAGGGCTGGGCCAATTTTGAGCAACGCAGCGAAACCATCCGCGTCAAAGGGCAGGGGGATGTGGTGCTGTCCGTGCGCAGCACCCGCCACGGCCCGGTCATCAGCGATGTGCAGCCCCAATACCGGGGCTTGATCAACGCGCAGCGCTATGCCGTCAGCCTGCGCTGGTCGGCCCTGACGCCTGACAACAAAACCGTGGAAGCGGGCATGCAGGCCAATTGGGCGCAGACCGTGCAGCAATTGCAGCAGGCCTTTGCCGATCATCACGCGCCGATGCAAAGCGTGGTCATGGCCGACACCCAAGGCACCGTGGCTTTTCGCGCAGTGGGTAAGCTGCCCACGCGTGCGGCCAACAACAACATCCGTGGTGTGGCCCCATCGCCGGGCTGGCTGGCGAAATACGACTGGACGGGCTGGTTGCCTGTGGCCCAAAACCCAGGGTTGGATGCCGCGCACATTGAAAAGAAAGGCTGGCACGCCACGGCCAACCAGAATATTTTGCCGCCCGATTACCCCCACTTCATAGGCGGTGACTGGACCACGCCCGAGCGCTTTGAACGCATCGAGCAGCTCTTGGAGGCCAAACCCCAACACAGCCGCGAAAGTCTGCAGGCCATTCAAAACGATGTGTTGTCATTGGGCGTCAAAGCCTTGTTACCTGACTTGATGCGCGCGCAACCTCAACACCCTTTGGGCGCGCAGGCATTGAAAGTGCTGGCCACATTTGACGGCCAGATGCGCAAGGACAGTGCGTCCGCCTTGATTTTCAATGTCTGGGCCGATGAATTGACGCGGGTTTTGCTGGTGCCGCAACTGGGCGCAGAGCGCTTTCAGGGCCTGTACGGCAAGCGCCATTTCCGCGCAGCTGTGGAAGGCATCTTGAGTCGCAATGATGCTTTCTGGTGCGGTGCTCAGTCTTGTGTGCCTCAAGTTTCAGCGGCTTTGGACCGAGCCCTTGCGCGCATTTCGGCCCGGCAGGGACAAAATTTGTCGCAATGGCGCTGGGGTGCCTGGCACCCGGCCATCAGCGGACACAAGCCCTTTGGCAAGGTGCCGTATCTGAATGCCCTGTTTGATGTGCGCACCGAAAGTGCAGGGGATTTGTTCACTGTCAACGTGGGCCAGTACTGGGCCAATGACAAGCAAGAGCCGTTTGCCAACCGGCATGCCGCGTCTTTGCGGGCGGTCTACGACCTGTCTGCGCTTGACGCCTCGCAATTCATCTACCAGACCGGTCAAAGCGGGCATGTGTTTTCACCCCGCAGCCGTGACATGGCCGCTGCTTGGACACAAGGAACATACCGCGATTTGCGATTTGAGCCCGCCTATTGGGCGCATCAGATGGTCTTGTACCCTTGAGCAAAGCGCTCCAAAAAGTCGACCCCTTCGAGCAAATGACCGTCGGGGTGACTTGTCGGTGGCCTATGGAGCAGGCACGCTGAAGTTTGAAATGCGTGAGAAGTGTCATCTCGTAGGTCGGCACTCGCAGAGTCCGACATTTTTGGTTTCGGCGCAGGCCCATGTCGGGGGCTCTTCGTCATTTCGTGTGGAACTTGACTTGAAAAATACAATGCAGTAACCGAGCCCGGTGGTGTTTGTTGGCCACAGGCGCAGTCGGCTGCTCACAAATCCTGATGGCGGATGTCCGTTCATCAACTGAAGATCCGTAAATGGCTATTGGAATCGAATCTTTGTTCACCAGTGCGCTGGGCTTGTCTGCCCCGTGGCGCGTTGAAAACGTCAACCTCGACATGGCCCGCCGTCGCATTGACTTTGATCTCACCTGCGATGCCAAACGTCTGGCCTGCCCCGTGTGTGGCTTGCTCGATCAAGGCATTCATGACCGACAAAAACGCCAATGGCGGCACTTGGACTTCTTCCAATACGAAGCTTGGCTGCACGCCGAGGTGCCACGCGTGGCCTGCAGCGACTGCGGCAAGACAACACAGGCACAGGTCCCCTGGGCGCGCGAGGGCAGTGGC
>NZ_LFYT02000004.1 GCF_001270065.2 Limnohabitans planktonicus II-D5
TGCTCATGCCACCGCCCCGTCGGGGTCTTCGACCGCCGACCTGCGGGGGCACGCCACGCCTTGCCCCTTGTGGGTCGGCACTCGAAGAGTCCGACATTGCACCATTCACCAATGCCGCCCGCGCAAGCGCAAATGCTCAACCCACGGTCCACGTCGGGGTCTTCAACCGCCGACCTGCGGGGCACGCCACGCCTTGCCCCTTGTAGGTCGGCACTCGAAGAGTCCGACATTGCACCATTCACCGCTGTCGCCCGCGTAAGCGCAAATGCTCATGCCACCGCCCACGTCGGGGTCTTCGACCGCCGACCTACGGGGGCACGCCAGGCCTTGCCCCTTGTAGGTCGGCACTCGAAGAGTCCGACATTGCGCCATTCACCGCTGTCGCCCGCGCAAGCGCAAATGCTCATGCCACCGCCCCCGTCGGGGTCTTCGACCGCCGACCTGCGGGGGCACGCCACGCCTTGCCCCTTGTGGGTCGGCACTCGAAGAGTCCGACATTGCACCATTCACCAATGCCGCCCGCGCAAGCGCAAATGCTCAACCCACGGTCCACGTCGGGGTCTTCAACCGCCGACCTGCGGGGGCACGCCACGCCTTGCCCCTTGTAGGTCGGCACTCGAAGAGTCCGACATTGCACCATTCACCGCTGTCGCCCGCGTAAGCGCAAATGCTCATGCCACCGCCCACGTCGGGGTCTTCGACCGCCGACCTACGGGGGCACGCCAGGCCTTGCCCCTTGTAGGTCGGCACTCGAAGAGTCCGACATTGCACCATTCACCGCTGCCGCCCGCGCAAGCGCAAATGCTCATGCCAACGCCCACGTCGGGGTCTTCGACCGCCCACCTGCGGGGGCACGCCAGGCCTTGCCCCTTGTAGGTCGGCACTCGAAGAGTCCGACATTGCACCATTCACCGCTGTCGCCCGCGCAAGCGCAAATGCTCATGCCAACGCCCATGTCGGGGTCTTCGACCGCCCACCTACGGGGGCACGCCAGGCCTTGCCCCTTGTAGGTCGGCACTCGAAGAGTCCGACATTGCACCATTCACCGCTGTCGCCCGCGCAAGCGCAAATGCGCATGCCCCCGCCCCCGTCGGTGTCTTCGACCGCCGACCTACGGGAGCACGCCAAGCCTTGCCCCTTGTAGGTCGGCACTCGAAGAGTCCGACATCGCGCTTACGTGGATGGGCGATAGCGTTTCCACAGTGGCGGCACGATGAGCAGCAGCGCTGCCACTGCCATCAAGCCGCCCGACAGGGGCCGGGTGAAGAAGGTGGACCAGTCGCCTTGGCTGATGGTCAGCGCCTGGCGCATGGATTGTTCGCCCAGGGGGGCCAAAATCAAGCCCACGATCAGCGGCGCAGCCGGGAAGTCAAAGCGCCGCATGATGTACCCCAGCAAGCCAAACACAAACAACAAGCCCACGTTGAACACCGAGTTGCCAGCGCCGTACACACCAGCGGTAGAAATCACGATGATGCCCGCGTACAGCCAAGGCGGCGGAATCTTGAGCAGCTTAACCCACAGGCTCACCAGTGGCAGGTTGAGCACCAGCAAGATCACGTTGCCAATGTAGAGGCTGGCGATCAGGGTCCACACCAGGCTGCCTTGTTGGCTGAAGAGTTGCGGGCCGGTCTGGATGCCGTAGCCTTCAAAGGCCGACAGCATGATCGCCGCCGTGGCCGAGGTGGGAATGCCCAAGGTGAGCAGGGGCATCAACACCCCCGCAGCGGCGGCGTTGTTGGCTGCTTCTGGCCCGGCCACACCTTCAATCGCGCCGTGGCCGAATTCTTCGGGGTGCTTGGAGAGTTTTTTCTCGGTGTAATAAGACAGCAAGGTGGGCAACTCCGCCCCGCCTGCGGGCATGGCCCCAATGGGAAAGCCAAAGAAGGCACCGCGGAACCAGGCTTTCCACGAGCGTGCCCAGTCTTGCTTGCTCATCCACAGGCTGCCCGAGAGTTTCATGACCTCGCCACCTTTGGATTCGCGCCCTTGCCAAGCCAGGTACAGCGCTTCGCCCACGGCAAACAGGCCCACGGCGGCCACCGTCACCTCGATGCCGTCGAGCAGTTCTGGGCGGCCAAAGGTGAAGCGGGGCTGGCCAGTTTGCAGGTCCACCCCCACCATGCCCAAGAGCAAACCCAGGCCCAGCGCCACTAGGCCGCGCAGCATGGAGTTGCCCAGCACGGCCGACACGGCCACCACCGACAAGACCATGAGGCTGAAGTATTCGGCCGGGCCAAAAGCCAGAGCCGCTTCGACCACCCAAGGGGCCACAAAAGTCAGGGCCAGCGTGCCGATGGTGCCGGCCACAAAGCTGCCAATGGCCGCAGTGGCCAGCGCTTGGCCCGCTCGGCCACGCCGGGCCATTTTGTTGCCCTCTAAAGCAGTGACGACTGCCGCCGATTCACCAGGGGTGTTGAGCAAGATGGAGGTGGTGGAGCCGCCATAGGCTGCGCCGTAATAAATGCCTGCGAACATGACGAACATGCTGGTGGCGGGCACATGGTAGGTCAGGGGCAAAAGCAAGGCGATGGTCAGCGCTGGGCCAATGCCGGGCAGCACGCCGACCAGCGTGCCGACAAAGCAGCCCACAAAGCCCCACATCAAAGTGGTGGGTTGCAAGGCAATGGCAAAGCCACCCATCAGGGCGTCAAAAGCTTCCATGGGGAATCCGATCTATGTACGTTTTGCGTTGAGCGTTGAGCGTTGGGCGTTGAGCGTTGGGGAGGAGTCATGGCGTTGATGCCCCTTTTTGGATTCGGCCCTGTGAAGTTTTCAATGTTCCAAGATCTTGTAGGTCGGCGGTCGAAGACCCCGACGTGGGCCTGTGCCTAAACCCATCCTGTCTGCCTTTGCGAGTGGCGACCTACGAGCTGACATTTCTCACAATTTGAACCGCCCTAAGGGCTGGGCTCTCACTTAAATCCACCAAGGCAGAGCAGGCCCCAGGCCCACCCCCAACAGCTGCGCAAACACAAACCAGAAGGTGCTGGCTATGGCGGCGCAGATCAGGGCCGATTTGAGGCCCAAGGGCGCATCGAACGAGCGGGCCACGCCCATGCCGCACAGCGTGCCGGGAATGACAAAACCCAAGGGAATCACCAGCACGATGAAGGCCACGCCGCCGCCCAGCAAGCTGAGCACGCGGGTGTTGGCACCCGGCAAGGCAGATTGGTCTGGTGCTTGGCTTTCGTCGGTTTGGCGACCACGCCAAGCGCTCACGCCGTACAACACGGCAAAAACACTCAGCGCCGCCACGATCACGCCGGGAGCCAGCACCGGCCCCACGGTCATCTGCATCATAGATTGAGGAATGACAGAGACCTGCCAACCAGCCACCCCGCACAGGGCGATCAGCAAAAGGGCCACGCGAAAAGGCGTCATGCCAGGCCCAGTTCTTTCATCAGGACTTCCTTCTCGGTAATGTCCTTGGCCAGGTCGCGCTCAAAGGGGCGCTCGGTCATGAAAGCGTCGGTCCACTTGCGTGTTTCCAACTCTTGCTTCCATGGTGCAGAGGCGTTGAGTTTGGTCACGAAGTCGATCATGGCTTCGCGTTGAGCGGTCGAAATGCCAGGAGGTGCAAACACGCCGCGCCAGTTGGACTCGGTCACGTTCACACCCAATTCGCTCAGGGTGGGCACGTTCACGCCGGGAATGCGGCGCTTGCCGGACACGGCCAGCGGGATCATGCGGCCCGCCTTGATTTGCTCTTCAAACTCGGAATAGCCCGAGATACCGGCCACCACTTGGCCACCCAAAATCGCGGCGTTGGCGGGGCCGCCACCTGCAAAGGCCACATAAGCGGCTTCGCGGGGGTTTTTGCCCAGGGCTTTGATCAGCATGCCCAAAATCAGGTGGTCGGTGCCGCCAGCGCTGCCGCCCGCTACTGAGACGGCCTTGGGGTTGGCCTTGATGGCGGCTTCGAGTTCTTTCCAGGTTTTGATCTTGCCGCTGGCGGGCACCACGATGACGCCGGCTTCTTCGGTCAGGCGGGCAATCGGGGTCACGTCCTTGATGGTCACGGGGCTCTTGTTGGCAATGCCCGCACCGATCATGACCGAGCCGCCGATCATCAGGCTGTTGCCCTGGCCTTTGCGTTGGTTCACGTAACGGGGCAGACCCACCATGCCGCCTGCGCCGCCGACGTTTTCAAACTGCATGGTGCCCACCAGGCCAGCAGCTTTGGCCGCGCGTTCGATGGCGCGGGCTGTGCCATCCCAGCCGCCGCCGGGGGCTGCGGGCACGAACATGTTGATGCTGGCGATCAGGGGCTTGGCTTGCGCCCAAGCGGGCAAGGCCATGGATGCGCCAGCGGC
Organism: Limnohabitans planktonicus II-D5; assembly: GCF_001270065.2. Classification (GTDB taxonomy): domain Bacteria; phylum Pseudomonadota; class Gammaproteobacteria; order Burkholderiales; family Burkholderiaceae_C; genus Limnohabitans_A; species Limnohabitans_A planktonicus. The sequence goes on from NZ_LFYT02000004.1 coordinate 4,317, forward strand.
AGCGCCGAGGGCCAGAAAGTCGCGTTTGGAAAGGGTCATGCGGGTCTCCTGTGTGAAAATGAAAAACACTTCTGCGCGGCGCAGGCCATCGGCAGATGCTTTGATTTTGGTGTGCTGCTGGCGGCGAAACTGTCAAACAGCTGTCAATTGCGTTCAGTGAAAACCCTCAATAAACCATGCACCCCCGAATCTTGTTGGTGGAAGACACGCCCGACATTGCCCTGTGGCTGGGCACGGCTTTGCGCCAAGGGGGCATGGCGGTCGAATTTGCCACCGATGGCCATGAGGCTGACCGCTGCCTGCAGGCGGGCCATGGTTTTGATGCGGTCTTGCTCGATTTGCAGCTGCCCGGGCAAGACGGTCTGAGCGTGTTGCAGGCCTTGCGGGCGCGGGGCGACACCGTGCCGGTGTTGATTTTGACGGCGCGGGCCAGCGTGCCCGACCGGGTGCTGGGCCTGAACATGGGGGCCGACGACTATTTGCCCAAGCCTTTTGATTTGAGTGAGCTCGAAGCCCGCTTGCAGGTCTTGCTGCGCCGCCAAGGCCGCACCAAAACCAGCGCCTTGCGCTGGGGGCCTTTGGAGATGAAGCCCGACACCAGCGAAGTGCAGCTGCACGGGCAGCCGCTGGCGCTGACCCAGCGCGAGGCGGCGGCGCTGCGCGTGTTGCTGGCTTCGCCCCAGCGCACCGTGAGCAAAGAGCAGCTGCACGCCGAGGTGTTTGCCGACGAGTCTGCCGGGCTGGATGCGGTGGAGGTGCTGATTTACCGCTTGCGCAAAAAGCTCGAATCGGCCGCGCTGGTGCCCGGCCCGTCGGCCGGTGTGGCGATCACCACCTTTCGCGGCATGGGTTACATGCTGACCCAGGCGGTCAAGCCGTCACAGGCCCCGTTGCCATGAGTGAATCTCCATGAGCGCTTTTTCATGAGCGATTCCCCGCAGGTTTGGGCACCTTCTGCCACGTCCTTGCGCAGGCGCTTGCTCAGCTGGATTTTGTTGCCGCTGGCCGGCCTGATTGGCATCAACGCCTGGGTGGGCTATGGCAATGCGGTGCAGGCGGCCAACGAGGCCTACGACCGGTCTTTGTATTTGGCCGCCCGCACGCTGGCCGAAGAGCTGGAGTGGCGCGAGGGCCGCCTGCAGCTGGATGTGACCCAGGCGGCCGGCTATCTGTTTGAAAACCACACAGGCTCGCGCTTGTTTTACAAAATCACCTCACCCAGTGGCCAGTGGCTGGCAGGCGTGGCCGCCTTGCCCGATGTGCCTGCCCGTGCCCAGTCGGCGGTCAAGTTTTTTGCCCTGGTGCAGTTTGACGACGGCCAATACCTGAGCCAGCCGGTGCGTCTGGCGCAACTCATGCATGTGGTGGAGGCCGATGCGAGGGGGGCTGGGGCCAAACCCACGGAGCAGTTGGTCAAGATCACCGTGGCCGAGACCATGGAGGCTCGCCAGCAACTGATTGAGCACATTTTGTGGGACACCTTGGGCAGTCAAGGCTTGCTGCTGTTGGCCGCCGCTTTGCTGGTGGTGTGGGGCGTGCAACGCGGCATTCGCCCGCTGGAGGCGTTTCGTCAGCAACTGGACCAAAAAGCCGATGACGATTTTTCACCCATCGAGCCGCCGGATTTACCGCGCGAGTTGCGCCCCTTGATCGAGACCCTGAACAGCTATCTGGCGCGTTTGGGGCGTTTGATCGACATCCGCAAACGCTTTTTGGACAACGCCGCACACCAATTGCGCACGCCGCTCACCGCCCTCAAAACCCAGCTGACCTTGGTGCAGCGCAGCGCAGAGCCTGAACAGGTCCAGACTTTGGTGGCGGCGGCACACCAGACCACCGACGATGCGGTGCGCCTGACCGAGCAGTTGCTGGCCATGACGCGGGTCGAGCATGCCCGCGAAATGCACAGCCCACAGCGTGTGGATTTGGCGGATTTGGCCCGGCGGGTGACGCAAGAGCATTTGCTGCGCGCGCATCACATCGGGCACGATCTGGGGTTTGAAACCACATTGGCGCAGGGCCAGCGGTGTGAGGTTCCGGGTGTGGCGCTGCTCTTGCATGAGGCGCTGAGCAACTTGGTGGACAACGCCATCCACCACTGCCCAGCAGGCGCACACATCACCGTCAGGGTGGGCCTGCACTGGGTGGAGGTGCAAGACAGCGGCCCCGGCATCGCTCTGTCGCACCAGGCCCATGTGTTTGAGCGCTTTTACCGGGCCGCTGCCGCTGGCGTTTCAGGCAGTGGCCTGGGCTTGTCGATTGTTCAGGAAATTGCCAAACAACATGGGGTGCAATTGCAGCTGAAAAGCCCTGCTTGCGCGGCAGGCGGCACAAGCATTCGCATGGCCTGGCCCCAGCTGGTTGCGGGGCCAGTCAGTGCGTCGGGCAAGGATCAGAAAACGTGAGTCAATGACGCGTTCAAGCGCCAGTTGTTGGGCGTGGATTCGATGTTGTAGGGTGTCCATGCCGAATACCCGCCCAAGCCTTTGGCCAGAGTCAGGCTGTAGCTGGATTTCTGCACATTGCCTGACAACTGCAGACCTATCGCTTGCAGTGTGTACTTGTTCAGGGGCTCGGTTCCGTTGGTAGCGGGGTTCTTCAGCTTGATCAGGCCCGCATCGTAAAAGCCACCCACCAACATGCCATTGTTCAAACGGCGGTTGAGTTCGAGCGAGGCCACCGCGCCGTCGTCACCCGTGCCGTCCACCGAGGTGTAAGCCCGAACGCCACCGATGCCGCCCAGCGAGAGCTGGTTGTATGAGTCCAGCCGCGCAGAAGTCATTTGTCCACGGAACTTGAGCACCGAAAACAAGCTGCCATCCTGGTTCCACGATTTTTGGCCCCTCAGCGCCAGTTCGATCTTGGCATAAATGCTGGGGTCGACTTGGGTTTGACCCTCGATCAGGCTGTAGTTGCCCAGGGTGTAGGTGAATTCTGCACGGCTGGCGTCGCGTGTCAGCTTTTCGTTGTCAGCGGTGATGCGCACACGGAACTGGTTGTCGTGCACGCGGGTGGTGACCGCGCCAGTGCTCTCCAGGGTGCTGCTGCCCCGACGGGCGGCGATTTCCACGTTTTGCTTGAACACGAAATCGCGGAAACCACCATGGATGCGGGTGATGCCCAAGCCCACCTCACCACTGCGGCCCAGGGTGGTGGATTGCCCGCCCATGATGTTGCGGCTGTTGGAGCCAGCTGTCCAAACACGCCAGCGCGATTGAGCGCCTTCCAAAGCCGACTCATATTCACCACGGCCGTAGGTGATGCCTTCGGATTTTTGGCCCACCAGGCTCAAGCTGGCTTTGGGCTCATGACCGCCAATCACCAAGGAGCCCATGACCTGAGGAATGCCGTATTGACGCAGGCCGTAGTTGTTCAGCTGAACCACGCCATCCAGCACTTTGCCCATGCGTTGGGGCGCTTCTGCCATGCTGACGATCAGGTCGATTTGCTCGGGGCCCACGGCGCGGATCGTGGCGTCCAGCTCAATGGGCAAGTCGTAGCTGGCCGAATCGAGGCGCTGGTCCAGGCCCAGGGTGTCCACGGGCATATTGGCCTTGAAGTCCTGTTCAAAGCGCTGGGTGATCAGGGCACCATAGGTTTGTAGCAAGGCCGGGTTTTTGGCAATCACCCGCACGGCGTTGATCTTGGGGCGGAGAATTTTGACCACCAAGATGCTGCCACCCTCAGATTTTTTGATCTCGGTTTGTGCATACGACAAAAAACCCAGGCGGCGTGATTCTTCAAACAACCAGCCATTGAAGTTTTGCAGTTCATCGGCCGAAACAGGCTTGCCAATCGAGCCCGCCCAGTATTTCTGGATCTCGTCTTGCAAGGCGGCGCTTTGAATTTCTAATCCCAGCAAGCGGTCGATCGACTCTGCGTTTTCCAGACCCAGCACATCGATGTTGGCCAGTGGTTTGACTTTGGGTTTGGGCAACTGGTTGACGGATTGGTCGATGTTTTGCTGAATGCTGCCCGGTGGCGGCGTTGGCGTGGAGGTTTGAGCCCAGGCTTGCCCAAAAGTGGCCTGAAGTGCAGAGGCCAAAGTGATCAGTTTGAAAGTGTGTTTCATGGTCGGTTCAAGACTAGCAAGTATTCGGGGAGCGGGGTATTGGTGTTTGAATGGATGCTGAAAAAGTTTAATTGATAACTATAAAATATTTTTGAATAAATTTCATAAAACTTTTAAAGTCATTTTTTTGGTGTTTGGGGTTCATTTGTTGGACCTGTGATGGCTGAGTGGATAGCCGGTTCGAATCAGGCGGGGTTTTTGTGAATGACCCAAAACCCGCCTGTACCTGTTTCAGGACTGGATGCAAGTTCAGCTGTTTGATGCAGGGGCCAGGCACATTTCGACGCCTGTGACTCCAATTTCTTCGCATGTGCAGTCGATATCACTTTCGGGGGTGCACGACAAAGGGTTTGCATTGTTGCTGCTCGATTCCTGTGCGTCAACGCCACCGGCCACGGCCGCGCCAATTCCACTTTGGTTGGAAAAGCCTGACAAGGTCAATCGGCTGATGGGCGTGACGCTTCTGGCTTGCGGAATGGTGACCGGAATCACTGAGGCGTTGGCGTTGGCTGCTGCCGGGTTGATGGTCAGGGCTGCATTGGTGATGTTGATGTTGTAGTTGGTCAGCAAGGTGGCTGCATTGGCGGGGCTCAGACTCAGATTGGAGTTGTAGGTGCCTGCGGCCGTGCCCGTTGCGAGTCCTGACACATTCACATCCTCACCCGCCATGAAGCCGGACTTGGTGGGGGTACTCTGCGTTTGAAGGGTGCCATCCGCTGTGGCCGTGGTGTCAGTGCTCGTGACCGACGCATTGGCCTTGTCAATGTTCAGTGAACCCGCGACGAAATTCAAGTTGGCGTAGTTGTTCGCCAATTGCGTGTTGTTGCCTGTGAAGGTGCTGGCATAGCTGCCTGCGTTCTTGGCAGAGGTGCCAGCGGAGAGGCCTGCCACCGCAGCGGCGCTGTTGGTGGCGTCATCGCCCACCAGGCCCGTCACAGCAAAGCCGGAAACACTTTGAGTGGTGCCGTTGTAGGTGGTGCTGGCGCTGTTGGCGGTCAAGATCACGATGCTGGTGCTTGGGGCAATTTTGAGGCTGGCATTGGTGACGGCGATGGTGTAGTTGGACACATCACCGCCCGTGGCGATCAAGTCCGAGGTGTAGGTTCCTGCGTTGTTTCCTTGGGCCGTGCCGCTGACCAAGATGTCATCGCCTGCCAGGAAGCCTGTGCTGATGGCCGGGTCCTGACGGATGGTGTTGCCGCTGTAGGTGGGATTGCTCAGGGTGGCGCTGAGGCTTGCTGCTTTTTTGCCAATCACAAACTTCACGGTGTCAGCGGCAATGGTGGAAGCATATTTGCTGCTGTTGAACTCACCGAATGAGTAGGCGGTGTCGCTGGCGCGCAAATAGTTCGATGTGCTGTAAGTGGCGCCCTGCAATGAGGCGCTCATGGAATCCAGCAAAACCGCATTGGCAATGCGCAATGTGCCTGCTTGTCGGCCTGTGACGGTGGTTTCGCCGAGGTTTTTGTTCTTGAGCTGGCTCAGCACGTCGGCCATCAACAGGCCGGAGGCGGTGTTGAGTGTGCTGCTGTCGCCATAGGTTTTGTTCAGACTGATGTCACCATCCAGGGCCCCGATGGCCACTTTTTCGCGGAACATGACTTGGGCTTGAGCGCCCCCCGCAATGACGTTGCGAGTGCCATCTGTTTCAAAAGCGGTAGACGAGTCGGCGTTTTGCAAGCCCCCCGCAATCGCGGAAAAGTCCAGGTTGCTCAGCGTGCCGTCCAATGCCGAGAGCGTGCCGGTTTGGCTCACATTGCCGGTGTAGATGAAGGTGTTGCGTGTCCCGTTGCTGACGGTTTTGCCAGCGGTGGTCAGCACGTTGGAGCCCAGGTCTTGACCTGCTGCGGCAGCCACACCAGCGCCGAGCACCACGTCGCCCGTGCTGGTGTTGTTGATGCCTTGCAAAATGCTCAGGTTGCCGGTTTGGGTGGTGATGGCGGCGCCATTGGCCGTGGTGATGCCGGTGGTGGTGGTGCCTTGCACGCTCACGGCATCCAGGTTCAATGCAAGCGCGTTGGTGAAGTCCAGCTTTTGCACTTGCGCGGCCAGCTTGCCGACCGCGTTGGTTTTTTCATTCAAGAAGAAGTTGCCCGTGCTGCCCAGCAATTGAAGTTCTGCGGCTTTGATGGCGGCCCCCGCATTTTGAGTGGCGGTGCCTGCCGCTTGCAGTGACAGTTTTTTCGTGCCGACATCCAAGGTCTTGTTCAGCACGATGTCGCCGCCTGTTTGCAAGCGAACGTCGCCTGTTGTGGCCAGGGTCTGGGTGGGGCCAGCAACGGTGATGGTGCCGGTGCTGCTCGCGTTGCCCACCACCAAGTTTGCGGCCGTGATGCGGTTCAATTCGCTGTTGTCAATGCCCAGGACTTGCCGGGTTAGCGTGGTGTTGAAGGTGTCTTCGGCACCGATCTGTATGGTGTTGCCTGCGGTGGTGGTCTGCAGGTGCACGGTGCCTGTGCTGCCCGCCTTGACGGCAGAGCCGTTGGCAATCAGCAAGGTGTTGGCGTTGATCTGGATGGATGTGTTGCTGCCCCTTGTTTCCAGGCTGCCAAAGGTCGAGCCGCTCAGTTGGGTGATCGCCACCGCGCGCTGGGATGCGGCTTGGGTTTGACCCGTTGCCGTGATGTTGCCGTCGATGGATGTGATTTGGTTTTGTACCAACAGACCTTGCGCATTGGTGGTGCTGGCGCTGGTGCCTTCCAGCACGATGTCTTGTTTGGCATTCAAGGTGCTTTGAATTTGTGTACCCGCTTTTAGCGCACTGCGACCGGTGATGCGGACCTGAGCTTGTGTCGATGACAATTTCCCCTGCGAGTTGCTGAAGACCCCTTGATCGCCGTTGGATGAACCCTCCAAGACCAGACTGCCCCCAGTGATGACGCCAGCGTTGTAAATGCCCAGACCGAATGCACCTTTGGCCTCACCTGTGATCGTGATGTTTCCGCTGTCGGCGGTGATGGCGGCTGCGCCGCCGTTGTGGTTGATTTCCACGGCGCTGCCTGTGCCAGCACTGCTGCCTGTGATGAGGATGTTGCCCCCACCGTTGGCACTGATGGCGTTGGCGATGTAGACCCCTTTGCCTGCACCACGGCCCGAGGTGCTGCCTTGTCCTGTGAGGGTGACGGCGCTGCCATTGTTGCCGGTGATTTTCGCCAGATCCAGGTTCAAACCGGTGCCTTGGCTGGAGACGCCTTGCAAGCTGATGCTGCCGCCTGCGCCATTGGCGGTGATGGTGTTGCTGATGTTGTTCAGGCGCATGTTCACGCCTGTTCCTGTGCCGGTACTTTCACCATCGATCACAAGTTGGGCCCCATTGAGGCCGGTGATGGTGGCCGGGGTGGGGGCGTTGTCCTGGATGGAAATGCCTTCGCCCGAGGACTTGCCCAGCAAACTCAGCCGCCCGCCTTGGGCTGTGAGGGTCGTGCCCCGAATCCTCAGATTGCCGTTGGTGTTGAGCTTGGAGCCCACAGTCACATCCCCCTGGGTGTTGAGCGTCATGCTGCCAAGGAACACGCCGCCACTGCTGTCTGTGGTGCTCCGCAAGACGGCCTGTCCCGGGCCGCTGTCAATGCTGAGCGTGCCGCTGTTGGCTTGAACCCCCAGTGTGCCTTTGCCCTCGATGACGCTGGCCACTGTGGTGGATGTGGACTTGAAGCTGGATGTGCCACTGGTGTTGACACCGGCGTTGTGGAGAGAACTGCCATACACCTTGTAGCTGACGGCCTCAATGGCGGTGTTGTTTTCGATGTTCACCCCGGCGGCGGGGCCTTGGGTGATGCCGCTCACACTGACCGTGCCCCGTGTGGCCGTCAGGGCGTTGTTGAGCTTCACGCCCAAACTCTGGTTGCTGGTGCCCGTGAGGGTGATGTTGCCTTGAGCGGAGGTCAGTGCTCCGAAGCCGCCAATGCCGAAAAACGCATCGGCTTGCCCCGTGATGGTGATGTCTTTGAGTGCGCTCATGCTGCCGCCACCGCCCAAGGCCAAGCCTGCGCCCTTGGTGGTTTCACCCCAAACGGTGATGCTGCCACCCGTACTGGTGAGTGCGCCATTGGTGAACAAGCCATGCCAGTTTTGGGATTTGCCGGTCAATTGGATATCACCTGTGGCAGTGATGCTGTTGTTGATGTTGGCTGCCACATGGTTCAGGCTTTGCCCTTGCACGCTCACGCCACCTGCCGTGGCCTGAAGACGGCCAATCCCGCCTACGCCAAAACCGTCCACTGAGGTCCCATTCAGCGCGATGCTGGCTCCGGTGATGCCTGCGCTGACCGTCAGGCCCGAGCCCTTGGTGCTGTTGCCCGAGAGTTGCACAGCCCCCGTCGCTTGGATGGCGTTGTTCACGCCTGACCGGGCGCTGAGCGCCACACCTGTCAGGGTGTTGGCCGATCCCGTGCCCGCAACGGATGCCAACAACGCCCCGTTGGCATCGTTGCTGGTGCCTCCGGTGTTGTCGATGGTGATGTTGTTGCCGGTGATGGCCTGGGTCAATTCGCTCAGCTTGATGTCACCCTGATTGGCCTTGAAGGTCACATCGCCATTGCCGGTAGAGACCGCGCTGAAGCCATGGTTCGAGCCGTCCCTGCCTGCTTCGATGGCCTGGTTGCTGCTGGCTTGGACGTTGGCCTCAATCAGTACATGGCCACCTGCTTGCATTTTTGTATCGACCAGGCCAATGGCTCCTGTGCCCGCAATGTTGCTGGCTGCTGTGGCATCGCCCATCAGGGTGATGTTTTTCGAGGCTTTGATCTGAACTGCATTTCCAGTACCCGAGCCCAGCAAAATGCTGCCAGCGTTGTTGCCGTTGACCGAGCCGACACCCTTTTGCGTGGCTGCCATGCGGATGCTGCCGGCCGTGGCCTCCAGGGTGGTGGCGTTTTGCAAAAACGCACCATACACGCGGTTGACCACGGGCAAATCCACATTCAGCACAAAGTTCAGGTCTGTGCCCCGAATCATGGCGCCGCTGCTCATGGCCAGTGCCGACCGGGTGAAATCCCAAAAACCTGTCTGGCGGGTGGTGGCATCGATGCGCACTTGCCCATTGGTGTCGATGCCTGCACCGCCTTGCATATACACGCCGAAGCTGTTGGCACTGTTGGCCGCCCGGCCTTGGGCTTTGAGCACCACATCCAGCTGGCCTGTCCCGGTGCCCGTGATTTTGACGCCGCTGCTGAACCAGATGCCATTGTTCGCCTCCAGCGTCAGCGTGGCCTTGGTGCCTGTGGTTTTGGCAATGTTGGCCGCCACGGTGATGTTGCCGTCTTGCCCGCCACTGCCCGTGCCCGTGGTGATGGTCACGTTGGTGCCATCGTTCAGGCTGTTTTGGATGTCCGTGTTGCGGATGATTGAGGTGTTCGCCGCCGCCGTGTACGCATAGCTGCCACCCGTCGAGTTGGGGTCGGTGTAGGCCGTGCCCGAGGGGCTGCCACTTGTGATGGTGATGTTGTAGGGGTCCAGCAACCAGTCTTTGGCATGCACTCGGGTGCCATCGGTGAGGAGCCATTTGCCCGAAGTTTCGACAAATCCGCCCTGGCTTTGCAGCTTGGCACCACTCACATCCGTGGTTTGGGCCAGCGCGCCGCTGTCCAGGTCGCGGCCGATGACGATGTCCCCGCCTGGGTGGCCTGCTGCCGTGCTGTTGGCGGTGATGCTACCGTCCACCACAATGCGGCCGCCGTCGGCCAGCAAGTGCACCGCGCCGCCTTGAACGCCTGATGTATCCATGTTGCCCGATTGCATGACGCTGGCCATGGCACTGCCCACGGCGGCGGCTTGCATGTAGACCTGGCCGCCTTCTGTGACGATGCTTCCGCCCCTTTGGTTGGCCACGGCGGCGTTGATGGCCGAGGGGGTCAGCTCCATTTTGATGCGGCGGCTGCCGTACACGGGCAAGGTGATGGACTCTGCCGCGCCCAGGGCGACGTTGCCTTGGGGGGCCACGATCTTGCCTTCGTTGCTGACGCTGGCGCCCAGCAGGGCCACATAGCCGCCCGGGGCTGCCGTGAGCGTGCCCTGGTTGAGCACCTGGCCGGTGGCACCGTCTCGGGTGAAGCGGTTGCGCCCGGACATGAAGTCGGCGTCAGTGGTGTTGAGTGTGCTGGCTGTCAGGCCTGCGGCGCTGACCGAGCCGTCTTTGCCAAAGGTCACGCCGTTGGGGTTGACCAGAACGACCTGGCCGTTGGCGCGTAACTGGCCAAAGATTTGGCTGGGGGCGGTGCCCGTGACGCGGTTCATCAGCACGGCCTGGGCGTTGGGCTGTACGATGTTGACTTTGGCGTCTTTGCCGATGTCAAAGCTTTGCCAGTTGACGACGGCGCGTGCCGTGCTTTGGTGGATGGCCATGTTGGCAGCGCTTTGGCTGATGGCCGCTGTGCCTTGGGCCACTTGGCCGCCTGTGGGCAGGGCGTTGGGGGCTGGGGCTGCCCAGGCCAGGGTGACCAGGCAAAAGCTCAAGGTCAGGGCACTCACAAAGCAAGCCCCTGGAATGGGGCCAGTGCCAGTGAAACGATAGCCTCCCAAGCCGGCAAAACTGCCATTGGCTTTGCCTTGGCTGCTCGTTTGCTCACCCACCGCCACGAGGGTGCCCAGGCGTTTGGAAAAAACGGTTTTGTAGCAATGTGTATTCATGAAAAAAATGGACTGATCAAGTTGTTTTGGCGCAACCACGCAGACGCAAAGACAAATTCGTGAATGACCACGATGTCTGAGGTTTTCTGTGTGAGGAGGCATCGACCAAGGCCGATGCATGGGTTTCAGTAGGTTTTTTGTTTGACCAGATACGTCGTCAACAAAAAATGAAAACTAAAGCGCGCAAATCATACAATTTAAAACGCGTAAAACAACTTAAACAATATTAACGTTCGAAACGTTTTTCATTTCAAAAATATCTTAAATATTCTTTTATCGTTCCAAAGCCTTGAGTGCTGAGTCAAATCACCAGACTTGTCACTCGGGTGATGGGGCTCGTGGATGCTTGGTGAGGCCATCGGAGCGATGTCTGAGCCGGTGAAGGCACCGATGGGATTTCTTGAGAGATGTGCAGGTCAATGCTCGGATCTATTGAGCCGACACGTTGCAGTCAGAAACGATCATCAGGCGCTTGGCAAAGGTGGAAAGCGCCTTGATATGTGTGGGAGCGAAGCCGTCTGGGCGGTGGGGGCTGGTCTGCGAGGGGGTGATCGCAACGTGGGCACCGCTCCCACAGGAGAAGGGCCCTGCAAACTTGACAGGGCCGCCTTTAGAGGTTGAAGCCTCCGGCGATGAGGACCAAGGGCCTGTTGGTCCTTGCGCGCAGTGGACGTGATGGGGGGGTATCGGCTTGGCGAGTGCCGACGTGTTCAGCGGCCTGCGGTCTTGCGCCAGCCGTTCATGCGGCTGCGTGGGCCGCGGTGGCCCAGGTAGCTTGGGGCCACGCCCGCTGCAGATGCAGGCGCGATGCCCAGCGCGGACAGGCCCGGGTGCTGGCCTGTGGCGATGTTGTCCACTTTCATGGATGCCAGATTGTCCCGGCTCATCAAGGGCTCGCCCGGGGCCATTTCCATGACCAGGGCCTGCAGCCAGCCCATCCACATGGGCAGTCCGATCACCGGGCGGCCTCGGCCGTGGTTCACCCCGGCCCACTGGCCAGCGCGATGCACCAGCTCGCCCAGGGTCAGCACGTCGGGGCCGCACAGCTCGTAGGTCTGTCCGATGGTGTCCGGCTTTTGCAGGCAGGCCACCACGGCGCTGGCCACATCGGCCACCCACACGGGTTGGAAACGGGTTTTGCTGCCTGCCAGCGGCATGAAAGGCACGATGGATTGCAGGTCGGCAAACAGATTGAGGAATTTGTCTTCGGCACCAAAGATCACGCTCGGGCGCAGCACCGTGAGTTGCAGGCCTGCGTTGTGCAGCACGGTTTCGCCGCGGGCCTTGCTGCGTTGATACATCGACGGACCTTGGGCATCTGCACCCAGCGCACTCACATGCACCAGCCGCTGCACGCCCGATTTGTTCATGGCGTCCGCGATCTTGCCGGGCAGGGTGACATGCACTTGTTCAAAGCGGTCTTCGTTACCGTGCAGCACCGCCACCAGATTGACCACGGCATCGTGCCCGGGCATGAGCCGAGCCAGATCGGCTTCACTGTGCACGGAGGCTTCGATCACTGTGAGGCCGGGCAGGGTTTGCACATGGGATGCATTCACAGCGCGTCGCGTGGCAACAGTGATTTGCCAGCCCAGACGGGCCAACTGCTCGCACACATGGCCGCCTACAAAGCCGGTGCCGCCCAGAACCAGAATGCGTGGTTGAGTCATTTAACTGTTGAGGCCTGTCACGGCTTGGTGCATGGCGTCCATGGCCTGGTCCACGATCTGGGTGCGCCATGCGTCAGTGTCCACGTAAAACGCATCCATCAGGTCTTGCTTGATCTGCTTTTTCAGGGCCTCGGGGGCTTCGGGGTGCAGGTGCAGCCAATGGTCGCCGCGCAGGGCACCGATGACCTGGTTTTGGGTTTGCGTGCCGTATTCCATCGCAATGCCGGTGTACTCGGCTTGCGGGCATTCCTGGTAGGCCGACATCCACATCAGGCCCGTGAGGAAGGCCGAGCTGGACGAACCGTCATAGATGGAGGTGATGCCCTGGCCCCACCAGGCTTTGGCACGGGTGTAGGCCGCTGCGTCGTCGGCGCAGGCAAAAATGCGCTCGCCTACACCGCTGGGGCCAAGGCCCGTGTGCAGGTCAATCCAGGCCATTTTCTGGCAGCGTTGGCCGTACTTTTGCAGCACTTGGCGCAAGGTGAGGTTGCTCCAGGTGGGGGCCTGGCCACCAAAGAACAGTCCGTCCGGAAAGTCGTGCTGGCCTTTGGTGACGGCGGCCTGAAAGACTTTCATGCTGCGCTCGGCGATGTACTGGGCGGTGGCTGCCGCATTGGCGGCGTCGGGCGGCCAGACTTCGGGCAGCAACAGGGCGTGGATTTCCTGGTAAGCCTCGTTGGTCGGCAGGGGTTTTGAAAAGTCCTGGAAGTTGCGGTTGATGTCCACGTTTTCGTGGGTCACGCGCCGCACATGCGAAAACCCGTGGGGGTTGAGCGCATGGATGTAGAGCACGGCCACGCCGTTGGCCTTGGCAGCTGCACGCCAGGCGGTGTTTTGCAGCGCGTGGATTTGCACGCCCGAGCCGCAGTAGCCCTCAACCCCGTGGCAGGCGCTGCTGATGACCAGCAGCTGCTTCGCATCAGGCGCGCCGTCGAGCACCACGTCCATGGCCAGCTCTTCGCCATCGCGGCCCTTCAAGGGGTGGATGTTGGAATCAATGGTCAAACCCGCAGCATTTGCGGCGTTCAGGAACTTCTGACGAGCTTCGGCATAGCTTTTAGAAAAGCCGGTTTGGATATCGGTCATGCGGATTTTTTACTCAAACGTTTTGTGTTGGATTGGCCAGCCATTGCGTGGCGAGCTCGACCCAGTAAGTGCCGCCCAATGGGATCAGGTCGTCGTTGAAGTCGTAGCTCGGGTTGTGCAAGGTGCAAGGGCCGCCGCCGTGGCCCATCTCGCGGTGCGCGCCGTCGCCGTTGCTGATGAACACATAAGCCCCCGGCTTGGCCTGCAGCATGTACGAGAAGTCTTCTGCGCCCATGGTGGGTTCTTGGTGCAGCACTTGCTCGGCCCCCACGATGCCGCCCATCACCTGGCGGGCAAAGTCGGCCTCGGCGGGGCTGTTGATGGTGGGCGGGTAGTTGCGTTCGAACTCGAATTCGCATTGCGCACCAAAAGCAGTGCAGATCGACTCGGCCACCAGCTTCATGCGGGTCTCGATCAGGTCGAGCACTTCGATGCTGAAGGTGCGCACGGTGCCCTGCAATTCGCAAAAATCGGGCACCACGTTGGTGGCTTCACCCGCATGGATCATGGTGACCGAGATCACACCCGCGTCTACCGGTTTTTTGTTGCGGGTGATGATGGTCTGGAAACCTTGCACCATTTGGCAGGCAATTGGCACCGGGTCGATGCCGTTGTGGGGCAGCGCAGCATGGCTGCCTTTGCCGCGGATGGTGATCTTGAACTCGTTGCTGGACGCCATCACGGGGCCAGCGCTCACCGCGAAGGTGCCCACCGGGGCGCCGGGCCAGTTGTGCATGCCGAACACGGCCTGCATGGGGAACTTGTCGAACAGACCGTCTTTGATCATCTCGCGTGCGCCGCCGCCGCCTTCTTCGGCCGGCTGGAAGATCAAATACACCGTGCCGTCAAAGTCGCGGTGCTTGGCAAAGTGTTTGGCCGCTGCCAGCAGCATGGCGGTGTGTCCGTCGTGGCCGCAGGCGTGCATCTTGCCTTGGTGTTTGCTGGCGTGGGCGAAGGTGTTGAACTCCTGCATGGGCAGGGCGTCGATGTCGGCGCGCAGGCCAATGCCGCGCCCGCAAGCGCCGCCGTCACGCCCGTGCACGATGCCCACCACCCCCGTGGTGCCCATGCCGCGGTGGATGGGGATGCCCCAGTCGGTCAACTGCTTGGCCACCACATCGGCCGTGCGCACTTCTTGAAAGCACAACTCGGGGTGGGCGTGGATGTCTTTGCGAATGGCCGCGATGCTGGCCGCGTCGGTGAGGATGGAGTCGATGATTTTCATGCTGAACAGTCTAGCGGGACTTCCTGAGCCACGCCATCACCCCTGTGCGCTTGGGGGACATCGAGTATCAGGGTTTTCCCGTGATCATTCGCTTGCGAAGTGGTGGCTACAGGGGACACAGTATTTGTAGGTCGGCGGCTTCAGCCCCGACATGGGGCCTTAGCCGAAGCGAACAATGTCGGAGCTGAAGCTTGCGACCTGCGAGGGAAGGTCTTTTGAAGGTCGGCACCACAGCGGATACCCGACAATCTCGCTTCCAGCTTCAGCTTTGCCACATGACCACCACCGACACCTCCATCACCGTGCGCGGCGCTTGTCCGCACGATTGCCCCGATACCTGCGCCTTGTTGACCACGGTAGAAAACGGCCGTGCGACCAAAGTGCAGGGCAACCCGGCCCACGCCCTGACCGACGGCGTGCTGTGTACCAAAGTGGCGCGCTACACCGAGCGCACTTACCACCCCGAGCGACTTTTGCAGCCGCTCAAGCGTGTCGGCCCCAAGGGATCGGGCCAGTTTGAGCCTGTGGGCTGGGACGAAGCCCTGGAGGCGATTGCCGCCCGCCTGCAAACCATCGCTGCCCGCGACCCGCAGGCCGTTCTGCCCTACAGCTACGCGGGCACCATGGGCCTGGTGCAAAGCGAGTCGATTGCGGCGCGGTTTTTCCACCAATTGGGCGCGTCGCTCTTGGACCGCACCATTTGCGCCTCGGCCGGGGCCGAAGCCTTGACGCAGACCTTGGGCAACAAGGTCGGCATGAAGGTGGAGTTTTTTGCCGAATCCAAGCTCATCGTGATTTGGGGCAGCAACTCGATTGGCAGCAACCTGCACTTTTGGCGCATCGCCCAAGCGGCCAAGCGCAACGGGGCCAAGCTGGTGTGCATCGACCCCCGGCGCAGCGAAACGGCCGAAAAATGCCATGAACACATTGCCCTGCGCCCTGGCACCGACGCCGCGCTGGCGCTGGCTGTCATGCACGAGCTGATCGTCAATGCTTGGTTGGACCAAGATTACATCGACCGCTACACCCTGGGCTGGGACGCCCTGAAGGCCCGCGCTTTGCAGTGGTCCCCCGAGCGCGCGGCCGAAGTCTGCGGCGTGCCGGTTGAACAAATTCGCCAACTGGCCCGCGACTGGGGCACCACTCAGCCAGCAGCCATTCGCCTGAACTACGGCATGCAGCGCGTGCGCGGCGGTGGCAATGCGGTGCGGGCGATTGCTTGCCTGCCAGCGCTCACGGGCGCTTGGCGGCACCGGGCGGGTGGTTTGTTGCTCAGCAGTTCGGGGCATTTCCCGGTGCGGCGGGCGGCTTTGCAGCGGCCCGATTTGATGGGCGAGCGGCGTCCGCGCACCATCAACATGAGCACCATTGGCGACGACTTGCTTCGTCCGGCTTCGCCCACGTTTGGCCCGCAGATCGAGGCGCTGATTGTTTACAACAGCAACCCGGTGGCCGTGGCCCCCGAGTCGGGCAAAGTGGTGCAGGGCTTTGGCCGAGAAGACCTGTTCACCGTGGTGCTGGAACATTTTCAGACCGACACGGCCGACTACGCCGACTTCATCCTGCCCGCCACCACGCAGCTGGAGCACTGGGACATCCACACCAGCTACGGTCACACCGACGTGCTGCTGAACCGCCCGGCCATTGCGCCCGTGGGCGGTGCACGCACCAACACCGACATCTTCCGGGCGCTGGCTGCACGCATGGGGTTTGACGACCCGTGTTTCGCCGAGAGCGATGAGAGCCTGTGCCGCAGCGCCATCGGCGATGCGGATGATTATGAACAGCTGCTGGCCCACGGCTTTGCCTCTTTGCCCGTACCGGACGCGCCTTTTGCCCAAGGCGGCTTTCCCACACCCTCGGGCCGCTGCGAATTTTTCAGCCAGCGCCTGGCCGACCAAGGCCTCGATGGCCTGCCCGACCACTTGCCCAACTATGAGCTGGCCACACCCGGCGGCCGCTACCCGCTGGCCATGATCTCGCCGCCTGCGCGCAACTTCCTCAATTCGACCTTTGTCAACGTGCAAAGCCTGCGCGACATCGAAGCCGAGCCGGTGCTGGAGATGCATCCCGAGGATGCTGCCCAGCGGGGTATTGCCGATGGCGCGGTGGTGCGTGTGTTCAACGACCGGGGTACCTACCACTGCAAAGCGCGGGTGAACCAGCGTGCACGGCCCGGCGTGGTCAATGGCCTGGGCATCTGGTGGCGCAAGTTGGGGCTGAACGGCACCAACGTGAACGAGTTGACCAGCCAGCATTTGACCGATTTGGGGCGTGCACCGGTGTTTTATGACTGTCTGGTAGAGGTGGCGACATGCCCGAATTGAAGATTGAACGCGCCCACACGCTGGGCCTGGCGGGTGCGCGGGCCGTGGCCCAGCGCTGGCGCGAACAGGCCGAGCAGGAATGGGGCATGGTGTGTGAACACGGGACGGGCGAAGCGGCGTCTGTCGATGGCTGTGCAGTGGAGCCGCAAGACCAGATGCGCTTTGCCCGCAGCGGCGTCAGTGGCCAACTCACTGTGACCGCCAGCCGCTTTGACCTGCAGCTGAAGCTGGGTTTTTTGCTGGGGGCCTACAGCGAACGCATTGCCCAAAAAATCAACGCCAATCTGGACGAGTTGCTGGGGCCTGCGCAAGCTTGAAGGCGATGCAGGCGCATGCGGTTTGCGAGTGATCGCTTGCAGGGCCATCTCCTACAAAAATACCTTTTGATTTGTTGTAGGTCGGTGGCTTCAGCCCCGACATGTGCCCGTGCCGAAGCCCATCATGTCGGAGCTGAAGCTGCCGACCTACGGGGAGGTGCTGATGGTTTTTGTAGGTCGGTGGCTTCAGCCCCGACATGCGGCCTGTGCCGGAGCTGACATTGTTGGAGCTGAAGCTGCCGACCTGCGAAGCCGACCTGTTGCAAGCACCTGCCCTGCTGATGGCCCCGGTGCTGTTTACGCCGACGGCTTGACGAACAGGCTCAGCGGAATTTGTGCCTCGGCCGCCTGCTTGGCCCATTGGCGGTCTTCGGCGGCGCGTTCGGCGTAGCGGTTGAAGCGCCAGGACGTGCCCTCGGCCGTGATGCGGTGCCAGACCGTGCGTTTTTCGCCGGGCGTCATCTCTGTCCACAGCTGCACTTCTTCAAAACTGCGGCCACAGCCCTTGCAGGTTTCATCGCCCTGGCTGGTCGAACAAATGGCGATGCAGGGCGTGTCCGGGGTGCTGGCGTACCAGTCCTGCCAGGCTTCGGCGGCTTCTAGCGGCAGCGTGAACTCGTCGGCAAAGTCCTGCTTGAAGTAGACCATGGCGCCATACACCTCGGCCAGCGCACGCAGCTCAGGCGGCAGCAATACGCCGTCGGGTGAAGGGTTCTTGGCCCGCCAGTGGTTGATGGCAGCTTCAATGTCGGTGATGTGGATTCCAGCCATGTTGTCTCGGATGTAGGACGGCGATGATAGCCCTTTGCCAGGGCGCTGTCGGTGGTCCGGACAGCGCCCAACCTAAAGGTCAGGGCAAGTCGGGGTTGACTTCGACCGTTTGGCTGTTGCGTGGCCCGACTTGCCCCAGGCGTGCTTTGAGAGATTGGGGTTGGCGCGTCAGGATGGCCGCGTAGTTGGTGGTGTTGGACAGCACTTTTTTCACGTAATCACGCGTCTCATGGAAGGGGATGTTCTCGGCCCAGATGGCCGCTTCGAGCACCGGGCCATTGCGCCAGTTGCGTGGACGGCCGGGGCCTGCGTTGTAGGCGGCAGCGGCCATGGGCATGGAGCCTTCAAAGTCGTCCAGCACGAGCTTGAGGTAGCCGGTGCCAATGGCCACATTCACCTCGCGGTCGTTGATCTGGTCGGGGGTGAAGTTGGTCAGGCCGATTTTTTTGGCGGTCCATTTGGCGGTGGCGGGCATGACCTGCATCAGGCCCGAGGCACCCACATGCGAGCGGGCGTCGGTGATGAAGCGGCTTTCTTGCCGGATCAGGCCATAGACATAGGCCGGGTCGAGTTTGATTTGCTCGGCCCGGCGCACCACGATCTCGCGCAGAGGCATCGGAAAGCGTTGTTCAAAGTCGATGAGGTCCTTGGTGCGATCGCTGGTGTTGATGCAGCGGTCCCACACCTGGCGCTGGCAGGCCAGATCGGCCGCAGCCAGCAGATCGCGGTCGTTCATGCCGCCTGGCGTGTGCAAGTTGGTGCTGTAGTTCCACTCGCGGTTGCCTTCGGGGCGCAGGCCTATGCTGATGGCGTACAGGGCGCGTTGCAGGCCGGGGTTGTTCAGGGCTGAGGCCTTTTCCTGAGGCGATGGAGGGGCGGGGCGCTCGGGCACGGTGATGGGCTGGCCCAGGTCTTCCAAAGCCAGCTGCTCATAAAAGCCCCGCACGCTGGCGATGTTGCGCAGCAGGTTGTGCGCTTCCTGTTTTTGCGCGGCATCGCTGGCGGGCGAGGCCAGCAGGGCGCGGGCGCGCCAATACACCCAAGTGGGGTCTTTTTGCGATTCGGGGCTCATGGCTTGTGTGGCGCTCAGCACTTGCCGCCATTGGCCCTGGCGCAAGGCAGCGCGCACTTTCCAGCCCAGCAGATCGTCGTTCAGGTCACTGTCTTTTTGCACTTTGGCAAAGTAGGCGGCAGCGTTGCCCTGCAGTTTTTGAGCGGCTTGCTTGCCAATCACGCCCCATGTCCAGTGGCGTTCTTCGGCGCTCAGCATCAGGTCCCAGTGCTTGTCCAGGCGCTCGGCCGCCTCGTCCGGGTTGCTGGCGGCCAGGCGGATCAGGGCCAAAACGGCCAGTTCCTTGCGATTTCGGGTGATGGCGATGATGCGTTTGTCCAGGTACTTGGCCGGGTCAGCATGGATCAAGGTCACTTGCTCGGACAGCCGCGGGGCTTCGATGTCCACCGCGTCTTTGGCTGGTCTGGGGCGGTTGGCGTCCATCGCGATGCGGGCCTTGCGCCACAAATCCAGGCCGTTGATCTGTTTGCCTGAATGCAAATGGTCGGCCACATAGGTGCAGCCATCATCGGCCTCGCGCAGGGCGTACCACAGGCGTTTGGCCTCTTCGGCCACATTGGCCTTGCTGTTCATGGCCTCGGTGGCCAGCGCGTAGCAGCGCACCTCGCGGTCATCGCGCATGCGGTAACGTGGGTATTCGGCGGTGAACGTGGCCCAGTCGCGGCGCTTGCCCAATTGCAGCAGCCAGTCGTTGCGCAGCCGGTCTTCGTAGTAGCTGCCCGCGTAGGCGCTGAAAAAACTGCGGATCTCGGAGTCGGGCGCAGTGTCCAGCCGTGCGCGCAGTTCCCAGTAAGCGGCCAGCGGCTCCAGCACATGGCCGCGCACCTGCGGCAGCAGCGCCGCCAGGCGGGTTTTGTCGTTTTTGCGTGAAGCCTGGTGCATTTCCAGCATCAGGTCATCGCCCTTGTTTTGCGCTTTTGCAGCAAAACTGGTCAGACCTGTCATGGTCAGTGCACTCAGCAGTGTCAGAATCGGCGTCAGTAGTTTGATTGAATAAGGCATGGGTTGATTATGGACAAAGCACAAGCCAAGAAAGCCTTGCGAAAGGCCTTGATTGAAGAACGGTTGAATCTGCCGGACCGTCTGGAGCGGGCCGAGGCCTTGCAGCGCGTCATGCGCATCTGGCTGTTTGACCGCCCGGACACCGTGATTGGCGCGTATTGGCCCATCAAAGGCGAGTTCGACCCGCTGCCCGCATTGCACCGCTGGAAAGAAGACGGCGAACTGCACGGCGAACCCCAGCGTCGCCAAATTGGCTTGCCCGTCATCAACAAGCAGCACAAAACCCTGACTTTCCACACTTGGTACCCCGGCTGCCCCATGGAAGAAGACGCCTACGGCATCCCCAAGCCCAAAGACACCGAAGTCATCGTGCCCACCTTGCTGTTTGTGCCCTGCGTGGGTTATGGCATTGGTGGCTACCGTGTGGGCTATGGCGGCGGTTTTTACGACCGCACGCTGGCCAGCTTGCAACCCAAACCCTTCACCGTGGGCCTGGGCTACACCCAGGGCTTTGTGGACGATCTGGAGCCCGAAGACCACGATGAGCCGCTGGACGCCATCCTGAACGACAACGGCGTGGTCTGGCCGGTTTGACGGGTGATTGTTCCGGCACGCTGAAGTTTGAAATGTGTAAGAAGTGCCATCTCGCAGGTCGGCACTCTCAGAGTCCGACGTTATTGGTTTCGGCACCGGCCCATGTCGGGGTCTTCGACCGCCGACCTACAACATCTTTGAGGCATGTCATTTCGTAGGTCGGCACTCGCAGAGTCCGACATTGTTGGTTTCGGCAAAGGCCCACGTCGGGGTCTTCGACCGCCGACCTGCAACATCTTTGAGGCATGTCACCTCGTAGGTCGGTACTCGCAGAGTCCGACATTGTTGGTTTCGGCAAAGGCCCACGTCGGGGTCTTCGACCGCCGACCTACAGCATCTGTGATGCATGTCATTTCGCAGGTCGGTACTCGCAGAGTCCGACGTTATTGGTTTCGGCACCGGCCCATGTCGGGGTCTTCGACCGCCGACCTACAACATCTTTGAGGCATGTCATTTCGCAGGTCGGCACTCGCAGAGTCCGACGTTATTGGTTTGGGCAAAGGCCCATGTCGGGGTCTTCGACCGCCGACCTACAGCATCATTGAGCATTGATCTCGTAGGTCGGCACTCGCAGAGTCCGACGTGATGGGTCTGGGCAAAGGCCCACGTCGGGGTCTTTGACCGCCGACCTGCAACATCTTTGAGCATTGAATACTTCACAGGGCGGAATCAATCATCAGGCGCGGCCAGCGTCTGCGGGTCAGGCACATCGCCAGTGGCCAATCGGGTGTTGTCTGCCTGCTGGCGCAGCCAGTCGCAAAAAGCACGCACTTCGGGCCGCAACTTGCTGCGGGGTGACACCATCAGCCAATAAGCCAGTGGTGAACTCAGCCGCATCTCTGGCAGCACTTCCACCAAGTCGCCATTGGCCAGGCTTTCTGCCACAAGGGGCTGACGTGCCAGCGCCACGCCCTGGCCGGTGAGCGCAGCCTGGACGATCTGGTGGGCGTAGTTGAAATACAACCAGCGCGCAGGGGAGGGGGCGGCTGTTTTGCCTGCAGCTTGGGTGCTGAAGGTGTCCAGCCAGCGCTGCCAGCTCAGCCATTCCATGTGTTGGTTGCGGTAGGCATAACCTGACTCGATCAGTGTGCAGCGCATCAAATCAGCCACGTTGCGGATGGGCTGTGATTTCAACAGCCATGGGCTGGCGACCACGGTCAGATGCTCACCAAACAGGCGCTCAGCGGAGCTGCCGATTTGGCTGGGGTTGGCATAGCGCAAAGCCAGATCCACATCGGTGTTGTTCATGTCGATCACCGCATCGGTGGCGTCGATGCGGATGTCGATGTCCGGGTATTCGCGCTGAAAGGCTTCGAGCCGGGGAATCAACCACATGCTTGCAAATGAGGCCCAGGTGGTGATGGACACGCTTTGGCGTCCGGTGCTCTGGCGGATTTGTCGTACCGCTGAGTCAATGCGCTCCAGTGTTGTGCTCGCCGATCGGTGCAGCACGCTGCCCGCACTGGTTAACTCTACCGAGCGGGTGTGCCGCAAAAACAGCGTCGTGCCGACTTCGTGTTCCAGCGCCTGAATCTGGCGACTGACCGCGCTTTGGGTCAGGGCCATTTCCTCTGCTGCCACCCGGAAGTTCAGGTGCCTGGCGACAGCATCGAACGCCCGCAGGTAACTCATCGAAATGGGGCGAGTGCGGGCCGAGGGGGCGAAAGCAGGGGTGGAGGAGGGCGGCATGGTGTGGGCAATGATTCGGGTGACTGGTTTTTCAATTAATGCGTTTAATGCATCAATTTGAGTGAGTATATTCATTGGACGGTGAATGCTTTGGCTTGCATCATGGCTGTACCGACGATGTTGTCGGTGCCGATGGAAGCCAGGAGATCGAGATGTCCGAAACCAATGTGTGCGGTTCTTTGCAAGACTGTCAAAAACTGAAAACTGTCCGCTGGGCAGGCACTTGGCATCTGGCCCCCGAGCGTGCCATGAGTCTCTTGCCACGCAAAAAAAGCCAATTGTTGATTGTTCAGGGTAGCGCATGGATCACGACAGGAAAACCGATGGGACACTGGCGGCAATCCGATGGCGACCATTTTTTGCAAGCGGGACAAATCATGGATGTCGTGGCCGGGACCCATTTGGTCTTGCAGTCGCGCCACACCCACGAAGCCTTGCGTTTTGACTGGCGCGAAATGCCACCCGGTTTGGTGCAGCACCACAGCCCCAAGGCCAGCGTGCCCGAGTTGGCGCGGCAGTGGGTGCAGGCCTGGGCTCAGGTCGGCCTGGCCACCGGCAGTCTGGCGCGTGCCCTGTGGCATGCACGCTTGCCAGGGCGGCAGGTCAGCGACATGCCTGTGTGAGCGCCTTGGGCAAGCTTGAGGGTCTGATCAGAAAGAAGCCGTGGGCCATGGCTGGCAAAATGCCGCCATGGCCCGACCCAAATCAGCAACCCACGACATCAAACGCGACGCGATCCTCGACATCGCCGCCCAATGCTTTGCCCAGAGCAGCTACCCTGCCACCAGCATGAACGAGATTGCTGCGGCCTGCGGCACCTCCAAGGCGCGGCTGTACCACTATTACGAGAGCAAAGAGGCCATCTTGTTTGACCTGCTGGACCGCCACACCCAGCGCCTGCTGGCGCTGATTGCGCAGACCGAAGCCACCGCCCAGCGCAAGAACCTAGACGACCGGGCTGCGCTGCACGAGTTGGTGCGGGCTTTTTTGCAGGAATATGAAACCTCCGCCACCCGGCACGCGGCACTGCTCAACGACACACAATTTTTGAGCGATGTGCCCGACCCGGCCTTGCCCGCCAGCAACGGGTCACCGCGCGACCTGATCCTGAACCGTCAGCGCGACATCGTGGCCGCCATGACCCGCTTTTTGAAGCGCGCCTACCCCGAGCGCCTGACCCCCACCAACCAGACCGCCCTGACCATGATGCTGCTGGGCATGATCAACTGGACCTTCACCTGGCTGCGCCCGGGTGGGCCGATCAGCTATGCGGACTTTGCTGATGAGGTGATCTCCATGCTCGAAAAAGGCTTGGGTTGACTGTGTAGGCCGAGACCTTTGGAGTTTTGTAGGTCGGCGGCTTCAGCCCCGACATGGACTTGCGACGAAGCCAGCAACGTCGGAGCCGAAGCTACCGACAGGAAGCCGCGGGCCCAAGTAGGTCGGCGGCTTCAGCCCCGACATGAGTTTGCACCGAAGCCCACAATGTCGAACCTGAAATGATCTACATAAACACATGCACAGTTGCCAACGGGGTGAATTTTGGGTTTGTAAAAATTCAACTATCCGTAACGCATTTCGTTTAGGTAAAATTCATCCCATTCATTGACCGGAGAAATTTCCATGTCCAGCGCCCCCACCAAAGCCTTCGCCAGCCAGGCCGACCTGACCGAAAAGAAAATCACTTTCGAGCAACTCAGCCAGCACTGCTGGGCCTACACCGCCGAAGGCGACCCCAACTCGGGCGTCATCATCGGTGACCGCTTCATCATGGTCAGTGACGCCACGGCGACGCCCGCCATGGCGCAAGATCTCATCAAAAAAATCCGCACCGTCAGCGACCTGCCCATCAAATATGTGCTGCTGACCCACTACCACGCGGTGCGCGTGCTGGGCGCCTACGCCTACGCCGCCGAAGGCGCGACCGAGATCATTGCCAGCGAAGGCACCCTGGACCTCATCAAAGAGCGTGGCGCGCAAGACATGAAAAGCGAGATGGAGCGCTTTCCGCGCCTGTTCAGCGGTGCCGACAGCATCCCGGGTCTGACCTGGCCCACCATGGTGGTCGGCGGCGGCAACCCCACAAAAGGTGAAGTGCCCGGCAAACTCAGCATCAACCTGGGCGGTGTGGTGGTGCAAATCTGGCATCCGGGCCCTGGCCACACCCGTGGCGACACGATTGCCTGGGTGGAAGAAGAAAAAGTGCTGTTCTCGGGCGATCTGGTCGAGTACGAAGCCGGCGTCTACACGGGCGACGCGCAGCTTGAAGAGTGGCCTGCCACGCTCGAAGCCCTGCGCGACCTGAACGCCGAATTCATCGTGCCAGGCCGCGGCGAAGCCATGAAGGGCAATGACAACGTGAACAAGGCGCTGGACTACACCCAGCGCTGGGTGACGACTTTGTTCCAGGCGGGCAAGGAGGCTGTTGCGGGCAATATGGACCTCAAAGCCGCCATGGCCCACACCCGCAAGAGCATGGACCCGGTGTTTGGCCATGTGTTCATTTACGAGCACTGCCTGCCCTTTGACGTGACCCGCGCTTATGACGAGGCCAGCGGCATCAAGAACCCCCGCATCTGGACCGCCGAGCGCGACATGGAAATGTGGAAAGCGCTGCAAAGCTGAAGCCGCTATGTCGGGGTCTTCGACCACCGACCTACAAAATGCCGCTTGCCGCTGACTGCTTTACCCGTAGGTCGGCACTCGAAGAGTCCGACGCTGTTGGCAAGCCGGTAGCCTCGTCGTGCAGCACATTGTCTCGCATGCAGTTGTCGGGGTCTTCGACCACCGACCTACAAAATGCCGCTTGCCGCTGACTGCTTCACCCGTAGGTCGGCACTCGAAGAGTCCGACGTTGTTGGCAAGCCGGTAGCCTCGTCGTGCAGCACATTGTCTCGCATGCAGTTGTCGGGGTCTTCGACCACCGACCTACAAAATGCCGCTTGCCGCTGACTGCTTTACCCGTAGGTCGGCACTCGAAGAGTCCGACGTTGTTGGCAAGCCGGTAGCCTCGTCGTGCAGCACATTGCCTCGCATGCAGTTGTTGGGGTCTTCGACCACCGACCTACAAAATGCCGCTTGCCCCGGACAGCTTTACCCGCAGGTCGGCACTCGAAGAATCCGACGTTGGCGCACTTCAGGGCTTGATCAAATCACGCAGGTCGCGCTCGTAGGCGCGCAATCTGCGGCTGGCGCGCAGGCGCTGCTCTGGGGTGGTGGTGTTGTGCAACTGGGCCAGGTTGTCGCAGGCTTGCTGCGTCATTTTTTGCACCATCATGCGTCCGGCTTCGTCGGGCGGCGTCAACCATCGCTGCCAGACGGCATAGAGCGAGGCCTCGACTTGCGCAACCGAGCCGCTTTGCCGGGCTTGTCGCAAGGCGCTGAGCAAGTCGTCCTGGCGGCGCAATCGGTCTTGTCTGCCCCAATGGGGGTTCCACGCCGACTGCGCGACTTGTGCTTTGATCAGGGTGATTTGTTGGGGGCTCAGCTCGCCGTAAAACCCGCTGTAGCGGTCCAGGCTTTTTTCCAGGCGGCGCTCCAGCCGTTCATCGGGCGTGCCTTGGAGCCATTCTTTTTCCCAGTCTTCGTTTTTCACCTCCCAGTGCCGGGCCAGGTGACTCCATTGGCGTGGCCCCAAAGCCATGACCACTGGCGCGGCTTGGGTGATGCTGGTGCGCAGCGTGCGGTCCATCTTGTTTTGCACTTCAACCCAGACGCTGCAGACCTGACTGGCTTGCACGGGGCTCTGGCTCAGGGCTGTGGTGCGCTCGAGCAGGTCCAGATACGTGGGCAGTTCCTGGTAGCGGTGCCAGCGGTGGGTGTTTTGCAGGGCCTCCTTGGCGCGCAGGGATTGCTCGTCTGTGAACGATAAGGCGCTGTCGAGCCACCAATACCCGAGGGTGGGCAGTTGCGGGTATCCCAGCTTGAAGCTGCTGCACCCTTGCAACCATGACAGAACCAAAATCACCAGCAAGCATCGCTTCATGGGCGGCCTTTCATTGACAAATTGAACCGGGCAGAAACCGGGGAGCGCTCGGTGCAAGGCAGCCATTGTGACCGCAACAAGCGCAATAGCCTGAAACGGGTCGAATATCGGGTCCATGGCGTGACCACAGCTTCGCAGTGACGATAATCTCCTGATTCCATTGTCCGGGCCTGGCTGTCGGGCTCCCTTGCGAAAGAAGTTCATGAACGAAAACAATCAATTGCCCGTGGATGTTGTGGTGATGGCCGCTGGCAAAGGCACCCGCATGAAAAGCCGCTTGCCCAAAGTGCTGCATCGCCTGGCGGGTGTGCCGCTGGTGCAGCATGTGTTGAACACCGCTGCGCAGCTGAACGCACGCTCGGCCGTGGTCATCACCGGGCACGGGGCCGATCAGGTGGAGCCGGTTTTGTTGGCCCCAGGGCAAGCGCTGGCGGTGCAATGCGTGCGCCAAGAGCCGCAATTGGGCACCGGTCACGCCGTGCAGCAAGCGGTGCCCGTGTTGGGCGACGATGGAGTCGTTGTGATTTTGTCTGGCGACGTGCCCCTGACCCAGGCGGACACCTTGCAAGCGCTGATTGGCCAGTGCGACGGCCAGCGTCTGGCGCTGCTCACCCTCGACATGGCCGACCCCACGGGCTACGGCCGCATCTTGCGCGAGGGCGATGCTGTCAACGCCATCGTTGAGCACAAAGACGCGAGCGACGCGCAGCGCCAAATCCAAGAGGTGTACAGCGGCATCATGGCCGTACCTGCCCGCCTGCTCAAAGGGTGGCTGGGCCGCATCGGCAACCAGAACGCCCAAGGCGAGTACTACCTCACCGACGTGGTCAAGCTGGCTGTGGCCGACGGTTTGCCCGTGGTGGCGCACAAGATCAATGACGCCTTGCAAGTGGCGGGCGTCAACAGTCCGGTGCAACTGGCCGAGCTGGAGTGCGCCCACCAACACCGCCAAGCCATCCAATTCATGGAGCAAGGCGTGCGCCTGAAAGACCCCGCCCGCTTTGACCTGCGTGGCCAACTGGTCTGCGCGCAAGACGTCGAGATCGACGTGAACTGCATTTTTGAAGGCCAGGTGTCTTTGGGCGAAGGCGTGAAGATTGGCGCAAATTGCGTGATTGCCAACTGCACCATTGAAGCGGGTGCCGTGATCCACCCCTTCACCCACATCGACGGCGAAAAGCTGGGCGTGACGGTGGGCGAGGGCGCGCTGATTGGCCCCTTTGCCCGCCTGCGCCCCGGTGCGCAGCTGGGGGCCGAGGTGCACATCGGCAACTTTGTCGAAGTCAAAAATTCCACCCTGGCCAAGGGTGCCAAGGCCAACCACCTGGCCTATTTGGGCGACGCCACCGTGGGCGAGCGTGTCAACTACGGCGCGGGCAGCATCACCGCCAATTACGACGGGGCCAACAAGCACCGCACCGTGATCGAGGCCGATGTGCACATTGGCAGCAACTGCGTGCTGGTGGCACCCGTGACGATTGGCGCAGGCGGCACCGTGGGCGGCGGCTCGACCATCACCAAAAGCACCGAACCCGGGGCATTGAGTGTGGCCCGGGGCAAGCAAGTCAGCATCGCCAACTGGACCCGGCCCCAGAAAAAACCCAAGGCCTGAATCTTGCCCGCTCAGCGGCGCGTTCATTGGCCAGTTCAGCTTTGGTGATCGGACTTTTTCAGAGCCGCCCAAGCCATGCGATCGACCCAATTCGGGGCGATCAGCTTGAGCCAGCGGCTCAAATACCCGGTCGGGCTCATGAGCACATCGCGCTGGCGTTGCTCGGTGCCCTGCAAGATCTTGCGCACGCACACGTCAACGGGCATGGCCTTGTCTTCGCTCAGGCCGCTGGAGCCTGCAGGCTGGCCCAGCGCATTGAAGCCGCGGCGGCGGATGTCGGTGTCCACTACCCCGGGGTAGGCCATCGTCACTGACACCCCATCGCCCTGCAATTCGGTGCGCAGCGCTTCCATGAAGCCATTCATCGCAAATTTGCTGGTGCAGTAAGCCGTGCGACCGGGCACGCCCACCAAGCCCGCCAGCGACGAGACCGCCACGATTCGGCCGCGTGAGGCTTTGAGGTGCGGCAGCGCTGCATGGGTGCACCAAATGGTGCCCCACAGGTTCACACGCATCAGGTCTTCGTACCAGTCCAGGTGCTCGGCCTGCACCTCTTGCAGCAAGGCATGTGCAGACACCCCGGCGTTGTTGATCAGCGTGTCGATCCGGCCAAAGTGCTGCAGGGTCCGGGCGATCAGGGCTTCGCAGTCTGCGCGCACGCTGACATCGGTGGGCACGCACAGCACTTGCGTTCCATGGGGGAGGCAGGCGGCAGCCACCGCTTCGAGCTTGACCACCTGGCGCGCTGCCAGCACCAGCGCCACGGCGGCACCTTTTGTTTGGGCCAACTGTGTGGCCATTTCGGCCCCAATGCCTTCAGAGGCCCCGGTGATGATGATCACTTGCATGTTGTGCTCCTTTTGCTGGATCAGACCACCACTTTGATTTTGGCGGCTGCTTCGCGTGCGCGTTGCAGGGCTCCCAGGCCTTTGGCCAGCGCTACCGCCATGCGGCGGTAAGGCCGGGTGCTGGGCTTGCCAAAGATGCGCACATCCACGCCCGGCTCGCTCAGGGCCGCTTCCACGCCGGTGTAGGTGGGGGCGCTGCCCTCCTTGTCGGCCAGCACCACGGCGCTGGCACCTTCGCTGCACTCGATGCTTGGGATCGGCAGGCCCAACACGGCGCGGGCGTGCAGGTCAAACTCGCTCAGGTTCTGGCTGATCAGCGTCACCATGCCGGTGTCGTGCGGGCGGGGGCTCAACTCGCTGAAGATCACTTCGTCCTTGGTCACGAAAAACTCCACGCCAAAGAGGCCCGCACCGCCCAAGTCGGTCGTGACCTTCTCGGCCATCTGCTGGGCCGCGCTCAGGTGTTCGGGCTTCATGCCCTGCGGCTGCCAGCTGTACTGGTAATCACCGCGCTCTTGCACATGGCCAATCGGCGGGCAAAACAGCGTGGGGCCTTTGCGCTGGCGCACGGTGAGCAGGGTGATTTCGTATTCAAAGTGGATGAACTCTTCGACGATGACCTTCTGTCGGTCGCCGCGCATGCCCGCGCAGGCATAGTCCCAACTGGCTTGCACATCGGCAGCCGTCTTGGCCACGCTTTGGCCCTTGCCCGATGAACTCATCACCGGCTTGATGACGACCGGGAAGCCAATGTCGGTGGCTTTGGCCAGCAGTTCGGCGGCCGAGTCGGCGTAGCTGAACTTCGCGGTGCGCACACCCAGGCCCACGGCCACATCGCGGATGCGGTCTCGGTTCATGGTCAAGTTGGCGGCGCGGGCGCTGGGGATGACTTCAAAGCCTTGCTTTTCCACGTCGAGCAGCACCTCGGTGCGGATGGCCTCGATCTCGGGGACGATCAAATCAGGCTGGTACTTGGCAATCGCCGCGCGCAGCGGGGTCTCATCGAGCATGCTGAACACGCAAAACTCGTCAGCCACCTGCATGGCGGGCGCGCCCGCATAGCTGTCGCAAGCGATCACGTAGCAGCCCAGGCGCTTGGCGCTGATGACGAATTCCTTGCCGAGTTCACCGGAGCCCAAAAGCAGGATCTTTTTCATGGGGAAATACCTTGGAGATTGAAAAATCTGGGGTTGATTGTGCGGTCGTGGCTTGTTCTGCACGGGCACCAGCACGGTCCGGGGACTATTGTTGCACGCGTGCTGAGCCTTGCATGGAGGGCGACATTGCAGTCTGCAACACGGAGTTTGTCGATCTGGCTGACGCTTATCCAGAACTTGCATGTGAAAAAGCCCGCTGGTGGCGGGCTTGGTTTTCGCGTCAGTCACAGCGCCTTGGGGCGCTGTGTGGAACGTCATTCTTTATAGGTTTTTGTGCTATAGGTGGAGACGGCGGGCTTGTCGAGGGTGATTTTGGCCTTGACATACGCCAAGAAGGAGTCAGCGTAGTCCAGGAAGGTGTTTTCCTTGAGGCTCTTGTCAATCCCTTTGAGGGTCAGGTAATTGTCGCCACCGCCTGCGGTGAAGTCGTTCGTCACGACCTTGTACGTGCCGGCCAGGTCAAAGTTGGCCCAAGCACTGTTTTTGTAAATTTCAAGGTTGCTGATGCGAGAGCCCTTGGCTTTGGTGATGTCCACATCAAAGCGCAAACCTGCGGTGTAGGGGTAGGCGCCAGAACCTGTGCCGCCGTTGTTGCCGAGCATGGAGTCCACGCCGTCTTCCAGTGAGTCCTTGACCTGTTGACCGGTCATGCTGATGCGAACCAACACGTTCTTGAAGGGCAGCAATTCATAGACCTTGCCAACGGTGATATCACCTTTGGCGATGTCGATGCGCACGCCCCCACCGTTTTGCAGCGACAGATCTGCGCCGCCAAAGCGTTGGCCTTGATCCAGGAAAGCTTGCGCGACCAGTTGCTGGATATTGCCGCCTTGGCTCACGACGGTGGCATCCTTGTTGCAAACGTCACCCAGTTTGGAACGGGTGGTGTCGCTCTTGGCACCAATGCCTGGCACTCGTCTCAGGCACAGGTTGTCATTGGCCGAGCCAACTTTGACGGCACCCAGTGCAGTTTTGGCGTCACTGAATGGCTTGAGTGCTGTTGTTGTGGCGGCCAACGGCGTGGTGAAGCGGAATGCGCCCACCTGTTTGAGAGCTGCCGTGTAAGCCGCCGCATCTGCGGTGCTGCTGGCGGCCGACGTTCCGGTTTTGCTGTCTTTGTAGCTGTCACTCACCAAGATCATGGGCTGACCATTGCAAGCGCTGACGTTGCCGTATTTGTCGAAGTCAACATTGAGTTTGCCAATGGCATAGCTGTATTGCCAGGCTTGCACGATGCAGACCTTTTGGCCACTTTTGTCTTGCAGTTGCGTGGCGTAGGGGCCTTCAGGTGTCAGACCGACAGCTTTCAATGTGTCGGGGCCGAGCAGGCTGTGCGAATCGCCGCCCACGATGACATCGACACCGTCGAGTTTGGGTGCCAGGGTTTTCACATCCATTTCATAACCTGCGTGGCTCAGGAGGATGATTTTGTTGACGCCCTGAAGGCGCAGTGCGTCGATGGTTTGTTGTGCACTGGTGACTTCGTCTGCAATCACCGTGGTGGCATCAGGACGAGAGGCATTTTTTGTCTTGTTGGCAATGGTGATGCCGACAATGCCGATTTTTTGACCGCCGCGCTCCACGAGGGTGAAAGGGCTAAATTTGCCGGCAATCGGCGAGCTGCTGGCGGTTTTGATGTTGGCTGCAATGACAGGTGTTTTGCACTTTGCGGGGTCTTTGTGCAGGAAGTTGATGAACTTCGCCAAGCCCGAATCACCGCTGTCGAACTCATGGTTGCCGATGGCCATGGCATCAAAGCACACGGTATTCATGGCCACTGCATCAGCTTCGCCGTCGCTTTGGGTGAAGTACAGGTCGCCCGTCAAGGCGTCGCCTGCATGGAGCTTGAGCACATTTTTGCTGCCGGCTGCTTCTTCTTGGATGGCGGCTGCCACCCGTGCAAAGCCGCCCAGCGGCAAGGTCACGGATTGAG
Organism: Limnohabitans planktonicus II-D5; assembly: GCF_001270065.2. Lineage (GTDB taxonomy): Bacteria > Pseudomonadota > Gammaproteobacteria > Burkholderiales > Burkholderiaceae_C > Limnohabitans_A > Limnohabitans_A planktonicus. Next base: position 36,304 of record NZ_LFYT02000004.1, read on the forward strand.
TCGCACCGCTGGCATCCGGCAGCTTCAGCGTGGTGGTCTCGGCATCCAGATGCGAATGGTGGTCGTTCATGTGCAGCAAGGTGACCGACAGAGGGTCGCCACCGTCGCCACCGCATGCGCTGAGCGCCGCCACCAAGCCTGTGAGCAGGACATTTCGGGTTGACTTGATGACATTGATTCTTCGAAACACTTGGTTCTCCAGTAAGGGGTTAACCATTGATTGGAGTTGTTGCTGATTAAGGTTTCGGGTGATTTATATGAATTTTTTGTGTCAATATTTGCTTTCAAAGTGTAAATATCAATTAAATATTCATCATTGATAAATCCAGAAATGCAGCACAGATGACGAAGGAAGCTTCAAAGAGCTGTCAGACGGTGCATGTCAACGGCCAGCATTCCGCCCAAACCTCACTGATCCAGACATGAACCTCATCCATCGAATCGAACGATTCAGTCTTTGGGTGCTAAATTGCCATGCAAACCTTTTCTGCCAACGAAGCTAAAACCCAATTCGGGCATTTCATCGATGTGGCCCAACGTGAACCCGTGCGTGTGATGCGCCGTGACCGTGTCGTTGGCGTGATGGTGTCTGCCAAAGACTACGAAGCCATGCGTGAGTTTTACGCCAACCGTTTGCAGCACACCCTGACAGAAACGGCAGCCCAAGCCGAGCAGGCGGGCTTGACCCCTGAGTTGCTGGACGACTTGCTGAGTGACGAGTCTTAAGCGGGTCATCGACACCAACAACCTGATCAGCGCCGCGCTGTCTTCGCAAGGCGCTCCCGCCAAACTGGTGCAGTGGGCATTGGCGCAGCACCGGCTGGTGTTTGCCCAAGTCGCCTTTAAGGCCTTGCTGCAAGCGCCTGAGGTGCCAGGGCTGCGCGTGGTCTCGGTTCACGAGGCGCTGCGGGCCTTGGGTCAATGACTTCTATTGACTCGGCCTTGTGAAGTTTTCAATGCTCAAAGCTGTTGTAGGTCGGCGGTCGAAGACCCCGACGTGAGCCTGTGCCGAAATCCATCATGTCGGACTCTGCGAGTGCCGACCTACAAGATGACATGCCTCACACATTGTTGTAGGTCGGCGGTCGAAGACCCCGACGTGAGCCTGTGCCGAAACCCATCATGTCGGACTCTGCGAGTGCCGACCTACGAGATGACATGCCTCACACATTGTTGTAGGTCGGCGGTCGAAGACCCCGACGTGAGCCTGTGCCGAAACCCATCATGTCGGACTCTGCGAGTACCGACCTACGAGATGACATGCCTCACACATTGTTGTAGGTCGGCGGTCGAAGACCCCGACGTGAGCCTGTGCCGAAACCCATCATGTCGGACTCTGCGAGTGCCGACCTACGAGATGACATGCCTCACACATTGTTGTAGGTCGGCGGTCGAAGACCCCGACGTGAGCCTGTGCCGAAACCCATCATGTCGGACTCTGCGAATACCGACCTACGAGATGACATGCCTCACACATTGTTGTAGGTCGGCGGTCGAAGACCCCGACGTTAGCCTGTGCCGAAACCCATCATGTCGGACTCTGCGAGTGCCGACCTACAAGATGACATGCCTCACACATTGTTGTAGGTCGGCGGTCGAAGACCCCGACAGGGGCCTGTGCCAAAACCCATAACGTCGGACTCTGCGAGTACCGACCTACGAGATGACATGCCTCACACATTGTTGTAGGTCGGCGGTCGAAGACCCCGACGTTAGCCTGTGCCGAAACCCATCATGTCGGACTCTGCGAGTGCCGACCTACAAGATGACATGCCTCACACATTGTTGTAGGTCGGCGGTCGAAGACCCCGACGTTAGCCTGTGCCGAAACCCATCATGTCGGACTCTGCGAGTGCCGACCTACAAGATGACATGCCTCACACATTGTTGTAGGTCGGCGGTCGAAGACCCCGACAGGGGCCTGTGCCAAAACCCATAACGTCGGACTCTGCGAGTGCCGACCTACGAGAAGACATGCCTCACACATTGTTGTAGGTCGGCGGTCGAAGACCCCGACGTGATCCTGTGCCGAAACCCATCATGTCGGACTCTGCGAGTAACGACCGACGAGATGACATGACTCACACATTTCAAACTTCAGCGTGCCGGATCAATAGGGCAGCACCGGCAAGGTGGTGGTGAACTTGGCCCGTTTGGTCGAAAAAAAGGCCTTCACATTGCGCACATTGGCGTCCTGCGTGAACAGCGCCTGGCTGATGACCAGGTAGTGCGGCATGTCGCGCGCCTGCACCACCAGCATGAAGTCGGGGCCGGGCGACACGCGCCAGCACTGCTGCACCGCATCGTGCGCCACGGCACGGGCTTCAAAGGCGTCCAGCTGCTCACTGCCCTGCCTGTCGAGTGACACCTCGACCAGCGCTGTGAGACCATGGCCCAGTGTGACGGCGAGTCTGTCTGCACTGAGCACGGCCACCTGCCGCTCGACCCAGCCGCCCTCGACCAGCCGCTTGACGCGGCGCAGGCAGGTGGGGGGCGAGACATTCACTTTGTCGGCCAGCGCCACATTGCTCAGGCTGGCGTCGCGCTGCAGGCTGTCCAGCAGTTGCAGGTCAATGGCATCGAGTTCTTCGTGGTTCATGGGGCTCCTTTGTGGTGATGCTTGCGCTGTACTGGATTGCCACGCTTCGCTCGCCATGACGGGCTTCATGATTTCTTAAATCATTTAAATTTGAAATTTTATTTCATTAAATTCATTTTATGAAACATTTAAATAAATATTGAAAGAAATTGATCTGAAATTTCAAATCACCCGTTCTAACATCCAACCACTTCACTGTTTTGGAGCATCAATATGTGTGGCATCGTCGGCGCAGTTTCTTCTCGCAACATCGTTCCCATCCTCGTGCAAGGCCTGCAGCGGCTCGAATACCGGGGCTATGACTCTTGCGGCGTGGCCGTGCATGCGGCCAGTCTGGGTGGCACGGGTGGCCTGCAGCGCGCCCGCAGCACCTCGCGCGTGGCCGAGCTGATGGATCAGGTGAGCGCCGACCACATCGAAGGCGGCACCGGCATCGCCCACACGCGCTGGGCCACACACGGCGCGCCCGCTGTGCACAACGCGCACCCGCACTTCAGCCACGGCACGGGCGCTGCTGACACCAAGCCCGGCAAGGTGGCGCTGGTGCACAACGGGATCATCGAAAACCACGAAGAACTGCGCGCCGCCCTGCAGGCCAAGGGCTATGTCTTCAGCAGCCAGACCGACACCGAAGTCATCGCCCACCTGGTGGACAGCGTGTACGACGGCGACATTTTTGAAGCCGTCAAAACCGCCCTCCGCCAGCTGCACGGCGCGTATGCGATTGCGGTGTTCCACAAAGACGAGCCGCAGCGCGTGATTGGCGCGCGTGCAGGTTCGCCGCTGATTTTGGGCGTTGGCCAGGGCGAAACTTTCCTCGCCAGTGACGCGATGGCATTGGCCGGTGTGACCGACCAAATCGTCTATCTGGAAGAAGGCGACGTGGTCGACATTCAGCTGGGCAAATACTGGGTGGTGGACCGTGAGCACAAGGCCGTGACCCGCGTGGTGAAGACCGTGCACGCCCACAGCGGCGCGGCCGAACTGGGGCCGTATCGCCACTACATGCAAAAAGAAATCTTCGAGCAACCGCGTGCCATTGCCGACACGCTCGAAGGCGTCGAGGGCATCACGCCCGAGCTGTTTGGCGACGGCGCATATTCCACTTTCAAGGCGATTGACAACGTGTTGATCCTGGCCTGCGGCACCAGCTACTACAGCGGCTGCGTGGCCAAGTACTGGATTGAAGCGATTGCCAAAGTACCTTGCCAAGTGGAGATCGCCAGCGAATACCGCTACCGCGAATCGGTGCCCAACCCCAACACCCTCATCGTCACCATCACCCAAAGCGGCGAGACGGCCGACACCCTGGCCGCGCTGCGCCACGCGCAAAGCCTGGGCATGACGCACACGCTCACCATCTGCAACGTGTCCACCAGCGCCATGGTGCGCGAATGCAAACACGCCTATGTGACCCGCGCAGGGGCCGAGATCGGCGTGGCCTCCACCAAGGCCTTCACCACCCAACTGGCAGGCCTGTTCTTGCTGACCTTGGCGCTGGCACAGACCAAAGGCCGCCTGAGCGACGAAGAAGAAGCCGGGCACATCAAAGCCATGCGCCACCTGCCCGCCGCGCTGCAAGCTGTGCTGGCGCTGGAGCCCCAAATCATCGCTTGGGCCGAAGAATTCGCCAGCAAAGAAAACGCGCTGTTCCTGGGCCGTGGCACGCATTACCCCATTGCCCTCGAAGGCGCGCTCAAGCTCAAAGAAATCACCTACATCCACGCCGAAGCCTATGCCGCAGGCGAACTCAAACACGGCCCGCTGGCCCTCGTCACCAGCGCCATGCCCGTGGTGACGGTGGCCCCCAACGACCAGCTGCTGGAAAAGCTCAAAAGCAATATGCAGGAAGTGCGCGCTCGCGGCGGCGTGCTCTATGTGCTGGCCGATGGCGACACGAAGATCGAAAGCAGCGAAGGCGTCAATGTGATTCGCATGCCCGAGCACTACGGCGTGTTGTCACCGATCTTGCATGTGGTGCCGCTGCAGTTGCTCAGTTATCACACGGCGTGCGCGCGGGGGACGGATGTGGACAAACCGCGTAACCTTGCGAAATCTGTGACTGTGGAGTGATTGACTTCAAGGCTTGGACGCCTTAAATTCATGCAAAAATTAACTTCAAGTTAAATATTGCATGAAAAATATAGAGCGACAAGCCTTGGGTGTGCTGCTCCAGCGGGCCACGCTTTACCCAGTGGTGACGGTGTTGGGGCCCAGGCAGTCGGGCAAAACCACCTTGTGCCGGATGACATTTCCGGACAAGCCCTACGTCAATCTGGAGCAGCCCGATGTGCGGGAGTTTGCGCAGCAGGACCCCAAAGCGTTTTTGGCGCAGTTTCCGGATGGCGCCGTGCTGGATGAAATTCAGAATGTGCCTGCACTGTTGTCGTGGATTCAGGTGCTGACCGATGCCGATCCGCGCAAAGGTCGTTTCGTATTGACAGGTAGCCATCAGTTGCAAGTGAGTGCGCAGGTCACGCAATCGTTGGCGGGGCGGACGGCGGTGTTGGAACTGTTGCCTTTGAGTTTGTCCGAGTTGGCTGCGGCGGCCATTTTTGTCCCTGAATGTGCAAATGTGAACAGATGGATGCTGCAAGGCGGTTACCCCCGCATCCATGCGCAAGAGATGCCGCCCGAAGTGATGTTGTCAGATTACTTTGCCACCTATGTCGAGCGCGATGTGCGCCAGCTCATCAACCTCAGGCATCTGCGCGAGTTTGGGCAATGTGTGCGTTTGCTGGCGGGGCGCACTGGGCAGTTGCTCAATCAGTCCAGTCTGGGCAACGAGGTGGGGGTCAGCAGCAACACCATCACTCAATGGTTGAGTATTCTTGAAGCGTCATTTCTCGTGTTCAGCTTGGCACCCTGGAGCGTCAACATTGGCAAGCGCTTGGTGAAGAGCCCCAAAATTTATTTTTACGATGTGGGGCTCGCCTGCTGGTTGCTGGGCATCAAGACGGTTGAGCAGCTGCAGCACCACCCCTTGCGCGGAGCCTTGTTTGAAAACCTGGTGGTGCTGGAAGTGCTCAAGTCCTTGCGCAACCAAGGCTTACGCGATCCTTTGTATTTTTTCCGTGACAGCAATGGCCTGGAGATTGATCTGTTGCTGGAGCGTGCAGATGGCATTGAGCTGGTCGAGATCAAGGCTTCGCAAACAGTGGCCGCACCGCTGTTCAAAAACTTGCGCACCGTCAGCGCCTTGCTGGGGGAGCGCGTGAAAAGCCAATATCTCGTTTATGGCGGCGATGTCGGGCAAGCGCGAACCGAAGTGGGGGTTTTGCCCTATTGGCAAGCAGGTTCTTGGGTGTCGTCGTGAAGACTTTGAATGGATCAAGGCTGATCCATCCATGCTTTTCGCTGTTGAGCGGTTTTTGACGTCAAGATCCGGTCCCATGAAGTTTGCACGGCCCTAGACCTTTGGGAGCGGGGCCCCGCCGAGATAAACCCTCGCAGTTCACTACACATCACGCCGAGGGCAGGGCTCCTGCACATACTTAAGGGCTTCCGACATGAGTCAAGGCCCTGATCTTCGTTTCAGACTTCATGGATGCGGATCAGTCGCCACGCGGTTTGGCTATGTCGCGTGTTTCAAACCCTGGAATGGTTGTCAAGGCTTGCGAGGGCCTGCAAATCGCAGGCCTTCAAGCCCAATGAGCCTCAATCAAGCCGTGCCGCCCACCGTGAGCCCGTCGATGCGCAGCGTGGGCTGACCCACGCCCACCGGCACGCTCTGGCCCTCTTTGCCGCAGGTGCCCACACCCGAGTCGAGCTTCATGTCGTTGCCGATCATGCTGATCTTCTTGAGCGACTCGGGGCCGCTGCCGATCAAGGTGGCGCCCTTGACGGGGTATTGGATCTTGCCGTTTTCCACCCAATAAGCCTGGCTGGCCGAGAACACGAACTTGCCGCTGGTGATGTCGACCTGGCCGCCCGCGAAGTTGGTGGCGTACAGGCCTTTTTTGATGCTGGCCACAATTTCTTCGGCGCTCTTGTCACCACCCAGCATGTAGGTGTTGGTCATGCGCGGCATGGGCACATGGGCATAGCTTTCGCGGCGGCCGTTGCCGGTGGGCTTGACGCCCATCAAGCGAGCATTCATGGAATCCTGGATGTAGCCGCGCAAGATGCCGTCTTCGATCAGCACGTTCTTTTGGCTGGCGTGGCCTTCATCGTCCACGTTCAGCGAGCCCCGGCGGTCAGCAATCGTCCCGTCATCCAGCACGGTGACGCCTTTGGCCGCCACGCGCTGGCCAATGCGGCCACTGAAAGCGCTCGAGCCCTTGCGGTTGAAGTCACCCTCCAGGCCATGGCCCACGGCTTCGTGCAGCAGCACGCCTGGCCAACCATTGCCCAGCACCACAGTCATTTCGCCTGCGGGGGCGGGGCGTGCGTCGAGGTTGATCAGCGCGGCCGACACGGCTTCTTGCACATAGGCTTCCACCATGGCGTCGTCAAAGTAGGCCAGGCCAAAGCGGCCACCGCCACCGCTGCTGCCCACTTCGCGGCGGCCGTTTTGCTCGGCGATCACGGTGACCGACAAACGGATCAAGGGGCGCACATCTGCGGCCAAGGTGCCGTCGGCGCGGGCCACCATGACCACGTCGTATTCGGTGGCCAAACCGGCCATGACCTGCACCACACGGGGGTCCTTGGCGCGGGCGATTTTCTCGACACGGCCGAGCAAATTCACCTTGGCGGTGCTGTCCAGCGTGGACATGGGATCGAGCGAGGGGTAGAGCGAGCGGCTGGCCGACACCTTGCGGGCAGGCACTTTGATGCGTTTGTTTTGAGCCACAGAAGCAATGGAGCGCACCGTCATGGCCGCGTCCATCAAAGAGGCTTCGGAGATGTCGTCCGAGTAGGCGAAAGCGGTTTTCTCGCCCGAGACAGCCCGCACGCCCACACCCTGGTCGATGCTGAAGCTGCCGGTCTTGACGATGCCTTCTTCGAGGCTCCAGCCTTCAGAGCGGGTGTACTGGAAATACAGATCGGCGTCATCGACCGCGTGGGCTTTGATGGCGTTCAGGGCTTGCGTCAGGTGGGTTTCATCCAGGCCAAAAGGCTCAAGCAAGAGGGCGCGGGCTGTGGCCAGGCGTTCGATGGTGGGTTCGCGTGAAATCATGGTGGCATTGTAGGCACGGATCAAGACCCTTGCCGGGGCTGGAGAGCCGAGGACTGCACCGACCGTGACCGAGTCGGGTTCGCAAATCAAAGGACCTCCGCCCTGAAAGCCTACATCCGGCCGTGCTGGCGCATCAAATCCAGCAGCTTGTCTGTGTCCAGCGCAGGCACCACATGCCCAGCCGGTTTGACGGTGGGCACATCTTCGCCCTGCACCAGGGCGTTGATGACCGCCTCGTCCACGGCCTGCACTGCGGCCTCGTAGAGCACATCCAGCACCTCCCAGTTCAGGCTTTGGCGCTGAATCACTGCACCCATTTTTTCAGGATGAGGCATGGGATCGGCCACCGAAAAGGCCAGAAAAATATCGCCCGATGAATTGCCCCCCGGACTGCCCGAGCGTGCGATGCCCAGGCCTGCCCGCTTGGCCAGCGAGCGCAAGATGGCATCTGACAGGGGCGCATCGGTGGCCAAAATGACAATGATGGAGCCACTTTCTTTCTTGGCAAAACCACCCGGCATGGCTTGCCCCACAGGCACCCCCAGCACCGATAACCAGTGACGCCTGCCGTAATTTGCCTGTACCAAGGCACCGAGGGTGTAGGTCTGGCCTGCCACCTGGATCTGGCGCGAAGCGGTGCCGGTGCCGCCCTTGAATTCGTAGGCGATCATGCCGTTGCCACCCCCCACCGAGCCTTCGGCCACCGGCCCGCTGGCGGCGGCATCGAGCGCGGCCACCGCATGCGCCGGTTGTACATGCAGGGCATTGATGTCGTTGAGCACCCCGTCGTAGGTTTCGGCCACCACAGGCATGGCCCAGGCGTGGTGGTTTTGAAAGTGCTCGGCGTAACGGCCCAACATCCATTGCACCGCCCCTTGGTGGCACGCCCCCACCCCATGGGTGTTGGTGATCAGCACAGGCCCCAGGAAATACCCCGCATCGTTGATCCAGTGAACCCCAGTCATCTCGCCATTGCCATTGAGCGCATGAAAACCCGCCCACACGGGCATGGGGTTGTTCGCATCCTGCCGGGGCACGATGGCCGTGACCCCTGTGCGCATGCGCCGCGAGGGATCGGTCAAGGTGGTGAAGCCCACCGTCAGCCCGGGCACGTCGGTGATGGCGTTGAAGGGGCCGGTCTGGCCCGCAAAAGGCAGGCCCAGTTCACGGCCTCGGGGTCGGGTCATCGGCGTCCTCCGGTTTCACAAGTTGCCACCAGGCGGGTATCTGTTGATTTGGCCCTGTGAAGTTTTCAATGCGCAAAGATCTTGTAGGTCGGCGGTCGGAGACCCCGACATGGGCCTGTGCCTAACCCATAACGTCGGACTCTGCGAGTACCGACCTACAAGATGACATCGCTCACCCGTTTCAAAATTCAATGCTCAAAGATGTTGCAGGTCGGCGGTCGCAGACCCCGACATGGGCCTGCGGCGAAACCCATCATGTCGGACTCTGCGAGTACCGATCTACGAGATGACCTTTCTCACACATTTCAAACTTCAGCGTGCCGGATCACTCTGAAGCGCAGCTGATGGTCCAGCGCTCAGCGCTGGCGCATGAGTTGCAGCAAAGCCGCATCGTCCAGGTCGGCCCAGCCTTGCTCAAGGGCTTGGGCAAACAGCGCGCCTGCAACCGAGCCCAACGGGGGGGCGAAGGCCACGTCTTCGGCAGCCTGCAGGGCCAGGCCCGTGTCTTTGGCCAACAAACTGACATGGGCGCGAGGCGCCAAGTCACCGGCCAGGGCACGGTGCATGCGGTCCGAGCCGATCCAGCTTTGCCCGCTGGAGGCCTCGATCACGGCCAGCGTGGTCGCGGGCTCCAGGCCCAGCCGCTCGGCCAAGGCCATGGCCTCGGCAGCGCCTGCCAAATTCACAGCCGCCAGCAAATTGTTGACCAGCTTGGTGCGTGCACCGTCACCGGCCCTTGTGCCCACACGAAAGACCTGGTCGCTCAAGGCGTTCAGCAAGTTCTGGTGGCGCGTCCACACGGCATCCGAACAAGCCACCATCAGGCTCATGCGGCCCTCACGGGCGCGCAAAGGGCCACCGGACATGGGCGCGTCCATGCAATCGACGCCCTGCAGCGCCAATCGCTCAGCCTGAGCCGCCACCGTGGCAGGCCCCAGGGTGGGGCACAGCATCACGCTCTGGCCAGGCCGCAAGTGCGCACCCGCGCCACCCTCGCCCCACAGCACCGACTCGGTTTGCGCCGCATCGACCACCGCGACCAGCAACACACCTTGCGGTGTCAGGGACTGCGCGGCCTGCCCAGCTGAGCCGCAAGGTGCAGCCCCCAGGGCCACGGCTTGGGCTTGCGCCTGCGCATCGGTGTCGTGCACAGCCACCTGCCAGGCCAAATCGCGCAAGCGGGCCAACATGGCGCCGCCCATGTTGCCGGCACCCACCACCGCCACAGAGGTTGAAGGGTTCATGTTTGCACCAGCTGTTTGGAGCGGGCAATCGACATCAAAATGCCCAGCGCCAGTCCCAGGGTGACCATGGCGGTGCCCCCGTAGCTGATGAAGGGCAGGGGCACGCCCACCACCGGCAAGATGCCGCTGACCATGCCCATGTTCACAAAGGCATAGGTGAAAAAGATCATGGTCATGCTGCCCGCCAGCAAGCGGCTGAACAGCGTGGGCGCGTCTACGGCGATCATCAGACCGCGGTACACCAGAAAGAAATACCAGAAGATCAGGAACAGGCCACCGGCAAAGCCGAACTCTTCGCCATAGGCCGCAAAAATGAAGTCGGTGGTGCGCTCAGGGATGAATTCCAGATGGGTTTGCGTGCCTTGCATGAAGCCCTTGCCCCAAAAGCCGCCCGAGCCAATGGCGATCATGCCCTGGATGATGTGAAAGCCTTTGCCCAGCGGGTCGCGCGCAGGGTCCAGCAAGGTGCACACCCGCTGGCGCTGGTATTCATGCAGCACTCGCCAGTCCACATCGGGGGCGCACAAGGTCGGCTCCATGACAACCAGCACCGCCATGCCCACCAAGGCCAGTAAAACAGGGGGAACTATCCAGCGCCATCTGAGCCCCGCAAAAAAGATCACGGCCAGACTCGCGGCCAAGACCAGCAGTGCGGTGCCCAGGTCGGGCTGTTTCATGATCAGTCCCACAGGCACCGCCATGATCAGCAGTGCAATGACGAAGTCCAGTGGTCGCAAATGCCCTTCACGCTTTTGAAACCATGCCGCCAGCATCAAGGGCAGCGCGATTTTTAAAATTTCACTGGGCTGGATCACCACGCCCAAATTCACCCAACGTCGGGCCCCCTTTTTGGTAATGCCAAAAACCGCCACAGCCACCAGCAAGATCACGCCCATGGTGTAGATGGGTACGGCCCAGGCCATGAGTTTTTGGGGCGGGATCTGCGCGACGACAAACATGATGACCGCTGCCAGCAGCATGTTGCGGCTGTGGTCGATAAATCGGGTGCCGTGGTCAAACCCTGACGAATACATGATGAGCAAACCCGCGCATGCCAGCATGAAGACGGCAAAGGCCAAAGGGCCATCAAAACCGTCGACATGGCGCCAAAGGCGCTGCCTGAGGGTGGATTTTTGAATCACGGAAGACATGGGTGTACCGATCATCGGTTTGCGCGATTGGACGGTGTGCCCTTGTTTCATACCGATTCACCCCGGGGGCCTCGGCCCATCAGCACCTGCACGGCTTCACGGGCCTGCAAACGGCCATCGAGCAGGGCCACGACGGCTTCAGTGATGGGCATGTCCACGCCCAGGCTTTGGGCGCGTTGCCAGACGGTTCGGGCGCTGTAGACGCCTTCGGCCACATGGCCCAAAGAATCCACGGCTTGCGCCAGGCTCAGGCCTTGGGCCAGCAACAGACCGACTTTGCGGTTACGGCTCAGATCGCCCGTAGCGGTCAAGACCAGATCGCCCAGCCCCGACAAGCCCATGAAGGTTTCAGCCTTGGCCCCTAACGCCAGTCCCAAGCGGGTCATTTCGGTCAAACCCCGGGTGATCAGCGCCGCCCGGGCGTTCAGCCCCAGATTCAGGCCATCGCACAGGCCGGTGGCAATGGCCAGCACGTTTTTGACCGCACCACCCACTTCGACGCCCACGATGTCTTCGTTGGCATACACACGCAGGGCCGGACCATGAAAGGCCTGCACCATGGCATTTCGCACCGCCGCATGGGCGCTGGCGGCCACTAAGGCAGTCGGCTGCTGGCGCGCCACTTCGAGCGCAAAACTGGGGCCACTCAGGGCACCGGCTTGCAAACCAGGCGCTGTTTGGGCCTGCACTTCGTGGGGCATGAGGCCGGTGCCTGCCTCAAAACCCTTGCACAGCCAGGCCAGTGGTGCCTGAACTTGCTGCAAGCGCTGCAAGTTGCTGCGCAGACCCGACATGGGGGTGGCCAGTACCCACAACTCTTGGGGCTGCCCGGACAACAAGGCCTCGACCGGACCGGTCAGCACCGACAAATTTTCGGGCAGTTCAACGCCCGGCAAATAGCGCAGGTTTTGGCGCTGCGCCTGCATGGCAGCCGCCTGCGACGCGTCCCGGGCGTGCAAGCGCACGACGTGCTGCCCGGGATGGCGGCAAGCCGCCATGGCCATGGCCGTGCCCCAGGCGCCTGCGCCAATGACCGTGATGTGCATCAAAAACGCAAAGCCAGTCAGGCATCACTGCTGCGTGGCAGCAGCTTGGGCTTGTTGTTGCTCGTACATGGCCTGGAAGTTGATTTCGGCCAGGTGCACGGGCGGAAAACCAGCACGGGTGATCAAGTCCGCCACGCTGGCGCGCAGGTAGGGGTACACGATCTGGGGGCAGGCGATGCCCATGATGGGGCCCATCTGGTCTTCGGGCAGGTTGCGGATTTCAAAGATGCCGCCTTGCTTGCACTCGACCAAAAACACGGTCTTGTCGGCAATCTTGGTGTGCACTGTGGCGGTCACGCACACTTCAAACACGCCTTCAGCAGCGGGGGTGGCTTCCACGCCCAGCTGGATGTCGACGCTGGGTTGCTGCTGCTCGATCAGGATGGCGGGGGAATTGGGTTGCTCCAGCGAAGCCTCTTTCAGGTAGACGCGTTGGATCTGGAAAACGGGTTGCACATCGGCTTCGGGGGTGACAGCGGTATCGGTCATGGGGGTTCTCTTTGAAAAAATACGGGCAAGACGACAAGCATCTGCCCAAGGGACGAAACAGCAGAATTATCAGGGATGCAGCGCATCGCATCGGCGCGAGATGCGCCAGTGAAAACCCCCGGTTGGGGTTCAGGCCTGCAGCAAAGACACCAGGCCGCCTTTGGCGTCAAGGGCCATCAGGTCGTCGCAGCCGCCCACATGGGTGTCGCCCACAAAAATTTGGGGCACGGTGCGACGGCCGGTGATTTGCATCATGTGGTCGCGTTGAGCAGGGTCCAGGTCAATGCGGATTTCTTCAACCTGCGTGACACCTTTGGCCTTGAGCAATTGTTTGGCACGGATGCAGTAGGGGCAAACGGCGGTGGTGTACATCTTGACGGCTTGCATGGGGCGTCCTTTCAGGCTTTTTCAATGGGCATGCTGGCCGCTTGCCAGGCCTTGAGGCCACCGGCGAGCGATTGGGCCTTCTCAAAACCCAGTTTTTGGGCGGCAGCAGCTGCGCGTGCCGAGCGGGCACCCACTTGGCACACCATGATCACCGGGGTCGATTTGTTCTTCACCAACTGGCCCAGCTTGGCTTCAAGTTGGCCAAGGGGCAGGTTTTTGGCACCGATCACATGGCCCCGGGCAAATTCATCGGGTTCGCACACATCAATGACGATGGCTTTTTCGCGGTTCATCAGTTGCACCATGTCCTGAGGTCCCAGGCCACGGCCCGCGCTCAAGACAGGAAAAAGCAAAGCAACGCCAGACGCCAATGCCACGGTCACCAACATCCAGTTATCGAGGAGAAATTTCACGAATCAGACCTTTTTCAGTCAAAAAAATCGGCCTGATCGCAGGCCGCCAAGTCTGAATTCTAAAATGATGTCCTTTCCCTCTGTTTCTGACAGCCTCTGCTGTCCACTTCAATATGTACAAAATCGTCCTGATCCGCCACGGAGAATCCACCTGGAACCTTGAAAACCGCTTCACCGGATGGACCGATGTGGACCTGACCCCCACCGGCGTGAGTCAGGCCATGTCGGCGGGCAAACTGCTCAAGGCCGAAGGCTGGGACTTTGACCTGTGCTACACCTCGGTGCTCAAGCGCGCCATCCACACCCTCTGGTACACCTTGGACGAAATGGACCGCACCTGGCTGCCCGTGGTCAAAGACTACCGCCTGAACGAGCGCCACTACGGCGCTTTGCAGGGCCTGAACAAAGCCGACATGGCCAAGCAATACGGCGACGAGCAGGTGCTGGTCTGGCGCCGCAGCTACGACACCCCGCCACCCGCACTGGAGGCGACCGATCCCCGCTGCGAGCGCAGCGACCGCCGCTACCCCGATGCCAGCGCCGTGCCGCTGACCGAGTGCCTGAAAGACACCGTGGCCCGTGTGCTGCCCGCCTGGAACGACAGCATTGCCCCCAGCATCAAATTGGGCAAACGCGTGCTGATCGCGGCGCACGGCAACTCGATCCGCGCCTTGATCAAGTACCTGGACGGCATCTCCGAGACCGACATCGTGCACTTGAACATCCCCAACGGCATCCCGCTGGTCTACGAACTGGACGAAAACCTCAAGCCGATCCGCCACTATTACCTGGGCGACGCCGAGGCAGCAGCAGCAGCAGCTGCCGCAGTGGCCAGCCAGGGCAAGGCCTGAACGGCTGCGGTGGTGGTGCGCGATGTCTGCGAAGGTGTGCGCTGAGTCTTCGCAGGCTGTCCGGCCCACTGAATGCCGAGCCAGACACGGTCACGTTTATTCACACAACCTGAAAACTCCAAGCCACGCCGGGTGTATATTGAGCTGCATTGGCCATAGTGGAATCCTGAGCACATGAAACAACATCTGAAAATCGCGGGCTGGATCAGCGTGGGCGCACTGGCAGGTGCCATGACCACCGTGTCGCTGCAAACCGTGGCACGCGGCAACATGGCGCCCTTGCCCCTGGAAGAGCTGCAACAACTCGCCGCTGTTTTTGGCATGGTCAAAAGCGACTATGTCGAGCCCGTGGACGAGAAAAAGCTGATCACCGAAGCCATCACCGGCATGGTGGCCAGCCTGGACCCGCACTCGCAGTATTTCGACAAGAAAAATTTCAAGGAATTTGCAGAAGGCACCTCGGGCAAGTTTGTCGGTGTGGGCATCGAGATCAGCCAGGAAGATGGCCTGATCAAAATCGTCTCGCCCATCGAAGGCTCTCCGGCTGATCGCGCGGGCCTCAAAACCAATGACCTGATCACCAAGGTCGATGACACGCCCGTCAAGGGGCTGTCCCTCAATGAAGCTGTCAAGCGCATGCGCGGCGAGCCCAAGACCAAAGTGGTGCTGACCATCTTCCGCAAAGACGAAAGCCGCACCTTCCCGGTCACCATCATCCGTGAAGAGATCAAGACCCAGTCCGTCAAGGCCAAGATGATTGAGCCGGGCTACGCCTGGGTGCGGGTGTCTCAGTTCCAGGAGCGCACCGTGGACGACTTCGCCCGCAAAGTCGAAGAACTCTACGCACAAGACCCCAAAATCAAGGGCCTGGTGCTGGACCTGCGCAACGACCCCGGTGGCTTGCTCGATGCTGCCGTTGCGCTGTCTGCAGCCTTTTTGCCCGAAAACGTGACGGTGGTCACCACCAACGGCCAGCTTGAAGAAAGCAAATTCACTTACAAGGCCACCCCCCAGTTCTGGCGTCGCAATACGTCCAATGACCCGATTGGCAAGCTGACGCAAGCCACAGGTGGTGCCCTGAAAAAAGTGCCACTGATCGTTCTTGTCAATGAAGGCTCGGCCTCGGCCAGCGAAATTGTTGCCGGTGCCCTGCAAGACTACAAACGTGCCACCCTCATGGGCAGTCAGACCTTTGGCAAAGGCTCGGTGCAAACTGTGCGCCAATTGGGGCCTGATACGGCGCTTAAGATCACCACCGCCCGTTACTACACGCCCAATGGCCGCGCCATCCAGGCCAAAGGCATCGTGCCTGAAATCATGCTGGACGAGACCGCTGAGGGCAATGTGTTTGCCGCCTTGCGCACCCGAGAGGCCGACCTGCAAAAGCACCTGTCCAATGGCAAGGAAGAAGAGAAAAAAGACCCCGAGCGCGAAAAAGCCCGCGATTTAGCCCTGAAAAAACTGGAAGAAGAATCCAAGAAGCCCGTGGCCGAGCGGCGTTTGCCCGAATTCGGTTCCGACAAGGACTTCCAGCTGGCCCAGGCCCTGAACAAGCTCAAAGGCCTGCCCGTGAAAGCCAGCACCACACTGGCCGAACGCAAAGTTGAAAAGAAAGAAAATTGAGCGCCATGGACGACGCGCATGGATGACGCACAGTTACTGCGCTATTCGCGGCACATTCTGCTCAACGAACTGGGCATTGACGGTCAGGAAAATCTGCTCGCTGCACACGCCCTGATCATTGGCGCAGGTGGCCTGGGCTCGCCGGTGGCGCTGTACCTGGGCAGTGCCGGTGTGGGCCACATCACCGTGGTGGACCATGACGAAGTCGATGCCACCAACTTGCAGCGCCAGATTGCCCACACCCTTGACCGGGTCGGCCAGCCCAAGGCCGAATCCGTGCGCACGGCCATTGCCCAGATCAACCCCGACCCGCAGGTGCACACCGTCACGCGCCGCGCCGATGCCGCCTTGCTGGCCGAACTGGTGCCTCTGGCGGATGTGGTCATCGACTGTTGCGACAACTTCGACACGCGGCACGCTGTGAACCTGGCGTGTGTGCAACACCGCAAACCGCTGGTCTCGGGCGCAGCCATCCGCATGGACGGCCAAGTGTCCGTGTTTGACAGCACGCAGCCCGATGCGCCTTGTTACGCCTGCATCTTCCCGCCTGAGGACCTGCCCGAAGAAACCCGCTGCGCCACCATGGGTGTGTTTGCGCCGCTGGTGGGCATCATCGGCAGCGTGCAAGCGGCAGAAGCCCTCAAAATCCTGAGCGGCATGGGCAGCCACATGGCCGGGCGTTTGCTCATGCTCGACGGGCGCGAACTGTCCTGGACCGACATCCGCATGCAGCGCAACCCCCAATGTTCGGTGTGTTCATCCCACCGGGCCTGAACAGCTTCTGAGACTGCACCCAAGGCGATCCGCTCAAGGGGCGTGGCAGCTGCCGTTGAACTTCCTGAACAAAGCCGGTGACATGGGGGCTTCGCGCCCGGCAAACATGCCTCTTTTTTCCTTTTGCGCCTGCCGCTGCAAGGCCGCGTAAGGCCCCCGGCCCGTGCGAAACTGGTAAGCCCAAGCCATGCCCAAGCGCACCATTTCAGCGCCCAGATCCGCCCCATCTACCGATAAGCGCCCAATGTCCCGCCCGTAGCTGTCGTGCCCCAGTGACTGCACCTGAACCGACTTGCGCAGTGCCAGCGTGATCATGGCGTCACGCGCCGCTGAGCCGCCGGGCTGGCAAGTTTCAGGCGCATCCACGGCATCCAGGCGCAGCTTGACCGGCTCTTTCTGGCCTGGGCGCACCACCAAAACCGTGTCTCCGTCCATCACCCAGCTGACCCAACCGGTCCAGACCTCGGCCTTGGCTTGGTTTGTTGACTTGGCCTGTGCTGAAAAAACGCTCCCCAGTGCGAACAAGAGGACCCAGCCCAATACCCAAGCCCTCATGCCGGGCTCCGCGCCACCGGGCCGCGCCTGCGGTTGGCGTGCGGCCAGTTGGGACTGAGCTCGACCACCAAGCTTTGGGCGCGTGCCTGCAAACGCGCCAGCACACTGTCAAACTGCACCACTTCGTCGGCCTGCAAGGCACTCAACACCTGGCTATTGATGGCCTGGATGCGCGGCATCAAATCGTCGTACAACTGCCGCCCAGCAGGCGTCAACTCCACCCGCGCACCGCGCCGGTCACCCGGCGTCACTGTGCGCAGCACGAGTTGTTTTTTACCCAAAGCCGTCAAGGTGCGAGACGTGCGGGCGCGGTCACGGTGCATGCGCTCGGCCAGCACCGAGGGGGGCAAGGCGCCGTTTTCGTACAAATGCGCCACCATCGCCCACTCACGCCGCGTGATACCGTAACCCCCTTCGCACAGCCGCACCACCAGGGCCCCGGCGGTGCTGGACAAGCGGCCCAAGCGGTAGAGCAGGAGGTCTTCAATGGAGGACAAGCGTTGGGATGGAGACAGCGGCATCAGGGTTTTCCGGGGGAATGATTGATTAGATCAATTGTCATGGCAAGGGCTACATTTTCGTCACATTGGACGCGGGTTCCCAGGCTTTAGCCACACTCACCAAGAGACTTTCATGAACATCATCAGACATCTGACCCGCCGAGCCTTGGGCTTGGCCGCGCTGTCAATGGCCTTGCTCTCGCCGGGCTTGCAGGCCCAAGACAAGCCGCCACTCAAAATTCTGGTGGGTTTTCCGCCAGGCGGATCGGCTGACGTGCTCGCCCGCATGGTGGCAGACGCGCTGCGAGACGATTTTGGCACCATCGTGGTGGACAACAAACCCGGCGCTGGCGGTCGCATCGCCCTGAACATGACCAAGGCCGCCAAACCCGATGGCCAGACCGTGATCATTTTGCCCAGCGGCCCGATGGTGCTGTTCCCGCACGTTTACAAAAAACTCGACTACGACGCGGTGAAAGACTTCACGCCCATTTCGCAAATTGCCCGCTTTCAGTTTGGCGTGGTCTCCGGCCCTGCCAGCAACGTGAAGAATGTGGCCGAGATGGCGGCCAAAGCCAAAACCGACCCGACCTCTGCCAGCTACGGCACGCCCGGTGCGGGCACCTTGCCGCACTTCATGGGGGTCTTGCTGGAGCAATCGGCGAGCATCAAGCTCAACCACATCCCCTTCCAGGGCGGTGCACCCGCCAACAACGCCTTGCTGGGTGGCCACATTGGCTATAAATTTGACGTGGTGTCTGAAACCGCCGAACTGCACCGGGCGGGCAAAGTCCGCATCATCGCCGTGACCGGGGGCCAACGTGATCCGCAAGTGCCCGAGGTACCCACCCTCCAGGAATCGGGCATCAACATGGACGCCACAGCATGGTTTGCCATGTACGGCCCGGCAGGTCTGTCTGCCGAGGCGCTCAGTCGTCTGGAAAAAGCCATGATGAAGATGGCCCGCAACCCGGCCATGAAAGAAAAAATGGTCAAACTGGGCTATGAATCGATTGGCTCCAGCTCAGCCGAATTGGCTGCGGCGCAAAAAACCGATCTGGACCGCTGGGAAAAACCCATCAAGGCCACGGGCGTGCAACTGGACTGAATCGCCTGCTTGCGTTGAACTTGACCCTGTGCAAGGGCAATGCGCCATTGAACCCCTCTCACCTTTCCCCTTCAACCACTCACCTTTCACACAATTTGTCATGAATATCTCGACACCCAGCCGTCGTACGGCCTTGTTTTTCGGACTGGCAGCCTGCGTTTTGGCCATGCCCACATGGGCCCAGAACTACCCCAATAAACCCATCAAATTCATCACCAACTTTCCTGCGGGTGGCCCGGCGGACTTTTTGGCGCGCACGGTGGGTGAGGCCATCACCACTCAGTACAAGCAGCCCGTGATCGTGGAAAACAAGCCCGGAGCGGGCGGCAACATCGGTGCCGACTTTGTGGCCAAAAGCCCAGCCGATGGCTACACCGTGTTGTTTGGCATCGACACCACCTTCACGGTGAACCCTTACATCTACAAAAGCATGGCCTTCAAGCCTGCCGACCTGCGGCCCATCATGGTCATGGTGTCGTCAGGCTTGCTGGTGGGGGCGCACCCTGGTACCGGCTTCAAGACCCTCAAAGACCTGATCGCCCAAGGCAAAGGCAAGGGCCTGAACTTCAGCAGCGCGGGCAGCGGCAGCCCCGGCCATCTGGCTGCAGAAATTTTCATGGATGCGGCCAATATCAAGATCCAGCACATCCCCTACAAAGGCAACGCGCCCGCCGTCGCTGCTGTGCTGGCAGGCGAGGTGGATGCTGGCGTGCTCGCCACCCCCGGCATGCTGCCGCATGTCAAATCCGGCAAGGTCACCGCATTGGCCGTGACCAGCCGTCAGCGCTCACGTTCAGCCCCTGATATTCAGACCGTGGCCGAACTCGGCCTGAAGGACCTGGAGCTCGAAGTGCTCTACGTGGCCATGGTGCCAGCAGCCACCCCCGAGCCCGTGGTGCAGCTGCTGCAAAAAGCCTTCTCGGACGCCTTGAAGCGCCCAGACACCCAAACCCAGCTGGTCGGCATGGATTTGTTTTATGAAGGACTGGTCGGTCAGGACGCTTCCAAACGACTGGCCGATCAATCTCAACGTTACGACCGCGTGGTCAAATCCACGGGCATGAAGGTCGATTGATTGCCACCATGAACACCCCCACACGACAACGCCCCAACATCATCTTCATCGTCGCCGACGACCTCGGCTTCGCAGATCTGGGCTGCTACGGCGGTCGAGATGCGAAGTTCGGCAAAGTCTCGCCCGTGCTCGACCAGTTGGCTGCGGGGGGGCTCAAGTTCACGCAGGGTTATGCCAACTCACCCGTGTGCTCACCCACGCGCTTTGCGCTCATGACGGCGCGCTACCAATACCGCCTGCGCGGCGGTGCTGACGAGCCCATCAACAGCCGCAGCCGGGGCAGCGCCGTGCTGGGCTTGCCGCCCGAACACCCCACGCTGCCGTCCTTGCTCAAGGCCAGCGGCTACCGCACGGCGCTGATTGGCAAATGGCACTTGGGCTACCCGCCGCACTTCAGCCCGCTCAAGTCGGGCTATGAAGAATTTTTCGGCCCCATGTCGGGCGGGGTGGACTACTTCACGCATTGCGCCTCCAACGGTGCGCATGACCTGTTCACCGGTGAAGACGAAACGCCTGAAGACGGCTACCTGACCGACATGATTTCCAAGCGGGCGGTGGACTTTGTGGAGCGCATGGCCCCGGGCGCTGCGCAAGGCACCCCCTTCTTTTTGAGCCTGCACTACACCGCGCCGCACTGGCCTTGGGAAACGCGAGAAGACCATGCGCTGGCGGCAGAAGTGAAAGACAACATCTTTCACCTGCACGGTGGCAACATCCACACCTACCACCGCATGATCCACCACATGGACGAAGGCATTGGTTGGGTGGTCGACGCGCTCAAAAAATCCGGCCAGCTCGACAACACCCTGATCGTCTTCACCAGCGACAACGGCGGCGAGCGATTCAGCGACAACTGGCCCCTGGTGGGCGGCAAGATGGACCTGACCGAAGGCGGCATCCGCGTGCCCTGGATTGCGCACTGGCCAGCGGTCATCGCGCCCGGCGGCACCTCCACCCAGCACTGCATGACCATGGACTGGTCGGCCACTCTGGTCGAGCTGGCGGGTGCCAAGGCCCATGACGACTTGCCGTTCGACGGCGTGTCCCTGCTGCCCGTGCTGCGAGATGCACAGCACCAGTTTGAGCGCCCCCTGTACTGGCGCATGAACCACCGCGGCCAACGCGCCATGCGGATCGGCGACTACAAGTACCTGCGGGTGGACGGCCACGACTACCTGTTCAACATCCCGGCCGACGAACGCGAACGCGCCAACCTGGGCGGACACCAACCCGAGCGCCTGCAAACCATGCGCGCTGCGTGGGAAGCCTGGGATGCGACCGTGCCCGCCATTCCCGAAGACGCCACGGTGAGCCTGGGCTACTCTGTCAAGGACATGCCCCAGCGCTGAAGCCCCGGCGGCTAAGATCGGTCATGTCTAAGATGCAACGGTATTTAACTTTTCGCCAGTGGCCCCGCCTGAGTGCATCGCTGGCCCGCAACGAAGTGCAGGCGGGTCTGACGGTGGCCTTGGTCATGGTGCCGCAGGCTGTGGCTTATGCGGGCCTGGCCGGCATGCCCCTGGTCACCGGCCTATACACCTGCTTGATCCCCGCGCTGTTGGCCGTGCTGTTTGGCAGTGCTAACCGCCTGTCGGTCGGGCCTGCCGCATTGACCTGTGTGTTGATCGGCGCATCGCTGACCGGCATGGCCGAACCCGGTTCTGCCGAATGGGTCGCTCTTGCGGTGTGGTTGTCGCTGCTGTCGGGGGCCATTCAGCTGCTGCTGGGCTTGGGTCACTACGGCTGGCTCATCAACCTGGTCAGCGCCCCGGTCATGATGGGGTTCACCCAGGCCGCATCCTTGTTGATCATGGCTTCGCAAGTACCCGGTTTGCTGGGCATCCAGGCCTGGAGCTGGGATGTGTACAGCTGGCCTGCATGGTTGACCGGATGGCCTGCACTGTTTGGCTTGACCAGTCTGGTGCTGCTCTTGTTGTTGCGCAGGTACAAGCCCCGCTGGCCCGGCATCATGCTGGTGATGGGCGCAGCCTCTGCCGTGGGCTACGCCACCGATTACCAAGCCCATGGTGCCGTGGTCGGGCAGTTGCCCTCAGGCCTGCCCGATTTTTATTGGCCACATTGGCCGGGCCTGGAGGTGATCAACCAGTTGTGGGTGCCCGCCATGGTGATTGCGCTGGTGAGCTTTTTGGAAACAGCGTCCAGCGCCCGCATCGAATGCCAGCGCGACGGCAAGCGCTGGGACGACAGCACCGAACTCTTCAGCCAGGGCTTGGCCAAACTGGCCTCAGCCTTCTCAGGCAGCTTCCCGACCAGCACTTCGTTTTCTCGCTCTGCGCTCATGCTGTATGCAGGCGCCCGCTCAGGCTGGGCGGTGGTCGCCTCGGTCGCTTTTGTGTTGCTGGCCTTGCTGATCCTCATGCCTGCACTGGCCTACGTGCCGCGCTCGGTCATGGCGGCGGCCGTCATCGTGGCCGTGCTCAACCTTTTTCAGCCCAGGCAGTTTTTGAAAATTTGGCGCATTGACCGGATCGAAACCCTCACCGCTGGCGTGACCTTTGCCATCACGCTGGCCACCGCCCCGCGCATTTATTGGGGTGTGATGACCGGTGTTTTGCTGGGGCTGAGTCACTTTCTGCACACCCGGCTGCACCCTCGCATCATTGAGGTGGGCTTGCACCCCGATGGCAGCTTGCGTGACCGCCATTTGTGGAAATTGCCTCCATTGGCGCCCCATCTGTATGCCCTGCGCATGGACGCTGAGCTCGACTTTGCGGCCTCCAGCGACTTTGAGCGCGCCATTGCCGCTCAACTGGCGAGCCAACCGGACACGCGCCATGTCTGCTTGTTTGCGCAACCCATCAACCGCATCGACGCCACGGGCGTGGAAACTTTCGGGCAAATCCATCGCCAATTGAGCAACCGGGGCATCACTTTGCACATCAGCGGCATCAAATTGCCGGTGGAAACCACCTTGCGCCGTGCGGGCGAATTGAGTGAGGGACCCTGGCTCAAGATGTACCGCACCGATGCGGAGGCCCTGCAAGCGCTCCAAGCGATTCAACCCATCCCCCCGGATACTGGGGTCGCCACCTGAGTTCAGCCCCCTCAAGCGCCGCAGGTCCAAGCCATGCTCAGGCCAGACCCTTTTCAAACTCGCTCAGTCGCTTGTAGATGGAACGCAACTCGGTGATGTCGGTCCAGCGCTCAATCAGGTAAGAAAACGCATCGTTGACCTTGCCAAACGCATTGCTCACCTGCTGGATCACGCCCAGTGTGATCAAGCCCGTGAACAGCGATGGCCCCATCAGCAGATACGGAAAAATGATCATCGTCTGGCTGTAGAAATTGCTCCAGAGGTTGAAGTAGGCATAGTGGTTGAACAGCCGGAAATTGTTCAGCCGCACTCCGGTAAACAGGCTCAGGGCCTGCGACAAATCCATGCGGCTGCGGTCGTCCTCGGCATACACCAGCGTCTTGCGCAAGGCCGCCTCGGTCTTTTGGTTGTTGTATTCCAGACCCGGCAGACGAATGCCTACAAACCACGCCAAGACCGTGCCCCCCAAGGCGGTGGTCAGGGCCACCCAGAACAGCGAGCCTTCAAACTGCAGCCACACTATCGCCATGCCCTTGGACAATCCCCACAAAATGGGAATGAAGGAGACCAAGGTCAAGACCGCCCGCACCAGACCCAGCCCCAGGTTTTCGGTCTGGCGGGCAAAACGCATGCAGTCCTCCTGAATGCGCTGAGAAGCCCCCTCAACGGTGTAGAACGTGCGCTGCCAGCGTGGCAAATACAGCTCGGTCATGGCCTGGCGCCAGCGAAAGGCGTAGTGCGAGGCCAGATAGGTCTCCAGACTGCGCAGCAACATGTAGGGAAAAGCGATCCAGGCAAACTGCTCCATGAACCCCCAGAACTTGTCCAGCCCACCCGCTTGTTCAGGCTTTTGCAGCAAGTCATAAAACTCGCCATACCAAGCGTTCAGACGCACCGTTTGCTGCACCGTGATGAACACCATGGCGATCAAAACGAACAAACCTCCCCAGGCCCACAAGGCCCAGCGTCGAGAGAGGAAGAAACTGCGGAACATACAGACTCCTTGAAATGCGCACCCACGCTGCGACCCGCTTGAATGCCCAGTGGCCATGCACCCATGAGGCCACACCGCCGTCTCTGAGCATACCCGACCACCCATTGAACATTCGAATGGCAGATCCGCACGCTCAGAGTGCAAACTTGAAGCCATTGAATGCCGGGGTGACCGCACAAGCTGCATGCCATACCTTGCTTCGGCATGACAAGACACACTTCACCCATGATGCATGCCAAGCTGTCGGTGGCAATCCTGGGTCAATCACCCGACTTGCTTTCGTCGCTACACTCCCCACCTCTTGTTGTTGATCTTTTTGCGGAGCATTTCATGGCCCTGATTCCTGCGACCATCCTCACCGGCTTTCTTGGCTCGGGCAAGACCACGCTGCTCAAGCGCGTGCTGACTGAGGCTCATGGCCAAAAAATCGCCGTGATCGAGAACGAATTTGGCGAGGAAAACATCGACAACGACATCCTGGTGTCCGATACCGAAGAGCAGATCATTCAGATGAG
Source organism: Limnohabitans planktonicus II-D5 (assembly GCF_001270065.2). Classification (GTDB taxonomy): domain Bacteria; phylum Pseudomonadota; class Gammaproteobacteria; order Burkholderiales; family Burkholderiaceae_C; genus Limnohabitans_A; species Limnohabitans_A planktonicus. The sequence goes on from NZ_LFYT02000004.1 coordinate 60,992, forward strand.
CAATGGCTGCATCTGCTGCACCATCCGCGAAGACCTGCGCGCCACGCTGCAACTGCTGGCCGCCAAGCGGCGCAAAGGTTTGCTCAGCTTTGAACGCATCGTGATCGAGACCACAGGATTGGCCGACCCCGGTCCAGTGGCGCAGACCTTTTTCATGGACGACGAGATTGCCGAAACCTTTTTGCTCGACTCCATCCTGACGCTGGTGGATGCCAAACATGCTGCCCAGCAACTCAATGACCGTCAGGAAGCGCGCCGCCAGGTGGGTTTTGCCGACCAGATCTTCATCAGCAAGGCTGATCTGGTGTCGCCCCAAGATCTGGACGCCTTGCAGCACCGCCTCAAGCACATGAACCCGCGTGCACCGCAAAAGGTGGTGCACTTTGGTGAAGTGGCACTGAGTGAGGTGTTTGACCTCAAGGGTTTTAACCTGAACGCCAAGCTGGACATCGACCCGGACTTTCTGCGTGATGACGACCACGACCACGCGCACGGGGAACATGGCGATCACCATGACCATGAACACGGCGAGCACTGCGACCACCCTTCGCATGCCCACGAAAACAGCCATGGCCATGGACACCACCATCACCACGATGATGATGTCAAGAGTTTTGTGTTCAGGTCCGAGCGCGCGTTTGACCCGGCCAAGCTGGAAGACTTTCTGGGTGCCATCGTCAACATCTATGGTCCGCGCATGCTGCGCTACAAAGGCGTGCTGAACATGCGCGGTACTGAGCGCAAAGTCATTTTTCAGGGCGTGCACCAACTCATGGGCAGTGATTTGGGCCCGATGTGGGCCGATGGTGAGACCAAAATGAGCAAAATGGTCTTCATTGGCATCGATTTGCCCAAGGACATCTTGTTGCAGGGGCTGGAGCAATGCTTGGTCTGAATGCAGGGCTGCCAGGCGAAACGGCCTTCTTTTTTCTGCCAGACACGTCTTTAATCAGGGACAAGGCGTTTTTTGATGGATCTAGTCGCTACAATCGCCCGCCTGAAAGCCTCCCCTTTGAGGGCGGCTTGAGAACCCCAAAAGGTCTATAACACGGGTTTGAAATGAACATGAACAGGTGTTTTGTGTGTTTGCTGTGTTTGCGCATCGCCCAGTCACCTGCCCTTTCACACGGCTAGGAGACAAGACGTGAAGACCTCGAACAAAGCGGCAAGCAAGACGGCAAGCCCCCAGGCTAAAGCCGCTCAGCCGAAAAAAACGGCAGCTTCTGTCAAGGCAGCCCCCGCCTCGGGCAAGGCGGCTGCAAAAACCACCAAAGCCGCACCCGCGTCCCCGGTGGTGACCCAAGCCGCGCCAGCGAAAAAGACGGCCAAAGCCGTTGCGGAGACCAAAGCCAAAACCCAAGCTGCAAAGCCGACGGCCACCAAAGCCTCTGCTGCAGTCTCTCAACCCAGTTCTGCTGCCCCCTCCAAGGCAGCTTCTGCGGCGTCTGTGAAAAAGTCAGCGCCTGTCTCTCAAGCGAAATCTATGACCGTTAAAAAAGCGGAGCCTGTCATGGCTCCTGTTGCTCAAGCCCCTGCCCCTGTTGCTGTGCCTGCTGGCCCAGATCAATTGGTGCGTGCCACCCGCCCCTCGGCGCGGCTGGCGCAAATCACCGTTCCTTCTTTGCCGCCAGCGGTGGCGTCTACTGCTGCCAAGGCGAGTTTCTTGCCCAGTGCGCCAGCGCCGACCGTGATGTCCTTCGTGCCGGTCAAGAAAGATCTCAAGCTGGCCAACAACTGGAAAACCAAGAGCCTGCAAGAGCTGACGGACGCCGAAATTCTGGCCATGCCCGACAGCGAGTACATGAACGATGTTCAGATGGCGTTTTTCAAGCGCAAGCTGGTCAAGCTCAAGCAAGACATCCTCAACAGTGCTGGTGAAACCACCGAGCATTTGCGTGAAGACACCGTGGTGGTGCCCGATCCAGCAGATCGCGCCACGATCGAAGAAGAGCATGCGCTGGAATTGCGCACCCGCGACCGTGAGCGCAAGTTGCTCAAGAAAATCGAACAATCCATCATGTTGATCGATGCCGGTGACTACGGCTATTGTGATGAAACCGGCGAACCCATTGGCGTGGGCCGCTTGCTAGCGCGTCCCACAGCCACTCTGTCCCTCGAAGCGCAACAGCGCCGCGAGCTCAAACAGAAGATGTTTGGCGACTGAGCCTTTGTCAGGGTCTTCGACCGCCGGGCTGTAAAACACCCACCCCGATGTTTGGGCCAATCGGCCATTCAAGCCCTTGGAGGGCGTGCCTCACCGCGCTTGCCCTTGACAAGGCGTGAGGGTGTGACCGCATTGATGGAGGTTCATGACCGCCGATCTGCGAAAGCCCCCCCAGATATTTTTCAGGTCGATATCCGACGAGTTCGACCTAGGCGGTTCATCGCCTGAGCGCTGGGTCAGCCAGTGCATTGCTTTTGATGAAAATTTTCCTGGTATTTATTTTTTAATGAATATTGTGTATTTGAGATTTTTATTTCTTCAGGCGTCACTTTCACTGCAAACTCTAAGTGTTTAATTTATAAAGATATTCCTTCTTCAAGGATGTTCATTTTCTTCGCTAAGCCATTGATTTCATTGAAAAAAATCTGTCAACGCATCTTTGTGGTGCCATGAATTCCTGATACAGTGCAAAAAAGTGCAATTAAGTGGGTAAAAGTGCCTCTAATTGCCGGTTGCAACTGAAAAAGGGTCTTCGCAGTGTTTCAAGGGGCTTCATCGCTGAGTCTGGATGCCAAGGGGCGGCTGTCTGTGCCGACCCGGCACCGTGACGTCTTGAGCACCAGCGCGCAAAGCCAATTGACCATCACCAAGCACCCCCATGGTTGTTTGATGATGTTCCCTCGTCCCGAATGGGAAAAATTCCGCGAGCGCATTGCCCAGTTGCCCATGTCGGGGCAGTGGTGGCGGCGTATTTTTTTGGGCAATGCCATGGATGTGGAGATGGACGGCACGGGCCGCGTGTTGATTTCTCCTGAATTGCGACAAGCTGCAGGCATCACCAAAGACACCATGCTGCTGGGCATGGGGGCCTATTTTGAGCTGTGGGACAAAACCGTCTACGACGCACAAGAGGCCATGGCCATGCAGGGCGAGATGCCCGATGTGTTCAAGGACTTTGCTTTCTGATCGCCATGAGCACGCCCACACTTACCCACACCACGGTGCTTTTGCAAGAAGCCGCTGACGCCCTGCTCGATGGCGCAGCCGGTGCTGACGGCGCTTATGTGGACTGCACATTCGGGCGAGGAGGGCACTCGCGCCTGATTCTTTCGCGTTTGTCTGCACAAGGGCGTTTGCAAGCCTTCGACAAGGATCTGGAAGCGATTGCCGAGGCCGGGCGCATAGACGATGCCCGGTTTGCCATTCGGCACGATGGTTTCTCGCACCTGGCAGAGCTGCCCGCTGGCAGTGTCGATGGTGTGCTGATGGATCTGGGCATCAGCTCCCCGCAGATTGACAGCCCCGAGAGGGGTTTTTCTTTTCGTTTCGACGGCCCGCTGGACATGCGCATGGACACCACGCGCGGAGAAAGTGTGGCCGATTGGCTGGCAACGGCAACAGTGGATCAAATCACGGAGGTGATACGTGACTATGGCGAAGAACGGTTTGCTTTTCAGATTGCAAAGGCGCTTGTGGCTCGCCGACAAGAGCGGGGCCCAATTTCAAGCACCTCCGATTTGGCCCAGCTCGTGGCTGACACGGTCAAAACCCGCGAGCCGGGTCAGAACCCTGCAACGCGGACATTTCAGGCTTTTCGGATTTTCATCAACGCCGAGCTTGAAGAGCTCGAACAGGCGCTAGAGGCCAGCCTGAGCGTGCTGGCCGAGGGCGGACGCCTGGTGGTGATCAGCTTCCATTCGCTGGAAGACCGCATCGTCAAGCAATTCATCGCCAAGCACTCCAAAGAAGTGGTGGACAGGCGTGTGCCCTTCGCAGCGCCTGTGGCCATGCGCCTCAAAGCGCTGGGTCGTGTCAAGCCGAGTGAAGAAGAAGTGCGTGGCAACCCGCGTTCACGCAGCGCCATCATGCGCGTGGCTGAGCGCACGGGGGTGCCTGCATGACCCGTTTGAACCTTGTGTTGCTGGTAGCGGTAGTGCTCAGTGCCTTGGCGCTGGTGCACAGCCATTACGAGTCACGCCGGATGTTCATGGCCCTGGAGAGCGCGCGCAAAGAGGCCAAACGGCTGGAGCTTGAGCAAGACCGCTTGCAGGTCGAGCGCCGGGCGCAAGCCACACCTTTGCGGGTGGAGCAGATTGCACGCCAACAGCTGCAAATGCGCGACGCCACACCGGCCATCACGCAGTATGTGACGGCCGCATCTGCTGCGGACAAAGGAGGGGCACCATGAGCGCCCGCAGCGTGCAGTTGTCATCAAGCCCCTTGCTGGCCAGCAAGACGCCCGTTTGGCGCAGCAAGTTCATTGTGGCTGCGATCGCTTTGGGCTTTCTGGCTTTGATGGCGCGTGCCGTCTATGTGCAGGTGATTGCCAATGATTTTTTCATCCGACAAGGTGAGGTCCGTTTTGCCCGCACCCTGACATTGCCTGCCAACCGAGGCCGTGTGTTGGACCGCAACGGTGTGTTGCTCGCCTCCAGTGTGCCTGCACCCAGCATTTGGGCCAACCCGGATGAAATGGACCGTGATCCGCGCAAAGAGCGGGAGCTGGCCCGTTTGCTGGAGATGAGCACGGCGGAGCTGGATCGCAAACTCAAGGATGACGAAAAGACATTTGTCTGGTTGCGCAGGCAGCTCGATGAGTCGGTGGTCAAAGACATTCTGGCGCTGGGCATCAAAGGTGTTTATGACATCAAGGAATACAAGCGTTTGTATCCCGAAGGTGAAGCCGCAGCCCACATCGTGGGCTTTACCAATGTGGAAGACCAAGGCCAAGAGGGCGTCGAGTTGGTCTTCCAAAAGCAGCTGTCCGGTCAAGCAGGCTCGCGGCGCGTCATCAAGGACCGTTTTGGCCGGGTGGTCGAAGACGTGGGTGAAACGGTGCCGCCCATCGACGGGCAGGATTTGCAGTTGAGCATTGACAGCAAGGTGCAGTTTTTTGCCTACCAGAAGTTGCGAGAAGCGGTGCTGGAGCACAAGGCCAAAGCGGGCAGTGTGGTGGTGCTTGATGCCCAGTCGGGCGAGATACTGGCACTGGCCAACTACCCCAGCTATTCACCGGCCAAGCGGGTCAACCTGAGCGGCGAACAATTGCGCAACCGCGCTTTGACCGACACCTTTGAGCCAGGCTCCACGATGAAACCCTTTGCGGTTTCATTGGCGCTTGAAAAAGGCATCGTCAAACCCGAGACGCCCATTCAAACCGCTCCAGGGCGCATCAACATCACCGGCTCGACCATCACCGACGCGCACCCGCATGGCATGCTCACCGTCAGTCAAGTGATCCAGAAGTCGAGCAACGTGGGCACGGTCAAGATGGCCATGCAAATGCAAGCCCACGACATGTGGGAGATGTTCACCCAGGTCGGGTTCGGTCAAAAACCGCAGTTGCCGTTTCCGGGTGTGGTGGCAGGGCGCTTGCGCCCTTACAAAACCTGGCGCCCGATTGAACAAGCCACCATGAGTTATGGCTACGGCATTTCGGCCAGCTTGTTCCAGGTAGCCCGGGCCTACACCATCTTTGCCCGCGACGGTGAGGTGGTGCCCTCCACCCTCATGAAAACCGAGCATCAGGTCGCGGGCACCCGTGTGATCAGCGCGCAACACGCCAAGTCCATGCGCAAGATGCTGCAAATGGCCGCAGGCCCAGGCGGCACAGCCCCCAAAGCACAGACCATGGGGTATTCCGTGGGGGGCAAATCGGGCACGGCGCGCAAGCAAGAAGGCAAAGGCTACGCGAGTAAAAAATACCGTGGCTTCTTCGTGGGCATGGCCCCGATTGAGGCGCCACGCATCGTCGTGGCCGTGATGATTGATGAGCCCAGCAATGGACGCTACTACGGTGGCGAAGTGGCAGCGCCCGTGTTCAGCCAGACCGTGCAGCAAACGCTGCGTCTGCTGGGGGTTCAGCCCGACATGGCCGTCAAGCCCCAAGTGGTGACGCATGCCGTGGAGGAGTCGTTCTGATGCAGACCTTGCACACGCCTTTGGAAGCGGCCCAATGGTTGCGCCAGCGCGTGACCGGGCAGTTGCGCACGGACAGCCGCCAGGTTCAGCCGGGCGATGCCTTCATTGCCTGGCCCGGTGCGGCCACCGATGGTCGCCAATACGTGGCGCAAGCCTTGGCGCAAGGCGCCAGCGCCTGTTTGATGGAGCAGCAAGGGTGGGAGGCCTGGCCTGCGCTGAACGGGCCAGTCGCTGACCCTCGTCTGGCGGCCATGCCAAGCCTCAAAGCCCAGACCGGCAACGTGGCCGATGCGTATTACGCGCACCCCAGCCATGCCCTGAATGTGTTGGCCGTGACCGGCACCAATGGCAAGACATCCACCGCCTGGTGGCTGGCGCAAGCCTTGTCATCCTCTGTGCTGAACCAGCGCTGCGGGTTGATTGGCACGCTGGGTGTGGGCCAGTTGCCCCACCTGATCACCACCGGCATGACCACGCCCGACCCGGTGCTGATGCAGCAACAGTTCCGCACGTTTGTGGATGCGGGTGTCACCCATTGCGCCATAGAGGCATCGTCCATCGGTTTGGCCGAGCACCGCTTGGCTGGCACGCATATTCGTGTGGCTGTGTTCACCAACTTCACCCAGGACCATCTGGACTACCACGGCGACATGAACGCCTACTGGGCGGCCAAAGAAGCGCTGTTTGACTGGCCCGGTCTGCAGGCAGCGGTGATCAACATCGACGACCCTCAAGGGTCCCGGCTGGCTGAGCGCTTGCGCCAGGGCGATCTGGCCGTGTGGACATGCTCTCGCCAGTCGGCGGCCCGTCTGCAAGCCCGTGCAGTGCCCAGTCCGGACGGGCTGGCGTTTGAAGTGCGCGAAGGCGATCAGGCGCACACCCTGCACACCGCCTTGGTGGGTGACTACAACATCGACAACTTGCTCGGTGTGCTGGGCACCCTGCGCGCTTTGGGCGTGGCTCTGGCCGACGCCGTGCAAGCATGCTCGCAGCTCTCGGCGGTGCCCGGGCGCATGCAGCGCGTGGGCACGCAGGCCGATGCGCCTTGCGTGCTGGTGGACTACGCCCACACCCCCGATGCCGTGTGGCATGCCCTGACGGCCTTGCGCACGCAAGCGGCGCAGCGCGGTGGTCGCTTGTGGTGTGTGTTGGGCTGCGGGGGCGACCGTGATCCGCACAAACGCCCCTTGATGGCTGCAGCCGCCGAGGCCTGTGCTGATCAAGTGGTACTGACCAGTGATAACCCGCGTTCGGAGTCGCCCGAAGCGATTTTGGCGCAGATGGTGCAAGGCCTTCAAAAACCCGCGCAGGTGCAGATTCAGCCTGATCGTGCGCAGGCCATTGCGCAGGTGGTGGCCCAAGCCGATGCGCGCGATGTGGTCCTGGTGGCGGGCAAGGGCCACGAAACCTATCAAGAAGTGCTGGGCGTGCGGCAACCTTTTTCTGACGTCGCACAGGTCCAGGCGGCCTTGCAGCGCCGTGCAACACAAGGGGTGACGGCATGAGCGGTATGCAGCTGAATCTGAATCTGGCGCTGACTTGGCTCAGCGGGGCCCGTGGCGAACGCCTGGATGGCGTGCTGGCCCAGCGTGTGCACACCGACAGCCGCAGTGTGCAAGCCGGGGACCTGTTTGTGGCTCTGCGCGGCGAGCGTTTTGACGGCAACCAATTCATGGCGCAAGCCCAGGCCCAAGGCGCGGTGGCTGTGGTGTGCGAGCACTCAGGCCAAGTCACAGCTGCCGCTTTGGGTTTGCCCGCATTGGTGGTGCCGGATGCGCGCATCGCCCTGGGCGAGTTGGCAGCGGGCTGGCGCGGGCAGTTTGATTTGCCCGTGATTGCGGTCACCGGCAGCAACGGCAAGACCACCGTGACGCAAATGATCGCCTCGATCCTGCGGGCATTCGCCGGGGACGATGCCTTGTCCACCCAAGGCAATTTCAACAACGACATCGGCGTGCCCCTGACCTTGTTCAACTTGCGTGCGCACCACCGCATCGCCGTGGTCGAGCTGGGCATGAACCACCCCGGTGAAATTGCCGCCCTGGCCCGCATGGCAAAGCCCACGGTGGCACTGGTCAACAACGCGCAGCGCGAACATCAGGAATTCATGGGCACGGTGGAGGCCGTGGCGCGGGAAAACGGCACCGTGCTGCAAGCCTTACCAGGCAGCGGCGTGGCGATTTTCCCGGCCGATGAGGATTACACCGGCATCTGGCAGGCACTGGCGGGACCGCGTGCCCAGCGCACCTTTGCGCTGCAGCAGGCCGATGTCTGCGCCGCTGTGGTGCTGTGGCAATCGGGGGCCTGGCAATTCACCCTCAAAACCCCTGAAGGCACGGCCCCTGTGCGTGTGCATATCGCAGGACGCCACAACGTCAAAAACGCCCTAGCGGCCAGCGCTTGCGCCCTGGCCGCCGGTGTGCCGCTTGAAGCTGTGGCCCAAGGCTTGCAGGCCTTCGAGCCGGTCAAAGGCCGTTCACGGGCCTGCGTGGTGCCCGGTACCGACATCACGCTGGTGGACGACACCTACAACGCCAACCCCGATTCGGTGCTGGCCGCCATCGACGTGCTGGCCGAGTTGCCGGGGCCGCGTTTGTTGGTGCTGGGGGACATGGGTGAAGTCGGCAACCAGGGGCCGGAATTTCACGCCGAAGTGGGGGTCTATGCCGCCGCACGCGGTGTGCAGGCCTTCTACACCTTGGGCGAATTGTGCGTGCATGCGGAAAAAGCATTCAGCGGGGCATGTGCCGGTGCACGGCACTTTGAAGACATGGCCGCCTTGCTGGATGCCGCCACCCGACACGTCCAAGATTTTCAAAGCATCGTGGTCAAAGGCTCGCGTTTCATGAAGATGGAGCGGGTGGTGGATGCGCTCATGGCGCCAGGCGCTACACAACATACACAACAGGGAGAAGCGCATGCTGCTTAGCTTGGCGCAATGGTTACAAAGTTTGTCCCCGGAGTGGGGCTTTTTGCGTGTTTTCCAATACATCACCTTCCGGGCCGTGATGGCGGCGCTGACAGCGTTGTTGATTGGCCTGGCCGCAGGGCCTGCCGTCATCCGGCGCCTGACGGCGCTCAAAATCGGTCAGCCCATCCGGGGCTATGGCATGGAGTCGCACCTGTCTAAAAGCGGCACACCCACCATGGGCGGTGTGCTGATTTTGCTGTCGATTGCCGTGTCCACCTTGCTGTGGTTTGACCTGTCCAACCGCTTTGTCTGGATCGTGCTGATCGTGACCTTGGGCTTTGGCGCTGTGGGCTGGGCAGACGACTGGCGCAAAGTGGTCAACAAAGACCCCGAAGGCATGCCCTCGCGTGAAAAGTATTTCTGGCAATCGGTGATCGGGTTGCTGGCGGCCCTGTACCTGGTCTTCAGCATTTCTGAAAGTTCCAACCTGCGGGTGGTGGACCTGTTTGCCAAATGGGTAATGTCCGGTTTTGATGTCAACTTGCCGCCCAAAGCCGGTTTGATGGTGCCTTTTTTCAAGGAAGTCAGCTACCCGCTGGGCGTGTTCGGCTTTGTGATCCTGTCCTACCTGGTCATTGTGGGGGCCAGCAACGCGGTCAACCTGACCGATGGCCTGGATGGCCTGGCCATCATGCCGGTGGTCATGGTCGGTTCGGCCCTGGGGGTGTTTGCCTACGTGACCGGCAGTTCGGTTTACGCCAAATACCTGTTCCTGCCCCACATTCCCGGCTCCGGCGAGCTGATGATTTTTTGCTCGGCCATGGCGGGGGCCGGTTTGGCCTTTTTGTGGTTCAACACGCACCCCGCACAAGTCTTCATGGGCGACGTGGGCGCGCTGGCGCTGGGCGGTGCCTTGGGCACCATTGCCGTGATCGTGCGCCAGGAAATCGTGCTGGCCATCATGGGCGGCATCTTCGTGGTCGAGGCCTTGTCGGTGATGGCGCAGGTGACCTACTTCAAGTACACCAAAAAGAAATATGGTGAGGGCCGACGCATTTTGAAGATGGCGCCTTTGCACCACCATTTTGAAAAAAGCGGCTGGAAAGAAACGCAAGTGGTCGTGCGTTTTTGGATCATCACCATGCTCTTGTGTCTGGTCGGCCTGTCCACCTTGAAGCTGAGGTAAACCATGCAGCTTCAAGGTCAACACGTTCTGATTCTCGGTTTGGGTGCTTCGGGCCTGGCAATGGCCCGTTGGTGCGCCCGTGCCGAGGCGAATGTGACCGTGGCCGATACCCGCGCAGCACCGCCGCAGCTGGCTGCGTTGCAGGCCGAGTGGCCGAACGTGCGTTTTGTCTCAGGCGAATTCAGCGCCGCACTGGTCGAAGGCACGGACGTGCGGGCGGTCTTTCGCAGCCCTGGCTTGGTACCCGAAGTGGTGGCACCCGTGTTTGATGCGGCCAAGGCCATGGGTTTGTGGCAAGGCGGCGAGTTGGCCTTGTTTGCCGCTGTGCTGCAAGACTTGAAAACCACCTATGGCTATGCCCCGCAGGTGCTGGCCATCACAGGTACCAACGGCAAAACCACCGTCACATCGCTGACCGGGCAATTGGTGGCGCGTGCGGGCAAGCGCGTCAAGGTGGCGGGCAACATCGGCCCCACCTTGCTCGACACCCTGGCCGAGGCCTTGCAAGAAGCCCAGGTGCTGGTGGCTCAGCAAGCGCTGGAGGCCGCTGAACGCGAGGCCGAAAGTGCGGCCGAAAATGCGGCTGAAAATGCCGCGCAGGCCGCAGCGAATGCGCCTGTCACTGCAAGCAAACCGTCAATGGCCAGCGCCCCACCGCAGTCACCCACAGCGCAAGAGGTGGAACAGGCCGATACCGATACCGATCAGCCCATCACTGCGTCTGCTGAGCCAGTCGCCGAGCCCGAAGGGGCGTCTGCCGAGCCCATGTCGCCAGCGTTTCAGACGCCTGCTGAGACAGCCCCCGTGGACCCCATGGCCCTGGCATTGCCGCAGGTCTGGGTGCTGGAGCTGTCGAGTTTTCAGCTCGACAGCAGCGAGGGCTTTGAGCCCACGGCAGCCACGGTGCTCAACATCTCGCAAGACCATCTGGATTGGCATGGCTCCATGAGCGCCTATGCCGCCGCCAAAGCGCGCATCTTTGGCCAGCAAGGACTGATGGTGCTCAACCGTGAAGACAAGCTCGTCATGGCCATGCGGCCCGAGCCCGTTCGCGTCAAGTTGCAGCGCCCGCAAGAGCGGGCCTATGTGTCCTTTGGTGGCGACATGCCTCAGCGCCCGGGGGATTTCGGCATCGAGGTCATGAACGGCATGACGTGGCTGGTGCGCGCCCTGGAAGCGGACGAAACCCGCCGCCGTCGCAAAGACGAGGCCGAAGAATTGCATATCCAGCGTTTGATGCCAGCCGATGCCCTGCGCATTCGTGGACGGCACAACGCCATCAATGCACTGGCGGCACTGGCACTGGCCAGCTCGGCCGGCTGTGCATTGGCCCCCATGCTGTATGGCCTGCGTGAATACCGGGGCGAGCCGCATCGGGTGGAGCCCGTTGCGCTCATCCATGAGGTGGAGTATTTCGACGACAGCAAAGGCACCAATGTGGGTGCCACGGTGGCTGCCTTGAACGGCTTGGGGGCTGACCGCCGGGTGGTTGTCATTCTGGGCGGCGATGGCAAAGGACAGGACTTTTCCCCTCTGGCCGATCCGGTCAGCCGATATGTGCGCGGTGTGGTGCTCATGGGCCGCGATGCTGCCCTGATCCGCGAAGCGCTGGGCCTGTGCGGTGTGCCCCTGCAAGACGCAGACAGCTTGCCTGCTGCGGTCACGCTGGCCAAAGACATGGCCCACAGCGGCGATGCGGTGCTGATGTCGCCTGCATGCGCCAGTCTGGACATGTTCAAAAACTATGAGCACCGTGCCCAGGTCTTTTGCCAGGCGGTGGCCGAATTGGCAGATGCCGCGGGTGTGTCGATGGAGGGCGGTCTGTGAGTGAAACCCTGAATCTGACACAACGCGCGCGCGCTGCACTGGTCCGCCTGGGAACATTGTTCTCCGGCGGCACGCCAGTGGTCAGCCACGCGGGTTTGCCAGTCAATTTAGGGGGTTACGAATATGCAGGCCAGTCGGGCTCAGCCGGTGCGCGGCTGCAAGGCGTGGATCAGGCCCTGGTCTGGGTGGTGGTGGCGCTGCTCATGTGGGGCATGGTCATGGTCTATTCGGCCTCCATTGCCATGCCGGACAACCCCCGTTTGGTGCGCTTGACCCACACCCATTACTTGTGGCGTCATGTGTTGTCGCTGTCACTGGGTGCAGTGGTGGCTTTGCTGGCGTTTCAGGTGCCCATGGTCACCTGGGAAAAAATGGCGCGCCCTTTGTTCGTTTGTGCCTTGGTGCTGCTGGCCTTGGTGCTGGTGCCTTACATCGGAAAAAGTGTCAACGGTGCGCGTCGCTGGATTCCCTTGGGCGTCATGAATTTTCAGCCCTCCGAACTGGCCAAGCTGGCGACCATCATTTATGCAGCCAATTACATGGTGCGCAAGATGGACGTGAAGGAAGACTTCTTCCGTGCTGTGTGGCCCATGGCGGCTGCCGTCACGGTGGCGGGTGTGTTTTTGCTGGCCGAGCCTGATATGGGGGCCTTCTTGGTGATCGCTGTCATCGCCATGGGCATCCTGTTTCTGGGCGGGGTCAATGTCCGCATGTTCATGCTGATCCTCAGTGTGCTGGTGGTCGCCTTTGTGATCATGATTGCGCTGTCGCCCTGGCGTCGTGAGCGGATTTTTGCCTACCTCGATCCATTCAATGCAGCTTATGCCCTGGGCAAGGGCTACCAGTTGACGCATTCGCTGATTGCCATTGGCCGGGGCGAAATCTGGGGCGTGGGCCTGGGCGGCAGTGTCGAAAAACTGCATTGGTTGCCTGAAGCGCACACCGATTTTTTGATGGCTGTGATTGGTGAAGAATTTGGCCTGGTCGGGGTGTCTGTGGCCATTTTCATGTACTTGTGGCTGAGCCGCCGGATCATGGTGATTGGCCGACAGGCCATCGCACTGGACAAGGTGTTTTCTGGCTTGGTGGCCCAGGGCGTGGGCATCTGGATCGGCTTTCAGGCTTTCATCAACATGGGCGTGAACCTGGGTGCCTTGCCCACGAAAGGGTTGACCTTGCCGTTCATGAGCTACGGCGGCTCAGCCATCATGATGAACCTGGTGGCCATCGCCATTGTGTTGCGCATCGACGCCGAAAACAAACAACTCATGCGAGGAGGGCGTTCATGAACAAACCCTGTGCATTGGTGATGGCGGGCGGCACAGGCGGGCACATCTTCCCGGGCCTGGCCGTGGCGCAAGCCTTACGCGCCGAAGGCTGGCGCGTGCACTGGATGGGCGCGCCAAACAGCATGGAAAGCCAGCTGGTGCCGCCGCGCGGTTTCGCGTTTGAGACTGTGGAGTTTGGTGGTGTGCGGGGCAAGGGCCCCATGACCTGGCTCAAGCTGCCCATCAAGCTGGGGCGGGCTTTCTGGCAAAGCCTGCAGGTGGTGCGCCGCGTGCAGCCCGATGTGGTGCTGGGCCTGGGCGGCTACATCACCTTGCCGGGTGGACTGATGGCGCGCTTGTGTGGCAAGCCGGTGGTGTTGCATGAGCAAAATTCGGTGGCGGGTCTGTCCAACAAGGTGCTGGCCCGCGTGGCCAGCCGGGTGCTCACCGCTTTCCCCGATGTCTTCACCCAGGGGGCCTGGGTGGGCAATCCCTTGCGCCCAGAGTTCACCGAACAAGCGCCACCCGCGGTGCGATTTGCAGGCCGCAGCGGGCCACTGCGCGTGTTGGTGGTGGGCGGCAGTTTGGGCGCCAAAGCGCTCAATGACATCGTGCCGCAAGCACTGGCATTGCTGCCTGTTGATCAAAGGCCGCAAGTCATCCACCAAAGCGGGGCCAAACAAATCGAGGCTTTGCGGGCCAATTACGCAGCCGCTGGCGTGCAGGCCGAGTTGACGCCTTTCATTGACGACACTGCCAGCGCTTTTGCGCAGGCTGATCTGGTGATCTGCCGTGCAGGCGCAAGCACCGTGACCGAAATCGCCGCAGTCGGTGCAGCGGCCCTGTTTGTGCCGTTTCCGCATGCGGTGGACGACCACCAGACCACCAATGCCCAGTTCTTGGTGGCGCACGGCGGGGGCTGGCTCATGCCGCAATCGCAGTTGAACGCACAAGGCCTGGCCCTGCAGCTGGCGGGTTTGCAGCGCGAGAGCTTGCTCGCTTGCGCCGAAAAAGCTTACGAACAGAAAAAAACAAATGCCACACGCGATGTCGTGATGGCTTGCAAGGAGTTGAATGCATGAAACACGCCATCCGAAACATCCATTTCATCGGCATTGGTGGCTCGGGCATGAGCGGCATTGCCGAGGTCTTGCTCAATCTGGGTTACCAGATTTCAGGCTCTGATCTGTCCGACAGCGCCACCTTGCGCCGACTGGCCGCATTGGGCATTCAAACGCATGTGGGCCATGCGGCTGATCATGTCAAGGATGCCGATGCAGTGGTCACATCGACTGCTGTGAAAGCCGACAACCCCGAAGTGTTGGCCGCGCGCGAGCGCCATATTCCCATCGTGCCGCGTGCAGTGATGTTGGCCGAGCTCATGCGCATGAAGCAGGGCGTGGCCATTGCCGGCACACACGGCAAGACCACCACCACCAGCCTGGTGGCCAGCGTGCTGGCCGAAGCCGGTCTGGACCCCACCTTTGTGATCGGTGGTCGTCTGAACAGCGCCGGGGCCAATGCCAAGCTGGGCACGGGCGACTACATCGTGGTCGAGGCTGACGAATCGGATGCCTCGTTTTTGAACCTGCTGCCGGTGATGGCGGTGGTGACCAACATCGACGCCGACCACATGGAAACCTATGGCCATGACCTGGCCAAACTGAAGTCGGCATTTGTCGATTTTTTGCACCGCATGCCCTTTTATGGCACGGCCATTGTGTGCAGCGATGACCCAGGCGTGCAATCCATCGTGGACGACATCGCCCGTCCAGTGACCACCTATGGTCTGAACGAAGGCGCTCAAGTGCGTGCCGTGAATGTGCGCGCTGAAAACGGCCAGATGCATTTCACGGTGCAGCGCAGCAACGGTGTCACCTTGCCTGACCTGGATTTGGTGCTGAACCTGCCAGGCCTGCACAACGTGCTCAATGCCCTGGCCGCCGTGGCTGTGGCCGTGGAACTGGGTGTGGATGACGCCGCTGTGCAGCGGGCGCTGGCCGGTTTCAAAGGCGTGGGGCGGCGCTTTCAGCGTTATGGCGATGTGGCCGTGCCGGGGGGCGCTGGGCGCTTCACGGTCATTGATGACTACGGCCACCACCCGGTTGAGATGGCTGCCACGCTGGCCGCAGCCCGTGGTGCTTTTCCGGGCCGTCGTTTGGTGCTGGCCTTTCAGCCGCACCGATACAGCCGCACACGCGACTGTTTCGAGGATTTCGTCAAAGTTATTGGCCAGGGCTGCGACAGCGTGTTGCTGTCCGAGGTGTATGCCGCAGGCGAAGCGCCGATTGTGGCCGCCGATGGCCGCTCGCTGGCGCGGGCCTTGCGCGTGGCGGGCAAGGTCGAGCCGGTGTTTGTTGACGACATCGCCGACATGACGCAAGCCGTGTTGAGCAACGCCCGCGATGGTGATGTGCTCATTTGCATGGGCGCAGGCTCCATTGGGGGTGTGCCCGCCAAAGTGGTTGAGACAGGAGGTGCCCTGTGAGCGCAACAAACGCAGGCAAGGTCGCTGTCCTCATGGGCGGACGCTCGGCAGAGCGGGAAGTCTCCTTGATGTCTGGCCAGGGTGTGCTCAGTGCCCTGCAGGCCGAGGGCGTGAACGCGCACGCGTTTGACCCGGCCGAGCGCGAACTGAGCGAGTTGAAACGCGATGGCTTTGACCGATGCTTCATCGCCCTTCATGGGCGCTTCGGTGAAGACGGCACCGTGCAAGGCGCGCTTGAATTGCTGGGCATTCCCTACACCGGTTCGGGCGTGATGGCGTCCAGCATTGCCATGGACAAAACCATGACCAAGCGCGTCTGGCTGGCTGAGGGTTTGCCCACGCCTGCCTATGTGCTGGTGCGCCGTGCCCAACTGGCCACTGTGTCTGTGGCGCAGCTGGTCGAGACTCTGGGCTTGCCGATGATCGTCAAACCGGCGCGCGAGGGCTCGTCGATTGGCGTGAGCAAAGTGCTGCATGCGCAAGATGTGCCCGCCGCCCTAGCGGCCGCCGCACAGTGCGACGCCGACATCCTGTGCGAGCAATGCATTGTGGGTGACGAGGTCACTTGCCCGGTGCTGGGCGAAGGCGACACCGCCCGAGCCTTGCCCATCATTCGCATCGTGGCACCCGAAGGCAATTACGACTACCAGAACAAATACTTCACCAACGATACCCAGTATCTGGTGCCCAGTGGTCTGCCCGCTTTGGAAGAAGCCGCCATTGAAGCCCTGGTGGTCAAGGCCTACCAGGTGCTGGGTTGCCGAGGCTGGGGGCGCATTGACGTGATGATTGACGCCGCCACACGCCAGCCCTATCTGCTGGAAATCAACACCTCGCCGGGCATGACAGGTCATTCATTGGTGCCCATGTCGGCACGCGCTGCGGGCATCAGCTATGAGGTCTTGTGCAGCCAGTTGCTGGCATCGGCTGCGTTGGACAACGCACAGGAGAGCTTGGGATGAACCCCACCATGCCCTTGCCGCTGGATATCCGGCTCATGAACATGACCACGGCCATGCTGGTGGTCGTGCTCGTGTTGCTGGGTCTGGCCAGTGGGGCATGGTGGTTGATCCGTCACCCGATGTTTGCGATCGAGTCCATCACCGTGCAAGGAGAAGTCGGGCACAACAACGCGGTCACCTTGCGCGCCAATGTGATGCCGCAGCTCAGTGGCAACTTTTTCACGCTCGATCTGGCGCAGGCCCGTGAGGTTTTTGAAGATGTGCCATGGGTGCGCACGGCAGTGATACACCGCGATTTTCCCAACCGCTTACGTGCCATTTTGCAAGAGCACCGTCCGATTGCTTTGTGGGGCGATGAAGATGCGAACACCATGGTCAATGAACAAGGCCAGGTGTTTGAGGCCAATGTGCAAGACGTGGATGTCGAGCAATTGCCCCGAATGAAGGGGCCAGAGGGTTTGTCTTTGGATGTGGTGCACATGTACCGCTACCTGTCACCGTTGTTGGATGCGGTGGACATGGGGATCGAGCAGATTGAACTGACGCCCAGAGGCAGCTGGCGTGTCTTGCTGCAAGGCGGTGCGCAACTTGAATTGGGCCGGGGTACAGAGGCTGAGCTGGGTGCCAATGTGCAACGATTTTTGAGAACGCTGTCACAGGTCACGTCCCGTTACGGCAGAACGCCAACGGCCTTGTTGGCTGCGGATTTGCGTCACAAAGATGGTTATGCCCTGCGACTGCGTGGTGTCAGCACGATTGACACCCCCACGAAGCAAAAGCCCTGAGCGATCAGGCCACGAAAAATGAAACGGAAACGGTGAGTCAAATGGCAAAAGAGTACAAAGACCTGGTCATCGGCTTGGATATTGGTACCTCCAAGGTCATGGCCGTGGTGGCCGAGGTGATGCCGGACGGTGAGCTCAAGATCGCCGGGCTGGGCATCGCGCCGGGCAATGGCCTCAAGCGGGGTGTGGTGGTCAATATTGATGCCACCGTACAAAGCATTCAGCAGGCCCTCAAAGAGGCCGAACTGATGGCCGACTGCAAGATCACCCGTGTGAATTGCGGCATCACAGGCAGCCACATCCGGGGCATCAATTCCAGTGGCATGGTGGCCATCAAGGACAAGGAAGTCACGCCCGCCGATGTGGCCCGCGTGATGGAAACAGCGCGTGCCATCAACATCTCGACCGACCAGCGTTTGCTGTTGGTGGCACCACAGGAATTCGTCATCGACAGCCAGGAAGTCAAAGAGCCCATTGGCATGAGTGGCATGCGGCTTGAAGCCAAGGTGCACATCGTGACGGGTGCCCAAAGCGCGGCAGAAAACATCATCAAATGTGTGCGCCGCTGTGGCCTGGAGGTCGAGCAGTTCCTGCTCAACCCCCAGTCATCGAGCCTGGCCGTGTTGTCCGAAGACGAGCGCGAATTGGGCGTGGTCTGTGTGGACATCGGCGCAGGCACCACGGATGTGGCCATTTTTGCCAACGGCTCGATCCGCCACACAGCTGTCATTCCGATTGCGGGCGACCTGATCACCAGCGACATCGCCATGGCGTTGCGCACGCCCACCAAGGACGCTGAAGACATCAAGGTCGAAAGCGGTTATGCCAAGCAACTGCTGGCCGACCCGGATGCGCAGGTTGAAGTGCCGGGCCTGGGCGACCGTGGCCCCCGCATGTTGAGCAAGCAGGCGCTGGCCGGTGTGATCGAACCGCGCATCGAAGAAATTTTCTCGCTGGTGCACCAGGTCATCCGCGAGTCGGGCTACGAAGAAGTGTTGTCCTCGGGCATCGTGCTCACGGGGGGGAGCGCCGTCATGCCGGGGATGGTCGAGTTGGGCGAAGACATCTTCCTCAAGCCAGTACGTCGGGGGCTGCCCAAATACAGGGGCAGCCTGGCCGATATGGTCAGTCAGCCACGCGCGGCCACCGTCATGGGCCTGCTGGAAGAAGCGCGCATGGCGCGTCTGCGCGGCTACAAAGTCACCCAAAAGCAAAGTTCAGTGAACAACGCCTTTGGCCGTCTGCGTGATTTTTTTGTGGGGAACTTCTGATGAATCCCAAAAAACACTTTCTGATCAGAGGCAGCCCACCCGCATTCAGGCCCAGGCGATGTTGAAACGCCCGCAAGCTGCGCACACACCCCACATTCAGGCAAAACCCATTTTCAGATTTAGGAGAGCACCATGAGCATCGAAATGATTCAAAGCGAAGAATTCAACCAAGGCACACAGATCAAAGTGATCGGCGTCGGTGGCGGCGGCGGCAACGCCGTCGAACACATGATCGAGCGTCAGGTTCAAGGCGTGGAGTTCATCTGCGCCAACACCGATGCACAAGCGCTGGCGCGCAGTGCGGCGCACCGTTTCATTCAGTTGGGTCAAACCGGTCTGGGTGCCGGCAGCAAGCCAGACAAAGGCCGCGAAGCCGCTGAAAGCGCGGAAGCCGATATCCGTGCAGCCATTGAAGGCGCGCACATGTTGTTCATCACCGCGGGCATGGGTGGCGGCACGGGCACGGGTGCTGCGCCCGTGATTGCGCGCATCGCCAAATCCATGGGCATCCTGACGGTGGGCGTGGTGACCAAGCCTTTCGACTTTGAAGGCAAGCGCCGCATGAGCAATGCCGATGAGGGCATGGTGGAGCTCGAAGCCAACGTGGACTCACTGATCGTGGTGCTCAATGAAAAATTGATGGAGTTGCCCGGTGGTGAAGACATGACGCAAGATGTGGCGTTTGCGCATGCCAACGATGTGCTCAAAAACGCCGTGGGTGGCATTGCCGAAATCATCAATGTGCCTGGCCATGTGAACGTCGACTTTGAAGACGTGCGCACGGTCATGGGCGAGCCAGGCAAGGCGATGATGGGCACGGCAGTGGCCAGCGGTCCGGACCGCGCCCGCATTGCGGCAGAGCAAGCCGTGGCTTGCCCGCTGCTCGAAGGCGTCGATCTCAAAGGCGCTCGCGGCGTGCTGGTTCTGATCAGCGCTGCCAAAGGCTCCTTGAAGCTCTCGGAATCCAAGCGCGCCATGGACACCATCCGATCCTGTGCATCCGAAGACGCCCATGTGATCTATGGCACAGCGCACGATGAGAACTTGGGTGAAGAAATCCGAGTCACCGTGGTGGCCACCGGCTTGTCCAAGCAAGGCGCACGACGTTCAAACCCCATGCAAGTGATCCGCACCGGCACCGACAATGTGCCTTTCATGATGGGCGGCCAAGATGCTGTGGCGTCTAGCGCGAACACTGCAACTTCGTTGCCCAACAGCATGAGCACACCTGCCATCTGGCGCAACAACCGCACCCACGCGGCCACCCGTGTGGACGGCATGTCGGCCGCCGGCATGGATGACATCGAAATCCCGGCCTTCTTGCGCAAGCAAGCTGACTGATCGACTCAATCAGACCCAGGTGCTTTTGGGGCCAGAGGGGCTTTGCCCGTCTGGCCCCATTTTCATGGGCCGTCATGTGCAGTGCATGCTCGTCCTGCAAGCCCTTGTCATGACAGCGCCAGGCCTTGCCAACTAAAATTCAGCCATGCTTGCTCAACGCACCCTCAAAACCTTGACCCATGCCGTCGGCGTGGGTTTGCACAGTGGCCAGCGGGTCGAATTGACGCTGCGTCCTGCGCCACCGGACACGGGCATTGTGTTTCGCCGCATCGATTTACCCGAGCCCGTGGACATCCCTGTGAAAGCCGAGTCGGTGACCGACACCCGATTGGCGTCCACCATTTCTGTGGGGCAAGCCAAGGTCTACACAGTGGAGCATCTGATGTCTGCTTGCGCAGGCTTGGGCATCGATAACCTGTATGTGGACATCACCGCTGAAGAGGTACCCATCCTGGACGGCTCGGCCTCTTCGTTTGTGTTTTTGCTGCAAAGCGCAGGCATTGCCGAGCAAGCCGCCCCCAAGCGTTTCATCCGCTTGCTCAAGACCGTGCAGGTCAGCGAAGGCGAGGGACAGAACATCAAGTGGGCACGCCTTGAGCCCTATCACGGCTACAAATTGAGCTTTGAAATCGACTTTCACCACCCCGCCGTGGATTCCACGGGGCAGCAGGTGGTGTTTGACATGTCCGAAGGGGTGTATGCCCGCGACATCGCCCGCGCCCGCACTTTTGGCTTCACCAAAGATGTGGAAATGCTGCGCGCCAATGGCCTGGCCTTGGGGGGCGGCTTGGACAACGCCATCGTCATGGACGACTACAAAGTGCTCAACTCCGACGGGCTGCGGTATGACGATGAATTCGTCAAACACAAAATCCTCGACGCCATGGGCGATCTGTACATCGTGGGCAAACCCTTGCTGGCCGCCTACAGCGCTTTCCGCTCGGGCCACGCCATGAACAACTTGCTGCTGCGCGAGCTGCTGTCCCAGCCCGATGCCTACGAAGTGGTGAGCTTTGACAAAGCCAGCTTGGCGCCCAAAGGATTTGCGGCTTTGCAGCCTGCTTGGTAAGCGCTTGGGGGCTTGCCCCCCAGTGTGGGCAAAGGCATCAGGCCACGGCCTTTTGGGCTGGCCACAGCACAAAAGCAATCGAGGCCGTCATCAATCCAACGGCTGCCCAGTCTTGCCAGTGCAACACCTCACCCAGCCACACCGCGCCGCTGAACACCCCCAGCACCGGGATCAGCATCACGCTCAGGGTGGAAGCCACAGGCGGCAAACTGCGCGCCAGAAAAAACCAGGCAGCGTGTGCAAAGCCAAACACCAGCACCGCGTTGTAGCCAATCGCAAACCAGTTGGAAGGCGTGGGGGCCACCCAGCGATCACTCTCCAGTAGCACGGCCAGCACGCTCATGACCCCGGTGGTCAGCAAGGTCATCCAAAACGAAATCGTCAATGTGGAAATCGGCATCTGCGAGCGGCGCAACATTTGCGTGCCCAGCGCCCAAGTGCTGGCCGCCACCAAGGCCAGCAAGACCCCTGTGGGCCGAC
Organism: Limnohabitans planktonicus II-D5; assembly: GCF_001270065.2. Lineage (GTDB taxonomy): Bacteria > Pseudomonadota > Gammaproteobacteria > Burkholderiales > Burkholderiaceae_C > Limnohabitans_A > Limnohabitans_A planktonicus. The sequence goes on from NZ_LFYT02000004.1 coordinate 82,665, forward strand.
CGCTCAGGTTGGACAACTCGTGCCACAGCAAGAGCACCACCCCCAGACTGGCCGCAGCCACACCGGCCCAAGCGCGTTTGGCCAACTGGTCGCCAAACACCCACGCCCCCAGCAAGGCCGAAAACATGGGCATGGTGTAGCCCAAAATCGCCGCGCGTCCGCTGGACAGCGATTGCACCGCGATGATGATCAGCGCGTGCCAAATGAACATGTTGAACACCGCCAACACCAGCAACTCGCGCCAATGCGCACGGGGAATGCGAAACGGCACCTTCATGGCCAGCAAAGCCAGCCCCAATACCGGCGTGCCCAGACACAGGCACATGGCCCGAAAGGTCAAAGGCGGAAAGCCCGTGACGCCCATTTTCATGACCGGCCAGTTGATGCCCCAGACCAGGGTGAGCAAAACCAGCAGGGTCCATTGGCGGGGAGAAAGTTTGTGCATGGGGTGTGTGGTTCAAAGGTGTCGAAGGTGATGGCTGGACCGTGATTTGGAGCTGGCCTCCATTTGCCCCATGGCCGCTTGCGTTGGGCATTCGGCATCGACGGGGTGTTGGCAAAGTCCCTGCAAGGCTTCAAGCCTGCTCTTGAGTTCTTGCAGTTCCTCGATCCTGTGTGCCACATGCTCCAGGTGCTCCAGCAACACCTGTGACGTGACTTCGCAAACGGTGGGTGAATCACCGGGCACCTGCAGCAGGGCTTGAATTTCCTGGATCGACATGTCCAGACTCCGGCAAGTGCGTATGCGCCGCAAGCGTTCAACGTCTTGTGCACTGTAAGCGCGGTAGCCATTGCTGGAGCGTGTTGCCGGACTCAACAGGCCTTGTTGTTCGTAAAAACGGATGCTGGCCGTGCTCATGCCGCTGGCCAGAGCCACTTGGCCAATGCGAAGAGTAGGTGTCGAGAGCTTGTTCATGCAGGGTGTTGACATTGCAGCAGCTTGAAGGTTTCCAATCATCTCATCTTCAATCAAATGACTTCTGGAGTTGTATATGAACCATTTCGCGGGATATTTATGGGTTTACTTTGTCGTTTATGCCGGGGCTGTCATCGTGTGGCGATCGCTGAGTATTTACCGTGCCACCGGGCTGAACCCCATGCGACTGCCCGCCACGGACGATGCGCAGGGGTATGTCGGGCGCATGTTCAAAGGGGTGTTGGCCTTGTGCTTTGTCTATTTGACGGCACTGACCCTGGGGTGGCCTTCCGACGAGATCGCACCGCCCGTGGCTTGGCTGGACAAGGCTTATGTGCGCGCATTCGGGTGGTGCATCTTGGTGGTGAGCGGCTTGGGGGTGGTCTGGGCGCAGCGCCAAATGGGCATGTCCTGGCGCATTGGCTTGGATGCAGACACCCCCGGACCTTTGGTGACGCACGGCCTGTTTGCCCGTTCGCGCAATCCGATATTCCTGTCGATGCGCCTGAACTTGTGGGCGCTCTTGTGCTTGCTGCCCAATGCCTTGACTTTGTTGTTGCTGGTGTGCGGTGAGTTGTTGATCCAGATCCAGGTGCGACTGGAGGAGGCGCATTTACCACTTGTTTACGGCCAGGCGTACGAAAGCTACCGTGTGAAAGTGCCGCGCTGGTGGTGAGGCGGCGTTAAAAAGGGAGGAAAAGGGTGGAAAAGTACAATCCACCCCCATGACCTTCCTCGACATGCTGCGCGCCGCTGAGCGCCAAAACGGCTCCATGCTTTGCGTGGGCCTGGACCCCGAACCCACCAAGTTCCCCGCCGCCTACAAGGGCGACGCGAACAAAATTTACGACTTTTGCGCCCGCATCGTCGACGCCACGGCCGACCTGGTCAGCAGCTTCAAACCCCAAATTGCCTACTTTGCCGCGCACCGCGCCGAAGGCCAGCTCGAACGCCTGATGGAACACATGCGCCGCGTGGCCCCGCATGTGCCCATCATTTTGGACGCCAAGCGCGGCGACATCGGCTCCACCGCCGAGCAATACGCCAAAGAAGCCTTTGAGCGCTATGGCGCCGACGCCGTGACCCTCTCGCCCTTCATGGGCTGGGACTCGGTGGCCCCCTACCTCAAGTACGAAGGCAAAGGCGCATTCTTGCTCTGCCGCACCTCCAACCCCGGCGGTGACGACCTGCAAAACCAGCGCTTGGCCACGGTGGAGGGCCAACCCCGTTTGTACGAACACATTGCCCAACTGGCCCAAGGCCCCTGGAACCTGAACGGCCAACTCGGTTTGGTGGTGGGTGCCACCTACCCAGCCGAGATCGAGCGCGTGCGTGAATTGGCCCCTACGCTCCCCTTGCTCATACCCGGCGTGGGCGCACAAGGCGGCGACGCCGTGGCCACCGTCAAGGCCGGCTGGCGCGGCCATGCCGACGGCTCCAGCGTAGGGGCCATCATCGTCAACTCATCGCGTGCGGTGCTGTATGCATCGAGCGGTGACGACTTCGAGCAAGCTGCGCGCCAAGTGGCGATGCAGACGCGGGACACGCTGGAGGCGGCCAAAGGCATAAAGGCTTGAAAAGACGGTGATCGTCTCAAGCAGCGAAGACATACAAGGAGCGAACATGACTTTGAATGTGACGCATCTGGAGCGCACCGCTGCCACCTTGGAGCAAGCCTTGCTGGCCATTGATCGGCATCCTGAATCGTCAGACAGCGTGCTGTTTGACTTGTACCGCAATGCCGCGATCAAGAGTTTTGAGTTGTCGCTTGAAACAGCGGGCAAGTTGTTGCGCAAAGCACTCAAGGCGTTCGAAGCTTCGCCTCGCAGTGTGGACGCGCTGGTGTTCAACGATGTCTTGCGCCATGCAGGCAAGCACGGCGTTTTGAGCAGCGCCGAGGTGGAGCGCTGGCTGGCCTACCGGGCCAACCGCAACAGCACCGCGCACGACTATGGCGCAGGATTTGCCAACGACACCCTTCAACTTTTGCCTGCTTATCTGCAAGACGTGCGCAATTTGGCGGCCGTACTGCAAAAAGTTTTTGATGCCAGCGCTTGATCTGCCCGAGCGCCACCTGCACACGCTGCTGGCGCTGCTGAAAACTCACACCCCGCAAGCGCAAGTGTGGGCCTATGGCAGCCGCGTCAACGGCAAATCCCACGAAGGCAGTGACCTGGATCTGGTGCTGCGCAACCCCTCCAATTTGAGCCAAGACGTTCCCGGTTGGATCGAGTTGAAACAAGCGCTGCAAGACAGCAACTTGCCCATGATGGTGGACGTTCATCAGTGGTCCCGCTTGCCACAGGCGTTTCACGCCAACATTGAAGCGGGGTACGTGTGTTTGCAGGTTTGAGCAACAAGTCTTTGCGCATGGATCGAGTGGGCATGATTGATCCGGCCCCAAGCTGTTTACATTGCCACCCCTTTGTAGAGGCGGGTAGTGTCAGAATTTCAGTGTGTGAGGCCACACCAAAGAAAAAGGGCCCGAAGGCCCTTTTCTTGATTCTTGTTGCAAGAGTCTTGCGAGTTTCCTTTGCCTCTGCTGGTGTGCAGACCTGTATTGCTACAGGCGGCTGGTTCGTTTGCTCACTCGCTCTCGAACTGTCTTCGTTCAATAACAGCAAATTGTTGCTGGGCCATGGGAAGCGGTTCACCCCCATCCGAACCTTTGCCCACCCCCTTCTTCGGGCAAGCCCTGACAAGTGCCGTCATCAACCTGTGATACATTGAAGCCCATGTCTTCGCGCATCGCTTTTTACTTTTTTTACTTTTGGTTCTCAGTCCCCGGCGGACGAGAGGCGAGCGCATAAGCACCCGAATATCTCGATACATACCGCCGGAGCCCCAAAGCCCGGCGGTTTTTTTTCACCTGTTTTTTCCAATCTGAGGAGTCCAAGATGAATGCCAAAACCACCGCACCAGAGAGCTGGTATCCCCATGCAGCAGACCGCACCGGCCAGACCGACGACGAACGCATCAAGGACATCACTGTGCTCCCACCTCCAGAACATTTGATCCGGTTTTTCCCGATTGCAGGCACTGCTACGGAAACCCTGATTTCCCAAACCCGCAAATCCATTCAGAACATCGTGCACGGCAAGGACGACCGCCTCTTGGTCATCATCGGCCCTTGCTCGATCCATGACCCGGCCGCTGCCCTGGACTACGCCCGCCGCTTGAAGCCTCTGCGCGAAAAATACGCCGACACACTCGAAATCGTGATGCGCGTGTACTTCGAAAAGCCCCGCACCACCGTGGGCTGGAAGGGGCTGATCAACGACCCCTACCTGGACGAGAGCTACCGCATCGACGAAGGCCTGCGCATCGCACGCCAGCTGCTGATCGAAATCAACCGCCAGGGCTTGCCCGCAGGCAGCGAGTTCCTGGATGTGATTTCCCCCCAGTACATTGGCGATCTGATCAGCTGGGGTGCCATTGGCGCCCGCACCACCGAAAGCCAAGTGCACCGCGAGCTGGCTTCGGGCCTGTCGGCGCCCATCGGCTTCAAGAACGGCACGGATGGCAACATCAAGATCGCGACCGATGCCATTCAGGCGGCAGCCCGTGGCCACCACTTTTTGTCGGTGCACAAAAACGGCCAGGTCGCCATCGTGCAGACCCAGGGCAACAAGGATTGCCATGTGATCTTGCGCGGCGGCAAAGCGCCCAATTACGACGCCGAAAGCGTTGCAGCCGCTTGCAAGGAGCTTGAGGCCGCCAAGCTGCCTGCCACCTTGATGGTGGATTGCAGCCACGCCAACAGCAGCAAAAAGCATGAGCGCCAGATCGACGTGGCCAAGGACATCGCCGCGCAGATCAGCGGCGGTTCACGCCAGGTGTTCGGCGTCATGGTCGAAAGCCACCTGGTGGACGGTGCCCAGAAGTTCACGCCCGGTCAGCATGATGTGGCGAAACTGACCTACGGTCAGAGCATCACCGACGCCTGCATTGGCTGGGACGACAGCGAAGGCGTCTTGCAGGTGTTGTCCGATGCGGTGAAGGCACGCCGCGCTGGGTGAATGAGAAACGTCGGACTCTGCGAGTGCCGACCTACGGGGAGAGGCTTGTTGTAGGTCGGTGGTCGAAGACCCCGACAATTCCCCGCAGTTGTAGGTCGGTGGTCGAAGACCCCGACAATTCCACGCAGTTGTAGGTCGGTGGTCGAAGACTCCGACAAATGCCCGCAGACTGATATGGCTCGCTCAGGCCGCGTGGGTGAATGAGAAACGTCGGACTCTGCGAGTGCCGACCTACGGGGAGAGGCTTGTTGTAGGTCGGTGGTCGAAGACCCCGACAATTTCTCGCAGTTGTAGGTCGGTGGTCGAAGACCCCGACAATCGCCTGCAAATCGACAAAGCCAGCGCTGGAGATCAGGTCGCGCCAGCGGCCAAAAAGCAGCTGAGCGACGCCACGATGGTCAGCTGCAAGCGCATGGGCAGCCAGGGGGCCAGGCCTGCTGCGGGCCAGGTGCGGCGGTCCATCACGTAGCAGCCGATCAATATAAAGCCCAGCAAGGGCAGGCCAGCAAAGGCGGGCATCATCACACCCACCCAGGCCAGCAGGGTGGGGACCACACCCCAGGTGAAATGGATGCTCGGTGCTTGAGGCGTGATCAGCGCATTGCGAAAGCCCACGCCCCAGTGAATGCCACCCAAAAACGACACGATGACCGCGCCATAGCCTTGCATGGACAGCGCCACATAGGGGTGCAGCTCAGGCCCGACCAGCCACAGGCACAGGGCCAGAAAAACAAAGGGAATCAGTCCGGCATAGCCCAAACGGCGGATCAGGCGCCAGGTGCTGTCTTCAGGGTGCTTGGTGGGGATCATTTGATGTCGTTCAGCAGTTTTTCGACTTGGGCCATGGGCACGGCGCCGGGCACACGGGTGCCGTCGGCAAACAACAAAGTGGGCGTGCCGGTGATGCGTTGTTTTTTGCCAAATTCGACGATGGCGTCGATGGCAGCGGTGTCGCAGTTGGCCGCAGCGGGGGCTGTGCCGTTGATCATCCAGTCGTTCCAGACCTTGGCTTTGTCTTTGGCGCACCAGATGTTTTTGGACTTGGTTTTGGAGTCTTCACCCAGGATGGGGTAGAGCAGGTGGTAGATCGTCACGTTTTCCAGCTTTTGCAGGTCTTTTTCAAAGCGCTTGCAGTAGCCGCAGTTGGGGTCGGCAAACACCACCAGTTTGCGTTTGCCGTTGCCACGCACCTGGGTGAAAGCGTTTTTCAGGGGCAGTTGGTCAAAGGGGATGGCCGAGAGTTTTTCCATTCGCTCTTCGGTCAGGTTGCGTTTTTGCTTGACGTCGATCAGCGCGCCCTGGATCAGGAAGTTGCCTTCGGCGTCGCTGTACATCACATCGTTGCCCATGCGCAGTTCATACAGCCCGTTCATCGGCGTTTTGCTGATTTCGTCGATCTTGGGCAGGTTGCTCAGGCGCTCGGACAGGTTTTTGCGGATGGTGGCTTCCTGGGCAAAAACCGGGCTGATGGCCAATGCCAACAGCGAAACCAACAGCGGACGTACAAATTTCATGGGATCTCTTTTCTGAGTGTTGCAGGGCCAGGGCTCAGGCCGCAGGAGGGGTGTTGGTGGCGCCCATGGCTTGGCGCGTCATCCAGTGTTTGAGTGGGCCGCTGCGGTCAAAGCCGCGCATGCCCCAATTGCGCAAGTTTTGCCAGACCGGGCCGGGCTGGGCAAACAGGCGCTGCAGATTGTCGGTGACCCAGCCCATGGCCTGCACGTCGGCTTGGCGTGCGCGCTCGTAGCGGCGCAGCAGTTTCAGGTCGTGCAGGGGACGCCAAAATTCCTTGGCTTGGATCACGCGCACCAACTCGGCCACATCGGCCAGGCCGACGTTCAGCCCTTGGCCAGCCAGGGGGTGCATGGCGTGGGCGGCATCGCCTGCCAGGGCAAAAGCCTGCTTGGGCTGACCCGGCATTTGGCCAATCCAGCGTTCGGCTCGGGCCAGTTGCAAGGGCCAGACGGCCCGCTCGGCTGTCAGGGTCATGTGCCCCAGGGTGAGGTGGCAGGCCTGTTCCAGGGTTTGCGCAAATGCCTCAGCCGACAGGGCTTGCAGCTGCAATGCCCGAGCCGGATGCACCGACCAGACCAGCGCCACGTCGCGGCCACCTTCGCCACCCATGGGCAGCAAGGCCAGAATGTCGGCTTGGGGCTCGGACAAACCGGGCACATGGCCCCAGCCAAACCACTGGCGGGCCACGCCGCCATGGGGCAGTTCGCAGTGCAGGCGAGTGGCCAAGGCGTGCTGCGGGTAAGCGGCAATGTCAAAGGCCACGCCCAGCTCGGCGCGGGTTTGGCTGGTGCGGCCTTCACAGACCACCGTGAGGGGCGCGGCCACCGGGGCGTCGATCACCTCGATCAGCGGCTGAAATTGCACCGCAGCCGCCAGACGTGCTTCGAGCACGGGCACATCCACCATCCAGTTGAGTTCGCCTGCGCCCAGGTCTTGCGCGCCAAAAGTCAATGCGCCCCCATGGTCACCAAACACCTGCATCTGGTGTACGGGGGTCACGGCCGTGCCCTCGGGCCAGCAGCGCAGCTCTTGCAGCAAGCGCTGTGCGGCGATGTTGAGTGAGTAGGCGCGAACATCTGGCGCAGTTGCCTTGGGCGGCTGGTCGACCAGCGCCACGCGCAGCCGCTCTCGCGCCAGCAGCAAGGCCAAAGTGCGGCCCACAATGCCTGCGCCACGGATGCAAATATCGGGTTGAGATGCCATGGCTGCATTGTAAGGAGGCCGCCCATCGCAGCCGCTCACCGGGGACATTGGGGCGTGCTCACTTCAGGACAGGGTACCCGCTAAAATCGCCCGCTGTCCTCCGAATCACCGAAAGCCCTCCATGAGCCTCAAATGCGGCATCGTGGGTTTGCCCAACGTTGGCAAATCCACCCTTTTCAACGCCCTGACCAAAGCTGGCATCGCCGCTGAGAACTACCCTTTTTGCACCATCGAGCCCAATACCGGCGTGGTCGAGGTGCCCGACCCGCGCTTGCAGCAGTTGTCCGAGATCGTCGAGCCCGAGCGCATCGTGCCGGCCATTGTGGAGTTTGTGGACATCGCCGGCCTGGTGGCCGGAGCCAGCACGGGCGAAGGCCTGGGCAACAAGTTTTTGGCACACATCCGCGAAACCGACGCCATCGTCAACGTGGTGCGCTGCTTTGAAGACGACAACGTGATCCATGTGGCCAACAAGGTCGATCCGATTGCCGACATCGAGGTCATTCAAACCGAGTTGTGCCTGGCCGATCTGGCCGCTGTGGAAAAAGCCATCCACCGCGTGAGCAAAATCGCCCGCTCTGGCGATAAGGACGCGGTCAAGCAAATGGCGATCCTGGAAAAGTGCCAAGCAGCGCTGAACGACACCCAGCCGGTACGCACCATCGACTTCAGCAAGGAAGAACGCGCCGAACTCAAGCAGTTCTTCTTCATCACGGCCAAACCCGCCATGTTTGTGGCCAACGTGTCGGAAGACGGCTTTGAGAACAACCCCTTCCTCGACCGCCTCAAGGCCTTTGCCGCCAAGCAAAACGCGCCCGTGGTGGCCATTTGCGCCAAGATCGAAGCCGAGTTGTCCGAGATGGATGACGCAGACCGCCTCGAATTCTTGAAGGAACTGGGCCAGGACGAGCCCGGCCTGAACCGCCTGATCCGCTCGGCTTACACCTTGCTGGGCCTGCAAACCTACTTCACTGCGGGCGTGAAGGAAGTGCGTGCCTGGACCATCCATGTGGGCGACACCGGTCCGCAGGCGGCTGGCGTGATCCACACCGACTTTGAAAAAGGCTACATCCGCGCCCAGACCATCGCGTTTGACGACTTCATCACTTACAAGGGCGAGCAAGGTGCCAAAGATGCGGGCAAGATGCGCGCCGAAGGCAAGGACTACGTCGTGAAAGATGGCGATGTGATGAACTTCCTGTTCAGCTCCTAAGGGCTGAACAGCAACTTCTGTGGCAACGGCCCCACCGGGGCTGGCCAAAGTGATGAGCCCTGTTTCGACAGGGCTTTTTTACATCTGTTGCCGCTGCGAGGGCGGCACGGCTTGAGCGGGTTTGAGCAAAGCCCAGGCTGACCAAAGGCCTGCGCCGGCCATGATGGCGCCTTTGGCCCAGGCGTGCATCGCGTCTGAATTGGCCGATTCGGCCGGATCGGCCAAAAGGCCCAGCACCGCACCTGCCAGCAGCAAGGCCCAGCTTGCTGAGCGCAGGGCGTCCAAAGCGGCGTCCCAATGGATGATGAATGGCTGTTTCATGCTGTCTTCCTGAGTGTTTCAGAGGTTGATCAGTTTACTGTATAAAAAGACAGCTGTACATATTGTCAGTTCACGACGGACATGTTGGCCAGGCATGGGGCTTGTGCCAACGCTGACAAACGTCGGACTCTTCGAGTGCCGACCTACGGGGTGCTTTGTAGGTCGGCGGTCGCAGACCCCGACAAAAGCCCGCTGTTGCAGGTCGGCGGTCGAAGACCCCGACGGATGTGGGCAAACCGGCAAGACATGAATGAGGCGCGTGGTTGGCGCGGTAAACGTCGGACTCTTCGAGTGCCGACCTGCGGGGTGCTTTGTAGGTCGGCGGTCGCAGACCCCGACAAAAGCCCGCAGTTGCAGGTCGGCGGTCGCAGACCCCGACGGATGTGGGCAAACCGGCAAGACATGTACGAGGCGCGTGGTTGGCGCGGTAAACGTCGGACTCTTCGAGTGCCGACCTACGGGGCATTGGTTTTTTGTATGTCGGTGGTCGAAGACCCCGACATGGGCCTGGTGAAGCCCACAAACGTTGAATCAGGATCGCGCCCAAGCCCACAAACGTCGGACTCTGCGAGTGCCGACCGACGGGGCATTGGTTTTTTGTAGGTCGGTGGTATAAGGCCCCGACATGGGCCTGAGAAGCCCACAAACGTTGAATCAGGATCGCGCCCAAGCCCACAAACGTCGGACTCTTCGAGTGCCGACCTACAGGGGGACATGTATTTGCAGGTCGGTGGTCGAAGACCCCGACATGGGCCTGGTGAAGCCCACAAACGTTGAATCAGGATCGCGCCCAAGCCCACAAACGTCGGACTCTGCGAGTGCCGACCGACGGGGCATTGGTTTTTTGTATGTCGATGGTCGAAGACCCCGACATGGGCCTGAGAAGCCCACAAACGTTGAATCAGGACAGCGCCCAAGCCCACAAACGTCGGACTCTTCGAGTACCGACCTACGGGGCATTGGTTTTTTGTAGGTCGGTGGTCGAAGACCCCGACATGGGCCTGAGAAGCCCACAAACGTTGAATCAGAATAGCGCCCAAGTCCACAAACGTCGGACTCTGCGAGTACCGACCTACGGGGCATTGGTTTTTTGTAGGTCGGTGGTCGGAGACCCCGACATGGGTGCGCGTAGACCGTTCTGTTCATGCAGTAAGCTTGCCAGTCATCATTCCGTGAAATTTTTGGCAGGAAATCGGGACCATGTCAGACACGTTGAACCACACTTCATCCAACCCCGTGGCCGCTTGGGTTCAGCAGGCTTTGGCGGCCTGGCAGGGCGGGCAGCGCCAAGAGGCGCTGGCTTTTTTGCGGCAAGCCCATGCGCACGCCCCTGATGATGCAGAGATCGAGTCCAATTTGGCGCGGGTTGAATTGGGCGTGGGCCTGGTCGAAGTTGCCAGGCACCGGGCGGCCAACCTGGCCTTGAAGCTGCCCCAGGCCCAGGCTTTGGAACATGAGTTGGCGCAGGCTTACCTGGCCATGGCGCGTCCACCGGCACTGGCCGGGCGGTTTTATGCAGGTGATGCCGCGCAACTGGCCCATGATGTGGACGCCGCTTTGGCGCAAGCCACGGTCGTGCAAGCCCCTGCAGCAGACACGCCGCCCAAGGTGCTGGTGTTGCCGCATGCCGGGCATGTGTATTCGGGCGGCATGGCGGCCCAGGGCTATGCCTTGCTGCGCCCGCACTTGCAGCGCATCCGCAAAATCGTCATCCTGGGGCCGACCCATCGCATGTCCGTGCAGGGCGTGGCACTGCCAGGTGTGGGCAGTTTTGCAACGCCCCTGGGGTCTGTGGAGGTGGATTCTTTGGCCGCGCATGCCGTGGCGGATTTGCCGTTTGTCGTGTCTTTGCCCCAAGCCCATGCGCAAGAGCATTGCCTGGAAGTGCATTTGCCCTTCATTCAGCGGCTGTGGGCCGGGCAGGACATGCCCCGGGTCTTGCCGCTGCTGGTGGGGGCAGTGTCCCCAGAAGACGTGGCCCGGCTGCTGGCGCGCATCTGGGGCGGGGACGACACGCTGATCCTCATCAGCACGGATTTGTCGCACTTTCACCCCTATGAGCAAGCACGCCAAATGGACCTGGCCACCTGCGCGCAGGTGCTGGCGCTGGGCGTGGGGCTGAACCACCAGCAGGCCTGCGGGGCCACGCCATTGAATGCCGCTTTGCTGCAGGCGCGCACGAGAGGGCTGCAGGTGCAGCAGCTGGGTTATTGCAACTCGGGCGACACGGCAGGCAACACACCTGAAGGACGCCAGCGCGTGGTGGGTTATGCCAGTTTTGCCCTGTATGAACATGCCGCCCCCAGCGCGGCAAATGGTCTGGACGCGCAAGCCGGTGCTCAGCTTGTGCAACTGGCGCGCCATGGTCTGCACCGCGCCACAGCGGCCGAGCCTGTGCCAGCGCCCGAGGTCGTGGCGTTGTCAGCGCCAGGTGCCAGCTTTGTGACCTTGACACAAGCGGGTCAGCTGCGCGGCTGCATTGGCAGCTTGCAGGCGCACCGTGCTCTGCACGATGACGTGTTGGCCAATGCCCAGGCTGCCGCCTTGCAAGACCCCCGCTTTGCCCCCGTGACAGCACAGGAGGCACCCACTCTGGCCGTTGAGGTGTCGGTTTTGACGGCACCCGAGCCGCTACCCTTTGCCAACGAATCGCATGCCCTGTGGCAGCTGCAGCCGCATGTGCATGGGGTGATCTTCAGCTGTGAGCACCAGGGGCGGGCCTACCGCAGCACGTTCTTGCCGCAGGTGTGGGCGCAGCTGCCCGATCCGCGCAAGTTCATGGCCCAGCTCAAGCGCAAGGCCGGACTGCCTGCGGACCATTGGTCGGATGCGGTGCGACTGTCGGTGTACCGGGTGCAAAAATTCACCGAGGCGGACCATGCAGCCTGACGCCCCATACCCCGCCCGCTGGTGGCAAGTGCTGGCCGATGGCCGCATGCAGTGCGACCTGTGCCCGCGTGAGTGCAAGCTGCACGAGGGGCAGCGCGGCTTGTGCTTTGTGCGCCAGCGCGTGGGCGATCAGATGGTGCTGGACACCTATGGCCGCTCGAGCGGGTTTTGCCTGGACCCTGTTGAGAAAAAGCCGCTCAACCATTTTTATCCGGGCAGCAGCATCCTGAGTTTTGGCACTGCGGGGTGCAACCTGTCGTGCAAGTTCTGCCAGAACTGGGACATCTCCAAAAGCCGCGATGTGGACAAACTGGGCCAGCGCGTGATGCCCGCAGACATTGCCGCCGCCTGCGTGCAACTGCAAACGCCCATGGTGGCCTTCACCTACAACGATCCGGTCATCTTTGCCGAGTACGCCATCGACACCGCGCAAGCTTGCCGCGCCGCAGGCGTCAAGTCGGTGGCGGTCACCGCGGGCTTCATCCATGATGCGCCCCGGCGTGAATTTTTTGCCCACATGGATGCGGCCAACATCGACCTCAAGGCCTTCACCCAGGACTTCTACAGCCAATGGTGCGCCGGAGATTTGAGCAACGTGCGCGACACCCTGGTGCATGTGCAGCACGCCACCGACTGCTGGCTGGAGGTCACCACCTTGCTGATTCCCGGGGCCAACGATTCAGATGCCGAGCTCACGGCCCTGTCGCGCTGGATGGTGCGTGAACTGGGCCCCGATGTGCCGCTGCACTTCACGGCTTTTCACCCGGACTACAAGATGCAGGACAGGCCCCGCACCCCGCCTGAGACGCTGGCCCGTGCACGGCGCATCGCCATGGGCGAGGGTCTGCGCTTTGTCTACACCGGCAACGTGCACGATGCCCAAGGCGGCACGACCTTTTGCCCGCAATGCCAATCACCCGTGTTGGTGCGTGACTGGCACCTGGTCACGCACAAGGCCTTGCAGGGCAACCGCTGCGGCCACTGCGCGCACCCCTTGCCTGGGCACTTTGCGCCCGAGGGGCAGGCCTTCAAACCTTTTGGACGTCAACGCATTCCTGTGCGGTTTCAGGCGGCGCCTTGACTGAAAGAGGGGGGTGCCAAGTCACCCCTTATAGATTCGGCCTGATGAAGTCTGAACTGTGTGTTTCAAGCTGGGAGGATTTTGTGGGAGCTTGCAGCCAAGCGAAAAGCCTGTGGTCCACAAGCGTCTGATCGCCAGCAGGGCTAGCTCCCACAAAGCGCAAGGCTGCAGTCACCCTGCAGACTTCAAAGGGCCGGATCAATAGGTCGGCTGCAACAGATCCGACATGCAGAATTGATTTCAATCCAAGCTCGCAGGGAAGTCGCGCCGGACCCATACCCCGGTAAACCGCCATTCCAGCACCGGCGCTGAGCCATGAAAAAAAGTGGCACGATGGGTTGTACGGGGATACCTGATTCGACATCATGACGTACTGTTTAACCGCTGGTCATAGAGCCATTTGCGAATCACTTGTGCGTGAATGCCTTGGCTCAGTGAATGATCCGGGTTGATGATCACATTGGTCTCTTCAGGCACGATGACCGAAGGGATCACGAGGATGGGATGCTTTTGCTCTTTGATCCAAAGATCGCCCACATCAAGGCTGGCCATGCCAGCGGGCTCTGCATCCCACCCCACAGGCACATCCGATGGAGAAAGCTCCAGTCGTTTTGCCCAGACATTGGGGGGAATATCGATGCGAACGAGATATCGGTTCAACGGCAGGCTCGCGGCACCCAGATGCACCAGTGTCTCAAGACAAGCCAGTGCAATATTGCTTGAGGTGTAAACGGCAGCCATGCCTTTTCTGTTCCACCGCCCCCCTGTCTGCTTGGCACCCGTCCCACACAGACTGTTCGCCTTGTAGTGAGGTGACTCGGTCGCTATTCGCCAAGTGTTAAACGCCATCAAGCGTAGGCCCCTGACTGCATCCGAGCGAGCACATCGGACACCAGTTCCTGCCCTTGAATGGTGTCCATGAAATGCGCTGGCTTTTGCCCGCCAAGCGCTCCCAAGGGTTGCTCAAGCCATTGAGCAATCCAGTGTGCGGCGTTGAACCCCTTGGGGTTACCAGACTCTTCAACCATGGTCTGCACCTGACCAATCAACTTTTGAAGACCAATCATCCGCTCAGACAATGCCGTTGGAAGCAACTCATCCTTGGAGGTTTTGCGCTTCATGGTGGAAGGCGGGAAATCCAGGGTGATGTAGAGAGAAGATTTCGTGATTCCCATGTCAATGATGGTCATATCCACAACATCAGGTGCGACGCGCTGACGAATCAATTGCACCCGCTCAGCGGCAGACGCTCGGAAAATGCCCTTGTAATCGACCTTGGGGGGTGATTTTCTACGCGCAATTGGAAGCGTTTTTCTATTGGCAGACTCAATGGATTGACGGGGCATGATGACTCCTTTGAGCCTTCATGATAGACCAAATGAGCCTATGGAGGCGACGACCCCGGTAGGGACATGTCAATCGACCGGCTTGTACCCCGAGAGCGCTTGCTGAACTCGCCTCAATGACCCCAATCGGGGATGCACACAGGTCGAGGCCGTCAACTTGATGTCCGCATGTCCCAGCATGTCGGACACGGCCTTGATGTTGCCGCTCCGCTCAAGCATCACCGTGGCGCTGGTGTGGCGCACGCGGTGCGCACTCACCGTGTATCCCAAATGCCGCGACAAAGCCTCGAATGCGCGGCTGATGTGCTCGTCCAGCATTCGGGGTGATTTGATCCTGCCTGGCGTCAGCAAGGGCAGGCAAAACACCTGGTCATCTGGCTTGACCGGCAGGCCCGACTTATGGCCAATCTCGGCACGTAGTTCACGCAACTCCTGGCTGATCCACGCTGGCACAGGAACAAGCCATTCCCGTTGGGTTTTTGACCCATCTGACGACATAAGCAGGGCTGAACGCGAGAGCAGCACATGCTCCCACTTCAGTTCAACAATCTGACGCCGACGCATGCTTGTGAAGTGCATCACCGAAAACAACAAACGCCAAAATTTTGTTGGATTCAATCCGCTCACACTGTCTGATTCAAGTATGGCCATGGTGCGCTTGTACCAAGTGGAGGGGACTGTTTTCGGCCGCTTGACGCCCACAGGAGCTGGCCCAACTTTGACGAAGGGCTGGGACTGGATGTGGCCTTCAGCAAGGGCAAAATTGATCAATGCTCGAAGGTGGCGACGGTGCTTGTTGTAGCTGGTCGCCCGCATGCGCTCCAGGCACCAAACGCGGTGCGAGAGCAGCACTTCTACATTCAAGTCTTCAAGGGGTGCAGCAGCCACGGTGAAGCGTTCCAGGCAACGGATCGCATCTTCGTAGGACCGCACCGTGGATGGCCTCAAGAGTTTGTATCGGGTGTAAACAGCGAGAAGGTCACGCAAGTCAAATAACTGATTCATAGACGAAAAAAAACGGCGCAGTAAAAGTGCTGCGCCGTTAAAGCCCCAACTGGGGCAGGGAGGAAAAGTATTATTCGCTGGTGTAAGTGCTTGTTCTAAACGTAAAGGTCTTTGTGAAAAACCCCGTAGGATTCGTCGCTGAAACACTGCCAGTGTTTTTCCCCTCCACGTACACCGTGTAACTGCTATTGTCCAGAAGTCTTTGAGTGGGAACAATGAAGGCTTCGTTGCTGGCTATCGCATTTACTGTTGTTTTTTGAGGATCATTTTCCTTCGTAAGAATAACTGTATTGACAGCTTGGCCACCGTTCAACGTGATCGACTGCTTTGTAATTTCAAGCGTTGTGCCATTGGCCGTCATGAAATATACAGGTGTTCCATACGGCGATTGACTAAGGTCTTGACCTGGAAATGGATTAGGGTCTTCATTTCCAAATATTGGACTTAAATTACCAGTTGATTCACATGGGAATGAAACAATATCTTCATTTTTGATTCTTTGACCGGCTGGATTGGTGGTGCTTGGGATGCCCATATTAATTACCAGTCTTTTAAACCAACTATCAAAAGAGTTTTGGGAAGTATTCACGCCAAATCCAACTTCGATAGATTGATTAAATAACGCCTTTAGATGGTAAACAGTTGAATATAACTGCTTCAAGTTTACAGTTGCGGATTTTTCTGTTGCTGAGTAAGGAATCGGTGCTCCTATGAAAAAATTCCCAAACTGTTGTGTGGAAATGTTTTCTGTGGCGGGACTGAATGCGTTTTGCATGTAGCCTTGATTTGCTACCCGTATTGCAACCGTTTCGCCTGTAAATCCAGCGAGTGAAGAAACTTCAGTATGAACATTCAAATTATTAATTTTCAAGTAGTCTGCATGGGCTTGTGCAGCCTTATCCAATTTTTCATTCTGTGCAAGCTTTCCAAAGCCACACCGGCTGCGGTCATCGTTGAGTCGATTGAACAGAGCCACTTTATCAGCGGCATAAATGTCAGACGATGAATATGTTGCGGGGGCCACATTGGTAACCAACGATGAAGTTCCATTACCCCCCGCTGTGCCGTTGATGGCGATCTTGATGTCTTGCGTAGCAGTGCCATCGCTCGATGTCACAGTGAGCGTGTCATAGACCACCTGGCCCGAAGACAAAGCCTGAGTAACCGCCTTAGAGTTGTCCACCAGGTAGGTCCATGCACCCGTCGAGGCATTGAATGTGAACATTCCATAGGTGCCTGCAAAGCTGGCTGGTGTTTTGAACACAGCTTGACCAGCGTCAGGATCAGTGATCGTGAGCGTGCCAGACACAGCGTTGCTTGCGCCTTTAGCGGTCGTGCCAGTACTGGTGCCGCTGATTGATGCGGAAGTGTTGTTCGTGCCGCCACCGCCGCCACCGCAAGCGGTCAAGAAAGAAGAAACGGCCAAAGCAGTGAGAGTCAAATTTTTCATGTTGAACCAACCTATGCAATTTGGATAAGCACAATTGCTGTTTTTGCGCCTGAAGATTAGCATCTTAGTGGTATATCAATAATCGGAACTCTTGAATTCATGAGATCTGTACAAGACGCGACAAAATCTCTAACCCCGATGGCATGGGGCCGCTGTTGTCAAACACTGAGAGCGTCAATGGCAAGCCCCTGGCGGCTGAGAAAACGTTCCCCACCCATCCATCACGCTCACTGGGCATGCCAGGCGTCCAGGCGCGACTTGTGTCCAATCTTGTGTCCAATGCCCTTTGATTCAATCGTTCCTCGCGCATGGCCTCGTCACAGAACACCAACACGATGCTCGATCCTGGGGGAATCCATCTCAGATGTTCGGGTGCAGCGGGGAAACCATCACACACGACACGCTCATGTTTGGCTAAATCGTTGACGAGCATTTGACCGAGTTCCATAGACATGGGCGTGCCTGGCGTGACGCGCCCAATGCGGACCATCGTTCGTGGTGCACCCATTTGGGTTGTCGCAGCCACAGAAAAAATCCTCAACCAGATCCAAGAAATGGTCATACGCAGCCGTCTTGGAGACAGCCTGACCCACGCAAGGCAGACCCGGTGAGCCAACGTGACTCGTTTTGGGCCGTTGATGCTTTAGCATGTTTTTTCGAAAGGTTTTTGATGTCCCCAGCGTTTTCTGCATCCTTCCAGCGCCTGGCCTGGTCCAACCTGTTGGCCCAATCAGCCGAGCAGCTTAGCCTGGCCGCTGTGCCCATCGTGGCGGTGCTGTTGCTTCAGGCAGGTCCCGGTGAAATTGGTTTGCTGGCCTCCATCCAATCGCTGCCGTTTTTGTTGTTGTCCATGCCGCTGGGCCTGCTGGCCGACCGCACTTCGCGCACGCGCTTGATGGCGCTGGCCGAGACGCTGCGGGCGCTGGCTTTGCTGCTCTTGCTGGCGCTGATCGTCACGGGGCATGTGTCGATTGCGGCTTTGGCCATCATTGGTTTCATGGCGGCCGTGGGCACGGTGGCCTTCAGCGTGGCTGCGCCTTCGTTGGTGCCTGCGCTGGTGCAGGTCGATGGCCTCGCGCAAGCCAATGGGCGGCTGGAGTTGGCGCGCAGCGCGGCTTTTGCGGCAGGCCCGGCCTTGGCCGGGGCTTTGATCGCGTGGACCGGGGCGTCGGCGGCGTTTGTGCTGTCGGGCATGTTGTCGGTGGCGGCGGTGTTGTGCCTGCGTGGCATTGTCGAGCCCACCCGTGCTGCCATGCCCGCGCGTCACCCTTTGCTGGAGTTGCAAGACGGTGCCAAGTGGGTATGGCAGAGCGACTTGCTCAGGCCCATGATGTTTTGCTCGGTTGCCTGGAACATTTCTTGGTTCATGCTGCAAGCGGCCTATGTGCCCTATGCCATCCACGACCTGGGGCTGGACGCCAGTGGCGTGGGCGTGACGCTGGCTTTGTATGGCGTGGGCATGATCTTGGGGGCATTGCTGGCGCCGCGTGTGGTGCGAGCGCTGCCGTTTGGGCAGGCGATTTTGCTGGGGCCTTATTTTTCGGTGTTGGCGGCAGTCACCATGGCGCTGACCTTGTATTGGCCGCAGGGCTGGCTGGCGGCGCTGTCTTACTTTTTCTTTGGGGTGGGGCCGATCATCTGGACCATCACTTCGACCACGCTACGCCAGACAGTCACGCCTCGCGCCATGATCGGGCGGGTCACGTCGATCAACATTGTGGCCAGCACAGGCGCACGGCCTTTGGGGGCGGCGCTGGGCGGTGTGGTGGGGGTGAGCTTTCCGGTGTCGGTGAGCCTGTGGTGCGTGGTGCTGGGCTTTGGCCTGCAGGCCATCATCATCAGTGCGTCCAAGATCAGGACGCTCAAGCGCTTGCCTGAGCCTTTGCCCGATTGATTTTAAAAACAGAGGAGACAACAGCATGGAACAAGCTGAGTTTGAAGAATTGCTCAAGCGGTTTTCGGCCGCCGCCGAAGCGGGCGATGGCGAGGCTTTTGCGCAGTGTTTCACGTCCGATGGCGTTTACCACGACTACATCTACGGCGACCACACGGGCCGCGCCGACATCGCCCACATGATGAACGACCTGTTCCACCGCGATGCCGGGCCCGATTACCGCTGGGAGATGTTTGAGCCCGTGTGCAATGGCCAGGTGGCCTATGCGCGGTCTTTGTCGAGCTTCACCTCACGGGTGCCCGAGTTTGCGGGGCGGCAGGTGGTGATCGACGGCATCAGCCGCTTTGAGCTGCGTGACGGGCTGATTTGCGATTACAGCGAATCGGTCAATGGCGGTGTGGCCATGGTGCAGCTGGGGGTGGCTGCGCCGCGCCTGGAGAAGGTGCTCAAGCGCTGGAGCCAGCAGTTGATTGACCAGCCTGCCACCCAGGCATTTTTGGCCCGTGGCAAGCGCACCGTTTGATTTGTTCAATCCTTCTTTGAAAGGCGTGGCCATGAGTTTCCAAGACATCCTTTACAGCGTGGAGCACCGCATCGCGACCATCACCTTGAACCGCCCGGACAAGCTCAACGCCTGGACCGCTGTGATGGAGCGCGAGGTGCGCGAAGCCATGGACGCCGCAGCCGCAGACGAGGGCGTGCGTGCCATCGTGCTCACGGGTGCAGGGCGGGGCTTTTGCGCCGGGGCCGACATGGATTTGCTCAAGGGCCTGGACCCGAGCGACATCACCGCGACCACCTGGACGCGGGCTTTTGATGTGAACCAGCGGCTGGACTACCAGACGCGTTACGGCTTTTACCCGGCGATCCCCAAGCCGGTGATTGGCATGCTCAATGGTGCAACCGCAGGCATTGGGCTGGTGCACGCCTTGTATTGCGACATCCGTTTTGCGGCCGACAACGCGGTGTTCACCACCGCGTTTTCAAGGCGCGGCTTGATTGCCGAACACGGCCTGAGCTGGATGCTGCCCCGCATCGTGGGCCACGCCAACGCGATGGACTTGCTGCTGTCGGCCCGCAAGGTGTTGGCCCCCGAGGCGCAGGCCATGGGCTTGGTCAACAAGGTGTTTGCACCCGATGCATTGGCTGCAGCGACGTATGCCTATGCGCGTGATTTGGTGGACAACGTGTCGCCGCGCTCGATGGCGGTGATCAAGCGCCAGCAGTACGACGCGCCGTTTCAGACGCTGGCAGAAAACACCCGCCAGGCCAACGCCGAGATGGCCCGCAGTTTTGCCAGCGATGACTTTCGCGAAGGGGTGGCGCATTTCATGGAAAAACGCGCCCCGCAATTCACGGGTAAATGAGGCTTGGGGAAAGACGTGTATTCCGGCTTTGCGAAGTTTTAAGGAACAAAGATGTTGTAGGTCGGTGGCTTCAGCCCCGACATCTAACCTACGCCGAAGCCAGCAATGTCGGGGCTAAAGCCACCGACCTACGGGGAGCCGGCGAGCAAATTTCAAACTTCAGCGTGCAGTGCCCACAAGGGCAGGTCGCAGGGCTGACTCACTTGAGCGTCATCAGTGGGATGTCTTTTTCCGTCGCCAGTTTGTCGAGCTGTGCGCGTGTCTGGCTGGCCAAATAAGTTTCTATGGCTTTGCGGGTCGCAGGCTTGAACAGGTCCTTGACCGGGTGGGTCAGTGGGACGCCTGCGGCTTCGCAGAGACTCACGGCAAAGTGCGGCTCCAGCGCCGCCACGGCCACGCGGCCGTTCTTGCAGGCGTAGATGCGGTAGCCCGCGTGTGCGCCGCCCACCGCGCCGTCGGGCGTGGTCATGCGCAGCTGGCGCGGCAGGGCCAGCCAGGCGGCGGCGTCTGACAGGGCCACTTCGTGGCGCGAGCCTTTGCCCGTGGTCTTGAGCGAGATGATGGCCTTGAGCGTGGCTTCGCTGGCCATGAGTGCACCGCCCATGTCGGCAAACAAACTCGGAGGCAAGTCCATGCCGTTGACCAAACCCACTTCGGCCTGGTAGGTCAAATCGTGTCCGGGAATTTCGGCCAGCGGGCCTGGGGCGCCGACGACTTCGATCAGGCTGAGCGTGGGGTATTGTTTGCGCAGGGTTTTCCAGCTCAGGCCCAGCTTGGTCAGGGCCGAGGGGCGGAATGAGGTCAGCAGCACATCGGTCTTGGGGAGCAGTTTGTGCAAGGCGGCTTGTCCGGGCTCGGTTTTGAGGTCGAGGGTGTGGTGTTTCACCCCCTTGTGCATCAGCGCGTAACCGTCGGGTGTGTAGTGCTGCATGGGGTCGCCAGCAGGCGGGTTGATCTTGGTGCAGCTGGCGCCCATCTCGGCCAGGCGCATCAGGGCGGCAGGTCCGGGCAGGTTGAGGGCGAGGCTGACGACGCGAACGCCGCGAAGGGGTTTTGTGGATGGCATGTTGTTGATCTTGAAATTGTTGCTTCAGCATTATGTGCAAGGCGCTGACGGGGCACTGTCACTTGCGCTGAAGGGGCACAGGCCCTCGTCGGGGCTGAAGCCACCGACCTACAAATACCGCGCCGCAGGTCGGCACTCAAAGAGTCCGACACCTCTTCGATGACCCGCTGCGCTTGCAAGGGCATGACCCTTCACACGGCAGCGTCGGGGTCTTCGACCACCGACCTACCAATACCGCGCCGCAGGTCGGTACTCAAAGAGTCCGACACCTCTTCGATGACCCGCTGCGCTTGCAAGGGCATGACCCTTCACAAGGCAGCGTCGGGGTCTTTGACCACCGACCTACAAATACCGCGCCGTAGGTCGGTACTCGCAGAGTCCGACACCTCTTCGATGACCCGCTGCGCTTGCAAGGGCATGACCCTTCACAAGGCAGCGTCGGGGTCTTTGACCACCGACCTACCAATACCGCGCCGTAGGTCGGTACTCAAAGAGTCCGACATTTGCACGCTTTGGCACAGGCCCTCGTCGTGGCTGAAGCCGCCGACCTGCGAGGGCATGATCTCGTGGGTCGCTCGCCGGGTGGGCTCCTGCAAAAGACAGGCCTCTCGCAGGACAGTTCAAGCCCCCAGATTGCGCAGGGTGGCCTCGATGGCGGCTGCGGTGGCGATGGGTTTTTCCATGGGGAAGAGGTGGGAGCCGTCGAGCATCATGATGCGGCCTTTGACGACCTGGTGGGTCAGATCGGCACCGGCTTGGCGCATTTCGGCTGAGTGCGTGCCGCCAATGAAGGCCGCAGCGCATTTGAGGGGGTGGCGCTTGAGCAGGCTGTCGAGTTTGTGCGGCAGGCTGTTGTAGATGGCGGTTTCGATGTCGCGGTCAAAATTCAGAACCCGTTGGCCGCCTTCGTCGTGCGTGCCGAACTCAATGTAGTCCCGCAGCACCTGCGGGTCCCAGCGGGCAAAGGATTTTTTGTGCGCAAAGCTTTCGAGGGCGGCTTGGGCGTCGGGCCAATGGTTGCGGCGCTTTTGGCTGATGCGCCCGGGGGAGAGTGCCCCAATCAGGGGGGTGCGTTTGGCCAGGCCCAAAGTGGTGGCGCGCCAACCGCCCAGCACGGGTGAGTCGATCAGCACCACACCGCGCACCAGCTCGGGGTGGCGGGCAGCGCACATGAGGCTCAAGATGCCGCCCAGCGAGTGGCCGACGAGAAAGGCGGGTTCTGATGGGCCATTCGGGCTTTGTGGGGCAGCCTGCGTGGACTGCCGCGCTTCGCTCGCAGTGACGGGGAATAGACCAGCGCCGCCATCGTGAGACTGACGGCTTTCGCTTGCAGTAACGGGGAATCTCTCCACGCCGTCATCGCGAGGAACGAAGTGATCCAGGGATTGCCGGGCTTCGCTTGAAGAGGCGGGGAATCTATCAACTCCGTCATTGCTAGGAACGAAGCGATCCAGGGATTGCCGGGCTTCGCTTGCAGTAACGGCGAGTGCGGCTGCGGTGTAGTCGTTTTGCTTGTCACGCGCAAAGTCGGCCAGTTGCTGCACCAGATAGGGCCAGTTGTTGGTGACCGGGTATTTCGGGTCATGCCCGTACATCTCCACCGCGTCGACCTGAAAGCCGCGCTGGCGCAAGCTGTCCAGCATGACCCGGTAGGTGCTGGCCGGGAAGCTGTTGCCGTGCGAGAAGATGATGCGGGGTGGCTTCTGCATGTGTTTAATGTTTGGGCAGCAGGCGCTGCAAGGCATACAGGGCGTCGAGCGCTTCACGGGGGCTGAGTGCGTCGGGGTTGATTTGCGCCAGCGCCACTTCGATGGGGCTGGGGCCTGTGGCTTCGGATTCGGGCGGGGCGGCGAACAGGTCCACCTGCTGGCGGCTTTCATTGGCTCCGGCCTCCAACGCGCTCAGTGCGTGGCGGGCGTGGTTGAGCACGGCCGCGGGCATGCCCGCCAGCCGCGCCACTTGCACGCCGTAGCTTTTGCTGGCCGGGCCGGCTTGCAGCTCGTGCAAAAACACAATCGACGCGCCCGATTCGGCGGCGCTCACATGCATGTTGACGGCGGCGGTGTGTGTGGCCGGGAATTCGGTGAGCTCGAAGTAGTGCGTGGCAAACAGCGCAAAGGCCTGCGTTTTGTTGTGCAGGTGCGTGGCGATGCCGCTGGCCAGAGCCAGGCCGTCAAAGGTCGATGTGCCGCGCCCGATCTCGTCCATCAGCACCAGGCTGTGCGGCGTGGCGCTGTGCAGGATTTGCGCGGCCTCGGTCATCTCCAGCATGAAGGTCGATTGGGCGTTGGCCAGGTCGTCGGCCGCGCCGATGCGGGTGTGGATGGCGTCAATCGGCCCGAGGCGGCAGCGGCTGGCGGGCACATGGCTGCCGATGCTGGCCAAGAGCACGATCAGCGCCACCTGGCGCATGTAGGTCGATTTGCCGCCCATGTTGGGGCCGGTGATGATTTGCAAACGCTGGCGGGTGCCCAGCACCGTGTCGTTGGCGATGAAGCTGGTGCCCGACATCTGTGCCAGCCGCGCCTCGACCACAGGGTGGCGGCCTTGGCGTATTTCGATGCATGGCTCTTTGGTGAACTCCGGAGCGCACCAATTGAGCGTCAAAGAGCGCTCGGTTAGGGCGCACAGCACGTCCAGGCTGGCCATGGCCTGGGCCAATTCGGTGAGCGCGGGCACAAAGGGCTGCAGTTGGTCGAGCAGGCCTTCGTAGAGCCACTTCTCGCGGGCCAAAGCACGTTCTTGCGCCGACAGGGCTTTGTCTTCAAAGCTTTTGAGTTCGGGCGTGATGAAGCGTTCGGCGTTTTTCAGGGTCTGACGGCGGCGGTAGTCGTCAGGCACTTTGTCGAGCTGGCCTTGTGTGACCTCAATGTAAAAGCCGTGCACTTTGTTGAACTGCACGCGCAGGTTGGCGATTCCCGTGCGCTCTTTTTCGCGGGTTTCCAAGTCGAGCAAGAACGCATCGCAGTTGGTCTGGATGCCGCGCAGCTCGTCCAGCTCGGCGTCCAGGCCATCGGCGATCACACCGCCATCGCGCACCAGCGCAGCGGGTTCTTCGAGCAGTGCCATTTGCAACAGCTCGGCGCAATGTGTGGGCGGGGTCAGCCAGCGGGCCATGCCGGCCAGCAAGCTGCCGGGCTCAGGCTGAAGGGCCTGCACTTGCAACGACAGACCAGCCGCACGCGCCAGCGCATGGCGCAGGGCGACCAGCTCGCGCGGGCGCACCTGGCGCAGCGCGGTGCGGGCGGTGATGCGCTCCACGTCGCTTGCGCCTTTGAGTTGTTCACGCAGACCGCTCCATGCGCCAGCGCCGCTGTCGCCGCGCAAAACGGCTTGGGCTTGCAAGCGGTCGATGGCGACTTGCCGATCTCGCGGTGGGCTGAGCAGCCAGCTTTTGAGCAATCGGCTGCCCATGCCGGTCATGCAGGTGTCGAGCAGCGCAAACAAGGTGGGTGAGTTGGCCGCGCTTTCGCCGCGCAGGGTTTGCGTCAGCTCCAGGTTGCGGCGGGTGCTGGCGGGCAGGTCAATCAGCGCGTCAGAGCGCTGCACTTGCACACGCTGCACATGCGGCAGGCTGCGGCCCTGGGTGTGTTCGGCGTAAGTGAGCAGGGCCGCGGCTGCGGCGTGCGCGTCGGCCAGCGCATCGGCGCTCCAGGCGGCCAGCGACGCGGCTTGCAGTTGCTCCAGCAGCTTGCGCTGGCCCAGACCCGCATCAAACTGAAAATCGGGCCGCATGGCAAAGGACCAGCTGCCCCGGCCTGCGGTTTTGAGGCCGCGCAACTTTTGCTCAAAGGTGGGCGTCATGCCCGCGCTGGCCAAAAGCTCGCTGGGCGCAATGCGGTCCACCCAATCGGCCAACTCGTCCTGTGCGCATTCGGCCAGGTGCACCACGCCTTGGGTGACGCTCAGCCACGCCAGGCCGCAGCGGTTTTTGCCCGCCTGGTGCACGGCCAGCAAAATCGCTTCGCTTTTGTCGGACAGCAGTTCGGTGTCGGTCAGGGTGCCGGGGGTGACCACGCGCACCACTTTGCGCTCGACCGGGCCTTTGGCCGTGGCCACGTCGCCGACCTGTTCACACAGAGCCACCGATTCGCCCAGCTTGATCAGCCGGGCTAGGTAGGTTTCGACGGAATGGAAGGGCACGCCCGCCATGAGCACTGGCTGCCCGGCCGACTGACCCCGGCGTGTGAGGGTGATGTCGAGCAAGCCTGCGGCTTTTTCGGCATCGGCAAAGAACAGCTCGTAAAAGTCGCCCATGCGGTAGAACACCAGCGTGTCTGGAAACTCCGCCTTGATGCCCAGGTATTGGGCCATCATGGGCGTGTGGGCTGACAGGTCGAGTGCGGGCTTTGGGGCGTGGGGGATATCGTTTTGCATCAATGATTGGCCAAATTTTTCCGCGACGGCATCAGGCTGCGCAAGAAAAAATCCCGGGGATAAGGGTGATTCAGGCTGGTCAAATTATCTTTAAAAATGCCAACGATAAATTTGCGGCTCAAAATTTATTGTTCCGGGGGCAAATCCTGTCCTTTGCCTGTGCTCGAAGGCCTGCAATGATCAGGCGGGGTCACCACCTGCCCGATGAGCCACCGCCGCCAAAACCACCACCGCCCCCCTTGAAGCCCCCGCCGGGGCCACCCCGTCCACCGAACCGGGCCCTGAGCAAGCCGGTGATGCCCAGAAAAGTGGTCACCATGGTGATACCGCCAGCAATCAGGGCCATGGACAGCACGCCCAGCAAGAGCCAGCTGACGGTGCCCACGATGACGGCGGTCATGATGGCGCCCGGAAATCGACCCAGGATGGCACGCAGGACAAAGCCCAGGAGCGCGCCCGCCACAATGATCCAGGTGATGTCGGTGTAGGGGCTGGCGGATTGGCCTGCCGCTTTGGCGGGCAAGGGCTCACCGTCGATGATGCGCATCATGCGTTTCATGCCCGCAGAAATGCCGCCCGCAAAGTCCCCTTGGCGAAAGTTGGGGGTGATGATGTCTTCGATGATCCGTTTGGAGGTGGCGTCGTTCAAGGCACCTTCGAGCCCATAGCCCACCTCGATCCGCACGGTGCGGTCGTCTTTGGCAATGAGCAAAATCGCGCCATCGTCCACTTTTTGTCGCCCCAGTTTCCATTGCTCCGCCACCCGCAGGGCATATTGCTCAATGGTTTCGGGTTGGGTGCTGGGCACCATCAACACCGCCAGTTGGCTGCCTTTGCGCTGCTCGAATGCCGTCAGGGCTTGTTCGATCTGGGTTTTTTGCTCTTCGGTGAGGGTGTGGGTTTGGTCAATGACATGGCCCGTCAATGGCGGCACGGGCACCCATGTGGGCACTTGCGCGTGTGCAGCAAAACCCAGCAGGGCGCAAAGCACCAGTCCACAGGCCACCACCGACCGCCACATGGTCACTGCACCGCGCTGGAGCTGGGGGCTTTGGGTGGTGTGGCGCCTGTGCCGAAGTTGACGGGAGGAGGAACAGCAATGGCTTTTTCATTGTCTGCCGAAAAGTTGGGTTTTTCCTTGTAGCCCAACACCCAGGCGGTCAAGTTGGAAGGAAAGGTGTGCACCGTGACGTTGTAGTCCTGAACAGCTTTGATATAACGATTGCGCGCCACGGCGATGCGGTTTTCGGTGCCTTCGAGTTGAGCTTGCAGGTCAATGAAACCCTGGTTGGCCCGCAAGGCGGGGTAGTTTTCTGACACCACCAGCAATCTGGACAAGGAGCTGGACAATTCCTTTTGAGCTTGCTGGAATTTTTGAAAGGCTTGCGGGTCGTTCACCAGCTCGGGCGAGGCTTGTACGGCAGTGGCTTTGGCGCGGGCCTCGACCACAGCTTGCAAGGTGCTTTGTTCAAAGTCGGCCTGGCCTTTGACCACATTGACCAAATTGGGAATCAGATCAGCCCGGCGCTGGTATTGGCTGAGCACTTCGGACCAGCTGGCTTTGACTTGCTCGTTGTTGGTTTGGAACTGGTTGTAGCCGCAACCTGTCAAGCTCAAAGTGCTGAGCATCAGGAACACGGCGATCCAGCGTTGAAATGCTGACTTCATGACTCATCTCCATCGGGTTGTGGCGGTGCGTTGTGGGCGCAACCAGTCAGGGCAGCCTAATCAGGCGGGCTTTGCATGGCTGTGCGGCAGTTCACACGCTCAGTGATGGCGCAGCAGGTGCATGCCGTGGTCTCACGCGGTGGATGGCCCGATCTGGCGGGGCAGAGCGTGTTGGGTAAAGTGACTAGTCCGACCTTGTTGCTGGTCGCGAGTTTTGACGAAGAGGTTTTGACATTGCCCATGTTGCGATACGCCAACTGCAGGCCTTCCACCACTTCTATGGATTCGGCCCTGTGAAGTTTTCAATCCTCAAAGATGTTGTAGGTCGGCGGTCGAAGACCCCGACAGGGGTCTGTGCCCAAACCCATCATGTCGGACTCTGCGAGTGCCGACCTACGAGGTGACATTTTTCACGCATTTCAAAGTTCAGCGTGCCGGATCAATAGTGCGCTGACCAACAGCCTGCATGCTGAAGAGGAAATGCCCTGTTTTCTATGTGTTAGCGCAAAGAAACAGATGTAGCGCAAGGCGTGGCCTTCAAGTCGCCGTGGTGTGTGAATGGGGCAACAGACACCCGCGTCAGCCGGTAAGACAGTGTGCTTGGGGCTGTTGTTTGGAGACGGCCCTGTGCAGCTAGGAGTATTCCTGCCTGCACCCAGTCATGCAGCGATCTTGCTGCGATTCATTGAATGGAGATCACACCATGAGCAACCTCGCACGATTCAACCCTTTCAGCGAAATGCGCGACCCTTTCAGCGACGATTTCTTCAAAGGCTTTGCCTTGCGTCCGATGTACCGCATGCTGGAGGGCGAACCCCAAATGCGTCTGGATTTGACGGAAGACGACAAGAATTTTTTTGTCAAAGTCGAAATTCCAGGTGTCAAGAAAGAAGACATCAAGGTGTCTGTGGAAGGCAACCAGGTGTCCCTGTGCGCCGAACTAAAGAAGGAAACGGAAGAAAAAGAAGGTGCCAAAGTGATTCGCTCTGAGCGCTACTTTGGCAGTGTGACGCGCAGTTTCACGCTCAATGAAAGCGTGGATCAGGCTGCATCCATTGCGAAATACGAAGACGGTGTTTTGCACCTGACGTTGCCCAAAAAACCCAGCGAGCAAAGTCATACCCTCAAAATTTCCTGATGAAGTGGCTTGGGTGCCGACCTCGTTTCAAGCGTGTCCGATGGGGGCGGTGACTCACTGATTCGCTGAAGGATGCAATCACCATGGACATGCTGGCTTGACTTCTTGCCGTCAGGGCGTCGGGCTTTTTTCCCGACATGTCCATGTCGGGTGGCAAGCAATTTCCACTTTTTGAAGGAGCCGTCATGAGCAAAGAATTGACAGCGGGCGAAATCTGCAAACGTAAAGTCACAGTAGCTTATGAGAACACCAGTCTCGTGGCTGCAGCCCAACTCATGCGCGAGGAGCATGTCGGTGCCTTGGTGGTGGTGGCAGATCAAAACGGCCACCGCCTTGTGCGTGGGGTCGTCACAGATCGAGACATCGTGATGGCCGTTGTGGCCACAGGCCTGGACCCCGAGCCCTTGCTTTTGGAGGACATCATGTCCGATCGCCTGGTGACCGCCAAGGAAACCGACTCGCTGCTTGACCTGATGCGGGTCATGCGTGAACACGGTGTGCGCCGTGTACCTGTGGTCGGTGAACAATACGAATTGGTGGGCATCGTCACCATGGACGATGTGCTCAAAGTGTTGGCGCTGGAGCTGAACATGCTGGTGGGCACGATTGACCGCAATATCAAACAAGAGCATGTGCGCAGGCGGTGAGCGTATTTGCAGGTCGGTGCTTGAGCTGCGACACTGTTTGTTTATCCGCAGTCACCAAGTCGGGGCTGAAGCCGCCGACCTGCGAGGGGTTTGCTGGCGCTGCTTGAGGACATTGCGAGCGCCGCACCAGCGTGGGCAGCGCAAGCCACGTCGTGATGTTTGCTGTTGTGCAGCGCCTGCGGCCGGATCAAAAAGGCGCGTCTTTGCGCTCGTCGCTGGCTTGGGCGCTGTCGTCTGAAACCGTGTCTGTGGATTCGGTGTCAGGGTTGTGCGAGTCGTCTGTGCGTTCTCGGTTCAGTCGCTCGACGGCAGTGCGCACGGCAGCTTTGTCGCCCGCGCTGGCAAATTTGCTGTACTTGCCAAGGAGGCCAACCAACTGGCCGTAAATGCGGGGCGCGCCGGCCAGGCATTCTTTTTGTTCCAGAAAGTCGGACTCGCCCGTGAAGTTGCCGATCAGGCCTCCGGCTTCCGTGACCAAGAGCGAGCCTGCAGCCACGTCCCAAGGCGACAGCCCTGTTTCAAAGAAACCGTCGGTGAAACCTGCGGCCACATAGGCCAGGTCGAGTGCCGCCGAGCCGGGGCGGCGCAGGCCTGCGGTGCGCTGCATCACGTCGCCCATCATGCGCAGGTACTGGTTGAAGTTGTCGCCCTTGCGGAAAGGGAAACCGGTGGAGATGATGCATTCCTGCAGGCGGATGCGCTTGCTCACGCGCAGGCGGCGGTCGTTCATGAAGGCGCCACGGCCTTTGGTGGCGGTGAACAGGTCGTTGCGGGTGGGGTCGTAAATGACGGCTTGCTCGATCTTGCCGCGCACTTGCAGGGCAATGCTCACGCAATAAACAGGGAAGCCGTGGATGAAGTTGGTTGTGCCGTCCAGGGGGTCGATGATCCAGATGTGGTCAGCGAGCGGGTTGCCATGCGTGCTGCCCGACTCTTCAGCCAGGATGCCGTGGTCAGGGTAGGCGGTCAGCAAGGTGTCGATGATGACTTTTTCACTCGCGTGGTCGATCTCGGTGACGAAGTCGTTGACCTGTTTTTGCGAGATGCGAACCGCTTCAACGTCGAGCGCGGCGCGGTTGATGATGGCGCCAGCGGCGCGCGCAGCCTTGATGGCCACGTTGAGCATGGGGTGGAGATTGGACGACATGAATTGTGTGAAGAACGGGTGCAACGCACGCACGATCGCGGCGACAAGGGGCGGATTTTCTCATGAAATTGCCCTCAAATGGTATCTGCACGGCTCGGCAGTGCATCGCGCACAGGTGACAGCGGGGACATCACACGCAGCAATGTTGGCCTGCGGTCTGTCAAACGTAGCCTTCGTAGAGTATGAAGGGTGATGGTGCTGTCAGCCTGAAACATGGTTTGTTGCAGGCCAAGGCGTCTGCATCGCCATCAAGACACATGCCATCCCGCCTTGCCATCATGGCGGGCCTGACGCTCTTGGTCAGCCTGCATTTCGCGCTCAAACTGCTCGCGGGCTTGGCGCGCCCGTACGATCATGTGTTCTTCGTTGTTGCGCTCGGCCTGGGCTTTGCGCAAGAAATCCAAAGAATAGCGCCTGAAGTTATCGGCCATCTGTTTGGCCTGGACTCTGTCCATGCCCAGTGCCTCTAGTGTTGAGCGGCCGCTGCGCAACGACGATTCAAATACCTCACGCTCCACATAGGGCACCTTCAACTCGGCCAGATCCATGGCGTGCAAGGCATCCCGTGCGCGGGCGACGATCTGCACATGGGCAAATTGATGGCGCAGGACTTCGACCAAGCGATTGCACTGGGCAGGGTCATCCACGGCGACCACCATGGCTTTGGCATGGTGAATACCGGCCGCATGCAGCAAGTCGGGCTGTGTGGCATCGCCAAAATAAACCTTGTAGCCAAAGCGGCGTGCACTGTCCACAGTGTCGGCGTCGTGGTCAATGACCGTGGGCTTGACCCCCGCGGCCAGCAGCAGGCGGCACACTGTCTGGCCATAGCGGCCAAAGCCAGCCACGATCACCGGCGGGTGATCCTCCTCTATTGCATCGGCCTCACGCGCTTGCGTGTTTTGGCGGCACCAGCGGTCAAACAGCATCAGCAACAAGGGGGTGCTGACCATGGACAGCGCCGAGATCAAAGTCAGCAAGTTGGCCTGAGCCGCTGGCAGGGCGCCGGAGACTTTGGCCGCAGACAGCACGACAAACGCAAACTCGCCCACTTGAGAGAGCAGCACGGCCAGCAGGGCTTTGTCGCGACCTTTCAGCCCCACCCACGGGGCCAGACGCCACAGTGCCAGAAGCTTGAGCCCCACAACGGCTAGTAGACCCAACACTACCTGAACGGGGCTGCTGGCCAGCAGTCCCAATTCCATGCTCATGCCCACCGCAATGAAGAACAAGCCCAGCAGTAGACCTTTGAAGGGCAGGATGTCGGTTTCCAGCGCATGGCGGTACTCTGAGCTGGCCAGCAAGACGCCCGCCAAAAAAGCCCCCAGGCCCATGGACAGGCCCACATGTTCCATCAGCGCTGCAACACCCAGCACCAGCAGCAAGGCAAAGCCGGTGAACAGCTCGCGCACCTGCATGCGGGCGACAAAGCGCATGACCGGATAGGCCACATAGCGCCCGAGCACCACGACGGCAGCGACGGCGCCCATCTGCCAGAGCGGGCCACTGCTGTTGTGCGCCGCCGGCTCAGCGGCGGGTGTCGCTGTGCCCAGCACGGCGGCCAATGCCAGAAGCGGGATGGCCGCAATGTCTTGGTACAGCAGCATGGAAAAGCCACTGCGGCCTACCGGGGTGGCCATCAGATTGCGCTCTTGCATCAAGGCCACGACGATGGCAGTGGACGACAGCGCCAAGGCCAGGGCTCCGATCAAGCTGGCCTGCCAGCTCCAACCCATCAGCAGCCCTACCGGAAACAGCGCTGCCGCGCAGGCCAGCATTTGCAGCGTGCCGCCGCCAAACACGGCGCTGCGCATGTCCCACAAGCGCTTGGGCTCCAGCTCCAGGCCAATGACAAACAGCATCAGCACCACTCCCAGCTCCGAGACATGCAGCAGTGCGGCCGGGTCATTCACCAGGCCCAAGCCCACCGGACCGATCACCACACCTGCGACCAGATAGCCCAGCACCGAGCCCAGACCTAAGCGCACGGCCAGTGGAACAAAGATCAGTGCCGCCAACAAGAAGAGAATCGCTTGCATCATGACGC
Organism: Limnohabitans planktonicus II-D5; assembly: GCF_001270065.2. Taxonomy (GTDB): domain Bacteria; phylum Pseudomonadota; class Gammaproteobacteria; order Burkholderiales; family Burkholderiaceae_C; genus Limnohabitans_A; species Limnohabitans_A planktonicus. Next base: position 114,974 of record NZ_LFYT02000004.1, read on the forward strand.
CGTCACTCCCTGTGCCTGAACCCCTTCAAAGGCTTCGCATTGCTGCTCGAGCGAGGCACACAAGTCGCCCAGCGCCTGCGGGGCGATGGCGTGTCCGCCATGCACCACAAAGGGCCGGAACCACTGCATGCCGCAAAAGCGCGCTGTGTTTTCAATCGGCGTCACATAGTCAGCAAATGGCCGCTTGTGCGTGCCCTCAGGTGTGTATTCGGGCCGTGAGCCACCGGCACTGGCGACCCACCAGCAGGCCTTTCCCTTCAGGGCTTCACCGCCGTGCCCATAGGCCCAGCCATGCGCCAGCACCTGGTCGATCCAATGCTTCATCAAGGCCGGTACGCTGTACCAATAGACTGGTGTCAACCAGACGATGTGCTGGGCTCGCAGCAGGGCCTGTTGCTCGGCCTCCACGTCGATGTCGAAATCGGGATAGAGCTGATAGAGCGAGCGCACCTCGGCACCGGGCCGAGCCTGTAGCACGGACAAAAGGTCTTTGACCACCCGAGACTGGGAAGGCCGGGGGTGAGCATGAACAATGAGCATGGCAAATATAAAAAGGTAAAAAAACAGATCAGTTTCAGTGTGATCCAAGTAAAAAGCCACGAATCTTCTCACGTCAGTGAGGATGTCGGTTGCAGTCACCTTGAGGCCGTGACGACAGTGTGCTGCTGCGGCGGTGCCGCCAGCATGGACAATCGGGGCATGAAAACGCGATTCATCCTGATTGAAACCAGCCATGCTGGCAATGTGGGCGCCGCCGCCCGAGCCATGAAAGTCATGGGCTTTGACGAACTGGTGCTGGTCAAACCGCGCTGGGCGAATGTGCTGCGCAAAGAAGAAACCATCCAGCGGGCCAGTGGGGCCAATGATGTGCTGGACAAGGCCCGCGTGGTGGAGACGCTGGACGAGGCGCTGGACGGCGTGACCCATTTGTGCGCCACGGCCATGACGCCGCGTGACTTTGGCCCGCCGACCCGTTCGCCGCGTGAGCACTTTGCCCAACTGACCCAAGCCGGTGCGCCCGAGCAGTCGGTGGCCTTTTTGTTTGGCTCTGAGCGTTTTGGCATGAAAAACGAGGACGTTTACCGCTGCCATGTGGCGCTGTCGATCCCGACCAATCCGCAGTTCGGCTCGCTCAATTTGGGCTCGGCCATTCAGGTGGTGGCTTACGACTGGCGGGTCGCTTTGGGTGGCTTTCCGGTGGAGGACGCCGTGCCGCCAGCGGACAAGGCCGATGCGCAGCAAGTGGCGGGCATGCTCGGCCACTGGGAGCAGGCGCTGAGCGACATCGGATTTTTGGACCCGGCCGCGCCCAAAAAGCTCATGCCCAGGCTCAACCAGCTCTTCAATCGGGCTGATTTGAGTCCCGAAGAAATCCACATCCTGCGCGGGGTGGCCAAAGCCATGATCCAGACGGCCAGCGCCAAGCGATAGACTTGCAGCCTATGTTTTCACGCCTTCGCTCCGACATTCAATGCATCCTTGACCGGGACCCCGCCGCACGCACTTCTTGGGAGGTGCTGACCTGTTACCCGGGCCTGCATGCCTTGGTGCTGCACCGCCGGGCGCACTGGTGCTGGAGCCATGGCTTCAAGTGGCTGGGGCGGTTCATTTCGCATCTGTCGCGCTGGTTCACGGGCATCGAAATCCATCCGGGTGCCCAAATTGGCCAGCGGGTGTTTTTTGACCATGGCATGGGCATCGTGATCGGTGAAACCGCCGAGATTGGCGACGGTTGCACGATTTACCACGGGGTCACGTTGGGCGGCACATCGCTCTATAAAGGCGCCAAACGTCATCCCACTTTGGGCCGTGACGTGGTGATCGGTGCCGGTGCCAAGGTGCTGGGCGGCTTCTCGGTCGGGGACGGCGCCAAGGTGGGCTCGAATGCGGTGGTCACCAAGCCCGTGCCATCCGGGGCCACGGCAGTGGGGAATCCGGCACGCATCATTCAGGCCGAGCAAGACGCCAAGCGTGAAGAAGTCGCCTCCAAAATGGGTTTTTCGGCCTATGGCGTGACGCAAAACGACGACCCACTGAGCCAGGCCTTGCGTGGCCTGATCGACAACGCCGCAGGCCAGGAGCACCAAATTGCCATGCTCTGGAAAGCGATGGAGCAATTGGGGGCGCACCAGCAGATGCAAGTCCCCCGCGATGCCGCCACCAGCGAAACCTTCGAGGCCGACAAGCTCAACCAGTTGGTGGGTAAGTAAATTCGGCGGGAATGAGCTTTCCGCGTCATGGCGAGCCTTTTCCCCGCCATCGCGAGCCTCTTACCCTCCCTCGCGATCCTCTTACCCGCCATCGCGACCTTTTTTCTCGTCATTTCGAGCTTTCCCCCGTCATTGCGAGCGAAGCGTGGCAATCCAGTCTCTGAGCTTGAACGGCCGCTCAAGGCATTTGCAAGCGCCTCAACTGGATTGCCGCGTCGCAGGCTCCTCGCAATGACAGGAAGAAAACTATCCTCATATCAACGCGGGAATCTTCTCCGCCATTTCGAATCTTTTCCCAGTGATTGCGCGCATCTTCACCGCATTGCGAGCTTATTTCCCGTCATTGCGAGCGAAGCGTGGCAATCCAGCTACTGAGGTCGATCAACCGATTCAGCCATTTTCAAGCGCCTCCACTGGATTGCCGCGTCGCAGGCTCCTCGCAATGACAGGTAGAAAACTAACTGCGCACTATGGGGGAATCTACCCGCCATCGCGAGTTTTCCACGTCAGTCTGAGTTTTCCCCCGCTGTACCGATTTTTCCACCGTTCTTCCGAGTTTTTCTCCCGTCATTGCGAGCGAAGCGTGGCAATCCAGCTTCTGAGCTTGATCTGGCACTCAAGCTTTTTTCATGCGCCTCCACTGGATGGCCCCGTCGCAGGCTCCCCGCAATGACAGGAATAAAACTTTTGCGCACGATGGAGAGCCGCGCATCGCGGAGTCCATATCACTGAACGGTTGTGATTGCTGCCGCAGCGGCCATCAGTTCCTTGCGTCGTTCGTGAAGGCTGCGCCAGCGTTGCTGGGCTTCGGGGTCTTGACCAGTGCTGGCCTGCGTCAGGGCTTCGGTTTCGAGTTGCTTGAGGCGGTCGATCATCAGCATGTTGAGCAGGCGGCGCAGTTCCTGTCGGGCTTCTTGCGGGTCGGGTGGTGGGGCTTCTTCGCTGCCCGGTGTGACCCCCAGATTGTCCTGGGCCATCCAGCGGCGGGCATCGTCAGCAAAGGCCTGGCCCTGCATTTCGGCTTGCAGGGCAGACCAGCCCAAAGCGCCTTGTTCATGAAACTGTGATTCGAGCCAGGCAAACAAGGGACCATGCGGCGCAGGCTGTGCGCAGAGCATGGCGTGGTCTTCTCCGGCCAGGGTTTCCCACAGCGCCATATTGCTCAGCAGCAGGCGGGCGGCATGGTCGGCGCGGCTGGCCGGTGGGGTGCGCGGGCCGGTGTAGACGGGCGGCTGATCGCGCTTGAAGCGGCTGTTGCCCTTGAAGCCGGGTGTCCAGTTGGGATTTTTGCGTGGCCAGTTGTTGCCGCCAGCCCCGGCGTTGCCGTAACCACTTTGCCCGCCATAGTTGCCAGCGGGCGCGGGGTTTTGCGCATAGCCACCCGGCCATGCAGGTGGCTCGCCATACTGGGGCTCGTAGTGGTGGTATTCATCTCTGCTGGCCGAAGCCTGGCTGAAGGCTGCGTTGGCCTGCTGGGGCGAGGGTGTGGCGCTGCGGGCGGCGGGGGCAAACCGTTGATCACTGGCCGCTTGCTGGCCCCAGAGTTTTTCAAGGCCTGCAGTCTCCAGCTGAATCAGTTGCGCCAGTTCCGACAGCAATTGCTGCTTGAGCGCGCCGTCGGGCAGCAGCTGCCACAGCGGGCGGGCTTGGCTCGACAAACGGGCGCGGCCTTCAGCGGTTTGCAGGTCGCAGTCGGCGCTGGCCGCTTCGATCAAAAAGCGCGACAGAGGCATGGCCTGCTTGATCTGTTCGGCAAACGCGTCCTGGCCAAACTCGCGCACATAGCTGTCGGGGTCGTGCTCGGCGGGCAGAAACAAGAACTTGATGCTGCGCACATCGGTGGCGTAGGGCAGGGCACCGTCGAGCGCCTTGCGGGCGGCGCGTCGGCCGGCGGCGTCGCCATCAAAGCTGAAAACCACCGAATCGGTGAAGCGGAACAGCTTTTGCACATGGTCGGGTGTGCAGGCTGTGCCCAGCGTGGCCACGGCGTTGGCAAAGCCGAGTTGCGCCAAGGCAACCACGTCCATGTAGCCTTCGGTCACCAGCACATAGCCCGCGCTGTGCAAGGCCTCACGCGCTTCGTACAGGCCATACAACTCACGGCCCTTATGAAAGACCGGGGTTTCTGGCGAGTTCAGGTATTTGGGTGTGCCGCTGCCGATCACCCGCCCGCCAAAGCCGATGCACTCGCCTTTGATGTTGCGGATCGGGAACATGATGCGGTCCCGAAAACGGTCATACCGTTTGTCGTCTTCTTCGTTGACGATCACCAGGCCCGACTCGGCCAAGAGCGGGTCGTCGTATTTGGGGAAGATGCTGGCGAGACTGCGCCAGCCCTCGGGCGCGTAGCCCAAGCCAAAGCGTTTGGCAATCTGGCCCGACAAGCCCCGGCCCTTGAGGTAGTCGATGGCGTGCGGCGTGATCTTGAGCTGTTCGCGGTAGGCCTCGCCCGCTTTTTCGAGCACATCGCTCAGGCTGTCTTGCTTGGCCTTGGCGGCTGCGGCGCGGGCGCGGTCTTCGGGCGACTGCTGCTCTTCAGGAACCACCATGCCGGTTTGCTGGGCCAGGTCTTTGACGGCCTCGATGAAGGTCATGCCCGCATGTTCCATCAAGAAGCCAATGGCATTGCCGTTTTTGCCGCAGCCAAAGCAGTGGAAAAACTGCTTGGTGGGGCTGACGCTGAAGCTGGGGGATTTTTCGCCGTGAAAAGGGCACAAACCCATGAAGTTGGCACCACCTTTCTTGAGCTGCACGTACTTGCCCACGATGTCGACCACGTCGACGCGGGACAGCAACTCCTGGATGAAAGACTGGGGGATGGCCATCGGGGTATTTTCGCCGATCTGTACCCGCCATCCCGGTTGGCCGACAGACTTGTTTCGGGGCAAACCAGCATGGCTTTCAGCCTCGGGTCAGGCAAACTGTTCAGTATCCAACCGTCAGCCGCAACAGGACTCCTCCATGACCGATACCCAAGTCAGCATCTTTGACCAGGATTTGCCCCAAACCCCCGCCAACCACGCGCCAATTTCGCCGCTGAGTTTCATTGAGCGCACGGCCGAGGTCTACCCCCACCGCCTGGCCATCGTGCATGGCGACTTGCGTCAGGATTGGGCCACCACTTACCGCCGTTGCCGCCAACTGGCCGGTGCGCTGGCGCAGGCGGGCATTGGCAAGAACGACACGGTGGCTGTGATGCTGCCCAACACACCGCCCATGGTGGAGGCGCACTTTGGCATTCCCATGGCCGGTGCGGTGCTCAACGCGATAAACACCCGACTCGACCCGGAGACCGTGGCCTTCATGCTCGACCACGGCGAAGCCAAGGCGGTGATCGTGGACCCGGAGTTTGCGGGCGTGATGAAAAATGCCCTGGCGCTGCGCCAGTCCACCCGGTCCTTGCTCGTGATCGACGTGGAGGACGCGCTGTACACCGGCCCCACCGACAAGCTGGGCTCTGTGACTTATGAAGCCTTTGTGGCCAGCGGCGACGCCAACTTTGCCTGGAGCCTGCCTGCCAACGAGTGGGACGCGATTGCGCTGAACTACACCAGTGGCACCACGGGCAACCCCAAGGGCGTGGTCTACCACCACCGGGGTGCGGCGACGAACGCGATCTCGAACATTCTGGAATGGGACATGCCCAAGCATGCGGCCTATTTGTGGACGCTGCCCATGTTCCATTGCAACGGCTGGTGCTTCCCGTGGACGGTGGCCGCGCGTGCGGGCGTGAACGTGTGTTTGCGCAAGGTGGACGCGCAGGCCATGTTCGATGCCATGCGCAACCACGGCGTCACGCATTACTGCGGCGCACCCATCGTGCACGGTTTGCTGGTGAACGCTCCGGCGGCCATGAAGGCGGGTGTGCCCGCAGGCATCAAGGCCATGGTGGCGGGCGCAGCACCCCCGGCCTCGATGATCGAGGGCATGGAGCAAATGGGCTTTGACTTGACCCATGTGTATGGCCTGACCGAGGTGTATGGCCCGGCCACGGTGTGCCCCAAGCACCCCGAGTGGGATACGCTGGACATTGGTGACCGCGCCCGGCTGAACGCCCGACAGGGCGTGCGCTACCACCTGCAGCGCGATGTGCGCGTGCTCAACCCCGAAACCATGCAGCCCGTGCCGCAAGATGGCGAAACCATGGGTGAGATCATGTTCAAGGGGAACATCACCATGAAGGGGTACTTGAAAAACCCCAAGGCCACGCAAGAGGCCTTTGCGGGCGGTTGGTTTCACAGCGGCGATTTGGCCGTGCAGTACCCCGACGGTTACTTCAAGATCAAGGACCGCAGCAAAGACATCATCATCTCGGGCGGCGAAAACATCTCATCGATCGAGGTGGAAGACGTGCTGTACCGCCACCCCGCTGTGCTGGCCGCCGCCGTGGTGGCCAAGCCCGATGCACGTTGGGGCGAGACGCCGTGTGCCTTTGTGGAGCTGAAGGCCGACGCCCAGGTCACAGCCGAGCAGATCGTGGCGCACTGCAAGCAACACCTGGCGGGCTTCAAGGTGCCGCGTGCTGTGGTGTTTGGCGAGTTGCCCAAGACCAGCACGGGCAAGATCCAGAAGTTTGAATTGCGCAAGCAGGCGGGGTCGGCTGCGGCGATTGATGTGTAAGTCAAGCTAGGACAAGACGTCGGGGAGGCTCTGTATTTTCTCTGTTGCTCTAATGACAAAGGCCACCATGCGGTGGCCTTGGCTTGGGGTCTGACGTGGGTCAGTGCCGTTGGAATTGCGAGGCTTCGATGGACTCAGGCCTTGTTCTTCTTTTTGGACTTTTTGCTTTTCTTGGCGGTTTTCTTGGCTGCTTTTTTCTTGGCAGGTGCTTCGGCTTTGGGGGTGGCAGCTGGGGCAGGTGTGGGGGTCACAGCCGGGTTGGCGGTCACGGCTGGGGCAGCAGCTGGCGCGGGGGCCGTGGCAGCGGTCTGGGCCATGGAGGCGGCGGCCAGAAAGCTGGCCACAAGAGCGGTGATGGACTTGATCATGAGAGGCCTTTGCAGAGATCGATGAGGGAAATACCCTTGCATTATCGAAGGCCTATGTCCACTTTGAGCAAGGGGCACTCATTTATTTAAGCGATGTCGAATGCGTGTGTGCTGAAGTGGCCTGCACGCCGGTCGGCAAAGTAATGCTCCAGCGTTTCCTTGACGGTGCGAAAGGCCAGCTCGTCCCAGGGAATTTCATCCTCTTTGAACAGGCGTGCTTCCATGGTTTCGTGCCCGGGGTCGAACACGTCGCTGGTCAGGCGTGCGCGGTAATACAGATGCACCTGGCCGACACGCGGCACGCTCATCACCGTGAACAGGTCTTCCATGATGAATTGCGCACCGGCCTCTTCGGTGGTCTCGCGGGCTGCACCCTCTGATGTGGACTCGCCCAGTTCCATGAAGCCTGCAGGCAAGGTCCATTTGCCTTTGCGCGGTTCGATGTTGCGTTTGCACAGCAGCACCTGCTCGCCCCAGTGCGGCACCGTGCCCACCACGTTCAGGGGGTTTTCGTAGTGAACGGTGTTGCAGACAGTGCAGATGGCGCGTTCTTTGGTGTCGCCGTCGTCTGGCAGGCGGCGAGCTACCAAAGCGCCACATTGGCGGCAATGTCGGATGGTGCGGTCAAACATCATGAAGAGGCTTTGAATGAGTACGGTGGGCTAAGGGGTCCTGAGAGTCTAACCAGTCCGCCATAAAAAAGCCCCCAGGCATGAGGCTCTGGGGGCTTGTTTGTTTCATTGAGCGATCAAGTGAGGTACTTGATCAAAAACAATGAAATACCTGGGAAGAACAGCAGCAGCAGGGTGCGGATGGTGTCGCTGATCAGGAAGGGCATGATGCCCTTGTAGCTTTCGCTCAGCGGCACATCCTTGGCCATGCCATTGACCACATAGACATTCAGCCCCACGGGTGGTGCCAACATGCCAAAGCCCACCGTCATCAGCACCATGATGCCAAACCAGATGGCGGTGTACTCGGGCGTCATGCCGAAATCGAGCTTCATGATGATGGGGAAGAAGATCGGGATGGTCAAAAGCAGCATGGACAACTCGTCCATCACCGCGCCCAGCACCACATAGAGCAGCAAGATGCCCGCCACCACCATCAGCGGGGCAAAGTTCATGGCCACCACCATTTCGGCCAATTGTGCGGGCACTTGGGTGCGCGCCAAGGCGGCGTTCATCACATCAGCACCCATGAAGATCAAAAAGATCATGGCCGAGCTGATCGCCGTGGAATGGAAGCACTGGATGAACTTTTTCCAGGTCAATTCTTGCTTGAGCAAAGCCGCCAAGAATGTGGAGGCTGCGCCCACAGCAGCACCCTCGGTGGGCGTGAAAAAGCCTGCGTAAATGCCGCCAAAGACAATCACAAAAATGGTGGCAATTGGCAAGATGCCTTTGAGTGACTCAAAAGTCAGACGTTCACGTTCTTCCTGATCGGGGGCTTGACCAGGTACCAAGCGCACATAAATGGCGATGGCGATCATGTAACCGACCATGGCGATGATGCCCGGCATCATCGCAGCGGCAAAGAGCTTGGCGATGTTTTGCTCGGTCAAGATGGCGTAGATGACCAGGGGGACCGAGGGCGGAATCAAGATGCCCAAGGTGCCACCTGCAGCCAATGTCCCTGTGGCCAAGCGGCCAGAGTAACCATGGCGCTTCATTTCAGGCAATGCCACGCCCGTGATGGTGGCTGCGGTGGCCACTGATGAACCACAGATGGCTCCGAATGCGCCGCAAGCCAACACCGCGCCCATGGCCAAACCACCTTTGAATCGGCCCATGACCGCAGCCGCAAACTGGAACAGCGCTTTGCTGATGCCGCCTTGCGTGGCGAAGTGGCCCATCAAGATGAACAGGGGAATCACCGACAGGTCGTAGTTGGCCAATCGGGCGAAAGCCAGGTTGTTCAAGAAATTCAAAAAGGGCTGAATGCCGGTCTGCAAGATGAACCCCGCAGTGCCTGCCAGGAACATCGCTCCCGCGATGGGCACACGCACCACCATGAGCAGCAGCATGATGCCGAAAATCATCAAGGCCAATTGAATGGGGGTCATGCTGTGGCTTCCTCGTTGTGGTCAATTTGGGAGCGCGCTTGCATGAGCGCAATCAGTGCCGTGATGCCAAATGGAATGCACATGCTGGTGAAGACAATCCAGTCAGGAAAGCCCAGCAGCATGGAGGCACCCATGGTTTCTTTGGCATTGATGGCGGCAGCGCCACAGCGCCAGGACAGCAAACCAAAAATCAGGGTCATCAGGACATCGCCCATGCGGTCAAGCCTGTTGACCATGCCTTCGCTGCATTTAGCGGTGAAAAAGTCCACGATGATGTTTTCACGTTTGAGTTGGCACAAGGGCATGAAAAGCGCAATGGCTGCGCCCGCGCCCACGCCGGTCAACTCGAAGTCACCAATCAAGGCAGAGTCAAAAAAATTGCGGCCAATCAGGCTGTAGCAGGTCATGAGCATCAAGCCGGTCATGACCAGTCCGCCCAAGATGCTGCAGAGTCGGGCGATCGGCTCTAGTAAGTTTGAAAACATGGTTAAAGGTCCGCGTTGCGGAAATGTGGAAAAAGTGCTGGCAGTCGCGGTGGCGGCCGCAAGGCGCGGTCAAATTAAGGCTTCTGTCAAAAACCAAGAGCAGGGATGGCCCTGCTCTTGTGGACTTAGGAAAAACAGATTATTTGGTGTACTGCTTGATCAAGTCTGTAGCCGATTGCAGCATGCCTTTGCCGTCCATGCCTTTGCCGGTCATCTCGGTCACCCAAGCATCGTCCAGAGAGTCGGTGGCTTTTTTCCACTTTTCCAGCTCAGCTTTCGGAATGATGCTGATTTTCTGGTTGGCAGAGGCTTCAAAGACTTTCTTGCCAACAGCGTCGTGACCCGCTTGGGTTTTGCCCAAGAAAGCTGAGAACTCGCGGCCAGAGTTTTTGTCGATCACAGCCTTCAGGTCTGCAGGCAGCGAGTCGTATTTGGCTTTGTTCATGGGCACCACAAACACCGTGGTGTACAGGGCGTTGTAGCTGCGGTCGGTTTCGGCGGTGAAGTTGGTCAATTCGTTGACCTTCAGGCTAGGCGCAACTTCGTAAGGGATCACGGCACCGTCGATCACGCCTTTGGACAAGGCTTCGGGGACTTGGGGCACAGGCATGGCCACAGGCGTGGCACCCATCATCGCGACCATCTTGTTGACTTGGCGTGTCGGGGCGCGCACTTTCAGGCCCTTCAAGTCGGCCATGGTGGTCACGGCTTTGTTCTTGGTGTAAATGTTGCCTGGGCCGTGCACGTGAACGGCCAACATTTTGACGTCTTTGAAGTCATCCTGGGCATACTTTTGAGCGTAATCCCAAGCGGCGCGGCTGGTGGCTTCAGCATTGGTCATCATGAAGGGCAATTCAAACACTTCGAGTTTGGCCAATTTTGGGGTGAAAGCCTGCAAAGTCCAAGCCACATCGACCACCCCGTCACGGGCTTGTTCATACAGCTGAACAGGTGTGCCGCCCAGTTGCATGGCCGGGAAAATTTCGCACTTCAGGCGGTCTTTGGAGTCACGGGCAATGTTCTTGCACCATTCGGCCAGCATGGTGGTGTGCTGGATGGTTTGAGGGCTCAAAAAGTGGTGAACTTTGAGTGTGATGGTCTGGGCGTGAGCGCCAAAACCAACGGCCATCAGGCCTGCGGCCAAGGCCGTTTGTTGCAAGAACTTCTTCATCGACTTGTCTCCATCGTGGGTTGAAAAACGAAATGATAAACCAACCGATCGGTCGGTTAATGAAAAAATGGCTCAAGTGGAGCTTTGCTTGGGGAACCCTAAAGCCCTCAGAGCTGCAATGTATATGATTTATGTTGCAACCTGGACCGGCGTTTTTGCGGGTTAACCCTTTGTTCTGGGGCGATGTTCACGTTTGTTAATTGAAAAAAAGTGCTTTTTTGATCCGTCATACGGCGTTTTGCCATTCGTGCAGGTCAGGAAATTTTTATTTGCAAGCTGCCCAATCCCGCCACTTGGCCCACCAGCACATCGCCTGCCACCACGGCGGCCACGCCTTCTGGTGTGCCGGTGTAAATCAGGTCACCGGGCTGCAGTTCCCACGCAGCCGACAGGTGTTCAATGGTTTCAGCCACGTTCCAAATCAGTTTGGCCACATTGCTGCGCTGGCGATCGGCCCCGTTGACCTGAAGGCTGATCTCGGCGTTGTTCACATCACCGGCCTGGGCGATGGGGGTGATGGGGCCGATGGGGGCCGAATGGTCAAAGGCTTTGCCAATGCACCAAGGGCGGCCTTGTTTTTTCATCTCGTTTTGCAGGTCTCTGCGGGTCATGTCCAAGCCCACGGCGTAGCCGTAGATGTGCTTGGCCGCATCGACCGCCGAAATGTTGCGCCCACCTTGGCCAATGGCCACCACCAGCTCAATTTCATGGTGTAGGTTGCCTGTCAGGCTGGGGTAGGGCATTTGACCGGTTTGCCCAGCATCCACCACCACCAGCGTGTCTGCAGGTTTGAGAAAAAAGAAAGGGGCTTCGCGGCCGGTGAAGCCCATTTCCTTGGCGTGTTCTTCATAGTTGCGGCCCACGCAATAAATTCGGTGAACCGGAAAACGATCTGGCTGGCCCACAACGGGGACGCATACAACAGGCGTGGGTGGGAACACAAAACTCATGGCCGACTTTCAGAGGATGAAGCTCAGATATTAAGCCCAGAATTTCCATTCATTACACTCTTGGCTGGTTTCGGGTCTGCTTTGTTGATCCGTGAAAACCCTTGGTTTGAACAGAGAGTGAACAGCGATGACAACGCGCCTTGATGTAGCTGCAGCCCCTGGGCATTTGATTCGCCGCGCGCATCAAATTGCTGTGGCTTTTTTTTCCGAGCATCTGGCGTTGGCAGATGTCACGCCGGTGCAATTTGCGATTTTGAGTGCAGTGCTGGATGCGCCGGGAATCGACCAGATTTCCTTGGCCAAGCGCGTGGCTTTTGATGCCGCCACATCAGGATCGGTCATCGGTCGTCTGGAAGCCAAGGGTTGGCTGCGCAGGCAGCCAGATGCTGCAGATCGCCGTCGCAAGTTGCTCGTTGTGACCTCCGAAGGCGAGCAGGCGCTGCACGGCATGCAACAGGCTGTGGCCCTGGTGCAGGTCCAGATACTGTCACCCCTGTCGCCCGATGAGCAGGCCCGGTTCGTGGATTTGCTGGCCCGCCTGGTGCAAGGCCATGAAGCCGCATAAGTTTTCTTGTAGGTCGCTACTCGAAGAGTCCGACGTTGAATGATCACCGGCTTCGCTTGGCCCTGATAAGGCGATTGATGCAAAAGTGTCGGGGTCTTCGACCGCCGACCTACGTGGCCGCATCTGCCTTCTTGTAGGTCGGCACTCGAAGAGTCCGACGTTGAATCTTCACCGTCTTCTCGTGGCCCTGATAAGACGATTGACGCAAAAGTGTCGAGGTCTTCGACCGCCGACCTACCTGGCAGCACAAGCTTTCTTGTAGGTCGGTACTCGAAGAGTCCGACTTCTTTTCAATCTGCCGACTTTGTAATGTTCAATTCATGCCGACTGGTAAGTCAATTCGAAGTGTTCAACCTGGGGTGGGCCTGCAAAAAACGGCCCCACGATGGCGCGCCATTGCTTGAACAGGTCCGATTCGCGAAAGCCCACGGTGTGGTCTTCCAGGGTATCCCAGAAAATTTGCAGCACAAAACGTTCGGGCGTTTCGATGCAGCGGTTGACTTTGGCGCCACGAAAGCCCTTGGCCTGGCTGGCCACGGTCTTAAGTCCGCGTTCGATGGCTTGTTCAAAGGCGGCTTGTTGACCTGGGTGGATGCGGATGTCGGCAAGTTCGAGGATCATGAAAAGGCATTCAGGGTGAATGAAAGAGGCTGTTACCTTAACCGAGAAGTGCGCCGTTGAACGTCATGCGCGTGTCAACTGCTTGCGTGACATGAGGCCGTGTCGATGGCTCAGTGGCTGGGCAGCGTGTGAGGTGCCCGGGTGGCTCGCCAGACCAGCCAGACAAAGAGAGCCGACACGACCACCAGGGCTGCTGTGCTGGTGATCCAGAAGCTGTCTACGCTGGGACGCGCCTCCAACGAGGCCCAGGCCAAACCCGAGTAGGCCAGTTGGTAACCGCCATATAACCCGCCGCCCCACAGCAAGGTGGTGTAGATGAGCAGGGGTGCCAGGGTAATCCGGTAGCAGCGCAACAAAAAAGCGCAGACGGCTTGCACGGCATCGGCGAGGTGATAGATCGCCACCCAGACCAGCCAGAGGCTGGCTGCTTGTGCCACTTCGGGGGTGTTGGTGAACACCTGGGCCAGACTTTCGCGGCCCAGGAACAGCAGTCCTGCACACAGCAAGGCTGCCGCCACCGCCATGCCCATGCCCAGCCCGGCGGCATGCCGGGCTTTGCCCGGTTGATTTGCGCCCAGCCAATAACCGGTGCGGGAGCTGCTGGCAATGCCAAGAGCCAGCGGAACCATGTACAGCACGGATGCCACCGTGGCAGCAATTTGGTGACTGGCCGAAGCCACTGCACCCAGTCGTGCGATGAACAGTGCCATCAGGGTGAAGGAGGTGATTTCCACCATGATGGACAGGCCTGCAGGCACACCCAGTTGCAAAAAGCGCCGCAAGGTGAGTAAGTGTGGTTTTTCAAGGCGACGCCAGAACCGGTAGGGGGTGTAAATGTCCTGTGTGCGCAGCATCCAAAGCCCGGTGAGCATCATCAAGGTGTTGACGATCAGTGTGGCCCAGGCGCAGCCCACCACGCCCAAGCCTGGCAAGCCCGCAGCGCCAAAAGTCAGGCCATAAGACAAGGGCACCTTGACAAACAATGCGCCTGCTTGCAGCCATGTGACTAGACGTGGGTAGCCCAGGCTCTGGTTGAGGGTGCCATACATGCGAAACAGCTGCGACGGCACCAGCGCCACGGCCAGAATGCGCAAATAGGCGCGTATGTCCGGCCACAGATGGGCTGGCACATCGGTCAACGACAGCCAGGGGTCAGGGAACCACAGGCCGCAAAAACCCAAGGCTGTGGCACCTGCACAGATGTACAGCGCTTGCCGAAAGGATCTGCCAATTTCGGCCGGACGCCCGGCACCATGCAGTTCGGCCCAGACGGGCAGCAGGGCTTGCAGCATGCCGTTGAGGGCCACATAAATGCTGATGTAGATCGACGAGGCCAGTGACAAGATGGCCAGGGCATGGGGGCTGTAGCGACCTGCGATCAGTGTGTCGGCCACACCAAAGGACATGACGGCCAGTTGCCCGATCAACACAGTGCCCGCGTGGCGGGCGATGGTGCGCAACTCGGACATCGGTCAGCGCGATGTTGGGACTGTGGGTGGGGCCGGTACAGGGCCAAAGATCACAAAATTCTCAAATCGGTCGGTCGGTCGCGTGATGCGGGTCTGTTCTGTCCAGCCCAAAGATTCGATGCGCTGCGACAGCAGGGGCAGGTTTTGCTGGTCCACGATCAGCCAGGCGCAGTCAGGCAGGGGTTTTTCCAAGGGTTTGAGAGTGACTTTGGCGTGATAAATCAAGCCCGCCCCCTGAGGTTTGGTGATGCCCGCGTATTGATAGCAGGGGCTGGGGCCCGTGACGTCGACGACTTTTTTCATGAAAGGCGCGTAGCTGCGGGCATAGTCCAGCAAGGGTAGCCACAAGGTGGTCAGCAACAACCAGCACAACACCGCACCGCTGGCGGGCAGGACCAGGCTTTTCCAGATGGCCGATCGGTGCGCGCCGGTGCGCCACTTGACCAGACCCGCCCAAGCCAGCGTGGCGAGCAGGGCGAGCGTGAAGGCGGTCGCAGAAAATTCCGGCACAAACTCAGGCGCCAGGCGCTTCACGTTTGCCGCTGGTTGGGCCGGGAAACCGGTTTGCATGGCCACCCAAACCACCCAGATGGTCAAGGCACAGATGCTGAAAAAAAGTAAGGTGAACCAGTCGATCAAGGCACTCAGACTGCGTTTGAGTGTGGGTAAGGCAAACGCTGCCAAGGTGGCAATGGCGGGCAGTGCCACCAGCAGGACACGATCAGAAATACCTGTGAACCAACTCGTTCCAAAGGTGACGATGACAAACCACAGTGGCAAGGCCAGATGCGGGTGCAACCATATTTGCGAGAGTTGGCCCCGCCAGCGCCACAAAGACCAGATGGCCAAAGGCCAAGCAGGCCAGGTGAACCATGCCATCAATTGGGCCATGTCGTGAACATTCAGCAAGGCATGGGGCGCGATGCGCCAGCGCCAAAGGTCCAAAGCCCCAGCCGTGGTAATGCACAGCAAGCCAATCAGTGCCAGCAGCCCCAGATCGAGCATGCTCAGCCGCCTGTGTGTCGGATCGGCAGGCATGGCGGTGCTGATCACCGCGCCGCCGACACCCAGCATCAAGGCCATGCTGGGCGCGCCAGACAAGGTCAGGCCCAACATGCTGGCGGCAATCGCCAGTCTGCCATGCCAACGTTTGCGCCCCAGGTGAGTCAAGCCAAAAAATAAGCCAGCACCAAAGCTCAGTTGCATCAAAAATGGCGTGGTTTCATGAGAACGGTGGGCTAAACCCAGGCACGCCAACAAGGCCAGCAAGCCCCCGTCAGCCAGGGCGCGGGCATAGTCGGCGGGTTTGGCTTCGCCGCCAAACGCAAAGGCCACAGGCTGCGCTGCCGGGTGGCGAGCCAGGGCGTAAACGCTGTACCAAGTGGCGACCAGTGTGAGTGCCAGCATGGTCACAAAGGGCGCTCGGGCAAAGGCTGCCTCCCAGCCTGTAGGTGCCAATTTGATGGCCAGGGCACCCAGCCAGTGGGTCAGCAATGCCAGGTTGTCATCCACTTGGCCCAGCAAGGTGGGTTTGAGCCAACTGACGATGTCTCCGGGGGTTGGTTGAGCCAGCATCAGCATGTATCCCAAGGCTTCTATATCTTGAGATTTCCAAGGCCCCCGTCCCCAGAAGCCGGGCAACACATAAGCTGCGCAAAGTAAAAAGAGCGCCCAGCGTGGCAGTCGACGGACTGCGTGTTGAGAAACGATGGCAGGGGTGGGGTGGTTCACGACGTCAGAAGATAGCAGGTTCGGTGCGAGGCGGCTTGCTCAGGGTACATACAGGTGTTGGTGATGCAGCACCGATCCTGTTCACAGTGATTCTGGCTGACCCGCAAGCATAGAAAAAGGGCAGGCCGGTTGCCCGGGCTGCCCTTTGGCGTCTGCCAACCACCAATTACTTGGCAGTGGAAATCTTGCCGAAGCGGTTGCGGAATTTCTCCACGCGGCCACCCATGTTGTCCACCGACTTTTGCGTGCCGGTGTAGAAGGGGTGCGACTCACTGGTCGTGTCCAGCTTGTACCAAGGCAACTCGCGGCCGTCTTCCATTTTGATCATCTCTTTGGTGTTGGCGCATGAACGTGTCACGAACTTGAAACCATTGGACATGTCTTGGAAGCAAACTTCACGGTAGTTGGGGTGAATGCCGTCTTTCATGGGGAAATCCTTTTATTTCGCTACGGTAGCCACTCTGCAGCCTATCTGAGAGCACTTTCCGCAAAACCTGTCGATTATAGGGTATCAACCGCCCCGTCGCATCATGTCAAAGAACTCGGAGTTGTTCTTGGTCGCTTTCATGCTCTTCAAGACCATCTCCATCGCCTCGATTTCGTCCATGTTGTACATGAACTGACGCAGGATGCGGGTTTTTTGCAGCACTTCGGGCTGCAGCAGCAACTCTTCCCGGCGGGTGCCGCTGCGGTTCAAGTTGATGGCTGGGAACACACGCTTTTCGTACAGGCGGCGCTCCAGGTGAATTTCGCAGTTGCCGGTGCCCTTGAATTCTTCAAAGATCACCTCGTCCATGCGGCTGCCGGTGTCGACCAGGGCCGTGGCAATGATGGTCAGGCTGCCGCCTTCTTCCACATTGCGGGCTGCGCCAAAGAAGCGCTTGGGGCGCTGCAGGGCGTTGGCATCCACACCGCCTGAGAGTACTTTGCCCGACGAGGGCACCACGTTGTTGTAGGCACGGGCCAGGCGGGTGATCGAGTCCAGCAGGATCACCACGTCTTTTTTCAGCTCGACCAGGCGCTTGGCGCGTTCGATCACCATTTCGGCCACGTGCACGTGGCGCGAAGCGGGTTCGTCAAAGGTGGATGAAATCACTTCGCCACGCACATTGCGCTGCATTTCGGTCACTTCTTCGGGGCGCTCATCGACCAGCAAGACCATCAGGTGCACATCGGGGTAATTGGCCGTGATGGCATGCGCGATCTGCTGCATCATCACCGTCTTGCCCGACTTGGGCTGGGCGACGATCAGGGCGCGCTGTCCGCGGCCGAGCGGGGCGATGATGTCGATCACGCGAGCGGTGATGTTTTCCTCGCCCTTGATGTCACGCTCCAGACGCATCTGCTCTTTGGGGAACAGCGGTGTCAGGTTCTCGAACATGACTTTGTGTTTGTTGTTCTCGGGCAGGTCGTCGTTGACCTTGTCGAGCTTGGTCAGGGCAAAGTAGCGCTCGCCGTCTTTGGGGATGCGCACTTCGCCTTCGATCATGTCGCCGGTGTGCAGGTTAAAGCGCCGCACCTGGCTGGGGCTGATGTAGATGTCGTCGGTGCTGGCCGTGTAGCTGGAGTCAGGGCTGCGCAGGAAGCCAAAACCGTCGGGCAGGATTTCCAGCACGCCGTCGGCAAAGACCTGTTCGCCCGCTTTGGCGCGTTTTTTGATGATGGCAAACATCAGCTCCTGTTTGCGCATGCGACCGGTGTTCTCGATTTCGAGCGTGTCGGCTTGCTTCAGGAGTTCGGACACATGAAGTGCCTTGAGTTCATTCAAATGCATGGGATTTGGCCTGTGTCCAAACGATCCGTTATGGATGCGTTTTCAGATAACCGGGTGGAAATATTCAGAAGAGAAAAGGGCCCGGGGTTGGGGCTGGTCTTTCAGTGAGCTAGGCGATATTCCCTGATGAGAATTCCCAGCTGATAAATTATGACAGATTTTCATGTGAGCGCTGATTGATCGCTTGTCACGGGTGCAAGGTACTTTGAATGAGTTCATTTTCGATCAATCAAAAAAAGACCCAACATGCATTCATGTCGTGGCCACTGGCCAATATGGAATGGCTGCTGAGCACCAGATGGCAGTCCATCAGGTTCTGGCGGCGTGAATACCCAGGGTGAATGCGTGCCCCAATTTGTTGCAGCATCACATCAGGCAAATTGGCTTGATGGATGCGCACTTGGAACTGGCCAGTTGTTCACGCTGCAGTGCCCAGTCTTGTTGCGCTTGGGCGTATTCATCCATCTCCTGGTGGTTCTGCTGCACATCTCGAGAGTGAAAACCTGGGTGGATCAGGGTTTACCACTGGTGCATTTGAACGATTGGTACAGACCCGGGGTCGTTCATGTGTTGGATAGGAAAGCGATACGCAGCTGCTTAAAGTTCGACGCAGCCTGCAGCTTTGCATGGCCAGTTCAACCACAAAGAGGAAGACCATGAAAAACCAACGTCCAGCATTGAACCGCCGAAGCCTCGGCTTGTCCTTCATCGCCGCAGCGGCTTTGGCCAGCGCGGCTGGTGCATGGGCACAGGCCAAGCCCATTGTCATTGGATTGCCTATTGCGCAAAGCGGCCCTGCGGGTGTCGCCGACCACGCTGATTACCTCAATGGTGCCAAGCTCGCTGCCAAAGAAATCAACGCCGCTGGGGGCGTGAATGGGCGAAAAATTGAACTGAAGGTGTTTGACATTGACATCATGACACCCGAAGGCACGCAGGCCACGTTCCGCAAAATGGTCGATGCCAAGGTCCATGCGATCGCCTCGCCCTTTGTCCTGATTCCAACGCCTGCCATGGAAGCGGTGGCGCGTTACAAGGCACCGTATTTGCACGGCAACACACAGGAAGCATCGCTCGATTTGGTCAAAGCCAACCCGAGCAAATTCAGTCACATTTTCCAGATTGACCCGCCTGAGACCTTCTACGGTGCGGGCTTTCCGGCCTTTTTGGAGCAACTGCAAGCCAGTGGTGCGTGGAAGCCGATCAACAACAAGGTCCACATCATCCGCGAGCAAATTGCTTACACCCAAACCATCTCCAAAGCGACTGAGGCTGCGCTCAAATCCAGCAAGTTTGAGTTGGCCAAAGTCACCGACATCCAGTTTCCCGTCCAAGACTGGGGTCCGGTGCTGCAAGACATCCGCAAAACCGGTGCAGGCGTGGTGATGGTCAACCATTGGGTGGCCGCAGAATTGGCCGCATTTGCCAAGCAGTTTGCTGCCAACCCTTTGCCCGGCGCCTTGGTTTATTTGCAATACGGCCCATCGCAGCCTGAATTCCTGAATTTGGCGGGCAAAGCTGCAGAGGGCTTTGTGTGGGGCACGGTGTATGGCGCTTACGCCGACAAGCAAGGCCAGGCCTTCCGAGATGCTTACCGAAAGGAATACTTGGCTTCAGGGGGGGTGATGGGCTTGGTCTACACCGGCGGTGGTTATGACACCGTCAAAATTTTGGCCCAGAACTGGAAAACAGCCGATCCGGAAAAATTTGACGAGGTCAATGCAGGTTTGCGCAAACTGAGCTACCGGGGTGTGAATGGCTTTTACAGCTTCAACAACCCCCAGCAAGCGCCCAAGCACTACCCACTGGAAGTGAAAAACATTGAGCAAGGCATGGCCCACCTTTTTGTGCAGGTGCAAAACGGCCAACACCAAATCATTTCACCCAACGTCTTGAAAGAGGCCACGTTCAAGCCCGCACCCTGGATGGCCAAATAAACATCCAGACCGCGTGCCCACAAGCCGTCGTTTTGGCGCGGCTTGTGGTGTTGATTTGATTCATTCACCACCCCCGATTGGGATTGGCCATGCTTTTTTCTTGTGACAACATCCACATGCACTTTGGTGCACGCCCGGTCTTGCAGGGCATTTCTTTGGGTGTCCACGCTGGTGAGGTGCTGGGGATCGTCGGCCCCAATGGCGCTGGCAAAACCACTTTGCTTGAGATTTTGTCGGGGCGCACAAAACCCACCCAGGGCCGCGTGCTCTTCGAAGGCCAAGATGTGACCGCCATGCCCTTGCACCAACGCGCCCGTTGTGGCCTGGCACGGACCTACCAGTCGCCAGTAGTGCCTGAGCAGTTGAGCGTTGACCAGGTGCTCAAGGCTGCACGTCAAGCCTTCACGCCTTACCTCACCTCGCACCATGCGCAATGGGCTTGCGACCAAGTGGGGCTCGCGGTCAACCCGGCGCAAATGGCAGGTTCACTTGAAACACTGAACCGCCGCAAGTTGCTGTTGGCGTGCTTGCTGATGCGCAAGCCCAAGGTCTTGTTGATGGACGAACCTGCGGCCGGTTTGCTGGGCGCGGAGGTGGACGAGATAGACAGCATCTTGCGCTACTTGGCGCAGCAAATGGGCGTGGGCATCATTTTGGTTGAGCACCGTTTGGAGCTCATGACGGCCATCGCGCAAAGGGTGGTCGTGCTCGATGGCGGGGAGCTGATTGCCGAAGACAAACCTCACCGGGTGTTTGACCACCCGAGGGTGAGGGCTGCATATTTTGAGACAGCGCAGGAGGCCGCATGACCGCTCCGAGTACCGAAGTCTTGAGGGTCACGCGCTTGTCTGCCGGGTATGGACCGCTGACGGTTTTGCACGATTTGGATTTCACCGTCCATGCCGGAGAGCGCATTGGTTTGGTGGGGCTCAATGGCCACGGCAAGTCCACATTGTTCCGTGCCATCTCAGGCCTGACCGATTGGCAAAGGGGCTCGATCCAGTTGAGCGGCCATGAAATAGGCGGCACCCGCAGCCAAGGCGCTGGCCGCAACACCCACCGCATTGTGCGTTTGGGCCTGGCCCACATGCCGCAAGGCGATGCGATTTTTCCGGGGCTGAGTGTGGCCCAGCACCTCGATTGCGGGGCCTACACACGGCAGGCCTGGCGTGAGCGGATGCAAAGGCGCGATGCTGTTTTGAAAATTTTCCCGCCTTTGTCCAAGTTGTTGGACGCCCCTGTGGGCAAGCTATCCGGGGGCGAGCGTCGCATGGTGTCGCTGGCGCGTGGACTGATGGTCGATGCTGTGCTTTACCTGGTCGATGAGCCTTCTTTGGGCTTGGCTCCCAAAATCAGTCGGGGGGTGATGGACGCGTTGATGCGGGTGGATTTGCGGGGTGGTGCCATGGTCATTGCAGAACAAAACATGTCCTTGCTTGAAGGCCGTTGCAACCGGATCCTGGGCATGCACGCGGGCCAACTGAAAGGGAGTGCCTGATGGCTGATTTTGAGTTGTCGTTTGTGTTGCTGTCGGCGCTGACCCTGGCCTCCATTTATGGGTTGTTGGCGGTCGGCGTGTCCATCATTTGGTCGAGTCTGGGCATGCTCAACATGGCCCATGGCCTGACCTTCACCGTGGCCGGTTACGGCGCGGTGTTGGCCGCCACGCACCTGAGCGAGCATGGCGCAGTCGTCTTGCTGGCGGGCATGGGCAGTGGCATGTTGTGTGGCATGTTCATCAGTGCGGTGGCCTTTATTCCTTTGCATGACAAACCTAACTTTGTGGTGCGCAGTCTGATTGCCACATTGGCGCTCAGCCTCTTGGGCACTCAAGCCATGCTGTGGCTGTTTGGACCCAGCGCCAAAAGCCTGCCGCCTTTGTTTGGCAGCGAAGTGATCTCGGTTTTGGGCATGAAGCTGTTGCCCGACAAGTTGGGGGCCATTGTGGTGTCTTTGGTCTTGATGCTGGCCACTTTGGTGTGGATGAAGCGCAGCCGCACCGGCTTGGAGATCCGCGCCATGATGCAAAACCCTGAAGGTGCCTCTTTGGTGGGCATTGGTGTGCGCAGCACCGCCATGGCGGTGATGGCCGTGACCGGGGCCTTGGCAGGCCTGGCCGCCGTATTGCTGTCTCAAACTTATTTTGTCAGCCCGTTTTCGGGCACCACACCGCTGATCAAGGGTTTGATTGTGGCTTTGTGTGGTGGCCTGGGCAGCATCCCAGGGGCATTGCTGGCGGCCGCCTTGATGGGCACCCTGGAGGCCTTCACCGGTGCATTGCTGGGGGGGCAGTATGTGCTCATGACCCAATTTATGTTCGTGATTGCAGTCCTCATCGTCAGGCCGCGGGGCATTGCAGGCATGTTGGACCAAACGCGTGAATGACCGATATGGAGTCCACAGTGAATCAATCAAAATCTCCACCCGTGATGTATTTGGTGGGCCGCCGTCGGTGGTGGCCTGTGCTGGGGGGGCATGGTGCCAAAGTCTGGTCACGCCTGCGTTACCCCTTTACCCGGCGCACGGTGTTGCAGCTCGAAGGTGTGTACAACCCCAAAACCTTGGCGCGTGAAAAAAAATTCGTCCACAAAGAACCCATTTGGTGGGCTTTGGGTTTGTTGGCTTTGGCCATCATCCCGCCGCTGGCGGGCATAGGGCTGGACAGCAACAGCTTGCTGTCGGCGGCAGCGATTTTTTTGTTGTATGCCGCCATCAACATCGTGTGGACCTTGATCATCGGCACGGCGGGCATCTTCTCCTTGGCCACCTTGGCCGTGGTCGGGTCTGCGGCCTACGCCGGGGCCTGGTTGTCCATCACCTTCGGTTTGCCCTGGTGGGGCATGATTGGCGTAGGGGGTGTGGTGGGCTTGCTGGCCGGCGTGGTCATTGCCATCCCCGCCACCCGCCTGGAAGGCTTTTACTACGCCTTGCTCACCTTGGGGCTGGTGGAGTTGTGCCGGGTCTCGGTGGTGCAATCCAAAGCCCTGGGTTCAGCCACTGGGGGCTTGTACGGTGCCGACTCTTATGTGCCCGACAGCTTCAGTGAAATGGGCGAATTGATGCTCAATTACTACGCTTGCTTTGCGGTGATGCTGCTGGCCTTGTTGTTGTATCGGGTCGTCAATGGCCAACGCCTGGGGCGCTTGCTGCGTGCCGCGCCCGAGAAGCAAGAGGCCTTTGCCCAGGCCATTGGCATTGACTTTTTGCGCGCGCGCATTGAGGTGTTTTTGATCTCGTCGACCGCGTTGGGCTTGATTGGCGGTTTTTACGCCAGCCATTTCAAAGGGGCGTCGCCTTCTTTGTTTGGCATGGACAACCTCTTGCTGCTCTTGGCCATGATCGTGATCGGAGGCTTGGGCACTGCCCAAGGGGCTGTGGTGGGCACTTTGCTGGTGGTGGGCATTGACAAACTTTTTGTGGATCTGGGGCCCATGCGCCTGGCCTTGATTGGCCTGTTGATGCTGAGCACAGTGTTGTTCACACGCAATGGCCTGTTTGGCATGAAAGCCCAATTTGAAGCCTGGCGCGACCGCATTCGCAGCCAGGCCCGTGCCAGCCGTTCTGAACATGGAGGAGAAGTGATGCCTGAAGAAGCCGTGGACATTCTTGACAAAAACGACATCGCCCATCGGCGCTTTGACAAGCGCACTCGCGATGCCCTCAAACCCTTGGTGACGCCTGAGGTTTTGGAAGAGCACCGCTTGTGCCCCCGGGGCCAACACAGCGACGCTCTGATGCGCTTGCTCAACTACTTCCGGGTGGCCGGTTTGGAAGACAAGTACGCGCTGTTGGCCGAGGTGCCTTTTCAACGCTACAAGATCATTGCCATCTCGGGTGTGCGGGGCGTGCCGCCCCGCATGGTGGATGACAAAACCTATGGCAGCGTTGACGAGGCCTACCACGCGGTCTTTCTCAAACGTTGTCAAGACCTGCTTGAATCCTGATCCTTTTTTCGAAAGCATTTCCATGGCGCAAATTCGCATCCACGGTTACACCGACCAACTCTCTGTCAAAGCAGGCCACAGCGTCACAGCACACATCAGCGCCGAAGGCGTGAACCAGGTTCAAGCCCAGTTGGTCAAACTCATCCACGGTGATGAAAACCCTGAAGGCCCGGGCTTCATCGAGCAAGAAATCGATTCACCCATCAACCAGGCCTGGCCCGTGACGCGCCAGTACATTCAGGCGGGCAATTTTTTGCGTGTCGATGACCCGCAGGGCCGACTGAACTCAACGGGCGCCATGACCTTGCACGCCTTCGTCTATGCCACCATTCCCCAAGTGGGGCGTCAGGTGATCTTGGGCAATTGGGACATTGACCGCCAATCGGGTTTTGCTTTGGGCATCAACACCCAAGGGCTGCTGGAGTTTTGGCTGGGCGATGGCGCGCAAGTCGATGCGGTGGTGGCTGAGGTGCCCTTGATGGCCAAAATTTGGTATTTTGTGGCCGCCACTTACGACCCCGCCAGTGGACTGGCGACGGTGCACCAAGAAGCCGTGCTCAACCGTTACAACTCGCTGTTGTCCAAAATTGTGCCGCTGGACTACCGCTCACACGTGCAAACGCGCATGCGGGTCAAACCCGCGGTCGGCACCTCATTTCTGATTGCAGGCGCACACGACCGCAACCCCAGCCGCGGCGATTTTGTCGCCCAGTGTTTCAACGGCAAGATCGACCGTCCCGGCATCATGAAAGGGGTGGCCGATGAAGCTGTCATGGCCCAATTGCGCAGCGGTCAAGCCTCGCACCACGATCTGACTTTGGCCTACTGGGACACCAGTGCCGGCTATACCGACCATGGCATAGGTGACACCGTCTATGACCAAGGCCCCTATTTGCTGCACGCGCAAGGGGTCAATTGCCCTGTGCGGGGGCAAACCGGTTGGAACTGGAACGGCCGCAATGACTGCTACCGCTTGGCTTTCCATGAATATGGCGGCGTCGAGTTTCACGACGACGCCATGACCGACTGCCAATGGGCCCCGACCCTGACCCTGGATGTGCCGGTCGATCTGAAAAGCGGTGTCTATGCCATCCGCTTGCGCCCCACGGCACAAGACAATCACCCCGAGGCGGGTGCCATGGCCGAGGAGTACTTGCCGATTTTTGTCCGGGCGGCCCAGCCCAAAGCCGCATTGGCCATGTTGATGCCCACGGCCAGTTACATGGCTTATGCCAATGCGCAGCTGACTTTCGAAATCCCGGTGGCGCAGTCCATCACTGCCTGTGTGCCGATTTTTCAAGCCATCGACATTGACTATTACAAAAACGGACTCCAATTTGGCCTGTCCACTTACGACGCTCACCGCAGCGGTCATGGTGTTTGCTACACCTCGCGCCGGCGCCCCATCATCAACATGCGACCCAAGTGCCGCATGCCCGGCGTGGCTTGGCCTTGGCAGTTTCCGGCAGATTTGTCGGTCATTGCCTGGCTGGAAAAAATGGGCTATGACTACGAAGTGGTGACCGACGAGGACCTGCACCATGAAGGTGCCGATGCGCTCAAGCCCTACAAAGCCGTGATCAACGGCACCCACGCCGAGTATTACTCCGAGCCCATGTTGGACGCGACAGAAGACTACTTGGCCGAAGGTGGTCGCATCCTGTATTTGTCGGGCAATGGCTACTACTGGGTGGTGGGCTTCAAGCCGGACATGCCTTGGGTGATGGAGGTGCGCAAACTCGAAGCCGGTTCGCGCGCTTGGCAGGCCAGACCGGGCGAGCACTACCTGGCCACAACCGGTGAGCGCAGCGGTTTGTGGCGACACCGAAACCGTGCACCCCAAAAACTGGTGGGCACGGGTTTCGCTTCCGAGGGCATGGACGAGTCGGTGCCGTTTCGCCGCATGCCAGACAGTTACCACAAGAGCGTGTCCTGGATTTTTGAGGGCGTCACCGAGGAGGTGTTTGGTGACTTTGGCTTGGCAGGCCATGGTGCGGCCGGGGTTGAAATCGACCGGTACGACTTGACCTTGGGCACGCCCCCTCACGCCCGCATCTTGGCCACCAGCGAAGGGTTTTCAGACAACTACCCGTTGGTGCAAGAAGAGATCATGTACAACCATCCGGGCATGGGCGGGACGCAAAACCCAAGTGTGCGCAGTGACATCGTGTATTTCACCACCCCGAACAACGGGGCCGTGTTTTCACCCAGTTCCATCGCTTGGGGGCAGGCGCTGCCGTGTCGCGATTTTGACAACCCGGTGTCCACCATCATGAAAAACGTGGTGGATGCTTTTATCCAAGAAGGTGAGCTGCCGGGAATGGCCTTTTGCGCCGAAGAAAAGCAATGGCGTTGACGTGGCCTTGGGGCCATCGAACACCTGTGATTCGGAACTTCCCTGATAGACGAGAGGGCTTAAACCTTGTTCAATGAAGCGATTCGCACCTCCAATCGCTTGCCGATGAACACAGAAACCTTTGGGCAAACGCTGTTTGATTTGTACCAACTCTCTCGACACTCACCCATGCCAGACTTCCAACGTCTGGCTTTGGACACCATCAGCAACCGTTTTGACTTTGACTCCGCCTGGTGGGGCATGGCCTCTCAACCCCCGCAAGGCGAGATGGAAATCCACGTGTCCTTGCCCTACCGATTGCCCAGCTTCTACCCGGGACTGTGGGATGAGATCAAGCAAGAAGACACCATTGTCTCGGCCGTCATGGAAAAGCCCGGTGTTTGCGTGAACTTTGGGCGCAAGTCGCTCAACGCCTCCCCCGGCTTGGCCTCCTTGATGGCCCGCTTTGGCATCACCAGTTGCTTGTGCGTGGTCACCTTGTTGCCCGAACTCAACCTCATGGCGTTTTTGTCCCTGTACCGGGTGGAGGGTAAACCGGCCTTTTCTGAGACTGAGCGTCGTTACACCCAATTGCTCATGCCGCATTTGACGGCCGCCTTGTCGTCCAATTGGCTGCTCCATTTAGAACGTGTGCGGGCCAACAACGCGACAGGCAGCGCTTCCCTGGGGGTGGTCGACAGCCGCGGCATGTTGTATGTGGCCGACCAAAACCTCATATCGATGATGCGTGTCGAATGGCCCCAATGGCAGGGCCCTCTGTTGCCCGATGCCATGGTCAAGCAGCTTCGCGCTGGAGCGCCTTACCGGGGCAAGCGCCTGAGTATGCGCACGCACCCTGTGGGTGATTTGTGGCTGATCGACCTGCGCTTGGTCACCGTTGGTGGCCACCTGTCGCCCCGTGAATTGGAAATCGCCCAGATGTTTTCCACAGGCGCGAGTTACAAAGAAATCGCGCGTGATTTGGGCATTGCCCCCACCACAGCCCGCCACCATTTGCGAGAGATTTACCGAAAGCTCGGTGTGTCTGACAAAGCGGCATTGGCGCACAGGTTATTGGCTCAAAACGACTCCGAAATCGTTCTGGACGGGCACAGCCATTTTGAAGAGTTACCGGGCGCATCGTCGGCCTTTGGTGATGTCAAGCCGGTCTGAGGATCTGCCCATGGTGGACAGGCGCATCAGGCCCAGTTTTTCCCCTCAAAACAACCCAGCCCGTTTGCATGCGGGCTTTTTTCATCGTGTTCTTTTTTTGTTTCAACATCTCAGCTGTGTCAATGGGCTCGTTCATTTGTTCGGGGGTGAAAACCCCGGGTGGATTGATGCTCAAAGTTGATACTGGTGTGAGATCCTTTTGCTTAGCATGAGGCCATGCCTGAAAAAACCCAATTTACGCCGCGCTTGGCGGTTTTGCTGACCAACGACGACACGTCTGCATTTGCCATGGATTTTCCCAATGATGGGCAAAAAGTGGTTCAGCTGCTGCAACCCTTGCGTCCCCACTGGCAGTTTGACGTGGTTCCTGTCAAGGACGGTGTCTTTCCTTCGCAAGCCTATGACGGCTATGTCATGACCGGAAGCCCGGCTTCGGTCAATGATTCCAGCTTGCCTTGGATGGCCCCCTTGCTGGATTTCATTCGCCAGTTGGACGCCGAACAGAAACCCCTGATCGGCTTGTGCTTTGGCCACCAGGCGGTGGCCAAAGCCTTGGGCGGCGAGGTGGCGCGTCACAGCGCGGGTTGGGGCTTGGGCACTGCGCCCACGCACTGGACCACCACGGCAGAGTGGATGCAACCCAGCCAAGCCACCACCACCTTGATGGCCGCGCACAATGAGCAAGTCACCCGCATGCCTGAAGGCTCGGTGTGTCTGGGTGGCAGTGACTTTTGCCCCATCGGCTCGATGCACATCGGCCAGCACATCTGGACCACCCAGTTTCACCCCGAAATGCCTTTGGTTTTCATGCAAGCCGTCTTGGCGCATTTGGCCGACAAACTTGATGCGCCGACCATGGAGAAAGCCCACGCCAGTTTGGCCAATCGCGCCGATGCGCCCTTGTTTGGGCAATGGATGGTGCAGTTTTTTGAAGCCTGTTTTGAAAGAAAGTTATGACGGTTTGGAACCCTAGCGACGACGGCCATGCCGACCTGTCGGACCACGACAGCTATGTGAACGGCACGCCGCACAACACCTTCAAGCGCCTGCGCGATGAAGACCCTATGGCCTGGTGTAACTGGGCCGATGGCAAAGGCTTTTGGTCGGTCACGCGGCATGCCGACATTCTGGAGCTCAACCGCAACCACCAGCGCCTGTCCTCGGCCCAAGGCATCCGCATGGAAGACCAGTCGCACGATGAGTACATGGCGCGGCGCACCTTTCAGGAAACCGATCCGCCCGAGCACACCCGCACCCGCATGCTGGTGGCCAAGGCCTTTTCCAAGCCCATGATGGCGCTGTACGAAGAGCAGATCCGAGAACTCTGCGTGGGCATCCTCGACCAGGCCCTGGCGCTGGGCGAGTTTGACGCCACGCACCAGATCGCCCGCCAGCTGCCCATGCGCATGCTCGGGCGCATCGCGGGCCTGCCCGAGGAGGACCTGGACTGGCTGGTGGACAAGGGCGACGCGCTCATGGCCAACACCGACAGCGATTTCACCACCCATGTGGTCGACAAGATGGACACTGAGGCCTACCGCTTCATGCCGTTTCGCTCGCCCGCCGGGGCTGACCTGTTCGACTACGCTGCCCAGATGATGGAACGCAAGCGCGCAGCGGGCGACACCAGCGGCGTGCTGCACCTGATCACCCAGCCCGACGCCCAGGGCAATGTGATCAGCGACACCGAATTTCGCAACTTCTTTTGCCTGCTGGTGGCGGCGGGCAACGACACCACACGTTATTCGATCGCTGCCGCCTTGCATGCGCTGGCCAACCAGCCTGGCCTGATGGCGCAGCTCAAGGCGGTGCAGGGCGAGGCCGCCTGGGAGGGCGTGTCCGACGAGTTCATCCGCTGGGCCTCACCCGCCACGCACTTTCGCCGCACCGCGACCGAGGACTTCGAGTACCACGGCAAGGCAGTGAAGGCGGGCGACAAGGTGCTGCTCTGGTTCATCTCGGGCAACCGCGATGAGCGCGCTTTTGACCGGCCGTTCACGGTCGACCTGAATCGGGGCGTGAACCGCCACCTGTCGTTCGGGCAGGGCGGTGCGCATGCCTGTCTGGGCATGTGGCTGGCGCGGCTGGAATTGCGCGTTTTGCTGCAGGAGCTGATCAAGCGGGTGGACCGCATCGAGCAGACGGGTGAGCACGCCTTTTTGCGATCCAACTTTGTCTCCGGTATCAAACGCTTGCCCGTGCGCATGCACTTAATCTGAAAGGAACCACCATGTCAAATGTTCAAGAACGCCTGCGGGTGCTGTATTGCGACCACCTGGCCATTGCGCGGGGCAAATACGTCACGCTCAAACCCGGTCAGGGCGGTGGTGCCCGTTTTTGCCGAGGCACCTTTGGCGTCACTTACGAAAAAGAGCTGATCCCGGCCCCGGGCGCGATGGTCATGGAAGGCCTGCCCGACATGGAGGCGGCCTACACCGCCGAAGACATCCGCCAGGGCTGGCAGCCGTTCACCCAGGTGGCCATTGGCGATCTGAAAGCCAACGACGGCACGCCCCTGCCCATGTGCGGGCGCAGTGCCTTGAAGCGCGCCGTGGCCGACTGGCAGGCCATGGGTTACGACCCGATGGTGGGCATTGAGCTCGAAGCCTTTGCCTTCCAGATCGAGCCTGACGGCTCGCTCAAACCCTACGACACGCCTGCGGCCCATGTGTATTCCACAGGCCCATTTTCCGACCCGAGGGGCTTCACCGACGCCCTGTGGGAAAAGGCCTCGGCAGCGGGCTTTCGCATCGACAGCATGAACACCGAATACGACGCGCCGCAGTTCGAATTCACGCTGACCTACGACCGTGCCGTGAAGGCGGTGGACGACATCTTCTTGTTCCGCCTCTTGGCACGCGAAGTCGCTTTCCAGCACGGCATCGTGCTGACCTTCATGCCCAAGCCCATACTCACGGTGGGAGGCAGCGGGGTGCACATCAACTTCAGCCTGCGTGATGGTCAAGGCCACAACGCGATCTCGGGCGGCCATGACGCGAGCCAGTTCAACGCGCTCACCCTGGGCTGCACCGCCGGGCTGATGCACCACCACCAGGCCTTGGCGGGCCTGCTGGCACCCAGCGCCAATTCATACAAGCGCCTGCAACCGGCCAGCCTGTCTGGCTTTTGGAAAAACTGGGCCGTGGACCACCGGGGCGTCACGGTGCGTCTGTCGGCAGAAAGTGGTTCGGGCGCACGCATTGAGCACCGCATGGGTGACGCCGCCGCCAACCCCTACACCCACACCGCCGCAGTCTTGCAGGCGGCGCGTCTGGGTGTGGTCAATGGCTATGCGTTGCAGCCAGCCGAGACGGGTGACTGTTTGGAAAACAAAGATGCCACCGAAAGCGTGTCGGAAACCTTGTCGGGTGCGCTGGATGCGCTCGAAGCTGACACCGTCTTGAGTCAGGCTCTGGGCCAAGGCTTGGTGGACAACCATGTGGGGATCAAGCGCCACGAAATTGAACGCACCGCAGCCCTGGAGGGTGATGCGCTGCGGGATTACTACATCCGTTACATCTGAAGGACAGCACATGCAAGCCTGGGAGGCCTTGGGACCTGACGCCACGGTGGTGGTGGTCGGGGGTGGTCATGCCGGTGCGGCCGTGGTCTCGCAGTTGCGCAGTCAAGGCTTTGCCGGGCAGTTGGTGCTCATTTCTGCCGAAAATGGCTTGCCTTACCACCGGCCGCCCTTGTCTAAAAAGGCCTTGCTGGAGGGGGCGGACATGGCTTCAATGAGCCTGCGTCCCGAGTCCTGGTACGTGAGCAACCGGGTGACCCGCTATGCCTCTACCACGGTCACCGGTATTGACCGCGCTGCCCGTCGTGTGCACTTGCAATCGGCATCAGCCCCCGAGGTCATGGCCTATGACGCACTCATTTTGGCCACTGGCGCGGCACCTCGGCCATGGACCGATCCAGTCACAGGCGGCGACGCTTTGGGTCTGGCCGATGGTGTTCATGTGCTGCGCGATGCGGAGGACGCGCAGGCCTTGCGCGCTGCGTTGCTGGCCAGTGGCCATCTTGTCATCGTCGGCGGCGGCTACATCGGTCTGGAAGTGGCAGCCACGGCCAGGGCCTTGGGGTGCGCGGTGTGCATCGTGGAGCAAGCGCCGCGCATTTTGCAGCGCGTGGCACCTCAGGCCACCAGTCAGCTGCTGCGTCAGCTGCACCAATCCCATGGGGTGCAGCTGTTTGAAGGTGCCCAGGTCGTAGCGCTGCAGCGCGAAGGACAAAAAATCAGCAGCGTACGCATCCAAACCGCCGAAGGCGAGTTGCGCGATCTTCAGGCCGACTTGCTGCTGGCCGGTATTGGTGCGGTACCCCGTGACGATTTGGCCAAAGCCTGTGGTTTGGAGGTGGGCAATGGCATTGTGGTCAATGCCCAAGGCCAAACCCAAGACCCCGCCATTTGGGCCGTGGGGGATGTGGCCAGACACCGGGACCAATCGATCCGCATCGAGTCGGTAGGCAACGCCAACCACCAAGCCGCCTTGGTGGCTGCGGCATTGATGGCCCGACCAGAACCACTGCCTTTTGTGCCCTGGTTTTGGTCCGACCAATACGGTGGGCGTTTGCAAATTGCAGGCTTATGGACAACGGCAGACCGTTGGGTGGAGCGCCAAGAGGGTGCGCAGGGGCGCAGCATTTGGTCTTACCAAGGCACGCGGCTGGTTGCGGTCGATGCGTGGCAAGCCCCTTTAGCCTATGTCTTGGGCAAGAAATGGTTGGAAACCGGCCAATATCCTCCTGCCGAATGGTTGGCCCATCAGGACCAAAACTTAAAGGACTGGGTGCCTCAAGCCCCCAGTGTCGTGTCGCCATGATGTTGAGTGAGCGCGACAAGCATTTTTTTCGATGGGCTGAATCCAGCCCCATGTTTTTAACTTTGAAAGAGAGCACACCATGCCTAAAGTGCACTGGATTTTGCCCAATGGTGACCGCGTCAGCGACGATGTCAACGAAAACAGCAACCTGATGGATGCGGCCCAGATGAATGGCATTGCCGGCATCGATGGCGAATGCGGCGGTTGCTTGTCTTGCGCCACCTGCCATGTGGTGGTGGATGACGCTTGGCTGGCCCTGTGCCCCCCCATGGGCGAGGTGGAGAACGCCATGCTGGACATCGTCAGCTCACCCCGCCAAAGCGGCAGCCGCTTGAGCTGCCAATTGGCCGCATCGCCCGTCCTCGATGGCATCGTGCTTCATGTTCCTCAATGAGCTGACGCATGTCTGATCACCAACTCCAGCGCAACCAACTCGGTGTCGCGTCCATTGTGTTTTTTGTCGTCGCCGCTGCAGCCCCGCTCTTGGGGATGACCGGCGCTGCGCCCATGGCCATTGTGTTGGGCAATGGGGCCGGTGTGCCCGGATCGTATTTGCTGGTGGGCTTGACCTTGCTGTTGTTCAGTGTGGGTTACTGCGCCATGAGCCGTCGCGTGACCAATTCGGGCGCATTTTTTGCCTACATTGGCAGCGGCTTGGGTTTGTCCGTCGGTTTGGGGGCGGCCTTGGTGTCAGTCTTGGCCTACGCTGCCATCCAATTGGCCATTTATGGGTTTTGGGGTGGGCTCTTGGCCATGCAATGGGGTGTGCTGCCTTGGTGGGGCTGGTCTGGCTTGGCCTGGTGCTTGGTGACGATTTTGTCCATGCGCCAAGTCGAGGTGGGGGCCCGCTTGTTGGGCGTTTTGCTGCTCATGGAGATGGCCTGTCTGCTCGTCACCGCTGTGGCCATCTTGTTGCACGGTGGTCCAGAGGGATTGTCTTGGGGTGCGGCTTTTTCGCCTGAAAATGTGTTGTCGGGAGGGTTGTCAGGCTCTGCAGGCGTGTCTTTGGCTTTTGCTTTGGCTTCGTTCATTGGCTTTGAAGCCACGGCCATTTATGGCGAAGAGTCAATTGACCCCAAAACCACGGTGCCTCGCGCGACATACTGGGCCGTTGCCTTGATCACGGTGTTTTTCGCGCTGACCTCGTTTGCCATCGTCACCGGTCTGGGCGCTTCCCAAGTGGTGGATGAGGTGGTCAAGCGCACCACAGTGAATGGTCAGGCCTTGGCCGACCCTGCGGCGGTGTTGTTGTCCTTGGCCAGTGAATTCGTCGGTCCTTGGATGGCCAGTGCGATGGCGCTTTTGGTCATCACCAGCTTGTTTGCCGGATTGCTGGCGTTTCAAAATTCGGCGGCGCGCTACTTGTTTGCATTGTCTCGGGGTGGCGCATTGCCTGCTTCGCTGGCCCAGGTCAATCGCCAAGGTGCGCCGTTCAAGGCGTCGGCTTGTGTCAGCGTGCTCACGGCCTTGGTCATGTCGGCCTTTGCCGTGTCCGGCTTGGATCCCATTGTTCAGCTGTTCGCTTGGTGCAGTGGCGTGGCGGTGGTCGCGATTTTGATGATCGAGGTCTTGGTTTCGTTGGGCGTTTGGGCCTATTTCAGACGCTCGCACGAGAAGGTGGGTGCCTGGGCCAGCACCATTGCACCTTTGGCCTCGGCCGTGCTGTTGAGTCTGGGTTTGTATTTGCTGCTGTCGCGCTTTGGCTTGCTCACCGGCTTGGTGATGACGGGGGTAGACCCCGCCGCTACAGCATGGGGACTGAGCCCCCTGGGTTGGTTGCTGGCCTTGTTGCCCGCTTTGGTCGGGGTTGTGGGCTGGGCCACGGCACACTGGCGTCCCTTGGGCAGCAAGCAATTGCTCAAAGACATCCTTTCCTGAATTACAAAGGTCATCCATGAAACAAGAACACATCGACGCACTGCGTCACCAAACCATCCCTGATCAGGGCTTGCTGATCGACGGGCAGTGGGCAGCTGCAGCATCTGGCCAGGCCTTGCCCGTGGTGTCGCCCATCGATGGGCAGCAGCTGTGCACCATCGCAGCTGCCGGGGCTGTGGATGTCGACCGCGCCGTGCAGGCAGCCCGCCGCAGCTTTGAGCAAGGCGTGTGGTCACGCATGGCGCCAGCCGAACGCAAGAAAATTCTGCACCGCATTGCTGACCGCATTGAGGCCCACCACGCCGAACTGGCGGTGCTGGGCGTGCGCGACAACGGCACCGAGATTGCCATGGCCTGGAAGGCCGAGCCCGGCAGCGCGGCGGGCACCTTTCGCTATTACGCTGAGTGTGTGGACAAGATCAACGGCGAGATCGCCCCAACGCCAGAAGGCACACTGGGCTTGATCCACAAGGAGGCGGTCGGCGTGGTGGGGGCCATCGTGCCCTGGAACTTTCCGCTGATGATCGGTGCCTGGAAGATCGCGCCGGCCTTGGCGGCAGGCAATTCGGTGGTGCTCAAACCTTCTGAAGACGCCTCGCTGTCTTTGCTGCGCCTGGCGCAGCTGTGCTTGGATGCGGGCTTGCCTGCGGGTGTGCTCAATGTCGTCACCGGCTCCGGCGCGGAAGCGGGCGAGGCGCTGGCGCGGCACATGGATGTGGACATCCTGACCTTCACCGGCTCCGGCCCGGTGGGGCGCATGTTGCTCAAGGCCTCGGCCGAGTCCAACCTCAAGCGGGTGTACCTGGAGCTGGGTGGCAAGTCGCCCAATGTGGTGTTTGAGGATGCGCCCGATCTGGCACAAGCGGCCAAGGTCTCGGCCATGGGCATCTTCCGCAACAGCGGGCAGGTGTGTGTGGCGGGCTCGCGCCTTCTGGTGCAGCGCTCGGTACACGATGAATTTGTGGATCGGCTGCAAAACATCGCATCCAGCCTGCGCGTGGGTGATCCGCTGGATGTGACGATGGACATTGGCGCAGTCAGCAGCGCCCGCCAGCTGACCCGCAACCAGAGCATGCTGGCCCGTGCTTTAGAGCAGGGCGCTCGTTTGCGCACCGGCGGTCAGGTGATTGCGCCTGTGCCCGGTGGCCAGTTCATGAGCCCCGCCGTGCTGGATGGCGTTCAGCCCGAGATGGAAATCGCCCGGCAGGAGGTCTTTGGACCGGTGCTGGCCGTCATGCCGTTTGATGATGAGGCCCATGCTGTGCGCCTGGCCAATGGCACCGAATATGGGCTGGCCGCAGGGGTGTGGACCGGCAGTCTGTCTCGTGCCCATCGCATGGTGCGCGCCATCAAGGCCGGGCTGGTGCACGTCAATACCTATGGCGGCCCCGACATCACCGTGCCGCTGGGCGGCGTGCGGCAGTCGGGCAATGGGCACGACAAGTCGATGCATGCCCTGGACAAATACCTGGACCTGAAAACGGCCTGGATTCAGCTTTGATTTTTGAAAGTAAATGACATGAACAACGACCAACTCAAGGCGGACAACGCCCAATATCTGTGGCACCCCATGGCCCACCCGGGCGCGATGAAGAAATCCACACCCGACATCATCGCCAAAGGCGAGGGCTGCTGGATCTGGGACGTGGACGGCCACAAGATGCTCGACGGCGTGGGGGGGCTGTGGGCCTGCAACCTGGGCCACAGCAACAAACCTGTGCGTGACGCCATCGTGGCGCAGATGGACGAGCTGCCCTTTTACAACGTGTTTCGCGGCACCACCCATGTGCGGGCGATCGAGTTGTCCAAACGCCTGGTGCAGATGATGGAACCTGAGGGCGTGGCCACGGTGATGTTTTCCACCGGCGGATCGGACGCGGTGGAGGGCGCGCTGAAAGTAGCGCGTCAGTACTGGAAGCTCAAAGGCCAGGCCGACCGCTTCAAGTTCATCAGCCTGCGCCAGGGCTACCACGGCGTGCACTTTGGCGGCATGAGCGTGAACGGCAACACCAATTTCCGCCGCGCTTACGAGCCGCTGCTGCCCGGGTGCTTTCACGTCGACACGCCCTGGGCTTACCACAACCCCTACACCGATGACCCGATTCGCCTGGGCGAAATTTGTGCCGAAATGCTCGAGCGCGAAATCGTGTTCCAGGGCCCGGACACGGTGGCGGCTTTCATTGCCGAGCCGGTGCAGGGCGCGGGTGGCGTGATCGTGCCGCCGCCCAATTACTGGCCGCTGGTGCGCCAGATTTGCGACAAGTACGGTGTGCTCTTGATCGCCGACGAGGTGGTGACCGGCTTTGGCCGCAGCGGCGAAATGTTTGGCACGCGCCTGTGGGGCGTGAACGCCGACATGTGGTGCTTGGCCAAGGGCATTTCTTCGGGCTACATCCCGCTCGGGGCCACGGCCATCAACCGCCGTATTGCCGAGGTGTTTGACGCCGACACCACGGGCGCCGCCTCGGTCTCGCACGGCTACACCTACAGCGCGCACCCGATCGCGGCTGCGGCGGCGCTGGCCACACTCGACCAGATCGAGGCGCTGGACATCCCCGGCCACGCCGCCCGCGTGGGCGAGCACCTGCAGACCCGTTTGCGCAAATTGGTCGACACCTGCGCCTTTGTGGGCGATGTGCGCGGTGTGGGCCTGATGCTGGGCATCGAGATGGTGAGCGACAAGGCCAAACGCACGCCCATGACCCGCACCAGTGACATCCCGGCGCGGGTGGCCAAGGCCGCCTACAAGGCAGGTTTGATGGTGCGCATCTCCGGCCCCAACCTGATCCTGTCGCCGCCGCTGATCATCACCCGCGAGCAGGTGGACTTGATGTGCGACGTGCTCGAAGGCGCGTTTGCCGCTGTGCAGGAGGGTCGCGCATGAAGAGCCCGGTCATTCTGATCGTCGGTACCGTCGACACCAAGAGCGACGAGATCGGCTTCATGCGCGAGCAGGTGCAGGCCGCAGGCGGCCAGGCACTGATCATGGACGTGGGCGTGCTGGCCAAAGGCCGGGTGATCCCGGACATCGCCAACACCGATGTGGCTGCGGCTGCGGAAGTGACGCTGCAGCAGGTCATGGACAGTGGCGACGAAAACAGTGCCATGGCCTTGATGGCCCTGGGTGCAAGTCGCTTGGCGGTGCAACTCCAAACCACGGGACGCATTGACGGCTTGCTGGTGCTGGGCGGCACCATGGGCACCGATCTGGCGCTCGATGTCGCCAGGAGTTTGCCGCTGGGCGTGCCCAAAGTGGTGCTGTCCACCGTGGCGTTTTCGCCCCTGTTGCCACCTGAGCGCATGCCGCCCGATTTGATGATGGTGCTGTGGGCGGGCGGCCTTTACGGCCTCAACAGCCTGTGCCAGTCGGCCCTGGCCCAAGCCGCAGGCGCGGTGGTGGGCGCGTGCCGTGTGGCGCGGGTGCCGCGCTTTGACCGGCCGGTGGTGGGCATGACGTCTTTGGGCTCTAGCTGCCTGAAATACATGGTGCAACTGCAGCCCGAACTGGACAAGCGCGGGTTTGATTTGGCCGTGTTTCACACCACGGGCATGGGGGGCCGGGCGTTTGAATCGCTGGCAGCACAAGGGCAGTTCGCCTGCGTGATGGACTTCAGCCTGCAGGAAATGGTCAACCAGATGGGCGGCTCGGTGGTCAGTGCAGGCCCCGACCGCCTGATGGGCGCAGGCCTCAAAAGCGTGCCGATGATCGTCGCGCCGGGGGCCACCGATTTGGTGGATTACCCCGCCTGGGGCCAGATGCCCGAGCGCTTTGCCGGGCGACCCTCGCACGACCACAACCGCCTGATCGCCTCGGTGGGCATCGACGCCGACATGCGCCGTGAATTCGCCCGCGAGCTGGCCAGCCGCTTGCGTCAGGCCCAAGGCCCGGTGCACCTGGTGTTGCCTTTGCAAGGCATTCAAGAGTGGGACCGGGCCGGTGCACCGCTGCACGATCCAGAAGGTCTGGCGGCGATGATGGACGAAATGGCGCGCTGCGATTGGGGCACAGCCGAGGTCTCGCGCATCGACGCGCACATCAACGATGCTGCGTTTGTGCAGCAGGTGCTTGGAGTGTTTGACGACTGGCTGGCCCAAGGGCTGGTGGAGCCTGCTGCGGGCATGAAAGCGACCCATGTCTGATGCGCTGAGACCCGAAGACAAGGCCCTGATTCTGGACTTTGGTGGTGTCATCAGTCGCACCCTGTTTGAAACCCACGCCTTGAGTGAAGCCGCTTTGGGCCTGGCCGCCGGCACGCTCACTTGGCAAGGCCCGTTTGCACCTGAAACCGATGCGCTGTGGCAAGCCATGCAGGCCGATCAGATCAGTGAACGCGATTACTGGATGCAACGCACCCGCGAGGTCGGTCGCTTGTTGGGTGAAGACTGGACCGAGATGCAAACCTTTGTGCAGCGCGCTCGGGGGGCTGATGTGGCGGCTGTGATCCGGCCTGAGGCGGTAGCGGCCATCCAACAGGCCAAGGCGCTGGGCTATAAGCTGGGCATTTTGTCCAATGAGCTGGATCTGTTTTATGGGGCTGATTTTCGCGAGCGTTTGCCCTTGCTCCAGCAGTTTGATGTGATCGTGGATGCCACTTACACCCAGATCCTCAAGCCCGATCCGCGCGCTTACCAGGCGTGTTTGCAGGCTTTGGGGGTGCAGGCCAAGCACGGGGTATTTGTGGACGACCAGCTGCGCAACGTGTTGGGGGCTCAGCGCTGCGGCTTGCCCGTGGTGCATCTGGATGTTTGCCAACCGGGTGCCGGTTTTGCAAAAGCCCTGCAGATGCTGGCAGCGTTGTGATGCGCGGTTTGGGCCTTTGGCCAATGGCATAGCGGGGTCAGAACAGGGCATGAACTGGGTGAATTGACGGGGGGTGGGGCTGGAATCGAACGTGACACCCCCGGTGCACGTCCGTGTTTGCAAAAACTTTATGATGCCGCTTCCAAACAAAACCCGGAGACACGACATGAACGACTTGAACCCCTGGGGCCAACGCCGCGATTTCTTGAAGGCCATGGCCGCTGTGACGGGCTCACTGCCTGTGTGGGCCCAGGCCCAAAGCAGCTGGCCTTCCAAACCGGTGACCATGGTGGTGCCCTTTCCGGCAGGCGGCGGAACCGATGCCTTCGCCAGGCCCCTGTCGGCCCAGTTTGCCAAGCTGACCGGCAAGCAGCTCATCATTGACAACCGTGGAGGTGCCGGGGGCACACTGGGGGCTGGCGTGGCCGCCAAATCAGCGCCCGATGGCTACAACCTGTTCATGGGCGCGGTACACCACACGATCGCCCCCAGCATGTACCCCAAGCTGGACTACGACCTGGAGCGTGACCTGATTCCCTTGATTTTGGTGGCCAACGTGCCCCAGGTCCTGGTGGTCAATCCCAAAAAAGTGCAGGCGGCCGACTTCAAGGCCTTCCTGGAGATGGTCAAAAAGAACCCCGGACGCCTGAATTACGGC
Source organism: Limnohabitans planktonicus II-D5 (assembly GCF_001270065.2). Lineage (GTDB taxonomy): Bacteria > Pseudomonadota > Gammaproteobacteria > Burkholderiales > Burkholderiaceae_C > Limnohabitans_A > Limnohabitans_A planktonicus. Next base: position 154,555 of record NZ_LFYT02000004.1, read on the forward strand.
TCTGCCGGGGGCGGCACCTCGCACCATCTGGCCGGCGAGTTGTTCAAGCTGCAGACCCAAACTTTCATCACTCACATTCCCTACCGGGGTGCTGGCCCAGCCCTGCAAGACCTGATTGCGGGCAACGTGGACATGATGTTTGATGGCCTGGGCTCGTCGGCGGCCCACATCAAGGGCGGCCGCATCAAGGCCCTGATGGTCTCGGGAGCCAAACGCAATGCGGCATTCCCTGACGTGCCTTGCTCGGCCGAGTTGGGTTTGCCCGATTACACCGTCTCCACCTGGTACGGTGTGTGGGCACCCAAGGGCACGCCCGCAGATGCCCAAGCCCGCGCCATTGAAGAAATCCGCCGAGCCTGCCAAACCGACGAGGCCAAAGCCGTCTGGGCCAACCAGGGGGCGGAATTCCCCAACCTGACCACAGCCCAGTTCGATGGCTTCATCAAGAAAGAGCTGACCAAGTGGGCTCAGGTGGTCAAGGCTTCGGGGGCCAAGCTCGATTGAGTCTGGCACTGGATGTTCAACGGGCCTGTGATCGGGCCCTTTTTCATGCCTTCTTTCACGTTGCGATTTTGAAACCATGACCCACAACAACCTGTTTTCGGCCCTGCGGGCTGCATTTCCTGCCGATTTGACTGCAGTGGCGGTCGAGACCGACGAAGGCCTGCGTTACAGCTGGCACGACCTGGACCGCGCCACGGCCATGATGGCCAATTTGCTGCAATCACTGGATTTGCCCGAAGGCAGCCGGGTGGCGGTGCAGGTCGAAAAGTCGGTCGAGGCCATGATGCTGTATTTGGCGACGCTGCGCGCTGGGTATGTGTTCTTGCCCCTGAACACGGCCTACCAAAGTGCCGAGATCGAATACTTCATTGGCAATGCCGAGCCTGCTGTGGTGGTGTGCAGTCCGGCCAATTTTGGTTGGGTCAGCAAGATCGCCTTCAAGGCGGGAACGCAGCATGTGTTCACGCTGGGCGATGACCGCACGGGCAGCTTGCTTGAGCGGTCCGCGCACCACAGTGACCAGCACACGCCCTTGCCGCGCCAGGCCGATGACCTGGCCGCCATCCTCTACACCAGCGGCACCACCGGCCGCAGCAAGGGTGCCATGCTCACCCACGGCAACATGCTGAGCAATGCGCTCACGCTCAAGGATTACTGGGGCTGGACATCAACCGGGGGGGCTGATGGCCGTGGCGATGTGCTCATTCACGCCTTGCCCATTTTCCATGTGCATGGCCTGTTTGTGGCCATCCACGGCGCCTTGATCAACGGCAGCAAGATGATCTGGATGGCCAAGTTCGACCCCAAGCGCGCGATTGCCCACATGGCCAAAGCCACCGTCTTCATGGGGGTGCCCACGCTGTATGTGCGCATGCTGACCGAGCCGTCACTGAACAAAGAGGCCGTCAAGCACATGCGCCTGTTCATCGCAGGCTCTGCGCCCTTGTTGATTGAGACCTTCACTGAATGGCAAGAGCGCACGGGCCACACGATTTTGGAGCGTTATGGCATGAGCGAGACCGCCATGCTGACCTCCAACCCCTATGCTGCCGATGCGCGCTACGCCGGGCAAAGCGAGCGGCGCGGCGGCACAGTGGGCTTTCCCTTGCCGGGTGTGTCGCTGCGTGTTCGAGGGGATGATGGACATGATCTGCCTGTGGGCGAGATTGGTGGCATCCAGGTCAAAGGCCCCAATGTGTTCAAAGGCTACTGGCGCATGCCCGAAAAAACAGCCGAAGAGTTCACAGCAGACGGGTTCTTCAAGACCGGCGATGTGGGCCAGGTCGATGAACGTGGCTATGTGACCATCGTGGGCCGCAGCAAAGACCTGATCATCAGCGGTGGCTACAACGTCTACCCCGCAGAGATCGAGGGCTACATCAACGAGATGCCCGGCGTGGCCGAAAGCGCCGTCATCGGTGTGCCCCATTCCGATTTTGGCGAGGTGGGCGTGGCGGTGGTCATTGCCAAACCAGGTGCCAACTTGAAGCCGGAAGCCATCGTGGCCGATCTCAAAGCCAAACTGGCGAACTTCAAGATTCCCAAGCGCTGTTTTGTGCTGGCCGAGTTGCCGCGCAACACCATGGGCAAAGTGCAAAAAAACCTGTTGCGCGATCAGTACAAGGGCTTGTTCGTTTGACAGCAGTTGGCTGTGATCTCATACAAAAAAAGACCGCCTCGGCGGTCTTTTTTTGCGGCATGCGCAGTGCCCGACATGGGCGCCCAACTTGCCGTGTCGTCATTTCAGATAAGCGTTTTTTTCCTGGATGCGCTGGATGTATTGTCCGGCTTGCTCGGGCGTCATTTCCTGATTGAGCACTTTGACGTTCGCGTACCAAAGCTCTTCTTCCATAGAGGGCCAGACGCGGTTGAGTTTTTCAGCGTTGATCCGGATGGTGTCGTCGCATTCCTTGCGCCAATTCATCATTTCCTGACCCAAAGGGTCATTGACAGCGACATGGTGTTTGGACATTGAGAAAAAGCCGCTCAAGGTGTCTGTCATCAACTGTGCGAATTCAGCGGAGGCCAGCCATTCAATGAATTTTCTGGCCGCTTCAGGGTGCCGGGTGTTTTTGTTGATGCCAATGCCGAAATCGGGGTGGACCGACAGGTGGCATTGCTGGTTTTTGTTTTCGACGGGGGGTTTGAACACGCCCATATCAATTTGTTTTTTATAGGCAAAGCTGGTGCTGCGCAAAAAATCGATGTCCCATGAACCTGTGGGGTAAATCGCGGCGTTGCCCGTGGCAAACAAAACCTGCATGTCGCTGTTGGACATTTCCCGTTGCTTGGGATGCATATAGGGCTTGAATTGGCTCATCATGCGCCAGACTTTGAGGAATTCGGGGTCTGTGAATTTCTTGGTTCCGTTGAGCAGGCCCAGGCGTGCTTTTTCCCCACCCCAGAAGTTGGGGCCCATGCCTGTAAAAATCACCTGTGTGGATTCCCACATATCGGCCGTACCCAGAGCCAAAGGGGTGGTTTGTCCTGCATTGGCCACTTTTTTCAGCCTGTCCATGAATTCGGTCAGGGTCTGTGGTGGTTCGAGTTGAAGCTGCCGGAAGATCTGTTTGTTGTAGAAAATTCCGTGGATGACATAGGCCACGGGCAAGCAATAAGTTGTTTTGCCATCGTCTGTTGTCCAGGCGCGACGTGAATCGGCGCTGAAGTTTTCCAACTCTTTCTCGGTCAAGGCTTGCAGAAAACCCTTGTCGTTCAATCGCAAGCCACCATCAAAGGGGCGACAAAAAACAACATCGCCAGCAACGCGGGTTGAAAGGCGTGAGTACAGCCGTCCGTCATAGAGCAGGGCTTCTTCCGGCGCGAATTTCAGACGGATGCCGGGGTGTTTGCGCTGGAATGCGGGAATGATCACCCGATCCCAGAAGATTTGGTCGTCTTTGCGCCAGCTTTCGATGACCAACTCTTGCGCATTCAAGGTGGAGCTGAATGAAAGCATCCAACATGCAAGCACCAGCATCGGCAGCAAGACCCGGCGCAGGGCAGCCACGATGGCGGCGAGTGCTGGTTGAAATCTGAAAGTAAACACGTCATCCCCATTTTTTGAGTGGGCACTATTGTAGTATTTGAAGACGTGTTCGGATTCTCTTTTAACGTGTTGTTGAGCCTCCGTGCGCGGCCTTCAGCGCAGCACCAGCACGGGAATGTGCGAGTGGGTCAGCACTTGCTGGGTTTCGCTGCCCAGCAACAAGCGCTTGATGCCTTTGCGGCCGTGCGAGGCCATCACAATCAGGTCGGCTTTGTGTTTTTTGGCCGTTGCAATGATGGCGTCCGAAACCACGTCCGATTTCACGGTGACCGTTTTGACGCTCACACCTTTGGTTTTGGCAAGCTTTTGCACCCCATCCAAGTTGCTTTGGGCGGATTCTGTCCATTGTTTTTCGACGCGCGAAATTTCTTCCGCCGACAAGGGAATGCTGCCCTCGAAATAGGCCTGCGGGTAACGGGGAACGATTTTCACCGCCACCAGTTCAGCGCCACAGGTGGCGGCCAGTTGAATCGCGCTGGTCACGGCTTTTTTGGACAATGTGGAGCCATCGGTGGCCACCAGGATGCGTTCGTACATAAGGATGCTCCTCAGCGTGTTGAAAGCTTCAGCTTAAAACGCATGCATACGTTTGTGCTTGATGCATGTCAAGCTTTGTGTCGGGCCTTTGGCTTATCTTCATGGCATGACTCCTGTCAATGTTTTGCCATCTCCTGTTCGCAGGGTTTCTGCCACAGCGCTGACAACGCCAGACATGGAGAATGCGCTTCGCCACAAGTTGCTGGATGACCCGCAAGAGTGGGCCAGCTTCAGCTTGCCGGAAAAAGCCCAACCCGGTTGCTGGAGTTCGAGCGTGGTGTTTGAGGGCATGCATTGCGCTGCTTGTGCCATCACGCTGGAAGATGCTTTGCGCGCCGTGCCGGGGGTCGAGTCTGTGCAAATCAGTGGGGCCAGCCATCGTGGCCGCATTGTCTGGTCACCAGATCGGACGCTGCCTTCTGAATGGATGCAATCGGTTGAGCATTTGGGCTACAAGGCGATCCCGGCCAATGACGCCCACGCCCATGAGCGGCGCAGGCTGGAAGCCCGGCGCATGCTGTGGCGACTGGCGGTGGCTGCGCTGTGCATGATGCAGGTGATGATGTATGCCACGCCGGCTTATGTGTCCGAGCCAGGAGACATCACGCCCGAGATGCTGCATCTGCTGCGCTGGGCGTCCTGGGTCTTGTCCTTGCCGGTGGTGTTTTTTTCTTGCACCCCATTTTTTCGCAGTGCCTGGCGAGACCTGCTGCAGCGCCAGGTGAGCATGGATTTGCCGGTGGCCTTGGGCATGGCGGTGACTTTTGTGGTCAGCAGCCTGGGTACCTTTGAGCCGCAGGGTCCCTTCGGAGCAGAGGTCTATTTCGATTCCCTGACCATGTTCGTGTTTTTCCTGCTCATGGGCCGCTGGCTGGAGTTGCGTTTGCGTGACCGCACGGCGGGTGCCTTGGAAGCAGTGCTCAACCGCTTGCCCGGCAGCGTGCGCAAGCGCCTGCCCGATGGCCAATGGGAGGTCTTGTCCATTCGCCGTCTGGGGGTGGGTGATGTGATTGAAGTCTTGCCTGGTGAGGCCCTGGCCGGAGATGGCTTGGTGGTGGCAGGGCAGACCCAGGTCGATGAGGCTTTGCTGACGGGGGAATCCCGGCCCTTGAGCCGACAGCCTGGGGACCGCGTGATTGCGGGCAGTCATAACCTGAGCGGCACCATCGAGGTGCGCATTGAACAAGTGGGTGCATCAACCCGGTATGCCCAAATCGTCGCTTTGATGGAGGGGGCCTCGGTCTCCAAGCCGTCCATGGCTTTGTTGGTCGATCGTTGGGTCAGGCCTTTTTTGGTGGCGGTGCTGTTGGCGTCTTTGGCGGCGGCCATGTATGGGTGGTCGTCGGGACCCGCGCATGCCCTGATGGTGGCGGTGGCCGTGCTGATCGTGACGTGTCCCTGCGCCTTGTCCCTGGCCACACCTGCAGCGATGCTGGCCTCGGCCGGTGCTTTGGCGCGCAGTGGCGTGTTGGTGCGTCGTCTGGAGGCTTTGCAGAATCTGGCCGCCGTGGACACCGTGATTTTTGACAAGACCGGTACCTTGACGCGGGATGCCTTTGAGGTGTCCGAGATCCACACCCGCGCAGGGGTCAGCGGTGCACAAGCGCTCCAATGGGCATCGTCCTTGGCGCGCCATTCCTTGCATCCGGTCTCGCGTGCCTTGTGGTCGCAGGCGCGCAGCAGGGCTCAGGCCTTGGGTCAATGGCCTGAACTGGAGGCCCTCGTGTCGCAAGATGTGTCCGAAGTGTCGGGCTCGGGTGTGCAAGGTGTCCTGCGCCTTGCAGGTCAGCCGGATCGGGCCTTGCGTTTGGGCTCGGCCGTGTTTTGTGCAGCGCCTGCATTCGGGGGGCACCGATTACAAGTCAGTCTGGCCGATGCTGCTGGTTGGATGGCCACTTTTGAGCTGGTCGAAGAAGTGCGTCCCGAAGCGGCGCAGGTTGTGGCGCAATTGAAGCGTCTGGGCCTTCAAGTTCGCATCTTGTCCGGTGATGCCCAAAGCGCCGTGGACCCGATAGCGCAAATGGTGGGCATCACCGAAGGGCAGGGCGCGTGCAGTCCGCAGGACAAACTGCAAGCGGTACAGACCCTGCAGGTGCAAGGTCATCGCGTGCTCATGGTTGGAGATGGCTTGAACGATGGCCCCGTGTTGGCCGGTGCAGATGTGTCATTCGCTTTGGGGCAAGCGGTGCCTTTGGCGCAATCCAAGGCGGATTTTGTGTTGATGGGCAGTCAGCTGGATGTGTTGGTGCCCACCTTTTTACGCAGTCGACAGACGCTGCACATTGTCAAGCAAAACCTCATGTGGGCGGCGGTCTACAACGCCGCTTGCATTCCTTTGGCGATGCTGGGCTACTTGCCTGCCTGGGCTGCCGGTCTGGGCATGGCCCTGAGTTCTTTGTTGGTGGTCCTCAATGCTTTGCGTCTGGCGAAGGCCTTGGTGCCCGGTACCTTGAAAGTTTGAGTCAACGCCCATGGACATCCTTTATTTGCTGATCCCCCTGTCGGTTGGTTTGATTTTTTTCATCCTGGCGGGCCTGTGGTGGGCCATCCACCGGGGTCAATTTGAGGACATTGAGGCCGAAGGCGAGCGCATTTTGCGCAACGATTGATGTTGATCAAGTGCCGTGGGTATACACCCGGGCAAACTGGCCAGGAAGTATTTAAAAAGATGAGGTGAAAATGAAATTTGCCAATATGCAGGCAACTTCGTACAACGACACCGTTGTCCGGCAGTTCGCCATCATGACCGTGGTCTGGGGCGTGGTGGGCATGCTGGTGGGCGTGATCATCGCGGCCCAGCTGACCTGGCCCGAGTTGAACCTGGGCATTCCATGGCTCAGCTATGGGCGCTTGCGTCCGCTGCACACCAATGCGGTGATTTTTGCGTTTGGTGGATGCGGCTTGTTCGCGGCCGCTTATTACGTCGTGCAGCGCACCTGCAACGTCCGCTTGTTCGGTGACAAACTGGCTGCGTTCACCTTCTGGGGCTGGCAGTTGGTCATCTTGCTGGCGGCCATCACCTTGCCTTTGGGTTACACCAGCGGCAAGGAATACGCCGAACTTGAATGGCCCATTGACATCCTGATCACCCTGGTCTGGGTTTCGTTTGCCATTGTGTTTTTTGGCACCTTGGGCACCCGCAAGGTGCGTCACATCTACGTGGCCAACTGGTTCTTTGGTGCCTTCATCATTGCCGTGGCCTTGTTGCATTTGGTCAACAGCGCGGCGCTGCCCGTGGGCATGATGAAGTCCTACTCGGCCTATGCAGGTGTGCAGGACGCCATGGTGCAGTGGTGGTACGGCCACAACGCTGTGGGCTTCTTCCTGACTGCAGGTTTCCTGGGCATGATGTATTACTTCATCCCCAAGCAGGCAGAGCGCCCGGTGTACTCATATCGCCTGTCGATCGTGCACTTCTGGGCCCTGATCTTCACTTACATGTGGGCCGGTCCTCACCACCTGCACTACACCGCCTTGCCTGACTGGACCCAGTCCATCGGCATGGTCTTCTCGCTGATTTTGTTGGCACCCAGCTGGGGCGGCATGATCAACGGCATCATGACCTTGTCTGGCGCGTGGCACAAACTGCGTGACGACCCGATCCTGCGTTTTTTGATCGTGTCTCTGTCTTTCTATGGCATGTCGACCTTCGAAGGCCCGATGATGTCCATCAAGACCGTCAACGCCTTGAGCCACTACACCGACTGGACCGTGGGCCACGTCCACTCAGGTGCTTTGGGTTGGGTGGGTCTGGTCACCATGGGCTCCATGTATTACTTGATTCCCCGCCTGTTTGGCCAAAAACAGATGTACAGCGTCAAGGCCATTGAGGTTCACTTCTGGACCGCCACCATTGGCATCGTGATCTATATCGCAGCCATGTGGATTGCCGGTGTGATGCAGGGGCTGATGTGGCGCGCCGTCAACGCCGACGGCACCTTGACCTACACCTTCGTAGAGTCGGTGAAAGCCACCTTCCCGTTCTATGTGTTGCGTCTGGTGGGCGGCTTGCTGTACCTGGGCGGCATGTGTGTGATGTTGTGGAACGTGTTCAAGACGGCAACGCAAGGGCGTTCCGTTGAAGTCCAGATTCCTGGCCTGACCGCTCACGCCTGAGGAGAAATAAAACATGGCTGAAAACCAAAAATCGGGTGGTCTCTCTCACGAAAAAATCGAGACCAATAACTTTTTGATGATCGTGTTGATCCTCATCGTGTTGTTGGTGGGGGGCATGGTCGAAATCGTGCCGCTGTTCTTCCAGAAATCCACCACGCAACCGGTGGCAGGCCTCAAGCCTTACACCGCGCTGCAGGTGGCAGGCCGCGATGTGTATGTGCGCGAGGGTTGCTACAACTGCCACTCGCAAATGATCCGCCCTTTCCGTGCAGAGACGCTGCGTTACGGTTCTTATTCCGTGGCGGGTGAGTTTGTCTATGACCACCCCTTCCAATGGGGCTCCAAGCGCACCGGTCCGGATCTGGCCCGCGTGGGTGGTCGTTACAGCGATGAATGGCACCGCATCCACCTGAACAACCCGCGTGACGTGGTGCCCGAATCGAACATGCCTGCCTATTCGTGGCTCGAGAAGAACCCTGTGGACGGTGCCAGCTTGCCTGCGCACATGAAAGGTCTGCGCACACTGGGTGCGCCTTACAGCGACGAAGAAATTGCCAAGGCCTCAGACGAGGTCAAAGGCAAGACTGAACTGGATGCTGTGATTGCCTACCTGCAAGGTATGGGCATCCACCGCAAGTAAAGGGAGCACAACCATGGACATCAACCTACTGCGTTCGATCGTGACTGTGCTCACTTTTGCCATCTTCCTGGGCATCATCTGGTGGGCCATGTCAGGCCGCAACCAAGCCAACTTTGACGAGGCTGCGCAACTGCCGTTTCGTCAGGATGACTGAACTGTCCTCAGCACATCACCCATCAAAGGAATCGACATGAGTGACTTCACCAGCAATTTCTGGCACCTGTATGTGGCTGGCATCACGCTCGTCAGCATCATCGCCTGTCTGATCCTGCTCTGGTTCAGCGGCAAAGCCAAGGCCATGACGGCCAACGACAACACCACAGGTCACGTCTGGGATGGCGACCTGCGTGAAATGAACAACCCGCTGCCGCGTTGGTGGGTGGGCTTGTTCGTCATCACCATTGTGTTTTCGCTGGTTTATTTGGCCATGTACCCCGGCCTGGGCAATTTGGCTGGCAAGTTTGGCTGGACATCTGCGGGTCAGTATGACGCTGAAGTGGCCAAAGCCAACGCCGTAGTGGCCCCTTTGTACGCCAAGTTTTTGGGCATGCCCCCGGAAGATGTGTCCAAAGACCCACAGGCCATGGCCATGGGCGAGCGCTTGTTCATGAACAATTGTGCGCAGTGCCACGGCTCTGATGCACGCGGGAGCAAAGGCTTCCCGAACCTGGCGGATGGCGACTGGTTGTACGGTGGCACACCCGACATCATCAAGACCACCTTGGTCCAGGGCCGAAACGGCAACATGCCGCCCATGGCCGCTGCTGTGGGTTCGCCCGATGATGTGCGCAACTTGGCCCACTATGTACTCAGCCTGTCGGGCAGCCCACACGATTCCTTGCGTGCTTCATTAGGCAAGTCCAAATTTGGTGCTTGCGCGGCTTGCCACGGCATGGACGGCAAGGGCAACCACGCCCTGGGTGCCCCCAACCTGACAGACGATATCTGGCTTCATGGCTGGGGTGAAAACGCCATCGTCAACATGATCAACAACGGCAAAGTCAACCAGATGCCTGCACAGGCCTCCAAGCTGACTGAAGGCCAGATCCATGTGCTGGCATCCTATGTCTGGGGCCTGTCCAACAAGACAGCCACCGCAGCCAAATAAGGTCGTTCATCCATCATTGACCGATTCAGGACATCCCATTGAGGGCGTCCTGCTCTTTTGAAAGCCCGTGTTTTGGACTCCCAAGAAAATCCCTCAAGAAAGTTCGTGCCCATCGTGCCGGTGGCAGTTGCTGCGAATTCTGAGGATGATGCGCAGATGGTGTCGCTGTATGCGGCGACGCAAAAAATTTACCCGCGCAGTGTGCAAGGCATATTTGCCAAATGGCGCTGGTTCATGGTGGTCCTGACGCAGTTGGTTTTTTATGGCTTGCCTTGGCTTGAATGGGGTCAACGCCAGGCAGTACTGTTTGATCTGGGGGCCCGCCGTTTTTATATTTTCGGACTGGTGCTGTATCCACAGGACTTCATTTACCTGACCGCGATCCTGGTGATCTCGGCGTTTTCCTTGTTCCTGTTCACGGCCATTGCAGGACGCTTGTGGTGCGGCTATGCCTGCCCTCAGACGGTCTACAGCGAGATTTTCATGTGGGTGGAGCGCAAGATCGAAGGTGATCGCAGTGCCCGTATCCGGATGGATGGCGAAAAAATGTCGCTCGAAAAGCTGTTCAAGAAAGTCTACAAACACATTTTCTGGCTGACCATCGCCATGTGGACCGGCTTCACCTTTGTGGGTTACTTCACCCCCATCAAGGACTTGGGCATGGAGTTCCTCATGGGCGAAATGAGCTCCTGGGAGGTGTTTTGGGTGTTCTTTTATGCATTTGCCACTTATGGCAATGCCGGGTTCATGCGCGAGCAGGTCTGCAAATACATGTGTCCCTATGCGCGCGTCCAAAGCGCCATGTTCGACAAAGACACCCTGATCGTGACTTATGACGCAGAGCGTGGTGAGCCCCGTGGTGCCCGTTCCAAAAAAGCCGACCCTGCAGCGCTGGGCTTGGGCGCGTGTGTGGACTGCAGTCTGTGTGTGCAGGTGTGCCCCACCGGCATCGACATCCGCAAAGGCCTGCAATACGAATGCATTGGCTGCGGTGCCTGTGCCGACGTGTGCGACACCGTCATGGACAAAGTGGGCTATCCGCGCGGCCTGGTCAAATATTCGACCGAGCACGCCATTAAATATGGCTGGACCCAAGAGCAGACTTTGCGCCATGTTTTCCGGCCCCGAGTGGTTGGGTACATCACCATTTTGTTGGTCGTGGTTGCGGCCTTGTTGACCAGTTTGGGCTTGCGCAAGCCGTTCAAGGTGGACGTGGAGCGTGACCGTGCCTCGCTGGCCCGCATTGTGGCAGGCGGAAAAATTGAAAACGTGTACCGCTTGCAAATCATGAATGCCGCCGAGAAGGCCATGAATTTTGATCTGTCGGTGGACGGTTTGCCTGACATCAGTTTGCAACTCGAAGGCGCTGCGCGGGTTGAAGCCACCGAGTCACGCTGGATTTCGGTGCGCGTTCAACTGCCCTACGCTGCAGCAGCACCGGGCGCTCACCCCATTCAGTTCAAGATTCGTGCCATCGATGTGGGCGGCCATGTGCAGTCCGAGTTGACTGAAAAATCTGTTTTCCTCGTGCCGCGTTGAGCACATCACACAGGGTCTTCACCATGCCTTCACATTCTTCACTGTCTTTGCAAGATCGCCCTTGGTGGACGCACGGTCATGTCTGGTTGATCATTTCCGGCCCTTTGCTTGTGGTGATCGCGAGTTTTGTGACTTTTTATTTGGCTGCGAACGGACAAGATCCCGTCTTGTCGACACAAGAGGTCAGCACCCAGAGTCAGGGCGATGGCATCACTTTGGCTCCTGCGGTTCAGGCCCGTAACCACGCGGCCACGGGCGAGTTGCCTGAGCACAAATCCAATAAATAAGCCCCTCGGTGCCATCAAGGAGATGAAGCATGAAAGCGCAAAGAATGATGTGGATTGCCTGGCCCGCTTTTTTGGTGGCTGGATTGCTCGAGTTGATAATTTTTGGTCTCGTGGACCCACAAGATTTGCAGTGGTTTGGTCATCCCTTGGCGCTGTCCAGGCAGGGGGTTTACACCTTGGCTTTTTTTGTCTTTTGGGCACTGACCATGGTGTCCAGCGGTTTGACCATGCTGTTGTCCATTTCACCCTTGGAGGTCAACAGTTGCCCTGTGCCTAAATCCGCGCAACCACAAGATGGTGCGCGTGACCACAACTGCTGCTGACATGGAAAAAGAGGCTTGAGTCCCTTTGTTCGCATGCATCATTTGAGAGGGCGCGAACCCTTGGCGATTTCAATGGCAATGGGCGGGGTTGTTGACCAAGCGCTGCAAGCCTTCCTTGTCCAGAATGCGCACATGCCGCTGCTTGACTTCTACGGTGCCTTCATCCACAAACTTTGAAAAAGTTCGGCTGACCGTTTCCAGCTTGAGACCCAGATAACTGCCGATTTCTTCTCGGGTCATGCGCAACACCAATTCGGACTGAGAGAACCCCCGGGCATGTAAGCGCTGAACCAGGTTCAACAAAAAGGCGGCCAAACGTTCTTCAGCCCGCATGCTGCCCAAAAGCAGCATCACGCCGTGTTCGCGCACGATTTCTCGGCTCATGATCTTGTGAACATGGTGTTGCAAGGCGGTCACTTCACGAGAAATTTCTTCGATCCGGTCAAAGGGCATCACGCATACTTCAGCGTCTTCCAGTGCCACGGCATCGCAGCTGTGTTGGTCGTTCACGATGCCGTCCAATCCAATGATCTCGCCCGCCATCTGAAAACCTGTGACCTGATCGCGTCCATCTTCAGTCGCCAAGCAGGTTTTGAAAAAACCAGTGCGAATGGCATAGAGAGAAGTGAATTTTTCGCCATTGGTGAACAAGGTATCGCCACGCTTGACCTTGCGTCGCACAGCCACCAGGTCGTCGAGTCGGTTCAAGTCATGGCCGCTCAGGCCTACGGGCATGCACAACTCGCGCAAGTTGCAATTGGAGCAGGCGACTTTGATGACTTCGGGATTCATGGTTTATCTCGTATTGAGCGGTGGATTTGCCTTGGATCAAGGTTTGAGCTTAAACCTAAAAATCTTTCAAAATCGGGCGAGTACCTGCTCTGAGTGGAAAATCCTCTAAATCAAGTATTTCCTTTGACTTGCGTCAAAACCAAAGCACCTTCATCCAGTCACAGTCTCTTCCATCTGTTGAAGACGTTTGTGTGAAGGGACAAGCCATGACTGTCATCACCCCCGAATTGTTGTCCCGTTTTGATGTGCCGGGGCCTCGCTACACCTCTTATCCGACGGCAGACCGTTTTGTGGAAACCTTTAGCGAAGCTGATTACATCCATGCCTTGACCCACCGCCAATCCGGTTCAGTGGGCAAGCAGCCGCCTCTGTCGCTGTATGTGCACATTCCTTTTTGTGAGTCTCTTTGCTATTACTGTGCGTGCAACAAAATCATCACCCAACACAAAGCGCAAGCGACGATTTATTTGCGTTACTTGAATCAAGAGGTGGCGCTGCACACCCGCCATCTGGGACGCGGCCAAGCGGTCAGTCAACTGCATTTGGGGGGCGGTACGCCCACATTTTTGAGCGATGCCCAGTTGCGCCAACTCATGGCCATGCTGCGAGAACACTTTGCCTTTACCCCCGGCGGTGAATACTCGGTCGAGGTGGACCCACGCACCGTGGACGAAAGCCGTTTGGCGGTTTTGGCCGAGCTGGGTTTCAATCGCCTGAGTTTTGGCGTCCAGGACTTTGATCCTGATGTGCAAAAAGCAGTGCACCGCATCCAGCCCGCCGATCAAGTCTTCCAACTCGTGGACGCTGCCCGTCGTCTGGGATTTGAGTCGGTGAATGTGGACCTGATTTACGGCTTGCCTTTGCAAACCCCGCAATCATTTGAACGCACCTTGGCACAGGTCAAACAGTTGGGCCCTGACCGCATTGCGCTGTATGCCTACGCGCACTTGCCCGAGCGCTTCAAGCCTCAGCGTCGCATCCACGCGCATGAACTGCCATCGGTTGCTGACAAGGTGGCGATGCTGTCGCGCTCGCTCGATGCTTTGACCGATGCTGGCTATGTCTACATTGGCATGGACCACTTTGCTTTGCCTGATGACAGCCTGGCTGTGGCCAAGCGGCAAGGTCGTTTGCACCGCAATTTTCAGGGCTACAGCACGCAAGCCGATAGTGACCTGATTGCCCTGGGCGTGTCATCCATTGGTCGTGTGGGATCGACCTACAGCCAAAACGCCAAGACCATGGCCGAGTATGGCGACTTGCTGGATCAAGGCCATTTGCCGGTGGTGCGTGGTTTGTCGCTATCGCGCGATGACCTCATCCGCCGTTCGATCATCATGGCGCTCATGTGTCAAGGGCATTTGCAATACGAGTCCATCAATTTGGCTTGGCTGATGGAGTTCAAGACCTTGTTTGCCCATGAACTGCATCAGCTGGAAGATATGCAATCGCAGGGCTTGGTGCAACTCAACGATGGCGGCATTCAAGTCACCGACATGGGCTGGTTTTTTGTGCGCGGCGTGGCCATGGTGTTTGACCGTTATGTGCAAAAAGACCGAGATCGCAGCCGATTTTCCAAAATCATTTGAGGCTTGGTTTCCATGTTGGCTGCATCTCAGGCAATGCGGCTCACGATCAACAAGCGGATATTCCATGCAAAGTTCTTTGGCCATCACGGCCTTGATGATGGGGGTGCTGGGTGGACCGCACTGCATGGCCATGTGTGGCATGGCCTGCGCGGGGCTGGGTCAGGCGGCGGGCGAGCGCCGCGGCCAGGCCTTGCTGGCCTTTCAGTTGGGGCGCTTGGGGGGCTATTCGTTGTTGGGAGCAGTGGCTGCCGCCAGTGTGCAAGGGCTGGGCTGGTTGACGACCCAGTTGGCCGCCATTCGCCCGGTTTGGACCTTGCTACACCTGGCCGCCTTCGCTTTGGGCTTGTTGCTGATGCTGCAGGCACGGCAACCCGTGTGGCTCGATGGCGCGGCACGCCGATTGTGGGCGCGCGTGCGGGCCTTCAACACCCGCTGGGGACGCGCCGCACCCTGGATGGTGGGCGGGCTGTGGGCCTTGATGCCTTGTGGCTTGCTGTATTCGGCCTTGATGGTCGCAGCATTGACCAGCCAGCCTTTGGAGGGCGCAGCCACCATGGCCTTGTTTGCGCTGGGCAGCGGCCTCAGCCTGTGGGCGGGTCCCTGGTTATTTTTGCGCATGCAGACCCTGGGTGATGGGGCCTGGGGCATGCGTGCGTCGGGCTTTGCGCTGTCAGCCATCTCGGCCTGGGCCTTGTGGATGGGACTGGTGCATGACCAGGCCCCTTGGTGCGTTACACACTGACACCAAAGTGCAGGGCCAAGGGTGAGTGAGGGCCGCTCCGGCACTCACAATCAGGGCGCTTCGTGCATGCTGTTTTTGCCACCTTCTGCGAAAGACTCCCCCATGAAACTGATTCCAACCCCCTCGATGGCTTGGGCTCTGATGATCGCGCTGGCGCTGCCTGTTGCATCCGTTCAGGCTCAAAGTATTGCCAGTCCTCCCATTCCTCATGCGACACCAGCCGCACTCCACCATGACATTTACCAGGTTTTGCATCTGAGTGCTTCGGCCCAGACCGACGTACCGCAAGACTGGCTGGTGGTGAGCCTGTCGGTTCAAAAAGAGGGCTTGCAAGCTCCGGCAGTTCAACGGCAGCTCAACGCGGTTCTGTCTTCTGCCTTGGCTGTTGCCACCCCGATGGTCAAACCTGGGGCCTTGGAGGTCAGAACAGGCGAAATGAACGTGTCACCGCGTTATGGGCGAGACGGCAAGATCAACGGTTGGACAGGCTCCGCGCAACTCGTTTTGCAGGGGCGCGATGTCGAGCAAATCACGACGCTTGCAGGGCGTCTGCAAGAGCTGACGGTGTCGCAGATCGATTGGCTGCTGAGCCCTGAGCAACAAACTGCAGCCCAAGCCCGCATCCAAGCCGAAGCGGTGGAGCGCTTTCAGAGCAAAGCCCAATCCCTGACAAAGCAGTTCGGCTTTGCGGCCTACACCCTCAGGGAAGTGCGCGTCAGCGCTCAGGAAGCGGGCGAGGGCGTGGTCATGCCGCGCATGGCCATGGTTGCCATGGACGCTGCGCCTGCACCCCTGCAGACGGTTGCAGGCAAGTCACGCGTGGTGGTGAACATCTCGGGCAGCATCACCCTGCGTTGAGTGATCATGCCTGCACACGCCTTGGGTGCGGATTGCTGTAACTCAGGCAGACAGGCCCTTGTAAAGCATGTAGGCCGCCAAGGTGTACAAGATGCTGGCAAATACGCGCTTGAGTTGTTTGACGGGCAGTTTGTGTGCGGTGGATGCCCCCAGTGGTGCCATGGTGACGCTGCACAGCGCAACCACCACCAAGGCGGGCAACCACAGGTAGCCAAAGCTATGGTCAGGCAAGTTTTGCACACGTTGGCCGCTGACAATGTAACCCGCCACATTGGCCAGTGCAATCGGAAAACCCAGCGCTGCACTGGTGGCCACTGCGTTGTGAATGGCCACATTGCACCAGGTCATGAACGGCACGCTGATGAAGCCGCCACCAGCGCCCACCAAGCCGGAGAGCAGGCCAATCAGGCCACCGATGCCCAACTGACCCGAAAAGCCCGGCATTTGCCGCGTTGGCGCAGGCTTTTTGTCCAGAAACATCTGGGTCGCAGAAAAACCGACAAATGCCGCAAAAAAAAGTGCCAGCCATGACCCTTTGGCGAAAGCAAAAATAGCCAGACTGCCAATCAGGCTGCCGATCACGATGCCCGGTGCCAGCCCTTTGACCAGATCCCATCGAACGGCTTTTTTCTGGTGGTGTGCACGTACGCTGGAGACCGAGGTGAAGATGATGGTGGCCATGGACGTGGCAATCGCCATCTTCACGGCCAGATCAGGACTCACGCCTCGCTGACCGAGCAGATAGGTGATGACCGGCACCATGATCAGTCCACCGCCAATGCCAAGCAAGCCCGCCAGAAAGCCGGTGCACAAGCCAAGAACAGACAGTTGGGCCAGAAGCACAGGTTCGATGATCATGTGGGGGGGAGGTGTGAAAAAGGTGTCTGCGAGTGCCACCGGACCGGCATCCTGAACCGGGGGTTCAGGTGGGCGAGGGCAGACTGGCGTTGGGTTCATCTGACGCGAGATGATCACGCTCACCAGCCAATGTTCCAAGCCCGGGCTCTAAGAGCATTGGTTCAAGGAAATATAAAGCCCGGCATGCACCGCAGACAGGGCCATTGTAGGCGTTTTGTCATTGCGTGCTTGGCCCGGTGTTGCAAGCTTCAAATCAACTGACCATCACGCTTAATGACTTGATCAAGGCGCGCCAGCAACTTGGTCAAACGCTCTTGCGATGGCTGGGGCAGATCGGCAACAGATGCGCTGCTTGAATGAATGCTCGCGACCAGTTCAGCTTGGTCAAAAGCCAGGTTCAAAGCGGCCAGGACTGCAATGCGGTCGCGTGCCTTGATCTTGCCTGCATCGCGAATTTTGCACATGGCTGCATCCACTTTATGAACGGCAGTCAGCAGGCGCTCTTGACCATCAGCAGGACAGCCCAAAATGTAACTTTGGCCCATGATCTGGACCTCTAATTGCTCGGTACTCATGAGGATGTCTCTGAAGAGCTTGTCGCGCTGGATGTCGGTAAGCGCTCAATCAGCGCGTCGACACGGGCTCTGGCTGCCGCCAATCGTGACTTGAGTTGGTCGCGCTCTTGTGCGAGGGCTAGAACTTGCTGGGACAACAAGGCGTTGGTCCTTTGCAGCTCTTCGTGACGCAGCAGCAGGTGATCCACACGCTCGGCGATCTGATCGATGGTGTCGGAATGGGCCATGGCAAACGGTGAAAGTGATGGCCCGATTGTAGGCGGTGTACTGGTCTTTGTAGGCTTGAAGACAGTTTGCAGACAGTTTGCCCCATAGAATACAGCCCAGTTGGTGCTCGCGAAGACGGTTCACGGTTCGCAGTTCAACGGGAAGCAGGAGGGAAAAGCCACCACGGCCGACCTAACCTGCGCTGCCCCCGCAACGGTAAGCAGACGGGTCTTCATTTGCGTGAAGACCTCGCTTTCATCTGATGCCACTGGTCGCCCTGAAACAGGCGACCGGGAAGGTGATGAAGGTCGCATCTGCCAGCCCGGATACCGGCCAACAAGGTGACCTGTCGCAAGACGGGTTGTAAAGCCCATGCACTGTCGGGGAAGGCGGTGAGGGCGTATTTCTGTTGGTGTTGCATCATGAAAAAATCTTTTCGTTTACGTGCGCGTGCTTTTTCGCGTCTTTCAGTCCCAGCGATTTCTGTTTTGTCATTGACCATGACCTCTTGGGCGCAGGCTCAGACCATTGAAATCAATCCTGTGGTGATTTCTGCGACCAGAGTCGAGCAAAAGCTGTCAAACGTCATTCCTTCTGCGACAGTCATTACCCGCGCGGAAATTGAACGTGCGCAAGCCCCCACCTTAGTGGACTTGCTGCAGGGGCAGCCTGGTATTGAAATTGGCCGTAATGGCGGTCCTGGCACGTATTCCTCTATCTTTATGCGCGGCCAAAACAGCAACAACGTGGCTGTTTACATTGATGGTGTGCGTGTCCAGACAGACTCAATTGGTGCTTTGAGGTTAGTTGATATGCCACCGAATCAAATTGAAAAGGTAGAAATTCTGCGTGGCAATATGGGGGCAGTGTATGGCGATTCTGCTGTGGGCGGTGTGATCAATATCTTCACCCGTGCAGGTGCCGGCAGCTTCGGTCCAACGGCCTCAGTCTCGTATGGTTCTAGAAATACATCAGACGTTGGGTTAGGCTACAACACCAAAGGCGAAGATTTTCGCTTAGGTATATCGGTTCACAAATTTGATACTGACGGTTATTCAGCTATGCAGCACAGTCAGAATCCCACCACAGTCAATCCAGACAAAGATGCTTTTAAACGTCATTCAATATTTTTGAATGGCGAAAAAATGATTGGTAAAGATTTGGCCATTGGCTTTCAAATAAACAATATTGAAAGTAAGGCTGACTACGATAGCACTTCCAATCCTAAATGGGGTCCTGCATCGACCAACGATAAACAAAATAACAAGCAAAATTCATCTGATGTGACTGGCTACAGCAAGTTCAATCTGTCCACGGCTTGGTCGTCTCGCGTGGGACTTACTGAATCAAAATTTAAAAATAGTGATTTTTATAACGGCGCTGCAAATGGTCAATTTGATGGTGAGCAACGCAACATTCAATGGAGTAACGTTTACCGCCTTGGACATGGTAACGTTACGTTTGGTGCTGATGGCACAAACACTAACTTCAAAACGACCACTGAGTACAATCGAAAATCACTTGGATATTATGCAGGCTACAGCGGTTTGTATGAAAAGCTTGACTACCAAATTAATTTGAGACATGACCAAGTCAAGTCTAAATCCACCTCGACCTCTATCGACAAGTCAGCAAACACTTGGCTTTTGGGTTTGGGCTATCTGCTAACTGAAAAGTTCAAACTTACGGGTCTTGTATCAACGTCTTTTCGCGCTCCGAACACAGCCGAGCTGTTTGATGTTCCTGCGTGGGGGACAACGGGTAATCTCAATTTAAAACCTGAAGAGCACAAGGGTCTCGAGTTGGGAGCCAGTTATGCAACAGAGTTGGGCACTTTACGTCTGGTTCGATTTGAAAGTAAAACCACCAATGCGATTGCCTACAAGTCAGGAACGCCTTCCTATGAAAACATTGGCTTAGTTGAGAACAAGGGGTACGAAACCGGTTTCTCTGGCGTTAGCAATGGTTGGGTGTACAAACTCAGTGCTGTTCACCAAGATCCGATCAACGCCCAAACTGGCGCTCGACTTGCGCGTCGTGCCCGGGAATACGGCTCGATTTACGTTGGTAAAACTTTGCTCGGTATAGATTGGGGTACTCAAATCGTGGCTTCGGGTAATCGCGTAGATGAAACAAGATCGTTGGAGTCTTACACATTGGTTCATTTTTCTGCAGCGAAAAAGATGACACCCGAATGGACGGGGCGCATCAAAATTGAGAATGCTTTCGACCAAAAATACCAACTAGCATACGGTTATGACACACCTCCCCGTGGCGTGTTTGTGTCTATGCAATACCAGCCTAAGTGAACGTTATTGATGCGTCTGATGACTTCGTTCTTGCGAATGTTCAGTGTATGGGGCTTTTATCTGTGCGCGGAGGTTGTTGCGTTTACAAACCCCATGCCGCGCATCGTTTCGTTGGATTTGTGTTCCGACTGGCTACTGGCTCATCACGCGCCGGATAGCCAGTCGATTGTTTTTTCACCCATGGTGCGACGTTACCCTCTGCCAGTTGGTGCGGTTCAGCGGATGTCGCACGATGGTTCATTGGAGCAGGTGTTGGCACTTAAACCAGACGTAGTGCTTGTCGGTGAATTCAACGCGTTCATGTTGCGAAAGCGCTTGGCATCGCTAGGTGTTCGAGTGGTGATTACGCCTTTGCCGCAAACGCTGGTCGATTTGGAGTCGCTAGACCACGTTGTTCAAACTGTCCTAGAAAAATCTAATGCCCCCAACGGTATTTCTGTTTCACATACAAAGTTGAAACAACCGCATGGTCGATTGCTATTGATAGGTCCGAATGGCGAAGGGATGGGACGCAAAACCTTTGAAGACAACCTCATTACTCGCGCAGGGTGGGTCAATTACGTTGAGAGCATTGGTCGCGTGAAGCTAGACCTTGAGGCTATTGCCGTCAACCCGCCCGACGCTCTTGTTTTGTCGGTTCCTCGCCACGCGGCCTTGGCAAATCTATTTGTGCAACACCCGGTGCTCAAGCATGCGATACCGCCAGAAAGGTGGATCCAGACGGATTATTGGCGCTGGCAATGTCCCGGTCCGTGGATGCACGAACTGATTCAACAACTTCAACCATGAATGCCTGGCTTAGCCCTCTGCTCGCGTTACTGCTTTTGCTGTCTGTGAGCGTGTCTTTGACAATTGGGTCGGTGCCACTGGATGTATGGAGTGGTTTGCATGACTGGCTGATTCAAACGCCATCGCCTGAGGCCATTGTGGTGGGTGAGATTCGTCTGCCCCGTACATTGTTGGCCTTGTTGGTGGGGGCGTCACTAGGCTTAAGTGGCGCTGCGCTGCAGGGCTTGCTACGCAATCCGTTGGCGGATCCTGGCCTGACTGGGGCTAGCCAAGGTGCCGCCTTGGGTGCGGCGACGGTTTTCTATTTTGGTTTCTTTTCTGCCGCTGGGGTGCTGGCACCAGCTTTGGCTGGGTTTATGGGTGCGGTCATGGCTATGGTTTTCATGCTGTGGCTTGCTGGTACGGCACAAGCGTCGATGGTTTTGCTAGCAGGCTTGGCAATTTCCACCATCACTGGTGCATTGTTGGCTACCGTGCTTAACTTTGCGCCCAACCCCTTTGCCATGCAGGAGCTGGTGTTTTGGTTGTTAGGTTCGGTGTCAGACCGTGGCATGCAGCACGTGTTGCTCTTGTTGCCTTCGGTGGTTTTGGGCCTCGCCTTGCTGTGGCGTGAACGCCCTTTTTTAGCGGCCATTAGCTTGGGCGAGCAAGTGGCACATAGTTTGGGCTATCGTTTTGCAGTGCATAGCCGTTGGGTCGTGTTAGGCGCCGCACTGTTGGTCGGCTCGGCGGTCTCGGTTGCGGGGTCGGTTGGTTTTGTGGGTCTTATAGTCCCTCATTTGCTCAGGCGATGGGTGGGACACCGGCCTGATCGCTTGCTGATTCCCTCTGCACTGTTGGGCGCTTGTTTGGTGTGTGTGGCAGATACACTGGTTCGCCTTTTGCCCAGCGGGCCCGAAATTAAGCTGGGCGTCATAACCGCTCTGATCGGCTCGCCTTTGTTTATTCGGCTCATCTGGAATGATCGTAAGCAATGGCAGGGCTAAGCATTCTTCAGGCATTGGTACCGGGGCGTTTGCATAACGTATCGTTGCAAGCCCATGCTGGTCAAATGTTGGGCCTGATTGGCCCCAATGGTTCTGGTAAATCGAGCTTGCTGCACACCATGGCTGGTTTGCTGCCCAGCACTGGACAAGTGTGGCTGGGTAAACAAAGACTAGAACATATGCCCCTTGATGATCGGGCGCGCCGCTTGGGGTTGTTGCCCCAGCGCAACCAAAGCGCATGGGCTTTGCGCGTCCACGATGTAGTTAGCTTGGGTCGTTTACCTTGGCACGATGACAATCCAGAGGCCATCGACTGGGCGATGCGGCAAGTTGGAGTGCAGGCTTTCGCCGAAAAGTCTGTTGATCAACTGTCCGGTGGTGAACAGGCTCGCGTTTGGCTTGCCCGAGTGTTGGCGGGTTGCCCCGATGTATTGTTGGCCGATGAGCCGATGGCCAGTTTGGATTTGCTTTACCAACATCAGATTGCCCAAGCGCTGCAAGCTTATGCGCGGCAAGGTCACACTGTGGTGGTGGCTTTGCACGATTTGTCGTTAGCCGCTCGTTACTGCGACCAGTTGGCCTTAATGCAAGAGGGCCGCTTGGAGGTGATTGGCAGTGTGCACGAGGTGCTAAATGCCCAAGTGTTAAGCCGCATCTATGGCGTAGATGTGATGGTTGATTTGGCGGCCCAACCGCCTGTGGTTTTAGCGAGGTGATCAAATGAAACCAACACGCGATTTGGACGAGCTGTGTTACAGCTTTATTTACGAGACATCTTGGTTGTGTGATTATGAAGTCGCGACCGATGAGTTGTGCGGCCATGTAGGCATGGCCTGTGTTGCGCTTGCTCGCGACATGCCGGATCTTGCGGCCGATCTCGACTGGCTTCAACCGCTGGTGTTTCACCTCAATGGTTCAGTGCGGGGGAAAATGGCAGTGACTGAGGCTGATATCGATCAGCTGAAAGCCTGCTTGCAACGCTATCGTGTAGAAGTGGCGGGTGCAGTTAAAGGCTTTGTTTTGCCACGCGGTGAACCGCCCATTTCAAACCTGCACTTGGGGAGGTCGGCAGCCAAAAAGGCTATACGTGCATTGGTGAGGGTTGAACAAGAAGGGCGTGAAATTCCATCAATTGTTGTGCGGTTTTGCAATGTGATTTGCAATGTCTTATTTGCCATAACCTTAGTGATCAATCACCGACGTCAGGTGACAGAAATGCCGTTCGAGAGTCTTTCTTACACGATCAAACGACCTAAAACAGTGTATGGCAATGATGCACCCATCCACGAGTGACTCGATTTTGCAAGGATAGGCTAGATGACCACGGTTCACACACTACACCGGCTCGCATGTGAGCAAGGGGCCGATACTTACTGCGACCCTGCCACGGGCTATCGGGTCTTCACAGAGCACGCCTTGTTCAAAAAAGGCGACTGCTGCGGCAATGCCTGTAGACATTGCCCATACGGTCACATCAAGGTCAGCAAACCCGGACACGAGCCGAGCATCAAAAAACCAGTGGTATTGGGTCGGGACCTGATTGAAGATGCCCAAGATGGCTTGGATGTGCTGTTTTGGTCGGGGGGTAAGGACAGTTTTTTATGTTTGTCGTGCCTGCTTGAAAAGCGCAAAAACGTGGCATTGCTGACAACTTTTGACACCGTTACTAATCGCGTGCCCATCCAAAACATTCCGATCAAAGACATTGTTCATCAAGCCGCGTATTTGGAGGTCCCTGTGTGCTTGGTGCCGTTGTCACCTGATGTACGCTACCAAGACGCTGTATCGGCTGGGTTACTGACCCTTGAAGAGCAGCTGGGCTCACGCATCAACCGTATCTGTTTTGGAGATTTGCATCTTCAAGACTTGCGTAATTGGCGAGTCAAGGCCTGGCCTCAGTATGAAGTCTTTACTCCGCTCTTTGGGCAACCCTATGCTGCGTTGTTGGAACTGTTGTGGAAGAGCATCCATCGGTACGATGTCAGTGTCCATTTGTCGACCGAATTGCATTTGCCCGATGCCGTGTTGCCCATTGGCACACCCTACGACAAAACGTTGGTTGAGCGCTTACAACGCGCTGGTGTTGACGTCATGTTGGAGCTCGGTGAAGGTCATACGCGCGTGATGCCCCGTGCATCACGATCCCTCCAACCTATGTCCATTGAGGACGGAGGCTTGTCATGATGTCTTACGGCCCCCAACGCATCGTCTGCCTCACCGAAGAGGCCACGGAGTGGCTGTATCTGCTGGGGCAGGAGCAGCGCATCGTGGGCATCTCGGGCTACACGGTGCGTCCGCGCCGGGCTCGGGAGGAAAAGCCCAAGGTCAGTGCTTTTTTGAGCGCCAAGATTGACAAGATCCTGGCACTCAAGCCGGATTGTGTTTTTGGGTTTTCCGACCTGCAGGCCGAGATTGCGGCTTTGCTCATCAAGGCCGGCGTGCAGGTCACCATCTTCAACCAGCGCAGCGTGGACGAGATTTTTTCGATGCTCTACCAGGTGGCGGCCATGGTGGGGCAGGCTGAGCAGGGTTTGCAAAGGCTTTCGGCCATGCGTGCTGAACTGGACGCCATTGCGCTGAAGGCGGCGAGTTTCAAGCGCAGACCGAAAGTGTTTTTTGAAGAGTGGGACGAGCCGCACATCAGCGGCATCCGCTGGGTGTCGGAGTTGATGGGCATCGCAGGCGGTGACGACGTGTTCCCCGAATTGGCTGTGCAAGCGATGGGCAAGGATCGCATCATTGCCGACCCGCAGACCATCATTGACCGTGCACCCGACATCATCATCGGCTCATGGTGCGGCAAGAAGTTTCGTTCTGAAAAAGTGGCCGCCCGTGCGGGTTGGCAAGACGTGCCTGCAGTGCGCAACGGGCAGTTGTTTGAAATCAAGTCGGCCGACATCTTGCAACCCGGTCCTGCGGCGCTGACCGATGGCGTGGCGCAGTTGCACCGCATCATGAGCCAGTGGGAGGCTCAGCATGCGTGACGGTTGCTTGACAACTGCGCTGAAACAGACCGTGCGCCCAGCCGATGCCGCACATCTGAGCCTGCGTTCGCCTTGGGCTCAATCGGTGCTCGTGTTCATGGCCTTGCTGTTGTCGGCCACCTGTGCTTTGGCCGTGACGGTACAAGATGACCGCCAGCAAAAAATCGAGATGGCCAAACCGCCGCAGCGAATTGTGAGCTTGCTGCCTTCACTGACTGAAACTGTGTGCGCATTGGGTGCCTGCCAGCGTTTAGTCGGCCTGGACCGTTATTCCAACTGGCCCGCATCCATTGCGCAGTTGCCCCGCGTGGGCGGCGGCCTTGATCCGAACATTGAAAGCATCATCGCGCTCAAGCCCGACCTGGTGTTGGCGGCGGGCTCGACCCGTGGTGCAGACCGTTTACAAGCCCTGGGCCTGACGGTGTTGCGCCTGGAGCCGCGAACCCATGCCGACGCACAGCGTGTGCTGCGCACCGTGGGCGATGCCTTGTGGGTGTCCCCCGCCGAAAGCGAACGCGTTTGGCGCGGGATCGAGGCGGGCGTGCAAGCCGCCTCCCAATCGCTCAGTCCGCAGGCGCGCCAACAGCGGGTGTATTTTGAAGTCAGCTCTGCCCCATATGGTGCCAGCGAAGCGTCCTTCATTGGTGAAACGCTCACGCGCATGGGGGTGGGCAACATCCTGCCTGCGGCCATGGGGCCGTTTCCTCTGGTCAATCCCGAGTTTGTGGTGCGCGCTCAGCCTGATGTGATCATGGCTGGCGACAGCAGCCGCACCAGCATGGCGCAGCGCCCGGGCTGGTCCACTTTGCGCGCCATGCAGGCTCAACGCATTTGCGTGTTCAAACAGGCTGAATCCGAAGTGCTGGTGCGTGCGGGTCCGCGCATGGCCGAAGGTGCCAAGCTCATGGCCGATTGCCTGAACAAAGCCGCTGGGGCAGGGCGATGAGCGATCAGACCCGCGCGCACCGCTGGGTTGGGCTGTTGCTCTTGATCGGTGTGACGACGGTGCTGCTGGGCACCGTGGCGGGCAGCCAAGGCTGGCATGCCTGGTGGTGGTCTCAGGCCGATGAGGTGTCGCGCCAGATTGTGTTGGACATCCGGCTGCCACGCAGTCTGGGGGCCTGGTTGGGCGGTGGCTTGCTGGGCTTGGCTGGGGCCGTGGCGCAGGGGCTGTTTCGCAACCCTCTGGCCGATCCGTATTTGCTGGGCAGCGCTTCGGGGGCGTCATTGGGTGTGGGCACGTATTTCAGTTTGTTTGGCGGCAGCGCCTGGGTCATGACCTGGTGGCTGGGTCTGGGCCTCACGGGTGCAGCTTTTGTGGGGGCGGTGCTTGCTGTCATCTTGACTTTGCTCTTGGCGCGTGGCGTGCAGCAGACCCTGCGCTTGCTGCTGGCCGGTGTGGTGGTGGGTGTTGTGCTGGGTGCCGTCACGTCGATGATGTCTTTGCTGCAGCCGCAGGTGCTGCAAGCCATGCAAGGCTTCATGCTCGGTTCCACCGCTTTTGTCGGCTGGACGGCTTGCGCCACCATGGCCATGGTGTTGATCCTTTGCGTGGCCTTGGCCTGGACTTTTGCCCGCGTGCTGGATGCCTTGACACTGGGCGAGTCCACGGCTCAAACGCTGGGTGTGCCGCTGCGTTCAGCCCGACTCGTGTTGGTGGGCGTGATTTCTCTGGCCACGGGAGCTGCCGTGGCGCACATCGGGCTGGTGGCTTTTGTGGGTTTGGCTGCGCCGCATCTGGTGCGTTCGCTGGTCCGTTGCACCCATGCTTGGCGCTTGCTGCTGGCCGCGCTCATGGGCGGCGCTTTGTTGTCCTTGGCCGATGTGTTGGCCCGTGTGCTGTTTGCTCCGCAAGAGTTGCCGGTGGGGGTGCTCACGGCGGTCTTGGGTGGTGGCTATCTGTTGTGGCGCGTGTATCGGGACACGGATCAAAGCTCGGGTGCGGGAGCTGTGCGATGACCCCCGCCCTGGAAACCCGACAACTGCAGCTTGAACTCGGTGGCCGCACCGTGTTGAACGGCCTGGACCTTCAGATCGCCACGGGTCGCTGGACTTGCGTTGTCGGACCCAATGGAGCGGGAAAATCCACCTTGCTCAGGGCGCTGGCCGGTTTGTTGCCTTACAGCGGGCAGGTGCTCTGGCAGGGCCAGGCGCTCGAAGCCATCTCTCGCCGTGACCGTGGTTTGCTGCTGTCCTGGCTGGGCCAAGGCGAGGTGAGCACGCTCGATCTGCGCGTGTGGGACGTGGTCATGCTCGGCCGACTGCCTCATCAAGGCTGGCTGGGGGCTCCGAGTGAACTGGACCATCAAATGGTCGAAGCAGCCCTGAAAGCCACACAGGCCTGGGATTGGCGCGAACGCACGCTGGGTGAGCTCTCGGGCGGTGAGCGGCAGCGCGTGCTGCTGGCACGGGCCATGGCGGGCAATGCGCCACTCATGCTGATGGACGAACCACTGGCCAACCTCGACCCGCCGCACCAGGTGGACTGGCTGGAGCAGGTGCATTGCCTGATCGCGCAGGGCACCACGGTGGTCAGCGTGCTGCATGAAATCGGCATGGCGCTGCATGCGCACGAAGTGGTGGTCATGGATGCGGGGCGAGTCGTGCACCATGGTGCTTGCAGCGATACCGACACGCACGCGGCGATCGAATCCGTGTTTGACCACCGCATCCGCATTTGCGCGCTGGAGGGTCAATGGGTCGTGTTGCCGCGTTTGTGAACTCTTTTTTGCTTCATGCGGACCTGTCTGATCTTTCAGTTCGATCACAGAAGCTGGATTGCCACGCTTCGCTCGCAATGACGAAAATGGGATGCATTTCCACGCATCGCTCGCAACGCCCGATAAAGTATCTTGTCATTGCGAGGAGCTTGCGACGCGGCAATCCAGTTGGGGTGCTGTAAGAGGCTCAAGCGCTGTTTCGATCACAGAAGCTGGATTGCCACGCTTCGCTCGCAATGACGAAAATGGGATGCATTTCCGCGCTTCGCTCGCAATGACGGGAATCGGTTGGGGGATTGCCTCACGTCGCTCGCAATGACGGAAATGGGAGGGGCCACGCTTTGCTCCCCATGACGGAGTCTGGGGCTTGAAGGGGCGAGGGGGCCTGTGATCACGATAATTGCACATGCACACCCATCAGTTCATCCCTATGACCTCTCCAAAAAAAGCTGTCTGCATCATGGTGCTGGGCACGTCCAGCGGCGCTGGCAAGAGCTGGCTGACCACGGCGCTGTGCCGCCATTACGCCCGACAGGGGCTCAAGGTGGCCCCCTTCAAGGCACAAAACATGAGCAACAACGCCCGCGTGGTCGCCAGTGCCAAGGGGCTGGGCGAGATCGGCAGCGCCCAATACTTTCAGGCACTGGCCGCCCAAGCTGAACCTGATGTGCGCATGAACCCGCTGCTGCTCAAACCCGAAGCCGACACGCGCAGCCAAGTGGTGTTGCTCGGTCAGGTGAGTCAAGCCTTGAGTGACACGCCCTGGCGCGGTCGCAGCGAAAAAGTCTGGCCCCAGATTGCTGCCGCACTTGACGAGCTGATCGCCGAAAACGATGTGGTCGTGATCGAAGGCGCAGGCTCTCCCGCTGAGATCAACCTCATGGCCAGTGACATCGTCAACCTGCGCGTGGCACGGCATGCGCAGGCCCAATGTCTGCTCGTGACCGACATCGACAAAGGCGGCGCCTTTGCCCACTTGTATGGCACTTGGGCGCTTTTGCCGCCTGAAGACCAGCAGTGCATCAAAGGTTTTGTGCTCAACAAGTTCCGGGGCGATGCCAGCTTGCTGGCCCCCGCGCCCGATATGCTGCAAGCCTTGACCGGGGTGCCCACGGTGGCGGTGCTGCCCATGTGGTGGCAGCACGGTTTGCCCGAAGAAGATGGCGTTTTTGATGACCGCAGCCGCGCCACGGGCGCAGTCACCCAAACCGTCGCGGTGATTGCATATCCCCGTATCAGCAATCTGGATGAGTTTCAGTCGCTCAAAAACGTGCCCGGTGTGCGCCTGCTTTGGGCGCGCAGTCCGGCCGATTTGGCGGGCTTGCAAGCCCATGATTGGGTGATTCTGCCCGGCAGCAAGCACACCAGCAGTGACCTGGCCTGGCTGCGAGAACAAGGGCTGGATGCGGCCATTGCCGGGCATGCACGGCAGGGTGGGGCGGTGCTGGGGATATGCGGCGGTCTGCAAATGCTGGGCGAAGCCCTGATCGACACACATGGCATTGATGGCAATGCGCCCGGTTTGGGCTTGCTGCCTTTGGTGACCCGGTTTGCTCCGGTGAAAACCGTGATGAAAACGCAGGCCCGCTTCGGGCAGTTACGTGGCGCGTGGTCGTCCTTGGGTGGCGTGGAGGTGTCGGGCTACGAAATACATCACGGCCAGACGCAACTCCACAGCGACATGTTGGGGGCAGGTGCAGCGCTGCACGAAGTCATGCCTGGTCTGGCCTGGCAAAGTGGCGACGGACAGGTGTTGGGCACTTACCTGCATGGCCTGTTCGAGTGCCCGGCGGTGCTGCAAGCTTTATTTGGCGCGCAGGTGCCCACGCTGGAGACGGTGTTTGAGGGCCTGGCCGATTTCATTGCGCAACACATCCCTGCGGACGTGTTGCGACAACTGATGGCACCTGCTCCCTTCAGTGACCGCTGACGACCACAGGGATTTCTGTGGCAGGAGGCGTGTTGCGGCTGCGGCCGCAACGCACGATGCCGTCGATCATGACCATGCCAATGCCTGGAATGTCCCCCAACTGAACGCTCTCCAGCAAGGTCTTGCCCGCCGTGTGCTGTGCACGGTCCATGAAGACAAAATCGGCGGCACGCCCGACTTCGATCAGGCCGCAGTTGAGCTTGCGGATGCGTGCCGTGTTGCCGGTGGCAAAACAAAACACCAGCTCGGCAGGGATGTTGGCCAGGCTCGACAGCAGCGACACCATGCGCAGCATGCCCAGCGGTTGCACACCAGAGCCCGCCGGGCCATCGGTGCCCAAAATGATGCGGTGCGGGCACTTGAGTTCGAGTGCTGCACGCGCCGCCGCAATCGCCACCCGTTCATTGCCGTTGTGCACGATCTCGATGGCGCGCGAAGATTTTTCGCACAACTCACAAACGTGGGCTTCGGGCAGCGAGGTATGTCCGCCGTTGATGTGGCCGATGACGTCGGCGTCAGCTTCCAGCACCACATCCTTGTCGATCATGCCTGAGCCCGGAATGGAAGGGCCGCCCGTGTGGATCGTGCTCTGGATGCCATGCTTGCGCGCCCAGGCCACCATTTGCTGGGCCTCATACCCGGCCTTGACGGAACCCAAGCCCACCTCACCCAGCAGCGTCACGCCCGCATCGGCCATGTCCTTGAAGTCTTGCTCGGTCATGCCTTTTTCGATGATGGGTGCACCCGCAATCACCTTCACGCCACCGGGGCGGAAATTGTCAAAAGCGCGCTGCGCCGTGATGGCCAGGGCTTTAAGGCCCACGATGTCTTTGGGGCGGCCTGGCAAATGCACTTCACCGGCCGAGACCATGGTGGTCACGCCGCCGTTCATGGTGGAGTCGATCCAGCCGATCTGGTTTTGGCGCGGGGTCCAGTCACCAAACACCGGGTGCACATGGCTGTCGATCAGGCCGGGGCAAACGCAGGTCTGGCGTGCGTCGATCACGGTTTGCGCGCCTTCCAGATCGCAATCCTTTTCGCGGCCCACGGCGGTGATCAGACCATCGTGGATGACGAGGGTGTCCGCCTGCAAGATGGGCTGGTCCAGGTCGCCCGAAAGCAACAGGCCGATATTCTTGATAACGACTTTGCCGGATACACCGGAAGTGCTGATGTCTGCCATGTGAAGAGTCTCCTTATTGTGAGGATGAAAGGGGTGGGTTGACCACACGAAACACGGTGTCGATGACAAAGGCTTTCCACTGCGCCACTGCTTGCGGGGCGTCGATGTTTTCGCCCAGAAAAGCCGACAGCGTGTGGCGGTTGGACATGTAGAAGTAGCCTGTGGCGGCAATCAGCAGGTAGACATCGCGGGCCGATACATCCTGGCGGAACAGGCCTTGCGATACGCCTGCGCGCAAGATGTCGCCAATCACGGCAATGGCTGGAGAAGAATATTCACGCGCCCGCAGAGATTTGACGATGTGCTTGCCTTTGTGCAGGTTTTCGGTGTTGAGCAGGGTGACAAATTCCGGATGTGCCCGGTAATAGTCGAGCACGAAGTGAACCACCTGTTCCAGCGCGGCCTTGGGTTGGTTCACATCAAGAGCCAATTTCGACTCGGCATCGTTCATGCGCCGATAAATCGTCTCGAGCACTTCGATGAATAAGCCTTCCTTGCTGCCGAAGTAGTAATAAATCATGCGGTCATAAGACTTGGCCTGGCGCGAAATTTTTTCGACACTGCCGCCGTCATAACCATGCTTGGCAAACACCTTGATCGCTGCTCGCAAAATGCTCTCGCGCGTTTGTTGGGCAGCGTGTTCACGCACCCCCACGGCGCGGCGTGCACCAGGATTTATGGGCGTTGTTTTGGCTGGACGTGCAGTGCTCACCATGGGTGAATCATAGGTGGATGAATGACAAAGGTCTGTGACCACAGGGCGCTTGAAACGCGCACTTCATGAATTGCGCTCATGATCCATTCACATCGGGTTGACCACCATGCACGCCTTTCGGGCAAGTGGATGGCAGATGGGAAAAACACGCTTGCACAGCAAAACAGGATGCGCTATATTGATTTTCAATGTAGCAGATGCTACATTTTTGTTTGGTGAATGCTACACAGATTAAAACTGCCGTGCAAGCGCGTGTGCAGACTTTTTTGGGACACGGAATCCTGGATGACTGAACACTCCAAAACCGATGGACTTCCTGGCCTGCAAGCCCCTGCAATGCCAGCGGTTCTTGAGCGCGCCAAGCCACGCAACGACCGCATGGCTGGTGCCAAAATCGAATGCAATGCCTGCCCGGTGTTGTGCCAGATTTCCGAGGGGCGACTGGGCGCATGTGACCGCTACGCCAACCGCGACGGGCAACTCTTGCGGGTTGACCCGGTGGTGTTTCTGCGCCGCACGCTGGCGCAAGATGAACCTCGCTTGGTGCCGTTTGCGCCGAGCGGCGACAGCGATGCACCGCAGTGGAATGGTGATGTGCTGGGCACCGATCAGGTCTTCGTCACGGGCGTGGGCTCGTCCACCACCTATCCAGACTACAAGCCTGCACCTTTCATCGTGTCTTCTCAGGTGGATGGGGTGGACATGGTGACCGTGGTCACCGAGGGCATCTTCAGTTATTGCAGCTTCAAGGTGAAGATCGATACGGACCGATTCCTGGGGGCCGAGCAAGCCAATGTGCGCATGAGTGGCGAGGTGGTGGGGCATGTCAGCACCGCCGAATATGGCTCTCAAATGTTGTCACTGGGTGGGGTGCATCACTTGACCGGTGGCAGCAAAAAAGAAGGCCGTGTCACCGTGGAGATGATGGAAGCCTTGGGCAACAAGCAGGCTGTCGAGCTGACCATTGATGGCGGCGCGCAACTGGTGATCCAGGCCGGGCGTGCCCCCATCGTCAATGGCGTGCAGGAGCAACGCATGCGTGTGGGCTGTGGTTCTGCGGTGGTGGGTATTTTTGCCCGGCAGTTTTTGGGTTTGGCCGACGAGGTGGTGGTGCTCGATGACCACATCACCGGTGTGCTGACCGAGCACCAGGCGGGCCGGTGTCTGGACATGAAGCCCTCGGGCATTGACATGCGGGGGCGCAAATCGACGCCGGGGCGGTATTTTCAGGTCGCCAATCCGGGCAATGGCTGGGGCGGCACCGACATTGCCGATCCTTTGTCCATCATCGAAGGCTGGGACGCGCAGGTGGCCTGGCCGGGCTTGCGCCTGCTCATGACCTCGACCACCGGCGAGCATGCCGCCTGGTATGTGCTCAACGAGCAATTGCAGCCCGTGCCGCAAGACATGCCCCAAGCGGTGCGGGCCATTGTGGATCGCATTGGCGAGAACTGCGAGCCCTCGCTGTGCAGCGTGATGTTTCTGGCCGGTGCGGGTGGCAGCTTGCGGGCCGGCGTCACTGAAAACCCTGTCTTGCTCACCCGCGCCATCAAGCAGGCTTTGGTCAATGTGACGTGTGGCGGTGCGCCCGCATTTGTCTGGCCCGGTGGGGGTATCACCGTCATGTCCGATGTGCTGCGCATGCCAGATCGCAGCTTTGGCACCGTGCCCACACCCGCCATCATTGCCCCGATTGAATTCAGCATGCGCTTGTCTGACTATCAGGCACTGGGCGGGCACATGGCTTATGTGCGTTCGTTGCAAGAGGTCGTGAGCCAGGGTGCCTGGCACAAGGAAGGCGCACCCACTGCGCTGCAGTGGCAGGCCCAGCCCGATGCCAACTCCTGGCCGCTCGGGCAAGCCCCGATGCTCGGATGAGGTGCCCAGCGTGAGTGCATCCCGTCACCTTTTGCCCAATGGCCGCTGGCATTTTCAGCATGGCCCCATGGACATCGTGATCGGCGCTGATCCAGATGTCGGGGCGGGCGCTCAAGTTGCGGTGGACAGCGCGCATGAAGCAGCCTGGGCGCGCTTTGTGCCCATGCTGGCGCAGTTGATGCAGGAGTGGCCGGCGTTGCGCCTGCCGGTGCAGCCGGGTGCGGTCTGTCCCTTGCAAGGCGAAGTGGCGCGATGCATGTGGCAAGCGTGCGCGCCTTGGGCTGCGCAAACTTTCATCACCCCCATGGCGGCGGTGGCAGGCAGCGTGGCCCAGGCCTTGCTGGCCTGCTATGCCCGTGCCGGGGTGGCGCGGGCCTGGGTGAACAACGGCGGCGACATTGCCTTGCACTTGTTACCAGGTCAGTCGGTTCGGGTAGGCTTGTATGCTGACCTGGCGCGTTTGCAAGTGCAGGAGTTGATGCAGGGCTTGAAGCTCGATGGTGCATTCGAGATTGCCCACCCCATGCCGGTGCGCGGTGTGGCCACCAGTGGCTGGCGTGGGCGCAGTTTTTCCTTCGGCATTGCCGACAGCGTCACGGTTCTGGCCGCCACCGCAGCGCAGGCCGATGCCGCCGCCAGCATCATTGCCAATGCGGTGAATGTGGCGCACCCGGCCATCGTGCGCCAGCCCGCCAACAGCTTGCGCGATCACACCGATCTGGGCGATTTGGCGGTGACGGTGGATGTGCCCGCCTTGCCTGCCGAGATGGTGCAACAAGCCCTGCAAGCGGGGTTGCAACGTGCGAGAGAATGTCAGGAGCGAGGATTGATCGAGGCCGCCGCGCTGGTGTGCCAGGGTCAGTCCTTGCTGCTGCCGATGGCCTTTGGCGCTGACCCTGAACCTGTCCCCTTATGCTGTCCAGACCCCGTGGGGGTTTGGGCCTGAAAAATACTGATGGTGATGAAATGATTGAAATACGACGCGTGTTCACCCAGGTGGAAGAAATCTTCCATGAGTTTGGTCCGGCACCGGCCCAGCCGCTGCTGCGCGGAGCCATTGGCGCGGTGCTGACCAACCCCTATGCCGGACGCTACGAGCCCAACATCCTGCCCATGATGGATGCCTTGCAGGACGTGGGCATTGACATGGCGCGCCAGTTGCTCAGTGCCATGGCGGTGCCCGCCGAACGCATGGCCACGTACGGCAAGGGTGCGATTGTGGGCGAGTTCGGTGAACTGGAGCACGGAGCGCTGTGGCATGTGCCGGGAGGCTATGCCATGCGTGAATTACTCGGCTGGAAGGGCGACCGCGCCGCTTACAAAGCAGGCAAGGTCGATGACAAACCCACGGGTCAGCCAGGCAACGCGCTGGCCATCGTGCCCTCGACCAAAAAAGTGGGCCCGCCCGGTGCCACGCTGGATGTACCGTTGACCAACATCAACGCCTCTTATGTGCGCGGCCAGTTTGATGCCATCGAAGTGCGTGTGCCCGGTGCGCCGCTGCCCGACGAGATCGTCTTCATCCTGGCCATGAGCACCGGCTACCGCATCCATGATCGTGTGGGTGGTTTGCGTGCCGAAGACATCAGCCAGTGGAACGGCCTGCGCTGATTCCGCACGACCACCCTACAACCCCTCAAGGAGACGTCTTCGATGACCGCACACATTCGAAAAATCATTGTTCAAGTGGACGAGACACGCCTGGAAATGGGCCGTGCCGTCAATCCCCCGACACGCCGCGCCCTGGCCATGGCTGTGATTGCCAACCCCTATGCTGGGCGCTACAGCGAGAACCTGGACGAGCTGATCGCCATTGGCGAAGAGCTGGGGGCCTTGCTGGGGCAAAAATGCGTGCAGGCTTTGGGCATTGCGCCCGGCCAGGCGCAAAGTTACGGCAAAGCCGCCATAGTGGGTGAAGCCGGTGAGCTGGAACACGCCGCTGCCATCTTGCACCCCAAACTTGGTGCTCCGCTGCGTGCGGCGGTTGAAAAAGGCGCTGCACTGGTGCCTTCGGCCAAAAAGCGTGGCAGCATGGGCACCGCCATTGATGTGCCCTTGGGCCACAAGGATGCGGCTTTTGTGCGCAGCCATTTCGACGCCATGGAAGCGCGCGTGAGTGACGCCCCGCGTGCGCAGGAAATCGTGGTCGCCGTCGTGGTCACCGACAGCGGCCGTCCGCTGCCGCGCATCGGCGGCTTGCAAATGCATGAAATTCAAGGTCAAGACGGTTTGCGCTGAACGGCCAACCCTTTGTTTCGCGTTCGTTTTTTAACCCACCTCAGGAGATCTTTCATGAAAGCAGTCAATCCTTTGCGCCGCGCTGTGGCGCTGGCGGCCCTTGCCTGGGTCGCCGTCCCCGCGCAGGCCCAAAACACCTTCAAGATCGGGGAGCTCAACAGCTACAAAGCCCAACCCGCTTTCCTGGAGCCCTACAAAAAGGGCATGGAGCTGGCCATTGACGAGATCAATGCGGCCGGTGGCGTGATGGGCAAAAAGTTCGAGCTGGTCACACGCGACGACAACGCCAACCCGGGTGATGCCGTGCGCGTGGCCGAAGAGCTGATCTCACGTGAAAAGATCGATGTGCTGACAGGCACCTTCTTGTCCAACACCGGTTTGGCCGTGGCCGACTTTGCCAAGCAGAAAAAAGCCTTCTTCCTGGCCGGAGAGCCGCTGACCGACAAGCTCACCTGGCAGGGCGGCAACGCCTACACTTTCCGTCTGCGTCCGGGGACCTACATGCAGGCGGCCATGCTGGTGCCTGAGGCGGTCAAGCTCAAGAAAAAGCGCTGGGCCGTGGTCTACCCCAACTATGAATATGGCCAGTCGGCCGTTGCCGCATTCAAGACATTGCTCAAAGCTGCCCAGCCCGATGTGGAGTTTGTGGCCGAGCAGGCACCACCGCTGGGCAAGCTCGACGCGGGCAGCGTGGTGCAAGCCCTGGCCGATGCCAAGCCCGATGCGATCTACAACGTGTTGTTTGGTGCCGACCTGTCCAAGTTTGTGCGCGAAGGCAACACCCGTGGTTTGTTCCAAGGGCGTGAAGTCGTCAGCATGTTGACCGGCGAGCCCGAGTACCTGGACCCCCTCAAGGACGAAACCCCGAACGGCTGGATCGTGACGGGTTACCCCTGGAACAATCACAACACCCGAGAGCACAACGCGTTCTTGCAGGCTTATCAAGCCAAGTTCAAGGACTACCCCCGTTTGGGCTCCGTGGTGGGTTACGCCATGATCAAGTCGGTGGCCGCCGGTGTGGCCAAGGCCCAGAGCGCCGATTCTGAAAAACTGCGCGTGGCCTTCCGTGGCCTGCAGGTGGACACACCGTTTGGCAAGATCACCTACCGCGCTGAAGACCACCAGTCCACCATGGGCGCCTTTGTGGGCCGCACCAAGAACGAAGGTGGAAAAGGCGTGATGGTGGATGCACGTTACCTGGACGGTGCGCAGTTCCAGCCCTCGGCTGCCGAAGTCAAAAAATCGCGCAACGCCGATTGATCGATTAGATTCACGCTTGAGTGATGGACATCCCTTGGGGCCGTGCCCCATGGGATGCCACGACCGGGCTTTTCTTGAAATGATTCCCTCATGAGCTTTTCCGGATTTCTCGTTCAACTCCTCAATGGACTGGCCGCGGCGTCTTCGCTGTTTTTTGTGGCCGCCGGGCTGTCGCTGATTTTTGGCGTCACGCGCATTGTCAATTTTGCGCATGGCTCGTTTTTCATGGCAGGCATCTACATCGCCTACAGCGTGGTGGAGCGCTTCGCTGGCAGCATTGGCTTTTGGCCTTCGCTGGCGGTTGCTGCGCTGGCAGTGGGCGTGCTGGGAGCGCTGATCGAGATGCTGCTTTTGCGCCGCATCTACAAAGCCCCCGAGCTGTTCCAGTTGTTGGCCACATTCGCCTTGGTGCTGGTGCTCAAGGATGCGGTGCTGTGGCTGTGGGGCCCTGAAGAGTTGCTCGGGCCACGCGCGCCGGGCCTGGCTGGTTCGGTCTCCATTTTGGGGCGGCAGTTTCCCATGTACGACCTGTTTTTGATCGTGGCGGGGCCGGTGGTGCTGGCCTTGTTGTGGCTGCTGCTCACCCGCACCCGTTTTGGCACGCTGGTGCGTGCGGCCACGCAAGACCGCGAAATGGTCAGCGCCTTGGGCGTGAACCAGGCCTGGTTGTTCACCACCGTGTTTGCGCTGGGCGCTTTGCTGGCCGGACTGGGTGGCGCTTTGCAGTTGCCCCGCGAGCCCGCCAACCTGGAGATGGACCTGAACATCATTGGCGCGGCCTTTGTCGTGGTGGTGGTGGGCGGCATGGGCTCGATCCCCGGGGCGTATCTGGCAGCCTTGTTGATTGCCGAAGTCAAGGCCGTGTGCATTTGGCTGGGCGTGGTCGATGTGTTCGGGGTGTCCGTGTCGTTTTCCAAACTCACTTTGGTGGTGGACTTTTTGGTCATGGCGGTGGTGCTGGTGTGGCGGCCCTGGGGGTTGCTGGGTAGGCCGCAGGCTCCCAGCCGCTATGTGGGCATGCGTGAAGAGCCTTTGCGCCCCGCCAGCAAGGCCTACCTGGTGGCCGCATCGATTTTTGGTCTGTTGATGGTGGCCATGCCGCTGCTCACGGCCAGCTCGCCCTACACCACGGTGCTCTTGATTGACCTGCTGATTGCCGCTCTCTTTGCGGCCAGCTTGCACTTCATCATGGGGCCTGCGGGCATGCATTCCTTCGGGCATGCGGCTTACTTCGGGCTGGGGGCTTACGGCGCGGCACTGCTGGTGCGCGCTTTAGGCTTGCCCATGGAGGTGGCGCTGCTGGTGGCACCGCTGGTGGCGGCCTTCGGCGCTTTGATCTTTGGCTGGTTTGCCGTGCGTCTGTCAGGTGTTTACCTGGCCATGCTCACGCTGGCTTTTGCACAGATCACCTGGGCCATCACCTTCCAGTGGGACAGTTTCACCGGTGGCAGCAATGGCTTGACGGGTGTTTGGCCTTCCGAGTGGTTCAGCGACAAGCGCGTTTACTACTGGCTCACTTTGGGCCTGGTGGCTGCGGGTGTGCTCTGGCTGCGCCGTGTTTTGTTCTCGCCTTTTGGCTATGCCTTGCGCGCTGGGCGTGATTCTGAATTGAGGGCTGACGCCATTGGCATCAATGTCAAATACATGCAGTGGCGGGCCTTCATTCTGGCAGGCGGTGTGGCTGGTCTGGCGGGGGCGCTGTATGCCTTTTCCAAGGGCAGCATCTCGCCCGAATCCCTGAGCGTGGGCAAGTCGGTGGATGGTCTGGTCATGGTCTTGCTCGGGGGTATCCAGACCCTGGCAGGGCCGGTGGTTGGCGCTTTCACCTTCACCTGGTTGCATGACGTGGTGGCGCGCAACACCGATTATTGGCGCGCCATGCTGGGCAGCGTCATCCTGATTTTGGTGTTGTTGTTCCCCCAAGGCATTGCCGGTTCGGTGCAAGGGCTGTGGGAGCGTTGGCGGTCCAGATCGTCGGCCACATCTTCGGGGACATCTTCGACTGCAGGGGGGGCTGCATCATGAGCACACCTTTGCTGCAAGTGAACAATCTGGGCAAGTCCTTTGGCGGCGTCAAGGCCGTGGACGGCATCAGCTTTGATCTGTCCCCGGGCGAACTCTTGGCCCTGATCGGCCCCAACGGGGCAGGCAAGACCACCACCTTCAACATGGTCAACGGCCAGCTGCGCGCCGACCAGGGCTCCATCCTGCTCAAGGGCCAAGAGCTGTTGGGCCGAAAGCCCCGCGACATCTGGCGTCAGGGCGTGGGGCGGACCTTTCAGATTGCTGAAACCTTCGCCTCGCTCACGGTGGTGGAAAACGTGCAGATGGCCTTGCTCTCGCACGATGACCTGCTGATGTCCATGTGGCGTCGAGCTGCGAACCATCGCCGTGACGACGCACTGGCCTTGCTCGATCAGGTGGGCATGAAGGCGCAGGCCGACCGGCCTTGCAATGTGCTGGCCTATGGCGATGTCAAGCGGGTGGAGTTGGCGGTGGCCATGGCCAACAGCCCCAAGCTGTTGTTGATGGACGAGCCCACCGCAGGCATGGCACCCAAAGAGCGCAACGAACTCATGGCCTTGACCAAAGACCTTGTCATCCAGCGCGGCATGGCGGTGCTGTTCACCGAGCACAGCATGGACGTGGTGTTTGCCTATGCCGATCGCATGATCGTGCTGGCCCGGGGCCGCTTGATTGCCGAAGGCAAACCTCTGGAAATTCGCGACCACCCCAAGGTGCAGGAAGTCTATTTCGGCACCGGCAAGACATTTGAAAAGAGCAAGGCATGAGCACTTCAGACATTCTGCTCGACGCCAAAGGCCTGGCCGCCTGGTATGGCGCAGCGCAAATCTTGTACGACGTGGACCTGCAAGTCAGGCGTGGTGAGGTGGTGGCGCTCATGGGGCGCAATGGCGCGGGTAAATCCACCACGCTCAAGGCCTTGATTGGCATGCTCGCACGCAGACGCGGCCAGATCACCTTCATGGGGCATGACCTGTCGCACAGCGAACCTCACCATGCCGCCCGACTGGGCCTGGGCTTTGTGCCGGAAGACCGCCGGGTGTTCACCGATCTCACCGTCATGGAAAACCTGGAGGTTGGCCGCCAGCGCGTGCGCCAGTGGCCCGATGGCACGGTTGCCCCGCACTGGACGCCTGAACGCCTGTTTGAGCTGTTTCCCAACCTGGGCGAAATGCCCCAACGCCCGGGTGGCCGCATGAGCGGTGGCGAGCAACAAATGCTCACTGTGGCCCGCACCCTCATGGGCAATCCGTTTTTGGTGCTGCTGGACGAGCCGTCTGAAGGCGTGGCACCGGTCATCGTGGAGCAGATGGTGCAGATGATTCTGGCCCTTAAGGCCCAGGGCGTGAGCATTTTGCTGTCCGAACAAAACATGCATTTCGCCGAGCTGGTGTCTGACCGGGCCTATGTGCTCGAAAAAGGTCAGATCCGCTACCAAGCGAGCATGCAGGAATTGGCCGCCAATGAAGAGGTCCGGCGCTCTTACTTGAGCGTGTGAACCCAGACTGATGGTTTTTAACGCGGAGTAGCCAATGAGCACACATGCACGCAGACAATTTCTTCAAACCTCCGCAGCCCTGTTCGGGGCGGCCGCCTTGTCTCAGGCTTGGGCGCAAGCGGTCATCCGCCCGAATGAGCGCTCGGCG
This sequence comes from Limnohabitans planktonicus II-D5, assembly GCF_001270065.2. Taxonomy (GTDB): domain Bacteria; phylum Pseudomonadota; class Gammaproteobacteria; order Burkholderiales; family Burkholderiaceae_C; genus Limnohabitans_A; species Limnohabitans_A planktonicus. The sequence goes on from NZ_LFYT02000004.1 coordinate 194,942, forward strand.
CTGATCGTGGTCGATGTGCAAAACTGCTTTGTGCCGGGCGGCACCTTGCCAGTCAACAACGGCCATGAGGTGGTGCCGGTGATCAACCGCATTGCCCCCGTTTTTGAAAACGTGGTGGTCACGCAAGACTGGCACACCCCTGGCCATGCCTCATTTGCCAGCAGCCATCCAGGCAAAAAACCGTTTGAAACCACCCAGCTGAGCTACGGCCAGCAGGTGCTGTGGCCGGACCATTGCGTGCAGGGCAGTGAGGACGCTGCGGTGCACAAAGACCTCAAAGTCCCCCAGGCGCAAGTGATTTTGCGCAAAGGCTTTCACAAGCACGTCGACAGTTACTCAGCGTTTGAAGAGGCCGACCGCAAGACCGCCACGGGCTTGGCGGGCTATTTGCGTCAGCGCGGCATCCGCCAGGTGTTTGTCACCGGCCTGGCCACGGATTTTTGTGTGGCCTGGACGGCGCTCGATGCCAAGCGCCTGGGCTTTGACACCTATGTGATTGAAGACGCCTGCCGAGGCATTGACCTCAATGGTTCGGTGGCTGCTGCTTGGAAGCAAATGCATGCCAAGGGCGTCAAACGCATCCAGTCCAGCGATCTGGCGCTGAGCTGATCTGATCTGGTCAGTGCATGCGTGCCGCCTACTCCTTGCAAGTCAACCAGGCATGGCATGCAGTGCCAGAGGCGGCAGCTCGTGCCACCTTGCTGCAGGTGCTGCGCAATGACTTGCAGCTCAACGGCCCCAAATACGGCTGTGGGCTGGGCGAGTGCGGAGCCTGCACCGTGTGGGTGGATGGGGTGGCTGCGCGGGCCTGCGTGATCCCCGCTCATGGGGTGGCTCGACGCAGCATCACCACGCTGGAAGGCTTGCCCGCATTGCACGGGCAAGCGGGCACCTTGCACCCTGTGCAGCAAGCCTTTGTCGATGCCCAGGCCGCTCAGTGCGGTTATTGCCTCAATGGCATGGTCATGATGGCGGCGGCCTTGCTGGCCCGAAATCCGAACCCGAGTGAGGCCGATGTGCGCAAAGAGTTGTCCGGAAATCTTTGCCGCTGCGGCACGCACCTTGAAATCATCCGGGCGGTGCTGTTGGCCGCCGACCGCATGCGCAAGGTGCCCGCATGACCCGGCGCGCCGAGGGGCCAAAACGCCGCGCTGATTTTCACGCCGCGCAAGGCGTGTTGCTGATCACGCGTGAGCCGCCACCGCCTGCGCCCCCCGTCAAAGGCCAGCCCATGGCCGTGCCCGGCAATCCGGCCGAGGGGGTGGAGATTTTGTTGGCGGTGTGGGACGACGGCAGCGTCACCGCGCTCAACGGCCATGTGGATTTGGGCACGGGCATTCGCACCGCACTGTCGCAGCTGGTGGCCGATGAGCTGGATGTGGCCCTGGCCGAGGTGCACATGGTGCTGGGCAGCACCACGCTGGCGCCCAACCAGGGGGCCACCATTGCCAGTGCAACGCTGCAGATTCATGCCCTGCCTTTGCGAGCTGCTGCGGCGCAGGCCCGCGCCTGGTTGCTGGTCCAGGCCGCAGGCAGGCTGGGTGTTTCGGTCGATGACCTGCAGGTGCAAGGCGGGGTGGTGTCCTCTCGCTCCGACCCATCACGGCAGTGCCCCTATGGTCAGTTGCTGCAGGCACAACACGTCGCGCTCACCCTGGAGCTGGCGACGCCGTTGAAGCCGGCCAGTGAGCACCGCCTCATTGGTCAGCCGGTACAGCGGGTGGACATTCCCGCCAAAGTCAGCGGTGAGCAGGTCTTTGTGCACGACATGCGTGTGCCCGGCATGCTGCACGGGCGCGTGGTGCGGCCACCTTATGCCGGGGCTGACCATGGTGACTTCATCGGCAACACGCTGGAGTCGGTGGACGAGTCTTCCATTGCGCACATCCCCGGTGTGCGTGCGGTGGTGGTGATCCGTGATTTTGTCGGGGTGGTCGCCGAACGCGAAGAACAGGCCGAGCAGGCCATGCGCGAATTGCGCGTGCAATGGAAAGACTGGCCTGGACTGCCTGCTCTGGACGATGTGCAGCAAGCCCTGCGCAACAACCCGTCCACCCAGCGCCGACTGGTGGACGAGGGCGATGTGGACGCTGCACTGGCCCAGGCTTCACAAAGTTTGTCGCGCACCTATGTGTGGCCCTACCAGTTGCATGGCTCGGTGGGCCCGTCTTGTGCCGTGGCACTGTGGCAGGGTGAGGCGACAGATTCTGCTGATGCGGCACCTTCAAACCAGCCGGGCCTCATCGTCTGGGCGGGCACGCAAAACCCGCATGTGCTGCGCGCCGACCTGGCCCGCCTCATGGGCCTGGCCGACACCGCCATTGATGTGGTCCGCATGGAAGCGGCCGGCTGCTATGGCCGCAACGGCGCTGACGATGTGGCCGCAGATGCCGCCTTGCTGGCCCGCGCCGTGGGGGTGCCTGTGCGGGTTCAACTCACCCGCGAACAGGAACATGCCTGGGAACCCAAGGGCGCAGCCCAGCTCATGGATGTGCGTGGCGGGCTGAACGCCGATGGTTCGGTGGCGGCCTATGATTTTGAAACCAGTTACCCCTCCAACGGCGCGCCCACTTTGGCGCTCTTGCTCACCCGCACGGTGGAGCCTTTGGCACAGGCCTACGAAATGGGTGACCGCACCGCCCGGCCGCCCTATGACTACAGCAACTTGCGCGTCAGTGTGAACGACATGGCCCCCATTTTGCGGGCCTCCTGGCTGCGCGGCGTGTCGGCCTTGCCCAACTCCTTTGCCCACGAAAGCTACATCGACGAGCTGGCGGCAGCCGCCGGGGTGGACCCGGTCGAATTCCGTTTGCAGTACCTCAAAGACCCGCGTGCCGCCGAGCTGCTGGCGACCACCGCCGAGCGCGCAGGCTGGCAGGTGCGCACAGGCCCCCGGCAGCAAGCGGTGCCGGGTACAAACGGTGACGTGGTACGGGGCCAGGGCGTGGCCTATGCGCGTTATGTGCACAGCAAATGGCCGGGTTTTGGTGCGGCCTGGGCGGCCTGGGTGGCCGATGTCGAGGTCAACCGGCGCACAGGCGAGGTGCATGTCAGCCGCGTGGTGGTGGGCCATGACGCCGGCATGATGATCAACCCTGCAGGCGTGGAGCACCAGATCCATGGCAACGTGTTGCAGACCACCAGCCGCGCATTGCATGAGCAAGTGCAAATCGAGCCGCTCAAAAACACCGTGGCCACACAAGAGTGGGGCAGTTACCCGATTTTGAGTTTCCGCAACGTGCCGGTGGTCGAAGTCGTCACCATGCCCCGCCAGCATGAAGCTCCCCTGGGCTCAGGGGAGTCTTCTTCGGTGCCCGGCACTGCGGCCATTGCGAATGCGATTTTTGACGCCACAGGCGTGCGCTTTCGTGAGCCACCATTCACCCCCGAGCGTGTGCGTGCGGCCTTGCACGGGGACGCACCCCCCACCGAAGCGCCAACGCCCCAGCCCGCACACGCGCCCACGGTGATGCCGCAAAACGTGCGCTGGCCAAAGCGCTGGCCTGTCTGGTCGCGTGCCGGTGCGGTTTTGGTGGGGGTTTTGGGCACCGCTTTTGCGCTGCTGGGCGGGCGTGCGGCCATTGCGCCGGTCAACTACAGCCCCGGCACTTTGTACACCGCTGAAACGATCGAGCGGGGCCGTCAGTTGGCGGCCGCAGGGGACTGCGTGGTGTGTCATACCGCACCGGGCGGCGTGCCCAATGCCGGGGGCCGTGCCATGAGCACGCCGTTTGGTACCGTGTTCAGCACCAACCTCACCCCTGACCCCGAGCACGGCATTGGCCAATGGTCGTTCAGCGCCTTTCAGCGGGCCATGCGCGAAGGCATCTCGCGTGATGGGCGGCATCTGTACCCGGCCTTTCCTTTCACCTCGTTTGCCAAAATGAGCGACGACGACCTGATGGCGCTGTATGGCTACCTGATGACCCAGCCTGCCGTGGCGTCGGCCCCGCCCACCACATCGCTGGCCTTTCCTTTCAACCAGCGCGCCTTCATGGCGACCTGGAACGGCCTGTTTCACGATGCACAGCCCTGGGTGCCCGCCCCGGACCGATCTGCCGAATGGAATCGCGGTGCTTATCTGGTCAATGGCGTAGGCCACTGCGGCGCTTGCCACACGCCGCGCAATGCGTTCGGCGCAGAGCGCATTGGCCAGGCGTTTTTGAGCGGTGCCATGGTGGACGGCTGGGAAGCCCCGGCCCTGACGGCTTTGTCGCGCGCGCCCGTGCCCTGGAGCGCCGAAGAGCTGTACCGCTACCTGCGCCATGGTCACACCGAACACCATGGCATGGCCGCAGGTCCCATGGCCCCGGTGGTGCAGCAACTGGCCCAGGTGCCTGACAGCGACATCCGCGCCATGGCCACTTACCTGGCCAGCTTCAACCCACCCGATACAGACAGTGCCAGCTTGGCCAGGCAGGTGGTGCAACAAGCGGCCGAGCAGCGCACCCGGCTGGTGGGCAGCACCGGTCAGCGACTGTTTGATGGGGCCTGCAGCGCCTGCCACCACGAAGGCGATGGCCCCAAGCTGCTGGGCGTGAACCGGCCGCTGGCGCTGAACACCAATCTGCACAGCGAACGGCCTGACAACCTGCTGCGCATCATTCTGGATGGCGTGCAAGACGTGCCCGGTCCCGAGCTCGGCTTCATGCCCGGTTTCCGGCATGCGCTCAATGACCAGCAGATCGCCGATCTGGCCCGCTACATGCGCCAGCGCTACGCCCCGGGCAAACCCGCCTGGCCCGACCTGGGGAGCGCCGTGGCTCGTGTGCGCGCCACGGCCAGCGGGCATTGAAAAAAGGTGTCCTTGGGGGCAGTTGCCCACGGTGACAACGTCGGAGTCTTCGACCACCGACCTACGCGATGCCATTTCCTGTAGGTCGACACTCGCAGAGTCCGACAAGGGACCACGGCGAAGGCGAGAGTGCCCATGGCACCGATGCGCCCCACATGGCTGGCTTCGGCACAGGCACCATGTCGAGGCTGAAGCCGCCGACCTGCGCATACAGCAAAGGCAAATTGCAAGGGGGTGTGCCTTGGCGTTTACTTTTTTGATTTCGCCGCAGCCGCTGATTTGCCGGGTGCGTGCTTGGCCTGACTTGCTTCGTCCAGACACAGCAAGGTGTCCACATAGAGCATGAAGCGGTTCAGGTAATCCGGGCAGATGTCACGCATCAGGCCCAGTGAGCGCAGCACCAGCATGTGTGAGTTGATAGGGCCTGCGTTTTGTGGGGCCTGGGCGATGGCCTGGGTCACCGACTTTTGCACGCTGATCTTGTGCAATTGCTGGCGAAACTGCTGAACCCGAAGGTTTTCCGGGCGGCTGCTTGGGGGCTTGTCGCCGGGGCCTGCCAAAGACGTGTGGCGGGCCATTTCGTTGAGCAAAGCGGACAGGGGCGAGCCACTGGTGGTGGCTTGGCTTTCGGGTTGTTCGTTTTGAAGCTTTTGAACATTGGCATGGCCCATCTGCGCCTGCATTCGTTCCAGCTCGTCACGCAGCTTGCGGTTCAGCAAGGGCTGCACGGCGGCGGACTGTGCGCCTTTCCGTTCGGCCAGGGTTTCGATGTAATGCCAGCCGATCGGGTCGACTCGCGCGGCGTCACGGCTGCGCAATGCGGCCATCAATACAGCCACGCAGTCGGTCTGAACGGCGGGTGTGTCGCTCATGGCTTTTGGTCGGGGACTACGCTGCTGCTGGCTTTGGGCACCGGGGCCATTTCCACGCGGCGGTTCTGGGCCCGGGCTTTTTCGTTGCTGTTGGGCACGAGCGGCTGTTCTTTACCGAAGGCGGCGGCAAACAGCATGGAGGACGGCATGCCTTCTTCGATCAGGGTGCGCGTCACGGTCAGGGCGCGTTGGGCCGAGAGTTCCCAGTTGTCTTCAAACTGGCGGTTGCGGCTTTTGATGGTCTGGTCGTCGGTGAAGCCGCTGACCATGAGCATTTCGTTGCGCGACTGCAGGTAGCTGCGCAGGGGCAGCACCAGGCTTTTGAGCAGCTTGCGGCCTTCGGGCTCGAGCTTGTCGGAGTTCAGTTGAAACAGCAGCTTGCCGCTGATGCCGATGCGGCCATTGTTCAAAGTGATGCGCCCGCTGGCCAAAGGAATGGCCAGGGCTTTTTCCAGTGACTGGCGTTTTTGTTCTTCGGCCTGGCGTTTGTGGACTTCGGTTTCGAGCTGCGAGGCCATGTCCAGTTGCGCCGCCATCACACCCACCAAGAGCAGCACAAAGGCGCCCAGAAGACCCGTCATGAGGTCGGCAAACGAGATCCAGGTCGGTGCGGTGGCTTCGACATCTGCGTCGTATTCGCGCATCAGACGGCCCCCTCGGTGGCTGCCACCGCGTGCTTGTGCAGCGTGTCGAGCACGTCTTTTTGCGAGGTGATGCTCAGGTCGATGATGTCGCGGGCCTGGGCCACGTAGTAGGCCAGTTGTTCGTCGCTGCGTGTCATGGACTTGTCCATCGCTTGCTCGATGCGCTGCAGGCTGGCCATGAGTTTTTCATTGCTGTCGTTGAATGAGCGCACCGCAAAGCCAAAGGTTTCTCCCAGGCTGGCCACGTCCACGGCGCTGGCGGTGACTTGTGCGGCGATGTCGCCCAGCTTGGCCGATTCGCTGCTGACGTGCGCGACGAACTGGTTGTTGGCTTTCTCGAGCGTGGCGGCAGACGCTGTCACCAGGCTGTCGATCACGCTGCGCTGCTCGGTCGATGCGTGGTTGATTGCATCCAGCAAGCTGCTGAGCGTTGCCATGATGCGGGTGCGCTCATCGAGCAGCGCGTTGTCGCGTGCTACGCTGACCGAGATTTCCTGGCGCAGCTGGCCAATGACTTCGGCCGCCGCCTTGGGCGCCTCGGAGGCGGTTTCGATCAGGCGCGTGATCGGCGCTTCCAGCGCGGTGCCCAGGGTGCTCAGGTGCATGGTCACAGCGGTCTGCAATTCGCTCAAGCGGGCCACGGCGGCTTGGCCGCGTGCGTCTTCGGCCTCGCGCAGGGCCGACAGCTCGCTGCGCAGCAAGGCGCTGAGTTCTTCGGCGCGCTGACTGTGCTGGGCGGCCCACTGCGCCTCAGAGGCGATGCGTGCTTGCATCAGCTCTTCGCTGCCGGCCATGAGGCGGGTCACTTCGGCCAAGGTCTGCTGGGTGTGGGTCTGGACCTGTTCGGTGACTTGGCGGGCGGTGTGGGCCAGCGTGTCGCAAATCGCTTGTTGCTGCGCCAGGGTTTGGTCGCCCGCTGTTTGCCACTGGTTGTGCAAGGAGGTGGCCACGCTGTCCAGGGCCGTTGTCCAGGCGTCCAGGCGCTGCTGGTCCGCAGCGCTTTGTAAGTCTTGCTGGCGCGTTTGGTCGGCCAGAGACTGGCTGGCGTGCACCTGCATTTGCTGGGTGATGGCTTGTGTGGTCTGGGTCAGGGTGTCGCAAATGGTTTGCTGCTGCGCCAGGGTCTGCGTGCCCGAGGCTTGCCATTGCTCGCCCAGCGAGGTGGCCACGCGGTCGAGTGCGCCTGTCCAGGCGTCCAGGCGCACTTGCTCGGCACTGCTGTGCTGCGCCTGCTGCTCAGCGTGCGCGTGGTGGAGGGTGGTGATCAGGTCCTGGCTTCGTGTTTCAAAGGTCTGGCTGAACGCGTCCAGCGTCTTGCCCATACCTTCGAGCAGGCCGGTGCTGGCGGCGTTGTTCTGGGTCAGGGCGCTGGTGTAGGTTTGGGCCATGCTGGCTGCGGTGGCGCTGAACTTCTCGTTCAGTGTGCCCAATTGCTGCTGTGTGTTTTGCAACAGCTGCGCGTTCATGCTGTGGGCCTGCTCGGCCAGCTGCGTCATGGTGGCCTGCACCACGGGGCGAATGCCGTCACTGGCCACTTGCATGCTTTGGCTCAGGCTGGTGCGCAGGGATTGGTCCACCGATTGCGCCAGTCCCATGTAAGCCGCATGCACTTCTTGGTGAAAGCTTTGCTGTTGGGTCAGCAACTGCGCCTGCGTCTGCTCGCTGTTCTGGGCCAGCTGCGCCATCAGGGTCTGAAGCTGTTGCACCACTTGCGGCAAGGCCTGCGTCTGTTGCTGCAGCGCCTTGAAGGCTTCCTGGCGCTGGTGCGTGAGCGAAAAGCCACGCAGGCTGGTGGCGATTTGGGTGTCCAGTGACTGGGCCGCTTGTGCGCGTTCGCGTCGGGCCAAGCTGCTCATGAGTCCCAGCATGGCCGAGGTGGCAACCCCGGCGACCGAGGTGCCAAAGGCCAGGCCCAGGCCTTTAATGGGTTCGGAAAACGCTGCCCGAATGCCCGCGAGGTTGCTGGAGCCTTCGAGTGCGAACACCGCGCCGTTGAGGGTGACCACCATGCCCAAAAACGTGCCCAGCATGCCCAGCATGACCAGAAGGCCCACCAGATAAGGCGTCAAAGCCGGGCCGGGCAGGCCCACGCGCTCGCCTTCGACGCGCTGGCGCACCGCGTTGTGCAGCGAGGCGGGCAGGGTGATCAGCCAGTCGTTCAGCACGATCAGGTCTTGCGGGATGCCCGCCAAGGCCTGTCGCAAGGCATCGGTGGTGGCCCGGTAGTGGCGCAACTCCAGGGCACCAAAGACATACACCCCGCCAATCAAGGCGGTCATCACCAGGACGAGCAGGTGGCTAGAGGCCACAGACGCTGCGACCCAAAGGACGGCCAATGCACCCAGCCCGAAGGCGGTTTCGAAGGAATAGCGTTTCATGGATTCAGGTGTTTTCTGCATTGAAGGCATCAAGAAGGCCCAGCGTGGGCTGCAAACGCGTGTCCAGCTCGGCCAGCAAAGCGCTGCGCAAGCCCTGGCGCAGTGGCATGAGCCAGGCCAGGGGCTGCACCGGCGTGGCCTCGTCGGCGGCGCTGTCGGCTTGTTTCTTGAGGTGTTGTTTGAGGGCTTGCGCAAAGCGTTTTTCAAGCAGCTTGGACACTTTGCCCAGCAAAACCGCTTCGCGCTCGCTCAGGATGTTTTCAAAAGCCGCGTCCAGCGTGGCCAGTTGCTGCAAGGCGCTGGAACTTTTGCTCAGTTGCCCGCGCACTTGCGAGCGCAAGCTGCGGATGACGGTTTCCATTTGTCTTTGGTGCGCCGCATAAAAGCGGCGATAGGGTTCATAAGCCGTTTTGGGGTCAGGCGGCTCGTCCAGTTCGGCCGGGGGCATGTCAATGCGCGTGAGGCCAGAGCCTGTGGGGGCACCTTGAGAGATGGATTGCACCAGCTGCAAGCGGACCTTGTCCACATGCCGCGTCAGTGCCTCTGCACTCAATACCGCCGTGCCTTGTGTGTGGGCCGCTTGTTCAACGGGGGCTTGCGGGTTGAGCACGCCGTGCAAGCTGATGGCCTGACGAAAGTCCAGCCAGTCGCCCAATCGCGGTGCCACATCACCGATGGCCACGGCCGTATCCACCATGCCTTGCTCGGCGAGCAAGCGCAAAAGTAATGATTGGTGCAAGTGGGCGTGCACTGGGGCTGGCGTCATGGATGGGGTCGGAGCATCCGCCTCAGGGGGCTGAGGGGCCGTGCTCCTTGGGGCAATCAAGTGGGCGGGGAAGTGGGCAGAAAATTGGTTCGGGACGACGTTCAGGAATGCGACGGAGAATAAAAAAAGCTGCCTGAGGCAGCACCGTCTTGGAGCATTTTAGCGGCTTGACAGGGTCAGCTAGCGCCCTATGAGACCGGCAAAAACTTGATCTTTTCTCAGGCCTCCAATGTATGCGCGCTGTGCGCAGCGTAACTTTCGATCAAATGGCTGGCGTTGGCCATTGAACGGCAGCAGGCAGTGAGCCCACCACAAGGCAACTTGCGAGTGTTTCAACCAGTACAAGGAAGTCCTTGTATTTTGGGTCGCTTAGCCGAAGCACTGAAGTGGACCCTGAACGTGGTTCATCGTCTCGGCTTTCATAAAAACCCATTTGTAAATGTACGGTCCTTCGTGTGTTCGTATAGATGTGTGAAGGCACACAGTTGTTGTTGGCGTGAAGCAAGGCGAATTTGTGTAATTTGTACCTCTGGAGTGTTAATTTCGCTCCTGAAGAGGACCTGTGTGCCTTTCAGGGCTCCAAGCTCCAGCCCAACCATCGCTGGGCTCCATGAAGACGATACCTTCGTGAAAACTTTTTGCATTTTCGGATTTGAATGAGAATGATTCTCGTTTACAATATTTTCCAAGATGAACTTTGACCCTCGATCACGGCGCAAAGAGCCACTTTTTTTGGGGGGGGCGTGTCAATGGCTGATCTTTTGTTGAGATACGCAGTGAAGTTTTCGAAGACAAGGACAACTGATTTCCCGTTAGCAGCATGGATAAAAAAATTGAACAGACATCAATGAAAAATGAATCAACATTTTTGAATTCTTGTTTGTCATTAAGGAAAAAAATGAACGCGATCTTGAAGTCCTTTGATGGGGCGACCTTTTCGGTCCCGACGCCTTGTGCTGAGCAATCGCTACACGAAGCCAGGAAGCGTGGACTGCAAAGAACCTTACAGGCTTTATTCAGAGAAAATTTATGCATCAAAGAGCATTTGATCGTGGAAGGGTCAATTGCCTGGCTACCACTTTGGTCGCAGCAAGCTCTTTTGCGTTTTGAAGGTCTTCAGATCGGACGCATCGGGAACTGCCTGCTATCAGGGTCTATTTCGTACTATAAAACAGGCGAAAGACCTCAATCAGTTTCAACAGCTTCCGCGCTCCTGCATTGCATTGCTGACTCCTTACCCGGTTGGACTCGAGATGACCTGCAACGGCTCATCAGTGAACTGGAAAACAGCATGCAAAACGATGTCCTCTGTCTGAATTACAGGCGGAACTGGGCGCAGCAAATCAGGTCCCAGCTCGGAGCAAAACGGACATGTTTCATCGCAGCGGTCAGGAGTGCTGCGCTAGCGAATCCGGCACTTTTTTTGGAGCAATGGGGGACGTTGGGACATCCTTGGCATCCGGCCTACAAGACCAAAATTGGTTTGAGTAAGGACGAGGTGATCGCGTACTCACCGGAATTTCAGCCCGTGCTTCAGGTTCCGATCGCAGCCATCAAGTCGGCTAAAGCACATGTCGCTTTTTCCGATGACTGCGGCAATTACCAGCATTGGTTTGCGACGACGTTCCCGCAGTCATGGTCCAAGTGGGAAGCTTCGCTGAATCAACGACAGCTAGATCCCCGCGTATGGCTGCCGTTGCCGCTGCATCCGTACCAAGTTCAGCATTTGATTGAACAAAAATTCTCTGCAGAAATTGCGGCGGGCGATTTGCTGTTGCTGCCCGATGTCTACCTGCCCGCATCGCCGACCATGTCTTTTCGCACCTTGGTCCCCGAAGGCTCTGCGCAGTTGCCGCACATGAAGCTGCCGGTTTCTTTGCGCTTGACCAGTGTCCAACGCACTCTATCCCCCAAGTCCGCAGTGATGGGGCCGCGGCTGACGCGGCTTCTCACAACAATGATTCATCGTGAAAGCGGGTTTGGCGGCACGCTTGACATCCTTGCAGAAGATGTCGGTTTGCACTATGTCGACTCTGACCGTAACGATGAACGTGCCAAGCACTTGGCAGTTTTGTTTCGGGCCAATCCGATGTCCAAATGCACGGATGCGCTATTTCCAGTGCCTGTAGGCAGTTTGTTCGCCGACTCGCCGCTGAATGGGCGACCTATTGTCACGGACCTGGTCAGTCTTTCTTTCGGCGATCACCCTCGGGGCGCTCAAGAGTTTTTTGAGCACTACGTCAGAACGGTCGTGACCGCGGCGCTGAGCGCCTATCTGTTGTACGGCATCGCTTTCGAGGCGCATCAGCAAAACAGTTTCATCATGCTCAATCAGCAATACGAGCCGACGCAGTTGTTGGTGCGGGACTTCGGTGACGTGCGGGCGCATGGACCGACCTTACGGCGAACTGGTCTGGAATTGGAGCTTTACCGGCCGGGGCATACAGTTTTTGAATGCGCTGAGCCAGTGCGAGACAAGTTGCTGCATGCAGTCATGTTGTGCCACCTTGCTGAGCTCGCACTGCTGTTGTCGCGAACCTATAACCATCCGGAGGCAGACTTTTGGCGTATTTTGAGGCGTGAGACCGAGTCTGTGTTCGACCGTCTGCAATCGCGCACAGAACTGCAGCGCTGGGACGTCGAACGCCGCGCGATCTTGGAAAACGATTGGCCAGCGAAGTCCTTTATGCGCATGCGACTGTCCAATACCTCTGACGATGTGCATGGCCAGATGCCCAACCCACTGAAAATGGCGGCACTCTGATGGCTGTTTCTGTCATCAGCAACCGCGCAGCGCTGCGCTCGTTGTTCGTTATCCAGTTGCTGTCGATGGGCGCAATGGAAATGAGTGCACCGTTTTGGCCCCAGCATCTGCGCGCACTTGGGCATTTGACTTCGCACGAGCTGGCATTGGCGAGCGGGATTGCATATGCCGGCCCGATGTGGATGGCGATGTGCTTGACACCTTGGTGGGGGCGTTTGGGTGACCGCATCGGTCATAAGCCGATGCTGCTGCGCGCATTGCTTGCATTGGCCGTGACGCAGCTATGGATCGCCAGTGCAGACGATACCGTGACCATTCTCGTTGCTCGGCTGGTGCAGGGTGCATTGGCCGGTTTCATCGCTGCGGCACAGGCTTACGGCGCGTGTCTGGTGCCAAGCGACAAGCGTGGCAGCTTGATGGCGAAATTACAGGTGGCGACAGCAGTCGGCGCAATGACGGGTCCGTTGGCAGGCGGGTGGATATTCGATGCACTGGGATTTCGCACACTGAATGTCGTGGCTGCGGCGATTTGCTTGGTCTGTGCGATCGTTGCTTCAAGGGTGCTGCCGACCGCATTGCCGCTTGCTTCCAATCCAAGTTTGGGCATGAGCCCGCAAAAGCCGTTTACCTTCGGCGCAGTGTATGGGCTTGTGTTCGCGATCGTTTTGGTGCAAACGGGAAAAATGATGCCGCAAACATTTTTCGGACTGTTTGCAGAGCAGGTCCTGCACACACCGGCATGGGTGACTGGCTTGTGTTACGGCGCACCAGCGTTGGGACTGTGCATCGCTGCACCGTTCTGGGCAAAAAGATTCGAAAACAAGCCCCGCGCAGTCATATTGAGCCAAGTGCAGTGGATTTGCTGGGCGTGCGCGGCAATCGTCGCCGTGCAAGCGACAAGCCGCGAGTTAAGCCTATTTGTGCTGGCGAGAGTGCTGTGGGGCGTTTGCATGGCAGCACTTCTACCCGTGTTTTTTGGATTGCTTTCGCGCGAAGCGGATACGCATCAACAAGGCCGTGTGCTGGGCGTCGGCAACAGCGCTGCAAAAGCTGGCGCATTGTTCGGGGCCATTGCTGGCAGCCTGATTCTGGCGTGGATTCCCATTCACTACGCCTTCTGGCCGGTTGTCGCGATTTATGCAATGGCCGCCATGGGTTTGCGTGCCATGAGAAAAAGACCAGGACCCATTCAACAGCAGCGCACAACTGGGCTGCACAAATCCAAGCTTTCTCCCATTCAACCCATCAACCAAGGAAAACAATGAAACCCAAGCTTCGCAAATTGTCATTTTTCGTCGCAGCGGCGTGTGCTGCAAACGCACAAGGCGCATATGCTGAAACTGTATTGAAGGAGGTCGTTGTCAAGGAACAAGCCGATCAGGGTGGTTCCTACGAGGCGATTGAATCTGCTGCCGCGACGAAGATCGCGGTGCCATTGCGTGATGTACCGCAGGCAGTCAACGTGGTTCCCAAGGCCGTCATGCGCGATCAAAACGCCTTGTCGGTGCAAGACGCGTTGCAAAACGTGCCTGGATTGAGCTTCAGCGTAGGCGATGGGCAGCGTGATCAAGTGACAATTCGTGGCTTCATGGCCATCAATGATCAATTTGTCGATGGCGTGCGTGACGATGCTTTGTACTTTCGTGATCTGTCGAACATTGAAAGAGTCGAAGTACTCAAAGGACCGGCTTCTGTGCTGTATGGACGCGGTTCTGCTGGCGGCCTGATCAACCGTGTGACCAAGAAGCCGTCGGAAAAACCGATCATGGAAGTGGGGGGGACCCTCGGATCACAGGGGCAAAAGCGTGGGGAGTTCGATATCGGCTCCACGAGTTCCGACAAGCAGACGCAGTTTCGTCTGACCGGCGCTTTGGAAGACTCGACGGGCTTTCGTCACCAGTATTTCCTTGAACGACAGGTTGTTGCGCCATCGGTCACTTTCAAGCTGAAACCGACAACAACCTTGACGTTGCAAGCGGATTATTTGAAAGACAAGCGATTGGCCGATCAGGGTGTTCCGAGTTTTCGCGGTCGACCGGTCGAGGTTCCGATAGAAACCTATTACGGTGCAGCAAATGGGCGAGAGCGCGCTTTTGTTCAATCCGAAGTTGCCAGCACCACCGTCACGCTGGACCATGCATTCCACTCGGGTCTGAAGCTGCACTCTGTATTGCGCGGCTACAACTATTCCCTCGATCGCAATTACACAACCATCAATAAAGTCACCGCAAATCCCACTGCGCGAGTGACTATCGCCCAAACACGTCGCTTGCGTGATGAAGATGGCTATTTCTTTCAAAACGAAATATCGCAGAAGGCGCAATGGGGCGGAACACAGCACCAAATTCTCTACGGTCTGGAGTTGGGTCAGCAGCACAAGAGCGAGTTGCTGTCTTCGCGCAACAATGCGGCGACTTACGACTTGTTTAATCCCGTCCTCGTGACCTTGCCACCGCTTCCTGCGACCATTATTCCAAGTGCCGACAACAAGAGTCGCATCAACATTGCGGCGCTGTACCTGCAAGACCTCGTGACGCTGAGTCCGCAATGGAAAGTGCTGGGCGGCCTTCGCTATGACCAGCTCAGACAGAAGCGGGACGATCGCACTGCGCGCAATGTCGATCTTGAACGTACAGACAACACCTTGTCGCCACGCCTCGGCGCGGTCTATCAACCCACTGAGCAAGTTTCTCTTTATACGGCCTATAGCCGTTCATTCCAACCCATCTCCGATTCATTCGTGTTCAATGCGAACAGCGACCAGTTCAAGCCGACGCAGACGCAAAACAAGGAAGTCGGCATCAAGCTGGACATAGGCGCCAAGGCGAGCTTGACCGCGGCCTTATTCGACATGTCGCAGACCAATATTCAGGTGGCCGATCCAGCCAATCCTGGCTTCGCACTGCCCGTTGGAAAACAGCGCACGCGCGGACTCGAACTGACTTTCACCGGTGAGATTGCCCCGCAGTGGGAGATGATCAGCGGTTATTCCTACATGGAAGGCCGCATCACCGAGTCAACCGAGCGCACATCTGCCGGTACACCATTCCAGGGCAATACGGCCGCATTAACGCCGCGACACAGCCTGAACCTGTGGGTCAAGCGCAAATTCAATGACGGGTATTACGTTGCGGCAGGCGGTCGTGCGGAGTCGGCGAGGTACGCCTCACCGGACAATCTGACCGTGCTGCCGGGTTATGGCGTGATCAATCTCGGTGCCGGCCACGAGGAAAAAAAATACGACGTTGCCATCACGCTGAAAAATCTCTTCAACCGCAAGTACTATGTTGCGGCGCACAGCGGTGCCAATGACTACAACATGCCCGGTGAACCGCGTTCACTGCTTGTCAGTGCACGTTACCGATTCTGAGCTGGGCTCTTGCAGAATGATTCGCTGGAAAACGCGCTCTGTCTTTCGACAGATCCACTTGTATGCCGGGCTGTGCTTCGGCAGCTTGTTGGTGTTGTCCGGACTCACAGGGAGCGCCATCACCTGGCTGCACGAGTTGGACCGTATGCTCAATCCAGACTTGTTTCATATCGCGCCTGCCCCCGGCGTCATCGCAGATCGTCCCGCATCGATCACGCCAGTGCAGGTCCAGGACATGTTTGAACGGCTATCAACCGATCCGCAATACGGAATACCCACGCAGATCACACTGGCGCCACATGCCAATGAGCCACTCATCGCGTGGTATCGCACAAAGCCATCCCACAAGGATTCGCCGTTGGCACTGCAAACCGCCCGTCAGGTGATGGTCAACCCATTGACGCTGGAGATCTCAGGTGAGCGAAACTGGGGAGAAATTGGGGTTTCAAGGCGTCTCTTGATGCCGACACTGCTGCATCTGCATCGGTATTTGCTTGCGGGTGATCTCGGCAAGACCGTGATTGGCATTTCCGGACTGGTCCTGCTCATCACGTCCATGACGGGTGTCGTGCTGTGGTGGCCCAAACGCAATTTCAAAGCGTTCAGGCAAGCGTTCACGATTTCCCATCAAGGCTCGTGGCCACGCTTTAACTACAGTCTTCATCGGACAGTCGGCTTTTTTTCCGCCCCTGTGTTGATAGTGCTTGGATTTTCGGGGTGGTATTTCAACATGCCCCATTGGGTGCTCCCAATTGTCAGCAGCGTAGCGACCGTGTCGGTGTCTGAAAAGAAAACCAACCAAGCGCCCATCCGAGGCACACCGATCTCGCCTGGACAGGCGATGCAAGCCGCTCTGGCGCATTACCCCCATGCCCGGGTCTCGCGCATCGCCTTACCTGCCAAGCCTTTGATGCCTTACGAAATCCGCGTACGGCAGCCAGGCGAAATACGCCAAGGCGACGGCGCGACACGCTTGACGATTGATGCCTACAGCAGTCAACTGCTGCAAGTGCGAGACCCTCTGCGCGCAAGGGGTGGCGATACGTTTTTGAATTGGTTGTTCCCCTTGCACAACGGCGAAGCGTTTGGATGGGCCGGCCGTATTTTCATCAGTTGTTTCGGTCTCGTGCCCTTGTTGTTCTTGATGACCGGTATGGGCATTTGGTTGAAGCGAAAAAATTAATGGGGAGTAAATATGTTTCATCGCATCGTTTCATGGCTGTCGACTCTTGTGCTGGCGCTGTCCGGCATGGCGCATGCCGCCGAGCCGACCCGCACTGTGCTGCACCTGCTCGACTACATTGCCGTGGATTACGCGGGTGCGGTCGAGGACGGCAAGATCAAGAATATCGATGAATACAAAGAGATGATCGAGTTCTCTGGTCAAGCGCAAGCATTGCTCAAAGGCTTGCCTGCCAACCCGGTGCAGACGGCGTTGATCGTCGAAGCAACGGCGCTCGCACGAGGGATTGAAGCCAAGGCCCCCGGTTCGGACATATCTGCCAAAGCCAATGCGCTGCGCTGGGCGGTCATTCGTGCTTACAAGGTCCCGGTGATCCCGAAGAGCACACCCGATCTGAAACGCGGCGCTGGGCTGTATGCCACGCAATGCGCCGCCTGTCATGGGCACACGGGAAGGGGCGATGGTCCGGCGGCAACAGGTCTTGACCCCAAGCCATCCGATTTTCACGATCTCAACCGTATGGCGCAACGCAGCGCTTATGGCCTGTACAACACAGTCACCTTGGGCGTAAGCGGCACAGCCATGGCACCCTTCGACCAACTGAGCGAAGAAGACCGCTGGGCGCTGGCCTTTTTTGTCGCTCAATTACCCGTAGATAAGGCGCTGCAGACAAAGGGAGCTTCGCTGTGGCACGAGGGCAAGGGGCGCGAGCTTTTCCCGGATTTGGTCAACGTGTCCACACTTTCCATGAATGAGGTGAAGGCGCGTTACGGTGATGAGGGTGTCGCATTGCAGGCTTTCCTGGCAAGTTCACCGCAAACGCTCACCGCCAGCAAACCCGCACCCATCGACTTTGCCGTGGCCACGCTCGCCCGGAGCCTGGAGGCTTATCGTCAAGGCAACCGGGAGCAGGCCTCGCAGCTGGCGATCGAGGCCTATCTCGAAGGTTTCGAACTGGTTGAAACCAGTTTGCAAAACATCGACGCCGCGCTCATGGCTAGGGTTGAGCGCGAGATGATGTCCTACCGCCGCGCGCTTGAGGCGCAAGCGCCGCTGAGCCAGATCGAACTGGAAGGCACCATCGTGTTGGCCTCACTCGAGCAGGCGCGTACAGCGCTGGCAGATACGCAACTGTCACCGGCGACGACCTTTGTCAGCGCACTGGTGATCCTTCTGCGTGAAGGTGTCGAAGCGATCCTGGTCGTGGCCGCGATTCTCGCCTTCACCGCTCGGGCCGGACGCAAGGATGCACGCCGATGGATTCATGTCGGCTGGGTCGCCGCGCTCGCGCTGGGTCTGGTCACTTGGGCAGTTTCCAACTATCTGATGGAGATTTCCGGTGCCAGCCGCGAGATTACCGAAGGTGTCACCGCGCTTGTCGCAGCAGCGATGTTGCTGTATGTTGGCTTCTGGCTGCACAGCAAATCGCACAGCCAAGCCTGGCAGCAATTCATCGGAAACCAAGTGACCGGCAAGCTTTCAAGTGGAAAGGTGTGGACGCTGGGCCTGGTTTCGTTTTTTGCAGTGTACCGAGAAGCGTTCGAGACGGTTCTTTTCTATCAAGCACTTTCGACCCAGGCCGGGCCGCAAGGTCACGCTGCACTGCTTGGGGGCCTGGCTGTTGGTGCGGCACTGCTGGTGGCCGTGGCTTGGGCAATTTTGCGCGCCAGCGTGAAGCTGCCGATGGGCTTATTCTTTTCGGCGTCGGGCATCTTGCTTGTGGTACTGGCCGTGATCTTCACGGGCCAGGGCATCGCCGCGTTGCAGGAAGCCGGCAAGATCGGAAGTGACGCCATCAGTTTCATCAGGTTGCCATTGCTCGGAATTTATCCCACGCTGCAAACGATGACCGCGCAAGCAGGGACCATCGTGGTAGGCGTTTTAGCCCTGTGGTGGGCTACACGAACAAGGAGGGCCGTTGTGGTCGACTCAAAGGGTGGAGGTGCCATCTGATGGCCAGCTTTTGCGGTTCTCACCTGTTTTGTTGGGCAACCCTGGCAGACCTTTATCGGCTGTCTCAATGACACGACTTAAGTTGGGATGAGGCATCCATGAAGTGCGTGACGTGCACTGCGACGTTGACATCCTGTTCGATCCCGAAGGCGCGCTGGAGCCGATCAAGCCACAGCACAAGTCCTCGCATGCGCCACCGATTGTCGATGGCTTGCATGTTCTCAATGCGATCGATGACTCCAGCAAAACACTGCTCGAAGATACCCACTTCCTGTCTGATCCGCGACCAGCTTTTTTGATTTGAAGCAGTAAAAACTAGACGCGGCGCTTGGGCGAGAGCACGCATCCCTTTGATGCATTTCCCCCGAGAGAATTAATCAATCAAAGTGACAGCGAACGTTCGGGCGTGCAGGCCAACCCGTACCAAGTTGGCAGACATGCAAGGAATCGAACCATGAATTCAAGAAGAAACAAGGCCATCTTGTTCAAGCGGGAAGCCGCAGCTTGGAACCCACTGAGTCGGGCGCTGCTGATGACCTTGACTGCAGCTTGCTTGGCTGCTGTGTGCGCATCACCTGCCTTGGCTGAACCCGACGAAGAAGCACTGGGCAAATCGCTGGGCTATCCCAACGGGCCGCGCTGGACGGCCATGGAAAACAGGGTAGGTGCCTGGTCAGCGCTTGACCGTGTGCCTGGCGTTTTGACTGAAGCTGTGGCGCGGGGCAACAGTGTCTTGCCTTTGCCACGGGCCAGCGTGCCTGCCTTGATCAAATACCGCTACCGCAACCTGGGCTATACCCTGGACGAGTACCTGGAGCGCCGTCGCATCACGGGTTTGCTGATCCTGAAAAATGGCGAGATCGTGGCCGAGCGTTACCGTTACGGACGCAGCGAAGACGCCCGGTTCTTGTCGTTTTCAATGGCCAAAAGCGTCACCTCGATGTTGATCGGGGCCGCCTTGCAACGGGGGCTGATCGCCTCGCTCGATGACCCGGCCGGCCAATACGCCAAAGACCTGCAGGGCAGCGCCTACGGCCAGACCCCGATCCGGCATTTGCTGCGCATGAGCTCTGGCCGGACATTCACCGAACGCTACGACGGGCAGGACGATGTCTCAAAACTCTCGCGAAGTTTCGCCACGGGAACCCCAACGGTTGCCAGCGTGCTGCGCTCGTTTTCAGACCGCCACAGCCTATCGGGGCAAAAATTTGTCTATGCCAGCTCCGAAACCGAAGTCTTGGGCCGCGTCCTGACGGGGGCCACGGGCCGCAGCATGGCCGAGTTGACCAGTGACTGGCTCTGGAAACCCATGGGGGCCGAACGTGATGCCTTTTGGTGCAACGGTCGGGACCGGCAAGCTGGGGCGTATTTTTGCTTCAACGCCAGCTTGCGCGACTGGGGGCGGCTGGGTGTCTTGATGGCCAACGACGGCAAGTTGGGTGAGCAGCAAATACTGCCCGCAGACTATTTACGCGAGGCCACTGATGCAGCGCTGCAGCCCGCCGCTTTTGCACCCTACAAGGCCACGCCTTACTTTGGCTACGGCTACCAGTTCTGGCTGCACCCCTTGAAAGAGCGCAGTTTTGCGTTCCAGGGTGTACATGGCCAATCGGTGTTTGTGCAGCCTGCCACGGGGATCGTGATGGTGCAAACCGCCGTCTATGCCCAAGCCAGCGGCCACCAGGACCCAGAGCCTTATGCGGAAAGAGCGGCATTCTGGATGGGGGTGCTTCAGTCGCTGGGCGGGCGCACTGAGCGGTATTGAACAGACATGAAGGGTTCGACCTTGTGAAGTATTGAAGGGGAAAATGTCTGCAGGTCGGCACTCTCAGCGTATGACGCTTACTGGCTTGGGCGCCGATCCTGG
Organism: Limnohabitans planktonicus II-D5; assembly: GCF_001270065.2. GTDB lineage: Bacteria > Pseudomonadota > Gammaproteobacteria > Burkholderiales > Burkholderiaceae_C > Limnohabitans_A > Limnohabitans_A planktonicus. The sequence continues at coordinate 215,534 of NZ_LFYT02000004.1, forward strand.
GGGGCAAAGTGTGAGGGCTTCACCGGGCCCACGTCGGGGTCTTCGACCACCGACCTACGAGGGGGCTGCCTTGTAGGTCGGTACTCGCAGGGTCCGACGTTGGCAGGCTTGGGCGCGGTTCGGGTGCAAAGGTTAGAGGGCTTCACCGGGCCCACGTCGGGGTCTTCGACCACCGACCTACGAGGGGGCTGCCTTGTAGGTCGGTACTCGCAGAGTCCGACGTTGGCAGGCTTGGGCGCGGTTCGGGTGCAAAGGTTAGAGGGCTTCACCGGGCCCACGTCGGGGTCTTCGACCACCGACCTACGAGAGCGCTGCCTTGTAGGTCGGCACTCGCAGAGTCCGACGTTGGTGCGCCATGTCCCATCATCTTGTTCAATGCGTGGAGGCACTCGTCTTGGGTTTGAAATCACAAAACGCGGCCACCGCGCACTGCCCACACAGCGGTTTGCGCGCCTGGCACACATAGCGCCCATGCAGGATCAGCCAATGGTGGGCATCGACCAGGTATTTGGATGGAATGCGCTTGAGCAGCTTTTGCTCCACTTCCAAAGGTGTTTTGCCCGGGGCCAGGCCCGTGCGGTTGCCCAGGCGAAAGATGTGGGTGTCTACCGCCATGGTCGGCTCGCCAAAAGCCGAATTGAGCACCACATTGGCCGTTTTGCGGCCCACACCGGGCAGAGCTTCGAGAGCTTCGCGGGTGCGGGGCACCAGGCCGCCGTGTTGCTCCACCAGAATCCGGCAGGTTTCCATCAAGTGTTTGGCTTTGCTTCGGTACAGGCCAATGGTCTTGATGTCATTCTCCAGCCCCTCCAAACCCAGATCCAGAATCTTTTGGGGCGTGCCCGCCACCGGGAACAGTTTGCGCGTGGCCTTGTTCACACCCACATCGGTGGCTTGGGCTGATAACAACACAGCGGCCAGCAGCTCAAAGACGCTGGTGTATTCCAGCTCGGTCACGGGCATGGGGTTGGCGGCTTGCAGGGTGGCAAAAAAAGATTCGATCTGTGCGGTCTTCATGGGGTGTAGATGTTGGCAAAATGGGGGCCAATTCAACCCGGGAAGATACACCATGCCTTTGCAATTTGCCGACCGCCTGAACAACGTCGAAACCTCCGCCATCCGCGAGCTGTTCAAGCTCCTGGGCAAACCCGGCATCATCAGCTTTGCGGGCGGCTTTCCTGACAGCGCCATGTTTGACGTGGAAGGCATCCGCGAAGCCAGCAATGCAGCCTTGAGCCAAGACCCGGGTGCAGCCCTGCAATACGGCGCGACGGAAGGCTATGGCCCGCTGCGCGATCAACTGGCTCAATTCATGCGCCAAAAGGGCGCCAAGGATGTGGCGTCTGACCAACTGATCGTGACCACCGGCAGCCAGCAGGCGCTCGATTTGATCGGCAAGACCATGATCAGCCCCGGCGACAAGGTGATCGTGGAAGGCCCGACCTTTTTGGCCACCATCCAGTGCTTTCGCTTGTATGGGGCTGAACTCATCAGCGCCCCGGTGGACGGCCACGGCGTGAAAACCGACGATCTGGAAAAGCTGATCGCCGCGCACAAGCCTAAGTTTGTGTACCTGATTCCCACCTTTGGCAACCCCAGCGGCGCTTTGCTCAGCGCCGAACGCCGCAAACAGGTGCTGGAGATGGCCGTCAAGCACCAGACCTTGATTGTCGAAGACGATCCTTATGGCGATTTGTATTTTGGCGAAGCCCCACCGCCCAGCCTGTTGGCCTTGAGCAGCACCGTGCCCGGCAGCCGTGAGCTGCTGGTGCATTGCGGCTCGCTGTCCAAAGTGCTGTCTCCCGGCCTGCGTGTGGGCTGGATGATCGCCCCGGCCGAATTGCTGGCCCGCGCCACCATGTGCAAACAGTTCAGCGACGCGCACACCAGCACCTTTGCCCAAGCCACGGCAGCGCAGTACCTGCTGGCCGGTCGCATGCCCGCCACGCTGGACAAAGTGCGTGCTGTCTATGCCCAGCGTGCCCAAATCATGGGCGATGCGCTGCGCCGTGAATTGGGCGATGCGGTCGAGTTTGTGCAGCCTCAGGGCGGCTTGTTCGTCTGGGCGCGCCTCACGGGTGCAGGCGGAAAGGTGAATGACGGCAATGTCTATGCCAAACGCGCCATCGAGCAGGGCGTGGCCTTTGTGCCGGGTACGCCGTTCTTTTGCGCCAACCCCGATCACGCCACCTTCCGCCTGAGCTTTGCCACCGTAGGCGAAGACAAGATCCTTGAAGGCGTGGAGCGATTGGCCAAGGCGGTTTGATCGGCAATCTATTTCGGGCGGTTGATCTAGGCTTTGTCGCCAGCTTGACCGCAGAAGCTGGATTGCCACGCTTCGCTCGCAATGACGGAAGTGTGGGCAATGACGGTGGTGTGGGTAATGACTGAGGTGGGTATGGGTGTCATTGCGAGGAGCTTGCGACGCGGCAATCCAGCTGGGGTGTTTGTTCGGGGCTTTGTTGCCAGCTTGACCGTTTAAGCTGGATTGCCACGCTTCGCTCGCAATGACGGAAGTGGGGGCAATGACTGAGGTGGGTATGGGTGTTATTGCGAGGAGCTTGCGACGCGGCAATCCAGCTGGGGCGGTTGATCTAGGCTTTGTCGCCAGCTTGACCGCAGAAGCTGGATTGCCACGCTTCGCTCGCAATGACGGAAGTGGGGGCAATGACTGATGTTGGGCGCAATGACTGAAGTGAGGGCGCAATGACGGGTGGATGATTCACAATGGAGAAATGGGATGACTTCGATTGATTCGTTTTACAGAGACCCCAAGATGTTGATTTCTGCTGAATACGCCATCACTGTCAACGGCACCGAAGTCTGGCTGCAAGGTGAGGGCGATGAGGTGATCCTCATGCTGCACGGATGGCCCGACACTCGAGCCCTTTGGGATGGCACCGTGGCTGCTTTGCAAGACCGTGCCACCTGCGCCCGACTGACGCTGCCAGGTTTTGAAACCGGCCCCTCTGCCACCAGCCTCGACGACATGTGCCGGTTGCTGCGCCAGATCGTGGACCGCATCAGCCCTCACAAGCCCGTGACCCTGATGCTGCACGATTGGGGCTGCATTTTTGGTTATGAATTTGCCATGCGCCACCCTGATCGTGTGGCCCGCGTGGTGGCGGTGGACGTGGGTGACCACAACTCGGGAGCCTTGTTGCGCAGTTGGAGCGCCAAGGAAAAACTGTCTGTGATGGGCTACCAGGTTTGGCTGGCCCTGGCCTGGAAGCTGGGCGGCCGCATCGGCACCCGCATGACCCGCGCCATGGCGCGTTGGTTGCGTTGTCCGGCCGTGCCAGAGCGCATCACCCACAAGATGAACTACCCCTACGCCATGCAGTGGTTCGGTACTGCGGGCGGCTTCAAAGGCGCGGCGCAAATTCAGTTGCCCATGCCACTGTTGTTTGTCTATGGCGAGCGCAAACCCTTCATGTTCCATTCTGCCAAGTGGCTGGAAAAAGTCGCCGCCTCGCCCGGCTGCGCGGTTCAAGGCCTGCCCTGCGGGCATTGGGTCATGATTTCGCGGCCTGAAGCTTTTCATGAGCGGGTGCGCAGCTGGCTGTGGGGCCAGGAGTGAGGGGCTGGGCATGAACCCCGAAGACCTGATGAAACTGGTCACCATGCCCATGCCATTTGGCAAGCACAAGGGTATGCTGATCGCCGACTTGCCCGGCAATTACCTCAACTGGTTTGCACGCGAGGGTTTCCCCAAAGGCGAGGTCGGCCGCTTGCTTCAGCTGATGCAAGAGATTGACCACAACGGTTTGAGCGATTTGCTCAAGCCCTTACGTCCTCAGTAGGTCGGCGGCTTCAGCCCCGATATGGGTCTGTTGCAAAGCATGCAGCGTTGGAGCTGAAGCTCCAATCTACAGTCATCCTTCAGGGCTTGACGACTTCCAGCAGGCGGTCCAGTCCACCCGTGTGAATGGCGACCATGGCCTGCTCGCGCACCTTGGGTTTGGCGTGGTAGGCCACCGACAGGCCACCCGCGTCTGAACACGCGCCCATCATGGGCAGGTCGTTCGCGCCGTCCCCCATGGCGATGCACTCGTGGGCCTCAATGCCCAACAGCGAAGCCACTTCCAACAAGGTGCGACGCTTCTCGGTGCCGTCGCAGATGTCGCCCCAGCTTTGCAAGACCAGGCCGCCCGTGAGTTCGCCATTGACGATCTCAAGCCGGTTGGAGCGGGCGAAGTCGATGTTCAGGCGGGCTTTGACGCGGTCCGCGAAGAAGGTGAAGCCGCCCGACACCAACAGCACCTTCATGCCCGCTTTCTGGCAAGCGGCAATCAGCTCGGCCGCGCCGGGGTTGATCTTCAGGCGCTCGGTGTAGACACGCTCCATGTCGGCCAGCGTCACGCCCTTGAGCAGTGCCAGGCGGCGGCGAAGGCTTTCCTTGAAGTCAGTGATCTCGCCGCGCATGGCCGCCTCGGTGATGGCCGCCACCTCGGCCTTGCGGCCCACGGCGTCGGCGATCTCGTCGATGCACTCGATGCTGATGAGCGTGGAGTCCATGTCAAACGCAATGAGTTTGAACTGGGACAGTGACAGGGGGGCGGTAAAGCCTTGAATGGCGAGGCCGGGGGCGAATTCGGTAGCGGTGGTCATGCGGAAATGGATGAAAGAAACGAAAGGGTCCCAAGCCTGTCGGCTTGGTGTGCTCAGGCCTGCGCGCCCATCAAATAATCGACCTTGCCCACTTCCACCCCGTTGTGGCGCAGGATGGTGTAGGCCGTGGTGATGTGGAAATACATATTGGGCAGCATCCAGCCCATGAGGTAGTCCTGACCCTTCAAGGTGCGGGTCTTGCCCGGGCCTGCGGGAAAGGTGATGTCCTTGGCTTCGGTGCCGTCCAGCGCAGCGGCGGGCACGGTGGCGATGAAGGCCAGGGTTTTCTGGATGCGTTCTTGCAGTTGGGCCAGGGTGGTTTCGGTGTCGTCGAATTTGGGCGCTTCTACACCAGACAGGCGGGCCACGCCGTTTTTCACCGCATCGCAGGCGATCAACACCTGTCGTGTGAACGGGAACATGTCAGGTGCCAGTCGGTAGGTGGTCAGCGCCGTGGGGTCGATTTTTTTGGCTTCGACAAACTGCTCGGCCTTGGCCAGGATGTGGCTCAGGTTGCTCAGCATGCGGGTGCACACGGGCAGGCTGGCGTTGGACATGGAAAGGGTCATGAAGGTCTCCGGTTGTTGTTGAAATTTCAGGCGTTGGCCACGGGCAGGGCACTCACCGGCTCGCCAATGGCATAAAAGTGGCCGCCCGCCACATGGTGCAGGCTGCGCAATTCGGGTGGGGCATTTTCAAAGTGCCAGCGGCCTGCTGTGAAGACACGTTCGTCAGCCCAGGCGGCGATCACTTCGGCCAATATCAAGTCGTGCGGCCCGGCCACATGGGTGGTGGCAGGCAACACGCGGCATTCGAGTTGCGCGATGCAGCCATGCACCAGCGGCACGCCGGTGTGTGCTGCGGCCTGGGTGCTGATCTTGCAGCGGGCCAGTTTGTCGGGGTGGTCCTTGCCGCTCATGCCGCCAGCGGCCATGACCTGGTCTTTCAGGGCCACGGTGGGCACGTTGATGCTGAGCACGCCCGAGGCGTCGATCAGCTCCCGAGTCAGTGTGGCCTTGTCGACAACGACTGCAATCTTGGGTGTGTCAAAGTCCAGCGGCATGGCCCAGGCAGCGGCCATCACATTGGTTTTGCCTGCATGTGCACTGCCCACCAGCACGGTGGGTCCGTGGTTGAGCAGGCGGTAGGCGTGTTTCAGTTCAACAGTTTGCATGCGGTGTTCAGCGGGTTTCAGGTGAGAGTGCAGAGCGCTCTTTTTGGTATTGATCGTAAGGCGGCAGCTTGCTGCCTGGTGCGCTGGCGCTGCCCACCGCCTTGGCTGTTTCCTGAGCACGGATTTCTTCGTAAACGGCCTGAGTCGACACCAGGCCGCAGCCCGAGATGGCGACCAGAAGCGGCAGAGTGACGACTGTCATGTTCATGCTTTGCGCTTGTTGAATTTTTGCCAGTACTGAAATTCGTCTTCGCGGATCTCGTATTCCAGGTCCTCCACGCGCCTGAGCATGCGCTCTTTGGCATCGCTCACAGCGCGGTTGTAGATGCTGGGGCCAATTTCTTCCAAAACAAAACCGAGCAAGGCACCGGCAGAAATGTTGCCGATCTTTTGCTCGAAGTTGACTTCAAAGTAGCGCTCGATGCTGGCAATGGCCTGAGCCCGGTCTTCTTTGCTCAGTTCAATGGGCATGGCCGCAGATCAGCCGATTTCGGCAATGAGTTCGATCTCGACGCAAGCGCCCATGGGAATTTGGGCCACGCCAAAGGCGCTGCGGGCGTGTGCCCCCGCTTGAGGGCCAAACACTTGACCCAGCAGTTCGCTGCAGCCGTTGGTGACCAGGTGTTGCTCGGTGAAGTCACCGGTGGAGTTGACCAGGCTCATCACCTTGACGATGCGCTTGACCTTGTTGAGGTCGCCCACGGCGGCGTGCAGCGTGCCCATCAGGTCAATCGCCACGGCGCGGGCCGCTTGCTGGCCTTCGGCGGTGCTGATGTTTTTGCCCAGCTGGCCTGCCCAGACTTTGCCGTCTTTTTTGGCGATGTGGCCAGAAAGGAAAACCAGATTGCCGGTCTGCACAAAGGGCACATAGGCCGCAGCGGGCACAGCCACCGGAGGCAGTTCGATGTTCAGGGATTTCAGGGTGTCGTAAACGCTCATGGCAAGGGCTTCGGTGATGGGTTTTCGAAATGATTGGCCACAGGCGCAGCCAAACAAGAGTGCAGATTGTCGCTGAAGAGTGAGGCGGCGTGTTTGCACAGCGGCACATGCAAAGTCTGTGATTTGACCTTGCGGCCCACCGTCTCCATGAGCGCCTGGTCGGTCAGTCAAGGCGTGTTGAAGCCTGCGCCCCCAACTGACAAAACCACCCGGATACACCCAACACAGCTGCAGGAGTGGGCAAGCTGTATCGACATTTTTCAGACTGCGCAACAGGGGCTGCACGCATGACAAGAGCCGCTTGGGCGTTTACAAGGTACAAAACACACGCCAACTTCAGCTGCCGCCGCTTGCGGTAAATCTGGGGTCAGGCACCAGCACAGCCAATTCAGGGAGGCTGCACAGGATGACCAAGCACCACGCGCCAAGATTGAGCGCCCCAGCAGGGCCGCTGGCATGCAGTCCATGAATTGGGCCCGTCGTTTATGGCTGGGCCTCCTGGCGGGGGGCGCAGGCCTGGCACTGCAACTGCATCAGGTGGCGCTGTGGCCAACGCAGGCCTATGGGTGGGCTTTGGCGGCTGCTTGTCTGGGGGCGGCAGGCCTGTCTGCCCGATGGGGCGGGGCCAGGGGTGGGCGCAGAACCACGCTGTGGACTGCTGCACGCTTAGGGGGCCTGCTGCTGGCCTGTGGCTTGTTCTCGTTTGCGGTCACTGGTTTGCATGCGTCCATTCAGGTCGGGCAACTGGACAGCGCGCTGGAAGGCCAGGACCTGGATGTGGTGGGCGTGGTACAGGCCATGCCGCAAAGGCAGGACTTGGGCTGGCGATTTCGCTTTCAGGTGGAAAGTGCCAAGCGGGCGGGCAAGCCGGTGTCTGTGCCTGAGCAGATCTATCTGGGCTGGTATGGGCAGGAGGGCCACGACAGTGGATGGCGCCTGACGGCCTTGCCCGAGCCGGTGCAAGCCGGTGAGCGCTGGCGGCTGCGGGTGCGCCTGAAGGCACCGCACGGCCACATGAACCCTCGCGGTTTTGACTATGAGCTCTGGCTGTTCGAGCAGGGTGTGGGGGCCACGGGCTATGTGCGCACGGGCGGGCGCGACCCATTGCCCCAGCGCTTGGCCCAAACCTGGGCGCATCCGGTGGAGTGGTGGCGGCAAACGGTGCGAGACCGATTGCTGGACCGCTTGGCACCCTGGGGCGACGGTGCTGCCCCGGGGCCGAATCTGGCGGGCATCGTCGCGGCTCTGGTCACCGGCGATCAGGCCGCCATTGACCGCAGTGACTGGGACGTCTTTCGGGCCACGGGCGTGGCCCACCTCATGAGCATTTCTGGCCTGCATGTGACCATGTTCGCCTGGTTGGCGACGCTGTGGGTGGGGTGGTGTTGGCGCATGTCGGCCTTGTGGGGTTTTCAGGGTGCCTTGCGTTGGCCTGCCGCCCATGTGGGGGCCTGGTCCGGCTTGGCCTTGGCGGCTTTGTATGCCGTGTTCAGTGGCTGGGGCGTGCCTGCGCAACGCACGCTGTGGATGTTGACCGTGGTGGTTGTGCTGCGGGTGTCAGCGCGGCAATGGCCGTTGGCCCTGATTTGGTTGTTGGCCGGGGCCGTGGTGTTGGTGATTGATCCATGGGCTTTTTTGCAGGCGGGGTTTTGGTTGAGCTTTGTGGCGGTGGGTGTGCTGATGGCCAGTTCGGGGCAGGGGCCAATCAAGGCGAGTCAGGCCATGAGCAGCCCATTCATGCCTGAGCGCCTTGATGCAGCCAATGACGGTGTCAAGGCGTTGCGCTTGGGGATGGGCTTGGGGTCGCTGCGCCTGCAGGGTGCTGGTGCTGGTGTTTTGGGCTTGTTCAAGACCTGGATCAGCGGCCCTTTTGGGGGGCGTGTGCTGGGCTTGTTGCGTGAGCAAGCGGTGGTCACCTTGGCCTTGGCACCCTTGACTTTGTTGTTCTTCGGTCAGTTGTCCGTGGTGGGGCTTTTGGCCAATTTGGTGGCCATTCCCTGGGTGACCCTGGTGGTCACACCCTTGGCACTGCTGGGGATGATTTGGTCGGAGGCCTGGGTTTGGGCCGCCTTGTGTTTGCAGCCCTTGGCCGCCTGGCTGTCCTGGCTGGCGTCTTGGCCGCTGGCCAGCCTGAGCACCGCCATGCCGCCCGTGGGCTTGGCGCTGCTGGCGCTGGTGGGGGCTGTGTGTTGGGTCTTGCCTGCACCACGGGCCCTGAAGGTGCTCAGCTTGCCTCTGCTCTGGCCAGTGCTGTTTTGGTCGCATCCCCGGCCGCCGCCAGGCACATTTGAGCTGCTGGCCGCCGACGTGGGGCAGGGCAACGCCGTGCTGGTGCGCACGGCCAGTCACAGTTTGCTGTACGACGCAGGCCCCCGTTATTCGGCCGAAAGTGATGCGGGTCATCGTGTGCTGGTGCCGCTGCTGGCGCAGATGGGTGAACGGCTGGATCGCCTGGTGCTGAGCCACCGCGACAGCGACCACACCGGCGGCGGCGCAGCCGTGTTGGCCATGCAACCTCAGGCCGATTTGTGGACCTCGCTCGAAGACGATCACCCCCTGCACCGCTTGCGCAGCCCCTGGACGCGCTGCCAGGCGGGTCAGTCATGGGTCTGGGATGGCGTGCGTTTTGAAGTGCTGCACCCTTTTGCAGATGGGCCCAATAAGTCGCCAGAAGCTGGACCGGGTGAGGCGAGTCGCCAGCGCCTGCCTCGGATCAAGCCCAATGCCGTGAGCTGCGTGCTGCGCATCTCTGATCAGAATGCGTCTGCCTTGCTGACAGGCGACATCGAAGCGCCTCAAGAGGCTCAGCTGGTGCAATCGGGTTTGTCACGCGTGGATGTGCTGCTGGTGCCGCATCATGGCAGCAAAACTTCGTCGAGTGCGCCTTTTTTGGAGGCCTTGCAACCCCGGCTGGCGCTGGTGCAAGCCGGTTACCGCAACCGTTTTGGCCACCCGGCCGCGCCTGTGCTGGCCCGCTATGAAGACATGAACATCACGGTGGTCGACAGCGCTCACTGCGGCGCTGCCACCTGGCGCAGCCAGGCGCCTGATCGGTGGGTGTGCGAACGCGAACGAGCCCGCCGCTATTGGCACCACGCGCCACCCTGAACTGCGCTTATTGATCCGGCCCTGTGAAGTTTGCAGGGTGACTTCAATCTTGTACTTTGTGGGCGCTGGCCCTGCTGGCGATCGGACGCTTGTGGACCGCAGGCTTTTCGCTTGGCTGGCAAGCTCCCACAAAATCCTCCCAACGGGCAACACACGGCTCAGACTCGCAGGTCGGCGATCGAAGACCCCGACATGGGGCCTGTGCCAAAGGCTGAAAACGTCGGACTCTGCGAGTGCCGACCTACGAGATGGCGGTGATTGGTAGGTCGGTGGTCGAAGACCCCGACGTTTGCGTGATTTGCCCGTACCGCCCTGACATGGGCATGTGCTTGTTCGGACAAATGTCGGACTCTGCGAGTGCCGACCTACGAGATGACATTTCTCACACATTTCAAACTTCAGCGTGCCGAATCAATAGGAATCCGGCACACTGAAGTTTGAAATGGTTGAGACATGTCAGTTATTGATCCGGCCCTTTGAAGTCTGCAGGGTGACTTCAACCTTGCACCTTGTGGGCGCTGGCCCTGCTGGCGATCGGACGCTTGTGGACCACAGGCTTTTCGCTTGCAAGGCAAGCTCCCACAAAATCCTCCCAACGGGCAACACACGGCTCAGACTTCATCGGGCCGAATAAATGGTCAGCAGCAGAGACGCCATCGTCTTTTGGGATCACCGACTCGAAAGCGTTTCGGCGGCGCGCTTGCAGGTCGGCACTCAAAGCGTCCGGGGGGCGCCTGATCAGGCCAGCGTCAACACCACAGGCGCGTGATCGCTGGGTCGTTCGTTTTTGCGCGGCGCACGGTCGATCACGCAGGCAGTGGCTCGGTCCTTGAGGTTCTCAGAAATCAGGATGTGGTCAATTCGCAGGCCCCGGTTACGGCGGAAGGCGAATTCGCGGTAATCCCACCAGCTGAAGCTTTTTTCTGGCTGCTCAAACAGGCGGAAGCTGTCGGTCAAGCCCAAGCTTGTCAGGGCTTGGAGTTTCTCGCGTTCGGCATCGGTGCAGTGAATCGTGCCGGCCAGGCCCACCGGGTCCCACATGTCCAACTCGTCATAAGTGATGTTGTAGTCGCCCATCAGCACCAGATGGGGGTGACGCGTCATCTCCGCTTTGACCCAATCGCGCAGTGCGTCGAGCCAGCGCATCTTGTAAACAAATTTGTCGCTGTCCGGCGCTTGGCCGTTCGGAAAGTAGGCCCCGATCACCCGCAATTGACCGCCTGTGCCATCGGGGTAGGTGGCTGCGATCACGCGGGACATGTCGTCTTCAAAACCGGGGATGTTCTTGACCACATCGGTACCGGGGGCTTGGGAGATCAGGGCCACACCGTTGTAGGTTTTTTGCCCGAACCATTGCGCCTGGTAACCCGCTTCGGCAAAGGCCGCAACGGGGAACTTGTCGTCGGTGAGCTTGAGTTCTTGCAGGGCCAGCACGTCGGTGGGGTTGGCTGCGAGCCAGTCCAGCACTTGGGGCAGGCGCACCGACAGCGAGTTCACATTCCAGGTGGCAATTTTCATGACGGTCCTTAAATGTGAGCTGCCGCCAGACCACCGATCACCAAGCCAACAGCGCCAGCACCGTACATGACGTATTCCAGCCATTTACGTTTGGACAGCAGTGCAATGGCCGCCATGGCAATGGCCACTTGAAGCACGGTGGTGGCTTGCGCCCAGCGGTGGTGTTGGTGAATTTGCTCGTCGGATTGCTGATCCCAGGCTTTGGCTTCGGCTTCGAGCTTTTCTGCGGCCAGCTTGATTTCGGCTTTTTCGCCTTTGTAGCGTTTGATCTCGTCGGTGTAGAAGTCTTTCTTGGTCGCTGGTGCCAATTCAATGGCCAGCTCGCTGAGGTTTTGTTTGTTGCTTTTGGCCTGGTAGTAATTCCATTGGTTGGAGGCTTCTGTTTTTTTCAAAGCAGCATTGTTTTTGTAAAGCCCGGCGTTGGATTGGGTGGCACCCCCCATGTATCCAAACAAGGCTCCCACCGTGGCGATCAAGGCGGTGAACATGGCGATGCTGTTGGTGTGGCTGCCGCCGTGGCCTTGCGCGGCGTGTTCCAGTTCGTGGTCGTGCGGGCCGTGGACGTGAAAACCGTGTCCTGACATGTGAGGATTCCTTAAAGAGTGTGGTGGTAAGTGACGAAACTGAAGGGCAAGCCCTGGGCCGAAACATGCGGTTCTCGCTGGACTTCATGCCACGAGGTGCCCAGTTCAGGGGCGAATGCATCCCCATCGTAATCGCGCTCAATTTCGGTGACGACGGCACTGCTGGCGTGCGGTTCGGCTTGGCGGTAGAGCTCTGCGCCGCCCATGATCCAGGCGTCGGGCACATCGCCGCACAGTCGCTTGGCCTCTTCGATCGAGCCGGCCCGCAAGGCACCCTCAGCTTGCCAGTCGTTTTGGCGGGTGACGACGATGTTCAGGCGGCCGGGCAGGGGGCGAAAGCGTGCAGGCAGCGAGTCCCATGTCTTGCGTCCCATGATGACGGGCTGGCCGAGCGTGACGCGCTTGAAGTGCGCCAGGTCTTCGGGCAGATGCCAGGGCATCTGATTGTCTTTGCCGATCACGCCATTTCGGGCTCGGGCGTAAATGAGGTGGAGTTTCATGTGGGAAGTGGTACTGAAAAGACGGCATGCGTTTGACTTGCCCCATCCAATGCACTGGAGGGCCAGGTCGCTGCGCTCCTCGCCATGACGGGCGAGATCACCGTCATGGCGAGCGAAGCGCGGCAATCCATGTTTATTTGGGGTTCAAACAGCCACCGGTGCCTTGATGGCGGGGTGGCATTCGTAGCCAACGACCTCGAAGTCCTCGAATTCGTAGTCAAAGATCGAAGCGGGTTTGCGTTTGATGTTCAGGGTCGGGTAAGCCATGGGCGAACGGCTCAACTGAAGCTCGACTTGCTCGTGGTGGTTGCTGTAAATGTGGCAATCACCACCCGTCCAGATGAAGTCGCCCACATCCATGTCGCACTGCTGGGCCACCATATGGGTCAGCAGCGCGTAGCTGGCGATGTTGAAGGGCACGCCCAGAAAAATGTCGGCGCTGCGCTGGTACAGCTGGCAGCTCAGGCGCGGCTTGTCACCCGCCTTTTGGGGCGGCGTCACATAGAACTGAAAGAAAGCATGGCAGGGCATGAGCGCCATCTGGTCGAGATCGGCCACGTTCCAGGCGCTCACGATGATGCGGCGCGAGTCGGGGGTGTTTTTCAGCGTGTCCATGACCTGCTGAATTTGGTCAATGTGGCCGCCGCCCGGGGTGGGCCAGTTGCGCCACTGCACGCCATACACCGGGCCCAGGTCACCGTCTTCTCGGGCCCATTCGTCCCAGATGGTGCAGCCGCGTTCTTGCAGCCATTTCACATTGCTGTCGCCGCGCAAAAACCACAGCAGCTCCACGATGATGGCCCGCAAAAACACCTTCTTGGTGGTGACCAGCGGAAAGCCCTCGTTCAGGTCAAAACGCATCTGGTGGCCAAACACGCTGCGCGTGCCAGTGCCGGTGCGGTCGCCTTTTTGCACGCCGGTCGTGTAGACGTGGCGCATGAAGTCTTCGTATTGGCTGCGGATGGGGCGGGGGGCTGCGGTACTCATGGGGTGTCAGTTTACGGCATTGGCAAAAGGAGCTTTCATTGTTCAGGCAAGGCTGTTGCGGCTTCTTTATAGATGTTTCTCTCATTAGGAAATGATTAATCAGTCGTTTGAGTTTTAAGCGTTCGATTTCAGAATCCGCTCCATCGTCAAAAAGACGAAGCCAATTCGGAGGCCGAACATGAAAAACCAACGCCCATTTTCCCGACTGATTTCGCCACTGATCGCCGCCGCCCTTCTGGGCCTGAGCGGTCTGGCCGCCCAGGCCCAGGTCAGCCTGCTCAATGTGTCCTACGACCCCACCCGCGAGCTGTATGTCGAATTTAACCAGGCCTTTGCCAAGCACTGGAAAGCCAAGACCGGTCAAGACCTGAGCTTCAAGCAGTCGCACGGCGGCTCGGGCAAACAAGCCCGATCCATCATTGACGGTCTGGATGCCGATGTGGCCACCCTGGCCCTGGCCGGTGACACCGACGCCCTGCACGACAACGGCAAACTGATCCCCAAAGACTGGCAAAAACGCCTGCCACACAACAGCTCGCCCTACACATCCACCATCGTGCTGGTGGTGCGCGAGGGCAACCCCAAAGGCATCAAAGACTGGGACGATCTGGTCAAACCCGGCATCAAGGTCATCACGCCCAACCCCAAAACCTCGGGCGGTGCCCGCTGGAGCTACCTGGCCGCCTGGGAGTTTGCCAAACGCAAATTGGGCGGTGACGTCAAGGCCAAAGACTTTGTGGCGGCGCTCTACAAAAACGTGCCCGTGCTCGACACCGGCGCCCGAGGTTCGACCATCACCTTTGCCCAGCGCAACCAGGGCGACGTGCTGATCGCCTGGGAGAACGAAGCCTACCTGCTGGAAAAAGAGTTCTCCGCCAAATTCGATGTGGTCTATCCCTCGCTGTCCATCCTGGCTGAGCCTGCGGTGACCGTGGTCGACAAAAACGTGGACAAGAAGGGCACCCGAGCTGTGGCCCAGGCCTATCTGGAGTACCTGTACACCGACGAAGGCCAGAACATTGCGGGCAAGAACTTCTACCGCCCCATCTCGCCCAAGGCCCAAGCCAAATACGCCAAGCAGTTCCCCAAGCTCAATCTGGTGACGATCGATCAGGCCTTTGGGGGCTGGACCAAAGCGGGCAAGGACCACTTTGCGGATGGTGCGAGCTTTGATCAGATCTACAGTGCGCGTTGATATGACCCAGAACGCAAAGATCGTCATCGTTCCCGGCTGGAAAGATTCTGGCCCCGGCCACTGGCAAAGCCTGTGGGCCCATCGCCTGCCGGGTGCGGTGCGTGTGGCCATGGCCGACGATGACTGGCAGCGCCCCAAGCAAGCGGTGTGGTTGCGTGCCATCGCGCAGACCCTCTTGGCGCAGCCGGGGCCTGTGGTGGTGGTGGCGCACAGTTTGGGCTGCATTGCCACCACACTGTTGCCGCCAGAGGTGGCCGGCCGCATCAACGGTGCATTGCTCGTGGCGCCGGTCGATCCGGAGCGCCGTGGCCCCTTGGCGGACTTTGCGCCTGTGCCTTACCAGCCATTGCCTTACCGCAGCATCGTGGTGGCCAGCACCAACGACCCCTTTTGCCCCGTGCGCACCGCAGGCGCTTATGCGCGTTCCTGGGGCAGCGAGGTGGTGCGTCTGCAAAACGCAGGGCACATCAACGCGGAGTCCGGCTTTGGCGATTGGCCGCTGGGCTTGGCGCTTTTGCAATCTTTGACGGCGTCGCTGCCATGGGCAACAGAGCCTCAGGCGCAAATGGAGCCGGCATGAAGTCACTGTCTTTGCGCCATTCATTCCTTCTTTAGAGATTTCGCACCCATGACCGCATTGCCCATTGCAGCGCCTGCCAAACGGCGGGTGCCAGCCAAAGTGTTGCCCGGGTTCAACCTGACCCTGGGGTTCACGATTTTTTACCTGAGCCTGATCGTGCTGATCCCTTTGTCGGCACTGGTGTTCAAAACCTTCACCCTGACGTGGGACCAGTTCTTGGCCGCCGTGACGGGGCCGCGCGTGATGGCGTCGTATCGCCTGACCTTTGGTGCATCGCTGATCGCAGCCTCCATCAATGTGGTGTTTGGCCTCTTGGTGGCCTGGGTGCTGGTGCGCTACAAATTCTTTGGCAAAAAGATCGTTGATGCGCTGGTGGACTTGCCTTTTGCGCTGCCCACGGCGGTGGCAGGCATTTCACTCACGGCCTTGCTGGCGGGCAACGGCTGGGTGGGGCAGTATTTGGAGCCGCTGGGCATTCAACTGGCCTTCAACCCCAACGGCGTGGTGATCGCGCTGATCTTCATTGGCTTACCCTTTGTGGTGCGCACGGTGCAGCCGGTGCTGGAAGACGCCGAAAAAGAACTGGAAGAAGCGGCCACCTGCCTGGGCGCGACGCGCTGGCAGATCTTCACCAGGGTGATTTTTCCGTCGATCGCGCCCGCATTGCTCACGGGCTTTGCCATGGCCTTTGCGCGGGCCATCGGTGAATATGGCTCGGTCATCTTCATTGCGGGCAACATGCCCATGGTGTCTGAGATCACACCGCTGATCATCATCGGCAAGCTCGAGCAATACGACTACGCCGGTGCCACCGCCGTGGCGCTGGTGATGTTGGTGTTCTCCTTCATCTTGCTGCTCATCATCAACGCGCTGCAAGCTTGGCAGCGCAAACACTCTGGAGCCCCGGCATGAGCGGCGGTCCTTCTCTCAAAGCCTCGGCTCGCCGCGCGCAAACGGGCACCACCGAGTCGTCCTGGGTGCGCTACAGCCTGATTGGCATTGCGCTGGTGTTCATGTTCTTGTTTCTGGTCTTGCCCTTGGCGGCGGTGTTCACCGAAGCCTTGCGCAAGGGTTTCGACGCGTACTTTGAAGCGCTCCAGGAGCCCGATGCCTGGTCGGCCATCCGATTGACCCTGATCACGGCGGCGATCGCGGTGCCGCTGAATTTGGTGTTTGGCGTGGCCGCCGCCTGGGCGATTGCCAAATACGAATTCAAAGGCAAAGCCTTTTTGACCACGCTGGTGGACTTGCCGTTTTCGGTCTCGCCCGTGGTGGCGGGTTTGATTTATGTGCTCATGTTTGGGGCGCATGGCTGGTTTGGCCCTTGGCTGCAGGCGCACGACATCCAGATCATTTTTGCGGTGCCAGGTATCGTGCTGGCCACGTTGTTTGTGACCTTTCCCTTCATTGCCCGTGAGCTGATCCCGCTCATGCAGGCGCAGGGCAACGACGAAGAGCAAGCCGCCATCGTGTTGGGCGCGACCGGCTGGCAGACATTTTGGTACGTCACGCTGCCCAACATCAAGTGGGGGTTGATTTACGGCGTGATCCTGTGCAATGCGCGGGCCATGGGCGAGTTTGGCGCGGTATCGGTGGTCTCGGGCCACATCCGTGGGCAGACCAACACCATGCCGCTGCACGTGGAGATCCTCTACAACGAGTACCAATCGGTGGCCGCCTTTGCCGTGGCTTCGCTCTTGGCCTTGCTGGCTTTGGTGACCTTGGTCATCAAGTCGGTGATTGAGTGGCGACACGAACAAGACACGAAAGCTGCGGCCGATAAGCCGCCCGAAAACCCCGCCATCGCCGCATGAGCGCATGAGCGAATTTTTGTAGGCGCTTGCCCTGCAAGCGATGCCCCGTGATGGGGCAAACATCGCCAGCAGGCTGACTCCCACAGGGGTCTCCCCCATCAACAGACACACCCAAGACACACCATGAGCATTGAAATTCGCAACGTCAACAAGCAGTTCGGTGACTTCACCGCGCTGAACAATGTCAGCCTCGACATCGAGTCGGGCGAACTGGTCGCGCTGCTGGGCCCGTCGGGTTGCGGCAAGACCACGCTGCTGCGCATCATCGCGGGGCTGGAGACGGCCGACAGCGGCACCATTGGCTTCAGCGGTGAAGACACCACCCATGTGCATGTGCGTGAACGCCAGGTGGGCTTTGTCTTCCAGCACTACGCCTTGTTCCGCCACATGACGGTGTTCGAGAACGTGGCCTTTGGCCTGCGCGTCAAACCGCGCAACCAGCGCCCCTCAGAGTCCGAGATCCAGCGCAAAGTGCACGAACTGCTGGGCCTGGTGCAGCTCGATTGGCTGGCCGATCGCTATCCCTCGCAGCTGTCGGGTGGGCAGCGTCAACGCATTGCGCTGGCCCGTGCCTTGGCCGTGGAGCCCAAAGTGCTCTTGCTCGACGAGCCCTTTGGCGCTCTGGATGCCAAGGTGCGCAAAGAGCTGCGCCGCTGGTTGCGCCGCCTGCACGACGAATTGCATGTGACCAGCATTTTTGTCACGCATGACCAGGAAGAAGCCCTGGAAGTGGCTGACCGGGTGGTGCTGATGAACAAGGGCAACATCGAGCAGATTGGCTCACCTCAGGACGTGTGGGAGCACCCCGCCAGCCCCTTTGTGTATGGCTTTTTGGGTGATGTGAACCTCTTTCACGGCCGCGCCCATGAAGGCGAGATGCTGATCGGTGCCGACCAGCACGCTGTGCGTCTGGACAGCCCCGAGCACGGTCTGGTGCAAGACGCCAAGGCCATGGCTTATGTGCGCCCGCACGATCTGGACGTGGCCCGTTACACGCCCGGCGGTGTCAATGCCGGCATCGTGGCCAAGCTGACCCGCGCCATTGTGGTCGGACCTGTGGCCCGCCTGGAGCTGGAGCCGGTAGAGAGCCACTTTGGCAAAGACGCCATCATCGAAGCGCAGCTGTCAGCCTCGCAATACCGCCAGCAAGACTTCAAAGAGGGCGAGACGCTGGTGCTGACACCGCGCAAGGCGCGGGTGTTTGTGGACGGCTAAAAAACGGCCTGAGCCTTGACGCCAGCGCCCATGAAGCGCAGCGGACGCCAGCCTTTATTGATCGGGCTCTGTGAAGTTTTCAATGCTCAAAGATGTTGTAGGTCGGCGGTCGAAGACCCCGACATGGGCCTGGTGCCAAAACCCATCATGTCGGACTTTGCGAGTGGCGAGCTACGAGGTGACAGTTCTTACACATTTCAAACATCAGCTCGCCGGATCCATAAGCCTCAGGGCAGGGGCAGGACGCGCCCCGGGTTGAGCAAATTCTGCGGGTCCAGCGCTTTTTTCACGGCCCGCATCATGGCCAGCGCCGTGGGGTCTTTGTAGAGCGGCAGCTTGTTCACTTTTTGCTCGCCCACGCCGTGTTCGGCGCTGATGGAGCCGCCAAAGCGTTTGACCTGGTCAAACACCAACGTGTTGACCTTGTCTTCGTTTCCGCGCAGAAAAGCTTTGCCGTCCACGCCCTCGGGTGCCTGCACGTTGTAGTGCAGGTTGCCGTCGCCCAGGTGCCCGAAGTCGACCATGCGCACGCCGGGCACTTCGCGGGCCAGCAGGGCGTCGGTCTCGGCCACAAAGGCCGGAATGCGCGAGACCGGGATGCTGATGTCGTGCTTGATGTTCAGGCCTTCAGTGGCCTGCGCCAGGGTGATGCTTTCACGGATGTGCCACAGGCCTTTGGCCTGAGTCAGCGTTTCTGCCACCACGGCGTCGGTCACGCAGCCGCTGTCCATGGCCGATTCAAGCAGGGTTTCAAACTGGTTGCGGGCGTGGCTTTCGCTTTCGCTGTCGGAGTTTTCCAGCAGCACGCACCAGGGGGTGTCTTTCCACAGCGGCACGCGCAGTTGGGGGTAGTGTTTGTCCACCAAGCTCAGCGCAAACTGGCCCATGACTTCAAAGCCCGTGAGGCCAGGCCCTAGGCGCTGGTGGGCGAGGCCCAGCAGTTGCACGGCAGATTCCATGCTGGGCACAGCGGCCCAGGCGGTCAGCTGCGCGGCGGGCTGGGGATAAAGCTTCATGGTGGCGGCGGTGATGATGCCCAGCGTGCCTTCGCTGCCGATCATCAAATTGCGCAGGTCATAACCCGTGTTGTCTTTGCGCAGGCCTGACAGGCCATGCCAGACCTCGCCTTGGGCGGTGACGACTTCCAGGCCCAGGCAGAGCTCTCGGGTGTTGCCATAGCGCACCACCTGAGTGCCGCCCGCGTTGGTGCCCAGGTTGCCGCCAATGGTGCAACTGCCTTCAGCACCCAAACTCAGTGGGAACAAAAATCCGGCGTTTTCAGCGGCGGCCTGCAGGTTTTGCAGCACGCAACCGGCTTCTACAGTGATGGTCAGGTTCGCCGGGTCGACGGCGCGCACCGCGTTCATGCGGGTCATGCTCAGCACGATTTGGGTGCCGGAGCCGTCTGGCACACCGCCGACCACCAGCCCGGTGTTGCCGCCTTGCGGCACGATTGATGTGCCGGTTGCAGCGCAGGCCTTGACCACAGCGGCCACTTGCGCCGTGTCGCCGGGCCGAACCACAGCCAGGGCGCGGCCGTGTACGCGTTTGCGCCAGTCTTGCTCCCAGGGGCTCAGGTCAGCGATGGTGTCTTCGTGGGTCAGCACGTTCGCCAGGCCACAAATTTGGCGCAATTGGGCGATCAGGGCAGCTTGGGCGTTGGACAAAGCGGTCATGGGCAAGGGGATGTAAGTGGTGGCTGTCGCGGAGGACGGCAAGGTTCAATCGCGGGGCACAGGCACAAAGTTGCCCGTGGCTTTGGCCGCCTTGAAGCGGATGCGCACATGCAAGGCGCAGGCCACAAACAAGGTGGTGCACAGCAGGGTTTGGACTCCAGCCAGAGCGTTCGCAGGCCAAGGGTCACCCCATGCGCGCACCACGCCCTCAATGAAGTAAAGCCAAACCAGCATGCTGACCCAGCGGTAGGTGTACATGCGGTTTTTGAGCAGGCCCGCCAGAGGAATGCACAGCGGCAAGACCTTGATGGCCCACCACGATCCACCTGGGCGCAAAGGGGCGAGCCAAAGTTCCCAGGCCAAGCCCAATACGATGAGGCCGAGCAAGCTACCCACGGCCATCCAGCGCGTCAATTCGACGCCAGCGGGGTTGTTTTCTGTATTCATGTTCATTGCGGTGGCATCATACCGGGCATGCAATCTTCCCTGTCCAAGTCCACTTTTTGGGCGCAAACCGCCCTTTGGTGGCAAGAGTTGTTGGTTTTCCCGTGGCGGCAGATGGCCGGCGTTTTGGCTGAGCGCTTTCGCGATGCCCGCTTGGGCGTGAGCGCCAGTTCGCTCACCTTCACCACCGTGCTGGCTTTGGTGCCCTTGTTTGCGGTGGGCCTGGCCGTGTTTGCGGCCTTTCCGGTGTTTGGCAAGTTCCAGGACACGATCCAGCGCTGGCTGGTTGAAAGCCTTGTGCCTGAGAGCATTGCCCGCCAGGTGCTGAGCTATTTGACGCAGTTTTCGCGCAAAGCCAGCCGCTTGGGTTCGGTGGGTTTGGTGGCGGTGTTGATGTCGGCCGTGTTTTTGATGGTCACGATCGAGCGCACCTTGGGCCAGATTTGGGGCCTGCAGCGCCAGCGGCCTTTGCCGCAAAGGGTCTTGCTGTACTGGTCGGCCATCACCTTGGGGCCCTTGTTTTTGGGTGCCAGTCTGGCCATTACCTCGTATGTGGTCACCGCCTCGCGGGATGTGGTGGATGTCTTGCCGGGTTCGATCCGTTGGCTGCTCGACAGTTTTGAGTTTGTGCTGCTCACGGCCTGTGTGAGTGGGCTGTATTTTTATGTGCCGTTTACCCGCGTGCGCTGGCGCCATGCCATCACAGCAGGTTTTTTGGTGGCGGCGTCGCTGGAGTTGGCCAAAAAAGCCATGGCCGTTTACCTGCTGCAGGTGCCCACCTATTCGCTGATTTATGGCGCATTTGCTGCGCTGCCCATTTTGTTGGTCTGGATTTACGTGACCTGGCTGCTGGTGCTGCTGGGCGCGGTGCTGGCCGCCAGCTTGCCCGAGTTGGGCCGTCAATCCTGGCGCAAACCAGAGGGCGCGGGCTGGTCCTTCAGACTGGCTCTCGAGGTCTTGGCCGAGTTGAACACTGCCAAGGCGTCTGAGCTGCGGGGTTTGAGCACCGATGAGCTGGCCGTGCGTTTGCGGGTGGAGACGCGTGAACTGCGGCAGGTGCTGGAAGTCTTGCAAACCCTGGATTGGGTGGGCCGCCTGACCGAGCAAAACGACCTGGGCCAAGCCCGGCAAATCTTGTTGATTGACCCTGCCCAAGTGCGTGTAGGGCCATTGGCCGACCGGCTTTTGGTGTCGCGGACCGGTGAGGACGATCCGGTTTGGTCGCAGTCTGGGCTCGATCGGATTCAGTTGGCACAGCTGTTGCCCAAACCTACCGCCTGATGCCATCAGGCCCCTTTTGTCCTACCCGGCTTGACCGGGTGTCCATCGCCACCGCAGGCATAGACTCCCGATCAGGACGGGGGTGACAAATCTTCAAAAGCTCACACGCCCGCGCCACATGTCGCGGTACATGACCCAGTCGCCCATGAAGCTGTAGAGCGGGCGCTTGAAGCTGGCGGGCTTGTTTTTCTCGAACACAAAATGCCCGATCCAGGCGCAGCCGTAGCCGCACAGCAAGGCATATAAAAAGTACTGTGGTTTGCCCGTCACGGCCAGCATGGCCAAACACATCAGGCTCAAAGTGCTGCCCACAAAATGCATTCGGCGGCAGGTGCGGTCGCTGTGCTCGCTCAAATAAAAGGGGTAGAACTCGGCAAAGCTGGCGTGCCGGGGCTCAGGTGTTTCAGCGGGGTTCATGGTGTGTCTCCTGGGGTGTTATGGGATTGAAAACGGTGCGTGCAAAAAGCCCCGAAACCGGGCGCGGCCGCCACGCACAGGCGCTTGCGTGAGCTGGTAATTTGGAAAGCGCTGCAAAAAGCGGCCAATCGCGATGCGGCCTTCCAAACGCGCCAGGCTCAGGCCCGCGCATTGGTGCACCCCAAAACCAAAAGCCAGGTGTTTGTTGCCGGTTCGGCGCAGGTCCAGCTGTTCAGGGTTGTTGTAAACGGCAGGGTCGCGGTTGGCCGCGCCAATGCACAGCGTGACCAAGGCCCCTGCCGGCAGGTCGACGCCGTTGACCTGAGTGGCCTGAACTGCGCGGCGGTTGCTCAGTTGGTTGGACGATTCAAAGCGTAAAAACTCGTCCACGGCCAGGCCCATGATTTGTTCCCGTTCTTCGTCGCTGGCCGCTTGTTTCAGGTCGGCCTTGAGCTGTTCGCGCTGCTTGGGCCATTCCTGCAGGCTGATGAGCGCGTTACCAATCAGGTTGGTGGTGGTTTCGTGCCCGGCGTTGAGGAGGAACACGCAGTTTTGCAGCAGCTCGACTTCGCTCAGGGCGTCGCCGTTTTCCTCGCCCTGGATCAGCCGTGTCAGCACATCGTGCTCCGGGTCGCCCGGATGCAATCGGCGATCTGCCACCAATTTGCGCAGGTAGGCCAGAAACTCGCTCACGCTGCGGTTGCCCAGCGATTCTTGTTCAGGGCTCAGGGCGGGCTCCAGCGCCCCCAATATGGCGAGTGACCAGCCGCGCAAAGGTTCGCGCTCGGCGTGCGGCACGCCCAGCAGGTTGCCGATGATCTCGACTGGAATGGCCGAGGCAAAGTCCTCGATCAGGTCCCCACCGCCTTGCGCCTCGATCTTGTCCAGCAGGCTGTCCACCAGCAGCACCAAGCCGGGCTCCATGGCTTCGATGGCCCGGCGGGTGAGCGCCCCCATGATCAAGCGGCGCACCCGGGTGTGCAGGGGCGGGTCGTTGAAGACCAGGCTGCTCGTGTGGTGCTCAAACAGCGGGGAGACGCCACTGCATGTGGCGTAGGGCGGCTGGTTGTAAGGCTCGTGGTTGTATTTGGGGCCGAATTCGACTTGCTTGTCAGAGCTGAAGACCTTGGCGTCGCGGTAGACCGCCACCAGATCGGCGTGACGCGTGAGGAAATACGAGCCATCGGGCATGCGCTTGAAAGGCTCGGCTTCGCGCAGCGCGACATAGACCGGGTACGGGTTGTCCAGAAAGTCGCGCGGCAAGGCCCGCAGGTCCAACGAGTGGGCTATTGTCTGGGCTCTGTCAGAGGACAGCGACGGGGTGATGTGGGCAGTCAATGAATTCATGGTTCAGGGGGCGTTGGCGAATGTTCTTCAAGCTCAAGGTTTCAAAAAATCCTTGAGCGCCTGCAATACGCCTTCGGGTGCCTCGGTCATGAGCGAATGGCCTGCGGGCAGCTTCACCACCTTAGGCTGCTTGCACAGGTCAATCAGGCTTTGTGCGGCTTTGGGCGGCGTCATCTGGTCGGCGCTGCCCAGCACAAACAGGACGGGGCAGGCCACTTGCGGCATGGCTGCTTCTGCACCTCGGTAATCGTCGCAGGCCTTGAATCCGGTGTGGAACACATTGACCTGTGTGTTGCTGGCCAGCACCCGTCGCATCAGCGCCTTGCTGCCGCCATACAGCCAGGTGCCGGGGCCCAAGGCCGAAGGTGGTGGGGCCAGTGTGGAATGCGAAAAGCTGTTGACCATGTCGATCGCCTTGAAGGGTGCGCTGACCGACTGATCGAGCAAGGCAGGCGACACGCGCATGGGGTAGGCCGTGCCCACCATCACCAGGTGGCTCACGCGCCCGGGGTGGACTTGCGCGTCGCGAGCCGCCGCTTCCAGGGCGATGAGCGAGCCAAAGCTGTGGCCGATCAGCGCGGCTATTTCAATCTTCAGTGCATCGAGCAGCGCGATGACGGTGTCGGCCGCTTCTTCCACGCTTTGTGGCGGCGTGCCTTCGCTTTTGCAGTGGCCGGGCAGGTCAATCGCCAGCACGTTCCAGCCGTGGTGGGCCATGTAGCGGGTTTGCAAAATCCAGACGCTGTGGTCGTTGAGCACGCCGTGTATGAACACGGCGGTGGGTTGCGCGGGGTTGAAGGGCTTGCCGCCTGTGTAGGCGTAGAGGTCATGGCCTTGAACGGAGATTTGCATGGTCAGGCTCCCGCTTTCTCGGCTGCTTTGAGCGCCTTTTTCAGGTCGTCAATCAAGTCTGCAGGGTCTTCCAGGCCAATCGACAAGCGGATGGTGCCGGGGCCGATGCCGCCTGCGGCCAGGGCTTCGTCCGTCATGCGGAAATGCGTGGTGCTGGCCGGGTGGATCACCAGGCTGCGGCAGTCGCCCACATTGGCCAGGTGGCTGAAGACTTTGAGGGTTTCAATGAACTTTTGGCCTTGTGCGCGGCTTCCCTTGATGTCGAAGCTGAACACCGAGCCCGCGCCGCGTGGCAAGAGCTTTTGCGCCAAGGCGTGAGACGGGTGGCTCTCCAGCAAGGGGTGGCCCACGCGGCTGACCAGCGGGTGCGCGGCCAAAAACTCGACCACCTTCGCGGTGTTTTCCATGTGCCGGGCCATGCGCAGGGGCAGGGTTTCGATGCCTTGCAAAATCAGCCAGGCGGTGTGCGGGCTCATGCACGCGCCAAAGTCACGCAGGCCCTCGCGCCGCGCCCTCAGCAAAAACGCGCCCACGGTGCTCTCTTCGCTGAAGACCATGTTGTGAAAGCCTTCATAGGCTTGGCTCAGCTCGGCAAACTTGCCCGATTGGTCCCAGTCAAAACTCCCACCATCGACCACCACACCGCCCACCACCGTGCCGTGGCCCGACAAGAACTTGGTGGCCGAGTGGTAGACCAGATCGGCCCCGTGGTCAAAAGGTTTGATGAGCCAGGGCGAGGTGAGGGTGGAGTCCACCAGCAATGGCACGCCCGCTTCGTGGGCGATGGCACTCACGGCTTCGATGTCGAGCACGTCCATGCCGGGGTTGCCCACGGTTTCGCCAAAAAAGAGTTTGGTGTCGGGCTGCACGGCGGCGCGCCAGGCGTCCAGGTCGCCGGGTTTGACAAAGGTGGTGCGGATGCCGAAGCGGCTCAAGGTGTAATGCAGCAGGTTGTGTGAGCCGCCGTACAAAGCGCTGGAGGCCACGATGTGCGAGCCCGCGCCCATGAGGGTGGCAATGGCCAGGTGCAAGGCCGCCTGGCCGCTGGATGTGGTGATCGCCCCGATGCCGCCTTCGAGCGCCGAGATGCGTTGCTCCAGCACCGCGTTGGTGGGGTTGCTGATGCGGCTGTAAACGTGGCCGGGACGCTCGAGGTTGAACAACGCTGCAGCTTGGTCTGAGGACTCAAAAACGAAGGAGGTGGTCAGGTGAATCGGCACGGCCCGGGCACCCGTGCTGGGGTCGGGCGCTGCACCCGCATGCAGGGCCAAAGTGTCAAAACCGGGGTCGCTGTAGCCAGCCATGGGGTGTCTCCGAAAAAGAAAGTGTTTGGCAAGCATCAATCGCTTCGCTCGGCTTTCATTGTGGGCTATATTGGAAACCAATTGAAATCTGCACTCGACCCCAAGGAGACACACCATGCAAGTCAACGACATCCTGCGCGTCAAAGGCGGCACGCTGTTCACAGTGCACCCCGATGAACCCCTGTCCCGCGCCATGAACGACATGGCCGAAAAAGACATCGGTTCACTGGTGGTCATGGCCCAAGGTGATCTGGTGGGCATGCTGACTTTCCGTGAGGTGATCCAGCAAATTGTCAAAAATGGCGGCCATGTAGGTGAAACCTCTGTGCGCGAGGCCATGGATGCCAAGCCATTGACCTGCACCGGGGAAACCGACATCGACAATGTGCGCCGCATGATGCTGGAGCACCATGCCCGCTACATGCCCGTCATGGACAACCGTGTGCTGATGGGCGTGATCAGTTTTTACGACGTAGCCAAGGCGGTGGTGGACAGTCAGAATTTCGAAAACAAGATGCTCAAGGCCTATATCCGCGACTGGCCAGCACAAGAGGATGCAGAGTCAGACGTCAAGCTTTAAATGGGACACGCGGCGCGTGTTGAGCGCGCCAGAGGTCTGTCCATTGCGCAAGCTGGGCGTCGATGTCCGTGACTTCTTCCCGCACGGGCAAATTCAGGGCTGACGCGGCCTGCCTCAGGGCATGCAGTGGGTCTTGCAAATCCAGCGCCTGAGCACCGTTTTGTTTGCTGAGTTTTTCGCCGTTGGTGCCCAGCACCAAGGCGGTGTGCAAGTAGTGCGGTGTGGGCACATCCAAGGCCCTTTGCAGCAGCATTTGCCGGGCCGTGTTGTCGGCCAGGTCTTCGCCACGCACCACATGGCTGATGCCTTGCGCGGCATCGTCCACCACCACGGCCAGTTGATAGGCCCACAAACCATCGGCGCGGCGCAATACGAAGTCGCCCACAGCCTCCAGCACATCTTGTTCCTGCCCTCCGAGCCTGCGGTCTTGCCATGGGGTGATGCGGGGCAGATGGAACGCGGCCTGAACCGCCTGCACATTCAGTCGCCATGCGCGGGCTGTTTTGCCACCCAGCCCATCCCGACAGGTGCCGGGGTACACCGCTGCATGGTGACGCAGCACGGACTGGGTTTGCGCAGATTCAATGTCTTTACGCGAGCAAGCGCAAGGGTAAGCCCAGCCCTGGGCGATCAAGGTGTCCAGCGCCGTTTGGTAGTCCAGGCCGCGTTGGCTTTGCCAAAGCACGGGGCCATCGGGCACCAAGTGGCAAAGCGCCAATTGCTGCAAGATGGCCTGGTCTGCACCGGGCACGCAGCGGGGCGTGTCCACGTCTTCCATCCGAACACGCCACTGGCCCTGATGAGCACGCGCATCGAGCCAGCTGGCCAGAGCGGCCACCAAAGAGCCCGCATGCAGCATGCCGGTAGGCGAGGGGGCAAAGCGCCCGATATAGCCTTGTTCGGCCTGCGAAGATGCCGGGCGCTTGCCTTGCGATCCCATGGATGGATCAGCGTTTTTTGAGCACCGACAAAGCCAATTCGAGGCCCGACACGAAAGCGTCTTCAACCCGATGACCTGTGCACCAGTCGCCACACAGTCCGATGCCTTGATCTTTGAACCACAAATGGCTCTGACCCAGAGGTTGTGACGTCTTGGCGTACAGCCAGCGGTGCACCTCAGCATGTGCGGGGGTGGCCCGGATGCCGGTGATTTCTGCAAAGGCCTTGAGCAGCTTGCCGGTGATGCGTTCGGGCGTGTCGTCCACATGTTCCGCAGACCAAGGGGCGCTGGCTTGCACGGTCCAGCGCTCGATGCGTTCGCGTGCAGGTTTGGACGATTCACGCGCCATCCAGGCGATGCGGTGGTGCGTGCTGCGGGCCGCGTTCCATTGAGGGCCAAGGGTGATCAGGCCCGGTTGCACGGCTTGCGGGTAGGCCACCATGAGCGTCCAGCAAGGCTCAACCCGCACATCTTTCAGCGGCAGCGCCAGATCGCTCAAACCCGAGCTTTGCAGCAATGAGGCCGCTTGCGCCGGGGGGATGGCCAGGACCACGCGGTCAAATCCCCCAAACACATGCTGACTGCCGTTCTCGCCCTCGGTGTGCAATTGCCAGCTGTTTTTCTTGAATGGATCGGCGCTGATCTGGGTCACGCATGTTTGCAACTGCACGTTGCCATCTTCCAGCAGCGGTTCGGCCCAGGCCTTGACCAGGCCATTCATGCCAGGCGTGGCCACCCAGTGACGCTCGCCACCGGGCAAGCCGGCTTCAATGACACGACCATTGGGATCGAGCACCCGCACGGCATTGGCGCTCCAGGGCTTGCACAGACCGGGTACGGTGCCCAAAGCCAACTCGAAACGCGGGTCACGCACGGTGAAGTATTGCGCACCGTGGTCAAAACTGCCGAAGGCACTGGCCCGTGTGGCCATGCGGCCACCGAGTCCCCGACTTTTTTCAAACAAGGTGACGGTGTGTCCAGCCTGGCGCAGGGTGCGTGCGCAAACCACGCCGGCCATGCCGACGCCAATGATGGCGATGTTGTGTTGCATAGAGTGACCTTTTGTCTCGAATGGAATGACTTTCCCCTTATACAGCATGTCATTGAAAGATTAAATTTGTACTTTATGCCGCATTAAAATGTTGAAAATGTTGAATTGATGATAAACAATTGATATTTAAGGATTTTTAATCGTTCTTCATTGATTTTATTTCCCAATATGATGAATATAAAATAATTAAGCTATAAACTTGGCTGACAGTTGCCTTTCGTGCCAATTCAATTTTCAATTTTGAGGGTCAACTTTTATCATGCTCAAGCATTATTGAGCCTCCTTCGGAGTATGAGAGTGTTTCATTTTTTGATTATATTTGGTGTTTTTGTGGGTTTTATGCCCATCGGTTCGGTCAGTGCTCAAAGCCCATCGGCCAGCGTGCCGCCCATCGTGGTGCTTTCTTCGAGTTCTTCTCTTGGCGAGCAGGAGGAAAACCGCCAGATTCCCTTCGCACTCGTGAAATATGTGCAGATGGCGCTGCAGCGCCATCCAGAACTCTTGCAAGCTGAAGCGCAAAGTCGTGCCCAGGAAGAACTCTTCAAAGAAGCCAAGGCGCAATTCAAGCCGCGTGTGGTGGTGGGTGGCAATACGGGGCAAGAAAATCAGCGCCTGACCACAGCGAATGTGTCCAACTCCTACAAGCAAGCCCAAGCCTATGTGCGCATGACCATGCCCTTGCTGGATCAGGGCTTGGTGGCGCAGGCCGAGCAGCGACGTCAATCTTCCATCGGTGCCGACTGGAAACTGGTTGACAAGCGCGAAGAGCTGATGCTCCGCACTTTGGAGGCCTATGTGGAAGTGCTCAGGGCTTCGCAGTTGCTGGTGTTGGCGCAAGACAATTTGTCCATGCACCGCGGCTATGTCAATCAAGTCAAGGGGATTGCCAAGCTGGATTTGGGCCGTGCCGCTGACTTGCCCGCTGCCATGAGCCGCGCATCTTTGGCCGAGTCGGTCACGACCTCACGTTTGATGCGACTGGAGCAGGCCCGGCTGGAGTTCCAAAGTTTGACCGGTTTGCCCAAGGCACACGATTTGCCTGAACTGCGTGCATTGCCCCCTGCTGCAAGTTTGGAAGAGGCCTATCAAAAAGCCCTGAATGCCAGTCCTGCCTTGCAGGTGGCGCGTGCCGATGTGGAGCAGGCGCTGCAAGGCATTGCATTGGCCAAAGCCCCTTATCGTCCCCGTTTGAATCTGGACGCCACGGGCAAGACTGGGCGCGACATCAACGGCATCCATGGCAACCAGTCTGATCTTTATTTGGGCGTTCAAGCCGAGTGGACGATCTGGGCAGGGGGTGCCGCCGGACATGCCTTGAATGCTGCCACCTCCACGCAGATGGCCACGCGATTTGCTTTTGAAAAAGCGCGTGACGAGTTGCAGCAACGCGTGGGTTCTGCCTGGTACGAGTTTTTGGCCCACACCCAGTCCTTGGCCTCATTTGATGATTACGTCAACCACGCCCAAGAAATGGTGTACGCCAACCGAAAGCAGTTCAAAGTGGGGCGTCGGAATTTGCTGGATGTGCTCAATGCAGAAAATGAATTGTTCACAGCCAGGTCCAACAAAATGTCATCGGAAATGGACCAGATCAAAGCGTCTTTTCGCTTGATTGGCTTGCAGGGTCTTCTTCCCACGGTGTTGCAGCTGTGAAGGGTTCCTCCATGCGTTTGAGTCTACAGTTTGCTGGGGCAATTCGATGAGCTTGCAGCCTTCTGTGTTTGAGGCGCTCAGTCATTTGGCGCTGCGTTTGGGGCAACGTGTTTCGGCACGCGAGTTGATGGCGCAAACGGCCGAATTTGGTGACGAAGACCTGACCTTGCTGGCCGCAGCTCAAACCCTGCAAAGTCATGGCCTGGAGGTTCAAATGGCGGCTTTGTCGCCTGCGCAATACGACAACCATCTGGGGCCCGTGGTGATTGGTCTGACCGGTGGCTTGGCCGCTGTTCTGCTCAGCCGTAAAGGCGATGCCTGTGAAGTGATCGCCCCCCACTTGAATGCCGCCCTGAACGCTGACAAGCCGCAGTGGGTGACGGTAGATCAATTGACGACCGACAGTGCAGGCTGGAGTTTGCACGCGCGCATTCGGCAGGATTCAACACAGCCGTCAGACCCTCCAAGTGCTCAGACACAAGGGGACGCCCCGCCACCCGCTGCGCATTGGTTCTGGAGTGTGTTTCGCACCTTGCGAGGTTTTTATCTGGACAGCACCTTGGCCGCGATGCTGATCAATTTGCTGGCATTGGCCACCTCCATGTTCTCGATGAATGTGTATGACCGCGTCATTCCCAATGCAGCCTTGCATTCGCTGTGGGTGCTGGCCTTGGGCGTCACGCTGGCGGGTCTGCTTGAATTGGGGCTGCGCACCATGCGGGGTTATCTGGTGGATGTGGCCGGTAAAAAGGCCGATTTGCTCTTGTCTTCGCGCATTTTCAAGCAGGCCCTGAATTTAAGGGCGCAGGACCGGCCGGCTTCAAGCGGTCAATTCGCAGGCCAGTTGCGCGAATTTGAATCAGTGAGAGACTTCGTCAGCTCGACCACCTTGGTCACCTTGAGCGATGTGCCTTTTGTCATCGTGTTTTTGTGTGTCATTGGCTTTTTTGGTGGTCCGCTGGTGTGGGTGCCCATCGTCGGTGCTGTGCTGGTGTTTTTGGCCGGCTGGGCCTCGCAATGGCCGATCCGTGAATCCATTGAGCGCTACCAATATGAAAGCGCGCAAAAACTCGGCTTTATGGTTGAAACCCTGGAGCGGCTGGAACAAATTCGCGCCATGGGTGCCGAGCCCCGCATGCAAAGCCGCTGGGAACGCATCAGCGCCACCACCGCCCGCAGCGCCATGAGCAGTCGCTTGGTGTCGGCCATCACCTTGAATTTCACCCAATTCGTGCAACAAGCGTGCAACACCGCCTTGATCGTTTGGGGTGTTTACCTGATTTTGGAAGGGCGCCTGACAGCCGGTGGTCTGATTGGTTGCACCATCCTGGCGGGGCGGGCCCTGGGGCCTTTGGCGCAAGTGGCGGGTTTGCTCACCCGCTACCAGCATGCCGTTGGGGCCTTTAAAACGCTGGACCGCATCATGCGTTTGCCAGGCCAATACGAGCCCGGGCGCAGTTACATGGGCTTGCAGCAAACCACAGGGCATTTGCAAGTGCGCCAACTTCAATTCAGCTACCCCCATACGGAACGCCCCGTGCTGCAGGTCCAGAATTTGGACTTTGCCGCTGGCGAGCATGTGGCCTTGATGGGGCCTGTGGGCAGCGGTAAATCCACACTGCTCAAGATGCTGGCCTGTTTGTACCCCCCCACCCAAGGGCAGGTATTGCTGGATGGGCTGGACATGGCCCACATCTCACCCGCCGATTTACGCGATCAACTGGCTTGGGTCAGTCAGGATGCGGTCTTGTTTCGGGGCAGTTTGCGTGACAACTTGCTCATGGCTGCGCCCCATGTGTCCGACGCACGCTTGCAGCATGTCTTGCAGCTCACCGGCATCCAGCCTTGGGTGGCTGGACATCCACAGGGTTTGGACATGCCTTTGGGCGAGGGCGGTGCCGCCTTGTCTGGCGGTCAGCGGCAGATGGTGGCTTTGGCCCGTGCCTTGCTGGCCAACTGCCCGGTGGTCTTGCTCGACGAGCCCACCAGCGCATTCGATGCCGCCAACGAACAGCGTTTGCTGGACAAACTTCAAACCGAGTTGGCCGGCAAAACCGTGGTCATTGCCACGCACCGCCCCGGGCCCCTGAGCCTGGCCACGCGGCTGGTCTTGCTCGACAGCGGTCAGGTTTTGGCCGATGGCCCCAAAGAGGCTGTGTTGCAAGCGGTGCAAGAAGGCCGCGTCAAGCGTGCCATTGGGAGGACTGCATGAGCGCGCCCCGTTTTCCAGTGCCGGGCGCAGCCTCCGGCATGCCGACGCCCATGTCACCCCAAGAGCGCCAGGCACTGACGCAAAAAATCATGCGGCTGCGTGAAAAAAACCAGATTCAGGCCGATCTCGATTTGCTGGACGATGTCTACGCCGCTTCCTTGCGTGAGCGTCAACCGGTGTTGCGCATCGGTTTGTATGCCAGCGCTGTGGTCTTGCTGGTGTTCATGCTCTGGGCGGGCTGGGCTCAGCTCGAAGAAGTCACCACCGGCATGGGCAAAGTCATTCCGACCAGCCGCGAACAAGTCATCCAGAGCCTGGAGTCGGGCGTTTTGGCCGAGCTGCTGGTGGCTGAAGGCGACACGGTCGAAGTCGATCAGCCCCTTTTGCGCATTGACGATGCACGCCAAGGTGCCACCGTGCGCGAAGGGCAGTCCAAGATCGACGCCTTGCAAGCCGCTGCGGTGCGCCTGCGTGCCGAGGCCCAAGGGAGCAGCCCGGTTTTTTCGCCCGACTTGCTGCGCCGAGCCCCGGAATTGACGCGCAATGAACGAGACACCTTTGAGGCCAGACGACGCAGCCTGGACAGCAGCATTGCATCGCAGCAACAAACCCTGAAGCTGGCCACCGATGAGTTGCGCATCACCGAGCCCATGGCCGCCAGCGGCTACGTGTCCGATCTGGAGGTGCTGCGCATCAAGCGCACCATTTCCGAGGCCAAAGGCCGTTTGAGTGAGTTGGCGGGCAAATTCAAGGCCGATGCGGCCACTGAGCTGGCCCGTGTCGAGGCTGAAATGGGCTCGCAGCGTCAGGGCCTCACGGGCAAGGAAGACAACTTCCGCCGCACGGTCTTGCGTGCGCCCAAGCGCGGCGTGGTCAAAAACATCCGCATCAACACTCTGGGCGGCGTGATCCAGATGGGGCAGGACTTGCTCGAAATCGTGCCCATGGACGACAAGCTGCTGATAGAGACCCGCATCCGCCCTTCGGACATCGCTTTTTTGCGACCTGGCATGGAGGCGGTGGTCAAAATCACGGCCTATGATTCCAGCGTGTATGGCTGGCTCAATGCCCGGCTGGTGCAAATCAGCCCCGACACCCTGCGCGATGAGGTGCGTCGAGAAGAAACCTATTACCGCGTCTTGGTTCGCACCGACAGCGCGAGTTTGAAAACGCCGGACGGCAAAAATTTGCCGATCATTCCGGGCATGTTGGCCCAAGTGGATATCAAGACCGGACAAAAATCGGTTCTGACCTATCTGTTCAAGCCTGTTATGCGCGCGAGAGAAGCGCTCAGAGAACGGTGATTGCCATGAAAAACATCCAGACCCACGCATCCCACATGACCCCACAGCGCCAGCAGGGGCCGGTCTTCCAGCCCGCCATGTTGTGCGCCGCTTTGGCTGCCTTGGTCTCGCACACTGGGGTGTGGGCACAGGCGGCGGCTGCCACTGCCACGTCAGCCGCAGAGATTGAACGCCAACGCCAAGTCACGCAAAGCATGGTCGAGCAAGTCACTGCCGATCAAGAAAAACCCACCGACCGTGCCAACAGCCTGGGGCAGGAATTGCCTGCCGCTTTGCAGGCGAAATTCAAGCCCTGGAAAGAAGCCGTTCGCGCCAAGGCACCGGTGGACACGGCCGCCAAGACGGGCCTGTCTTTGCCCGTTTTGGCCAAGCCCGAGCCCGCTGTGGTGCTGCGTCGCCCGGTCGACAACTCTCCCAAATCCAATCTGTCCACCCCTGACTTTTCACGCCAGAGCCTGACTTTTGCGCAATTGACGGGCAAAGCCGAGATCGATTTGCCCGAACCGGAAGGCGGTTTGGGCACGTCGGTGCTGACTCGCAAAACCACCGAATTTCAGCAAGTGGCTTTTTCATTGCCCGACCTGCTGCTGGCGGGTCTGGAGTTCAGCCCCGAGCTGACGGCCGTCAAGGCCCGCCAGGAAAGTTCACGCCTTCGCGTTTCAAAAAGCCGAGCTGATTTGCTGCCCTCTTTTTCAGCGCGTTATGCCAAGGGCAATGAAAAAAGCACCACGGCTACTTTGAGCAACCACGAGCACGATTACAAAAACACGTCCTTGCGTGTGACCCAGCCGCTGGTCAATTACCCCGCTTGGGAAACCTGGCAAGCCAGCGGATTGACGCTGGAGGCGGCCATGTTGCGCAGCGCTTCAATGGAGCAGGAAGTCGCCCTGAACCTGGTCAAAGCCGTGGTCAACCTCACGACCAGTCGCATCACGCTGAATTTTTCAGATGAGTTGTTGAGCAATTTGTCAAACATCCTGAATTACCAAGATCAGCGTTCTCAATCGGGTGCCAGCAGCCAAGCCGAGCTCGAACGTGCGCGTTCGCGCGTCCTGGCGGCGCGCCAGGCCCGGCTGGAGCAGCAGGCCAATTACAAAGGCGGCATGCTCGAGCTTGAGCGCCTCTTGGGCTTTGCACCGCAGTTGCTGAATCTGCCTTTTTTGAGTCAGTTGCCTGCCTTGCCCCGCACGCAAGCCGAAATCCGCGACCAGGCCTTGAAAGACAACGCCGAACTGACGGCACTGCGTGCCGAAGTGCAAGCCCAAAAATCCCAGGTGCGCGCCCAATACGGCCGCGCAGCGCCCACGGTGCTGGCGAGTCTGGAAGATGACCGCGCCACCAACAACGGTGGGGTGATGGGCTCGCGCCAGGACACCCGCGCGCTGGTGGTGGTCAACTGGGCGCTTTCTTTGGGGGGCAAGGAATACTTTTCAGGCAAGGAAGCATCGGCAGACTTGTCCGAGTTGCAAAGCAAGCTCGAACTCAACGAGCAGCGTCTGGCCCAAGCGGTGGACACCGACTTTGCCTTGCTCCAGGCGGCCACTTTGCGCATCAGCTTGGGGCAGCAAGAGCAAGAGGCCGCGCGGCGTGTGACCGAGGCCGTGCGCGAACAACTCAAGGTGGGGCGCATTACTTCACTGCTGGACGCCCTGGATGCGAGTCAAAGTCTTTACGATGCACGCTTGAAACTGACGCAAGCCTTGGGGCAACAAATGCTGGCCCAGGCGCAACTGCTCAAAAGCATGGGGCAACTCAGTGCCCTGCGCGAGCAGGCCCGCATCCAGTTGAAGTGATTTTTTTGAATTTTCATTTCCAAACAATCAAAAGGTTCATCCATGGCTGGTTCCTCTGAATCGAACGACGCATCCGATATTTTTTGGCCCGGGTATGTGGATGCCATCTCGAACCTGGCGATCAATTTGCTCTTCGTGATCGCGGTGATGTGCATCGTGATCCTGAGCTTTGTGCTGGAAGAAACCACCAAAGGCACGCCACGCCCAGGCACCATCCCGCAAGATGTGCAGTACGTCAACGACAACCCCAACACCCAAGCTGCGCAATTGCAGGAGTTGCAGCTGGAAAACGCCAAACTCAAGGAGAGCTTGCAGGCGTTGCAAAAAAACACAACCACGACTTCCAGCAGCACGGCAGCCCCCAGCACGGCCAAAACTGAGCAAGCAAGCAAATCTGAGCAAGCAAGCAAATCCGAGCAGCAAGCCAAAACAGAAAGCAGCACCACGTCCAACAATGTGCCCAACAACGCCACCAAGATGGAAGTGGTGCAAGCCCGTCAGGAAGTGGTGAAAGAGGCC
The DNA here is from genome assembly GCF_001270065.2 of Limnohabitans planktonicus II-D5. Classification (GTDB taxonomy): domain Bacteria; phylum Pseudomonadota; class Gammaproteobacteria; order Burkholderiales; family Burkholderiaceae_C; genus Limnohabitans_A; species Limnohabitans_A planktonicus. The sequence goes on from NZ_LFYT02000004.1 coordinate 251,132, forward strand.
AAAGGCTCATCGAGCGTCAACACAGTGGGGGCGGGCTTGATCGTCAACTTTGATCCCAAAGTGGTCACGCTGTCAGAAGAAGAGTCCAAGAGCGTTGTGTCGCGCTTGAACAGCTTTGGACCGGTCAAAACCACCCGATGGCAAATCACGGTCATCACACCCAAGGGCTTCAGCGAGTCCGCTCGCTTGGGGTACTACCGCGCAGTGGCCGTGCGCAATGTGCTGATTCAAGCCGGAACGCCCGGTGATTTGATCCAAATGCGGGTGATGGAAAGCGTCCAAGCCGGTGCAGACAGCGGCCGAGTCACCGTCAATGTGGCCCCTTGAATGCACAGAACCTGACACATGAAACTCCGCAAACTTTGGCAACACCTGCAGCAGCCTCCGAGTGAGGCTGCATTGCGTTTGTCGCTGTCTGAACGCCATGAACGGCGCTGGTTGCTCAGTTTGGCCTTGTTCTTGCTTGTCTTGCTCATTTGGGCGGCCTGGGCACCCGTGGACCGGGTGGTGCGTGCAGAAGGCCGCATCATCCCCTCCACGCGGGCGCAACTGGTGCAGCACCTCGAGGGTGGTATCGTGCGGGACATCCGTGTTCGCGAAGGTCAAAACGTCAAGGCGGGCGACATTTTGCTGAGCTTGTCCGGCACACAGGCCAACACCGATGTGGAGCAGGGCCGAAACCGCATCGTGACCCTCAAATCGCAGCAAGCGCGCCTCAAAGCCGAAGCGGTGGGTGCCGCATTGCCCGATTTTCCAGCGGATGTGCCCGATGCTCAAAAAGAGTTGGAGCGTGCTGCCTTTCGCGAGCGCGCTGACAAAATTCGGGCTGAGCAGGGGGCTTTGCGCCAGCAAATCAACCAGCGCCAATCGGAATTGAACGAGGCCCAAAACCGCCTGAAAAACATGGCCACCGAAGTCGATGTGGCGCGCAAGCAATTGGCGGTCATGGAAGGCCTTTACCGTAAGGGTGCGGGCTCTCAGCTCGAATGGCTTGACGCCCAGGGGCGCTTGCAGCGCTTGAGCACCGCGCAAGGCGACATCACCAGCTCCATTCCCCGGCTGCAGGCGGCCATCGAAGAACAATCGGCCCGATTGAATGAGTCAACCGCCCGCTTTCGCGCAGAAGCGCGGGCCGAGCTGGCCCAAATCAGCGCCGAGATCCAGCGCTTTGAGCTCAATGTGAACAACGACAGCGACCGCCAAGCCCGCAACGATGTGCGCGCCCCGGTGGCCGGTTTTGTGAATAAACTCAATTTCAACACCTTGGGTGGCGTGATTCGCCCCGGCGAGGTGGTGCTGGAAATCACCCCCAGCGAAGGCCCCTTGGCCGTGGAAGCCCGTGTGCGGCCCGACGACAGGGCGCGGCTGCGGGCTGGCCTGCCCACCCGCGTGCTGATTGGTGCTTATGACTACGCCATCTACGGTGCTTTGGAGGGGCAAGTGACTGAAGTCAGCGCCGACACCCTGGCCGACGAAAACGGACAGCGCTACTACCGCGTGGTGATCCAGACGGGACAGGCCAAAGGCGCTTTGGCCGAGCAAGTCATTTTGCCCGGCATGACTGCGCGCGCCGACATCGTGGCGGGCCAACGCAGTGTGCTCAGTTATGTGGTCTCGCCCTTGATGCGCTTTGCCTCGCAGGCCTTGCGCGAACCGTCCTGAACACCTCACCCATTCACCCTGAAACTTTGATTCCATCTATTCACTGAAGCAACCGAGGTCTCCATGAAACGACTCAAACCCTATTACTTTTTTGTCGGTGTGCCGATACTGCTGGTCCTGCTGGGCTTTGTCCTGTTTTCCAAAGAGGTGGCTGGCACCATGCAGGGCAACCCGCACCCGCAGATCAACTATCTGATTTTCCTCTTGATGGCCTTGGGCTCGGGGATGATGCTGCACGCCGTACACCGCATGAACAGAGAGGGTGAATTTATCCAGCGCTTTTTCCGGCAAGCGCGTGACGGTGCACCGCCAGAAACCTTGCGTCAGATGGTGCTGGGTGAGCGTTATGACGTCAGCACCGTGCTGGAAATGCTGGCCGAAACGCAAAATACGCCCATCAGCGATGTGCAGCATGCCGCGCTGGAGTCGGAGGCGCACCGCTTTGAATCTCGCCAGAACATGCGCCTGTATTTGCCGCAGTTCCTGTCGGGCGCCATGGTGGGCTTGGGCTTGCTGGGTACCTTCATTGGTCTGTTGGGCGCTCTGGAAGAGATCGGCAAGCTGATCTCTGCCTTCACCATGGTGGAGTCGGGCAATGCCGCCGCTGCCGTGCGGACCTTGGTGGATCGCTTGAGTTCGCCGATGAAATCCATGGGGGTGGCCTTCAGTGCATCTTTGTTCGGCGTGCTGGGCTCGCTCATCATGAGCGTGCTCATGGTCGGGGTGAAGCGTTGTTCCAGCGAATTGGTGGCAGCCATGCACTCGCGCCTGGTGTACCTGACCGACTTCACCACTCACGCGGCCCCAGAAAACAAGCAAGACCAGTTGACCGCCAGTTTGAACGTGGTGGCTGAGCAGTCGCCCATTTTGAAAGCACTGACCGTGGCCTTGGAGCAGTCCGAGCGCCGGGTGCGCGATCTGATCACCTCACTGGGCACCTTGTCGGCCCGCATTGAGCGTAACGAAGTTCAGCTTTGGGCTGAACTGAGCGAAGGCTTCAAACAAAACCAGCAAGGCCAAAACGCCATGCTCGACAACCTGAACCTGACGGTGCAGGCCGTCCGTGAAATTGCCCGCGAGGTCACGCCCGCCGCCTACCGCGAAAACGCCGTTGTGGCCGCCCTGGTGACCCAGCAAAACCGCTTGGAATCGGTTTTGCAGGTCATGGAGTCCAGCTACGGCCAGTTCAACAAGACCTTGAACCAGCAAAGCGAAGTCTTGCTGCGACAAGAGCAATCGGGTCAGGAACTGGTGCAACTGCGTCAAGCCATGGCCGATCAGCAACGTGGTATTCAGCAGGCACTCAACGCCCTGGGTAGCAGTTTTGCCAGCCTTGACAGTGTGATCCGCGAGCACCAGGAACTCATGGTGCACCAGCGGGCTACGGACGATGTGCACAGCTCGCAACTGGCATCGGCCTTGCGCGAAGAAGGTGAAATTTTGAACCGCCTGATTGGCCGCATCGAAGCTATGCAACATGAACAAGGTGCGCAGCACGAGCGCCATCTGAGCATGCTGTTGCAAGAGCTGCGTCAGCAGCCACCGGCTGCCAGCAGCTGAAGGCTGCCGACCTGGTTCTTGATGACTGCTTGATATTTGACTCTCAGGGAAAAACAAATGGACACCCCACTGACACCCAACGCCCCCATGTTGCCGATACTTTTGGCACAAGCGAGCACGCCCGGCCCCGTGAGGGATGGCGCTGTGGTCAGCGATGCGCCAGTGTCCACAGCGGTGAGCGTCCTGCAGGGGCCGCGCAATGTGAAGGTGGTGGAGAGCAAAGAAGTGGACGGCACCAGCAGCTTCGCGGTGCCTGTCACGAGCAGTCAGGTGAAATCCGTGCAGGTGCTGGATCTGGACATGCTGCTGCTGCTGGACAACGGTGACGGCATCTTGCTGCGTGAAGGGGCTTTTTTGGCGGCCACCAACGCCGTCCAAAAAGTCACTTTCAGCAATGGTTCGCAAATTCCGGTCTCTGAATTTCTTTCTCAAGTGGGGGTCATGAAACCCTCAGAGGCCGCCAGTTTTCGGATCAGCTCCACCGAGTTGACCCTGGTCAACAACGAGCCACGGGGCGGACAGGGCCTGAACTTGGGCAAGGGCGATGATGACGCGCAAAAGGGGCCAGCGGTCGAAGAAGTGACCCAGTTGCTGCAGTCCTTGCAAAACGCCAAGTTGTCCGACGCACCGGTGGCTGAGCAGCGCATCACCCCCCTGAAAATATCGGACAGCCTGGCCGAGCCTGTGGTGCTGCGCCCCGCTTCCTCTCCCGGCACCGAGTTCACCAGCAACAACCAAAACACCTCCAACCTGACGGCTTTGAAAACCCCCAGTCTGACGGGGGCCGTGGACCCCAAAGTCAGCGGTGTTGAATTGGTGGACAGCACCAAAACCTTTGCAAGCACCACCTTCGACAAGATGGTGGGCACGCAGCAGTTGGCGGTGAAAGTGCAAGCCAACGCCAATTCGGTGGCGCCGCCTGAAGCCAGCACCAATCCGGACAGGGCCTTTGCTTTGTTGAATCTGGATGCGCCCACCAACGCCACCCGCATGAAGGTTCAACTCAGCACCTTTGGGTCAGAAACTGCGACAGATTTGCCTGACAGCCTGGGATTCACGCTCAATGGCCAGAGCATCAACAAGGCCACCACAGTGACGGTATCCGTGCCGGTGGCCGACAACAAGATGCAATTGCCCGTGACCTGGAAACTGGCCGACGGGGACGTGACCCCCCACAAATTCCAGATGCTGGTGCAATACCTGGATGCCACTGGCGCAATCATCAGTGGGGTTGATCAGACCCTGACCTTTCAATACCGAAGCATCAACGAGGTCAACCAGGTTTATGAGCTGGACGACAATGGCAACCCCATTCTTCAACTGCCCGCGAATGGCTTCAACTACAACATCACGGGAAGAGACACCGACGACAAGATCCAGGCCTGGATGGGCAACGACGTCGTCAATGGCCAAGGTGGCAATGACTTCATCGAAGGCGGTCTAGGCCATGACAGCTTGTTTGGCGATGTCGGTAACGACAGCCTCTACGGTGGCGTTGGCAACGACCTGCTCGATGGCGGCGTTGGCAATGACCTGCTCAATGCAGGCGAAGGCATCAATGTGCTCAAAGGCGGTTCAGGTGATGACACCCTGAACAGCGGCGCAGGCTCTGACACGCAGGACGGCGGCGACGGCAACGACCTGCTCAACGCGGGCGAAGGCATCAATTTGCTCCATGGCGGTGCAGGTGATGACACCCTGAACAGTGGCGCTGCCAATGACACGCTGGAGGGGGGCAGCGGTAACGACCTGCTCAATGCAGGTCTGGGCGACAACTCGCTGACGGGCGGCCTGGGCCATGACACCTTGAACGCTGACAGCGGCAAAGACACGCTGGACGGCGGCGAGGGCAATGACGTGCTCAATGCCGGTGACGGCCAGAACAGCTTGCAAGGCGGCTTGGGTGATGACACTTTGAACGCTGGCAGCGGCAACGACACATTGGACGGCGGTGAGGGCAATGACTTGCTCAACGCCGGACTGGGGGACAACTCGTTGTTGGGGGGGCTGGGTCAGGACAGCTTGAAAGCTGGCAGCGGCAACGACCTGCTCGAAGGCGGCGAAGGCCATGACCTGCTCAATGCCGGTGATGGCCAGAACACGCTGCTGGGCGGCTTGGGTGATGACACCTTGATGTCTGGCGCAGGCCACGACCTGCTGATCGGCGGTGCGGGTGCTGACGTGATGGACGCCGGGGCGGGCAACAACACCGTGTCGTTTGCACTGGCGCAAGAAGCGGTCATCGTCAATTTGGCTTTGGGAACAGGTCAGGCAGGCGATGCCTTGGGCGACAGCTACACCCGTATTCAAAACGTGGTGGGTTCAAATTTTCATGACCAATTGTTGGGTGATGCACAAAACAACCTGATTTTGGGTGGCCAAGGCAACGACACCCTGGCGGGTGGCGGTGGGCTGGACACCCTTGTGGGAGGGCTTGCGCGTGATGGGCTGGATGTGCTGCCCACAGAGGAAAACACGGTCTCGTATGAAACCGCTGCTGTTAACGCCCTGGTTTCCCTGAGCGATTCAAACCAGAATGCAGGCGCTGCAGCAGGCAACGTCTTGATCGGGATTGCACACTTGCTGGGCGGACAGTTCAATGATCAACTGACAGGCGACACACAGGCCAACCGCCTAACGGGTGGCGCAGGAAACGACACCCTGATGGGTCTGGTCGGTCAGGACAGCCTGGACGGCGGGAACGGCGACGATGTGCTGCAAGGCGGTGTCGGAGACGATGCCTTGGTGGGCGGCTCTGGCCATGACCTGTTGGAAGGCGGGGACGGCAAAGACCAGTTGATGGGCGACGCAGGCGATGACACGCTCATTGGTGGCGTGGGCGCTGACCTCTTGTCCGGCGGCGATGGTTTGGACATTGCCTCTTACCAAACCGCACTGGGCTCAGTCACCGTCAACCTGGCAGAGGCCAGTTTGAATGCAGGTGATGATGGCCAAGGCGACACATTGACCAGCATTGAAGGGGTCATTGGCTCTCAATTCGATGACCAACTGACGGGCAATGAGCTGGTCAACAAACTCTACGGCGGTGGGGGCAATGACATCCTGACGGGTGGTGCGGGGGCAGACACTTTGAGCGGTGGCGAGGGCACTGATACAGCCGCTTATAAAGGTGCCATATCGGGGGTCAAAGCCAGTTTGACGCAACCGAGCGCCAACACCGGTGATGCACAGGGCGATGTCCTGCTCAGCATAGAAAACCTGACGGGCTCTGCCCTTGCTGACACCTTGGAAGGCAATGCCGGGTCGAACGTGTTGTCTGGTAGCGGCGGGGACGACGTTTTGGTGGGCCGTGGCGGTGGAGACCACTACCACGGTGGCGATGGCAGTGACACAGCCGATTACACCGATGCCCTGGACAAGGTGGTGATCAATCTGGCTTATCAGGAAAACAATGCGGGTGCGGCTGCGGGTGACAGCCTGCAGTCGATCGAGCGCGTGGTGGGCAGCCGATACAACGACGAGTTGACGGGCGACACGGGCAACAACGCCCTGGCCGGTGGCGAGGGCAGCGACACGCTCAATGGCGGCGCGGGCCAGGACGCGCTGGACGGCGGTGATGGCACAGACACGGCCACCTATGCCTTTGCGACAGCCAAGGTCGAAGTCAGCCTTTTAACAGGTGGCACGGCTGGCGATGCCGAAGGCGACACCTTCATCAACATCGAAAACCTGGTCGGCACCAACTTTGAAGACAAGCTCGAAGGCAATGGGGCCAACAACGTCATCTCAGGCCTTTCAGGCAGTGACACCTTGGTGGGCGGTGGCGGCAGCGATGTGTTTTATGGCGGCGAAGGCGATGACGTCATGCGCAACACCGGCAACGGGGTGAACCAGTATTTTGGTGGCAGCGCCGAGGCCGACAGCGGCGTGGATGTCGTCTCCTATGAGGGCATCAATACGCCTGTGCGGGTGAGTCTGTTCACGGGCGGCACCAACAACGCCACCGCAGGTCAGCAAGGCAGTACCGAGACGTTTTCAGGCATTGAAAACCTGGTGGGCGGCACCGGCAATGACTGGCTCGAAGGTGACCTCAAAGACAACCAACTGACAGGCGGCACCGGTGACGATAGCCTGTATGGCATGGCAGGCTCCGACATCTTGCAAGGCGGCAGCGGCAACGACTTCTTGGTGGGCGGGGCGGGCAGCGACCTGCTCAACGGAGGCGATGGCACAGACACGGTCAGTTATCAGAATTCAGACCAAGCCGTGACCATTGACATGGCCAGAACTGAGCGCGCCACCAGTGGCTCGACTGATGCTGTGGGTGATGCGTTTGCGTCCGTCGAGGTCTTCGTGGGCAGTCAATGGAGTGACACATTTTTGGCGTCAACGGCCAGCACCTGGATTCGAGGTGGGGACACAGGGGCCACCCGCGTGACCGACACCGTGGACTACAGCGCCTCTGAAATCTCAGGCGACGGCTCGGGTGCAGACGTGGATTTGGCGCGTGACAACCAAACCAGTGCCTCCGTGACTGTGGCAGGTGGACGTGGCGTGGGCGGCGGCAGCTGGGAAGGCGGCATGTCCAAGGGCGACAGCTACGACAGCATCGAAAACATCATCGGCACCAAAGGCCATGATGTGCTTGCAGGCGACGCACAAGCCAACAAGCTCGAAGGTGGGGTTGGCAATGACACACTGATCGGGCGCGCTGGCAATGACACGCTCGACGGTGGTGACGGCATCAACACCGTGAACTATGCAGAGAGAACCAGCGCTTTGTTGGTGAATTTGGACGTGGTCGATGGCAACGGCTTTGTCAGCGTCACCCTGGCCACAGGGGCCAGCGCAGAAGTGGACCTGATCAAAAACATCCAGAATTTGGTGGGCGGCACCGGCAACGACAGCTTGACCGGCAGCGCGGCAGACAACTGGCTCAGTGGGGGCACCGGCAACGACAGCTTGATGGGATTGGGGGGGGCAGACACCTTGCAAGGCGATGCGGGCAATGATTTGCTCAATGGGGGTGATGGCAACGATTCGCTGATCGGGGGCGCGGGCCTTGACACCCTGATCGGTGGTGCCGGAGCGGACGCCTTGATCGGGGGCGCAGCCACTGACGGCTCGGACACCTTGAACGTGGTCAGTTATGAGACGGCGACTGTGGGTGTGACGGCTTCCTTGATCATGCCCTCATCCAATACGGGTGATGCACAGGGGGATGTGTACCAGTCCATCTCGGGCTTGGTGGGGTCTGCACTCAACGATCAGCTCACGGGCAATGCGCAGGACAACACCCTTGACGGTGGTTCTGGCAACGATGTGCTCGATGGCGGCGAGGGCCGTGACAACATGCTGGGGGGGGCAGGCAACGACACCCTCATGGGCGGCGACGGCGCTGATTTGATGGACGGCGGCGTGTCGGACACCACGGTTCCATCGGTGGATGTGGTCACTTATGCCAACTACGACGGCGCCACGGGTTTGGTGATCGACCTGACGAACATGGTGCTGGGTCAAGGTCAGGGCACGCTGTGGGCCAAGGGCGATGTGTTTTCCAACCTCCAAAAAGTCATTGGCACCGCCAAAGACGACACTTTCTGGGCAGGCGGCGCGCCCATGGCCATTGACGGGGGGGCTGACACGCTGTCTGGCAGCAACACGGTCAGTTTTGAGGCCTCCACCAGCGCGGGTGTTTCGGCTTCTTTGATGTCGTCGCCTGGCATCACGCTGACCGGCTGGGCCGTCAACAAAACCTACACCAACATCCAGAATTTGACGGGCACAACGCTGGCCGATGTGCTGGAAGGGGATGCTAAAAACAACGTGCTGAGCGGTGGCGCAGGCGATGATGTGTTCAAGGGCACGTTGGGGCTGGACACCTTGATCGGTGGCGCAGGCAACGACACGGCAGATTTCTCCAGCGTGACCACAGCCCTGAACATGAGTTTGGCCAACGGCACGGTGACAGGCACTGACATCAGCACCAGTTTGCAAAGCATTGAATGGTTGGTCGGCGGCAGCGCAGCTGACACCTTGATCGGCGGTGCAGGCAACGACATCTTGACCGGGGCCGGGGGCGCTGACAGCTATGTGGGCGGGGATGGTGCAGATTTTGTCAACTATGAACGCGCTGGCTTGACGCAGGGTTTGACCATTCGCATGGACAGCGTCGTTGGTGCGACCTTTGATGCAGCTGGCGACACTTTTGCCGCAGACATCGAAGGCGTGATCGGAACCCGCTTTGCCGACAGCTTGTATGGCCGTTCCACCTTCGAATTTTTGCAAGGTGGCGCGGGCGATGACACGCTGTATGGCAGTCTGGGGGCCGATATTCTGGAAGGCAATGCGGGCACCAATACTGCGGACTACAGCGCATCCACGGCGGTCACCATCAATTTGTTGGACGGCACTGCCGAACTGGGTGGTTTTGCGGAAGGTGATCTCCTGCTCAATATTCAACACATTGTGGGCAGCGATTTAGGCGATGCCATGACGGCGGGTACCACGTCCATGCGCTTTGATGGACGCGCTGGCAACGACACCTTGATGGGCGGCGCTGCCGCAGACCGGCTTGATGGTGGTGCAGGGAATGACAGCCTGACAGGCAACGCTGGCAACGACAACTTGTTGGCGGGTACGGGCTTGGACACGATGAGTGGCGGTGATGGTGATGACTGGTTGAATTTTTCGGGTAAGACCTTGACTTCCGACCGGGGCTTGGGGGGTGCTGGTGATGACACCTTTGTCTTGGAGAACACCACCGGTGACAGCTTTGTGATGGACGCAGGCTCAGGCACTGACACCCTGAAGCTGCTGGCCCTTGGCAGCAGTTGGACGCTGGACACGTCCACCATTGTGGACAGCAAATTTGTGGGGTTTGAAAAACTGGACCTCAGTGGCAATGGCAGCCAAAACCTGATTTTGACTGCTCAGGGCATCCAGGCTTTGGTGGACCCGGGAAGCAGCGCGTTGAGGTTGACCCTGATTTTGGACAGCGGAGATACCTACAGCGCGGGGACGAGTAACTCACTGGCTCAGGGCGCAGGCAATTTCACCTTGACGGGTGGTGGTTTCTCCGCTTCTGTGAACATTGTGTATGTCAGTGGCACCTGAAAACCTTCACCGCCGCTTGTCCATGACCGCCACATTCACGGCCCAGCACGCTTGCCGTTGGCTTGAGCAAGAAGCGAAGCGTCAGGGCGCATCTCCTGCATCGCGCTGGGCAGAGCTGCTGCAAGACTGGCTGGAGCAAGGCACCGCGCAAGAGGGCATGAGCTGGACCGCCTTGCGCCAAAGCTTGGCCGAGTCTGGCTTGCAGTTGCGTGTGCTGCCGCAAGGCCTGCCTGCTGATGGGCTTGTGGAAGGTTTTTGGCTGTGGCCCCTGGCCTCCGGGCAGTGGACTGCATGCCGGGTGGACGCGGCGGGGCAGGCCCATGATCCGCTGAACGCTGTGCCGTCGGTTGCGGCCATGGCGGACAGGTCTGGCCCGGCCTATCTGATCCAGTCGGTGGGCTTGCCACACCAGCGCGACGGCCACCGCAGCTATTGGCAATGGGTAGCCCAGATTCTGCAGGGTCGTCTGCAAGGTCTCGTGCTGTCGAGCATGCTGATCAATCTGGGCGTGATCAGCTTGCCGCTGTTTTCCATGCTGGTGTATGACAAGGTCATGCACAACGGCATTTTTGAAACCCTGTGGGCCTTGGCCATCGGCGTGTTGTTGGCATTGGCGCTGGAGGTGATGCTGCGCTGGCTGCGTGCCCGCCAGGTCGAGCGCCTGGCCCAGGTGCTCGACCAGCGTGTGGATGCGGTGCTGTTCCAGTCCCTGCTTCAGCCCAGCGGCCGTGCGGGCAGTCAGCCGGGCATGACGGCACGCTTTGTTTCGCTTTACCGCGATTTGTACAGTGCACGCGATTTTTTCTCGGCCCACTATTTGCTGGCCCTGGCCGATGTGCCCTTCATCTTCATCCTGTGGGCGGTGATTGGCTGGATCGCCTGGCCACTGCTTTTGATGCTCATGGTCTGGACGGCCGTTTATGTGGTCTGGGGCACTTGGATCAAGAACCGATCCAAACACATTGGCAGCCATGCCAGCCAGTTGCAAACCGGCAAATTCGCTTTGCTGGCTGATGCCCTGTCCTCCATGGACGCTTTGCGCACCAGCCATGTGGGTCAGCGCTTTCAGGCCCGCTTTGCCAGCCTGTCGCAAGACCACGCCGACTTTCAGGCCTTGCAGCGTCACGAGATGACGCGCCAGATGCTGCTGAGCCAGGCGGTCTACATTGGCTGCTCGGTGAGCTTGCTGGTGTTGGGGGCGTATTTGGTGTTTGACCAGTACATCACCCAGGGTGCCATGGTGGCGGTGGGTATGCTGGCCGGGCGCACCTTGGCTTCCGTGGGGCAGGCCCTGCTGACGCTGGGGCGTTGGCGCGAGCTGCAAGATGCCCTGGCTGCGCTCAATCCGTTTTTGCACGCGCCATCGCCCGATGCCGATCCCGTGGCCGACGCGCCTGCGCGGGCGGTCGAGGGGGACATCAAGCTCTTGCAGGTCGGCCATGGTTATGGCGGGCAAGCCCAAGCGCTCAAGGACATCACGCTGCACATCGGTGCTGCCGAACGCGTGGCATTGCTGGGCCGTCCGGGCTCGGGCAAGTCCACCTTGGCCAGAGTCCTGGCCCGTGCCATTGATCCGACGGCAGGTGAGGTGCGGGTGGACGATGTGGCACTGGCGGCTTACCCGCTGCACAGCCGCGCCAACTGGCTGAGCTTCAAACCACAAGAAGCCACCTTGGTGGCGGGTACGGTCGAGAGCAACATCCTGGCCGGTCTGGCCTTGGCTGCCAGCCCCGAGCAGCGCCTGCAGGCCTTGAAGCGCGGCTTGTACCTGTCGGGACTGGATGTCGATCTGGGCAATGGCAGCTTGAGCCTGAGCCAGGCGGTGGAAGAGTACGGCAGCAACCTGTCCGGTGGACAGCGCCAAAAGGTGGCGCTGGCGCGAGCCTTGGCTGTGGACGCGAAAGTGTTGATCCTGGACGAACCGACCAATGGCCTGGACCCTGAATCCGAGAAATTGCTGGTGCAGCGCCTGGCGCAACTCAAGGGCACGACCTTGATTTTGGTCACCCACAGTGCGCGTGCCCTGGCCCTGTGCCCCCGCGTGGTGGCGCTGGACCGTGGCCGCGTGGTGGCCGATGGGGCCACGCGTGAATTGGTCAAAGTGGACCCGGTGCCCGGCGCTTGACGCCAGGGCCAGATATCAATAATTGGGAGTTTTTCAATGAATACCGTCACCCTGCGTGTGCCCCACATCACCCAAGCCATTGAACGCGGTCAAGTGCTGGCTTTGCAAGACGTGCTGCGCCTAGAGCGGGCAGGCGATGATCTGCTGGTTTGGGTGCAGCAGGTGGACGGCTCGGTGCAGTTGCTGCGCTTGACGGGTTTTTACGAGGCGGGGCGGGATGCGGTGGTGGAGGTGACTGAGGCCAATGCTTCTGGCGGCACGGTACTGCGCGTGACGGCTCAGACGACGGTGCCCCCCACGGTGCTCGATAAACAGTCGGCCCTCGGCCCCTCTGCGCAAGAGGTCGAAGAAGGTCATGGCGATGTCTTGTGGTTGCAGTTGCTGGCCCGCGACGGGCTGACCCAGGATGCGCTTTGGGGCGATCTGCTCGGTGCTGTGGATGCCGGCAGCAATGTGCTGGCGGGCGTTTACCAGCCTGTGGCACAGCCAGAAGCGCTGCTCAAATTTTCTGATTTGCTCGATACCACGGCGCGGGACTTGATTGACTTGAGCGCGCCTTCCTTGACCATGATCGCGCCGCCACAGCTGAAAGATGGAACGGTCAATCTGAATGATGCCTCGGCAGGCATCGATCTGCGGGGTCAAACAGAGCCGAATCTGAGTGTCACGGTGACGCTGCAACAAGGCGCGCAAGTGTGGACCTTTCAGACCTCCGCGAATGGGCAAGGTGCCTGGGCCTTGAGCCTGAGCTCTGCCGATTGGGTCCGTTTGCAAGATGGCCCGGCGACCCTGAGCGCCCGCACCCAGGATGGGGTAGGCAATGCGACATCGGCCACTTTGCCCGGCTTTGAGGTGCATTTGACACCGCCTGCCGCGCCCACGGCGGTGATGGAAAAAACCGGCACCAGCGCCGTGCAAACCAATGACAGCACGCCAGGCTTCACCGGCACAGGCCCTGCGGGGGGCAAGGTGCGCTGGGTGCTCGATGCCAACAAAGACGGCCAGGTCGACGCCCTTGAAAGTGTGTTTGAGGTGGGCGTTGGGGCCAACGGCCGGTACAGCACCACTTTGGCCAACTTGCCTGCGGATGGCACCTACCAATGGTTGCTGCAAAGCGTGGACACCTACGGCAACGTCTCGGCCACCACCACCACGGTGGCGCTGACGCTGGACACTTCTCCCCCCATGCTGAGCCTGAACAGACCGGCGGCGTTGGATGACCAGCAGATCTCTGCGGCCGATGCCGCCGCTGGCACCCCGTTCAGCGGCAGGGCAGAGCCGAATCTTGCGGTGACGCTCACGCTCACACAAGGCACAAATGTCTGGACATTTCAAACCCAGGCCAATGCACAAGGCGACTGGACTTACACCCTGAGTCAGGCCGACTGGGCCAGGCTGCAAACAGGCTCTGCCACCTTGAGTGCCCGCAGTCAGGACGTTGCGGGCAATGTGGGGCAGGCCAGCTTGGCGGAATTTGCCGTGCGCATCATCCCCCCCGCTGCGCCCACGGCGGTGATGGTCAAAACCGGCACCAGTGACCTGCAGACGAACGACAGCACCCCGGGCTTCACAGGCACAGGCCCGGCAGGCGGCAAAGTGCGCTGGGTCCCGGACGACAACCGCAACGGGGTGATTGACGGCAATGAAAGTGCCGACCTGTTTGAAGTGAGCGTGGATGCCAACGGCCAATACAGCACCCAGCTGCCGGCGTTGCCCGAAGACGGTTCCTACCAATGGGTGCTGCAAAGTGTGGACATTTACGGCAACCTCTCGACCACCACCACCACGGTGTCGCTGGAGTTGGACAGGCAAGCCCCTGTGCTGACCCTGAATGCAGTCACAGCCGATGACAAGATCGGGTATCAGGAGTTTGTAGCCACTACGGGCATTGTGTTGTCCGGCACGGGCGAAGCCAAAGGGTCGGTGGTGCTGAGCTTGTCTCAAGGCAGCGTCAGCGCCACCCTCGATCCTGTGCAGGTGGATGCCGCAGGCCGCTGGTCGGTCACGGTGAGCAAAGCGCAGTGGGCGGCATTCAGCACAGGGCAGGTGCTGGTCGGCGTGGCCCATACGGACGCCGCAGGCAATGTGGCGACAGCGCTTACTCACAGCGTGCCCATTCGGACCACCGCTGTGACTCCCGTGAGTACCATCGCGCTGGCCGACAACCAGGACACCGGGCGCGACGCCACGGATGGCGTGACCTCCATAGCCGCGCCGCAAATCAAGGTGTCCGCGGCCCCTAACAGCTGGGTGCGTTTGCTGCGAGATGCCAACACCGACGGCATTTTGCAAGCCGGTGATGCGGTCTTGGCCGAGTTGCAAACCGATGCCTCAGGGCAGGTGTTGTGGACGCCCAGCTCAGCGCTGAGCGAGGGGGTGCAACACATTCTGGCCTTGGGCTGGGACCCGCAGACGGGCAGTTATTCCAATGTGGACCCTGCGACAGGTCAGGTGTCTCAAACTTTGCCCCGCTTGATGCTGACCATCGACACGCAAGCACCGGGTTCGCCACAGGTCAATGCAGTGGCCTTTGACAACATCATCATCCCGGCTGAAAGCCAAACAAACCAAACCATCAGCGGCACCGCAGAAGCATCGGCCGATGTGTCGCTCACCTGGAGCCGGGGTTTTAACCCGGTCACCGTGCGTGCCGACACCGCGGGCAACTGGCAATACACCCTGACGCCCGAATTGATGACGGCTTTGGGTGCTGGCGAGGTGACCCTGACCGTGAGCCAAACCGATCTGGCGGGCAACGTGGGCACCGGGACAGGCTCGCTGCAGTTCACCGTCGACACGGCGGATTTGCCAGCCCCTTATGCACTGGCCCTGGCCGCAGGCCTGGACACCGGCCGCAGCCCCACAGACCATGTGACCCAAACCCAGGCGCTCACGGTGACGGGGCGCAGCGGGGCGGGCGATGCCATTGATGTGTTCAATGATGTCAACAACAACGGGGTGATGGACGCTGGCGAGACGCTGGGCAGCACCACGGCCGATGGCCAAGGTCTTTTCAGCGTGAGCCATACCTTTTTGGTGGATGGCAGTTTCAAGCTGCGAGCCATCGCCAAAGACAGCTCTGGCAAAGAAAGTGGTGCCAGTCAGGCCTTGACTGTGACGGTGGACACCCAGGTCAACCCGGTCACCGATCTCAAGGTGTCTGACAACGACGTGATCAATCTGGCCAAACAAAGCAGTGGCGTCAACATCAGCGGCAAGGGCGAAGCCATGGCCGATCTTGCACTCGTGTTCAAGGGCACGGGCAACCAGGTCTTGTCCACTGCCACGGGCAGGGTCGATGCACAAGGCAATTGGTCGGTGACCCTGAGCGCGGCACTGATTGACCAGCTGGGACAAGGCACGGTGCGTGTCGAGGTCACGCAGACCGATGCAGCGGGCAACCTCTCTGTGGTGCAAACGCGCGACTTTGATGTGGACACCGTGCCACCCGATGCCCCTGCTTCGGGCAGTGTCCAAACTGCGCAGGACTTGAATGCCCAAAGCGAGCTCGAAGGCGGTCTCCAATGGCAAGAGCTGGCAGATGGCACCTCAGTGGCCGTGGCCTTGCCTGCCAATTTGGGGGCAGACGGTGTGGTGGTCTTGACCTGGGGCAACCAGGTGTTGCGTTACCAGGTCACGTCCGACGATTTGGCGGCCGGTGTGGCGCAAGTGGCGGTGTCCGCCGAAACCATTGTGGCGGCTGGGGACAACGTCGCTTTGAGTGTGAGCGCCGTGTTTGAAGATTCGGCGGGCAACTTCGGCCCCTGGACGGGCAGTCAGGTTCAACCCTTGCAGGTGCTCAGTGGCCTGGCGGTCAGTTTTTCCGAGCGCCCCCCGGGCCTGGTTCCCTTGGTCGACGACTATGGCCGCATCATGAGTGGCACTTATTACACCCAGAAGACAGAAGATTTTCGGGTGCAGCTGTCAGGTGCTGCGGGCAGCAATGTGGTCATTTATGAAGACACCAATGGCAACTCACAGTTTGACAACGACGAGCGTTTGGCCCGTGTGCAGCTGGACAGTTCAGGCCAGGGTCTGGCCATCCTCGCATTGACCGAGGGCCTCCATCGGCTGCAGAGTTTTGCCACTTTTCAAGGCCTGGAACAACCTACTTTTCAAAGCGAGTTGCTGGTGGTGGTGGACACCGGCGTGCCTGCACAGCCCCGCGTGACGATCTACGACGACAAGGTCAACGCTGCCGAGCGCGATGCGGGTGTCCTGGTCAGTGGAACTGCCGAGGCCCATGCCGAGCTGAAAGTCAGCCTGTTCAACACGCGCACAGGGGTTGCAGGACAGCCCTTTACTGTCTTGGCCAACAGTGCGGGGCAGTGGTCAAGTCGCATCTCGCTCGGACAATGGGCCGAAGTGGGCGATGGCCCCTTGCAGTTGTCGCTCACGCAAACAGACCTGGCGGGCAACACCAGTGCGGCCCAGTCGGTGGCCATTTCTCTGGACACCACCATCTTGGCACCTACGCTCAACAGCGTGTCCACCAATGACTGGGTCAACGCCCAGGAAATCAGCGATGGGTCGGTGACCGTGAGCGGTGGCGCTGAAGCCTTGGCTTGGGTATCGGTCACACTCTTGGGGTCTTCAGGCAGCTATGGCACATCCGTGCAGGCTGATGCCAACGGCTATTGGTCTTTGCCTTTGACTTCCACCGTGTTGCGCACCCAATTGGGTGAAGGAACGGTGGCCGTGAGTGCCCGCCAGACCGATGCGGCAGGCAATGTGTCCGAGTCGGTCAGCCGCACATTCAAAATTGACACCCTGGTGGATGCGCCTGTGCTGGACACCATCAGCGGCAACAACAGAGTTAATGCTGTCGAGGCTGACCAAGGCGTGCAGCTGACCGGCTCAGGCGAGCCTGGTGCCACGGTCATGGTGGTGTGCACTCTGGGTGCGCAGTCTTTGGCCCCCCGCACGGCGGTGGTGGGCAGTGGCGGCCGCTGGCAATTGAGCCTGAACAGCGAAGCCTTTGAAACTTTGGGCGATGGCAATTGGGTCGTGTCGGTGTCGGAAGTTGATCAGGCCGGCAATGTCTCAACGGCCACCTTGGGCGCACTGACGGTGGACCGCAGCCCGATTGCAGGGTCGGTGCGCGTCAACCCGCTGAGCACGGACGATGTGGTGAGCTTTGCCGAGCAAGGCAGTCAGCTGGTGATCTCGGGCACCGGCCCCATTGGCACGCAGGTGTCTTTGAGTTTGCAAGGCAGTTTGGGAAGCGTGAAACTGCAAGCCTTGGCGTTGGTCGATGCCCAGGGCCAATGGCAAGCCACGCTCACAAGTCAGCAGATGCGCGGGATTTTGGGCAGCGGCACTGTGCAGGTTCAGGCCTGGGCGGTGGACCCGGCGAGCGACCGATCCACCGCCGTCAACACCGTGGTGGAACACAGCTTTGAGCTTGAAGCCGCTGTGCCTGCGCCCACCCTGAATCAGACGAGTGGCGATGGCTTCATCAATGCCGTGGAAGCGGCCAATGGCGCTGTTGTCTCCGGCACGGGTGTGGCGGGCAACTTTGTCACCCTGAGCCTGACCGGGACAGCAGGCAACATCACCCGTGTGGTGCAGGTGGGGCAAGACAACACCTGGCAAGTCAGTCTGGGTTTTTCGGACGTGCAGACCTTGGGTCAAGGCGCTGTTCAGGTCCAGGCGATTCAGCGCAATGGTTTGAGTGCTTCAGCCATCAGCTCTGTGGCTGCTGCGCAGCAGTTCATCATCGACACCGAGATCCCCAATGCTGCGCTGCCCAGCGATCAAAGCGCCGCCAATGACTATAACGCCAGTCACGAACTCGCTTCGGGCGTCACCCCTGAAGAGGCCGCCGCAGGCGTCAAAGTGGCGGTGCCCTTGCCTGCCAATGCCCGTGCAGGTGACATCCTGCAGTTGTTCTGGGGCGATCAGCAGGTGGTGCATGTGCTCACAGCCGCGCAACTGGCGGCCTTCTCCGGCAATGATGCCCGGCTGATGGTCATCACGGTGCCCGGCAACACCATTGCCCGCCAGGGCGATGGGGCGGTCGATGTGCGTGTGCGGGTCACCGACCTGGCGGGCAATGTGGGTGAAATGTCTACGCTGGTGTCGCAAGTGGCGGTGGATGCGCCGCCTTTGGCGCCGCAAATGGATACCGTGATGGTCGACGGGTATGTGAACCTGGCCGAATTCACCGCAGACCAAACCACGCCGGGTAGTCTCTCGATTTCCGGCACCACATCGACCGATGGGGCGGTGTCGGTGGTGTTGAGCCGCACGGTGGGCGGGACCCCGATCACCATCACCCTCTCGGGCACCGCAGTGGGTGGCATCTGGAAGGTGCTGCTCAGCCATACCCAGCTGAGCACCTTGGGTGAAGGCACGATTGAGGTCGCCGCCCAACTGACCGATGGCGGCGGCGTCAAGTCCGCCTGGAGCAGTGGCAGCTTTGTGTTCGATAAAACCCTACCGGAACCAGTGACCCTTGCCCATGACCAGGCTGCTCAGGCGCAAAACGCCCGGGGCGAGTTGGCCGGTGGTTTGATCGTCATGCCCGACAACCGGAACCTGACCGAAGCCACCGATGGCACCGTGGTGCATGTGGGCTTGGCGGGCGATGCGCAATCGGGCGATGAAGTCCTCTTGTACTGGGGTAGCGCCACGGGAAGCGGGGGTGTCGAAGTGCGCACCCGCTTGACGCAATCCGATGTGAACCAGGGTTTTGTGGCGGTGACCGTGGCCGAGTCGGTCATCACCCAGGTGGGCGATGCCAGCAGCCTGCGCGTGGAGGCGCGGTCGGTGGACCGGGCGGGTAACGAGGGTGCGCGATTTTTGGTCTGGCAAGGCACAGTCGATGCCTTGCCAGAGGCACCCACGATTGTGGCCGTGTCTGCAGACGGACAGGTCAACCAGCAAGAAAGCCTGTCCAACGTCTTGATTGAAGGTGCGGCCACCTTGGAGCAGGTCGTCACGGTCAAGATTTTGGTAGGGAATGCCACCAAGTTTGAGAAGACTGCCACCACCTCTGAGCGCAATGGTCAGCCCCACTGGTGGGTGTCCTTGACGCCCTCTGAGCTGGCCACACTGGGCCAGGGCGCGGTCGATGTCCAGGCCTATCAGACCGACGGCACAGGCAACCCTTCCCGCTTGGCCAGCAGCCGTTTTGTGATCGACACCTTGCCGCCAGCAGCGCCCACCGTGGATGCGGTGACGGCCGACAACCGCGTCAGCTTTGCCGAGTCACAGGCCGGGGTGAGGGTCAGCGGCACAGGAGAGCCGGGGGCTTCGGTCAGCTGGGTGCTGACCGATGGGGCTGGGCACCTGGTCAGCAGGACCAGCATTTTGGTCAACCCCCAGGGTGTATGGTCCGCGCCTGTGCTCGCGGCCGATTTTGCGCAGCTGGTGCAGGGCACACTGAAAGTGACCGTGCTGCAATCTGACGCAGCGGGCAACGTTTCGCCATCCACGGAAAAGACCTTCACCTATGTGTCCGAACCTGTGAGTGTGCCCACCATCACCAGCGTCAGCGGGGTCAGCAGCAGCGACATTTATTTCAATGCCCAGGATCAAATCACCTCAGGCGACCAACTGGTGGTGAGCGGCTCGGGTGTATCGGGCCATCAGTTGCGTCTGGATGTGCGTGTGGCCGGTGTGTCTTATGTCATTCCTGCCGTGACTGTAAGCAACAATGGCAGCTGGACAGTCACCCTGACGGCTGAGGATTTGAGCCGCATCGGTCAAGGCGTGACGCAAATCCAGGCGGTGCAGATCAACGCGGCGGGGGATGAATCCTTGCCTCGGGTTTTTGACACCTTTGTCATCGACACGGTCTTGCCACAACTCAATGTGGCGCAGCTGTCTGCCAATGGACTCAATGGCAACGCCAAAGAGGGGGATGTCATCACCGTGACGGTGCAATTGTCCGAGACGGTGAACGTGACCCTGAACGGTGCCGCTTTGCCCAAAGTGGGGCTGCTATTGGGGAGCCAAACGGTGTACGCCCATTACAACGCCACTGCCAGCCAGCTGGCGGGCGGCAATCGGGCGGTATTCACCTACACCGTTCAGCCTGGCGATACCGACAGTTCGGGCGGTGTGGAATGGGTGACTTCTGCCGGTCAGGTGGCGGTGGACTGGAACGGTGCGGTGGTCCAGGACGCCGCCGGCAATCCGGCAGGCTCCACCATTGCCCAGGGCATGTCCAACACGGTGCGGGTTGACACCTCGGCGCCCAGTGCGCCCAGCATCGGTGGTTTGGTGACGCCTTCGGGTGACGTGAATGGGGCCGTGGCCGCTTCTTCCCTGGGGGGCGACTACATCAACAAAGTGGAGGCCAACCAGAACCAGGTGGTGGTCAAGGTCAATCTGTCCGGCACCGGGGCTTTGGCGGGGGACCGTTTGCAGCTGTCTTGGGGCAGCCAGCAGCTCAGCCCGAAAGTCTTGTCTGACGCCGAAATCACGCAGGGGTTTGCCTCGGTCACGGTGCCTGCCAGCACCATTGGCAATGTGGAGGGCAACATCGCCATCACCGCCAAATTGGTGGATGCCGCAGGCAACGTCTCGTCCAATTCTTTGCCGCTGGAGGTCAAGGTGGACACCATCGCGCCTGCGGCCTTGTCCGTGGACGCGGTGCTGGCAGACGACCGGGTGTCCTTTGCAGAGGCGCAAGCACTGCTGGCCTTGGGTGCAGGTGTCTCTTCGGCGCTGGATGTGAAGGGCTCAGGGGTGGTTGCAGGGGCCACGCTGCATGTGGTGCTTCGTCAGGCGGGCCTGGCCAGCGACATCGTGTTGACACCTGTCATCAGCGGCACGTCTTGGTCCATCAAGGCGGGCGACCTGGGGCAAGCCCTGGCCCTGCTGCAAGATGGTTCCTGGGACTTGGTGGTCTACCAGACCGATGCCGCAGGCAACGACAGCACGCAGACGGTGCGCAGTGTGTTGCTGGACCGCGATGTGCCCGCAGCACCCACCATCTTGAGCCTGCCCCAGGCGGGCGACGGCTGGATCAATCTGGCCGATGCCACCCTGGGGGTGAGCGTGAACGTGTCCCTGGCAGGAACGCGGGCCAAGGCGGGTGATGCCTTGGTGGTAACGGGCTTTCCCTCCGAGCATCGCGTGATCTTGAAAACGGCGGATTTGGTGGCGCAAACCATCACCGTGCTGGTGCCTCAAGCGCTCATCATGCAATCAGCGGGCACAGCCCCCCAGTCACTGAACATCGCGACCTACATCGAGGATTCCGGGGGCAACAAATCCTTGCCTTCCAATGTCATCCCGGTCGAGCTGGACACCCTCATCTTGCCGCCTGTGGTGGTGGCGACCACTTTTGCTGATGGCATCACTTCGGCAGAGGCCAGTCTGCCCACGGGGCAGGTGTTCACGGGCAGGGGCGTCGAAGCGGGCGCTGCGGTGGTGGTGGTCATGCAAGGCGCTTTGGGCGACAGCCTGCGCTTTCCCACCACAGGACGCGACGATGGCACGTTTGCCGTCACCGTCATGCCTTCGGATTTTCGTATTTTGGGCTCCGGGTCGGTGTCATATACCGTGATTCAGACCGACAAGGCGGGCAACGTGTCGACGGCGACATCCGGCTCTTATAACGTGACCCTGACCCTGTCTTCGCCGACCTTGTTTGACCTGACAGGGGATAACCTGATCAATGCGCTAGAAGCCGCGACCACACAAACACTGAGCGGTTTGGCCCAGGCAGGCGCACAGGTCAAGCTCCGGTTTTTCAATGCAGTGACCAATGTCGAATTCTTGCCCGAGAAGACGGTGACGGCGACAACAGCTGGGACCTGGTCTGTGCCATTGACAGCGCAAGAACTCCAGAGCCTGTCTCCTTCTGGTGCGGCAACTGTTCTTGTCAAGGCACAGCAGAGTATCAACGGTCAGACTTCGGACTCCAGCACCTTGAGTTTTCTGATCGATCGTGTTCCTCCTGCGGTCTCGGGTGCGGTCACCTTGTTTGATGCGAATTTGGATGGTGCCAAAAACGATGGCCTGGTGCTGACCTTCTCTGAACCTGTGCTTTTCAGTTCGTTGAATGCCCTGTCGAGTTTCACCTTGCCTTCCGGGCGCACATGGGGCACGGGCGCGCGCATTGAGTCCTTTCAATCTCAAACCCTCAATGGCGCTGAATACACCTCCACCCTGAAGATTTTTCTGGGTACAGGGGCCAATTTGGTGGCGGGCAACACCATCACCTTGGCCAGAGCCCAGGTGACCGATGTGGTGGGCAACACCGCTGTGTCCAATGCCGTATTCACCGTGCCCAGTCTCACGATTCCGGGCACGCCCGTACCCCCGGTGACGATTGCCACGGACAACCGCATCAATGCCACCGAGTTGACCCAATCCACGGCCGTGGCATTCAGCCATGCAGCCGCCACTGCGGGGACACAATTGGTGGTGTATCTGGACGGCACCGAGGTCAAGCGGCAGAACATGAGCATCAATGCCACCAGCACATCGGTGTCCCTGACCGTGGCAGAGTGGGGTGCGGTGTCGGGGCAGAAGTCTTTGGTGGCACAAATTGTCAACCCGACCACCGGAGCCACAGGCGCCTTTTCCACGCCCAAACCGATTGCCCTGGATTTCGCGGTGGAGAGCGCCGTGCAATTGGCAGTGGCATCCGACACGGGCACGCTGGGGGTGTTTAACAGCGGGGACAAGGTCAGTCTGGTCTTCAAAGAGGCTGTGAATCTGACCACAGCCGCCTTGCCCGCAGGACTGAAAGCAAGCGGTCTGGTGGCGGTGGACGGCATCAAGCAAGTGGGCGATACCAACACCTATGCCACGACTTGGCAGGTGACCCTGGGAACAGGCACGACTTTGCAAGCCGGGCAGATCGTGAACCTGAGTGCCGTTCGTGACATGGCGGGCAACACGGCCAACCTCAGCACCACCGTCAGGGCGGATGTGTTCACGCCCAACCCCACGCTGGTGATTGACACCGTGGCGAGTAACAACGTGCTCGATGCCAGCAAGAAGGCTGCCGGTGTGGCGGTGAACATTCAGTTGACGGGTGCCCAGGCAGGCGATGTCATCCAATTGACCATGGATGGCGAGGTGGTGGGCACCTCCACAGTTCTGAGCAATGGTCAGACCAGCGCGGCCTTCAACTTGTCATCCAGCACCTGGGGTGGAGATGGGGAGCACGTGCTGCGCGCCAATCTGCTGCGTGCAGGGCAAACCACCAGTTCATTGAACCGCTCGGTGTATGTGGCCGCAGAGCAAAAGCATTGGTCAACCGTCTATGCCGATACCTTGTGGTTTGACCCGGACACCTTGATGAGCCTCAAGGATGGCAGCCAGGTCACGAGCTGGAAGTCCAGCAATGGCACGGTTACGCTGGTGCCACGCATGGGCTCTGTCCCCAAGCTCACAGATGCCTCGGGGCATGTGGCTTTGTATTTCAACGGGGCCTCGTCGTTGTACACAACGCAGAAAACGGCCGCCCCCAGGCTGGATGTGACCGGCTATTCGGACTTTTCCATGCTCAAGTTGCTGGGCTATCCCCCTGCATGGGGCTACACCATGACACGCGAGGTCGACAGCAGTGTCTCGGGCACGGTGTATGCATTCCGCCATCATTTTGGGGGGGTCAACACATCCTTGTCGTCACATTTTGCAGGCAAAGGGGTCAACGTGGTCACCAATGCTGCGACAGTCAGTTCATGGATGGTCATGAATGGTTTCAATGACACCGTTTCAGGTTCCATTGCCGTGAATAACCGCGTGCTGAGCACAACCTTGGACACCACCATGGTTCAAACCGGGATGAAGTCGTCTCCTGGCAGCGTGGGCACGTTGGCGGTTGGAGCCTCAGGGTGGACGACTTCGGGTGGCGCAGAATTTGTCACCGGGGTCATGGGTGACCAGATTGCTTTCAATCAAAACTTGACTGCAGCCATGCGAGGCGAGGTCTCGACTTATCTGGCCGCCAAGTACCAGACCGTGGGGCGCCTGGTGGCGGCCACCGGGACGGCGCAGACCTATGACTTGTCCCTCAGCCAGAATGCCACGCCCATTCTGGATGATCTCTTGCAGCTCAACGCTTCCGATTGGGGTGCAGGCAAGGACCTCGTGATCACGGCTGGCGCAGACTATGTCAACACCAGCGCGGGCGATGACCGCATTGAAATCAAGGATGCCATGTTCCGGCACATTGATGGCGGCAAGGGCTTTGACACCTTGGCCTGGTCGAATGCCTACAGCGGCAGCTCCAGACTGACTTTGTCGGATTTTGTGTCCAATTTCCGGGGCGACTCGGGCACTTCGGCAGACAACACCCGTGTCAATGCAGCTGGCTATCACCGTTTGTTGGGCATTGAACGACTTGAATTGACGCAGTCTGCACTGGCATCAGGGGCTACGGGCAAGCAAGTGCTGACCATAGCGGCGGCTGATGTTGGTCAATTGTCTGACAACAATTCGCTGGAAGTCGTCTTGGGCGGTCAGGATGTCTTGTTGACGAATGGCTTCACAAGCCGGGTGGCTGGCAACTTCTTGAGCAATGGCATTCACTTCGACACGCGCTATCAAAGCAGCGTCAATGGTGAAGAGGTCAGCTTGCTCGTCAAGGGTGGCTCGGGTGACCCTGATCCGAGTGATGTGACTTTGATGGGCAGTGCCTTTCAGCTGAATTTTTCTGCAGCCATGTATGGGGCTGCGCCAGTGGTGGGGGATTTTTCGATCAAGGCCTGGTCCAATGGAACGTTGCCTGGATTGACGTCGGTCGATTCGGTCAATGTGAAGCAAGGCCTGTATTTCGGCTTCAACGCGGCGGTGACCGAGTCCTTGCGCATCGACTATACGGGGACCTTGGCCGATGAAACAGGGCGCGGTTTTCTGCACAAAACCTGGGGCGTGGGAACGGATAGCAACGATACCCTGGATGCCAGCTCCTGGACGGTGGCTGCGGCCATTTTGGGTGGTGGCGGCAACGACGCCATCACGGGAGGGGCCAACGCTGATTTGCTGATTGGGGGGCTGGGGTCCGATCGCTTGACAGGCGGTCTGGGTTCTGACCGGTTTGTTTACAAAACCGTTTACCAAGGCGTCGGCGGTGCCGGGGGGCTGGGCGGTCTCACCGGGGACGTCATCACCGACTTCAACACCTCTTTGGGCAAAGATGCCGATGTGCTGGACATGTCGGACCTGTTTGCCAGCAGTCTGGGTGCCACGGGGCAAGCCTCAAGCGATGCTACCAAGCTCATTCAAGGCGGCTACATCGATTTGGTCAAAACCAATACCGGCAAGGACTTGCAGGTCTTTGTGGACCGCGACGGTGGCGGTGCCATGGGTTTGCTGGTCACGCTGCAAAACGTGGACAGTTACATGACCTCCACGGGCGAAACCACCGAGCAGCTGCTGCAACGCTTGTTGACTGAAGGGCGCATGCAAGTCACACACGCCTGATGGCGGGCGCTAATGCGCGCTCAGCAGCGCTTGGCGAGTGGTTGGTTTGTCCAGTTGCGAAGTCCACCACAGCAGGGCATGGCCTGCGGGACTCAGGCGGCTGTCGCGCCATGCCGCTTGCACCGTGCCAGTGCGAAAGCGGTCGGTGCGCTTGACCACCAGCAGGCCTTGCTGCACCGAGGCCGCAACCAGGCTTTGCGGCAAAAAACCCACGCCCAAACCGCGCAGCTGTGCCTGCAGCTTGCTGTGCACGTCGGGCACGGTGAACACGTCCTGTCCGCCTTGCAGGCCAATGGTCATACCGCTGCCACGCTGCACCGAATCGGCCACGGCCACCATGCGGTGCTGCGCCAGCTGTGCGTCGCTCAGGGGTTCCGGGGCGGTGGCCAGCGGGTGGTGCGGTGCCACGGCAAACACAAAGGGCACCTCGCCCAGAACCCGATGCTGGATGTCGGCACTCAGGTGGTGTTCAATGGCCACCCCCAAGACCAGATCGGCCTGGCCTGAAGTCAAGGCCGCCATCGTCCCTGATAGGGCTTCGTGGCGGATGCGCAGTCGTGTCGGACTGTTCAGGGCCAAAAAGGCCTCGCACAAATCCATGACCACAGGGCGCGAAACGATGCTGTCCACCGCCACGGTGAGCACGGCTTCCCAGCCTGTGGCTACGCGCTTGACCCGGTTGGCTACGGCGTCAATGTCTTGCAGCAGTCGTCCCGCTTCGCGCAGCAGTTCCTGACCGGCTGCCGTTGGGCGAGCCTGACGTGCGCTGCGGTCAAACAACAGCACATCCAGTGCATCTTCCAATTGCCTCACTCTGTAGGTCAGGGCGCTGGGCACCAGGTTCAGCGCACGGGCAGCCGCTGCAAAACTGCCTTTTTCTTCGATGGTTTGCAGCATGAACAACGCATCTGGCGTGAGCCAATCTTTTGGACTTTGCATGATGCAGGCATTTTATTTCAAATAATTTGAATGTTGACGGCAAATGGATTGCACCGTTCTGACGTGTTCAGTCCTTACAGTCAAGGCCATGCCCTTAAGGAGAACCCCATGCTGACACTGCGCAAATCTGCCGAACGCGGCTACGCCGACCACGGCTGGCTCAAGTCGTTTCACAGCTTTTCTTTTGCCAACTACTTTGACCCGGCCCACATGGGCTTTGGCAATCTGCGGGTCATCAACGAAGACCGCATCGCCCCCGGCACCGGCTTTGGCACCCACGGCCACCGCGACATGGAGATCATCAGCTACGTGCTCTCGGGCAATCTGGCCCACCAAGACAGCATGGGCAATGTCAAGGGCATTCCGCCCGGTGATGTGCAGCGCATGAGCGCGGGCAGTGGCGTGCGCCACAGCGAGTTCAACCACGCCCAAGGTGAAGAAACGCATTTTTTACAAATCTGGATCGAGCCCAATGTGACCGGCATTGAACCCGGCTACGAGCAAAAAACCATTCCTGAGGCGATCAAGCGTGGCCAGCTGGCCTTGGTGGCTGCGCCCGAGGCGGCTGAACACACGGTCACCATCCACGCGGACGCACGCATGTATGCGGGCTTGTTTGAGGGTGCAGAACAGGCCACCTTGGCCCTCCATCCCGAGCGCAAAGCCTATGTGTTTCTGGTGCGTGGCACCTTGCAGGTCAATGGCCAACGGTTGACTGCGGGTGATGCCGCGCTGCTGCAGGCCGAGTCTTCATTGGTGCTCAGTCAGGGGCAGGACGCCGAAGTTCTGGTGTTTGACCTGGCGGCCTGATTCTTTTTTCTCTCTCTTTTTCCACTTGTCTATTTAAGGAGCTTTTCTCATGGCAAAAACGGTTGTTGTTTACCACTCTGGCTACGGCCACACCCAACGCGTGGCCCAATTCGTGGCCCAGGGCGCCAATGCCCAAGTCATCGCCATTGATGCCGACGGCAACATCACCGAGGCCGACTGGGCCGCGCTGGACGCGGCCGACGCCATCATCTTTGGCTCGCCCACCTACATGGGCATGGCTTCGTGGCAGTTCAAAAAGTTCGCCGACGCCTCGTCCAAGCGCTGGTTCACCAGTGCCTGGAAAGACAAGGTCGCGGGCGGCTTCACCATCTCGGCCAGCCCCAGCGGCGACAAGCTGTCCACCATCCAGTACTTCATCACCCTGGCCATGCAGCAAGGCATGGTGTGGGTCGGTCAGCCCGCCATGAACGACGGCACCATCAACCGCATCGGCTCCAATTCCGGCCTGATGGCCCAGGTCGGCCCCACCAGCCCGGCTGAAGACATCCCCCAAGGTGATCTGGACACCGCCAAAGCCTACGGCGAACGCGTAGCCGCCGTGGCCACCAAGCTGCGCGGCTGAAGATTGTTGCAGGTCAGCACGCGCAGAGTCCGACCTTGTGGGTTTTGGCACAGGCCCATGTCGGGGCTGAAGCCGCCGACCTGCAAAAACTTCCCCGTAGGTCGGCACTCGAAGAGTCCGACGTTGTGGGTTTTGGCACAGGCCCATGTCGGGGCTGAAGCCACCGACCTACAAAAACCTCCAAGTAGGTCGGCACTCGCAGAGTCCGACGTTGTGGGTTTCGGCACAGGCCCATGTCGGGGCTGAAGCCGCCAACCTGCAAAAACCTCCCCGCAGGTCGGCACTCGAAGAGTCCGACGTTGTGGGTTTCGGCACAGGCCCATGTCGGGGCTGAAGCCGCCGACCTACAAAAACCTCCAAGTAGGTCGGCACTCGAAGAGTCCGACGTTGTGGGTTTTGGCACAGGCCCATGTCTGGGCTGAAGCCACCGAACTGCAAAAACCTCCCCGTAGGTCGGCACGCGCAGAGTCCGACCTTGTGGGTTTTGGCACAGGCCCATGTCGGGGCTGAAGCCGCCGACCTACAAAAACCTCCAAGTAGGTCGGCACTCGAAGAGTCCGACGATGTGGGTTTTGGCGAAGGCCCATGTCGGGGTCTTCAACCCCCCTACCTCCAAAAACCTCCTCGTAGGTCGGAACCTTCAGGTCCGACTCGGTTCGACTTTTTCTTGTTGGATGATCGAAGGCACCCTGTGTCTTGCTAGGATAGGTCCATGAAAATCATTTCCATCTTGCCCTGGGTCGATTGGTTGGCGCTGGTGGCTTTTTTTGGTTTTTGGGTGGGGTATGCCTGGTTTGCCAAGGTGCGTGGCAAGCGTGACCAAAGTCTGATTGCCACCACCAATTTGTACCGTCAAAAATGGATGCTGCAGGCCACCGCACGCGACCCGCGCATGCTGGACGGCCTGATCACCCAGAACCTGTCGCAAACCCCGGCGTTTTTCTCGTCCACCACCATCATCATCATCGGTGGCTTGTTTGCTTTGCTGGGCACGACCGACAAGGCTGCCGAACTGGTGCGCGAGATCCCGTTTGCGCAACCCACGCCCATGCTGGTCTTCGAGTTCAAAGTGTTGGTGTTGGTCGGCATTTTTGTGTATGCGTTTTTCCGCTTTTCGTGGTCCATGCGCCAGTACACCTTTGTGGCCTTGGTGATTGGGGCCATGCCCCCTCCTGAAGAGTTCGATTCGGGTCGTCAGGATCGTCAGTCTTTGGCGCAAAGGGCGGGGCGTCTGGTCGGTGCTGCCGCAGAGACCTTCAATGACGGTTTGCGGGCGTATTACTTTTCTTTTGCAGCCATGGCCTGGTTTTTTTCGCCGATGGCTTTGGTCTTGGCCACAGCCTTGGTGGTCTTGATTCTTTATGGTCGCGAGTTCCGCTCGGATGTACTGCTTGTCCTGCGGGACTGAGTTCTTGGCGGGGCATGGCTTGCTGCCCTTGAGGTTCTGATGCATCGAGCTTGAACCAAGAGAAGAGTCAGATGGCGTCCACACTCAGACGCAGTTCGGTCGCGAATTGTTTTTTGAAATTTTGATGATTATTTTTGGAAATTTTAGTCATTTAGCATTTTTTTCATGAGGAGTACCCCAATTAGAGGTTTTTGATTTTCACGATTTATTGAATAATTTTTATCAAATTTTCCATTTAAATCAAAAAAATTCAGTTAAAAGTAAATTGTTTACTTTTGATGGAATTTTTTGAAAATCAGAAAAATCATGAAGTCAATCAAAATGTTGGATGCCCAAGGGCGCGTGGTTCAGAGTGCGGAGACCATCAACCGCAATCTGCTCGCCATCCAGTCTGGCCCCGTCAGTCTTGATGCCGTTGCTTCAACCAAACTGATGGTGCTGACTTTGAGAGACAAGGTCTTGCCCGAAGTCGCTCATCCCCAGAAGATCCACGTTCGGCGTGTCGCCAAAAATTTGGAATTGGTGTTGGATGGCGATTTTTCTGAAGGCGCAGATTTCATCATCAACAATTATTTTGATGTTTGCAATTCCAATGACTGCCGAATTTATGGTTATGACCCAACTGGAAAGGTCCTGGAATACCAAGTGGCTGATGGTGTCGCTTACAGTTCATGGACCGCAGATTTGTTTGGCCAGGCGCAAGTGCACGCCGTGCCTTTGGTGCCCAGTGCAGTGGCTGCCGGAGGCGGGGGGATTTTTGGACTGTGGGGCTTGGTGGGCGCAGGTGGTTTGCTGGCTGCAGTGGCGCTGGCGTCCAAAGGGGAGTCTGAACCGGCACCCAGTTCACCACAGTTAGCATTGGCGGCGGACACCGGGCTTGCAGGCGACGCGCTCACTCAGGATGCGCGGATCAACGTCAGTGGTGCACCGTCTGACGTCACGGTTTATTACAGCTTGGACCAGGGCAAAACCTGGACCACCAAGTACAGTCCTGTCGAGGGCCTCAACACTGTATGGGTTCAGGCTGAAAAAGGCGGTGTGCGCAGTCCCACATCGACCATGGTCTTCACTTTGGACACCAAAGGACCCGAGGCCACCATCACGATGGATAAATCCATCCTGAAAGTGGGTGACACGGCCACCGTGACCATCACCTTCAATGAAAAAGTCACAGGTTTCAGCAAAGACGATGTCATTGCCCAGCAGGGCAGCTTGGGTGATTTCGTATCCGATGCGAGTGGGCTGGTCTGGAAGGCGACCTTCACGCCAGAAGCGGGTTCCGAAAATCTGGACCTGAAGTTGAGTCTGCAATCGACTTACACCGATCTGGCGGGTAACGCAGGTCAAACTGCTGCAGCGTCTTATGGCGTGGACACTCAACTTCCGAGTTTCACGGTCAAGCTCGATGCCACCAGTGACAGCGGCGTTGTGGGGGATGCAGGCACCAACGATGACACGCCAACCCTCAGTGGCACGGGCTCGGCAGGTGACATCATCCGCGTGACCATGCCCGGCACCGGCGAGGTCATCAGCACCACCGTGGACGGCAGTGGTCAGTGGCTTGTGACGCCCACCCAGCCGATCGTCAGCGGCAGCGTGAGTGTGGTCGCTCGCGATTCGTCAGGCAACACCAGTCCAGCGCAAACTTTGCAATTGACGATTGACAAGAGCATCTCTGTGCCTGTGGTGAGCCTGAGTTGCGACAGCGGAGTGAGTGCGACAGACAAAGTCACCAACAGCGGTGCCCTGAGCGTTGTTGCTGACAGCGGCGCTCAAATCGAATACAGCACAGATGGCAGCAGTTGGGCGAGCACCTTCACCGCCACAGAAGGGGCCAACACAGTCTACGTGCGTGCCACCGACGCTGCTGGCAACACGGCCACATCGCAGCCGCTGACCTTCACTTTGGACACCATTGTCCCGGTCTATCAAGTGGCACTGAACTGTGACACCGCTGTGCCTACAGACAGGATCACGCAAGAAGCCTCTTTGGCTCTGGCAGATGTCGAGACATCCACCGCTTTGAGTTTCAGTTCTCAGGGGGACTCTTCCTGGTCAAGCACATTTGTGCCGACCGAAGGACACAACCTGGTGACCGTGCGGGTCGCAGACATCGCTGGGAATGAGCGCCCCCAGGACTTTTCTTTCACCCTGGACAGCGTGCGTCCTTCCGCGCCCGTCATCAGCTTGGTCAATGACAGTGGATGGCGCGACAACGATCAGATCACGCTGGATGGGCGGATCAATATTGCTTTCGATGTGGGCACCACGGTGGAGTTAAGTCTGGATGGTCAGACTTGGGTCACCACGTTCACTGCACAAGAGGGGTTCAATACGGTCTCTGCCCGTGCCACAGATGCCGCTGGCAACGTCAGTGAAATCAGCAGTCTGAATTTTTGGATGGATACCGAGGTGCCTGATGCACCGATTGTGAGTTTGGTCTGTGACACAGGCAGCAACACCCAGGATCAATTGACCGCTCAGGCCTTGCTGCGTCTCAATACCCAAGAGGTTGACAGTCAAATCCAGTACAGCACCAATGGTGGTATTTGGACGACCACCTTCACGGCGCATGAAGGCTTGAATCAAGTCCAGATCCGGGTCGTGGACGGCGCAGGCAATGTGGGTGCTGCGACCTTTTTTGATTTCACTCTCGACACGCAAGGCCCTGACGCGCCCACCGTGTTTTTGGTTTGTGATTCGGGCATCTTTGAAACCGACAACATCAGTCAAGATGGCGCTTTGCGTGTCGGCTCTGTCGAGCCCGGCAGCATTTTGCAGTACAGCACCGATGGCATTGGGTGGGCATCCACTTTCGCTGCTGGTGAAGGTCTCAACACCGTCAAAGTCCGCAGTGTGGATGCAGCAGGCAATGCAGGCACTGTCGAAACGCTGGTGTTCACGGTCAATAATCAGATCAGCCAGCCGCTGCTGACTTTGGCTTGTGATACCGAAGTCTTTGGTGACAACTTGACCCATGAGGGGGCGGTGATCGTTTCAGGGCCAGACAGTGATGCACGTCTTGAATACAGCACCAACGGTACAGACTGGTTCAACAGTTTCATTGCGGTCGAAGGTGAAAACACCGTGCAAGTGCGCGCCACCGACGCCGCAGGCAACACGGCCACCTCTGAGGCCATGGTGTTCACGCTGGTCAGCCAGATCCCCGCTTTCACCGTTGCTTTGAACTGCGACAGCGGGCAATCGGCAGACCTTGTCAGTCGTGATGACACCTTGCTGCTCGGTGATGTCGATGCGGATGCACAAGTCAGCTACAGCACCAATGGCAGCACCTGGACCAGCACCTACACCGCAGCCGAAGGCCTGAACAACGTCAAAGTGCGTGTCATGGACGCCGCAGGCAACCAGCGCACCCAAGACTACAGCTTCACCCTGGACAGCACAGCGCCCACCCCGGCCGTGCTCACCCTGGTGTGCGACAGCGGCAGCCAAGGCGCTGACAAACTCACGAACAACGGCGCGATCAACGTGGCCGCCGAAGCCGGTGCCACCCTCGAATACAGCACCAACGGCACCACTTGGGGCAGCACGTTTGCCGCCAGCGAAGGCGCTAACACCGTCAGCGTGCGCGTCACCGACCAAGCAGGCAACGTCAGCAGCACCTCCAGTCTGAGCTTCACCCTGGACAGCGCAGCCCCTGTGGCCCCCACCGTGGGCCTGGTGTGCGACAGCGGCAGCATCACGGGCTCTGGCACAGACAAGATCACCAACACAGGCACTCTGAGCCTGAGCAGCGTAGAAGCAGGCGGTCAGCTTGAATACAGCACCAACGGCGTCAACTGGGCCACCACCTTTGCAGCGGCAGAGGGCTCCAACAACGTGCAAGTGCGCGTGACAGACGCCGCAGGCAACTTGGGCGCAGTTACGAACTACAGCTTCACCCTGGACACCCAAGCGCCCGATGCGCCCGTGTTGGTCCTGGTGTGCGACAGCGGTGCACTCGGCACCGACAAGATCACCAGCGATGGCCGCTACAGCGTCACGACCTTGGAAGTGGGCACCACGCTGCAATACAGCACAGACGGCGTCGGATGGGGCACGACCTTCACAGCCGCCGAAGGCAGCAACACCGTCAAGGCGCGGGTCATTGATGCTGCGGGTAATGCAGGCGCAGCCAGCACCCTGAGCTTCACGCTGGACACGGTCATCAACAAACCCACCGTGGCGCTGGCCTGCGACAGCGGCACCAGCAACAGCGACGGCATCACCCGCAACGGCGGGCTGAACCTGAACAGCATCGACAGCGACGCACAGGTGCAGTACAGCACCGACGGCCAAACCTGGACCAGCAGCTTCACGGCGGTGGAGGGCACCAACAGCGTGACCCTCAAAGTGACAGACGCAGCGGGCAACGTGGCCACGTCAGACACGCTGAGCTTCACACTGAACGCAGCAGACGCGGTCTTCACTGCCCAACTGGATCTGTCCAGCAACAGCGGCAGCCAGACCGACTTATTGACCCAGGACCTGACCCCCACGATCAGTGGCACCGGCACAGAGGGTGACATCATCCAAGTCACCATGCCCGGCACAGGCGAGATCCTGAGCATCACGGTGGCTGCAGATGGCAAGTGGAGCGTGACCGCCAGCACCGACATCGCCAGCGGCACCGTGAGCGTGACCGCAAGCAACGCCGCAGGCGTGGTGAGTGCGGCAAAAACACTGACGCTGCAAATCGACGCCAGAATCGCCACCCCCGTGATCAGCCTGATCAGCGACAGCGGATCGAGCGCAACCGACAAAGTCACCAGCAACAGCGCCTTCAGTGTCAGCGCAGACAGCGACAGCCTGCTGGCATACAGCACCAACGGCACAACGTGGGCCACCACCTTCACCCCCGCAGAGGGTGCCAACACGGTTCAAGTGCGCGCCACCGATGCCGCAGGCAATGTGGCCACATCCAGCGCCTTCAGCTTCACCCTGGACAGCCAAACCAGCGCCTTCACGGTAGCGCTCAGCTGCGACAGCGGCACGGCCAGCGACAAACTCAGCCGAGACGCCACCTTGGTCATCACCGGCGCAGAAGCCGGTGCCAGTATCGAATACAGCACCAACGGCAGCACCTGGACCAGCACCTACACAGCAGCCGAAGGGCTGAACAACCTCAAAGTGCGCGTCATGGACGCCGCTGGCAACCAGCGCACCCAAGACTACAGCTTCACCCTGGACAGCACCGCGCCCACCCCGGCGGTGCTCACCCTGGTGTGCGACAGCGGCAGCCAAGGCGCAGACAAGCTCAGCAACAATGGCAACATCAACATTGCCGCCGAAGCCGGTGCCACCCTCGAATACAGCACCAACGGCACCACTTGGGGCAGCACCTTTGCCGCCAGCGAAGGCGCTAACACGGTCAGCGTGCGCGTCACCGACCAAGCAGGCAACGTCAGCAGCACCTCCAGCCTGAGCTTCACCCTGGACAGCGCAGCCCCCACAGCCCCCACCGTGGGCCTGGTGTGCGACAGCGGCAGCAGTACAGGTGCAGGGACAGACAAACTCAGCAACATCGGCACCCTGAGCCTGAGCAGCGTAGAAGCAGGCGGTCAGCTCGAATACAGCACCAACGGCGTGAACTGGGCCACCACCTTTGCAGCGGCCGAAGGCACCAACAATGTGCAAGTGCGCGTGACCGATGCTGCAGGCAACTTGGGCGCAGTCACCAACTACAGCTTCACACTGGACACCCAAGCGCCCGTTGCGCCCGTCCTTGGCCTGGTGTGCGACAGCGGTGCACTCGGCACCGACAAGATCACCAGCGATGGCCGCTACACCGTCACGACCTTGGAAGTGGGTGCCACACTCCAATACAGCACAGACGGCGTTGGGTGGGGCACCACCTTCACAGCAGCAGAAGGCAGCAACACCGTCAAGGCGCGGGTCATCGACGCAGCAGGCAACGCAGGCGCAGCCAGCACCCTGAGCTTCACACTGGACACTGTTATCTCCAAACCCACCGTGGCGCTGGCCTGCGACAGCGGCACCAGCAACAGCGACGGCATCACCCGCAGCGGCGCGCTGAACCTGAACCACATCGACAGCGACGCGCAGGTGCAGTACAGCACCGACGGCCAAACCTGGACCAGCAGCTTCACAGCGGTGGAGGGCACCAACAGCGTGACCCTCAAGGTCACGGACGCAGCGGGCAACGTGGCCACCTCGGACACACTGAGCTTCACACTGAACGCAGCAGACGCGGTCTTCACCGCCCAACTGGACCTGTCCAGCAACAGCGGCAGCCAGACCGATCTGCTGACCCAAGACCTGACCCCCACGATCAGCGGCACCGGCACAGAGGGTGACATCATCCAAGTCACCATGCCCGGCACAGGCGAGATCCTGAGCACGACGGTGGCCGCTGATGGCAAGTGGAGCGTGACCGCCAGCACCGATGTGGCCAGCGGCACCGTGAGCGTGACCGCAAGCAACGCCGCAGGCGTGGTGAGTGCGGCCAAGACACTGACGCTGCAAATCGACGCCAGCATCACGACCCCCGTGATCAGCCTGATCAGCGACAGCGGATCGAGCGCAACAGACAAAGTCACCAGCAACGGCACATTCGCCGTCAGCGCAGACAGCGACAGCCTGCTGGAATACAGCACCAACGGCACAACGTGGGCCACCACCTTTGCAGCCGCAGAGGGGGCCAACACCGTGCAAGTGCGCGCCACCGATGCCGCAGGCAACGTGGCCACCTCGGCTGCCTTCAGCTTCACCCTGGACAGCCAAACCAGTGCCTTCACGGTAGCGCTCAGCTGCGACAGCGGCACGGCCAGCGACAAACTCAGCCGAGACGCCACCCTGGTCATCACCGGCGCAGAAGCCGGTGCCAGCGTGGAATACAGCACCAACGGCACCACCTGGACCAGCACCTACACAGCAGCCGAAGGCCTGAACAACGTCAAAGTCCGCGTCATGGACGCCGCAGGCAACCAGCGCACCCAAGACTACAGCTTTACCTTGGACAGCACAGCGCCCACCCCGGCCGTGCTCACCCTGGTGTGCGACAGCGGTAGCCAGTTGGGCGACAAGCTCACGAACAACGGCAACATCAACGTGGCCGCCGAAGTCGGTGCCACACTGGAATACAGCACCAACGGCACCACCTGGGGCAGCACCTTTGCAGCCAGCGAAGGCGCTAACACGGTGAGCGTGCGCGTGACCGACCAAGCAGGCAACGTCAGCGCTACCTCCAGCCTGAGCTTCACCCTGGACAGCGCAGCCCCCACAGCGCCCACCGTGGGCCTCGTGTGCGACAGCGGCAGCAGTACAGGTGCAGGGACAGACAAACTCAGCAACATCGGCACCCTGAGCCTGAGCAGCGTAGAAGCAGGCGGTCAGCTCGAATACAGCACCAACGGCGTGAACTGGGCCACCACCTTTGCAGCGGCTGAAGGCTCCAACAACGTGCAAGTGCGCGTGACCGATGCTGCAGGCAATCTGGGCGCAGTCACCAACTACAGCTTCACCCTGGACACCCAAGCGCCCGATGCGCCCGTGTTGGTCCTGGTGTGCGACACCGGTGCACTCGGCACCGACAAGATCACCAGCGATGGCCGCTACAGCGTCACGACCTTGGAAGTGGGTGCCACGCTGCAATACAGCACAGACGGCGTCGGCTGGGGCACCACCTTCACAGCCGCCGAAGGCAGCAACACCGTCAAGGCGCGGGTCATTGATGCTGCGGGTAATGCAGGCGCAGCCAGCACCCTGAGCTTCACGCTGGACACGGTCATTAGCAAACCCACCGTGGCGCTGGCCTGCGACAGCGGCACCAGCAACAGCGACGGCATCACCCGCAACGGCGCGCTGAACCTGAACAACGTGGACAGCGACGCGCAGGTGCAGTACAGCACCGATGGCCAAACCTGGACCAGCAGCTTCACAGCCGTGGAGGGCACCAACAGCGTGACCCTCAAAGTGACAGACGCAGCAGGCAATGTGGCCACCTCGGACACACTGAGCTTCACACTGAATGCAGCAGGCGCGGTGTTCACCGCCCAACTGGACCTGTCCAGCAACAGCGGCAGCCCAACAGATTTATTGACCCAGGACCTGACCCCCACGATCAGCGGCACCGGCACAGAGGGTGACATCATCCAAGTCACCATGCCCGGCACAGGCGAGATCCTGAGCACGACGGTGGCCGCTGATGGCAAGTGGAGCGTGACCGCCAGCACCGATGTGGCCAGCGGCACCGTGAGCGTGACCGCA
This sequence comes from Limnohabitans planktonicus II-D5, assembly GCF_001270065.2. Taxonomy (GTDB): domain Bacteria; phylum Pseudomonadota; class Gammaproteobacteria; order Burkholderiales; family Burkholderiaceae_C; genus Limnohabitans_A; species Limnohabitans_A planktonicus. Next base: position 288,920 of record NZ_LFYT02000004.1, read on the forward strand.
AGCAACGCCGCAGGCGTGGTGAGTGCGGCAAAAACACTGACGCTGCAAATCGACGCCAGCATCGCCACCCCCGTGATCAGCCTGATCAGCGACAGCGGATCGAGCGCAACCGACAAAGTCACCAGCAACAGCGCCTTCAGTGTCAGCGCAGACAGCGACAGTCAGCTGGAGTACAGCACCAACGGCAGCACCTGGACCAGCACATATGCAGCATTAGAAGGTGCCAACACCGTGCAAGTGCGCGCCACCGACGCCGCAGGTAATGTGGCTACCTCCAGCGCCTTCAGCTTCACGCTGGACAGCCAGACCAGCGCCTTCACAGTCTCCTTGAGCTGCGACAGCGGCACCACAGGCGACAAACTCAGCCGCGACGCCACCTTGGTCATCACCGGCGCAGAAGCCGGAGCGGACATCAACTACAGCACCAATGGCACCACCTGGACCAGCACCTACACAGCAGCCGAAGGCCTGAACACCGTCAAAGTGCGCGTCATGGACGCCGCAGGCAACCAGCGCACCCAAGACTACAGCTTCACCCTGGACAGCACAGCGCCCACCCCGGCCGTGCTCACCCTGGTGTGCGACAGCGGCAGCCAAGGCGCTGACAAACTCACGAACAACGGCAACATCAACGTAGTCGCCGAAGCCGGAGCCACGCTGGAATACAGCACCAACGGCACCACCTGGGGCACAACCTTCACAGCCGCAGAAGGCGCCAACACGGTCAGCGTGCGCGTCACCGACCAGGCAGGCAATGTCAGTGAGGCATCCAGCCTGAGCTTCACCCTGGACAGCGCAGCCCCCACAGCGCCCACCGTCGGCCTGGTGTGCGACAGCGGCAGCATCACGGGCTCTGGCACAGACAAGATCACCAACACAGGCACCCTGAGCCTCAGCAGCGTAGAAGCAGGCGGTCAGCTCGAATACAGCACCAACGGCGTGAACTGGGCCACCACCTTTGCAGCGGCCGAAGGCGTGAACAACGTCAAAGTGCGAGTGACGGACGCCACAGGCAACACCGGTGCTGTGGCCACCTACAGCTTCACCCTGGACACCCAAGCGCCCGATGCGCCCGTGTTGGGCTTGGTGTGCGACAGCGGCGCACTCGGCACCGACAAAATCACTCAAACCGGCAACCTCACCGCATCCTCCCTGGAAGCCGGTGCCACGCTCCAATACAGTACCAACGGCTCAGCCTGGGGCAGCACCTTTGCCGCGGGCGAGGGCAGCAACACCGTCTACGCACGCGTGGTCGATGCCGCAGGCAACACCGGCGCGGCCAGCCAACTGGTGTTCACCGTGGACACCTTCATCGTCAAACCGATCCTGACCCTGGCCTGCGACACCGGCACCCCGGGTGACCTGGTCACCATCGACGCCAGCCTGAACGTCCCTGGAAGCGCCACCGGCTCGGCCATAGAAGCCGGTGCCGTGGTCGAATACAGCACCAACGCCAGCAGCTGGACCAACACCTACAGCGCCATAGAGGGCAGCAACACCGTCTACGCACGGGTCCGGGACGCGGCGGGCAACATCGCCGTCTCCGACGTCCTCCGATTTGTGCTCAACACCAAAGCAGGCACCTTCACCGCAGGTCTGGACAACAACAGCAACAGCGGCGCCCTGACGGACCTGAGCACTTATTACGACACCCCCACCATCACCGGCAGCGGCTCAGAAGGCGACCGCATCAAAGTGACCATGCCCGGCACCGGCGAAGTGCTCACCACCGTGGTCGACAACAACGGCCTGTGGTCCGTCACGCCCACGCTGGCCATTGCCTCGGGCAATGTGCAAATCGAACGCACCTTGCAAGCGGGCAACGCGGTAGACGCCACCATCAACCTGGCGGTGGTCATCGACAAAACCGTGGCCTCACCCGCCGTCAGCTTGCTGTGCGACACCGGACGCAGCCAAAGCGACAAAATCAGCACCGTAGGCAACCTGAACATTGGGCTCATCGAAACAGACGCCTTGGTCGAATACAGCACCGACGGCAGCACCTGGAGCAGCACCTTCACGGCACAAGAAGGCGCCAACACCGTGCAAGTGCGCCAAACCGACAAAGCCAACAACACCAGCACCCCCACCGTCTTCAGCTTCACGGTGGACACCGGCAAACCCGTGCCCACCGTCAGCATCACGGCCATAGGCGGAGACGATGCCGTGGGCCCGGCCGATGCGGCCCACCTGCAAACCACCATCACTGGCGCTGCACTGGGGGCCAGCGAAGGCGATCTGGTGCAAATTGCCGTGAACGGCCACACCTTCAGCGGCACCGTCAACGCCGTGGGCAGCTACAACATCAGCATCGACACGGCCGACCTGGTGGCCGATTCGGACAAAACACTGGAAGTGCTGCTCAACGCCAGCGATGCCGCAGGCAACCAAGCCAGCACCTCGGCCAGCCGCAGCTACAGCGTGGACACCTCTGCGCCGCAAGTGCAAAGCATCGCGCTGGACAAAACACTGCTCAAAGCAGGCGACAGCGCCACCGTCACCATCCGCTTCTCAGAAAAAGTCATCGCCTTTGATGTGGGCGATCTGGTGGCCGACAACGCCAGCCTGAGCAACCTGGCCACAGCCGACGACGGCCTGACCTGGACGGCCACGCTGTTGGCCCACAGCAGCATCGAAGACACCAGCAACCTGGTGCAACTGTCGGCCACCTACAACGACACTGCAGGCAACGTGGGCACCGCAGGCACGAGCGGCAACTACAGCCTGGACACCAAAGCGCCCACGGCCACGATCAAACTGGTCGACGAAGCCCTGCAAGCGGGCGAGACCACCACGCTGACCATCACCTTCAGCGAGAAAGTGCAAGACTTTGGCAACGCGGATGTCACGGTGCAAAACGGCACATTGGGCACCTTGGTCAGCACCGACGGCATCGTCTGGACCGGCACCTACACGCCCAGCGTCAACCTTGAAGACACCACCAACGTCATCACGCTGGCCAACACCTACAGCGACCTGATCGGCAACGCTGGAGCCGTGGGCACCAGCGGCAACTACAGCGTAGACACCAAGGCCCCCTCGGCCGTGGTCACCCTCCAAGACGCCCAAGGTGCGCCGATGACCAGCCTCACGGCCGGACAAAGCGCCCAGCTGACCATCACCTTCAGCGAAGCGGTCAAAGACTTCAGCAACGCCGACGTGACAGCGCCCAACGGCACCCTGAGCACCCTGGCCAGCACCGACGGCGGCACCACCTGGACCGCGACGTTCACGCCCAACGCCAATGTGGAAGTGGCCGCCAACAGCATCAGCGTCAACCCCGGCGCCTACAGCGACCTGGCCGCTAACGCAGGCGCAGCCGCATCGAGTGCCAACTACGCGGTAGACACCCAAGGCCCCACGGCCACGATCACCCTGAGCGACAGCGCGCTCACGGCAGGCGAGAGCGCACAAGTGACCATCGTCTTCAGCGAAAAAGTCACCGGCTTTGGCAACACCGACGTGGCTGTAGAAAACGGCACGCTGAGCACCCTGGCCACCACCGACGGCGGCAAGACCTGGGTGGGCAGCTTCACGCCCACAGCGGGCACGGCAGACGCCAGCAACGTCATGAGCGTGGCCAACAGCTACACCGACGTGGCGGGCAACCAAGGCGCCAGCACCAGCAGCGCCAACTACGCGATAGACCTCAAAGCACCCACGGCCAGCATCGCCCTGAGCGACAACGCGCTCAAAGCAGGCGAGAGCGCCACGGTGACCATCACCTTCAGCGAAAAAGTCAAAGACTTCAGCAACGCGGACATCACAGCGCCCAACGGAGCCTTGAGCACATTCACCGCCAGCACAGACGGCCTGATCTGGACAGCCACCTTCACGCCAGCAACAGACACCGAAGCGGCCAGCAACACGCTGAGCCTGGGCACGGCCTACACCGACGAAGCGGGCAACGCAGGCACGGTAGCTACAGCCACGTACGCAGTGGACACCCAAGCACCGAGCTTCACAGTCAAGCTCGATGACGCGAGCAACAGCGGCGCGTTGTCAGACCGCCTGACCCGTATCGACATGCCCACGATCAGCGGCACGGGCAGCAAGGACGACGTGATTCAAGTGACCATGCCCGGCACAGGCGAAGTGCTCAGCACCACGGTGGCTGCAGA